>FNEU01000022.1 GCA_900100245.1 Lachnospiraceae bacterium G41
AGTTCTTTATCTTTTTTTACTTCATTCCAGTCCTTCATTGTTTTTCCTTTAGCCTATTATCCTATAAGAAAATCTATTTAGAAAAATTGCGATTTGTCATCGTCTATAAAACTGAAATACAATACGTTCTTCTATACAATATGTTTTTTCCGAAGTTCTGTTATATCCTTAATCTGATATGTAGCAAAGCCGTTAACATCAGATGCATTATTTCTATTGATCCAAGCTGTCTTAAGACCAGTATTATGAGCGCCCACTATATCCGTCTCATAAGTATCACCGACAAACAACAGATCCTCTTTGGTGCTATCAGGATATAGATCAAGTATCTCGCTAATTGCCATATCAAAGAATTCTGTTGATGGCTTAACCCTGCCAAAATCCGCGCTTGACCATATTCTTTCAAAGTACCTGCCTATACCATAGGAATCAAGCATTAACCGGAGTGCACCTGCTCTGAATCCGCTATTTGACAGTACGAACATCGGTATTTTTTCTTTCCTGAAAACATCGAGCATCTCTGATAGTCCATCAAAGACTCTCTCTTCATTGCACCTGCTCAAAAACTCTGCTTCCTCTTCTATGCTCATATCAATTACATCACCGCCATATTTTTCTGCATACATCGGTAATTCATCATTTACAAAAGGAAACTCAAAGCCTTTCTTATGAAGATCCTGCATATATACAAATAATTCTTCACCATAAGCCTTGATTTCATCAAAGGAACATTTATCCCTATAATATGTCTCCCAAAGAGGTTTTAATCCAAGATTAAAGTCCATATGAATGTCTTCGACTAGTGTCTGGAAAAGGTCAAATATCAATATCATTTCAATCCCCTTATCAGGTTTTCCGGAATGTCGTTTTTAGATAATCCTCAATAAACATATAATCACAGCCGGCGTTTATCGCTGTTCTATGATCTTTTTCTTCATCTCCGACTAACAACAGATTTGAATTTTCAACCCCAAAATAATCCGTTATATATGAAATACCCCTAGCATTCGGTTTTCTATAACCGCATGACTGAGATGAAACATATAAGTCTATCCGTGAGAGAAGTTCAGGGATAGATCTCTTAAACAATTCATCTGGCATTCCATTAGGCAGATCAGTAAGAACAGCAGTCATACATCCGTTTTGTTTTACATCATCAATTGTTTTATATGAATATTCATAAATCAATGGGTGCAATTCTAAACCGGAAAAAAAATCATTAATCACAGTCTCAATATCAACTTTATTCTGCCAATGAGAAATAGCTTGTTCAAATAATACTTCCGGGGCAATTTCATTTTCTCTTCCAGTATGACGAGGATTAAACGCTTTTAAGATTTCCGATGATATTTGTATCTCATTATCACTTAGGAATAAATTATGGTTTTCGCTTACTGTCTTGAATCCCTTAAAATAATATTCACTCCAATTCAATGGCAATCCTGAGTATTCCATCAATGTGCCACCCAAATCAAATACTATGACTTTATATCTTGATAGATAATTAATCATTCTCGGAAAAGTTCCTCCAATAGAGCATAAAACCTGCTAATAGTTTGCAAGTCTTTTTTTATCTGTTTTTCATCTTTTTATAACTATCTTAAATTATACCACGACAAATAAGGCCAGACAAT
>FNEU01000021.1 GCA_900100245.1 Lachnospiraceae bacterium G41
CAAGATCACTCTTTTCTTTCTTTCCTGTTGCATCTGTTTTTCCGAGTGATTCGCTTCCTACACTTACGGTTGCTCCACTTACAGGTGTTGTAGTTCCTTTCTCGTATACATAAACCTCAAGCGCTCCGGGTTCGGGTCCTACCTTGTTGAAGAATTTGCCCAATCGAAATTCCGATGAAGAAGGATCTGCATTGGTTACGCTTTTATAGATGGTTTTACTGTTGTCACCCAATCTGATAGTATAATCAGCCTTAAAATAAAGCGTTCCATCCTTGTTGGTTACAGCTAAATCAATTGTGGCATATCCGGAAGATTTAAGAATTTCTCCGCTTTGTGTTCCGGCGCCGTCTTCTGTGATTTTATAATAATAATGATTTGTTTTTCCTTTCTCTACGTAATACGGAGAAGTTGCGTATTCCGTACCCGAATGAAATGCAATTGAAGGGAAGGTTACCTTTCCCGTAGCTGCATTTGATGCATTCTTGTTATGGTCTTTGTTATCTGCTTCTTCGGAATAGGTATTATCTTTCATTCTTTTTAAAGAGAATGAATAATCACCTGCTTTACTGCTTATTGTAGTATCTGCAACAGTATTAATTCCGTTCCATTCTTTTGTAAATGCTTTGTCCAGTGCAAAATGAATCTCTCCTACCTTATCGGTAGTAATCTCCTGGCTGCCTCCTCTATATATATAATGCCACTCTTTATTGCTTGTTATGGTGTCTGCTACCAGCCAGCCGGCACAGCTTCCCTGATATATTTCCACTTTTTTGCAATTGGGTGCCAAAAATACGCCTGCGGTCGTATTTAATTTTACTTCCGGATTGTCGGTAATATTCCAAATAATTTTTTGACAGATTTCTTTATCAACGTTCGTTGCTGTCTGATTTCCTGTTCCCTCTTGTCCTTGCCATGGAGTTTCCGAAGTGACCTTAACAAACTTTCCGTTCTTTTGTTTAACATGTACCTCGAACTTATTAAAAGTAATAGAATTATTTCCGGTATAATTGAAAACTATCACTGTAGAAGAATTCTTCTTTATCTTAAGACCGCTCGCTTCAGATATTGACTTCTTAAGTTTAGAATCAATATTGATATATACCGTCTTACCATCAAAACTGTCGCCGCTTAGGTCAAGATATCCATCCTTCATATAGCTTTTATAATCTATGGCTTTTTTATCCTTTAAAGTTTCCGACTGTTTTTTAGTCTCATTTATCTTGTCTGATACCCATTTGGAGACATCTTTAGTACTGACCTGAACAGTGGGATTATTCGCAAAAAAAGCCGTATCGAAAACAAAATGTTCGGATTTGTTGTTGCTAGATGAATACTGTTGTTTTTTAAATTCATCATATAATTTCTGGCTTAATTCAAATTTAAATGTTCCGGCCGTTGTTGTTCCGAATCTCATTTTATTTGTGATATTTCCGACAACTATATGAGCCGTACTATCTTTTGTAAGGAAATCCACATCATTATTTTTGCCGTCGCGATCATCGGTAGTCTTATTAGTAAATGTTCCGACCGCCAAAGTGGACTCCATATGCTCATTTTGTGTGAAAGTATTCGCAAAAACACCAAAATCCACCATATCGTCAAGGATATTGCTGTAGTTAACTGCACTTGCAGCATCGTAATCAGGTGCTTCTTCAGCTCTTACAATCATTCCCGATGCTCCAAAAACCGAAGGGATCAATAACGCTACGGTAAGAGCAAATGTTGCGATTCTTTGTAGTAAATTATTCTGTCTCATTTTACTCACCAGCTTTCTCTAGTAATATATTGTTTGGTTTATCCCTAATCCTCAATTTTTAATCCGACTGCAACTACCCTGGTTCTGTCAGTATTGCATGTCGAAAGAATCATTAACTCATCTTCGTCGGTAATATCCACTTCATTAAAATACGCTTTCTCATCATTATAGTCTTTCAGAGCCTGCATAATTTTTGTCGGTTCATCACCTTTGAATCCTTCAAAAACAAAATCTCCGTCATCGTTCATTTTGAAATCATCTTTCAGAAGGTGATCGTCCGAATAATGAGTAATGCATATAAATCTGTATTTTCTAACCGATTCCTCGGTGAAAATATAAAAATATTCGTGTGCCTTAAAATAATCGAAATCTCTGTACATTCTGTGAAGACTGCCAAACATGGTCCCGTTGTGCATATTATGTCCATAAATTGTACACACTTTATCATTTAAGCACGGGTTGGCATATTTTTCAAGGCTTATACACCCCGGATATCCTTTTTTTTGGTCAAAATTATGCTTCAGATAATAATCATCGCTTCCTTCTTTTTGTAAGATCGGATAATCTATGACTGTATCGGGTATGTATATGTACCCAACAACATCCGGATTTAGTTCTTTATATTTCTTTAAATCCGGTACTCTTTTCAGGTTTTCGTCTGTAATTATTTCCTGTTTGTTCTCATCGGAAACTTTTGAATCGACCAAAGCAGTTTCGGTTATCCATGATTCTTCTTTTATTTCTTCGTACATATCCTGCTGCTTCGAATTGTTGGTTCTGTATCCTATTAAATACACAACAAATAAAAGGATAGTGACCAATCCCAATGCAAAGAATATAATTAAACCCGGATACTTTTTTAAAAATTCTCTCATAAAATAAATATTTTTCCCATAACTAATCGAGTAGGAGGGAAAATTTAAATAAATTTTCCCGACCTCTCACACCACCGTGCGTACCGTTCGGTACACGGCGGTTCAATCAACTTAACAA
>FNEU01000020.1 GCA_900100245.1 Lachnospiraceae bacterium G41
TTATGCGGTATTAGCAGTCATTTCTAACTGTTATCCCCCTGTGTAAGGCAGGTTACCCACGCGTTACTCACCCGTCCGCCACTAAGATATCTCAATGAAGCAAGCTTCGGCGAGATGTCTTCGTTCGACTTGCATGTATTAAGCACGCCGCCAGCGTTCATCCTGAGCCAGGATCAAACTCTCTATAAAAATATGTTTGAATTTAATCCGTCCCGAATAAACTGCTTAGCTTATTCTTAACGTTTACTTTAGGTTTCTTTCTCTGAAATTAACCCCCAACCTTTAAGAAGGGTTTTTAGAATTTTCAGGGTTGCATTGCTGTTTATTTGTCAAGGTTCTTTGCACTCCCGTTTTTTTGGCAGTGCTTGATTAGTTTATCACTTGATACATTGAATGTCAATAATTTTTTTTAAAATTTTACGTTACTTTTTACTAAAAATATATACATTCGCATCAGTGACTAAACTGCACTAAAAAAGTTCCTCGTTTGGGAACTTTCTTTCGCGGAGAAGGAGGGATTTGAACCCTCGCGCCGCTATTAACGACCTGCACCCTTTCCAGGGGTGTCCCTTCAGCCTCTTGGGTACTTCTCCAGATAGCTAAATCAATACATACTTATTCCTAAAATATAAAAAGCGGAGAGGATGGGATTCGAACCCATGCGCCCTTTCGGACAAACGGTTTTCAAGACCGCCTCGTTATGACCACTTCGATACCTCTCCGAATAGCGTTAATTTCAAACGCAAGTGATAGTTTATCAAATTTGTACTTTTGTGTCAATAAAAACTGTATAAGATTATTGTAAATCTTTCGGAACGGTTATTTTAATGTTTGAATAGTCGCCCTCTATCAGTTTTACTCTCACATCGGAATACATTTCAACGACCTGTGCATCGTCTGTAACCTGAACCTTTACTTCTTTTTCAAGTTCTTCAATTAACTTTGAATACGAATCCAAGGCGAGCTTATATTCAAAGGTCTGAGGAGTCTGCATAAAATATACGCTCTTCCTCTCAGGTGTTGAAATCACGAATCCGTTATCGTCCGCAATCTTTACAGTATCGGTTGCCTTTACGGATGTAACAACTGCTTTGTATTTTTGTACCTCTTCAATATTTCTTTTTATTATTTCATCCGAGACATAAGGTCTGGCACCGTCGTGGATTAAAACATAGTCCGTATCCTTACATGCTTTAAGACCGTTATAAACGGAATTGTATCTTTCAACACCGCCTGCGCATACTGCGGAAACTTTTGATAAGCCGTATTTTTCGACGAATGTTTTTTTGATGTATTCTTCATCACCCGCGCCGCAGACAATTACTATATCGTCCACAGGAGATTGTTCGAAAGCAAGCAAAGAATGAGCAAGCACAGGCTTGTCCTTAAGCATCATATACTGCTTGGGTATATCGCTGTTCATTCTTTTGCCGGTTCCGCCGGATAAAACTATTGCAGTGAATTTACTCATATTTCATTCCCTATATTATACGCGTTCTCCGAGTTTAAGATTGGGAACGGCATTTAAATCCAGTCCGTGTCTTACGCCGCTTATATACTCAAAATATGCAGCCGAACCGATCATGGCCGCATTGTCCGTACAAAGGATGGGTGGAGGAAGGAAGAATTCAATATCTCTTTCCTTACATGCATTTTCAAACGCTTCCCTGAGTCCGCTGTTTGATGCCACTCCGCCTGCGATTGCAAACTTTTTAAAGCCGTACTGATTTAACGCTTCCATCGAATGACCAACCAGCACATCGATTACTGCCTGCTGGAATGATGCTGCCACGTCTTCCGTAACTATTGTTTCATTGTTCATGGATGCGGTATTCAAATAATTTAAAACCGCAGATTTTAATCCCGAGAATGAAAAGTCGTATTCGCTGCCGCCGACCTTGGCTCTCGGAAACTTAATTGCTTCGGGATTGCCTGATTTGGAAACCCTGTCGATTTTAGGGCCGCCGGGGTATCCCAAGCCTATTGCTCTGGCAACCTTGTCAAAGGCTTCTCCCGCTGCATCGTCTTCGGTCTTGCCTAAGATTTCGTATTTGCCGTAGTCTGCTACTTTTACAAGGTGTGTATGACCTCCCGAAACTATGAGGCACATAAAAGGAGGTTCAAGCTCCTTATTAGCTATATAGTTCGCACAGATATGTCCTTCGATATGATGCACGCCTATAATAGGAAGATTCGCTCCGTATGCAAGCGCTTTCGCAAAAGACACTCCGACCAAAAGCGGTCCGACTAAACCCGGTCCGTATGTAACTGCTATCGCATCCATATCTTTTAACTGCATACCGGAATCGGCGATGGCTTTTTCAACCACCTGATTGATTTTGTCGATATGTTTTCTGGATGCAATCTCGGGAACAACTCCGCCGTAAAGTGTATGAAGATCTATCTGCGAATAAATAACATTTGACAGAACTTCTCTTCCGTTTCTTACAACCGCTGCTGCCGTTTCGTCGCAGGATGATTCAATTGCCAAAATATTTATGTCTGCCATTTAAGAAATATCTCTTTTCTTTTATTATGCTTCGTCATATCTTAAATCCGCACTCATTCCGTCCTTGGCCGCAATGCTTGCAGGGAAAATACTTCTTGCGTTGTCAATGTATTCCTTGGGTTTAAAAAGTGACGGGCTGTAATGTGTAAGCCACATTTCCTGAACATTCGCTTCCTTGGCCATCGTGGCTGCCTCTGCAAATGTCATATGCTTATGCTCTTTTGCTTTCTCAAGCATCTCTGTATCGCCGTACATTCCTTCGCAGATAAAAAGATCCGAATCTTTTGCGAAAAGAGGAATGTTCTTGCAGGGTCTCGTATCCGTGGTATAGGTAACCTTGATTCCTTTTCTCGGAGGACCCATTACCATATCGGGTGTATAGATACCTGTTTCGTCTTCAATGGTTTCGCCCTTCTGAAGTTTCGACCAGTAGTTAAGCGGAATATTTAATTCCTTCGCCTTGTCCGAATCAAATCTTCCTGCGCGGTCAATCGAAATGCTGTAGCCGTAACAGGTCACATTGTGATTTACTTTAAACGCATCAATATGAAAATCTTTAAAATCGAAACTCTTCGAGTCGCCGTCTATTTCAATGTAATTGATTTCAAAAGGAAGCTGGGGCGCAATTATTAAAAGTGATTCAACCACTTTTTTAATGCCCTTAGGGCCTGCCAAAGTAACAGGCTCCGTTCTTTCGGAATTGCCCAAAGTTAAAAACATTCCGGGAAGGCCTGAAATATGATCGGCATGAAAATGGGTAAAAAGAATCAGGTCGATAGGCTTAGGGCTCCAGCCTTTTTCTTTTAGGGCAACCTGAGTTCCCTCTCCGCAATCTATAAGCACGTTTATTCCGTTGTATCTGACCATCAGTGATGTCAGCCATCTGTGAGGAAGCGGCATCATTCCGCCGGTTCCGAGTAAACACACTTCAAACATTTTATACCTCTTTGTCGCGAAGCCAGTATATCGCCGCACCCTCAGTGGGATTGGAATAAAACTTGGGTCTTATTCCTTCGAATACAAAACCCTTTTTCTCGTAGAGCTTTCTGGCAGCGTGATTGTTTTCCCTTACTTCCAGAGTAAAATCCTTTACTCCTTTTTTTCTTCCTTCTCCTAAAAGAGTATCAAGAAGGTTTGATGCCAGACCTTTCCTTCTGTACTCCTCTTTGACCGATACATTCATAATGTCGGCCGTATCGATGCTTATAATCATTCCTGCTGCCGCAACGATTAGATTGTTTTCATCGTCGCGAATTGCAAAATACAAAGCATCGGGATTATTTATTTCTTCTTTCAGAGAATTAAGACTCCAACCGTCGGAAAAGTTTTCTTTTTCAAGTTCGGCGATTCCTTCGACATTTGTCTCATTCATTTTTTCCGTGATTAACATTTTAATTTGTTTCCTGCATGGCTTCTCTCTCACGTTCGGCCTGAGGCTTTCTTAAATAAACAGGTGAAATGTCCGCTGCCTTTTTTGCAAGACCTTCATTTGCAAATATCTCTGCGAGCACTGCAACATTGGCTGCGTTCTGATATGCGTTTGCCGCATTCGGTAATGCATAGTCGACTTTCAGGCTTTGAGCAATCATATCTTTATATACGGGAACTCCGTCGCCCGTAAAGAAAACCTTTTTGCCCATTGCATTAAGTTTTTCAATCAGTTCGGATAATTCACAGTTAACAGGTTCAATGACTGTCACAGGTTTTGCGGAATTTCCTTCAAACGAATAACCTGCAGCATAAACCTGCGATCTTCTTGCATCCATAATGGGAATGACTATTCCCTCTGCGCCCGGCCAGTTAAGTGCTAACGCTTCAAGAGTAGATACATCCACAATTTCTTTGCCTATGCTTAGTCCCAAACCCTTGATGGTTGCAACACCGATTCTTAAGCCCGTAAAAGATCCGGGTCCGTTGGCACACGCAAGATAATCAATACCGTTTAAATCAATCTCCAGAGTTTTTACCATCTCATCAAGCATAGGTAAAAGAGTCTGCGAATGAGTCTTCTGATAGTTGATATTTATTAATCCTTTTATCTTTCCATCCTCAAGATATGCAACCGAAGCTACAAGTCCGGATGAATCAAGTGCAAGTATTTTCAATTCAGATAACCTTCTTTTGTAGTTTTTGTAATCTTAATCTTTCTGTAATCGTTCCCTTTGGACAAATCTTTTTGGATGTTAACAACGTAAGTTCCTTTGGGAATTATCTCTTCTATGATTCCGGCCCATTCGATAATCGTGATTCCGTCGGAATAAACGCAGTCGTCAAATCCGACCTCTTCCATTTCCTCAACATCGCCGATTCTGTAAACATCAAAATGATGAAGAGGCATTCTGCCGTTATAATACGATTCAAGGATTGTAAAGGTAGGGCTTGTTACGTGATCCGTTATGCCTAGTCCTTTTGCAATTCCCTTGGTGAAAACTGTTTTGCCGACACCGAGATCACCGATTAAAGCTATGACTGTTCCGGGGTTTGCATTTTTTGCAAACTCTTCGCCCATCTTTAGGGTCTCGTCTGCGGAATTAACTTCGAATATGCCTTCTTTTATGATTTCTTCCATTAAAGACCCCCGAATTTAATCTTAACTTTCGCGGGATCCATATGAGTGTTTATCATCATAAGGACGTCTCCGGTTTTATCTCCCATATCTTTTTTAGGGAATATAAAAGCGGAATTCTTGCCCGTGTATACAAAATAACTCTGTCTGGTATTGCATGCTTTCACGCAGTCGCTCCAGGGTATGGTCTGCTCCTCGCCTTGCGCGGATACGGTGATTCCCTCATCGTTTAAAAGATAAGAAACCGGCTCCTTGAAGAAATCAATCATCTTAACCTTCATAAAAGAAGATCGTAAAAGACTGATGGGAAGGTAAACGATTAAAAGAATGCCTGCCACAAGGTAATACCATGTAAGATATCTGGCAAATAAAAATATAAATACAACACCGAGAGCCGTGGCCATAATCGACACCGGCTTTTTATACGAATGCTGCAGATTGAAGTCATATAATTTTGAAGTTGTCATCTGTACGTCGAATCTGACTTCCATGGGATTTCCTTTCCGTGAAATCAACACATAAAAATTCAATTTACAGTATAATTTCAAACCGTTTATTTTTCAAGTGCGCAATAGAGCCGGGCACCCTTCGGGAGCCGGGCACTGATTATAATCAAGAAGGGACGGTCCTTTTTGAACCGTCCCATGTTGTTTTAATGTTGTGCATTTTCTGCTGCCTGCTTCTTGGCAAAGCCGGCACGCTTTCTTAAAGTGGGATCAAGAATCTTCTTTCTTAATCTTAAATGCTCCGGTGTTACTTCGAGAAGCTCGTCGGTATCGATGAAATCAATTGCCTGCTCAAGACTTAAGATCTTAGGCGGTACAAGGTGAAGTGCCTCATCCGCGGATGATGAACGTGTGTTGGTAAGATGCTTGGTCTTACATACGTTAACTTCGATATCTTCAGCCTTGGGACACTGTCCGATGATCATGCCTGCATAAACAGTTTCGCCGGGTCCGATGAAAAGCGTACCTCTCTCCTGAGCATTGAAGAGTCCGTATGTTACGCTCTCTCCGCCTTCAAATGCTATAAGGGAACCCTGCTTTCTGTACTGGATATCTCCCTTGTAAGGACCGTAGCCTTCAAAAAGTGTATTCAAAATTCCGTTACCCTTGGTATCGGTTAAGAAATCTCCTCTGTATCCGATGAGGCCTCTTGAGGGAATTAAGAACTCAAGTCTTGTATATCCGCCCGAAGCGCTGCCCATCGTAACAAGTTCGCCTTTTCTCTGTGAAAGCTTTTCGATTACGCTGCCCGAATACTCTTCGGGAACATCGATGTATGCTCTCTCCATCGGCTCTAACAGTTTGCCGTTTTCGTCTTTTTTATAAAGAACTTCTGCTTTGCTGACAGCGAATTCGTATCCTTCTCTTCTCATGTTCTCAATAAGAACAGAAAGATGAAGTTCTCCTCTGCCCGATACCTTGAATGCATCGGTGCTTTCAGTTTCTTCTACTCTTAAGGAAATATCTGTATTAAGCTCTCTGAAAAGTCTGTCTCTTATATGGCGGCTGGTAACATACTTTCCTTCTCTGCCTGCAAGAGGTGAATCATTTACGATAAAGTCCATTGCAATTGTAGGCTCGGAAATCTTCTGGAAAGGAATGGGGTCGGGACAATCTACGCTGCAAAGCGTATCACCGATATGAATATCGGATATACCGGAGATTGCAACAATCGAGCCGATGCCCGCTTCTTTTATTTCCACTCTTTCAAGTCCGTCAAATTCATATAACTTTGAAACTTTTACTTTTCTTGATTTTTCGGGATCGTGTGCATTGACGATTACAACATCGTCGTTTGTATGAATAACGCCTCTGTCAACTTTACCTACACCTATTCTTCCGACATACTCGTTGTAGTCAATAGTACTGATAAGAATCTGTGTGCCGCCTTCGGGATCTCCTTCGGGTGCGGGAATGTAATCTATGATGGTTTCAAAAAGCGGAGACATATCAACCGCTTCATCAGACAAATTCTTTACCGCTGTTCCTGCCTTTGCGGATGCAAAGATAAAAGGACAGTCAAGCTGTGAATCGTCAGCATCAAGATCAAGGAAGAGTTCAAGTACTTCGTCAACAACTTCTTCGCTTCTTGCTTCGGGTCTGTCGATTTTGTTTACACAAACGATAACGGGAAGCTTAAGTTCGAGCGCTTTTCTTAAAACAAATTTGGTCTGGGGCATGGGGCCTTCAAATGCATCCACCAAAAGGATTACACCGTTTACCATTTTTAATACACGTTCTACTTCGCCGCCGAAATCCGCATGGCCCGGAGTATCTATAATATTAATCTTTACGCCTTTGTAATTAACTGCCGTATTCTTCGAAAGAATTGTAATTCCTCTTTCTCTTTCGATATCGTTTGAGTCCATGACTCTCTCGGCTACTTCCTGATTATCCCTGAATACACCGCTCTGTTTTAAGAGGCCGTCTACCAGTGTCGTCTTGCCGTGATCGACATGAGCTATTATTGCAACATTACGAATATCTTCTCTTTTCGTAATCATATTCTCCTCCGTAAAAGAATCAAAACAAAAATCATGACCACCCGTCAAACGGGTGGTTTGCTCGCCCCTATAAGGGGGTGATACCGGCCAGCGCCTAAAGACGCTGGCTTTCTCTTTGTTCAAGCCAAACTGCCTTTGACTCGTCGCTGCCCTTGAAAGGGCAGTTGTATTACTTTGCTACCCCTTGAAGGGGTCTTCATACTCTTTCACACTCAGTTTATCCATCGCGATATCGTGGTTCTCTTGCTCCTGAATGTATTTTTTGATTGTTGCCTCGTTGAGTCCGACTGTGCTCACGTAGTATCCCTCAGCCCAGAAATGTCTATTGCCGAACTTGTACTTGAGGTTTGCGT
>FNEU01000019.1 GCA_900100245.1 Lachnospiraceae bacterium G41
CTTGTATGCACACAGTTGCTTGATTATGTCTCGCACACTTTCTTTGTATTGATTGTAAATTATTTTTCGCCTATACTTTGGAGTGAACACTATGTGGTACTTACAAATCCATTTAGTGTGTGATAGACTATTTGCCTTATTGGCCATTAAAATCACCTTCCCTTCGCTATTTGTTTGGCTTGAACAACCTCATTATAGCGGAAAGGTGATTTTTTTGTATAACACACACCGCGCACCCGCATAGCGGGTGGTTTATATTTCGCACGCTTCGCGAGCTCAACAGGGTCACGACCCATAATAAAAAAGAGCCAGGCACACTGCGTGAGCCTGGCACTTCATTGGTGCCCGGCTCGCATAGCGTGCCTGGCACTTCATCGGTGCCTGGCTCGCATAGCGTACCTGCCACCAAATTATTTTTATTTGATAACCTTTATCCAGCCTTCGGGAGCTTCGATTTCGCATCTCTGAATGCCTGTAAGTGTATCGTAAATCTTCTTTGTCCAGGGACCCATTTCTTCCATGCCTGAAGGGAAGCAGATTTCCTTGCCGTGGTCGTAAATCTTGCCAACGGGTGATACAACTGCTGCCGTTCCGCAAAGACCGCATTCTGCGAAGTCTTTTACTTCATCGAAGAATACTTCTCTGTGTTCAACCTTCATGCCGAGATACTTCTCTGCAACATAGCAGATACTTCTTCTGGTGATTGAAGGAAGGATTGAATCAGACTTGGGTGTAACAAGTGTGCCGTCCTTTGTAACGAAGATGAAGTTTGCACCGCCTGTTTCCTCAACCTTTGTTCTGGTTCTGGGATCAAGATACATATTCTCAGCAAATCCTTCTCTGTGAGCTGTCTGGATTGCGTGAAGGCTCATTGCATAGTTAAGACCTGCTTTGATATGGCCTGTACCGTTGGGTGCGGCTCTGTCAAAATCGGAAACCTTGATGGTAATAGGCTTTGCACCGCCCTTGAAGTAAGGACCTACAGGTGTAACAAGAATTCTGAATTCATACTCGTCAGCGGGCTTAACACCGATAACAGGGTTTGAACCGAACATAAAAGGTCTTAAGTAAAGACTTGCGCCTGTTCCGTAAGGAGGAACGAAATCCTTGTTGGCTGCGATAACTTTTTCGCATGCCTCTACGAATTTATCCTTGGGGAAAGGAGGCATTTCAAGTCTTAAAGCAGAATCATACATTCTTTCTGCGTTCATATCAGGTCTGAAGCAAACGATATCGCCGTTCTTGGTATAATATGCCTTAAGTCCTTCGAAACATGACTGTGAATACTGAAATACGCATGCACATTCGTTAAGTACTATATTAGAATCGGTGACGAGCGCGCCGTCATCCCACTTTCCGTCTTTAAACTTTGAAACATATCGATAAGCACATTCGATATATCCGAAACCAAGTTCTTCCCATTTGATAGTCTTAGGATCGATCATTTTACTATCTCCTTTCATATATTAAAATTTTCTATTCATTATACACTTTAATAATAAAATGTAAATCCTTATTTTTTATTTGTCTTCATCAGACTTTTTATCATCTTTTTCTTCTTCGGGCTTCTCCAAAGGTTTGCCGTCAGGAGTCTGTAAAACAGCCGAATCATCAATGTCTTCGGGTTTTACTCCGAGGAACACTCTCTTAATCTCGTTGACTGTCTCTTTGTTGACATAGCAGCCGAGAGCATAATCTTTGGAAATGTTGATGCCGACATCGAATACATCGGTAAACTTTTCGAGCTTCTGTGAAAAAGCTGACCACTCTTCATCATACATTCCGCGAAGTCTCTTCATATCGGTGAAAAGAAATACAAGGTTTCTTGTATTCTGGCCGACCATAATCGGGAAACGAAGCTTCTTTAATTCCATACCGTTGGCATCTTTTAAATCCTCAGGTACGTTCTCATTGTTTACCGACTCGCCGTCTTCAACAACCTTTGCAGGAATAACGAAATCAGCCTTCATAGCTTCGGTTGCAAAGAATCTGTAGTAAATCTTTGCTACCATCTTTTCCGCATCTGTGGTAGGATTTGCAATCTGTGATCTTAAAAGCATCCATCTTACAAGATTGGGATTGGTAACCGGTATTTCGTTTTTCTTCATGCCAAAGTAATTGGGCTTCGGAATGATATTTTCAGCGCCGATAGCACAAACTTCAAAGTTAACTCTCATTCCCATTGCGCCGTTTAAATAGAACGCATCAAACAGGAAATCCTTTATGCCTGTACCGCTCTCGCCGTTTTCAATCTTTTTAAGTTCAAACAAATCTGAAGGAAAATGCTTTTCTCCCATTTCCTTGTAGGGTTTGGAGAATATATGAATTTCAGGGGGTGAACAAACATAATCGTCTTTGAATTTGTTTGTTCTTGAAAACATATAAGGCTCACCGGTACGCTTGCTCATTACGACATAAATATCGTCTGCGGCAAGAACCTTTTTACCCAAAGCACGTGAGACAACGCCGATTTTTCTTCTGAAATCGTTGATCTCTTCTTTGGTAAATCCGCCTTCTTTTTTCTCATGAAGCTTGATGAAAATTCTCCAGCTTTCCGCACAGTCCGTGATACTCATGATGGAAAGTTCGGTCTCGTAGATTTCGAGATCTCTTCTTCCTACATATGAATCACCGATGGCTGTTACATATGCTATGTGAATTTCTTCTTCACTTGCATTTTCACTGTGGATGACAGACCCGGGCTTGATGTTCTCGGATAAACCGTCACGGACTCTGACCGCAACAAAGCAATCAGTCGCTTCCGCAACTTCTTTGTTCTCAACTTCGAGAGCAACGACGCTTGATACTACAAGCTCGTCATCATCGTCACCGTAGTTGGTGATGAGAATTTTGTCACCTCTTTTAAGAGTTCCCTTAACCCTGCCCACAACAGCAATGTCGGTGGCGGAGTTTTTAAGTTCGAACTTGTCGAGAACTCCATAAACAAATTTGTTTTCGTTAGTGGTTTCGCTCATTACTACCTCTGTTTATTCCTCTTTATTTTTTGAGCCACCCTTGAGTACGATATTTGTAATAATACCAAGGATAAGTGCACAAGCAACTTTTGTGATCTCAATATTTCCAAACTTGAGAACTAATCCGCCGATACCTGCGATAAGGATAACAGATACGGTGAAAAGATTTCTGTTGTCTTCAAGATCGGATTTCTGAATCATCTTAAGACCGGATACAGCGATGAAACCGTAGAGTGCTACACATACACCACCCATTACACAGTTAGGGATGGTTGCAAGGAATGTAACGAACGGAGCAACGAATGATGCTACGATAGCCATGATAGCTGTAACAAAAATCGTGATAACCGAAGCGTTTCCTGAAATAGCAACGCAGCCGATTGACTCGCCGTATGTGGTGTTGGGACATCCGCCGAAGAATGCGCCAACCATTGAACCTACACCGTCACCAAGAAGGGTATTGTGAAGGCCCGGCTCTTTAAGTAAATCTTTCTCAATAATAGTAGAAAGGTTTTTATGATCTGCAATATGTTCTGCAAATACTACAAATGCTACGGGAACATATGCCATAAATATCTTAACAATGTAAGCACCCATGCTTCCGACTTCGCCGTAATTGTAAGCGCCGCCGAAGAATGCTTTTATGAATGTGAAATCAGGAACCCACTGCATATTTGAAAATGCTGTGAAATCAATAATCTGGAAATCAACCTCACCCTGTGAAAGACCAACGATTGTAAAGATTGCGGCGATAGCATAACCTGCAACGATACCGATGATAAAAGGAATCATCTTCATCATTTTCTTGCCGTATACTGAACAAATCATTGTTACAAAGAGTGTTATAAGTCCGCAGACAAGACATACATAAATGTTTGCTGTAGAAATGAAGTTACCTTCTTCATCCAAGTATCCGACTTTACCTTTGAATAAATCACCTACTGCATTTCCTGCAAGTGAAAGTCCGATGATGGCTACTGTAGGTCCGATAACAACTGCGGGCATAAGTTTGTTGATCCAGTCAACACCTGCAAACTTAACAATAATTGCGAGAACTACATATACAAGTCCTGCAAATGCTGCACCAAGGACAAGTCCTAAGTATCCGAGTGACATTGATACGCCACCTGCGAATGCTGCGAACATAGAGCCTAAGAATGCGAATGAAGAACCTAAGAATACGGGGCTCTTAAATCTTGTAAATAAAAGATAAATAAGTGTACCTACACCTGCGCCGAATAATGCGGCTGAAGGTGACATGTCGTTTCCGATGATGGCAGGAACCGCAATTGTAGCAGCTAAAATTGCAAGTAACTGCTGAAGTGCGAAGATTAAAACCTGTCCGAATTTTGGTTTGTCGTTAACCTGATAAGTAAGTTTCATGGTGTACCCCCTCGTTTAAAAAATTTATAAACTTCTGCCGTGGCAGTTTTTGTACTTTTTACCTGATCCGCAAGGGCAGGGAGAGTTGGGATAGATCTTGTCTTCCGTTCTTCTCTTGGGTCCTTTGACAACTGTGTCATCCTTGTTGGTACCCGTTACCTGAGCCACCTGTTCACGTTCAATCTTCTTTTCAACAACCACATGCATCATCATGAATACTGTCTGTTCCTTGATGGCTTCGGTCATTGCATCGAACATGTCAAAACCGGTCATTCTGTATTCGACCTTAGGATCCTTTTGTGCATAGGCAACCATTCCGATACCCTGCTTTAACTGCTCCATATCATCGATATGATTCATCCATTTCTGGTCGATAGCTTTTAAAAGTACAATACGTTCGGTCTCACGCGCAATCTCGGGATCGGGGAACTGTGCTTCCTTTTCCTCATAAAGCTTAACTGCCTCTTCCTTTAACATCTGCTTAAGCGCGTTTTTCTTAAGACCTTTAACTTTTTCGGGAGTAAGGGGTTCAAGAGGAACTACAGCACGAAGTGCCATGTTAAGTTCATTAAGATCCCAGTCTTCCCACGAAGAATCTTCACCGAGTGAAGAATCAACGGCATTTTCAACAACATCGATAACCCATTTGTAAATGGTGTCTCTCATGCTGTCGCCGTTAAGTACACGGTTTCTTTCGGCATAGATAATTTCTCTCTGATCGTTGTTAACCTGGTCGTATTCAAGCAGGTTCTTTCTGATACCGAAGTTGTTGTTCTCTATTCTCTTCTGTGCGTTTTCAACCGCACGTGAAAGCATCTTGTGAGAGATTTCCTGATCTTCGGAAACACCGAGGGAGTTGAAGATAGTCATCAGTCTGTCGGATGCGAATAATCTCATTAAGTCGTCTTCAAGTGAAATGAAGAATTTGGATGAACCGGGGTCACCCTGACGTCCGGAACGACCACGTAACTGGTTATCAATACGTCTTGATTCATGACGCTCTGTACCGATGATTCTAAGGCCTCCGAGTTCGGGTACGCCTTCGCCAAGCTTAATATCGGTACCACGGCCTGCCATGTTGGTTGCGATTGTAACAGCGCCCTTCTGGCCTGCTTCGGCAACTATCTGAGCTTCCATTTCATGGAACTTTGCGTTTAAGACTTTATGCTGAATACCACGTCTCTGAAGTCTTCTGGAAAGTTCTTCCGATGCATCGATTGTAATCGTACCTACGAGCACGGGCTGGCCTTTCTTGTGGCATTCCTCAACTTCATGACAGATGGCATTTAATTTACCGTTCTTGGTTTTATAAACCGCATCGTTCTCATCGATTCTGATAACGGGAACGTTCGTCGGAATTTCGATAACGTCCATTCCGTAGATCTCACGGAATTCCTTCTCTTCGGTTAAAGCGGTACCGGTCATGCCGGCTTTCTTCTTAAATTTATTGAAGAAGTTCTGGAATGTAATGGTAGCCAGAGTCTTTGACTCTCTTTTAACCTTTACATGTTCCTTTGCTTCGATAGCCTGATGAAGACCGTCGGAATAGCGACGTCCCGGCATTAAACGTCCTGTGAAACTGTCGACGATTACAATCTGATCGTCTTTTACAACGTAGTCCTGATCGCGGAACATAAGGTTGTGCGCACGAAGTGCAAGGATTACATTGTGCTGAATCTCTATGTTTTCGGGATCCGCAAGGTTTTCAATCTTGAAGAACTGCTCAACTTTTTTGACACCTTCTGCGGTAAGATTGACTGCCTTGTCTTTTTCGTTAACGATAAAATCACCGGTCTCTTCCTGTTCAATACCAAGAATCATATCCATCTTGGACTGCTCTTCAAGATCGGCACCTCTTTTAAGCTGTCTTGCAAGATAATCGGCCGCTTCGTAAAGTTTGGTTGATTTGCCGGACTGACCCGAAATAATAAGAGGAGTTCTTGCTTCATCTATAAGAACCGAGTCGGCCTCGTCGATGATGGCAAAGTTTAAATCTCTTAAAACAAGCTGTTCCTTATATACAACCATGTTGTCACGAAGATAATCGAAACCGATTTCGTTGTTCGTAACATATGTGATATCGCAAGCGTACTGCTCACGTCTTTCGTCGCTTTCCATGCTGTTTAATACGCAACCTGTGGTAAGACCCAAGAATGCATGTATCTGGCCCATTAAGGTCGCGTCACGCTTTGCAAGGTAATCGTTGACGGTGATGATGTTGACACCTTTTCCTTCGAGTGCGTTAAGATATGAAGGAAGTACTGCAACGAGTGTTTTACCTTCACCTGTTTTCATTTCGGCCACACGACCCTGATGAAGAATAATACCGCCGATAAGCTGAACCCTGAAGGGATATAATCCGATGGCTCTGACAGCAGCTTCTCTTACAACCGCAAATGCCTCCACGAGGAGATCATCCAGTGTCTCTCCGTCTGCCAGACGCTTTTTGAATTCGTCGGTCTTGGCACGGAGCTGTTCGTCGCTTAATTCCTTCATCTGAGGCGCCAAAGCTTCGATGGCATCTACCTTGTCATTTATTCTTTTAATTTCTCTCTGAGAGTGTGTACCAAATATCTTGTCTGTAATCTTCATATTCTTCCTCTAAAAAAACTCCAAAACTATAATATTTTCTCACAAAATGGGCTTTCTTTCAAGTATTTTGTATATATAAGGCATAAAACGCCTTGTTTAAGGGATGTATGGAGTTTTATGTAAATTAATCGTAAAAAAGCGGGCTTATTTATCATAAAAGACACGCTTTTCCTAATGTATCGTGAATTTCCTTAAGAAAGAGGTCGCAACTCTGTAGGGAAGAGGTCTTAAAGCCTTGTTCGCTTCTTTTAGCTTTTCCCTGATGGGAATATGCTGGGGACAGTGCTTCTCGCAGAGACCGCAGCCAACGCAGAGAGTTGCAAATCCGGGCTTTTCTCTCATGCCGATATTTCTTGCATATTCGAAACGGCCCTCTGACTTTGATTCCGAATACATTTTGTTGTAGCAAAGGAAGGTCGCGGGAATATCCACGCCGTGAGAACATGGCATACAATATGCGCAGCCCGTACAGCCGACCTTTTCCTTTTCGCCGATGATACGCTTGATTTCCTCGTACACCTTAAAATCGTCTTCGGTCAGTTCTCCCGCCTTTACATCACTCGCGATACGCGCATTTTCCTCGACCATTTCAAGCGAATTCATACCCGATAAAACACAGGTTACCTCAGGCTGATTCCAGAGCCATCTTAAGCCCCATTCCGCGCTTGACCAGCCGTGAGCGTTGTTTTTTATGAGCTTTTTGGCCGAATCGGGTAAAAGATTTACCAGTTTTCCGCCGCGAAGAGGCTCCATGATTACCACGGGAATACCCTTGGCTGCTGCCGCCTCCAGTCCTCTTCTACCGGCCTGAGTATGCTCGTCGACATAGTTGTACTGTATCTGGCAGAAATCCCAGTCATACGAATCAAGTATCTTTATGAACATATCTGTGTCGCCGTGGTACGAGAAACCAATGTTCTTAATGGCGCCGGATTTCTTTTTGTTTTCAATCCAGTCAAGGATGCCCAGTTCTTTTAGGTTGTCCCAGTTTTTGACATCGGTAAACATATGCATCAGATAATAATCGATGTAGTCTGTCTGAAGACGCCTTAATTCCTCATTGAAGAACTTGTCGATCTGGCCTGCGTTTTTTACGAGGTACTGGGGAAGCTTCGTGGCGATGTTGACCTTGTCGCGGCAGTTGTTGTTTGCAAGGATTTTGCCGAGGCACTCTTCCGAACCGCCGTATGCGTAGGCAGTATCGTAGTAGTTTATACCGAGCTCGATGCCTCGTAAAACTTCCTTTTCGGCCTTCTCAAAATCGATGGCTCCGCCCTTTTTGGTAAATCGCATGCATCCGTATCCGATGAGCGATATCGGGTTGCCTTTTTTATCATTTCTGTACTGCATATATTCTCTCCCATAAAATCACAAAAAGACCGTCACGAAAAGCAACGGTCCAACAATGTCAGTCTTCTTTTTCCATGGAACGTGAAAGTGCTTCGTAAAATCCCGGGAATTTTTTGGCAATGGAAATAAAAGTGCCGTTCGAATCGAGGAAGCAGTGCTCGCTGGCTCCCTTGCATACAATCTTGCCCTCTTCGTTTTTCATCACGTAATTGATCCTGACCTTTACGTTTTTAAGTTCCTCTATGGTCGTTTCTACGGAAATAGTCTCGGCGAAAGTCGTGCCGGCGACATATTTGCATTCGATACTGGTAACAGGTGAAATAATGCCGTTTTCCTCAAGTACCGTATAGCTCCAGCCGATCTTTTCCATAAAATCAACTCTGGCCTCCTCCATCCATCTTATATAGTTGGAGTGGTGGGTAACACCCATTTTGTCTGTCTCGTAATATTGTATTTTGTGTTTCCAGATTTCCATGTTTTCTCTCTTTTCATTTTCTCTCAAACATTTTACCACAAAGGCTTATTTTTTTATATAGAAAAAATGGACAAACTATAATATAATTACTTCTATACGGTGTATTCCAAAAAATAACATAAAAAGGGGTGACAAAATGTATAACGACAATAAAATCTGGATTGCAAAATCAGGTGATGAAAAAGTATTCGTATCTCCCAAAATGGCCTGTCGTCACGGAATGATCGCAGGTGCTACCGGTACAGGTAAAACCGTTACTCTAAAGGTTCTGGCCGAGTCATTTTCGGAGTGCGGTGTTCCCGTATTTTTGGCCGATGTAAAAGGCGATCTCGCAGGAATGTGTAATCCCGGCATCGAAACCGAAGATATGAAGGGAAGAATAGAAAGATTCGGTCTTGCGGAAGAAGGCTTTAAGTTCCAGTCATACCCCACAACTTTCTGGGATGTTTACGGTGAAAAAGGTCTGCCTCTTCGTACCACAATCTCTGAAATGGGTCCGCTTCTTTTAGCAAGAATCCTCGGACTTAACGAAGTTCAGAGTGACATTTTAACAGTTATCTTTAAAATAGCCGACGACAACGGTCTTCTTTTAATCGATACAAAAGACCTTCGTTCCATGCTTACATTCGTAGGCGAGAACGCTTCGGACTTTTCACTTACATACGGTAATATCACAAAGCAGAGCTTAGGCTCCATCATCCGTGCCGTTATCGCGCTTGAAAGCGAAGGCGGAGATTTGTTCTTCGGCGAACCCGCGCTTAACATCCGCGACTGGATCGGCTGTGATTTTACGGGCAAGGGCAACATTCAGGTTCTTGACTGCCAGAAGCTCATCAACAATCCTACAATGTATTCGACATTCCTTCTCTGGATGCTCTCGGAACTTTACGAAACACTTCCCGAAGCAGGCGATCTTGACAAGCCGAGAATCGTGTTCTTCTTCGATGAAGCACATATGCTCTTTGATTCGGCATCAAAGGTATTGCTTGACAAGATTGAGCAGATTGTAAAACTCATCCGTTCAAAGGGTGTCGGCATCTTCTTTATCACACAGAATCCCAAGGATATTCCAAACGGCGTATTATCACAGCTTGGTACAAAGATTCAGCATGCACTTCGTGCTTACACACCCGCTGAGCTTAAGGATGCAAAGGCGGCTTGTATGTCTTTTAGGGAGAATCCCGAGTTTGATACATTCACAACACTCACCTCTCTCGGAATCGGCGAAGCGCTCGTATCCGTACTCGACGAGCAGGCAGTTCCTACAATCGTTAAGAAATGTAACATCCTGCCTCCTTCGAGCCAGATGGGCGCTATCGATGACAATGTAAGAGATTCACAGATTAAGTCAAATATGCTCTATGTCAGATATATTGAGACGGTCGACAGAGATTCGGCTTACGAATTCCTTCAGAGAAAGGCCATCACCGATGAAGAAGCAAGAGTAAAAGCTGCAGAGGAAGCTGAAGCTGAAAAACAGCGTCTAAAAGAAGAAGCAGAAGCTAAGAAGGCTGCAGAAAAGGCCGCTATTGCTGAGCAGAAAGCTGCTGAAAAGGCTGCTATTGCAGAGCAAAAGGCACTTGAGAAGCAGGCTCTCGCAGAACAGAAAGCTGCAGAAAAAGCTGCTCTCGCAGAACAGAAGGCCGCTCAGAAGAAGATCGATGACAGAAACAAAGCCATCAAGAGCGCAAGCAAGTCAGTAGCAAGCTCCGTAACCGGTACAGTCGGCCGTGAAGCAGGCAAGGCATTAGGCGGCGCCGTAGGCGGCAAATTCGGCAAGACCCTCGGCGGAAATGTCGGCGCATCGTTAGGCCGTGGCGTAATCGGTACACTGTTTAAGTTGAAATAAGTTTTGCGCAAGAATATACAAAAAAGCACCGCGTTGGCGGTGTTTTTTTTGTTTCGCGCGTAGTCTACTGCTGCCGGGCGTGCAATGCTACGCGCGTTTGGGGGTTCTCTTGCTTTTTGCGCGTAGTCTACTGCTGCCGGGCGCGCGATGCTACGCGCGTTTGGGACTTCTCTTGCTTTTTGCGCGTAGTCTACGGCTTTCGGTAGTGC
>FNEU01000018.1 GCA_900100245.1 Lachnospiraceae bacterium G41
ACTACTATGGGCTCGGCTGACTTCTCACAGTTCGTTGTTACTAGGCTAATGAAACCTCTGTGAGACCTCCACGCTTAAGGTGCACGCTCTTTCTCTCCATATATCCGCCACATTTACTCTGCTACTACAAATGTGATAGTTATTAGACTTCGTTGCTTGTTGCCAACTTGTCTCTCGTAGCCTAGCCTTATATGTGATTTCTGTCCGTCGGACCAGAGATTTGCTTGCAGCTTCCTTCAGATTCCACCTCACGATGGACACCCTTGCTGTTCAGCTATACACTTCCCACTATCTGGGCGTGTTCGGGACTTGCACCCGTTAGAGCGCGCCCATGGCGCGCAAACAACAAAAACTGCAAGCCGAAAAGCTTGCAGTTTTTTTAGAGGAGATTAAAGGATATATATTATTGCAATTTCCCTAAGGCTTTTGCTGCTTTATACTTAGCGAAATTGAATTTACGAAAATCTTTGGGCAGTTCGTAATTTGCGTAACGGTATTTAAACTGTCTCATGTAATCTACGGTGTGTTCAGATGAATAGAGTCCGGCCTCGTAATTCATTATTACAGGAACCGCATCTTCCGACAGATTTTCCAGAACATAACGTTCTCCTGTCTGCATGCTGAGATTGTATTCTGCAATGTATGTATCAGGATGGCTCATACTGAATACAACCCATGTTGCTGCGATTACAACCATCGAGTATTTTACGAAGGGCATCTTCTCCTGGAAGATTAGTATTACAGCGCCGGTAATTGCAAGCAGGATTACTAAGAGCGCCCAGAGTACGTATACTCTTAAGAATGTAAGTCCGTACGCACCGATGTAAAGGATCATTCTGTATGCACTCGAGAAAAGCATTATGTATGTGCATGAGCAGATGAATGTAAGCATTAACTTAAGAACTTTGTTGTCTTTTGAAAACTTTCTGCAGATAAGTACAAGCACAAGGTTTATCAGGCAGACAAACACAAGCTGGAAGAATCCTTCGTGTGCGTAATCAGCATATGTGTATCCCTGAGGCAGTGTGCCAAAGCCAAGGAAAAGATATATTATCTGAATGCCCGAATACAGTGCATAAAATACAAGCAGTACGGCGCTTATCGTGATTGAAACAACGGGGTTGCTGTTTCTCTTATCTTTAACCGGTATTTCAAGCCAGCCCTGTCTTGCGCAAAGTCTTTTAATAAGAGCATATCCTGCGAAGAATATTAATAGCGTAAGCATTGCAATCGAGAAAAAGTCTTTATCAATCCTAAAAGAAAAGATTTTTCTGAATGCTTCAAAGAATACAACATCCGATGATAAAAGAAGCGGAAGTATTACACATAAAAGCGGGACGGATATTGCAAGGCCAAGCAGTACATAAAGGATTGTGGTGTTCTTTTTTCTGACCTTTTCTTCTTTTTCGCCTCTGTCCTTGGCTATACGAACCATATCGAGGATGGGGTCTAAAACAAACGCAATCGATGAGAAAATAACCGAACCTATAGCCAGAAAATATCTTGTCGCATCCCAGGTCTTTTCATCATAAAGGTTGTATAAAAACAGAACAAAGAACAGACCGCACATGAATATTTTGTCAAACACAAGAAGCGGAACACTCGTAGTCGTACAGACGTTAACGGCCAAAAGTGTAATCAGTCCGATCAGTACATACGAAAATGTTTTTATCTTCTCTCCCATTGCTTTTAAGAACAGGCAGTAAACAACTATTGTAGCAATTGCGAAGAGCGGAAATGTAATTCCGTTGGTATTTTTATAAAGGCAGAATGTATAAAAGATGGCGTATATGGCGCAAAGGATAATTCTTTTTAAATATTCATTTTTGTTGTCGATTAAATCTTTTGCTTTCTGTAAGAAACCGTCTTCGATTATCGTTTCTTTTATGGGCTCTGCTGCAACTTTGGCCACAAGCTCTTCCATATGATTGTCATTAAAATTCTCGTTTTCCATAATTAGTCCTCCCTGACATATTCGAACAAATCACCGGGCTGGCACTCAAGAATTTCGCACATTTTTATAATCGTGTTAACCTTGATAGCTTTTGCCTTGCCGGTTTTTAAAATCGACATATTCGCCTGAGTTATTCCGACTTTGGCCGCAAGTTCCCCGACGCTCATCTTACGTTTCGCAAGCATTACATCGATGTTAAACACAAGACGTCCGTTAACTTCAACCTCTTCTATATTTTCAAGATCGTTTTTATTTCTTCCCATATATCACACCACCCCTTAAATAGTAAGGTCGTTCTCTTCCTTCATTACAGATGCTTTGTCAACCAAATGTGAAAGCGCTGCCGCACAAACCGAAAATGCTGTTCCGCAGAAGCATATGATAAGTGCAATGCCCATCACAAAAGGATGCGACATATCAAGTAAAAGAAAGATTACGTTGATGACAAAGTAATAAACAACGTCTATTAATGCCATAAAAGATACCCACTTAAGATGTTTTGCATTTTCCTTTGAAAACGAATTGTCTTTTCCGATGTTCGACGAAACGAACCATCCTAAAAGCAAAACCACGTAGCAGGGAACAGCGGATACCCAGATTGAGATTAACCAGGGTAAAACATTTTTCTCTGCGAATGAATTCTGCTCAACCAGGTATTTAAGAAAATGAGGAATGATACCTGCATAAATAATTCCTCCGCATACTGCTGTTCCGATAATAATGAATTTCAACCAAAATGCCAGTTCTTTCTGCTTCATAAAGCACCTCCGCGCCTTCTTTTAAGTTCTTACAAAATGAAATATACACTCATAAAAGATATTTGTCAATATATTTTTATCGAATTTCGATAAATTTATTTTATTTTGCGAAAAATGTATATTGAATCGCCACGCACATAAAGCAAAAAAACAGGTCAGTGCCCGGCTCCCGAAGGGTGCCCGGCTCTAACCTGCAGTTTCATTTCTTTTCTTTTATGAGATTAACTTAATTTCTTGTTCATTTTCGATACTTTTATGCGGATAGGAATATATACAATCGCCCAGATTAGAACAAAAGCAACTACAAATATTACCGTGAATATCCAGATCTTATCCCAGGAAATCCAGCCGTTTAAAAGATAGAATCCGAGATAGTCGATATAAAGCACCGAGCCCTGGATAAGCGCCGCAAAGCCTTTGGGGAGTTCTTCTATCTGATGCACTATCGAAACGCCCGCTGCTATAAAAGCAAGAGCCGATATAGATAAAACACCGATTAAGACTTCCGACGGAGTCAGGCTTTCAATCTTTCCTTCTCTCCAGAGAATATACCAGATTATAGCTGTGATGGCAGGGCCGGCCCAGGCAAACATAAATCCTCTCTTTACAAATTCCCTTATATATTTTTTCATAACCCAAATCTCCTTTTTATCTCAGCAAAACATCTTCTCGAAATGCATTCAGTGTAACCGCTTGCAAACTCTGCATCCACGGCGCCCGATAAAAGTACTTTAAATCTCGCAATCTTTTTGCCGTTCGCGATGGCGGATTTATTTATCTTTATAAAGTCGTTTGGAAGCACGCTTTCAAGTTCATACAGACGTTTTTTTACAATATATCTTTTACCCGCCGTATCAAGCGCATAAGTCTTTTCATCTTCAACGAAGAAGCATTCTATCTCTTCCAACGCCAGGATTTTGATTTCGTCCTCAAGATAGCCTGTGATATGGTCAGGTGAATTCTCTCTTGTGACTATTTTTTCAATTTCATCAATCATGGAAGTGCGCTCGTGTACATTGGCCACGACTTCTTCATTACATTTCGGATCAATATTTAATCTGAAAATCATTTTGTTTCCTCTTTTTTATCTTTTTTAATTCCCAAAACCATCCATCTGTATACGGGAATTCTTGATATTATTTCGTATAAAAGATATGCAATTACAAAGGATGCAACCGCACTTAAGATATATGCAAGCACAGGATGAATCAAGCCGGGCTTAGCAAGATAAATTGCTACCACGCATATTCCAAGATAATGGAATACGTAGAGACCGAAGCTCCTTTTGCTCATCCATTTTGTAAAGGCATTTTCGAAATCTCCGAACTTTGCCATTCCGCCAAGTATTGCCAGGCTCATAAAATACGCGAAGCCTGCAAATAAAGGTGTGCGGTTAACAGGTTTGTCTGCATAATTTGCTCCGAAGAAAATGATGCAGAATGCAATGCCCGTGGCAAGTGTAAGTCCCATAAATAACGGGAAATATTTTTTAAGTTTCTCAATTACTTCATCATGTGAGAATACGAAGTAACCGAGGAAGAAAAGTATTCCATAAAATCCGAATCTGTATACGCAGATAATCGGTGTATTAAGAATAAGTCCTGCTGCCCATACAGGGATTAATAAAAGTATTATTACTATAAGATTTGTTTTACCGCAAAGTTTCCAAAGACGGTCTTTGTCAATAAGTCTGACTAACAAAAGTAACATCGAGAAGAGCCACAATATCTGAATATACCAAAGCACTCCTATACCGCTTAAAACCATTATAATATACGCGATGGGTGCAGGAACCGTCTGCATCAAGTTGACTGCATCGCTGTTTCTCGTATTAAGATATCCCTGAATAAACTGGAATGCGAAAAGACCGATTGTAGAGGGAACCAAAAGTTTGCGTGTTCTCGATCTCGCAAATTCCTTACCCGTGTGTTTTTCAAGATACAGTCTTGAACATATACCTGATACGATAAACAGTATCGGCATAATCCAGGGATAAACTGCATACTGGAATACATCGTAATACTGCACATCAAGGTTTGTGATTTTACCTACAACGCCTTGAATGCCTTCCGCATTGTACATGTAAAACACATGGTAAAACAAAACCACAACCACTGTCATCCATCTTATATTGTCCAAATATTTCTTTCTCATTATGCTTTCCCTTAATCACTAATCATTCGTGATTTTCCTTTCTTGATTGCATAATACTATCGAAAAATCGTTTTGTCTTAAGATTTCGGTATTCGGTAAAAAATTAAAGGTAATCGGTAATAAAGCTTATTTTATTATATCATTTTTTCGTATAAATAAAAAAACACCCGAGTGCATATATTTGCATCTCGGGTGCAATGAATAATTATTATTACGATGAATTAGCTCAATTAACAACTAACAATTTATCGCAAGATTATAACAAAATGTTTATTTTCATCCTCTTTATATTCAATCTTGGATTTAATATTATGAATGTCGAATATTCGTTTCGCTATGGCAAGTCCAATTCCACTTCCCTTTTCATTTGATCTTGAATCGTCTCCTTTTACGAATGTTTCCCAGAGTTCTTCTGGTTTTCTTTTAGGGAAAACTTCAACTGTATTCGCGAACTTCAGACTGTCACCGTTTCCTTCAACAGTTATATCACCACCGTCATTGACATACTTAATAGAATTGGAAACCAGATTTTCGAGTGCATTGGTCATAAGGTCTTTGTTAACTCTTCTCTCACAGTTTCCTGAAATATTAAGAATGATGTTTCTTTCTTCCAAAACAGGTCCGTATTTTTCGAATAACTCTTTTGTAAGTTCTACTAAATCAGCTTTGTCTCTTTTATGAACAGAACGCATATCCTGAAGTTGCAACAAACTTATATTTCCGTTAATCAGCCTGTCCATATAATCCGTACTGTCTATAATCGCATCCGCATAAGCCTCTTTCTTTTCTTCGTTTAAATTCTCTTTTAAACTTTCAGCGTATCCGCGAAGAGCCGTGAGCGGTGATTTCAGATCGTGTGATATCGAATCGATAAGCGTATTCTGATATTCAACTTTTTCTTTTTTTATCAATTTGATTAAATTAATAATAAGAGAAATGATTGCTGCCAAAGAAATAACAATTCCGTATATAATATAAATCAACGGTAAAAGGCTCTTTCCGTACTCTTCCCAATAATTGGATTTATAATACAATTCCAGAACATAATTCTTAACAACTACCCCCTCTTCACTTTCTTCGGTCAATATAAAAGGTGTTCTACGAATAATTATATAATCTCCCTTCACAAATGAACGATTGTATTCATAGTAATGGTTAACCAATGGAGGAAACTGATATGTATGAGATTCTCCGCCACCTGAATAATAGTGTTCAGGATCATTCTCTCCTTTTAAAGAATAGTCATTTAGATTCGTTTCACTTCCAACAAGATATACAAAACCACTATCAGTATTCTCAACAATCTCCATACTATCTAGATTATTAATTTTCTCATAATCCCTAATATCAAATGTTTCATGCCATGAATCATTTTGTGGTTGTTCGCCTCCTCCATAAACACTTTTGCAATAAGCCAACATTTCAAGAGGGTAAAAGTATCCATTTTCATCTATACAGTATTTTTTTACCTCAAAGATTAAATAATTATTTTCCGCTTCGTCCACATTTTTCTCATATTCTTCACTGGTTTTTTTCATCCATGAAATAAGGCTTTCGGAATCATTAATATATGTAAAACCTCTTAATGAATAATCCTCTTTATATCTATCTGCTTCACTGTCAGATACGGTCATAAAACATCTTTCCTTTGAATCAATGATAACCTCTCCCGTCTCCCTGTCCGTAATCATTAAATATGCCTGCCCATAGTCCCAATGCTTTGGAGTAGTTGCCAGTCTCATAGTCTCCTTGTTTTTTATATTCTTAACAATAGCTTTATTGGCCATATCATTCTGTATTCGTTCGATTATCTTTTCATTTTGGTAATTAAGATTAGTAGATTGCGAGTTCCTCCATTGCTGATAATTAGTTTTATAAAAACTTATTACGAAAAAGAAAAATAAAACAGTCAATAATATGCTTTGAATTGCAAGGATAATTATTATTTTTATAATTCTGCCTTTTCTTTTAGATTTCATATTAACTCCTTGTCACAAGTATCCTTTAGTCAACCAGTTTATATCCTTTGGATACAACGGTCTTTATCTGTGAACCTGCATCTTTTAGTGCTTTTCTTAAATTCTTTACATGGTTGTCGACAACCCTCGTTTCGACATATGCATCATCACCCCATATTCTGTTTAAAAGAGTTTCCCTGCTTACCACCCAACCTTTGTGTTTCATAAGATAGCACAGTATTTCAAATTCTTTGGGCGGCAGTTCAATTTCCTCGCCATCCACAGTCAGTATAAGAGAAACCGTATTTAAAGAGATGCTTCCGCATTTTATCGTTTTATCTTCATTTGTTTTATTCACGCGTTTTAAAAGAGCATTTACCTTGGCATATAATTCGGCAAAAGAAAAAGGTTTGCAAATATAGTCGTCACAGCCGATCTCGTATCCGTACAATCTGTCTTCTTCTCTGACTTTGGCTGTCAAAAAAATGATAGGCACATCTGTTGTTTTACGAATTCTTCTGCACATCGTAAAACCATCGATTCCGGGTAGCATTACATCTAAAAGAACTAAATCATAGCTTCCGTTTTGGATTAGCTCCAATCCTTCTTCTCCCGTGCCTGCTCCGATAACTTCGAACTGTCCTTCAGACTTCGCCTGAAAATATTCAATGACTATATCACGAATCTTGTCATCATCTTCTACCAAAAGTATTCTCTCGCTCATATTCATGCTCCTTACAGATCTGTTAATTTGATTATAATTCAAAGATGTATTGTTTGTATGTGGTTAATATATTTTTTACATAAAAAAATGGTGGATTGCTCCACCACTTTAAAAACTAATCTTTAGTTTTTATAATAATCCTTCATATCTTTCGATAGGCCATTAACTGTAAGTGCCAAACCAAGATGCGGGCCTGTTGATAATCCGGTATTACCCAATTCTCCTATGATGCTTCCTGCTTTAACATCAGCACCTTCTTCAACTGAAATACTGTTCAAATGTGTGTATTCTATTACTGCATCTGACGAAAGAAGCTTTATCGTATTTCCTTTTTTCTGGTCAAAGCCTGTATAGAACACCGTACCATCCGCTATCGCATATACAGGATCGCCTGTTTCTCCCGGTATGTCTGTTTCCGGATGATCGTTTTCATCATATCCCCTGGAAATGACAGTACTTGTTGTCGGCCATACCGAGAAGCCTTCAAACTCATCGGTTATTACTTCCATACTGACAATGGCTGTATCTGTAAGCCAGTCATCCGAATTACTGCTAAAGAGGCTCCTTGATACTGTTTCGTATGCAATATCAGGATTGTTGGTTAGAACAACAAACTTTCCTGTTAATGAGGCACCGGGATCCTTGCCTACGAGTGTCATTTTGTATTTGTAGACCTGATCTCCTTCTACAACGTACTGTCCGTCAACACATTCAAATTCTACTAATGCCGGAAAGTCTAACTCTATTTCACCATCCGAATCCATAGCCGACGGGGGTATTTCACCCGAGAAATGTATTGTCTGGATATCTTTCTCATCAATATCTCCGGGTTCTTCTATTCCATCCCTGGCTATCCTAAACAAATATTTTCCTATTCCTGTCTTGCCCCACTCTGCGGTAACAATATAGGTATAGTTCGAATCCGGGGAAACAACCAATGTGTTCGTTTTCATATCGTACTCAGCGACATCAAATGCAGTATTATCCGAGGGATTTATTTCATCATAATATTCCACTTTAACATTGGTAGGCTTGTCTGAATAGCCTAAATAAAGAAGGTTTTGACTATCATCACCATGTAAAGTAACTACTATTTGCTCCAATTCTTCGTTTGACTTTTTTATCCCGGGGGTATCTGAATAAACTACCGTTGCATTTTTTACTGTTTCGGGATCTGCAAATCCTACACAATCTGCAGTAAGCATCTCATCATTGTCAAATCCAAAATACACTTCCGGAGGGTTCTTTTTAAGTTTTTTGCCCGGAGGATTTGTAAGGAAACAAACCGCTACTACAACTATCGCAACAAGCGCAATTATAATAATCCAGAATGCAGGTTTCTTGTAATTAAGAACTCCTTTTACTCTGCCCTTGACATTGTTCTCTCCGAAGGCAAGGGGACATGCTGAAATCCTTCGTCTTTGAACAGCGCAGTCAAGGAGCGCTTGTGAATATAATGCGAGATAGTTTTTGTCTTTATCTTTAATTACCTTTTCGTCACATGCCGCCTCGATGTCTTTGCTAAGAAGAACATATGCAAGCCAGCAGAGCGGATTAAACCAGTAAATTGATAAAAGAATGAATCCTAAAGGTTTCCACCAGTTATCATGTCTTTTGATATGCGCATTTTCATGTGCACAAACATATTCAATCGTATCCCAGTCAAGGTTCGAAGGAATATAAATCACAGGTTTAAATATACCGAGGATAAACGGTGATTTTATATCGTCACATACCATTATCCGACGACGGACTTCCCTGGTCCTTACGCTGACAGGAGTCGCTGTACTAACCTGCTTTTTTATTTTTATGTAGCTTACAATCGCATATATGAACATTGCAACCATACCGACAATCCAGATAACTGTAGCAATCGATACGATTATTTGCATCGGATTAATGCTTGCTTCAGGCTGCGGTGCGAAAGTCTCTGTAATGATAGGATTTACAGCCTCGTTAACAATCGTAAATCCTGTGTTAATAGCCGGTGACTGATTTGAAACGATGCTTTGTGATACCACTTCACTGCTTGGAATCAGACTCATCGCACTCTCTATTGAAAACGGAATTAAAAGCCTTAAGGCAACTAATCCCCATAAAAGACACGCAATCCATTTGGGCGCTTTGCTAAGCAACAGTCTTAATGCAACTACCGCAAGGATTAACCAACCCGCAGTAAAACTTATATTCAAAATCTTAAGAAATATCGTACTCATTTTTCTTCCCTTCTTTTAACTCAAGCCTAAAAACACATCTTAAGAAATCTCATTAATTCTTCTTGAATTCATCAATCATCTTTTGAATTTCATCCGCTTCTTTTGCCGTCAGTTTTTTATTTGAAATAAAAGCAGCAACAAATGCAGGCAAAGATCCTGAATATGAATCTTCTACTATCTGCTTACTCTTGGCAGAATAAAATTCTTCCTTTGAAATAAGCGAAGTAACTATTCCGTCTTCATTCTGAAACAAACCTTTTTCGCAAAGCTTACGAAGCACGGTATATGTAGTGGACTTTTTCCACTCCAGTTCTTTCTCACAAATCTTAACCAGTTCGCCGCTTGCTACGGGTTCATTAGCCCATACCAGATCAGCAAATCTTTCCTGTACTACTCCAAGTTCCATGTCTATCATTTTAGTTTCTCCTTTGGTCTATTCCTGTAAACCAAATTTAGTTTATCGCAATAAACCAAGTTTGTCAACAGAATTTTTCAAATAAAATAAAAAAACTGCAAATCTTTTATGATTTACAGTTTTATATGAGTTTCTAGTTACAGTTATAAAGGCAGTCTCATGTCGGTATATCTGTTTTCTCTGTCTTTAAATCCAATCTTTGAATATATCGGATATCCTTCTTTTGTTGCGGAAAGGTCAATTCTTCCCAATCCTCTTTCCTTTCCGTATGCAACAAGGTTTTTCATAAGTTGAGTGCACAATCCCTTACCGCGATATTCCGGCAAAGTATATACGCTTAAAACATCTCCGTATAAACCGTTTAACAGAATTGAATTTGCAGGCATCTCTATGATATGCAGATACGCAACCGAAACGATTTTTTCATCATCCTTCGCAATAAACGCTACAAGTTCTGTTCCGAGTTTTCTTTCGAAATAATCAGGGAGTTGTTTTTCCATCCCTGCTCTTTCCTCATCGGAAACGCTTCCGAAATCATCCACCATATATGCAATTCTTAATTGAATCAGTTCATCAATATTCTCTTTTGTGGCAATGCCGTATGTAATGTTCATCTTTTCTCCAATCTTTTATAATTTCATTTCATCAATATTATAATACGTTAACACGATTCGAATCCATTCAAAAATCATAAAATATATTTTTGATTTTTTCATGCAAAAAAGGCCGCTTTTCACGGCCTTTTTGCAAGCAACAATTTAAATTGGTTAAACATCAACTTTTTCTACATATCTAGTCGGCTCAATTATGTAGACACATTTTAAATACAATGCTAGTATTAATTCTATAAATGCAAAAAGGAATAAAGATTTATCATGAATAATATCGCCTATATTGATGGTCAAAACTTAATTTACGGAACCACTCATTCGGTTAATCCATGGAATATTGATTTAAAAAGATTCCGTGTATATTTGCATGACAAATATCATGTTAACGAAGCATATTATTTTATCGGATCTTATGATGCAAAGCACCAGGAATTATACAATCAAATACAAAAATCCGGTTATATTCTTATTTTCAGGGAACATTCTGATTCATCTATTAGCAAAAAGAAAGGTAACGTTGATACAGATATTGTATTTATGATCATGAAAGAGTTAATTGAAAATAATTCTTTCGATAAAATAGTTCTTGTTTCTGGAGATGGAGATTACTGGAGAATGGTGGACTATCTCATTAAAAAAGATAAATTTGAAAAGTTGTTAGCTCCAAGCCAAAAAGGTATGTCATCGCTTTATAGAAGAATCTCTGATAATTATCGTAGTTTTCTAGATCAAATAGAGATTCAAAAGAAGATTGAAAGTAAATAAAAAACGGGTTCGCCTTAGGTATCTCTCCGTTCGGTGCATCCCCGCATCGTGATAAATATATTTTATCTATATATAATGATTTTGTCAAATCGGTTTACATAATATCATTTATATCTATAATTATTCTTTTATTATAACAGTTTTTGCTATATTTACAGCCTCCTCTTTACTGAATTCTTTTTTGGACAGGCTTAATACATAATAATTATCAGCTCCTTCTTTTACAAACCAAAAATACCAATAATCGCCAACCAAATCTAATTTGCTTGTATCAACGCCCTGCTCTTTCATTGTTTCTATTTCGGCTTGAGTATATAAATCATGGCTTTCTTCAAGCATGATTGCAGGCCACTGATTATTGGAACGTTCCAATCCAATAACCTCAAGGTAATTTGCAGTTGTATGATTTTCTATTCTTACTCCCGATAATTCTGGAATACCGTTTTTATAAGTTATATTAGTTATATTTGCAGGTGCTTTACCTATCATTCCTGAATAAAACCATTCAAACGGAGTTCCTTCTTCAACTTGATTAAGTTCATAAGACAACGGTTCTATGTAAAAGCATCCACCATAACCACCATATTGATAAAAAGGACTTAAACTATATCCTTGAGGAAGGTCTATGTTTGCTGTGAAATTATAATCCGTTTCACACCTTTCGATAGAATCCGAGTGTAAAAGCGGGTGCATTACAGGATCTACGACACCGTATTCAGGAAGATCGTCATAGTTTAAATCAGCATAATACAATTCTTTTAAGGTAAATCCTTGAATTAAATAAACAATCCTCTTTTCATTTCCATCCATGTAGATGTCAAAATCATAACCTTCTACAGATTGTTTTTTCTCTTTCGCCTTCTCGTGTAGTGAAATACCTTCCAAACTGAAGCTTTCTTTACGCAAAGTATTAGAACGAACTGCATAAACAAACATATAATTCTTATTAATTGGATGTAAATATACCATTTCTCCGTCAGAACTAACAAATTGTTCGCAATAGTCGTCTCCTTGTGTACTATCACATCCAATATATGTCAAATCCATTGATTGTGTTACTGTCATATCTTCTTTTGAATAAACAAAAAGTCCATACGCTGCACTGAAAATAATCTTCTTTTTATCAGCATAAAGAATCTTAGCTAAATCCGAATATGCTCCCGCCTGTGCATCCAGGTTTACCTTTGCCGGTTTGATTTCTATATAACCCATTGGAGTATTCTCAACATAGTAATCCACCAAGTTTTTTGAATCTCCGTTAACTGTCAGAGATAATCCAAGATGTGGTCCTGTCGATAATCCGGTGTTTCCAAGTTCACCAATAACATCCCTGGCTCTGACTTCATCGCATTCTTTTACGGAAATACTGTTTAAATGATGATACTCAATTACAGCATTTGATGAAAGAAGTCTAACCGTGTTTCCAAAGCCTTCTTCCCATCCCGCAAAGATTATGGTGCCATCTGCAATTGCATATACAGAATCCCCTGTTTTACCCGATATATCAGTTTCCGGATGGTCTTTCTCATTATAATCGGCTGATATTCTGGTACTTTTCGTTGGCCAAACTGCAAAACAATCAAACGATTCCGTAAGTGCTTCCATACCAATAATAATTGTATCATTAAGCCAGTCATCCATATTACTGCTATAAAGGCTCTTCGATACCATTTCAAATGTGACGTCTGGGTTGTTTGTTAGCACAATATATTTACCTAGACATGCAGCAGTTTTGTCCTTGCCCACCAAAATCTTTTTATACATGAAGACTTCATCACCGTCAACTATATACTGTCCATCTACATATTCATAATTAACACTCATATTTTCAGGTTCTTTGGCCATATTTTCATAACCATACTCTTTTATATCTATTTCTTCATTTTCAGAGTTGTCATTATTCCTTATTATACGAAAGCCATAATTGGCATTGCCTTTGTCAAACCATTCTGCTTCGATAAAATAATATAAAGAATATGTTGGAGGAATTTCTATTGTATGTGTGTTTGTATCATAGGTTGTTTGAAAAATATTATTTTCGTATTTTTTTTCATCATTAATGTATTCTTCTTCAATACAAGCAACCTTTACCGAATCCGGTTCCTGTCCAAAATTTAATTTAAGCGTGTGCTTTTCATTGTCCAAATAAACTGTAGCAATGTTTGAATCATCAAAAGGTGAGATGCCATCTGCTATTACCTCTTGTTCTTTCCCTTTTTCCTTCCACGACCAATGATATCCATATGTACTTGCCTGGAGCATAGTATCTGAATTGTCAGCTCCAATTATCAATTCGGGAGGTTCCTTTTCCGAAAGATTAGTTTTCTTTGGATTCGTTAAAAAACAGATTGCTGCAACTATAATCGCAACAACAGCAATAACAATAATCCAAAAAGCAGGTTTCTTGTAACTAAGAATACCCTTTACCCTGCTTTTAACACCTGTTTCACCGAACGCCAAAGGACATGCAGAAATTCTCTTTCTTTGAACAGCGCATTCCAAAAGCGCTTGAGAGTATAATGCGAGATAGTTCTTATCTTTATCCTTAATTACTTTTTCATCACAAGCTGCCTCGATATCCTTACAAAGAAGAATATATGCTACCCAACAAAGCGGATTAAACCAATATACTGACAAAAGTAAGAAACCTAATGGTTTCCACCAATGATCATGTCGTTTGATATGTGCATTCTCGTGCGCATAAACATACTCAATTGTTTCTTCGTCGAGACTGGAAGGGATGAATATCAAAGGTTTGATGATGCCAAGTATAAAAGGGGATTGTATATCATCGCATACAAAAGTCCGATACGAATAACTTTCTTTTTCGAAAGGGATTGCCGTGGATACCTGTCTCTTCAACTTGTCGAAGCTAATAATTGCGTATATAAGCATCATTGCAATACCAATAATCCAAACAATCGATGCAATTGAAACAAAAATCCGAATAGGATTATGCGAAACTTGAGTTTCTGAAGAGAATGTATTAGAAATAATAGGATTTACCGTATTATTTACTACAACAAATCCCGTATCAATCGATGGCGTTTGATTTGAGACAATACTTTCCGAAACGACTTCGTTACTGGGTATTAAACTCAATGCACTTTCTATAGAAAACGGGATTAATAAGCGTAAAGCAACTAAAGCCCACAAAAGACATATAAGCCACTTGGGAGCTTTTCTAAGTAATAATCTTAATGCAATTACTGCAAGTATCAACCATCCGGCAGTAAAACTGATATTCACAATCCGTAAGAAAACAGAAGTCATATTCTACTTCTCCTTAAATTCATCTATCATCTTCTGGATTTCATCAACTTCTTTTGAAGTTAGTTTTTTATTTGAAACAAATGCCGAAATAAAAGCAGGAAGCGATCCAGAATATGAATCCTCAATAATCTGCTCACTCTTTTTGGCATAAAACTTTTCTCTTGAGATGATTGAAGAAACGATTCCATCTTCGTTTTTTAATAGTCCTTTCTCACACAATTTACGTAATACTGTATATGTCGTGGGTTTCTTCCAATTAAGTTTCTTTTCACATATCTTAACCAATTCTCCTGAAGCAATCGGTTCATTTTTCCAAACAATGTCAGCAAATCGCTCTTGAACAATTCCGAGTTCTATATCGACCATAAATAAATCTCCTTTGGTTTACTTCGATAAACTTGCTTTTAGTTTATTGCAATAAACCGATTTTGTCAATAAAAAACTGTAAACCATACATGTGATTTACAGTTCATTTTTTACAATTACGTATCAGCTTGTAGAAGAATCGAATTATTCCGTAGATGCCACCAATAAGATAATCAAAAAAGAGGTTCAAGAAAAAACGCTGAAATGCCCTATTTGCAGTGTTTTGAACAATTTAAGAAAATACAGAACCATTTTTGAACCTTCTGAACAAAAAAAAGAATGCTGCAAACCTCCTAAAATAGAGGCTTACAGCACCCAACGAATGCCGGCGACCGGAATCGAACCGGTACGGGAGGTTAGTCCCGCAGGATTTTAAGTCCTGTGCGTCTGCCAGTTCCGCCACGCCGGCATGATATTTTTATAAATAAATGGGGCCTACAGGGCTCGAACCTGTGACCCTCTGCTTGTAAGGCAGATGCTCTCCCAGCTGAGCTAAGACCCCATATATCGATATTATTAAATATCTAACGACCCAGATCGGACTCGAACCGACGACCTCCGCCGTGACAGGGCGGCGCTCTAACCAACTGAGCCACTAGGCCAGAATAATGGACCTTCGGGGACTCGAACCCAGGACCGACCGGTTATGAGCCGGTTGCTCTAACCAACTGAGCTAAAGGTCCGCACCCCTTACGGGTACACTCCCTAAAAAGGGAAAAAGCCGATGAACGGACTCGAACCGTTAACCTGCTGATTACAAATCAGCTGCTCTGCCAATTGAGCCACATCGGCATAAATGACTCCGACGAGAATCGAACTCGTGTTACCGCCGTGAAAGGGCGATGTCTTAACCGCTTGACCACGGAGCCGTATACTATTTCGTTCGCCTCA
>FNEU01000016.1 GCA_900100245.1 Lachnospiraceae bacterium G41
AAAAAAACACCTCCTTAAATGAATTCATAAACGGCGACCACCCGCACTTATTGAAATTCATTTTCGTTGGTGACACGTAATCTTGGCTAATCCAAGTCACAACCTGCTTAAACGAATGCACTCAATAAAGGGAAGGCTGACTGTTTTTCGAACGTGATCATTTTAAACGTCACTACTGTAATTACGTCAGGCCGTTATCCCTTTATTATAAAAAATAAGTGCAGATGTATCATTAACATCTACACTTATATAGTACGAAACTGTAATTTTTTATATTTCTATTCTTCACGTGTTTCCGCTTTATATAAACCTAATTCTTGAAGTTGTTCAATTAGGACATAAATGTCTTTTCCACCAAATTCATATGAGCTACATTCACCAGGATTCTTTTCCGATATAAAATCCCATGCCGTTTTTATGGTTGCCAAACGAGGAATATCGTTCTCTTTAAATATGTCTGTAAAACATTTTTCATCCGCTTCCTGTAAGAAACCAATGAGCATATTATACTTACATTTTCCAATTTCTATATTTGTTATTAGAGAACCAATCCCAAATAAAACCAATCCATCGTTAATGAGCAGTTCGCCAACACCACTTTGAAGAAGATCTAGTGCGCTTTCTTGATTAAGACCATCTAGATAATAAACGTTTCTATGTAACTTAGATATATCATTTGAATTCAGTTCTTTTTCTTCATCTTCACTACAAGGAGCCTCTATATAAAGAAAAAGTGCTTCATCTTCATCCATTTTGGATATAAATGACTCAAATACCTTAATAATTTTTTCTGCACTTACATTGGCAGTTAGTTTTCCATCATCGCAAAGCTGGTATCCTTCTTCTAATCCTGATATATCTGCTATATGTGCTCCTTTAATCAATTGAAACATATATTTTTACCTTTCCATTATTCGCGCTATTGAGAAAAACTGTAATTTTCTATATAATCTACTCTATTGTTCAATATTATAAACTACTCAGTAAAGTGTACTAAATCATACGGATAGTACTTTGTATCCTTTAGACTGCTATCGTCTATATTCAATATTTTTGCAACTGCCCCTGCTTCGAAACTCCAATAACCCTCATATAATTTTTTATCCAATTCCTTGTGTGTATTATACCAATCCATGGAACTATGACCTCTATACCATTCTTTTTTTATATATCGCGTCAACAATTCTTCTCTTTCATTTTGTTTGGCTACTATTTCCTGTAAAGTAACATAAGGCTTTTTGAAGTATATCTTTCCTTTCATATCAGTCACCTTATCATTCAACGCATAATCAAAAAGGAACTTCATTAACGCATCATACATTCCTATTTCAAATACTTTTCTTTCCATTAATGTAAAATAATCCTTTCCAATATTTAGCAATACTCCTAACGATACCATTCTTAGTATATATGCATAGCCAGTACCCATGTTCCAGCTTTCAAAATCTTTTTTTATAATATCTAAATAATCTTTTTTTATTTCTTCAATAGTATAACCCGAAGAATATTTAGCAATCAAAATACACAATTTAAGATAATTTAAATGTTCTTTTATAGGCTCTATTCTTTCCGGTCGAATTATTCCTTCATTTATTTTTCTGGTAAATTCTGTTATTGTATCATTTTCTTTTATTATATATCCCTTAAAGTACTCTTCATCTGCCAAAGTATCTCTCATATTCTATCTCCCTTTCTATTTTAATTTTATGACTTTGCCCGCAGCATTCAAAAATTTAATATCCGTTGAACCATCCGATTAAATATGAAATAATACTCTTTTATACCCTTGTTGTATTCGATAACGTTAAGAATCTATTTATAAAATCAATTTTTCCAATGTAGCTTTTACTTTAGGGTTTCTTTTACACATGATATCTCTTCCTAAAACTAAAATTCTTTTATTCAGCAAAATTGCGATATTCCTAAATAACTCTCTGTTACTTTTCTTTTCTTTTTTCCTCTCGCTCTTTTTTCTTGGCTCTGCGCTGCTCCCTATTATCAGCTTCCGATGCAAAAACTTCCACTGCAGCATCCGTCATATCTTCATCCCACAGATGCCCTCTTATTTCAGTCTTAGCCCAGGGACAGAGCTTCTCATAATCCGAATCCAATACAACTGTATAAGGCGGGCCACAACGATCATCCACAGCCATATACAGGTGTCTACCATTGTGTATCAGCCTCGTAGGATACTCAACATCAGGATCATCCACATGATCATAAATATCCTTATTAATCTCATATAAATCGTGGTTCGGTCCTCCACCTATTTCTGCGGTATATCGCCCTGTTTCAGGATCATAACAGCATCTCCATCCATTTCCTTTTTTGAATTCCATATATACTTCCTCTTATCTTGTCTATGATTGTAGTAAATTACTCTTTTTATTCATATAAAGATAATTCTGTACAATAACGGCTGATTTCATCGGTTAATGCTTTCTTGATTGCACCCAACTCTGATATCTGTTTGCAAAGTTCAACTGTATCCGGATCTGCTCCTGTCAAGAAACCTTTCGAAAGACATCCTGGCAATGAAAAGGTTCGTGTATCTTTGGCGAATTCTACAGTGACGTAATTTTCCTCTTGTAAAATAACTTTGCCTTTTCCTGATTTTATATTGTTTAATTCCATACCGGTCAAATTGGGTAATGGCGGAATTTTTCCTTTAATCTCTTCTAGTTCATTACCTTTGCTATCAAGTAAATTATGTAGTTCTTCAATACGTTTTTTCTTTATTCTTTCTTTCTCGGTTATACTTGAACCTCTGCTTTTTCTCTTGGCAGGTACAGGGAATCCTGTATAGAAGCCAGTAGTATTTGCTACATACATGATGTCATATACCAATACCCTAAGTTTCCAAGAATTATTAATGAATTTTTGCAAATCGAAATTATAGGTGGCAGCTTCTTTTTCAAGCTCATCATCTATGAGTTTTATAAGTTCGGCATCATTAGGTATTTCTTCAAGCACCTCATCGCAAAGTCTATAATATTCTGATAAGTGGAATGACTGCCCTGCACCTATATCTCCACCAAAGTCCATGTAATCAGCAAAGTCTTTCGCAGGGCTCGCCTTAAACATGTAATTTTCTTCCGGTTTTATAAATGAAAGAAACATTATAGGTTCTCTATAAGTCTGGCAAAAGCTCCACTTTCTACTGTCAATCTCCGATAGCATCGCATTAATGTTATCCCTAAAAGATTCAATCCTCTTCTGTCTTGCTTTTATATCGCCTTTATCATCTTCAAGAAGCTTTCTAAATTCTTCTCTTACTTCTTCTGTCTTACCGTTTTCACATAAGAAAACGATTCCATTTATGGGATGAATGGTGCTGTTCTCAATTATGAAAGAAGTCTGACTCATTGCTTCTTTGAACATAGTTAAGAAGTCTTCCGAATCCAAGTTCCAATTATTCTGGCATGTTTGGACCGCCGACCATTTGAAGATTTCGTGTCTACCATCCGGCTGATTAAATGATTCAAATTTGGATTTATATATCTCTAATAACTTTTGAAATTCTTCCTTGTTCATATCTTAGATCCAACCTTTCCCGTTTTCTCCACCCCTATATTTTATCATAGGATAAAGATATGAAAAACCCCTTTACTCTTCGTCCATTTTTAGTGTTTTCGTCCTATTTTTCCAGCAAAGCCAGTTAAGGATTCCTGTCAAAATTGCTACAATTATCATAGCTATATATGGAGAGAATACTTTGTTATCCTTAAACACCGCATAAGCTATTGCTCCGCATATAAAACAAGAAAAAGCACTTATTATTATCCTTGCAGGAATAAAAAAATGTTGAAGCGAGAAGCATCCGATTGCAATAACCACTACTATCCCGATTCTTATCCAAATAGATAGCTCTAGCTTGTTTAGGAGCATGTCTGCAAATAAACCTGTTAGCAGGCTATTAGTAACATCAAAATGCTTCATAAGAAAAAACACTATTCTTATATGTATTGAAATATATGCAATTATCAATCGAATAAATATTCTAATCATAGTTCTTCCCTAATTCGCATTAATCACTAAAACCTTCGTATCTTCTTTTAAAACCGGCTTTTTATAATTCTTCAGGTACTTCTTCACATTGAATGTATTCCGGATATCGTAATCCGAAAGGTACTTATAGTTCTTGTGTTGCTCCGGATTATACTTTAAGGACTTAAACGGTCTCGTATTGTTTATGAGTAAAATACATTCTTTCCTTTTTACGTTATATGCAACCTCATCCGTCGTTAATAAATCTCTACCCGACTTACTTTGAGAACTACCACTGCTTTCAGTACTGCCTTTAGACTCATTGTAGCTTTCTACATCGATTGTTTCCTTGCCGAGCCTTTTACTTATCTCTTCTAGAGTTTCCTGCCCGCCACCGCCCAAATATAGAAACGTATCGCAGTTTGACGCTATGGTATCCGCATCTTCCTTGTAGAGAGATTTAAGTTGGGACTTCGATTGAAGAATTATATTCGCAGATATCCCCCTGCTACGTATTGTTGCAATCTTGGTCTGGAAATCCGGAATCCTTCCTATATTGGCAAACTCATCGAGCATAAGACTGACATTATAAGGAAGTCTCTCGCTTGGATACTGATCTGCTTTTTCGCAAAGCATCTTGAACAGTTGCGAATACATTATTCCGACAAGAAAGTTATAGGTAGTGCTCATATCGGAAATAATAATGTATAGAATCGTTCGTTCTTCACCTATCTTATCCAGTTCCAATTCATCATATGAAACTATCTCTCTTACCTGTGGAATGGCAAATGCAGATAGTCTTGCTGCACAAGAAATAATGATAGATTTAGCTGTCTTTCCTGCAGCTTTTTTGTATGCCTTATACTGCATTAATGCAAAGTTTTCCGGATCCTTTGCTTCAAGTTCGTTGAAAAGCATATCTATAGGATTTTCAAACGATTCGTCTTCTTCTCTTACTTCCGATTCCGTAAGCATATAAAGAAGCATTCCTATGTTCTGCTCTTCTTCCGGTGCTTCGTACCATATATAAGCCGTATACGCTACGAAAAGCATCTCCATTGTCTCCGCCCAGAAGTCTTCTTCCCCTTTCGAATTAGGATCCTTTTTTGTATTAAGAATAAGAATGGTTACAAACTCCTGGATGTCTTTCTCATCCTTAAAGTAAACAAAAGGGTTATAATGCATACTTTCTTCAAACTTGATTGTATTAAATACCTTTATCTTATAAGGTTCATAGATTTTCTTTCCATTCTTATCTTTCGCAATTTCCCCATTTGGATTTACCTTGGGTACGCCTCTGGCAAATAAACGTCCCGTCTTTTTTACTAACGTACCCTTCGGATCCGTGACTATATAACACCCATACATTTGCATAAGGTTAGGAATAACAAAGAAACGGGTTTTACCGGAACCAGATCCACCAATAATTAAAACGTGTGTATTTCTCTGATATTCCATATCTTTGGTTCTACCGACAATACGTAATCCTTCAGTCTGTGTAAGAATAATATTGTCTTCAAACTTTGGTGCCATAAGAGGAGCAGCATCTTTTGGTTTTCCCCATCTTGCCGAGCCATGTTCCTCACCCAATCTGAAATGCTTTGCATTCTTCTTTTTATATATAACGAACAGTTTAAATCCAACCCCTGCAAGTATTCCCCAAAGAAAATCATTTTTATATAAGCTGGGAAGAGGCCATCTAAAACACCTTCCGAAATCCTGAAATAAAAGAATCATTCTTGGCCAGAACTCTGTTCCCGGAGTAATACGGTATCCGTAGCAAATCTTATTAACTACGTATGCCATGATAAGATACGGTCCAAAATCAATTAAGATCTTTTTGATATCCCATTCTCCGTTTGCCTTTTTATATCCTCTCAATAGTGATTTCAAATCATTAAGGATTCCGGTAAGTATTTTATTGTTCATCGACTTCTTTCCCTGTTAAAATCTCTCTCCTTCGATTTTTCTTTGTCTTTTCTCTGTTTGACTTTTTCCTTGTTTTTATTTATCTTCTGTTTCAGGCTTTCCTTCTTCTTATCATTCTTGTAAACATATTCCTTGAAGGCAGAATCTATAGATGCATAATCTTTAGCCTGGAAAAAGACATAGTATTTATATACGCCGTTCTCGGGGACTTTATGAATCGCATAATCGACGTTATACTTATTTGCCGTTCTCTGAAAGCTTTTAAGTGAATCTTCTGCAATTTCAATCTTCTCAGCCTTATTTCCTTTACCAATCAATTCTTTCAAAGTCATCTCGCCTTTCGGTTCCTTGCTCTTCGGAATATGCTTGATTCCAGAATCGACCGCTTTTTTCATAGCATTAAGAAGTTCTTCAATCGTAAACTTTCCGGCATTAAATGCCAAAGCTACAGTTTTTCTCTCAAGTTCTTCCTGCATTATTCATCAACCTCCTCCCTATATGGTTCCAAATCTAAACCTTTCCTGATCAAATTGGATTCAATCATCACCTCATTTGAATCTATTGCTCCTACTGCCGAATAATACAAACAGTATTTACTAATCGCTATAAGCTGCAACGAAAGAACTATTCTTGAAAGATCATCCAAACATATAGCCGGCATAAAGCCTGTTCTCTCATGAAAACTTGCTTCCGGATATTCTTTTTTCACTTCTTCAAACAATTCTCTTCCTGATTTTTCGTAACAGTAATACGGCAGTGGTGCGTTTTTTATTACTTCATTCATTTTGCTTTTTAATTCTTTTTTCTTCATGCTCAATACCTCTTTATCAAACAATTCCTTTTTCTTCCCAGCCTCCGCCATACATGTCATAATTGACCTGGTTCATAATCGATAATTCCATCTCGTCCTTGGCGTTATAAAGGACGGTTAAAAGATAAGCTCTCAGGTTATGGATCTTGCTAGTATTTTGATTTAGTTTTTCAAGAACATGTTCCATAACGCTGGCATCTGTTTTTAACAATCTGCTCTTAACAACTTCATGGGGATAATCATCTCTACCGTTGATTCGTTCATACCCTGACTTAGGTGTTGTAGTAGCTATATCAGTAATCACATTGATAATCCCATCGATTATTTCCTTCTCGCCTTCATGAGATTCTATCAGAGAATCATATTCAACCTGATCTTTAATCAATTTGACATATATTTGTTTGAGATCCAGTCTGTCCTGTCCCTGATCCAGGGTGTTACGACTGACTGGACTGGATATATTAAACTCAGTTTGATTTATTAAATTATTATTATTTATTAATTCAGGTTTATTTATGTCTTTAGTATTACTTATTCCAACCTCCGAAATCCCAACTGCTGGAATCCCAGAGTCTGGAATTCCAACTGTTGGAAATCCAAGGTGTTGGATTTTCGTACCTTGGAAAAATTCAGTATTTGCAGGGCTTTCAGCAATTTCGTCTTCCGATTTGCTTGAAATTCTTATTTCACAAGGTCCACTTTCGGGTTCATCAAGAAGATCATATTCACGCCATGTTCCCTTACCGGTTGAATGCACATATATCTTTAAATATCCGCATTCCTTCAACCGTTTCCATGCTTCATTGAATCCATTTTTTGTATTTTTAGGATTCTTTAAAGCCTCATTCATGAAAAAACTTTTTTTCCATTGGGAACCTGGTATCGTAACTTTACTCTGTATTTTGCAATATAATCCAAGTGCAGCCATATCCAGTCTTTCATCATCAACTACAGAATTCGGGCAAGTCGTAAATCCTTTCTTCTGACGAAAAGTTCCATCCCCCATCACGGCTTCTCCTTCCAATCATTTAAGAGCCCCATCATAAATCTTTTGATTTGAGCGCTATTTACTTCTTCCGGAAAGTATCTCTTCAGTTCCTTTTCCGAAAATGTTACTGTTCTCATAAATGCTGTTTTCCCAAGAATAATATTAAATGCAGTATCTTCATCAAGCGTTCCTGACTCAGCTGCTTCACGAAGCATTTTGGCTTGCTTCACCGTCATGCTTTTATCAGATTGCTTTAACACTGAATAAACTGTTTCTTGATCTTTTTCAGATAAGAATGAGAGATCTACTGCTTGCATAAAACTTATTTTTCCCCTATCTACCCTCAACAAAAGTTCAGGTATAAGGTTTGTTAGTCTTATATATCTTTTAACAACAGAAGCAGACATTCCCTCTGATTCACCAATTTTATCTGCTGTCATCAACTTCGGGTCACTTTGACCCGAAGTTAAATTATCTTTATATTCATCTTGATTGTCATTCAACTTCTCGACATCATTTCTAGAAGTTAATTCGTTCTCTTGCAACTTCGGGTCATTGTGACCCGAAGTTATTTCCTGACCGTTGTCTGATGAAGTTTTCTCTAAATCGCTTCGGCTTCCCTGTCTTTTTAATGCTTCCATCTTCATTTGAAGAGAGAATGCTCGTTCGCTGGGAAGTATGTTTTCTCTCTGTATATTGGCATCAACCATCAGGATAGTTGCCTCATCATCGTCTAAATCCTTAATTATAACTGGCATCGTTAAAAGACCTGCTAATTCGCAAGCTCTCTTTCTTCTATGTCCGGATATAATCTCATAACCTCCGGTTTCCATCCTTCTTACTATAGCTGGAGAAAGAACTCCTTTTTCTTTAATGCTCTCAACCAGTTCTTTCATGTGCTCATCCTCAACAACCTTGAAAGGATGATTCTTGAACGGATGAAGGAGAGGAAGTTCTATATCCTTTACCTCACCGTTATATAACTTCACTCCACTCTTTAATAACTTTTCATATGGGGTTAAACAAACCTTCCCCGTCACGGTTTTTCTATGCATTCTCAAGCACCTCCCCTACAAGATCCTTATATGCAAGGGCTACTTTTCCGTCGGGATCATGATTATATATACTGATTCCCAGGATTGGTAATTCAGATGCTCTGACTGATTTAGGAATTCTGCTATTAAATATCCTTATAGTCTGTCCGTAGCTTTCTTCAAGCTTAGGAAAGATTTCTCTAAATATAAGTGTTTTTTCATCCACCATCGTCATAAGAATTCCATCTATATGAAGAAAAGGATTGATTTCATTCTCCTTAACCTCATTAATCGTGCGTATAAGCTGTCCTAAGCCTTTAGTCGATAATAATTCCGCCTGTACCGGAATAATCACGCTATCGGCGCAAGCAAGCGCGTTAATCGTTACCATACCCAATGAAGGCGAGCAATCTATTATGATGTAATCATATTGATCTTTCACCTTACCAAGGACCTGTTTCAAAAGGTATTCTCTACGCATGGCATTAACCATTAACACCTCAACTCCTGAAAGTTCAATGTTACAGGGAATATAGTCAACTCCTTCTTCATGATGGTAAATCGCTTCCTTTATATCGTAAGGATCTCCACCTATGATTTCTTCAAGGATTGTTGCCATCGTATAATCCAATTCGTCTGGGTTCTCATTTCCAAGGCAGATACTAAGATCTCCCTGAGAATCCGCATCGACTAACAGAACCTTTTTCCCTTCTCTAGCTAATCCCATTCCGAGATTAACCGCTGTTGTGGTTTTACCTACTCCGCCCTTTTGATTGGATACGGCTATTATTTTGCACATGTTTGCTTCCTCCTTGCTTTTTAATGGGACCTAATAAATCAGCTTCATACCGATAATACTTTTCATTATTCGGATTCCGCTTTGGTTCTTTCTGTTCTCCCAATTCAAATTTGGCATTCGCGTTATCAGTTATTCTCTCCAGCCATCTTTGAAATGTTTTTAAATCGTTTTTAGTGCCAGAAACTCTTAGTTTTAACATATTTCCTCCTGACGCTTGTAAGCAAAATTGTTTCCCTATATTGAGCAATTAATTACTGCAATAAAAAAGGATGCCTTTTCTAAAATATCTTTTAGAAAAAACATCCAGATTTCTTATACTTTTCACTTCTAACTTTATTTAGTGAAAATGAACCCAAAATGGGTAATATGACAGAACTGTTTTTATAACAATTTTGTGTTTGACACAAGCTTGACTACAGCGAAAATCTTTGATATTTCCTTATTTTATCTAGCTTTCTTTCTGACTTTTCATCGTCGGGAACAGCAATACATCTCTAATCGCAGGGCTATTGGTAAGAAGCATCGTAAGTCTGTCGATACCGTAGCCGATACCGCCTGTAGGAGCCATGCCGACTTCAAGTGCATTAAGGAAGTCTTCGTCGGTGTGCTCTGCTTCTTCATCGCCTGCTGCCGCATTGGCATCCTGAAGTGCGAAACGCTCTCTCTGATCGATGGGATCGTTAAGCTCCGAATAAGCGTTGCACATTTCCCATCCGTTGATAAAGAGTTCGAAACGCTCTACCTTGGAAGGATCTGTAGGTTTCTTCTTGGTAAGAGGAGAAATCTCGATGGGATGGTCCATGATGAATGTGGGCTGTACCATCTTGTCTTCACAATACTCTTCGAAGAAGAGGTTAAGGATGTGTCCCTTGGTATGGAAATCTTCAAATTCGATATGATGTTCCTTGGCTAACTTCTTAGCAGCCTCTGTATCGGGAACCTGTGCGGGATCGTCGAAATCGATGCCTGCATACTTCTTAACTGCCTCTGTCATTGTAAGTCTTTCAAAAGGCTTGCCGAAGTCAAGTTCGATATCACCATACTTGAATGTGGTTGTACCGAGTACTTCCTTTGCAACATGACGGAACATGTTTTCCGTAAGGTCCATCATTCCGTGATAATCTGTGTATGCCTGATAAAGCTCCATCAATGTAAACTCAGGGTTATGTCTTGTATCAAGACCTTCGTTTCTAAATACACGGCCGATTTCGTATACTCTCTCAAGTCCGCCGACGATAAGTCTCTTTAAGTAAAGTTCAAGTGATATACGAAGCTTAAGATCCTCATCCAGTGCATTGAAGTGAGTCTCGAAAGGTCTTGCAGCAGCACCGCCGGGATTGGCAACAAGCATGGGAGTTTCAACTTCCATGAAGCCCTGATCGTCTAAGTAACGACGAATGGATGAAATGATTTTGGATCTCTTGATAAATGTATCTTTTGCTTCCTCATTCATGATGAGGTCAACATATCTCTGACGATATCTGATATCTGTATTGGTTAAACCATGGTATTTTTCAGGCAGAATCTGGAGAGACTTTGTAAGAAGAGTAACTTTCTCTGCATGAATGGAAATCTCACCCATCATTGTACGGAATACATATCCTTCGATACCTACGATATCACCGACATCATATTTCTTAAAATCAGCATAAGACTCTTCGCCGATGGCATCGCGCGCAACATAAACCTGAATGTTTCCGGGCTTATCCTGAACATTGCAAAATGATGCCTTGCCCATTACACGCTTTGACATCATACGGCCTGCGATGCTTACATGAATGGGATTGGCATCCATGATGGCACGTCTTTCGTTGTAATCATTCTTCTTGGCTTCCTTGGCTGCTTCCTCGTCTAGACCGTCCACGTTTACTTCGGGTCTGTCAGCAAGGAGCTTTGCTTCGAGCGCTTCGTATTCGCTCTTGCAGTCTGTTGAATGATGTGTCTGATTGTATTTGGTAATCACAAAGGGATCTTTGCCTGCTTCCTGAAGTGCTGCGAGTTTTTCGCGGCGCACCTTTAAAAGCTGATTGATATCCTGTGATGCCTGATTGTTGTTCTGATTGTTCTCTGCCAATTTTTTTCTCCTGTTATTTCCTATAAACTTCAAAAAACCGAACAAAACCAAAGGTCCGTCGGTTCTTTGTTACTTTCGATAATTACTTTTCTTAACCCTGATTACTTCTTGGAGCTCTTTTCTTTTACGATCTCAAGTACCTTGTACTTAAGTTCTCCGCAGGGAGCTTCAACTGTAATTGTATCGTTCTTCTTGGCACCGATTAATGCTCTGCCAAGAGGTGATTCATCCGAAATACTTCCTTCAAGACATTTTGCTTCGGAAGCACCGACGATTCTGTATGTAAGTTCTTCTTTTAATTCCTTGTCAAGAATCTTAACGGTTGAACCGAATTTAACTCTCTTGTCGTCTGTTCCGTCGCTGTCGACAACTTCAACGTTCTTTAAGAGTTTTTCGAGTTCTTCGATTCTTGCTTCGACATTTCTCTGCTCATCCTTGGCAGCGTCATACTCTGCGTTTTCGGACAAGTCGCCCTGTGCTCTGGCTTCTTTTAACTTCTGAGCAATCTCTTCACGCTTGGTAACTTTTAGGTAATGTAATTCCTCTTCGTATTGTTCAAGACCTTCACGGGTCAAAAGGTTCTTCTTTTCTTCTGCCATGGTTAAATCTCCTTTTATCTTTTATGCAGTCAAACTACTGCAAATTCATATTATACCTTATACTTGTAAAACGTGTCAACCAGATAAAAAACTGCGGATTTTGCCTGAATTTAATTCATTCTTCTGATCTCATTGACCTTGTCGACAAACTCATCGAGCGTCTGCGTAAAATTAATCTCCCTCCTAAAAGAAGCGGAATTCTTCATTCCCGCCGTATAAAAGGCCGCGTGCGTTCTCATCTCCCTTAAAGCCCTGTACTCGTCCTTGGCATCAATTAAAAGATGCAGGTGCTTAAGTATCATGTCTGCGATTTCATCCTTGGTCGGTGTATATGCAGCACCTTCCGCAAGGCTTTTAAAAATCCACGGGTTACCTCTGGCCGCACGTCCTATCATTACCCCGTCGACGTTTGTTTCTCGTTTCATGCGATCGGCACTCTCTATATCCTTCGCATCACCGCTTCCGATGACGGGGATGGGAATGCTCTCCTTAACCTGGCGTATTATATCCCAGTCCGCTGTACCCTCATAAAACTTATCTCTCGTCCTTCCGTGCACCGCCACGGCGCTCGCACCGCTCTCATATGCCACCCTGGCCATCTCTAAGGCGTTTATATGCTCTTTATCAAAGCCCGAGCGTATTTTCACCGTTACGGGCTTTTTAGTGGCCTTAACGAGGCTCTCAATGATTCTGCCCGCGAGCACGGGGTCTTTCATGAGTGCCGAGCCTTCGCCGTTGTCTACTATCTTTTTTACCGGACAACCCATATTCACATCGAGTATGTCGAAAGGATATTCGTCTATCATCTTTGCTGCTTCCGCCATTATCGCGGGATCTTTGCCGAAGAGCTGAAGCGAGACTGCGGATTCTTCGGGAGATATTTTTAACATCTCAAATGTCTTTTCGTTTTTATAGGTAATGGCCATTGCGGATATCATTTCCATGCATACCATACCTGCGCCCATTTTGGAGCAAATAAGACGAAAAGGCAGGTCTGTAAAACCTGCCATCGGAGCCAATATATATTCGTTTTTTAAGTTTATGTCTTTTATGATCATCTGTTGGAATTAATACTCCGCCAAAATTTTTACTTCTCCGGTTTTTAAGTCTTTTACGAAATCCACCGTGCGTCCGTGATCGTATGCATATCTCCAGCCTGCGTCATTTTCAGGATTTCTTTCGAGCACACCGATTGTGTAGAAAAGCATATCACCCGCATATTCCACGTTGTAGATTTCGGTCAGATTTGTATCAGCGTAAAGATCGTTTTCCTCGTATCCGTATTTGAAGCCGTAATCTTCGAAATCTTCAAGGGATATCAGTTTGTAATATTCTTCTTCGCCGCCGAAATAAATTACGGTCTCGCCGCCGTGCATGATTTCGTTTCCTTCGCCGTAATCGGGCATCATCGTATCGGAATAATACGTGTAGGGCTTTAAAAATTCCTGACTGTGATAGCTGGCAATAATCTGCTCTTCGCCGCGTACGTTGTACCACGAAGGCACCCAGTCCTCATCATGGTCACTCCACTGATAAACCGAAACATTGAGCGAGTTACCGTCTTCAATAGCGAGAAATTCTCCTTCGGAAACAGTGTCGCAGATTTTCTGACCACTCTTTCCGTCTTTTGTTGCAAGATAAACGAAACCGCCGTTGTAAAAATGGCCTGTTCCCGCATAATATCCGACATTGAATATTATCTCTTTGTCAAGGCACTGGAAACATGTAATCTGAGGTGCTTCCCAGTCAAAGTACATGTCTTCGAAATCTTCATAATCGAATTTCACCAGTGTAAAGACATTGCCGTTATAATCCGTCATATAAACATAAAACTCATTAGACTCGTCATTCATGCCTTTGTCAATTTCGTATTCATATTCATATGAGTAAACGCCGTCTTCATCCGCTGCTATAAATGTGCCGGGGAAGTTGCCGATTTTCTCAAGATTTGTTGCATCTATGATGCAGGGATAGTAATGGTTATAACCGTATTCTTCGTCCATTATCTTTTCATCCGCGAACAGATAGTTTCCGAAGCTTCCGATAGTCGAACCGTAACCTTCAAGGATTTCGTATTTATAATTGTTTTCAAGGTCATAATAATATAGCTGATGTTCATTGGACCCGCTGATGCCCCAGTGCTGCTGCGTAAAAAGTTTGCCGCCCGCAGCAAAGAGATTTCCCGAGCCGGGATCATCCGTTACGGCATCTTCCAGAGAACCGTCATTAAGATTCATAACCTTAATAGTACGGGGGTTGCCGTTCTCTTCGTCTATTCTGTAATACTGCCTAAAATACGGATATACGGAATTTAAGAAATCATCCGTATCGTAGATTCTGAAGTAAACTTTATCTCCGTCAATCGCATGAAACTGATTCACCATCGGAGGAAGAATGTACTTCGATTCCTGCGCGGGTTTGTTGTTTTCCGACGGGTCTGTATTGTCTGTTGAAACTACGTTTGTATCGTCGTCAGGATCGACTTCAGTGTTATTTATGGTGTTCTGATTGTCATCGCCGCCCATGTTGTTAATTACAATCTGAGCCTGCGACGTGGCGTTGTCTTTACTGTTACTTACTGTCGGATTAACGTTAGTTGCCGTACAGCCTGTTGTAAAGAGAATCAATCCTGTAAAAACAGCGCTTAACAGTCTTTTACTTTTAATCATCCCTAAATCCCTTTTACCGTTTCGATATTATTTCGAAATAACTTCCACTACGGTTTCGCCGCCGGTAAACTCGTGGTTTTTACCCCATGCGGTAACATATACGCGAAGCTTTCCCGTGCCTTCGCTGACCGTAATCGAATGTCTGCTCTCATCGTCGGGGCCTAAGCCTTTGATGTCAGGCACGCCTGTTGCCTGTGTGCTTTCTACCCATTCCGCTCCTAAAAGATATCCTTTTATGTTGTCTGCTTTTTCCACCACATCAGAGAGCATGATGGTGTCGCCTTCTTTTATGGTGACGTTCTGCTTCATAATGATGCGAGGTGTGTTGGCGCGGTAAATCATGATCGAGAGTCCCGATGAGATAACCGCTACCGCGAGTAATACGCAGATGGCTGCGATTGTAATGACGATTGTTTTTGTGATTTTTTTAGTCTTATCCATATTGTGCCTTTATTTTCTGTTTTTCTCGTATATTAATCTGAGGCCGTGCATTGTAAGGTTTCTGTCATAAACCTGAATCATATCTGTTTCTTCGCTGACGATTGAACCGAGGCCACCCGTTGCAACTACCTTAAGATCGTCGATGCCCGATTCTTCTTTGACCTTTTTGATGATGTATTCGGTCTGTCCGATTTGGCCGTACACAAGGCCTGCCTGCATACTGGTGATGGTCTCCTGTGCGAGGATGGATGCGGGCTTTTTAATCTCTATCTCAGGAAGCTTTGCGGTATCTTCCCAAAGTGCCTTGGCGGAGATTTTAATGCCGGGTGCCGTGATACCTGCAGCGAATTCGCCGTCCCCTGTGATAAGGTCGTATGTAGTCGCGGTACCAAAGTCGATTACGAGTATCGGACCGCCGTAAATATCGTATGCCGCTACAGCATCCACTATTCTGTCGGCACCGATTTCCTTGGGTGCTTCGGTGATGATTTTGATGCCTGTCTTAATTCCCGGGCCTACGATAAGAGGTTTTCTCTTAAGATATCTTTCCATTGCATTTACAAGCGAATGCATTACATTGGGAACTACGGATGCAATAATGCAGCCGTCGATATCCTCGAGACTGATATTGTTGTGCTCGAGCAGTTCGCAGATAATGGCGCCGAATTCGTCAGAGGTTCTTGACATCTTTGACATTATTTTGAATTTAACGAGCAGTTCCTCGCCCTGGTAAACACCGAAATTGATATTGGTATTTCCTACGTCGCAAACAAGTAACATTTCATCCCTCCGTTATTCGTCTCTTGTGCCTTCGACTTCCGCGAGAATTTTCGCGGGGTCTTCTTTTAAGATAAATACCCTGTAGTAAAGTGTGAGTGCTTCGAAGAGTTCTCTCTTGTTTTTCTGAACTTCTTTGACAAGCAGGCCCGCACTTACTTCGTCATAGTAAAAATCGTTTTCGTCCGAATCGGTCTGGATGATCGGTATGCCGTCTTCATCGAATGCAATGAGGAAAATGCCGCCGACTTCTTCCGTAAAAAGCACACACATGATGTGCAGATCTTCTTTGACCTGTTCGGGAATTTTGTCGAAGTCTTTGTTGAAATAATATTTTTTCTCATAGGCGTTTGAGCCGCAGAGAACTATTTTGTCGACTATTTTTTTATTATCCATTTTTTTCTCTCTGTTTTCTTTTATGAGCTTTTACTGCTCGTTTTCAAATGCACCGAGTGTTGCTGCCATAACAGCTTTTATGGTGTGCATTCTGTTTTCGGCTTCGTCGAATACTCGTGAGTATGATGACTCGAATACTTCGTCGGTAACTTCCATTTCCTCGAGTCCGAATTTCTCGCCGATTTCCTTGCCGATCTTCGTCTTAAGGTCATGGTATGAAGGCAGGCAATGAAGGAAGATTGCGCCTTCGCCGGCATTCTTCATTACGTCCATTGTAACTCTGTAGGGAGTTAAATCTTCGATACGCTCTTTCCATACTTCGTCAGGCTCGCCCATTGAAACCCATACGTCTGTACAGATGATATCTGCGCCCTTTGTACCTTCGTCAACGTCCTCAGTTAATGTGATGCTGCCGCCTGAGATCTTGCAGAATTCTTCGCACTCAGCCACGAGTTCTTTGGAAGGGAAATATTTTGCGGGAGCGCATGCTGTAAAATGCATACCCATCTTGGAGCATGCGATCATGTATGAGTTGCCCATGTTATATCTTGCATCACCCATGTAGGTGAGTTTCTTGCCCTCTAATCCGCCTAAATGTTCGCGAATGGTAAGCATGTCTGCGAGCATCTGTGTGGGATGGTATTCGTTGGTAAGACCGTTCCATACGGGAACATCTGAACACTTTGCAAGTTCTTCAACGATAGCCTGTTCAAAACCACGATATTCGATACCGTCGTAAATTCTTGAGAGTACTCTTGCTGTATCTGCGATGCTTTCCTTCTTGCCGATCTGAGAGCAGCTCGGATCAAGGTATGTTGCATGCATACCAAGGTCATAAGCACCTACTTCAAATGAGCATCGTGTTCTGGTGGAAGTTTTCTCAAAAATCAATACTACATTCTTTCCCTTGAGTTCATCCATGGGAATGCCGTTTTTCTTTTTGTACTTAAGCTTGGCAGATAAATCGAGCATGTACTCGATTTCTTCCTTCGAAAAATCCTTTAATGTAAGGAAATCCCTGCCCTTTAAACTGATACTCATTTTTAATCCTCCAATTTATTTAAATAACTACAAAAGCCATATGATTGGACATATGGCTTAATTACATATTTATTGCGGAGCCAGGCACGCTTCGCGAGCCGGGCACCTTGACTGTTATTAATGCCGCATTGCTTTAGTAGAATACGTGAGCTCCGATAACGACACCACTCTCGCCGGATCCTGCTCTGTGGAAGTTCTTTGCATCGCCGACTGTTGTAGCACCTTCAAGTGCTTCTCTTGCAGCCTGCATACATTCTTCGTTAACACCGTTTGCAAGAACTACGTCGAGTGAACCGTTTGTAGCGGGGCCGAACTGACCCGGTGCATAGATAACTTCTCTGATGCTGTTGGGATATCTGTCGGACTTAACTCTGTTAAGAACCACAGCACCAACTGCGAGTTTACCGTCATAGCACTGGTTGCCTGCCTCTGCCTGAATGATGGCACCAAGAAGTGTAGTGTCATCGGCATTTGCCGCATACGCACCCTGGTTAGCGGTAAGCTTGGCTTTTTCCAAAGCAGCTATTGCTTCACGGGCTTTAATTTCTTCCATTGTTTCGCCGTCTTCGATGAAGTATTCAACATCCACATAGTCTGCTGATACGTATCTTTCGGCACCTTTGTAATCTACCTTAACCCAGTCTTCAAGTTCTTCGAGAACTTCCCACTCGGAATTGATTTCAAACAAACCGTCGGTCTCTGCTTCCGTGCTCGGACCTTTTCTTATTCTTAAGCATTCTACGTTTACACGCGCTATACGATCGCAGACCTGCTCGGCATATGCTTTGGCGTCTTCCCCGAAATAAAGGAAGTCGTTTCTTACCCATCCTACGAGTTCGCCTGACTGAATCTTGGTCCAGCCGTCACCCTCTTCAAGAATGGTACCGCCGCATTTGTTGTAGAGCATGCCGACTACTTCGCAGTCGGTGTTTGCTTCTGCGCGAACGTTAACGGAGTTCTGAACATTGGCCATAACGAAGTTGATTTCTTCTTCCTCGGGAACTTCTTCCACGATTTCCTCAACCTCGGCTTCTTCTTCGGCAGCCTTCTTAGCAGTCTTTTCTACCGCTTCGGCATAAATGTCTCTCTCGGTAATTCCCGCAACACCGCCGTCAAGATTAAACGAATCCATTTCAACTTCGGGTACGTTTAATGTAACTTTGCCGTTTACATTCAGCATGTCACTTATTTTAAAAGGTGACGCTCCGATGCTTATTATTGATAATATTGATGCGCATGTTAAAGCAGTAATGCGCATTTTACATTTTCCTAACATAAAATAACCAATTTTGTAAATCTGTATCTTCGACTTAAGTCAAAAACCCACCGTTCCTAAATCGTAAACCTGGATGTCCAAAAATGTTGCTTAGGTGAAATATTACCAAAGAATCGCGCAAATGTCAAATTTTATGCCTGTTTGTCCCGCTTTTATGCCCGATGTTTCCTACGTTTATCTTATTTCGATACTGTCTAAAATCGTTCCTTTTTTATCTCTCCAATAGAGGCCGTCCGAAACGATATAGTCTTCGTTATTTTTTATTGCGTCGCAAAAATCCTTTGCGCTTTTAAGTCTCTTCTTAAAGGCCATTCCGCCACCGAAGAGTGTCGTTGAATGTGTATCAGAACCTGCTGTAATAGGCTTGTTATTTTTAAGCGCAAGTTCAATTGCCTGATCGTTCCACTCTGCGATATTGTGTGCTTTGCTTAAAGGACTTGAGTGTGTCGCATTGTAAGCTTCGATTGCATCCGCGTATTCGGGGAATGTACGTACTTCAGGAATGTACGGTTCCACTCTGTAAGGGTGTGCCTGTGAGACGAGGCCGTGTCTTTCTTTTATGAGTTCATACTGACGTTCGATACTGCAGGTCCTGAATTCAGGCATTTTGATGAAGTCCTCGGGAGTGAGTCCGTAGATTAAAAACTCGGTTCCCGTAAAGCCCGTTTCCATTCCGAAGAATACGTCAAAGTCGTTTGTATCGCCATATCTTTTGGCGTCGCGATAACCGGTTGCATACTTGGTCATCCAGTCTTCCCAGGGAAGTTCTCTCGAGACGCATGTGTTGCCGCCCCAGTTGTGGTCGGTGATAAATGCGCCAGTGTAGCCAAAGTTTTTGCAGGCTTCGGCCATTTCGTAACCTGTGTTGTTGCCGCATGCACTGCCCTGATTGGTGTGCATGTGCGTCTCATAAAAGAAAGGATAATCTTCTCGTAAAATAATTTTCATGTCGTTTCCTGTTCTGTCTGTTCTTCTATTTTAAAGTTGCTTAAGAAATAAGCGACTATAAATCCGATGATTACGCATGCTGCGGAGATAAAAATATCCGACAGTTTGTACGGATGGAAAATCGGAAAAATCATAATCGTTGATGAAACAACTATTCCGATGACCGCGTGAAATGCTTCGGAATAATGCTTCTTAAATATGTATTCAACGAGCCTTGCTAATGCTGCTGCCGTAAGAATCATACCGACTACCCACGGAATGATTACTATCGGTTTAAAGCCTGCGAGGCCTGCGTTAAACGATTCGTAGATGCCAAGACTCATCATAATGGACGAGCTTGTAAGTCCCGGAATGATGATGCTTAAGCCCCACATAAATCCGGAGAAAAGATACCACCATACATTCGGAGTGATGTTTAAGTCAGGCAGCATTGCTACCGAAAAAAGAATCGCAAACATCACGATAAACGCTACCGCCATTGATATAAACGAGCTTGCGCTTCTTCCCTTTTTGCCTGCCTCTTTGTACAGCGAAGGCACATTTCCGAATATCATTCCGACAAAGGTCCAGATCGTAAAAATCTCGAAACGCGCATACATAAACTTGATGACGTTTGACACCGCAAAAAAGCCTATGCCCCAACCTATGCCGATAAACATGTATATCTTCCAGTGCTTTTTAAACGCTTTGAAAGGGTGTGAGAAAAGTTCCATGATAAGCGGATACATTCCGAGCACAACGCATAATACTCCTCCGCTGAACCCGGGGAGTATTGCACCTGCTCCGACTGCCACACCGCACACGAGATCGATGATGATTTTTTCTATCTTCGTTCTCTCACGTTTCTTTGGCTGCTCTTTGGAAGTCTCCTCTATTTGATTTTCTAATCCCTCTTTATCCATTTAAATCCCGTTCCGAAGCAGGGCAGATTATTTTTCTTCCATGCTCTTTACGATTTTTACGATTCGGCTCGTACCGAGTCTGTCGGCACCAAGCTTGATGAAATCCTCTGCATCTTCAAGTGATGCGATTCCGCCTGCTGCCTTTATCTTAACGGGCGCTTTTACATATTTTGCAAAAAGTGCAACGTCTTCCTTCGTGGCACCGCCCTTTGAGAATCCTGTTGAAGTCTTGATATAATCTGCGCCCGATTCATTTACAATCTCGCACATTTTTATCTTTTCTTCATCTGTTAAAAGACATGTCTCGATGATGACTTTAAGCACCTTGTCTTCACATGCTGTTTTAACGGATTTTATGTCTTTTAGGATGTCGTCGTATTTCTTATCTTTGAGTGCGCCGACATGAATGACCATATCGATTTCATCAGCCCCGTTTTCGATGGCTTCTCTCGCTTCCATGCATTTAACCGCAGTGGTTGAATAGCCGTTTGGAAAACCGATGACTGTGCAGACTTTTACGTTCGGAAGGTGCTGCTCTGCCGCTTCTTCCTTGATGTATTCGCTCGCTCTTTTAACATATACCGCGGGAATACAGACTGATGCAGTCTGGTATTTTACAGCATCGTCGCAGATGGTTTTAATCTGATCCCAGGTTGCATCAACCGCAAGAAGTGTATGGTCAACTTTTGAAAGTATTTCTTTGATATCCATGTGGATTCTCCTATTCTGTGAAGAGTGCGAAGAGATCGTCGTATGTCTCTCTTCTTCTTATAAGCTTGTCTGTGCCTTCCTTGGTAATAAGAACTTCTGCAGCACGAGGACGTGTGTTGTAGGATGAGCTCATTGAATAGCCGTATGCACCTGCATCGAGTACGCATACAAGATCGCCAGTTTCGATATGAGCCAAAGGTCTTTCCTTACAAAGAAGGTCGCCCGATTCACAGATGTTGCCCGATACGCTTACTTCTTCGAGTACGTCTCTGCTTACAGCCTTGCCGTTATGAAGCACTTCGATTTCATGATATGAATCGTAAAGTGTGGGACGTGCAAGAACGTTCATTCCGATGTCGGTACCTGCGTATCTTTTACCTGCGTTCTGCTTTGTTGCATGTACTCTGCCAAGGATAACTCCGCCTTCTGCCACACAGTATCTGCCGGGTTCGCTCTTAAAGAGGGGCAGATTGTCTTTATGCTTTTCTGCATACGCATCAAGGAGTGCAGTGAATCTTTCTGTGAATGAAGCCATGTCAAACTTTGCTTCGTCGTCTAATTTATGATAAGGAATACCGTATCCGCCGCCGAAGTCGATGTACTCGAGGCTGTCAAACTTCTCAGCAATTCTTAAGAAATTTTCAACTGCCTGAAGGAAGGGTTCGGGATCAAGATACTGTGAACCTACATGCTGGTTGATTTCAGCAATTGTAAGATTATATTTCTTCGCAATTTCAAATATTTTATCAACGTCTTCTTCAGCTACACCGAATTTGGTTTTCTTGCCTGCTGTTACAACCTTCTCATGATGTCCTGCGCCTACGCCGGGATTTATTCTGACTGAGCATTTTCCGCCGGGGTTAAGCTGTCCGAATAAATCGAGCTGATCAAGGCTGTCGAGACTTACCATGATGTCGTGGTCGATTGCAAACTGAAGTTCTGACTTATCTACATTGTTGGGTACGAAGAAAATTCGCTCTGAAGGGAAGCCTGCTTTAATAAGAAGTCTCATCTCGCCTTCAGACATAGCATCTGCGTTAAGGCCTTCCTCGAGCGCCATCTTAAGGATGGTTAAGTTGCTGTTTGCCTTCATGGAATAGTTCGCACGATAAGGATATTTTGTGATAACGTTTGCTACATCTCTCATGTGCTCTCTGATGTTTTCCTCGTTGTATACGTATACGGGTGTACCGTATTTCTGTGCTATTTCTTCAGGATTGATTCCTTTAAAAAAGTTGCTTTCTTCGATGTAAGATCTCATATTCATTCTCCGTTTATATTTATTTCTTCCTTAAATACTTTACTATTATAACATCACTGCGCAAGTGGTCCTAAAATTATTACTCATAATAAAAGAAACGCACGTTAATTGCAGAAAAGTTTCTGCTTTCGCTCAATCATTTCATCAATCTGGTTAAGATACAAATCGATGTCCTTGACATTGTCACACCTCTCTATGAGGCCGTTTGGATGCACGCATTTTGACACGCTGCCTGCACCCATTGCGACTATGGATTGGATTTCCTCCATGATTAAAATGTTGTAAAGGCCTTCCTTGCCGGGCTTCGAATAGCCTGTGTTTTCGAGGTTTCCGGCCATCTGTTTCTGACGGTAGAGATAGTAGGGATTAAGTCCCATTGCCTTTGCGCCATCTGCGCAGATTCTCATGGCTTCCTCATAATCCATCGTGATTTCAAGTTCGTTTTCATCCATCCATCTTTTAAGGCGTGATGCTCTCTTGATGGCCAGTGAATGAACCGTGAGTGAATCGGGGCCAAGTTTTATAAGCTCATCCATCGTGTGTTTAACATCTTCCACTGTCTCACCGGGAAGTCCTAAGATAATGTCCGAATTGATATTGTCAAATCCCGCTTCCCTGACTAAATTGAAAGCGTCGACAAACTGCTTAACCGTATGATTACGACCGATTGTCTTAAGTGTTTTGTCGCTCATGGTCTGCGGATTGACGGAGATTCTCGTGATTGGATATCGCTTAATCACATCAAGTTTTTCTTTGGTAATGCTGTCCGCTCTGCCCGCCTCGATTGTAAACTCTCTGACATTTTCCATCGGAAGAATGTTTGTAATATATCCTAAAAGTTCATCGAGTTCTTCGGGGCTTAAAGTGGTAGGCGTACCTCCGCCTATGTAAATTGTATCAAGGTATCTGTCCGATAAATGGGACACATCCCATTCGAGTTCTTTTTTGATTGCAAGAAGATAGTTTTTGATTTTATCTTTGTATTTGAATATCGGATTGGATGTAAAAGAACAGTAAAGACATGTCGAAGGGCAGAAAGGAATACCGACGTACACACTGTATCCGTCGGTTCCGTGAAGCCTCGACATAATTTCGATTTCGCGCTTTGCAATGTCTATGCCAAGATCCAGTTTCTCGCCGCGAAGACGACGTTCTGCGTAGGCGCGTTCTTTGATTTTGTCGATGACGGAGCCGGGCACGCAAAGCGAGCCAGGCACCGAGTCAAGTTCTTCTTCAAGCATGGTTCTTATTAACTTTGTCGGGCGAATGCCTGTAAGATTTCCCCAGGGTAATTCTTTATTAGTACATTCGGATAAGAAGTCGTAAAGGTATCTTCCGAATTCTTTTTTGGCCGCATCTTTTTCTGCAGATTTAATTTCAAAATCTTTTGCTTTGTCAATCTCTTCGAAGTTAAGCGAAATTGTTATGTTCGCGCCCTCTTCTTTTATGGTAAATACACCTTCGAATTCGCCAGTCGCATCTGCTGCCGTAACAACTTCAACTCCCGGAAAGAACGATGTAAGCAGTGCATACACATCGTATTCTCTCTCGCCTTTATTAATCTGAACCTTGATTCTTTTCATTGTGTTTCTCTTTTCAAATTTATCCATGGATCGGATTTCTTTATCATCCATGGCTTTTTAGCATGGTATTCACCCATGGCAAATTCAATTTTTTATAAATTTATTTTATGGAATCGATTACCCAGTCAGCATCTTCCATTTTGTATGCATTGCCACATGCGGGGCAGTTTTTATGCTTGTAGGCGTTAAAGCTTACACCGCAGGTCGGACACATAAACTTGGAAATCGAGAATGCAAGATCGTTTTTCTTCGAAAGATTTTTTCTCATATTCACATGGAATATTCTCTCGCTTTCCCTCGCTTTTCCGTTTGATTCCCTTAAAACTTCTGTATATACATCTGCAGATACGTACGCTACATCGTTTTTAACATCAACCGATTTAAAGTCCATCGCTCCCCTGAAGAATACATCGACGATATCCTTCATTTCCGAAGGCAACGCCTCGCCTTCATAGAAAGGAAGTTCCCTTGCATCTTCGCTGTAGATTGCGGACTTCATCTTGGCAACGGTCTGGCTCATGAAGTACTCCTGCATATAATCCTGACCGTATTTTTTCAGTTCTTCTTCGAATTTTTGATGCGATGCAAATGTGGCCAAAAGCGGAGCGGACTTGGCTGCACCTATTAAAAGTTTGCCAAAAAGAATCATTCCGCCGATGAACAAACTCATAAAAGGAGCAGTGAAAATTCCGTATGCCACAGCTCCTGCCGGAAGCATAATCATATGCATGATCGCTTCGGGATCTGCTTTCAGCATAAACATTACAACAGCTCCCAAACCTCCGAAAATAACAGCCAGAATGGGCACCAGAACAAGCAGAACGCCGAAAGTTATAGCGGAAACGATTAAGTAAAACTTAAGCATTTCCTTTTTTTCTTTGGAGTAATCCTCAACGATATTGTACGCCGTTACCTTCGGATACAGCTCATCCATCTTAAAAGAAGTACCGCAGTAAGGACAGCCTTCCGTGAGGGCTTTGATTTTCTCGGGATTACCGCAGTTCGGACAGTTGTATATTTCATCTCCCATGTTCTGACCGTTTAAGTAATTAATTACAACCGACCAGACATTGGCATTCATTTTCTTTTTATTTATTCTTTTACCGTTCTTTTGAAGAAGGCGTGTATATTTCGTGGTGCCGGTCCACATCTTCGCAACGTAATGTTCATCCTTTGCTTCGCGGCCCATCTCTCTTCCTTCGGGATTATGACCTCTCGGAGTAAATTCATAATCAAGAAGAAGATCTTTTTTTCTGAGACGGTCCTTTTGAATATCAACGTAATTCTGAACTTCCCTGTCACAGGTATTAAGCTTTCTGTCAGTGCTTAACGCATCTGAGAGTTCGGATAAAAATTGCTGTTGGATATTGGCCATGATATTCTCCCTTCTTTTACACAAGACAACGTTCCATTATTATATTACTTGTATAATCTCTCAATATATACATATATTTAGGAACGATAAATGTGGCTAAATTTCCCCTCGGGTGAATTATTCCCCGTATGAATTTGTCTTTTAATGTATGGCTTTTCTATGCTATAATGATTCGACAAACAAAGATTAACAACGGGATGTATAATAAATGAATCACACTATTCTCATTATAGATGACGACGAAAACATAGGCAATATGCTTAATGAAGCTCTCATAAAAGAGGGCTATGAAGTTCTTCGTGCTTATTCGGGCACCGAGGCTTTAATGGTGCTTGAAAAAAGCCGTCCCGACCTCGTATTGCTCGATCTGATGCTGCCCGGACTCTCGGGTGAGGAAGTGCTTCCCAAGTTAAAAGGAATTCCCGTCATCATTGTCAGTGCCAAAACGGATATCGACCATAAAGTAAGGCTTTTATACGAAGGCGCGAGCGACTACATCACCAAGCCCTTTGTAATATCGGAGCTTATGGCACGTATTGCGGCTCTTTTACGATTGTCAGCAATCACAGGGCAAAGCAGTGCGGAAGTTGACGAAGCATGCATTACCGTGGGCGATATTACATTAAACAACAGCCTTTACATTGTAACCATCGGCAAAACCGAAGTCCCTCTTACAAGAACCGAAGCTGCGATTCTTAATATCCTTATGATTAATTCGGGCCGTCCCGTAGGGCGAAGCACAATCCTTGACAGAATCGCCGACAGCACTCCGGACTGTACGGAAAGGTCTTTAAAACAGCACATCAGCAATATTCGTAAAAAACTCGAAGCAGTTGACGGAATCGATCATATAGAAGCGGTATATGGAATTGGGTTTAAGTTCTCATAAGGGAAGGAGCCAGGCACCGGAAATGTAAAAAGTCGGAAATCTTGACGATTTCTTGACTTTTTTTTGTTCGCTTTCTTGACCTTAATCGGATATTATTCTTTCAGCATAAAAAAGCAGAAAGGTGAAAAAAATAATGGAATCAGTTTTTAAATGCGAAAACCTTTGCAAAAAATATGGTAAGTTTACCGCCCTCAACAATCTGAATATGGAAATCCCCAAAGGAGCCATTTACGGATTCGTAGGCAAAAACGGAGCAGGCAAAACGACCTTAATCCGTATTTTATGCGGTCTTCAGAAGCCCACATCAGGCTCTTTTACGCTGATGGGCAAATCCTTTAACGATAAAGAAATTTACAAGGAAAGAAAGAGACTCGGAGCGGTTGTCGAAACTCCCGCCATCTACAAAGACATGACTGCAAAAGACAATCTCATTCAGCAGTATCTCATGCTCGGTCTTCCCGATTTTAAGGGAATCGACGAACTCTTAAATCTCGTCGGCCTGCCTAATACCGGCAGCAAAAAAGCACGTAACTTCTCACTCGGTATGAAGCAGCGTCTCGGCCTTGCAATGGCACTCTGCGGAAATCCCGATTTTATCATCCTCGATGAGCCTACAAACGGCCTTGATCCCCAGGGTATCATCGAAATCAGAGAATTAATCATCAGATTAAACCGCGAAAAGAATATCACATTCCTTATTTCCAGCCACATCCTCGATGAGCTTTCACGTATCGCAACACATTACGGTTTCATCGACAAAGGCCACATCGTACGTCAGATGAGTGCCGAGGAACTCCATGCGCAGTGCAGAAAGTCCGTCAGAATGACCGTGGACGATACCAAGATTCTTGCCAAAATCATGGAAGAAAGAAATATCGAATACAAGATATTCGACGAGAGAAACGCTGAAATATATGCCGAAGTTCCTTTCTCCGACCTCGCAGAATCCTTCGCTGAAGAAAACAGCACCATCTACACAATGGGCGAACACGAAGAAAGTCTCGAAGCATATTATCTGTCTTTGTTAGGGGGCGAAAACAATGCTTAGAATCCTCTATTCCGACTTAAGATTTCTGCTTAAAAATCTGGGCTTTAAGCTTACCATTGCTGCCGCAATGCTCTATGTGCTCGGATTTGTGGTTATCCTTAAAATAATTATGTATTTCGTAAACGACGGTTCTTTTATATACGGCGAAGACATATTAAGCGCTTACAACGACATAGCTTTTATCTTTATAACCACGATAAGCGTAATACTGTTTTCGGCTGATTTTACCAACGGAACGATTCGAAACAAACTGATCAGCGGTTTAAAGAAAAGCGAAATTTTCGTATCAAGCGTTATCTCGGGAATGGTTGCATCGGTAATTATGACCGTCATCGTAACACTCTTCGAAGCACTGCTTTCGATTATCTTTTCGGAAGGTTTTATGACTTACAATCTGGCGGAATTATCGGACAATCTGCTAATGCTTATGATTACCGCCGCAAGCGTGGGTGCATTTATGACAATGATTGTGCTTATATTCGGAGGAAAAAAGATGTCGTATTTCGCAGGATTTGTAACTGCATTCTTTTTAACCATTTTAAAAATGCAGGTAACAAACGATTTGTATCCGATGAACGGAAACTGCATTCTTACCGGCACCAAGCTTGCACTCTATACGGCTTACGACAGGTTCAGTCCTTTTATGCATTTTGAAGGTTATCCCCGCTGGGATTTATTAAGTTACACAATCGGAAGCGTGGTATTGATCGCGCTTTCAATCGGAATCGGACTCATTATATTCAACAGAAAAGAAATCAATTAAGGAGTACTTTATGTTTAACATATATAAAGGCAATCTTTTAAGACTTGTCAAAAATTTCCTCTTTGTTTTAGGATGTATCCTTGCACTGGTAATTACATTCTGCATTACTTCCGGAAGATTCCCTCTGGAATTCTTACAAAACGGCAAACCCGAAGACAGAATGTTCTTCGCATCCGCTGCGATGGTGCTTTATTACAGCTTTTTTACCACGATTTTCGTGACTGCGGAATATCATGACGGCATCATAAGAAACCGTATAATCGCAGGCTTCTCACAGACTGATGTCTATGTTGCATCCGCACTCTCACAGTACAGCGCTGTAATCATCATGTTTGCGGTTTACATGCTCGGCGGTCTCCTCGGCGGTGCAAAATATGATGCGGCTCTTTTATCAAGGCTCGGTATATTTCTTTTATCATTAATAGGATATGTGACGGTCACCAACGCAGTGGCATTCAGGGCAAAAAACGCTATATTATCGACGATAATCACGATGATGCTCTTTTACGCATCCTTTAATGCCGTAATGTTCGGAAACGCGATCTTGAATTTCATCCTGGACGAAAAATATCTTGAAATCGGCAAGGCAGTATACAACATACATGCACTCGGGCAGTGGTTCACGCTGACACCGTTTTCGTTTAACTTTACCAATCCCGGAACCGGAGTACTGCTCGCTTTATCGGGCGGCGTAATCATAATAGCGTTTGTACTGCCGATAATCGGCCTTAAAAAAAGAGAACTGAAATAATGTTCGGAAGGAAACAAAAATGAAATCTTTTCAAAGTAAAGTATATATTTTCTTAGGGGTATTCGTGCTCTCAATCGCAGCGCTTCTGGTGTTTCGAACAGGCGTGTTAAGCACCCCTAAGCACATAAAAGGAATCGAAGAAATCGGCGTTTCTTTTGACGATTTTAAAATCCCCGAAGGCGTCAAAGTCGTCGGAATCGGAGAAGCCACACACGGAAATGCGGAATTCCAGGAAGTCAAATTAGAGATGCTTCAAAAGCTCGTAAAAGAAGGCACCTGCCATGCAATAGCATTTGAAATGTCACCCGCGGAAGCAGCCATGTACAACGATGCAATCCACGTTAGCGAGGGCGATTTGACCGAATTAATCGGCGGTACGGATTATCCTTTATACGATACCGCGCAGATGGTTAATCTTCTTACATGGATGAGAGAATACAATTTAACGCACGATGAGGCAGAATCGGTAAATATCTACGGCGTGGACATGCAGACAGGCATAAGAGCCGCAGAATATTTAAGGGATTTCGGTGCACGTCACGAAGGTCTTTACACCGAAGAAGAAACAAACACTTTAAACGTTCTGATAAATGAGTTTGATCACTCACATCCCGAGGCGAGAGATTTCTTTTATGATCTCTCGGTCAAGCTTGACTCGTACGACGACGTAAACTTTAAGAATGCGGCTATAATCGCCACATCGCTCGTACAGTGGCTGGACGCTCCTTCGTATGAGAAGAATGCGAACAATTATTCAATCCACAGAGACACCTGCATGGCTGAAAATCTGATGGCTTATTACAATATCGAAAAAAGCAGGGGATATTCGCAGATACTCATCACGGCGCACAACGGTCACGTAATGAAATACGATACGTCTAAAATTGACGACGTAAATATGGGTGTTAAGATAAACGAACTGTTCGAGGGTAGCTACTACTGCGTGGGCACGGAATTTTACAACACCTGCGTGAACGTGCATACCGCGGGAACCTACGATGATGAATATGAAAGGGCCAATCACGATTACTGCTCGGACGATTTGCTCGCATATCAGGCACAGTATTTTGATGGCGGAAGATATTGTCTGGACTTCGCTTCGGTAGACAAGACTCATAAAAAAGTATATAACATAATTCATAGACTCAACTGGACCGGAATGGCCGGCGAAGGTTACTCCTCCAACTGGGAAGTATACAAGAGCTATCGCGCAAGAATGATTGCCACAGATCACTATGATGCAATGATTTATTACTATGAAACCAGCCCCATCGACCCGATACATTACTGATACCGGGCGGTGTCGGGTAATGAGGGCTTTTAGATGAAATATGTGCTTATCGTCAGTATTATCGTAAATGTTTTGTTAATCGTCAAAATTATCGCCATGAGATATTCCGTTCGTAAACTGGGATCGGAATTTTCGGAGCGAATAAACCTGGATACGAATGTTCTTTTAGGAGCGGAAAGCAGGGACAGACAGATTAGAAGTTTGGCAGCCTCCATCAACGAAACTCTGACCAATCTTCGTTCTTCGTACCATAAATACAGAATGGGCGATGCGGAGTTAAAAACTGCGATTACCAATGTGACGCACGATTTAAGAACGCCCTTAACCGCCATCTGCGGTTATGCGGAAATGGCTTTAAACACAGACGATGCAAGAGAACGAGAACGCTACTTGAAGGTCGTCTCCGAGAGAGCCGGTTACATGAAAAAACTGACCGAGGAACTCTTTGAATATTCCGTTATTACTGGCGGTGAAATAACCGAGGAAAAAGAAAGCATAAACTTAAACAGAATGCTTGAAGACAGCGTTATGGCTCTCTATCCCGCTTTTGAAGCAAGGGGAATTAAACCCGAAGTAAACATCTGCGAGAAAGAGATTAAAAGAGAGCTGTATCCTTCGTATGTTGAAAGAATCTTCAACAATCTGATGTCGAATGCATTAAAATACAGCGACGGCGATTTAAGCGTTACACTCTCCGAAAACGGATGTGTCAGAGTCAGCAACAGTGCATCGGCGTTATCACCTGTTTCGGTCGAGAAACTCTTCGACAGATTCTTTACCGTTGAAACCGCCAGAAACGACAATTCTCACGGTCTTGGGCTCTCAATCGTAAAAACATTCGCAGAGCGAATGGATTGCCCTCTTACAGCCAAATATGAAGACGGAAAACTGATTATTGAAATCGTTTTCTGATACATCCCCTTCTTTTCAAAAATACCGGGCACAAAATGAACTGCACCCCGAATGTTAGACAAAGCATTCGGGGTGTTTTTATGTCTAAATATAGTTTTGAGGAAAAATACGAAGCTGTTCAACGTGTTTTGGATGGAATGTCTATTTGTGATAGCGCTCGAATAATGGGTGTGGATGAGTCTCGAGTTCGATATTGGTTTCATTTATATGAAAACCATGGTTGGGAACTACTAAGAAATGGCGGAGCATCTTATGATGGTGCTTTTAAGGTTATGGTTGTAGAATATATGCATAGTAACCATTTGTCGTGTCTAT
>FNEU01000015.1 GCA_900100245.1 Lachnospiraceae bacterium G41
GACCAGGGCTGGCAGTATCAGATGAAGCCTTATCAGAAAAGATTAAAAGATAAAGGCATTATTCAAAGTATGTCCAGAAAAGGTAACTGCTTGGATAATTCTGTAATGGAAAACTTTTTCGGTTTATTAAAAAGTGAAATGTTTTATCGCCATAAGTTCAATTCAACAGATGAACTTATAGTTGCCATAAAAGAATATATAGATTATTACAACAATAAAAGGATAAAAGAAAAACTAAAAGGACTTAGTCCTGTACAATACAGAACTAAGTCCATAGAAGTAGCTTAAACAATTAATTAAAGTGTCCAACATTTGGGGTTCACTTCAAAAGTGTCCGGAATTTTTATATTTAAATTAAATAACCGGACGTGCACTGCACGCCCGGCTCTTATTCTTATTTTTTAACAGGTTTGAAAATCGTTACGGCCTGCTTTAAGTTCTTGATCGTTACCTCTGTATGACTGCCGCCGTTTTCGCCGTCCCTGGTCCATGCAACAGGCTCATCGCTTGAAAAGTTGATTTCGCTTGCCTTGAAGTAATACATGTATTCGGGATCCGGTTCACCCGCGATGAGTGAAGCCAGCACAGCGTTTAAATCGGTCGGGTCCTCGGGATATCTTACAAAGATGCCTTCGAACTTGCCGTCGTTTAACTGAGCTTCCTTAAACAGAGGGCTCTTAACGCCGCCTACGGATGTGGAATTGCTTATCATGCCGTAGATAAACGAATCTTTTATGACTCTGTCACCGACTGTGATTGTCATTTCAATCGGTTTGAAATTGCCCATTCCGACAGAACGCACGCCTTCGAGTACGTATGCCATGTGACCGAACACATTTTTGAATTCCTGCTTGGTTTCGTACGAAACTTCCGTCAGGATTCCGAATGCAGCAATGTATACAAAGTATGAATCGTTAAATGTTCCGATATCGCACGGAAACTGCTCTCCGTATATGACCGTTTCCGCAGCCTTGGCCATATCCGAAGATATACCGATAGTTTTGGCAAAGTCGTTTGTGCTTCCCGCAGGAATATAGCCTAATGGAATATCTTTTTTAAGATTAAGCATTCCTTTTACGGCTTCATCGAGCGTTCCGTCGCCGCCGGAAACAACTATGGTGTCATAGCGCTCACCGTCGGCTATGATTGTATTGGTCGCGTCATCCTTTGCCTGCGTGGGATGAACCGTGATTTCATAACCGGCTTTGGCAAAAATATCGATTATTTTGACTAATTTACTTTTAATTTTTTCTCTGCCCGAATGAGCATTGTACAAAAACAAAAGTTTTTTCATTTTGAATTAGTTTTCGCCGCTTAAATATTTTTCGATATGATTGATTGCTGCTTCCTCATCGGAGCCGTCAGCTTCAACTACAACCTTTTCACCGGCATTAAGACCGAGACTCATCATGCCCATAATACTCTTGGCATTGACTCTCTTGTTTGCACCTGTCTGGATATAAACGCTGCTCTCGTACTGGCTTGCAACCTGAACGAGCATGGCAACGGGTCTTGCTTCCAAACCACCGGCTAATTTGATTTCGATTTCTCTCTCAACCATAAATTCCTCCTTAAACTATGCATCTTTCGAACGCTGTTTCTGTGCCAGCTCGGAAATCTTTCTAAGCCTGTGGTTGACTCCTGATTTGCCGAGAGGCGGCTTCATTAACTCCCCAAGTTCTTGCAGCCCCACGTCGGGATTTTCCAGCCTTGCTATTGCAACACTCTGCAGTGTTTCAGGCAGATTGGAAAGTCCAATACATTCGTTTAAATAGTTGATATCTTCGATCTGTTTATAAGCAGCATCAAATTTTTTCTGACTGTTCGCAACTTCACAGTTATTCGTTCTGTTGATGTGATTGGCGATTTCTTTGTAAATCCGCTTTTCTTCGTATTTCATCGTCGCCACGTTGGCTTCGACTACTCGTAAAAAATCAGCTATCTGTTCGCCGTCTTTTAGGTATACCAAATGGTATTTGCCTTCACGACGCGTAGACCTTCTCGCCTTGATATTAAAGTATTCAAGTGCTCTTTCTATCTGGTTTGCATGCTCTTCGCACGAACACGTAAACTCAAGATGCAACCCTTTTTCGGGATCGGTTATCGTTCCGTAAAAGACGAACGCGCACTTTAAAAACTCTCTTTTACAGCATCCTGCTTTTAAAAGAATGTCAGGAACAATGCCTTTGTACTGATTGACATTTCCCTTGGCATCGAGGATTTTTACAGCCTGTAAAATCTCGATTACATCTTCCTTTTTGGTAACAGGCACCGCAAAAAGGCCTTTATCTTCAAAGGCGTCGACATTTATATTAAATGTTTTCTTCAATAAAGTAAAGTATTTTTCTTTAATTCGTACATTATCGGTCTCGACAATAAGCGAATTGGGCGTAATTCGTCCTGCTCCCGCGATAATTACGGCTGTCTGGGTGATGGCGCAATGTCTCTGCTTGGGAGTGTTTTTTAGGAGCTCATCCTTTACTTCCATTGAAAAAGAAGATACGTTACCCGACATCTTAGTTTCCTATATCCCTGTGATTGATGGTCACTCCGTACTCTTTGTCGTCATCGTTTAAGGCCTTGTAAATCTCGTTGGCAAGCGTCACGGATCTGTGCTTTCCGCCCGTACAGCCGATGCCGATTACAAGCTGATTTTTGCCTTCTTTTATATAATTGGGAATCAGAAAGTCCAGAAGATCTTTTACCTTATTTAAAAAGATGTGCGCCTCATCGAACTGCATGAGGAAATCCTGAACTTCCTTGTCATTCCCTGTTTTATGCTTTAATTCCTCTACGTAGTAGGGGTTCGGAAGGAACCTTACATCAAACACGAGGTCTGCATCCTGAAGGATGCCGTGCTTGAAGCCGAACGAGGAAATGTTTACCATCAGTGATTTGTAGTTTTCGTTTTTAACGAATATGTTTTCAAGTTCTTCACGAAGTTCTCTGGTTAAAAGATGCGAGGTGTCGATGACATAGTCAGCGCTCTTTTTGGTCTTCGCAAGAATCTTTCTTTCACGGTCGATTCCGTCCTCAACTCTGCCGTCCATTGCGAGAGGATGGTTTCTTCTGCTTTCCTTATATCTTTTTAAAAGAGTCTGCTTTGAGGCATCAAGGAAAAGCATTTCGTAGGAATAACCTTTCTCCTTCATGTCTTTTAGTGCCTGCATAATTTCGTCGAAACTCTGGTCCGCACGCACGTCGATGCCGAGCACTACTTTGTCGCGCTCCGACTCATAAATTAATTCTGCGAACTTAACTATAAAAGGCACGGGAAGATTATCTACACAATAATATCCCATGTCTTCAAGCATCTTCTGCGCGGTAAGTTTGCCTGCACCACTCATTCCTGTAACTACTACAAATCTCATTTTATTTCCCCTAAAAATAACACTTCCGGCTCGAGTGTAACGTTGTCTTTTTCTTTTACGGTTTTGATTACGTGTTCAATCAGGTCGCGAACATCTTTTGCTGTGGCGCCGCCTTTATTTATAACGAAACCTTTGTGCTTTTCGCTGACCTGCGCACCGCCTACGGTATATCCGCCAAGGCCTGCGTCCTCGATAAGTTTCCCTGCAAAATATCCTTCAGGTCTTTTAAAAGTTGAGCCTGCGGAAGGATATTCGAGAGGCTGTTTTTCTTTTCTTCTTTTATTAAGATCAAGCATCGTTTCGCGAATCGTGGTCGCGTCCGATGTGCTTAATTTCATCTCGCAGGATAAAGCGATACAGCCGTTTTCCTTAAGCGCACTGTGTCGATAGCCGAAGTCCATTTCTTCGTTCGTAAAAGATTTGATGCTGCCGTCGGCTTTGTCTAAAACCTTTACGCTTGTTACAACCTGGCACATTTCTCCGCCATATGCGCCCGCATTCATAAAGAGTGCGCCGCCGAGTGTTCCGGGAATTCCCGAAGCAAATTCAAGGCCTGTGAGTGATGCATTCATTGCAACGTTTGCGAGCTTCGTAAGAGTAATGCCTGCGCCTGCTTTTATGCTCTCGCCGTCAACTGTGGCTTCATTAAAATCTCCGCCAAGTTTTATGATGATGCCTCTGAAGCCTTCGTCCGATGCAAGGACATTGCTTCCGTTGCCAAGGAGGAAGTAATTGATGTTTTCCTCTTTTGCGAAGGCAATCACTTTGGAGAGTTCGTCCGCGTTTTCAACACTTACGAAAACATCTGCAGGACCGCCGATGTTAAACGAAGTGTGGCTTGAAAGCGGCTCGTTGTATTTAATTCTTTCGTCAGATATTATTTCTGATAATTTGCTGTACATATTAATCAATAACTAACTTAGCTGCTCCGTAAATTCCTGCATCGTTTCCGAGGGTTGCAAGCTTGAAGTCTGTATCCTTGCAGCCGCGGAAAGTGGTTTCCTTGAAATTGTCTACGATGTAGTCAAGGATGATTGTTCCTGCCTTGCTGACGCCGCCACCGATAACGAAGGCCTGGGGGTTAACAACGCATGCGATAATGCCAAGACCTCTGCCGAGGATTTTGCCGAATTCGTTGGCGATATCGATTGCAACTTCATCGCCTTCTTTTACTGCGTCCCAGACTACCTTGCAGTTGATATCTTTGTTTCTAAGAATGCTGGGCTTGTCGTCTTTTTCGAGTCTTCTCTTGGCAAGTCTTACAACACCTGTTGCGGAACCATACTGCTCGAGACAGCCTTTTTTGCCGCATCCGCAGGTCTCGGTTTCATTCTCGTCCATGAAGATATGTCCGATTTCTCCGCCTGCACCTTTTGCGCCTGCAACGATTTTACCGTCGATAATTACACCGCCGCCGACACCGGTTCCGAGTGTAACCATAACGATTGAGTTGTAGCCTTTTCCGCCGCCCATCCACATTTCGCCAAGAGCTGCTACATTGGCATCGTTACCTGTCTTAACCTTAAAGCCTGTAAGGTCTGATAAGGTTTTGCTTACATTAAATGTGCCCCAGCCAAGGTTGGGTGCGCCGTAAATATTTCCGTCATCATCGATAGGTCCGGGAGCGCCGATACCTACACCGATTACGTCTTCTTTTATGAGGTTTTTCTCTGCAACTTTTTTATTAATGCTTGCTGCGATATCGGGTAAAATCTGTGAGCCGTTGTTATCTTTTACGGTCTTAATTTCCCATTTTTCAAGCACTTCTCCGCTCTCGTTGAATAAGCCCATTTTGACGGTTGTTCCGCCAAGATCGACACCAAAAATGTATTTCATATCCTTCTCTCTTTCTTTTACGGAGCCAGACACGCTGTGCGAGTCAGGCACCGGATTTTTTCTTTTATGAGTTAAATTTAAAAGTTCTCTTCTTCGTCTTCTTCACGCTTCTTAGCGAGGTTGCTCTGAACTCTGTTGTAAAGAACAACTGCGGCGTTGTAGCCCATCTTCTTCTGACGGTGGTTAACGGCTGCGGTCTCGCAAATGATGGCGAGGTTACGGCCGGGACGGATGGGGATGTTGTGGCAGACAACTTTGTTGCCAAGGTACTCCGTGTATTCCTCTTCGAGGCCGAGGCGGTCGTATTCTGTGTCTTTGTTCCACTCAGCGAGTTTGATGACGAGGTCGATGGTCTGCGTCTCTTTTACGCTCGATACACCGAACAGGGTTTTTACGTCCACGATACCGATACCGCGAAGCTCGATGAAATGCTTGGTGGTTTCGGGTGCGGTTCCGATTAATGTGTCTTCGGAAACTTTTCTGATTTCTACTACGTCATCGGTTACGAGACGGTGGCCTCTTTTGATGAGTTCGAGTGCGGCCTCGGATTTACCGATACCGGACTCGCCGACGATGAGAACGCCTTCGCCGTAAACATCGACCAATACGCCGTGTACGGAAATGCAGGGTGCGAGTTTAACGTTCAACCATCTGATGAGTTCAGCCATGAATACGGATGTTGTCTTCTTGGTCATGTAAAGAGGAACGCCGTTTTCAAGGGCTTTTTTCATGAAGAGTTCATCGGGAACAAGTTCACGACAGAAAACGATACAGGGAATCGGGAAGCTTAAGAGTTTGCTGTAAATCTCTTCCTTTCTCTCATCCGAAAGTTCCATCATGTATTTATATTCGACGAAACCGATTACCTGAAGTCTGGTTGCTTCGTAGTGATCAAAGAAGCCTGCCAGCTGAAGTGCGGGACGGTTGATATCGGGCTGTTTGATCTTAATTCCCGTGACATCAATCTCGGGTGTAAGCGGCTCCAATTTCATTTTTTCAATGATTTTTGTTAAACTGACACTTGCCATAACAAATACCTCTCTTCTGCATAATTTTTTCCGTAACAGCTTATCTTACGCGTATCTTTTATTATATACCATTTACTATGATTTGTCTTTGTGGAAAAATTCATAAATGTCGTTTGCGACATTAAGCGGAATTCCGTCGACCTCTGCGATTTTCTCGGGTTCTGCGCTCTTTAAATCGTCGATCGTCGGGAAATGCTTCATCAGCGCTTTTCTTCGCTTCGGTCCGATGCCCGGAATATCGTCTAAAATCGAATGAACCTGTGCTTTGGTACGAAGTGACCTGTGATACTCTATCGCGAATCTGTGGACCTCATCCTGCACTCTGGTGACGAATTTGAAGCACTCGGAGTGAAGATCCATCGGGATTTCCTGTTCGTTGAATAAAAGTCCTCGCGTCCTGTGATGATCGTCCTTGACCATACCGCAGACAGGGATATCTACGCCGAGTTCTTCAAGCACTTTTTCCGCGATATGAATCTGTCCGAGACCACCGTCCATTAAGATTAAATCAGGGAAAATCGAAAAGCTTGTTTCGTTGTCTTCCGCTCTTTCGTTGATGCCGTGCGAAAATCTTCTGTATAAAACCTCGTACATCGAAGCGTAATCGTCAGGGCCTTCGACGGTTTTAAGTCTGAACTTTCTGTAGTCGCTCTTCTTGGGTTTGCCGTTTTCGTATACAATCATCGAGCCTACGCTGTTAAAGCCCTGAGTGTTTGAAATATCGTAGGATTCGATGCGGTCTGCCTTTTGTATGTTAAGAAGTCTGGCGAGCTCTTCGACAGCGCCACGCGTTCTGGCTTCTTCGCTTTTATGCTTTTCTTCATCGCGCTTAATTAACATCTCTGCGTTTTGATGTGCGAGTTCAAGCATCTTTTCTTTCTGGCCTTTGACGGGTGATTTGAGGGATACTTTGCCGCCTCTTTTATCGGAGAGCCACTTCTCCAAAAGCTCTGTTTCTTCAAGCTGTATGGGAACAAAGATTTCTTTTGGAAGGAAGGGGGTGCCTGCGTAATAGAGTTTGATGAAACTGGAAATTGTTTCTTCGTCGGTTTCTTCCAATGCGCCTTTCATATAGAAATGTTCGCGACCGATAAGCTTGCCTTCTCTGACGAAAAATACCTGGATAAGCACGTCGCTTTCGCTTCTTGCAATGCCGATGTAGTCTTTGTTTTCGCCGTCAAATTCAGTGATTTTCTGCTTTTGTGCAATGTCGTATGCGCTCTTTAAAAGTTCTCTGTATTTTGCAGCCTCTTCGAACTCAAGCTTCTCTGCGTGGTCGTTCATTTTGGCTTCTATTTCTTTTAGGAGCGGATCAAAATTTCCTCCTAAAAAAATAAGTGCTTTCTTTATATTCTCGCCGTATTCCTCGGGCGAAAGTCCACCCATGCAGGGTGCATCGCACTGCTTCATATGGTAATTAAGGCACGGTCTGTCTGCAGCTTTTTCGCCGTTTAGGGCCTTGTTGCAGGTGCGGATATGATAAATCTTGCTTAAGAATTCTATCATGTCGTGAACGCTTCCCGCGGTCGCGTAAGGGCCAAAGTACTTGGATTTGTCTTTTTTCATGGTTCGCGAAAAAACAAGCCTCGGATACATTTCACCGAGCGTGACCTTTATGTAGGGATAGGTTTTGTCGTCTTTTAGGAGCGTGTTGTATTTGGGGGAGTACTCTTTTATGAGATTGTTCTCTAGCACTAGGGCCTCGAGCTCGGTGTCTGTAAGGATGTAGTCGAAGTGGTCGATGAGGCTGACCATCCTTTGAATTTTGAGCGTTTTCTTGGTCGAAATACGAAAATAAGACCGCACCCGATTTCTCAGGTTTACGGCCTTACCTACATATATAACTCCGCCTTTTGAGTCGTGCATCAAATAAACGCCCGGGCTCTTCGGAAGCTTGTCGAGTTCTTTTTTGATCTGCTCGCTGTTCATTCAGACTCCCGGATTATTTTTCTTCTTCGTCATCTTCGAATTTGAATGCTCTGTTCTTGATGCGCTTGAAAACTTCGTTGCTAATTTCTTCTTTAGCCTTTTCCATCTCTTCGATTTCAGCTTTTTCTTCTGCTGAAAGCCTGTCTTCGAGGTCCTTCTTTATCTCTTCGAAATCTTCCTTGTCGTCAGCAGGCTCTTCTTTCTTTTCATCAAACTTTTTATATGATTCAAGAATGCTGTCTTCGGGGCTTGTGTCTTCTTCTGTTTCTTCTTCTCCTTCGAAGGGAAGGTCTTCGTCAGTCTCTTTTGATTCAGACTTTTCTTCTTTATCTTCAGTCTTATCTTCGGCTTTTACATCTTCTTCAACTTTTACATCGTCATCCGCTTTTGCTTCAGAATTCTCAGAAGTTTCTTCTTTCTTTTCAGACTCTGCTTTCTCGAAATCTTCCTTCTTTTCAGCCTTTTTCTCGTCCTTTGGCTTTCCTAAAGGATTCTTGGGCTCGGGAACCGGAATACCTTTTTCTGCGCAGTAAATTTCCATGAATTCCTTGCCTGTGATTGTCTCTTTTTCAATCAAATGAGCCGCAATTTTATCCATGATATCGCGGTTTTCAGAGAGAAGTTTTTTAGCCTCTTCGTAACATGCAGCAAGGATGCCGATTACTTCGCTGTCTACCTCTGCAGCGGTTCTGTCGGCACAGTTCATAACTGTTCTGCCGTCAAGATATCTGCTCTCCACGGTTTCAAGTCCGACAAGGCCGAATTTCTCGCTCATACCGTACTGTGTAACCATGCTTCTTGCGATGCTTGTAGCCTTTTCGATATCGTTCGAAGCGCCTGTGGTAACGGAGCCGAATACGATTTCTTCTGCTGCACGTCCGCCCAGGAGACCTACGATCATATCGTGTAATTCTTCTTTAGTATTAAGATATTTTTCTTCCTCGGGAACCTGCATTACATAGCCGAGCGCACCCATTGTACGGGGCACGATGGTGATTTTCTGAACAGGCTCTGAGTTCTTCTGAAGTGCGGAAAGAAGCGCATGTCCGACCTCGTGATAGGACACGATTTTTCTTTCCTGTTCGCTTAAAATTCTGTCTTTCTTTTCTTTGCCGACAAGCACTACTTCTACGGCATTGAAAAGGTCTTTCTGAGATACGAATTCTCTCTTGTTTTTAACCGCATTGATGGCAGCTTCGTTGATCATGTTTGCAAGATCCGAACCTACTGCGCCACTGGTTGCAAGAGCGATTTCTTCAAAGTCTACGGTCTCATCCAACTTAACGTCTTTGGCGTGAACTTTTAGGATCTCTACTCTGCCCTTAAGATCGGGCTTTTCAACGATGATTCGTCTGTCGAAACGGCCGGGACGAAGGAGCGCTTTGTCAAGGATTTCAGGTCTGTTGGTGGCTGCCAAAATAATGATACCTTTCTTGCCGTCGAAACCGTCCATCTCTGAAAGAAGCTGGTTTAACGTCTGCTCTCTTTCCTCGTTTCCGCCGCCGTATTTTGAATCACGGCTACGACCGATTGCATCGATTTCATCTATAAAAATAATACAGGGAGCATTTTTCTCTGCTTCCTTAAACAAATCTCTTACTCTGGATGCGCCGACACCGACATAAAGTTCCACGAAATCGGAACCTGTGAGGGAGAAGAAAGGCACATGTGCTTCGCCTGCAACCGCTTTTGCAAGGAGTGTTTTACCTGTTCCGGGAGGGCCCACAAGAAGCGCACCTTTAGGTAATTTTGCACCGATTTTAACGTATTTGTCAGGGTTGTGAAGGAAATCAACCACTTCCTGAAGTGACTCAATTGCTTCGTCCTCACCCGCTACATCCTTGAAGGTTATGCCGGTCTCTTTTTGAACGTATACCTTGGCGTTCGACTTGCCGACATTCATAATTCCGCCTACTCCGTCGGAGCCGCCAATACGTCTGAAGAGCAGGAAGCCGATGCCAAGGAAAATAGCTATCGGTAAAATATATGAGAATATAAAATACCATACCTGCATCGAGTTATCAGGTATCTCGCCTTCAACCGTGATTCCCTTTTCCAAGAGTCTCTGTGTAAGGGTATCGTCCTCTTCAACCTTACCTGTGTAAAGAGAAGCTTTGGTGTTGCCAAAGAACAGCGAACTGATGTTATCCTTTTCTGCAACTTCTCTTATCTCAATTGTTTCGGCATGTATGATAACTTTTTCAATTTTCTGCTCTTCAACCATCTTGAGGAACTCGTTGTAGGTGATTTCCGTAGATGTGTCTTTTCTGAAAAATCTGATAAGCCATATTGCCAAAAGAACTATGAGCATAAAGAAAATCAGGTACGTAAATAATCCGCCCGATCTTCTGTTGCGGTTGTTATTGTTTTTATTTGAATTGTTCTGATTGTTTTCCATATCTACCTCTGTTGTCGAAATTCCGACATTTCTGCCAATGTTGTTTCAAAATTTGAAACAATACATCAACATTATATTATAAATTGTCCGCCAGACTTATTCAAGTGTGAGCAGCCTGTCGGACTCGCGCTTCCTGCCGATTTCACCGAAGTTTAAGTCACTTTTTTCAAAATCATAAAAGAGCAGTTCTTCCTTATTTCTCTCTGCCTCTTTGAGCACTCTTCCCGAGGCGTTTATAAAGCATGTAGGCGCACTCTGGAAAGGCGTGATTGCATCAACCGCAAATATTGGTGTTACATTCTCTGCAGCCCTTGAAATTAAATGGCTTCTTAAGACATCATATTTCTCTTTATCATCGAAATCCGATACCGCATAAAAGATAACAATATCAAGGTCTGTATTTGCTTTGTAAAGTTCCCTGAAATACTCGGGGAAACGTGCTTCAAAGCATATTCTGACACCGACTTTTAGCCCGTTTATTTCAAAGATTCCGTCGGTATTTCCGCGCTCGAAATTATCCGAATCATAACCGTATAAAGCGCGTTTGTCATAGTGTCTTATATCTCTTTTAGGAGCGATTAAAAACGCCCTGTTTACGTACTTTTTATCAAAGGCAATGCTGCCGATGAGAACGGTAATATTGTGCTTGTCAGACAGCTCCTGCAGTTCGTTTAAAACCGCAGGAAGTGCCTTGTAATCAAAGTCCTTTGAGCTTGCAAGATCAGTGGGCGGATAGCCCGAAAGAGCGCACTCGGGAAAGGCTATAAAATCGGCCTTTTCTGCCGCTGCTTTTTCTATAGCTGCCTTGATTTTCTCGGTATTCTTTTGTAAGTCGCCACATACGGCGAACTGATATGCTGCTAGTCTCATTTTTCAATAGGTTTTTGTGTCAGATATAAAACATATGTATCGTTGAAAACAACTTTGTTTCCATACTCTAAAACAGCGTTTCGCAAGCCCTCGAAAAACTGTGTGTTGTAGGGCTCGGGAATCACCATGTGATCGCAATGTGTGCCGCTGAAAAGCACATATTCGTCCGCAGTCATTTCGCGCTTTCCGTAAAACTCTTTTCGCTCAACTTCGGTGAAGCCGTAAGCGGGTGCATTGTTGTATCCGAAGCCGTGATGCGTATAAACCGTATCGGGCTTAAAATACTGATCGTACACGCTCTGAATTTTGTTGAAAAGCTCTTCGTTGCTTGACTTGTAATCGCCTATAACAAGCATCATCGCAAGCGTTCCGCCGGGCTTTAAAAGTTCAAATGTTTTCGAAAAAGCTATCTCTTCGGGAATCCACTGAATTGTGGCCGCCGAATATATCATGTCGAACTTCCGGTCCTTAAAGTCATGTGTGATGAAATCGTCGTTCACGATACTGAAATTATCGAATTTTCCGTACTTTTCCTTCATCTTCGAATACAGGTGCTCGCCTAATTCTATTGCATTGTAATTGCATCCTGTATTAAGTATCGGATCTGTCGCCTGGCCTGTGCCGGGACCGATTTCAAGCACATCTTTGCCCGGTCCTACCTTCGCATAATCAATCAGATAATCGAAAAGTTCCTTGCTGTAACGCGGTCTGAACTTGTCAAACTTATCCGGTATCGTGTCAAAAATTTCTCTAAACTCCATAAATCCTCCTTACATAGATGAATCAACGTTATCGGTTACTGAGGGTGAGTTTTTTAATGATACTTCAAACAGTTCGTAAAATCAATTGTTTTTTGACACAAAAACCCCGTCCCCCTGTGTCAAAAATCTATGACAACAATTTCAGGGTGGTTGAAAAACCTCGGAGCTGGCGTGCTTTCTCTCGCAAGACCACGGCTTACGATGAGTCTGCTGCCGTTACTTAGCGTGTAAATTCCGCTTACATATTTTGAGAACAGACCCTGGTTCGGCGCATAGATTCCTATGTTTATAAAAGGAATTCTAATCTGCCCCGCATGCGCATGTCCCGATAAAATCAAATCATAATCATACAATGCATAAAAATCCGTTTGCTCAGGTCTGTGCGTTAAAAGAATCTTATAATGGTCTTCGTTCGTCTTCGCATAAGCTTTATTAAGCTGCTCTTTGAACTGACTGTTAGTCAGTCTCGTCGGATCGTCGACACCACAGACATCTATCGTTTTACCGTTTATCTCAATGGTCTCGCAATCGCCTTCTAGCACCGTAATTCCAAGACTTCTGACCTTATCTTTCATTTCATCGCAGCGTTCACTCCAGTATTCGTGATTGCCCGAGACATAAAAGCATTTATATTTTTTTGATATTTCTTCAAGGAAAATAACCGCATTGTCGTCATCAATTTTATCATCGAAAATATCACCGCCGAGAAAGATGATATCAGGATTTTCTTTATCTATTCTTTCTATCAGATTTTTCTGATTTTTGCCGTAATAACACGAATGCAGGTCCGTTACAAGAACGCATCTTACCGCGTTTTCGTCGCCCTCTTTTAGGAGGTTAAATCTCTCCGTTACAGGCAGGAAAAAATAGGCTGTAAGAACGATTAACAAACCGACTGCAGTCCAGAAAATTATTCTTAAAATTGTCTTTATTTCATTGGATTTATTTGAGTCCTCAGTTTTAGCCATTTATTTCCTTTTTGACACAAAAACCCCGTCCCCTAGTGTCATTTGCTTTTGTACTTTGCGTATGCTTCTTCTATATGGCCCTTAAACGCATCGTAGTCCTCCCAGGTAAAAGGAAATCCTAAAAGAGGTGCATTTAAACGTTCTTTGGCAAAAGCCTCAACCTCGGCGAAATATGCGCCGATTATCATTCCCGATTTGGCAACATGGTGGCCTTTTATAAATTCGGAATTCTCGAGATATTCGTTTACAAAATCGACTACTTCATCTTTTACATTTCCTTCAAAAAATGAAGCATCATAGTTCATGTAATCTGACGGAATTGCTTCACGCCTTGCAATTTTGCCCGCAAGCTCTGCGAGGTCCGGTTCCGTTTCTTCGGGGTTGTAATAACCGTTTTCGAATATCCATGCGAGCAGATATGAAATCTCATCGTAGGCCCAATCCCAGATGATGTTTTCATCTTCGTCGGTAAGTTCTTTTTTGCCAAACTTTTCGCTGTAATACTTCGCAGCAACCTCAGCTGCCGCACCGTCATCAACGCCAAAAAGAACCGCGTTGGGATTTTTGATTCTCGTATTCTTCGGAAGTTGCGCAAACCGCTTAGCTTCTTTAAATTTTTGAATACCGCATAAGAAAAACGCAGGTCCCATAATAACCAGAAAAGCCCCCAGCGCAAGGCAGATGCCGAGATCTTTTACCTGTAAAATAATCGGAAATATAATAAACAATCCAATGCTTACCACAGTCCATATCGAGCCGAAAATAAGCCAGGCTGTTCCCTCTTTTCTAATACTTTCCGCGGTATAAGGTTTATATTTTGTCTTCATGTCAAACCATACCCCCATTTAAACAGTACAGTTCTGTTTCTATTCCTTTTTACTGTAATTCCCGTCCAGTCTTCCGTATGAAATAACATTCCCCGTATTGCCATCAACATCTGTATTCAGGCCTTTGTATATGTCGTTAATGCTGTTTTCTCCACCGTCAAATCCCATATAAAAGTTGCCAGGCTCGTTTTTAAGAGCAAACACAAATACCGAATATGTGTGAGTAGTTCCAAGCGGAGGATACGGTCCAACATATCTAGAGCCTTTCCCACCGTTCTTTTTTATTTCTCCTTCTTCAATAGAAGTGGCTGTCGTGGCAACATCCATGTGAAGCCAGTTTCCGTCAATCATAATTACCTGATACTGCGTAGCTCCTTCCACAGCGTCCCAGGTTAAATCAGGTGAGATATTTTCACCGCGGCTCGTGTTGGAAATCTTATCCATCCACTTGCCGTTTTTAACGCATTTTGATGTGACTATAAATGTCGGAACATCCTCAAAAACAATGGTATCAATATAGTTATCGGACTTCTTCATTATCGATGCCGTTGAACTGCACCCGATAATAAACGACAAACAAAACAAGACCGAAAGTGCAGTTATAAATCTTCTTTTCATCATTCATTCCCTCATAAAAGATACCTTTTATAAAAAGCACTTCGCGCAAAATTCATGTGTGCCCGAAGTGCTTTCGCATTAAGTTAATATTAATTTTGGAAACTACTCTTCCTCTTCCCTACGACGTCTGAATCGATGAACTACAAAGAATCCACCTATTAACGCTAACGATGTAAGGAAAATCAGCGCATACGGCGCATATTTAGAAGAGACGCCTGAAGGAGCCACATAAATCGCCTTGTTAATATAATTAATGCTGTGATTCGTAGTCGTCTTATCCGCCGCTAATACTGCAGTTCGAGTTTTTTGTGTACTGCCATTGTCAATTTTTACCGTAGTAGTAAAGGGATATCCAGGATCTGTTTCTTCGATACTGAATTCAGTTCCATATGGAATTGTCAGAACCTTATTTACTGTTTGACCTTTAGCCGGACTTAAATTAAATGTCGCTTTTCCGGAGTTGTTTGTGACTATATCGTCACTTGAATCCGAATCCGTCTCATTATTATTTACCGTATAGTTCTTGCAAAGTGTAGTACCATCTTTCAAAGTAACAGTAAATGTAAAGTTACCGCCCGCTCCCTCTGCCTTTTTATTAACCATGACATTAACCGTCTTTCTGGTATTGGTATATGTTAGCGTAACTGCTGTTTCATCTTTTATTGTTACTGTAGAAGTCAGATTTGAAGTGTTGAAATCACAAGTTGATGTCGTTGTCTCTCCCGATGTAGTAACATCCATGGAAGCATCCGTCGTATAATAATCTTTTACGGGAGTTTCTTTTACTTCAACCACTGCTCCAAGCGGAACTATCAGTTCTTTTTCCCCATTCTGTCCCAAAGAGAAAGAAGCTGTCGCATTTTCAAAATCACCATTAGCATCCGAATAAGGCCATGGCGTATGACCATCAGGAAGATATAATTTCACTGTAAAGTTAAATCTATTCGTTCCGTTTTCATCTGCTGTGGTTCCATTTTCTACAACCTTCTTAACTGTAAATTCTGTCGTACCTTCTACCATATTAGGCACAGAAATAATATTATCAGTAGAAAGCTCCACTCCTGCCGGATAAGAATCTAATGTAACCTTTCCGGTCGGACTTATAGTAAATACTATATCCTCGCTCAACGGCTGATATCCCGAAACAGGATATGTTTCATGCAAATAATATGTTCCCGGTATTAGTGTGCCATCTGCAAAATCATTTGTTAAATAAGGAATAAATCCATCGCTTTCAGAAACTAAACTATTATAACCGGAAATTGGCTGATAATCTTTTCTGGGTTGTCCGTTATTTCCTGTAACCTGTCTGTAAAGAGCAAATGTTGCACCGGGAAGAGGATCTCCGTCTGCTGTTTGTTGTGTCTTCTTTATTTTAATGACATACGGTTTGTTTTTGACTATAGCTTTTCCGGTTCGAATATCTGCACCGGTTGTTACATCAGTATCATCCGCAATAAACCAACTTTCTTCGCTGTTAGCTATTGTCGAAGTCCATGTTGTACCGCCATCAGTTGAATATGATATATCATTACCGTTACGTCTGATTTTCAATATTGTTTGAGAATCAGGTCCCAAATATCCTGCCGGGGAAGCAGTCTCTGTAAGAGTATATATTTCATTTTCACGTAAGTAAGCAATCGTTATAAGTCCATCAGAATCCGACCTAAGAGTGCTTTCAACTGCATCATTTCCATTACCATCCTTTAATGTAAAGACTGCTCCGGAAAGCGGTGTTGCTCCATCCCATGCTGTTGCATATATATCTACACCTGCACGTTTGTTTGTAATCCTGTCAATACGAACATTTGAACCATTCATCAATGCTCCTTGACTATAGTCGGTAATGGTATAATTAATCAGCGACTCTGCTGTATCTCCATACTGTTTTCCATATAAGTCAATATTTCCTGTTCCATCAACGCTAAGCGGAGTAACAGTGCCATAGTCCGAAACTTTGCCCGTTTCAGATTCAACTGTAGGATTACTGTTACTAATTATCACTTCACGAACTACATACTTTTCGAAGTCTAAAGCATCTTTAATACCATTTCCGTCTAAATCATCTATTGTATCAAAGAACCAGTATGCCGAATCCTCATCGCGTTTTACTCGACGTACGGTATTGTGTGCAGTATTATCTACAAATTCAAGCGTTCCGTTATTATCTTTATAAACGGCCATATAGATTTCATCACGAGTATCCATCCACGCAACATCTGACCAATCTTTATAACAACGCAATCCCCAACCTTTGAGGTTATGAATTTCGATATGATTATAAACTGCTGCTACGTTGATGATACCGGAAGCCGGATTAGGCCCCGCAGTTACACCAACACCTTCTACATTTGTTACATATTCTTTTAAAGAATATCCATCAGGTAGTTCACTTTCACGTTCTTCAACTTTGTATTTAGTTCCGGCAGGTATCTCTCTTATCTCAACGGTATAGTCTACAGGAATATTTGCAATACTACCATTCATGGAAGTAGTAAAAGTGACTTGTCTTTTTTGAGCATCACTCAAATTGGAATAATTATCCATTCCACTTCCAAGAGAAATCAATTTTCCTTGTGCCGAGTCCCATTTACAATAATTACCATTTTCATCTTTCACATGGTAACTATACATATCTGCCGGCGGTAAACTGCCACTAGGAGTGTTTTCTGTACCCAAATACAATCTAAATGTAAATGTAGTGTCATTTTCAGAATTATAGATTCGCTGAGTTCCACTCTCATCATAAAGGTGTTTAACAAAAGTTAAATTTCCTTTAGCATTAGGATCGACCACATTTTGGAACGTTACTCTTCCTCTACTCTTTACCTCAGCATATCCTACTCTATAATCTTTACGATATTCTCCTTGTCCATTATCAACCCCAGTTAATGATTCACCATTTGCCTTAACATCCAAATATATACCCTGATGAACTGTATAGTTCGGAGTAGTGGTTGTGTCTATCTCACTAATGTGGACAGCACATTCTTGGATGTCATACCACACTGCTTGATCCGGGAAATCTATTTCTGCTATTTCACCCGGCTTAAGTATAAATACATTTTCATAAACTTTTCCGTCCGGCGATGTATAACTCGGATCAAATGTTACAGATCGGTTTGTATCTTTGTAAACAACACTAATATTAGCAAGTCCGGGAATCAGCGGGATTTCGAGACCATCTTGTGTCTCTTTATAGAATATCTGGAAAGGATATTCAGACATGTACGATTCCGTACTATCAACACCTTCAATTTCTTTGCTAAGTAACACGGTTCCGGGCTTAACTGAAGCCAAATTAAATCGCATATGAAGGTTAGAAGCGCCGGCACCACGTTCCATAAAGAAGATTCGCATAGTATGATCGGTGTAATCCTTAAATACATAATTACCGTTATCATTCTGCTTGAATATTCCATCAACGTACGCCTGTGCTTCAGCATCAGTATGATTATCACGATTCTTATAGTTGTTATAAAAAAGCTCATATAAAGTGGTATCTTTTCCATTTACACTGACTTCACCGGTGCTGTAGTTAACACTCCCCGGTAAAGCACTGTGTATACCACCAAGATCAATAATCAGTTCACCATCTACATAGAGCCAGAAATCATCATCACCAGTGAATTCATATATAATGTCATGTCCCCAAGCATCTAGACCATTCGCTGTTTGAGTAAAGGTAGCTTCAATTTCGACTGCAAAATGATAATCCGTCGTATTCGTCCCATGACTTGTACCATAAACATTAGGGCCAACCAAACGTAATTGCTCATGTTTTCTAGGATCACTGTCCGGAAGTTCCTGAACGGTAGCACTATAAAGATTGTATGGGTTCCTTATAGCCGGATTAACTGATAAAGCATTATAAGGCAGGAACTGTCCATGCTTCATAGAATTACTAGACTTATTGTCGTTTGTGCCAAGTTCGTTGTAGACAGTAAAGTTATTAATGTCAATATTTCCATTTTCGTCGAAGAATGATGCGAAATTCTGAGTGCTGTCAAACTCGTAGTAGCCGCTGGAATAATACGTATTCTTAATAAATAGGTGATTGACTTCTTTTAATCCGTTTCCGCGATTCTCAAATACATCTTTAAGAGAATCCCCTTTATCATTGCAAGGATAACCATCTGAACCAAGATTAGTTGAAAGTAAATTAGGAACTGTTGTATATACCGCTCCACCTTCTTCGCTTCCCAGAAAACTACTAAGTGTAGGATCATTGTTCTCATCTCTACTGGTAAAATCTACCATCTTCATAGTAATTCCATATTGGGTATGATCTATTGTTTCAACTGTTGTAGGATTTGGTAATGTCGGATCTACCTGCGTCATTATAGCAAAATAAAATGTATCTGCTTCATCCATCGGACAGACTTCGATACCACTACAATCATCTTTTACACGAAGACCCATATATGCATAACTAGGGTCGTCCCAGGCAAGAATAGTAGAATAATAATATCCGTAACGGCGTCCATTTAAGTTAATGCTTCGTTCAAAGTAGTTTGGATGCGAACTTTCAGTTCTAAGAAAACTTCCGTCAACAGAAGGACGTATGATGTTACTAGCTGCACCGCCCGGATACTTATTTTTTAGTTGATAATAATAATTGGGGTCCCCATTGTTGTCCAAATACTCTGTAAAATCCCATACCATCGTATTTATGGTACTTCCAACCCACTGAATTAATCCGCCGCTTTCAAAAGCACGAACAAGGCTTCCGTCATAGTTAACAGCATAATACTCATACTTTTTTGTAGTGTCATTCCATTTACGAGTATAAAGAACAACTTCAGCACCATCCGGTACAACACTTCGATCAGAAAGATCAACCTTTTCCGCGCTGTATATTATAAAATCGTCATCATCCAACAAAGGGGACTTGGTAGCAAGCGTCATCCAACAATAATTGCCACTTGAATCAGTAGATACAAATCCACCCTCTACCTTACCTCCTGAAAGAGTCAACGAATTACCTCCAGCGGTAAACTTATATTTTCCTGAAAAATCATCGGTTCCAGATTCCACATTAATCTTAGAATATTCAGTAGGTGAAGTTACTAAAGAAATCTGATTTCCCAAAGTCAGATAATATTTTGTTCCTCCAATTTGCGTAGTAATATAATATTTTGAACGTTCAATCCATTCAAATTTCCAATCAGGTAAGTCAGTTCCATTTGCAATTAGAAGTTCACCGGTACTGTTTAATACATCCGGACGAACCAATAATTCTATGGCATTCAAGTTTTTGTTTCCAGAAACAGTAGAAAGGCCTGCTCCTTTAACGCCCTCCTCATAATATGTAATAGAAAATGTTTTTCCATCCAATTCAAAATGATCATGATCAAGAATTGCCGCTTTGGTAATGATAACCCTTTCATTTGCGTTTGCACCATTATTACGGTTCTCAAGGAAGAAATTTTTATTTCCTCGAACACTCAATGCGTAATTTTTGCCTCCAGAAACAATATTGATATAGAATGTGTTCGCATTATTAGTAGTGTTTGCTACGGAAAAAGCAGTCTTTTGATTTTCATCCAGACCTAACAATTTAGTATTATAAACATAAAGATATTTTGGGGTGCCTACTTCTTTAGTGTATATATAGTATTTCCCACTTTCCGCAGATTCTTCAAAATACCATAACCCTGCATCACCTTTTACTGTAGAACCTATAAACTCTCCTTCTCCAGAACTGAAGTTTGACGAAACTCCCGGATACGAAACAGTCATATAATTGGTTCCACTTCGAACAATAGAGAAATAGTACGCTTGATTCTCTTCTATCTGAGATAACGATGTTATTTGTTCTTCTGCTCCTAATACGGGATTCTCTTTAGCAGCAACAATCGAATATACAGAGAAACTTTTGGTAGTAAACTCTACCGTTTCCCCATTTACAGTCAAATCTACATTGATGACCAGTATGTTCTCATCATTTTTGTCTTCCACGAAGTGAATAACATTCACATTCTCATAATCGCTTAAAGGAACGCCAATAACGCGGATGCTGACATCAACGTCACCTGTAGGTTCGTATTCGATAGTCTCATTGTTTTCATCAACAATTTTTATGTCAAAGACTTTTGAGAATTCAAAATCTTCGGTATTTGCTCCAACCTTTGAAGCAGACTCTTCGATATATTCGTCATATCCGTCATCGCCAGGTTTTAATTCTTCAACCTTGAGAGTCGTGCCCTCCATGGGGATGCCGGATTTATTGTCGTAAGTAACATTTATTTCGTAAGTGTTGCCGTCTGATGCAACGATGGTAGCAGTCAGTTTTGTCTCTGTAACAACGTAAACCGAGAAGCTTTCTGCCATGAATTCTACCGAACCTTCAGGTGAAGGAGCTGCTGTAACATATTCGGGCGTTTCTTCGACATCTTCCATATGCCAGATGTTTACTTCTTCTTCGGTTTCTTCGAGTGCAATACTGATAAACTCAACGGAAAGTCCGTTCTCGTCGGGCTGCCAACTGATGCCTGCGTTCTTCTTTTCTTCGTTCTCGTATATGGTAATGTCGTATGCAAGGAGAACTGACTGGCCTTCAATTTCAACATTTACGGGGATTGCTTCAACGATAGCATCCTTAGGTAAGAGGCCGCTTACGCGAACGATATCGCCATAGTTGTGCACGCCCTGAGGAAGATTTGCGTCAACAGTCTGCTCGATACATTCGGGGGTTTCAACAGTAGCATTTCCGTTCTGTACGGTCTGAGTTTCTGCAGAAGTTTCTGCAACAACTTCGTTCTGTACAATAGGCTCTTCGTTCTGCGCTACCGGGGCTTCGCCGATATTTGTATCAATATCTCCACCCTGCTCAGGCTGAGTTTCGTTTGTATCAGTTACTTCTTCAGGCTGTACTACATTGTTTTCGTTTACTTCAGGCTGCTCGGAAACAACTTCATTAGTCTCATCGTTTTGAGTTTCAACGCAGTATTCAGTTGTATCAGCAGTCTGTTCGGTCTGGATTTCGGGAATCTCATTAATCAGCAGTTCCTGAAGACCTTCGGGCACGGAAATAACTCGTGTGTCATCTCCGTCTGCCAAAGCGGTAATCGGAGTCTGACCTACGAGGCATATAAACATACATGCAATTATCCAGGCTGTCAGTAATCGTTTTTTCATCTGTTACAAAAATCTTCCTTTTGCGGAGCCAGGCACGCTATGCGAGCCAGGCACCGTATCCATTAGATTATTCGCTTAAACTAATTCCGTTTTCTTCGTTTTCTTTCTTGTCTTTTTTAGATCTTTTATATCTTGTGAGAGTAAACTCTGCGAGGACGCTGCCAACCAAAAGAAGCAACATTACAGGCGTCCATTTGTCGATGATAACCATTGGAAGTCTCATGTCTTCGGTCAGGATGAAAATTATCACACCTGCTATCGCAAAGATTACTTCCAAGATAATTCCTGCGATGAACTTTCTGGTAAAAGCTTTGACCTTGAAAAAGAGTTCTTCTACTGCTTTGCAGAAACCGTCTTTTGAAACGTATCCGTTTTCGCTCTTCTTGGTTGCAACAGTCATAATTCTCTCACGTTCTGTCCAATCTTCGGGAGACATATCCTGTGCTTCGAAGAGTTCTTCTTTTGCTTTATTTACTTTACGCATCTTGTGGATACGGCCGTATTTCTTTCTGAGGCAGAAAATCGGGACAAGTGTGTAAACTATTATGATTAGGCAAATCAAGTTAACCAGTGCCCATGCTTCACGGCCATATGAGCTTCCGCCGGGAACAAAGGGATCGGTAATATCAACTTTGCCGTCTTCATCCTTGTCTTTTTCATCAGGGGTAATCGGGTTGTCGGGCTTCGGTGTGTCCGGCTTGTCTGGAGTTTTTCCGTCGTCAGGAGTTGTATCTCCGTTATCTGTGGTACCCGTTCCCGTCTTACCGGTCGAAGTATTATCATTGTCGGTTGGTGTTGTGGTATCAGTAGTTGTAGTTCCGGTTGAAGGTTCTTCTTTAAGCGTAAAATAAACAACCAGTCGACCGTTTGTTGTCGTATCTCGACAGGTAGAAAGAGCGATGATTTTTTTCGCATTATCCAATGCCGAAGGTTTGATATAACGCGAGTATCTGTTAACATACTCTACTACGTCATTAAAGCTGAGACTACCGACATTATAAACACTGTCTTCATAGGCATCCGTATTAACTACTGCCCAAAGTTCAAGCTTATATGTACCGGAGAGACATGAAAATGTTCCGCCGGTATGATTGTCAAAGAAATCTTTATCAAAGAATTTATCCAAATCGCCGAACATGGCACCGTTATCCATATGATGTCCGTAGATTACAATGTAATCATCACTTAAATCGGATTTGTTAAATGCGGACATATAGATAGAGCCTGTCGGGCTTGTATTTCCCTCTGTATCATGGAATGCATAGTACAGTTCATCACCGTCCTGCATCAAAGGATAATTAATATGTGTTCCGTCTATGTTAAGCCATCCTCTGTAGTCCTTGTTCTGAAGTGCCAGGTTTTCCTGAACCTCAACCAACTGGACTTCCTCGGCTTTTAATCCTCCGGTAGAAAACGCTCTGGTCTGTGTATAGAGCTGTTCATAAATTGCGTATCCGCCGAAAACTACGAGCACCAATCCTAAAAGAAGTGATGCCGCAAAAAGAACACGAACGCCCACAATGCTGAGCTTATCAATTGTTTCTCTTTTATCAGTGTGATGCATCCGTACTCTCCTTTCTTAGTATTTTTATTTATTCATTCTCTCTAAAGTTTGTTTCGTCTGATAATGTTTATAATGGTTCCGAGTATTTCTTTCTTTTTGACCGGTCCGAAATACCTGGAATCAAGGCCTTCTTTTCTGTTATCTACAAGGATAAAATATTCGTCTTCGCCAAGGGTTATCGGATAATTAACTCGCTCGTCCCTTTTAGGAGTATCATAAAAGATCATATCTTCCACAATCGCATTTCCGTTAACTATCGGGCGGTTTGATTCGCTGATATCTATCGTATCTCCCGGTGCTCCGATTACACGGCCAACCATGAGTCTTTTCTTGGTTTCGTCGGGAATTACTTTTTCAAACACTACGAGTTCCTGGAACGATGCGTTTTTGTCCAGTCTGTAAAAGATTAAAAGGTCTCCGCCGTCTACTCTGGGTGTCATATCCAGGTTGGGCATATGTGTGATTCCGATAATCTTGAAGAACAAAATCCATACCACCAAAAGGAAAACCGCTAGGTAAATCAAAAACCAGTGATAGTTCTTGAATCCTTTCTCGTAACGGTCAATCTGTTTCATCAATTTCTCGGTATCATGACTGCTTTTTTCGTTAGTATTTTCTGTTGTGTTCTCTGTTCTTTTTTCGTCCAATGAGTCCATTTATGCTCCCTCTTCCCCGTTTTTAAGGCAAAAAACCCGACAACTATAAGAAATTATAGCCACCGGATCTCTTCTAAACATAAAAGTAATGTTTTATTTTCAGTGCACGAAGCACTTATCCCCTTGTTAATTTTTCTCCTCATATCCTCTTCCGATGTTATAATTGTTAACTTGTCAATCTATGATAATGTTGCCTCATTCGGCAATCCAAAATAATAAAAAAATCAATAAAAAATCATTTAAACATTTTCGATAGATTATTCTACCATTTTTTGCGTTTTATGTCAACCGTAAAATGATGGACAAACATTCGAGAAATGCCGATTTTATCGGCATGTGGACTTCTCGTGGACTATTGTTATCTTTTATCATTTTTTCATTTTATCCTCACATTAAATATATCGTCATTTTTTTAACAAATCTTAACCGGTTTCAGACCTCTAAACATGCAAAAAACTCCCTGAAAATTAGGGAGTTTAGTGCCTTTGTGAGTTTGTTTTTATTCTTCTTTTTTCCTTACCTGCAGATATATCACTAAAGCTGCTGTGCCGGAAATCATGAGTAAGCTGATTGCAAATAACCAAATGAACGGAGTCACATGGTTCTTATAACCAGTAGGTGCTACAAATATTTCAGAGTTGGTAAATGTTACCGTAAGGTCTTCAATCGTCTGAGAAGATAACAGTACAATCGATTGTCCGCTCGTCGGTGTCTCGGTACCAACGCCTACAGTTGTAACGTAACTTCCCGTACTGGTTTCGGTTAACGTTAATTTCGAACCGTAAGGAATGGTAAGTACAATCTGATCCTCGAATGTCACCAGTGAAGGATTAAGAGTAAATACTGCCTCGCCCTGTGATGATGTCTTAAGATCGTCCGAAGCATCATTAGGGTCTGCGCCTTCATTCAGAACAAAGTCGGATATAACCGCTTTACCTTCAAGCTTAGCCGTAAATTCGAAATCAGAGCCAAAGCTTAATCCGTTAACCTTCTTAACTACGGTAACTTCAACTGTTTTACGAGTATTGGTAAATGTTATGGTTCCGTCATCGGTTACTGTTTCTACATCGAATATTGAACCTTCAGCGTTTCTGTCGGTTATGGCCAAAGGAGTACCGTTATTATCCCAAATACCCTCGTCCTCGGTATCATAAATCTTACCTACATTACCTGTAGTTGATTCTGTAACCACAAGATTGGTAGCATTTGCGGGAATGATTAACTCTCTTGTCTTGCCTGCTGCCACATTGGCATTGGGCTGAAGTGAGAAATTACCGCTTACGGTAGTACCGTCTATAGGTGAAGTATAACTGTAGTTAAAATCAAACTTGTATGTATCGGTCGTTGTAAGAAGTACATCATTAAGCACTTTCTTGACTGTAACTTTCTTCTGTGCCCAGTTCTTAACCGTAATCACAAATCCCTGCGTGGGATTGGCCGGATCTACCTGCTCCACGGTTACCCATGTATTGTCAGTTGTAATGTAAGGGCTTGTACCGGTCACATCAATGGTGACAGGTGTTCCCTCAAGGCTTATATAACCGGTCGGCGTAGTAGTCTGATTCAGCGTATAAGTATCAACCCAGAATGTATTGCTGTTGAAGAATACACCGTTTGTTCCGGCATAAAGATCTGTTCCTGAAGCACCGGAAATAGGTCCTTCTGACGATGAAAGATTAAACATTGCCTGGAGAGGATTTCCATCCTGGTCCTCAAGCTTAATGGTTACAGGATAATACTTAAGCGTATTCTCATAAATAACCTGCTTGTCGGCATCCACAGTAATAACTGCTTCTCTGCCATCAGTCCAGTTAGCACCTCCGTCAGTACTGTAACGTGCGGTATAGTCATCATCATCAAGTTCGGTAATTGTCAATTTTGCGGTAGCCGGAATATCTTTAAGTGCCAAATCATTGACATCTCCGCTGGTTACAAGGAAATTATCGGTAGTCGTATATAACGAAACCGTCTGCTCGTAAGATTCACCCTCATCCAGTACATAACCTGCGATAAACGGGAAGTCTTCCGTGCCGGTCTTGTTGGTAACCATTCTCTTTTCAACCGATACATCATAAGTGTCAATAACATTCTTAAACGTTACCGAACCATGTGTATCGGAATTCTGCCAGAATACCGTGTTGGTATCAACATCAGCAGGAAGTTCTGACATCAAGAAAGTCTGTGTTCCAACTGTAATCTGATTGTCATGTTCCGCATAATTAAACGTTACTCCCGTGGAATAGTTGTTAACAGGTGTCTCTATTACAGTAAACTTAAGGTCGGCGTTGAAACCATTGTTAGTATTCGGTGTAACATTTCTCTCCCAGCGAACTGTTTTGGAACGTGTCGTGTCTTTAATATATTCTACGGTACCGCTGGTGTCGTCAGGGTAATACACCTCAACTTCTGCCTGAACATAAGCCTTGGTCTGACCGGTCTGAGTAGCATTTTCATTTGTGGTTAAAATTCTTAAATACTCACCATGCTTGATGGAGAAGGTATCCGTAGCATTAACTTGATAATTATATACTCCGGTTCGATAGGTTCCCGAGATATTCAGTGTAAACTCAAATGGTCTCTCCTGATTGCCGGGTTCAGGTACTTCTTTGTGTACATATACTGCATCCTTTAAAGGTTCCCAAACACCATACAATGTACGTGTAGTGACACCATTTATTTCAACTGTATCCGTACTAAAGAATCCGTCATCTTTATTTAAATCATCAATTACTCCACCCGGTATCGGGAAATCAGGCGTTGTAGCCGTCTGACTGTATGCCCAGCCAAGGAATGAGTAACCAAAACGAGTACTTGTCTGAGGAAGAGCCTGGCTCTTTTTAGCAGGAGGATTCACTGAAGTGTCAGGCTGAATATCATCCAGACCATAGTCAAATTCCTGCATACCGCCGCCGGTTCCGTCGCCGTTCCAGTTATCCTTTAACAAAAGAGCATACGCATTATCACGATGAGTAAATGTAATTGTAAGCGGTTCCTTGTTAGCTATCGGAGTTTCAGTGAAACTGAAAGCTTCAAGGTTTTTCTTTTCGCCACTCGGAAGTTCATGTGTATGAGTATCATTGCCAACCGTATGGCTGTAAGTTGCATCGGCATTGCTGGAGCTATAGACTCTGTCGCTTAACTCGATTGAAGAATTCCAAATTAAAACTTTACCGGGTCCAAGGTTGTTGGTTCCGGAAACTGTAATATCTTTTTCTGCTCCCTTAGGAACAGCCAGAGTAATAACATCGTCCTCACCTACTACACAAGTGGGATCATCGGGCGATTTAAGAGTTATCTCGTTATAATTTGTAAGCGGTTCACGCTTATATAAACCTTCTTTTACGTTAATTACTTCCAAAGCGCCATAATTGGAACTGAGTCCGAATGTAACCGTTCCGCATGACTGATTTCTGAAAGTAACATAAACCATAGGTTCCCAAACCGCATAAAGCGTCTGGTTATCATCACGTGTAACGGCAATTATGGAATCAGCCGCATATGTTGCTATATAGTCTTCCTCATTTGCAGCTTCGTCAAAGCCTAAAAGGAAATAATTTTCCGGATGATCAAAGTAATTATGTCCGCCGGTAAGTCCGGTATCCACATCTTTTGTTGCATACTTATAAAGACGTACAGCAGCACTTGACTGGATATCTCCGAAGAGAAGCTGTGTAGAACGGCTGTTGGCATCAAGATTATCGGTTGTATTGACCGCACTTGTACCGGGATAAACATTCCACTCAGGTAAAGTATTCGAATCGGTAGTATTGATGTATCCGCCGTTTGCATCCAGTGTAAGATTTGTAACCTTCGGTCTACGATCCGAAGAATCTCTGTACTGATATATCGCCTGGAAATAAATTGTATTATCAAGTCCTGCATTGACAGCACTTACGGTATAAGCATCATTAGGATAATAATACGTGGTAATATTACCGTTGCTGTCCACTTCCACAGGATTATAACCGATTTTAACGTTTCCTGTTGAATCATATTCAGCCTGAACCAGTGCCCAGCCACGGAAGATAACTGAATCATCTGTAATGACACGTGTTCCGTCATTATCTGTAATTGATAAATCTGTAGGTGCCTTGTAAATCTGGGTGGCTGCTCCGTCGGCATAAGTTAATTCAGTATCAACAGGGTCTTTCCACTGCTCCATTACACCATTGATGGTAGCACCGTCCTCCATGTTGTACTGAGGTACATACTCAATCTTATAACCGCCGTCCAAACGCCAGTGAGCTTTTAATGTAAAGTTGCCTAAACAAGGATCTGCGAAATTGTAAGGCATGGGTTCTTCAGTACCACCCTCAGGTGTCTTGAACCAGCCAAGGAAAGTCCATGTTTCACTGCTGTTTAAAGGACGATACCTCTCCTTGGAAACATACAGTGATCTCCATGTGGTCTCATCGAGGAGTACCATACCTTCATTCTGATCTACATACTGTGGCGACAAGGAAATGGTTATACATTCTTTGTAGAAATTATAGTAATGGGTGATTTCTTCATCAGTCAGATAAACAGCGCCACGCAAATGTGTATAAACGCCCGCAACACCATCAGTGCCACGAAGCTGATAGTTTACATAGTAATAAGATGTATTGCCTGCAGCTTCATACTGATCGGCAACCGTATCGCTCATAGCCACAAAACGACGGGGAATCTCATACTCTGTAACAACTTCACCGTAATCTGTCGAAATATATGTGGCCTGACCTGTGGAAACATTTCCATTGCCTGTAAATGTTGAGCCTGCATTGACATACTGTTCGAACTGCATGTAGTTTCCGCCAATGTATGCCAAATCACCACCGCCCATATTGTTAATCAGATTTCTGTAATAATCAGGGTTCTGATTAATACGGTTAATTTCACCACCGTTAGGATCAATCTTAACCCAATAAGTTATGGGCTTATAAATCGCATAGAGCGTAATACCTTGGGTCGAATCACTGCCGGCATCAACCATCTTTTCTTTTGAAAAATCAAAAGGAGCACCGACTCCGTCAGGGTTTGTAAACCATCCGACAAATTTATGTCCGACTATATAACCGTCATCTATGAGTGCCTGAGCTTCATCGCTGTATTGGTCTGCAGAAGTCAGGGGCTGATTATAGTAATACTGTGCTGTATAAGACTCTTTACTGCTATCGCCATAAGTCCAATATCCGGAATTGTTTGAAGATGAACTATGCGCCATCTGGTTATAATAGTAAACTGTTCCGGGGTTGGGCATATAATAGAAATTAATAATCATGGCATTATAGCCTACAGAAGAAACAGGATATGCAGCATAATTCATGCTATTTGTAATATCTTCTTCCGCATTATTCTCATTATTCCTAATCACCTTAACTATTACATTATCATTATCGTAACCTGCATAAGATGAAACAGCACGATGTTGAGGTTGTCCTGCTGAATTGACTTCCATCTCAATGTTAGGAGTAGACGGATAGTCCTGAATAGCCGGATCCCAAAAATAGGTACGATATACATATTTATTAAGGTTTTGCTGATATCTGCATCGGAATTCATGCGTTATTCCGTTTTCAGCAGTAACAGAAGTACGGGGTGTACAGGCAATAATTATATTTTCATCCATGGATTCGTATACACCCTTAATACTACTATGTGCGACATTGTCCCAATAAGCGGAATCCTCACGTGAAATCCATCCTATGAAGCCATAATTATTGGGTCTGTCAGGTTGTGAAGCCGGCCAGCGATCAGCTATTGTTTCACCATACTTTGCGGTTAAATCATAATAGTAAATAGTGTATGTTGTATTACCTCTTGTTTCTGTATATCTTCCACAAGGAATAAAATCAGCAGGGATTGTTGTTCCGCAGCTTATACGGCTACCTGTCAGGAAATCATTGTAATTCTGCGAATTGGTTATATAACTTGTATAGTATGTTGTTGTACCCGTGGATGTAGTCTGCTTGTACAAGGTACCGGTATATGTCACTACAGCATTTTCCTGAGTAGTATAATACCATCCCTGATCATCATGAAGAATATTCTTCATACTTCCACCAATGAATCCAAGGGTATAAGATGTATCTGCATCAGCATTGTCTACGCGAAGATAACGTGTACCATTTCCGTAGTTATTGGCACCGTTGTTGTAAGTCCAATTGTTTAATTCTCTGTCAAGCCAATATAATTGATAATATGTGTAATTCCAGTAACCGGTCCTTCTATAATAAGTGTTATTGTATACCGGATTATTTTCCTGGGTATAATTATTTCCATTCCTTCTATATACGGTTCCAGTATACTCTGCCGAACCTGCAGTATTATCTTGAGCTAAATAATGTTCAATAGTCGTTGTTAAGTTCAAATCAACAACACTACCAGCAACCACACCATACTGCGTTCCGTTATTATTATTTGTCGTTTTATATCTGTAGCCACTATAGTCATTTCGAACATCGCGCATGCCGGAATAAGTCCATTCTCCTGCAGCATTCTTGGTTAATGTAATTCTTTCACCATTTACAATACCATAAGCAGTGTTAGCTGCTGCTGCTTCAGCATCGGTCATTGGAACATAATCCGTGGTATTTCCGTTGTTACTTGTTCTATAAGAGTAACCAACATCAAACCTTAATGTATAAAGGTTTCTATCATAGTAAATATTTATAATAGTATTACCATCGCCTTCAATTAAAACACCATTGTTATTATTACCATCCATGCCATCGTAAGTCTTGTAGTGAATGTAATTAAGGTCGGCAAAGTAGTAATCTGTAGCACTGTTGGTATTCTGAAGAGTTGCAGTAACATTATGACCTGCGGTAGTCTCGTCGGTAAAAGTAATGTTTCTGCCGTTGTTTCCGGTTGCGTTGAACTTGATTACATCGCCGGCAATGGCCTGTAATTTCTTATAAGCTGCCAGTGTATAATCGTCATCATTTGCATTCTGTTCCCAGAAGATAACGGTATAATCAACTAGTTTTGCAGTCCAGTTGGCATTAAGGGTCATATCGTTAAGAGCTTCATAGAAACGAATATATGTACCGTCGGCACCGAAGAGAATATGGTCAGCAATTGCGCTGTTAACAACAGAATTACCTGAAATAGAATACGTTCCGACATTATTAATCGTTCCGTCAGGCTGAACCAGTTGAACTGCCTTTGTATTGATGGTCGCGGTGTGCTGTGCACCAAAATCATCAAGATATGTAATAGTAACAACTTCAGGTGTATTAAGGTTAGTAATTTCACCTGTCGCGGGATTCATATTGGCAAAAGCATACCAACCGCCAAAGTCATAACCCGGGCGGGTGCTTAAATGTCCCTGAGTATTGGAATCTCCTGTAAAGAAACTCTTATCAAAATAATAGTATCCACTGTTATCACTTGCATCACGAATATCATTCGTAAGACGATATGCAGCACCTACATAGGTTGAACCGTTGCCTACGGCGCCACGCTCAAAGTAAACCCATCTTGCCTCATCAAATTTAGGATAAAGATTCAGATAAGAAACCGAACTGTTATCCTTGCTGACTGTAATATAATAACCTGTATGTCCGGGGCTGTTAGCCTCTTCATTTATTAAATTACCTGTTGTGTCTTCGATATGCGCTACTGTCTTATGGAAAGTAAAGGTTCCGTCTCCGTCCATATCTTCTTCCCAACCCGAGAAGATTTTATGTGTGGGATCGGGGCTTTCACACATAACATTACCGATACGAACTTCTGTGCTTGTACCGTTACCGAAGATAACGAGTTTACGAACCATGAGGTTATTGCTAAGGCCTACGGTACCATCCTGAGGTCCTTTACGGAAGTTAAGGAAATAGAAATCTTCATAAAGAGGTGCAAGATAAACATTTACTTTTCCTTCTTCATCAATAACTCCTGTACCTGTTGCTTCACCGAGAGTCCAGGTCACTGTATCGCCAACAGCAATGTCTGTAGCGGGTGTAATAGAAACAGCATCCTCAAAGCTGATTCGCTGAGGAGCAGAAGTCCAGTCAAATGAAATGGATCCTGAGTATCTGCCGGTTGAGGCATCACGAGTAGTAGTATCAGAGCTTTCTTCAACTGCATACCAGCCAAAGAAATACTTTTCAACGGGATTTCCGCCTATTGTAAGAGAAACGTTTCGAGGATCATTTATGAGTTCAAGTTTCTCACCTGATTTAAGAATCTGTGTTGTCTGATATTCACCGGAAGTATTTACAAAATTATACGGGCCGGAAGGAGTAGTGGAATCGATACCGTTCTGATACTGCTCATCCGTGAATCTGTCTATAAAGTGGAATTCAACACGAGGTGTAATAACTTTTTCGCCTTCATGTCCGACTATTACGTATACCGAGAATCCGTTGGTTGTAAACTCAACAGTTTCACCATTTACATTAGAATTAACATCGTATACTAAGAAGTTTTCGTCATTTCTGTCTTCAACAAAGTGGAGAACATTTACCTGAGGATATTCGCTTAAAGACACGCCAATAACGCGGATGCTGACATCCACGTCGCCTGTAGGTTCATATTCGATTGTTTCATCGTTTTCGTCAACAATCTTTATGTCGAAAACTTTTGAAAATTCAAAATTTTCAGCCTTTGTGCCAACCTTTGATGCGGATTCTTCAATATACTCGTCGTATCCTGCATCACCGGTTTTAAGTTCTGAAACTGCCAGTTTGGTTCCGTCCATAGGAATGCCTGACAGGTTTGTATAAGTAACGTTGATTTCGTATGTATCGCCGTCTGAAGCAACTATGGTTGAAGTTAACTTTGTAGCCGAAACAACATATACCGAGAAGCTTTCTGCCACGAATTCAACAGAGCCTTCGGGTGAAGGAGCTGCTGTAACATACTCGGGAGTTTCGGTGGCATCTTCCATATGCCAGATGTTTACTTCTTCTTCTGTCTGCTCAAGTGCAATACTTATAAATTCAACGGAAAGTCCGTTCTCATCAGGCTGCCAGCTGATACCTGCATTCTTCTTTTCTTCGTTTTCATAAATGGTAATGTCGTATGCAAGAAGAACTGACTGGCCTTCAATTTCAACATTTACGGGGATAGCTTCAACGATTGCATCTACAGGTAAAAGACCGCTTACGCGAACGATATCGCCGTAGTTAAGCGTTCCCTCGGGAAGTTCTGCATCAACGGTTTTTTCGATGCATTCGGGAGTCTCAACGATTACATTTTCATCTTTTATGATCTGAGAATCATCTGCGTCTTTATCTTCCTGATTTTCAGAAGTTTCTTCCGAAGATTCATTCTGCTCTATCAATGCATCAGGAGTTTCCTCAACAGAGTCATTTTTCTCAATCTGAGCATCGGGTGTTTCTGCGGTTGTGTCTTCTGTCTGAACATTCTGATTATCATCAGCGATTACATTCTCGTCCTGTTCATTCTGAACATCGGGTGTTTCAACAATCGCATCTTCGGTCTGAGCAGTTTGATTGTCGCTCTGCTCAATCTGTGCATCGGGTGCCTTTTCTGTTGTATTTTCGTCCTGTGTAATCTGCGTATCAGTATCAGGATTTACGATGGTTGCATTTTCATCCTGTTCTGTCTGAGTTTCAGGTATTTCAACTGCAGTAGTCTCACCCTGAGCCTCAGGAGTCTCGGAAGCATCGTCAAGTATCAATACTTCTTTTAGACCGTCAGACATAGGAATAACTCGTGAATCATCCCCCTCTGCCAAAGCAGTGATAGGGGTCTGACCTACGAGGCTAATCATCATACATGCAATTAACCAGGCTGTAAGTAATCGTTTCTTCATTCGTTTTCTCTTAATCATTCATTCATTCGGCGGAGCCGGACACCCTTCGGAAGTCAGGCACCTTGCCTCATTGGATTAATCATTCAATCTAATTTCATTCTCGTCATTTTTTTCTTTTTTAGGTCTTTTATATCTGGCAAGGATATAGTCTGCCAGCATGCTGCCTATCATGAGAAGCAGCATTACCGGGGTCCATCTGTCGATGAGGACCATCGGGAGCGTCATATCTTCGGTAAGTATGAAGATAATCACTCCTGCTATCACGAAGATTACTTCGAGAACTATTCCCACGATAAACTTTCTTGTAAAGACTTTTACCTTAAAGAACAGTTCTTCGACCGCTTCGCTGAATTTATCTTTGGATACATATCCGTTCTCACTCTTCTTTGTTGCGGCAGTCATGATTCTCTCACGTTCTGTCCAGTCTTCAGGAGTCATATCCTGTGCATCGAAGAGTTCTTCTTTAGTTTTATTTACTTTACGCATCTTATGGATGCGGCCATATTTCTTTCTTAAGAAGAAGATTGGAACCAAAATATAAACTGTGATTATAAGGCAAATCAAATTGATTATCGCCCACGCTTTAGTTCCATATGAGCTTCCGCTCGGTACCCACCAACTTGTTGGTGTGGTATCTACTTCTTCAGGGGTTGTAGTCGGATTATCATCCGGTGTTGTCGGCTTATCCGGATTATCAGGTTTAGCAGGATTGTCCGGCGTTGTAGGAACAACATAATCTGGTGTTGTGATTCCCATTCCTGTGGGTTTATCTACAGGAGTTGTGATTCCTGTATCCTCATCGTTGATTGGAGTTGTAGGATTTTTAGGAACTACAGCCTTCTGTTCTTCTTTAAGTGTGTAGAACACTACAATTCGTCCGTTTGTCATTGCATCATAACATGTGGAAAGTGCAACTATTTTTTTAGCATTTTCAAGTGATGAAGGTTTGATATACTTTGAATATTTATTTACGTACTCAACAACTTCATCAAATTTCTGAGTGCCTACTGAATAAACTTCATCTTCGTAAGCATCAGTATGAACTACTGCCCAAAGTTTCAAATCAAAAACACTGCCATCAGGAAAAACAAATTTTCCACTATTGTTACTGTCAAAGAAATCTTTATCAAGAAACTTATCAAGATCTCCAAACATTGCTCCGACATCCATATGATGACCATAGATTACGATATAATCATCGCTCAAATCCGCTGTGTTATCAGCAGCCATATAAATGGCGCCTGTAAGGCTCATATTACCGTCAATATCATGGTTGGCGTAATAAATGTCGTCTGACGACTGCATTACAGGATAATCGATATTTGTGTTATCAATCTTCAGCCATGCTCTATAGTCTTTACGTGACTGCACCAGATTTTGCTGTGCCTCTACCGTATAAACTTCGGCGGTATTTATTCCTCCTGATGAGAATGCTCTGCTTTGAGTGTAATACTGTTCGTAGATAGCGTATCCGCTAAAAAGCATGAGTCCAAATCCTAAAAGAAGCGATGCTGTAACAAGAACACGAATGCCCCAAATACTAATTTTGTCTATCAGTTTGTTAATATTTGTGCTCTGCATTCGTACTCTCCTTTCTTTCATTTTTTTGGACTTTTCAAATCATTATCAAATGCGTATTTTTACGGGCTTTTTTACGTCTTGTTTTCCCGTCACTTATATGTCCTTTTAGGCCTATAAAAGGGAAAAATCCGATGGCCTTGAATCCTGGCCATCGGATTTTTTCTTAACTAATTAATCTTTAATCAATAGATTTTATGCATAATTCTTAGCATTATGCTTCTTCTTTGTTTGTTCTCTTATAAAGTACTACACCAAGAACGATTAAGAAGATACCACCAAAGAGTACTAATGCATAAGGAGCAAATCTTACTACGAAGCCCGTGGGGGAAATCGTAAGTAAGGTATTGGTAATAGCAACTTCATAAGGATTGTCATCGTCTTGATTTGCTGCTGTACTAAATGTTGCTTTGGTTGACTCATAGGAATTCTTGGGATTTCCCTGTGCAACAGCACTTGCAGGAGCAGCGTGCGAATCAACTGAATTATCAGTCGTTGTAGCCGTAGTTGATGTGGTTAAAACTGTGACAACTTTATATGTTGCACCAGTAGCATTATTCGTTTCATACACTTCTACACTGGTTCCATTAGGGATACCAATATACTTAATTTCTCCACCACTCTTAATATTTACAATTCCTTTGATGAGATCATGGTTTGTATTACCATCACTCATAGCTGATGCAGTAGGATCTGTCCATCCGGTAACTGTTCCGCTCGTAGTACTTTCAATATCAATGTCCTTTGTTATCGAACTATTCGTATAGATAACGGTAAACGGGAATGCATTATTAGCCGCACTATAACTATCATTTTCGACTGTTTTGTTAACAACAACATTAAATGTGTAGTAACTATCAGGAGTGACAGCAGTAGAGCCATTTGTAGTTCCCTGAACAAAACCTGTTGTCTTAACAGCACTTGTTCCCTTATTAGCCTCTGTAATGGAAGTATTATTGTAGAAACATGTATAGCCATAAATGTCCCAATATTCAGGATCTGCAGCAGTTTTACCTGAAGGTGTAGGATTTGCGGGTCTAACATAAACATCTACGAAACGTTTATGACCATTTGCGGCATCACTAGTCTCAGTAACACCTGATGAAGCATATGCATATCCCGAAGTCAATTGCTCGGTAATCTCATAACGATAGACACCTGCACCTGCGAAAACAACTTGGCTGAAATCAATCGAAATGTCTTTGACATTTTTCTTACCATCAGTTGCAGTTTCAAGTGTATCCGAATTAGTCCATGCTAAAACACCACTATTAGCAATACTAGCGCCTGCTGGGCCAGCCTGAACAGGAACTGTCACAGTAACACCCGTATCATGAATAGTTCCCGACTTATCACTGTCTGTAACCTCAGTTCCAGCCGTAACTGTTGCAGGAGCAATCGAGTAAGTATAACTAATTGTAGGAGCTTTGATATCAAGTCCATCAACATTGTATGCCTTAATCTCTTTTTCAAGAATTAAAGTCTTGCTCTGCGGAGCCGGAGTATCTTTTGATGTAAATACGCCTTGTTCGCCATTATCATCAAGTGTTTTAGCAGCGAACACTGTGGAATTCATTGCCAGCGTCATAGCTGCTACAAGCAGGAATGCGCCGAATTTTTTAAATCCTCTCTTCATTTTACCCATCCTCCAAAAGAATATTTTTTAGAATTTCATTATTAACTGTTTTTTGCCATCTTGGGCAAATATGGGAATAACAACCCCAACGCATTTTTTAATGATAGTTGATTTTAGCATTATTTTTATCTTATGTCAACTTTTTTCTGAAAAGTAAAAAGTCGGCAAAGTGCCTAATTGACGGCTCGTGGACATTTTTATGACTTCCTGGCCTTAGAAGTTTGTCCATCATTATTTTAACCTTTAATCAACTATTTTTTTATAATTTTTTTATCGGTTACGACTCATATATCCTTAACCAAAATCGCCTAAAAATAAAGGTTTTGACATAAAATAATAATAAAATGTCATAAATAAAAATATTTTTTCGCAAAAAATAGGACAATAAATGGGCAAAAATGAAGTTTTTTTGAGTTTTTTATTCCCATAAAAGCCCTGAAAAGCGTATAATTTACTCATAATTTGAGGTGGAAACATGGACAAAATAATTATCAGCGTCGACCGGATGCGCAAAAGTGATGCATATACAATCGAAAACTTTGTTCCTTCCAAAGAACTCATGTACAGAGCCGCAAACGGGGTTTTTGAATCTTTTATGAGCTGGAATAATAAAAAAATTGCAATTGTGGTCGGAGGAGGAAATAACGGAGGAGACGGTTATGCTCTGGCAGGAATCCTAAAAAAGAATAATATCGACTCCACGATCATAAAAGTATCCGAAAAGATGTCCGAAGACGGAAAATATTACAGTGATATTGCAGAAGAACTTGGGGTAAAAGCAGAAATGTTTACCGAAAGCACGGATTTATCTTCCTATGAGGTAATCGTCGACTGCATCCTGGGAACCGGTTTTACGGGCGAAGTAAGAGGTCTCGCAAAAGATGCAATTGAGGCAATAAACAAAAGCGGCGCATATGTAATAAGTGTGGATATTAACAGCGGAATGAACGGCGATACGGGCGAAGCCACACTCGCAGTCAGGTCAGATCTGACCGTATCAATTGGGTATTACAAGCAGGGGCTTTTCACCGAAGCTGCAAAAGAATATATCAAAGAAATGACGAATGTAGATATAGGAATTGTTTTAGTTTGATTTTTAAAGTAAAAACATCGGGTTTTTGCCCGATGTTTATTATTTTATGATGTTTATCGTATATCCTGAGTAAGACCTTCCGTGATAGAACAAAAAAAATCTTTGCTCCATATATCAATTGTAGAGGTATTACGAATAAATGGAAGAACATCATTCTTAGCCTGAACAAAATCAATTGAATCAAACCTGTCATACAATATTTGTTTAATTTCATCTATAGACATATCTAATCTCGCGCCCTCAAACTTCGAATCCACTAGTCTTGCATTCAAATGCATAAGGTTCACCGGAGTTTTATGCGAAAGATAAAAAATATAATCATACAAATCGCGGCCCTTAATCCTGCTCTTCCACGAACGGCAGATAACAGCATGTATTTTACCGGCAAATAATGAAGGCATATCATAGAGGTTTATTTCATACGGAATAGGAAGTAAACGGTATTTTCTATCATATCCGGCAAAAGGAGGCGGAGTTGTATCTACTTCAAATTTTACTTTAATAAGTTCCGATCCAACAATTGACTGTGCCAATCTTTCATCCGCATAGCATAGCAAAATATGTTCTCTGGTATTCCCTTTCACAAATGCAGAATGAATGCCTGAATCATTCACTTTTGATTTAGTCTCCGCTTTGAATTGAAAGCCATATGTCTGCAATTCTTTTTCTACTGCAGGAAGATAATCATCGAGTCTAAAATCCGGGTTTGCAGTCATTAGCGAAAAATCCAAATCTTCGGAGAATCGATCTAAACCATAAAAGATTCTAAGCGCAGTTCCGCCATAAAATGCAGCACTTTGAAAAAATCCGGCACGCGATAATCCGCAAAGGACTATTTCCTGAACTACTTCTTTAATACTGTTTTTCTTATCATTTTGCGTTTCTGAAGGATACTGAGCCAGCATCTGATTAACGATACTATTCATGTCGTTTAATCTCCTTTATTACAGATATAAGAAGTTTATGATTCGTTGTTCTGTATAGCCCCGCCAATTCTAACAACTCATCCATATTTAAATTACAAAATATATTTTCTTCTATACGTAAATCATTAAACAGAAGGTATCGAAGTTCTTTTTTGTTAGCACACGGTGAACAAGTATATAAAATATCACAAATAGCCTTTTCTGCTGATGCAATCATAAATCCATATCCGTTTTCTTCATACAACTTAATTCCATACGGAAATGCGATAGATGGAATATCACGATAAGTATATACGCCAAAATAGGTATTATAATGCTTTTTTTTCTTTTTTCCACACGTTGCAGAAGTAAAAACATAAACTGCCTCAGGAATTAGTCCGTGCCAAGCAAGGGCAAATTCAAAAGAAAGATATGATGGTCCATATATAATGCCTGCTAAATAGTGCCCGGGAGTAAAGTGATTAGTTTCATATAATCCCTTTATCAAAGGAATCAACTCCCCGTTCTTCACTAATCGAGCTATTTTTGAAGCCGGGTTCACATAGGAATTATATTCTTGAAGAAGAATTGCTGTAGTTTTTATCATATTATCACCACCAACTACAATATTAGTGCATTTTATGGTGAAAATCAAGAGATTTTAAAAGAACGTAAAAGAAAACTCCTTGATTTCTCAAGGAGTTAAGAGGCGCGAACCGGATTTGAACCGGTGATCAGGGTGTTGCAGACCCACGCCTTACCGCTTGGCTATCGCGCCGCAACAAAGTAATTATATAAAAAAATGCTTCGAAAAGCAATATAAATCTTTTTGATGACTCCGACGAGAATCGAACTCGTGTTACCGCCGTGAAAGGGCGATGTCTTAACCGCTTGACCACGGAGCCGTATACTATTTCGTTCGCCTCAATCGATACGTCAACTCCCCAAGTTGGACTCGAACCAACGACATCATGATTAACAGTCATGCGCTCTACCAACTGAGCTATTGAGGATTATTCTCAAACCTTCAAAACTAAATACAGAATTCTTTAAACTAGATTTTAACCTAAACCTGGATAAGCTTTCGACCTATTAGTGACCATCAGCTGAACACATTACTGTGCTTACACCTTGGACCTATCTACCTCGTCGTCTTCGAGGGGTCTTAGATTGGGAGATCTCATCTTGAGGGGGGCTTCACGCTTAGATGCCTTCAGCGTTTATCCCTGCCGGACTTGGCTACTCGGCCATAGGATTGGTTCCTAACCGATACACCAGTGGTCCGTCCACCCCGGTCCTCTCGTACTAAGGGCAGCTCCTCTCAAATCTCCTACGCCCACGCCGGATAGGGACCGAACTGTCTCACGACGTTCTGAACCCAGCTCGCGTACCGCTTTAATGGGCGAACAGCCCAACC
>FNEU01000007.1 GCA_900100245.1 Lachnospiraceae bacterium G41
TATTATCTCCACTCCCTTGTATGCACACAGTTGCTTGATTATGTCTCGCACACTTTCTTTGTATTGATTGTAAATTATTTTTCGCCTATACTTTGGAGTGAACACTATGTGGTACTTACAAATCCATTTAGTGTGTGATAGACTATTTGCCTTATTGGCCATTAAAATCACCTTCCCTTCGCTATTTGTTTGGCTTGAACAACCTCATTATAGCGGAAAGGTGATTTTTTTGTATAACACACACCGCGCACCCGCATAGCGGGTGGTTTATATTTCGCACGCTTCGCGAGCTCAACAGGGTCACGACCCATAATAAAAAGGAGCGGTTATCCCGCTCCAAATAATGTTTTATGATTTTTTTGCATCAGCCGTTATTCATCATATAAGAAAATACCAGATATGCTGTCTTTAAAGCATCATGACGGATTCGGCCGTCATCGATGGAAAAGATGTTATCTGCTATAACCGTAGCATCTTTGATGCCTTCCAACGAAACGACTGTCTTGCCTTCAGTGTCTAAGTATCTCTGTCTTATGTGCTCATCCACAATACCGTTGTTGGCAATGACTATGTCGATTTTGCGGTCTTTAAGATAATGGTTAAGGACGTCGACATGGTCGCCGACATTGTATCCGTCGGTCTCGCCAGGCTGGGTTACAAGGTTTGAAATGTACATAAGCGGAGCCTTGGCAACTTTGAGAGTTTCTACCACTTCTTTTGACAGAAGGTGGGGAAGAATGCTCGTGTAAAGACTGCCGGGGCTAAAGATTATAAGATCTGCCTCAAGAATTTTATCTTTTACTTCTTCGCAAATACGAACATCATGATCGTAATATAGTCTTTTTATGTCTTTTATGTGCTCGCTGACACATTCCTCGCCGATAAAACTGCCGTTATCGCCTTCGCCGACTAAGTCGACTTTTTCTTCGGTTAACGGAAGTACGGTACCTTTGACCTGAAGAAGCTTTGCCATGTATTTGGTTGCTTCCGCAAGGCTTCCCTTGGTGTCGATTAAAGCCGCTAGCATGATGTTTCTGACAGGATGGTTGTGAAGGGAACCCTCCTTGGAGAATCTGTAGCCCATGAGGTTAACAAAATCCGAGTCAACATTTGCCATGGAAAGAAGTACTTTTCCGATATCGCCGACTGCGGGAATATTTAATTCTTCTTTTAAGACGCCCGTACTCGAGCCGTTATCACTGACTGCGATTACGGTTGTAACATCCAAAGGAAACAATTTTAATCCGGAAAGCACGCAGGAGAGTCCTGTGCCGCCACCGAAAACTACTATTTTTTTCACTTTTTTATCCTCGCTAAAATACACCGTTTATAAGTGTCAAAAAATCTTCCCTGTACATCAAATTTTATCAAAAAAGGGGTTTCTTAGAAACCCCTAATTTTTTACATTGCACCGCTGCCTTTTAAAACTACCCAGATGGTCTTAAAGATGATTCTGAAATCTCTTCCCATGGTCCATTTGGTGATATATTCACGGTCAAGTCTTACCACTTCCTCAAAGTCGGTAATTTCGGATCGGCCGCTTACCTGCCATAGACCTGTGATACCGGGCTTTATTGTAAGTCTTGCTCTGTGATGAAGATCGTATTTATCCCATTCATCAGGTGTTGGCGGTCTGGTTCCGACCAAAGACATCTGTCCGAGCAGTACATTGAAAAACTGCGGGAACTCATCTATACTGTGGTCTCTCATAAACTGACCAAGACCTGTTTTTTTCTTTCCGCTTGCGGTAACTTTGTTTCCGATAATTCTCGGGTCAAAATCAAGCTTAAACATCATTCCGTCAGCGTTACGGTTCTGATCAAGATACTCTTTTTTTCTTTCCTCGGCATCGGGATACATTGTACGGAATTTGACGATTTTAAATCTTTTACCGTTTCGTCCGATTCTCTCCTGTGTAAAGAATATGTTTCCGGGAGATGATATAAAGATGAGCGGACCGAAAATAAGGGCTAAAAGAATCGTAACAAGGCTTCCCGCAATACCTGCCAATATATCGATTATTCTCTTTAAAAGAAGCTGTCTGGGTGAGGCTGAATTTAAACTCATTGTTACAACGGTCTGTCCTGCCACACGCTCGACAATCTGATCTTTGTTTTCAAATTTTACGAGGTTTGCAACGGAGAAATGCACCGTAACACCTGTTTCAAAGAGTCTGTCGAGAACCTTTTTAACCTTCGGATCGCTTGCTTCTCCGAAGAACATTACTTCGTCAACCCATTCCCTGCAGACAAACTCGGGTGCATTTTCAAAAGAACTTACTACAGGCACGCCCTTAATTTCTTCTTCTCTTGCGGGATTGTCCGTAAGTACGATTCCCTGGATTACAAACATCTCGTAATTGTGCATGTAAACCTCTTCAAGAATGGATTCGATTTCGTCTCTTGAAGCAATGATTAAAAGAGAGCGGATTCCGGCTTTGTTCATTCTCGATAAGATGAGTTTTTTATAAATTATTCTCGTAGTATATGAAAGTGCGAGATGAATTGCACCGCAGTAGAATATGGTCAGTCTGGAAATTTCGTTGGAATATTTTGTGACATACATACCGAACACAGTCACCAGAATAATAAGCGCTATATGCTTGATGGTGGCTGTCAGTTCGCTGTAAAGACCTCTTTTTAAAACATTTTTAAATGTCTCGTTAAAATATGTTATAACGAGTTCGTCGATAAAAAGAAAAAAAGCAACCGCAAGATAGGTTTCGCTATGCCAGAACGCTTCCCTGTGACGGATATAATACGCAAGCACATAGGAAACCTGGAGACATATTATCTCCAGCAAAACAAAATCCCAATGCTTTAGCCATCCCTTTGGCTTCTTTCTGTACATACAAACCCATCCCCTTAGTTGCTTTTACAAAAAATCATTTATTGCGAAATAAAAACTATTCCTCTTCCTCGTTATTACCGTAATTACCGTAATAACTGCCGTAGTATTTGCCGTAATACTTGCCGTAGTATCTGCCGTAATATCTGCCGTAATACTTACCGTAATAGCCCTTGCTGTTAAGTGCAACTTCGTTCAGTACACAGCCTAAAATCTTACAGCCGGCAACTTCTAGCTGCTCCAAGCTCTTTCTGGCAAATCTGTAACTGATATTACCGGATTTAACTACCAGTATTCCGCCGTCGCACTGCTTTGATACGATAGCGGCATCAATAACGGATCCTACGGGCGGTGTATCTACGATAATAATGTCATAAAGTTCTTTTGCCTGATCCATAAAACGAACAAATCTTTCACTGCCCAAAAGTTCACTCGGGTTAGGCGGTACGGGACCGGCAAATACAAGATGGAAATTAGGTACGTCGGTTGAGCATACTACATCCTCAAACTGAACTCTGCCAATAAGGAAATGAGAAAGTCCGAACTGAACCCTGCCCTTTTTATAACGACTCTTCATAACGGATTTACGAAGATCGGCATCAACAAGAAGCGTTTTCTTTCCTGCCTGAGCAAAGCTTACTGCAAGCTCAAAAGAAACCGTACTCTTTCCTTCGTCGGGTGTTGTACTCGTAAAAAAAACGGTCTTAACATCCGAACCCGAAAACTCTATATTTGTACGAAGCGTCTTGAATGCTTCCTGTGTTCTGAAATCAAGTTTTTTCTGTTTAAGAGATAATTCCTGCATATCTAGTTCCTCCTTGCTTTCTTTTTCTTTTTGGATGTGTCTTCATCATCCTGCATCAGAGGAATCATTGCGAGTGTAGTCATTCCGAGATATTTCTCAACGTCCTCACTCGTTTTGATTGAATCGTCAAAATAAAATCTTAATGTAAGAATCCCTGCCATAATTACAACACCGATTGCAAAACCGATGAGTGTAAATTTTTTCTTGGAAGGCTTTGAAGGCGAGGTCGGAAGATTTGCAACGTCAACCACGTTTACGGCTTCGATATCCATAACCGACTGTATCTGGAGGGCAGCTACATCACGAACGGCATCCGCAATAATACGTGCCCTCTCGGGATTTGCATCTTCCACGCTGATACTGATGATACGTGTCTCTTTGGTATTGCTGACCGAAACCTTTCCGACAAGCTGATTGTAGCTTTCCGGAAGCTGAAGGTCTTTAATAACCGTTTCAAGTACGTAACGGCTTGTAATAAGCGCTTCGAAGTCCTTTGTAAGAAGTGTTGAGAGCTGTGTATCGGAATATGTCAGCGTATCGTTTGAACTGTTTTTGCTAAGAATATAAATCTTTGTTGAAGATTTGTACTGAGGCGTGATAATAAACGCGCTTATCGAAAAACCGATAGCCGCCGTAATTATTCCGGCAATGGCAATAAGCCATAACCAGTGCAAAAGATACATGAGTATTTCCGCTACATCAATTTCCTGCTCGTCGTCTTTTTCGTTTTGATAAATAATTTTATCCATTCTTTTTTCCCTGTTTCCGTAATTTCTTTTATGCCTGATATCTAATCAAGCTCGAACAATTCAATGGCGTTTTTGAAAAGAATCTTATCCGCGTATTCTTCATCGTATCTTGAGTAAAGATACTCAGCACATTTTTTCATACGCGGTGCTCTGCTTGAATTGTCATGTGCATCCGTTCCAATCATTCCTACGAGTTTTCTTCTAAGCAACCCTTTTACGAACTGCTTGGTGAGAAATCCCGCATCACCTGTTACACTGGATGCATTTACTGTTATCACGACGCCGACTGCTTTTAAATGTTCAATCTTTGAAATATCTTTTCTTAATTCAAGATATCTTTCTACATGCGCCAGTATCGGAGTAAATCCCATGCTCTGTACCGTTTCGATGCCTCTTCGGATTCGCGAATACTCATCGTCAGGGTAAAACTCTATCAGCAGATTATCCGTACCGTTAATCCGGCTTATCTTCCCCTCGTCAAATGCCTCTTCCACGTCGGAAAAATACATCACTTCGTTTCCGAGATAAAATTTTAGGGCTATGCCTTCTTTTTCGGCTCTTGCTCTCATTTCTTCCAAAAGTTTTTCAGCGGCTTCGGGCGTGACATTATGATGACCCTTTTTAAAATGCGGGGTTGCTATCATCCTTGTAATGCCTTCATCCCGTGCGGTTTTAAGCATTTTCATCGTGCTTTCAAAACCATCGGAACCGTCATCAACTCCGGGAATAATATGACAGTGGATATCCACCAATTCTTTGGCGGGATAATTATCCGTCATTAATTCATTTCCTCATTTTCTTTGGACAAATCCACCATCTCTATATCTTCATCCGAATATGCAAATTTTTCTCTGTAATTCATATGAAGATTGATGTCGGATCTGGCCTGCTCCATACTTTCAACGACTTCTTCTGTTGCAGCCACGTTTGTTTCGGGTGTCTCGAGTGTTATCTCTTCATCCGAAACTTCCGTTCCCTCAAGCTGACTTAAATTGAATCCGTCATCTGCGGTCTGAATCGGCTGGTAAATGTTTTTCGCAACTTTTTTACGAATAATCTTAAATCCTCTCTGGATACCTCTTCCGGCTATTCCGGCTCTGTCCCAGATAAGTTTTAAAAGAAGTATTACCAGTATCGCTAAGGCAAACAAAACAAGAATGATAAAAGATTTTGTATTTTCATTCTTGATTAATTTTCCTCTCAAAACTGCATTTACATTTTCTGTATTTACATTGCCGGGTACAGTTTCAACAGTGTTTTCGGACAAAACGGTTTCTTCGTTTGCCGATACTCCTGCTGCTTCGGTTTCCGTTTCATTTGAAACTTCTTCTGTGTTTTCTGTAACTTCGGCATTGTTTTCCTGTGTTTCGCTCTCCTCTTCTTCGGGAGCTTCCATATTTACGGTTATTTTGTATTCAAGCGGTGTACGGTTATCCTGTGTGACCTTAAGGACAATCTCATTTACGCCGGCTTCTAGGTTCTCGGCGTCTGATACAATTTTATAACCATCGGGAATACTGAATTCGAAATTTTCCGTATAAGGAATATCTAATGTATATTCTTTTACGTCTGTAGAATAATCGGGTAAGTTTTCCCCGTTAAACATAATGTATTCGGGAGCATCGGCAACCGGTGCCTGGATATGAACGGGTACTTCGGGAAGCTCGGTAATTTCAAGCGCTCCCGCGTTATCGTCTGTCAATGTTGCACTTTCAACTTTTACGGATGTTTCACCGCCTATTACTGCATGGAAAGTAATCATGACTCTGACTCTTCCGCCGTCAGCAGAGGTACCGCTTACGCTTATCCTGCCGTTTCCGCCCTCATTGCCTCCTCCGACATATGTCAGATAATTTTCGTCATATACGATTACAGCCTCGTAATTTCCGGTTTTTTCTCCGTTGTCTCCACCAAAATAAACACCGATATTAAAGTCCTGTCCCGAAGTAGCATTATACTCTGTGGAACCGGTATAGACAATTCCTTTTGCTTGTGAAGAAATGTCATAAGCAAAAAAAACAGCAATCGCAGTTAATATGCCCGCTACGATTGTAGTCATTTTTGCCCATGAAATACTACTTTTATTCTTTTCTTCCCTTTTTACATCAAACGAAAGACTTATCAAACCTTCGTCCTCTTTTTCTATATTATGTCTGTATCTTTTAGGAATTCCTTTTTAGTATGAAAAACGTCCATACATTAAAAAACATTATGCGAATATGAAGTCTTATGTGAAATCTTTCGAAAAATTGGGCCTGCCCCGCCGAAACGAGGCAGGCCGCCACACTTTTAAAACATCATGCATAATGATTTAAGGCAAAGAAATTATTCTATGCCAAAGGTTTTAGGCTTTGAACTTCTTAAAGCAAATTGCAGCGCCGAATAATGCTACAATACTAAGAAGACCTGTCACTGCAACAGTTACCCCTGTCTTAGGTGCAATTTTACCCTTAACAACGATAGCTACGGGTGATAAAGATTTAAATGTACCGGTTGTCTTTCCGTTTAAGAGCTCAACGACTCTGATACTCTCCCATGTACCATCTGCTTTCTTATGAAGAATAGCGATGTTCTGTCCGGGATTAAGTACAGAAGTGCAAATAGTAATATCTGTATCTCCGTTAAGTGTCTTAGTAAGGCTGAACACTTTGATTACCTGAGCGTCATCCCCGAAAAGCTTTTTAGCTGCTGCTCTGGCTTCTTCCCAAATATCTTCTGATACTGCAGATGCAGGAACATCTTCTCCTGTAGCTGTAATATATGCAGAAACATCAAATCCTGATCCGCCGTTTCCGGAATTTGTAGTTGTTGACGGACTGGGTGCAGCGATTGCAGTTAATGAAAAGCTCAAGCCAAGAGCTAATGCTGCAACGGTAGCAATAAATTTGGAAAACTTTTTCACTGGCATGTCCTCCTTTCTTAGATTGTGTGGCTGTATGAAGTAGTTTTTACAACCTCATAGATAAACTTATGTTACCCTCATAAATGCTTTATGTCAATTAAAATGTGAACATTTTGTGAAAAGTTTTTTTATTTATTTGATAAAAAATATATTTTTATATATTATTAATACTTTTCTTTTAAATATGTCCTTTTTTTGACCTTTTGGCCATGTTTTTCTTTTATGAGGGATAGCATTTTAGGAGAACCCTGAAAAAAGATCCTCCCCATAAAACGTAAAAAAGACAGTCATTTCTGAACTGTCCTTTTTAGAGAAGGTATTTCTTCTTATGGGGTATAGCAAAAAACTATAATGTATTGGGGGGTTACAAGTAATAATATACCAACCCACCTAATATTTAGCAATCCGCGAAATTCACAAACTTGTCAATGGTTTTGCATTTTCTTTGTGCAATTTTACCAAGCGACACCCGGATTCATTACATTATTGAAGGTTTTCTCGAACTCTTCACGTGTAATTCGCTCTTTTTCCATAAGAAGTTTAGATACTGCGTGAAGCACGTTTTCGTGCTCTTTTAGGATTTTCTCCGCTTCTTTATAGCATTCGTCGATAATACGGCGTACTTCATCGTCTATTTCTGCCGCCGTCTTGTCGCTGTAAGCTTTTGCATGCGCAAGATCGCGACCGATAAATACTTCATCGGAATCTGTCTCATAATTGATCATACCGAGTTTTTCGGACATACCGTATCTTACTACCATGCTTCTGGCGATTTCGGTTGCATTCTGGATGTCGCTCGAGGCTCCGGTTGTAATGTCGTCAAATATAAGTGCCTCGGCAATTCGTCCTCCTAGGGATACCATGATTCTGTGCTTCATCTTGCCCTTGGTATTGAACATTTCGTCATTTTCGGGAAGAGGCATCGTATAGCCTGCTGCCGATACGCCGGTAGGAATGATGGAAATTGTGTACACGGGATCCATATCGGGAAGCACGTGGAAAAGAATCGCATGGCCGGTTTCGTGGTAAGCGGTGATTCTCTTTTCCTTTTCGGAAACAATCCTGCTCTTTTTTTCGGTACCGATTCCGGTCTTGATGATTGCTTTCTTTATATCTTCGCTGTTAATGTATGCAGCGTCGCGCTTTGTAGCAATGATAGCGGATTCGTTTAAAAGATTTTCAAGGTCCGCACCTGTATAGCCTGCCGTTGTTCTTGCAATTTCTTCAAGATTAACGTCGCTGCCGAGATTTTTATTCTTTGAATGCACTTCAAGGATGGCTTTTCTTCCCTTTACATCGGGACGGCCAACCATAATCTTTCTGTCAAAACGTCCGGGACGAAGAATCGCAGGATCGAGAATATCCACACGGTTTGTGGCAGCAAGCACGATAATACCGCTGTTCTCTGAGAAACCGTCCATCTCAACGAGCATCTGGTTTAAGGTCTGCTCTCTTTCGTCATGTCCGCCGCCCATACCTGTACCACGTCTTCTTGCAACGGCATCGATTTCATCAATAAATACGATGCAGGGCTTGTTTGCATTGGCTTCTTCAAAGAGGTCTCTTACTCTGGATGCGCCGACACCGACGAACATTTCCACGAAATCGGAACCTGAAATACTGTAAAAAGGAACTCCTGCCTCACCTGCAATGGCTTTTGCAAGAAGTGTTTTACCTGTTCCGGGAGGACCCTCAAGCAGAATACCCTTGGGAATTCTTGCGCCCATCTTGGCATATTTGCCGGGGTTTTTAAGGAAATCTACGATTTCGCTTAAGTCTTCTTTTTCTTCTTCAAGACCTGCTACGTCGGATAGTTTCTTTTTGTTGTCTCTTATCATCTTGGCACGGCTCTTGCCGAAATCCATGAGTTTGCTGTTACTGCCTCCCCCTGCGACTCCCGACATCATGTTGAGCATGATGACAAAGAAGAATACGCATACCACCGCCATAATAAGGGTGGGTAAAAGAGAAATAAACCAGTTCTCACCGGGAACTTCGCTGACTTCGGGATCGAGTCCGTAACTTCTTAACCATTCTTCAATTTCTGCCGTATCGGTTACATACAGCACTTTCTCTTGGCCGTCTTTTAGGGTAACTATTACCGAACCGCCTCTGGAGTTAAGCTTCTGCTCGATTTTTGTGCCCGTAACCATGTTTTCGCTTAACTGCGTTTCGAGCATGCCCTTCGTGTAGGGCTTGATGCCCATCAGTGCATTTGTATCCAGTTTGGAAACGAAAATGCCTATTATGAGCAATATCGCTATTAATAATAATGCGCCGAATAGTCTCGGCCCTCTTCTGTTATCCACAAATGCCTCCTGAATTCTGTCTCATTATTTTAGTACTTCATCATCGATATGAACTCTTCCTATATATGGAAGGTTTCTGTATTTCTGATCGTAATCGAGTCCGTAGCCGACCACGAAATAATCGGGAACCTGGAATCCTATATAATCAACGGGAACTTCAACCACTCTTCTTTCGGGCTTGTCTAAAAGTGCACAGAGTGCCAGGCTTTCGGGCTGTCTTGATTTTAAAAGATCCAACAGGTGGCTTAAAGTTCTGCCGGAATCAATGATATCTTCCACAACGATAACATTTTTGCCTTCGATACTTTCTTCGAGATCTTTTATGATCTTAATGTGGCCGCTCGATGCGGTTCCCTTGCCGTAGCTTGAGCAGGACATAAAATCAATCTTAACGTCAAGGTTTATTCTCTTGGCAAGTTCGCACATAAAGAAGCTGCCACCGCGAAGAACGCAGATAAGCAGTACTTCCTTGCCTGCGTAATCTTTGGTAATCTGTTCTCCGATTTCACGGATTCTTTTATTGACTTCCTCTTCGGAAATCATGATTTCGATTTTTTCCATATTTATCTCCTTTGATATATACAAAGTAAAAATATCTTATATTACTTATATATTATATATTATATGTGGCCACGACTATTTTTTTCGTTTCGTCAGTTACCTTATAGTAATTGCTGATGCGGTGACCGACCACCCATAAAATGTGATCTTTGTCGGCAAGAAGGGGTATCTCATCACGCTTATCAGACGGTATCTTTTCGTTTGTCATATAATCCGACAAAAGCTTTTTTGCGTTCGCATCGTTAACGGTCAGATAATCGCCTTCCTTCCTGAATCTCACATCTAAGGAATATTTTATTTTATCATAATCAAACCATTTCGTGTATAAATCCGTGGGAATATTTTGTGAAAAGTCCCGGTCCTTAATTTCAAAATGAAGCTTTGAGAGAGCGTCTTTTTTATCTTCGTCGGAAACTTCTTTTTTTATCATTATCCGCACACCTTCGTATACCCTAAGCGCTTCCATATTGTAAATAAGGTCTCTTTTACGACCTGTCTGAAGGTCAAACAGATTTAAAACAGCCTCAATCTGAACCGCGGAAATATCTCTGGCCCTTCCCGCAACAAAAGTTAATGCACGGTGAATGACTCTTTTAATTAACGCGGGATGTTCTCCTAAAAGAGACTCAAGAAGCAGGATTTCTGTATTTCCGGCTTCGGCATTTTTTTCTTCCTTCACATATTTTTCCCAAAGAGAATCGGTCTGAATCTTTAAGTAATCTTCGATTTCGCCAAGTTGCCCCGCGCAGGATGCCATGTGATTGACGGCCTTTTCCGTGATTTCGTTCATGGTCGGGATTATTTTATGACGGATTTTGTTTCTGGCGTAATCATCCGACAGATTGGTCTCATCAGTCATGAATTTTATTTCTTTTATATTAAGATACTCTTCAATCTCGGCTCTACTTACGCAAAGAAACGGTCTGATAATATTTCCGCTCTTACATTTAACGCCCGAAAGTCCGTTAATTCCGGTGCCTCTTGCCATATTAAAAATAAGCGTTTCCGCCAAATCGTCCATATGGTGCGCAACTGCGATTTTATACTTGTCTTTCCCGTATTCCTTTTCGCCGGTTTCGTTAAAAAGTCTGTATCTTTCGTTTCTGCCTGCTTCTTCAAGCGAAATACCGTCTCTTTCGGAAACTGCCGGGCAGTCTGTTTTGTAAGATACGAACTTAATTCCGAGCTTTTCGCAAAGATCTTTAGAATAAATCTCGTCGCGGTCCGCAGTTTCCCTTATCATATGGTTGATATGAACCGCTGTTATGTTTAATGCATATTCGCTTTTTAGTTCGTTCATTATATATAAAAGACAAACGGAATCAGCCCCGCCGGATACGCCGAGGATGATTCGATCGCCTTTTTCAAGAAGGTTATTCTGTTTTATATATTCGCAAACCTTTTTCATATTTATATATTTTAAGTTTATACAATAATTCTTGCAATAAAAAAGAGGCAATTCGCTTTTCGAACCGCCTCATTTTAATCTGTTATAAAAATTATCTCGTTGTCATGTACCAGCCTGTATTTTTCTCTTGCTACTTCCTCGTAGTAAGCTTCTGTCTTGGTATACAGTGCGTATTCTGCAATCTCTTCGCTTCTGGCCTGCTCCGATGCTATAAGATTCTGATATTTTTCAATCTCTGCATCATAAGCTTTCTGTCTGGCTCTTAAGGAAGCGCATCCGATGCTTACCGCTCCGACCATGATGACGATCAGTACCAAAACAATTATCGGAGTAATCAGAGTACTCTTCTTAAATTTTTGAATTCTATAAGCAGGTACCTGCCACCATTTCATCGAAATCGTCCCCTAAAAACAATTAATCAACCGAGCCAACCTGATTGTCCACCACAGTTGACATAAATAGTTTACGATTTCTGAATTTTCATGTCAAACGGTTTTTCGAAAATTATGTAACCTTTTTTCAAAAATTTTTAATAATCGAACATTCGTTTTGTGTAGAATTTACGGGCTTTTTTTAGGTTATTTATTAAATGTGCACCGTTCACTTATGTTAACCATAAAAGAGTGCTTCGGGTTACATAAGTTCGTACATATCTTTGGCGTCTTCCTTGTGAATAGTCTCTGTAATACTGAGAATCTTAGCGGTTACGGTCTTTTCGCCGAACTTGATCGAAATGACGTCGCCAACCTTCACATCTGTTGAAGCCTTGGCAACTTTATCGTTGATACTTACCCTTCCGGCGTCGCATGCCTCATTGGCAACTGTTCTTCTTTTAATAAGTCTGGATACTTTTAAATATTTGTCTAATCTCATTTATTATGCCTTTCGAATACGTAAAAAGGGCAGCTGTAAAAGCTGCCCTTGATTAGTCGATAACAATCAATTATTTCTTCTTGTTAACTTTGTCCTTTAAAGCCTTACCAGCTTTGAACTTAGGAGCCTTAGAAGCTTTGATTTTGATCTTTTCTTTTGTTAAAGGATTAAGACCTGTTCTAGCAGCTCTCTGAGCAACTTCGAATGTACCGAAGCCTACTAACTGAACCTTTCCGTCCTTCTTTGTTAACTCTGTACCAACTACGTCGATAAAAGCAGCGAGTGCCTTATCAGCATCTTTCTTTGATATACCAGCCTTGTCAGCCATAGCTGCAACTAATTCTGTTTTGTTCATTATGAACTCCTCCTATATACAATATTTTGTGCTTCGTTAGCACTTATATTATTTATAGTGTTTTTTCGGTCATTTGTCAAGGAAAAATGCCTAAATATACGCATTTTTTCACACTTTGAGCACATAATATTGTGATTTTAGGCATTTTCAACATCATCTTTCCTGCATATGTCCCTCAGGTGTCTTGTTTTGCCCTTTTTATCGGTATTTTTCGGACTTTTTTATATTTTTAAACTCCCTTTATAATAAGAAGTTTCTTTCTCATAAAAATACTATATTTTGTAGGAGAATTGTTAGAGCCTCTCAAGCAGATTTGTTCCCTCATCCTTAAGCTGCTTTCGTAGGGCTTTGTAATCCGGCAGAACCTTTCCTACCTCGGCCCAGAAACGTTTTGAGTGATTCATTTCCTTTCTGTGACAGAGTTCGTGAACCACCACGTACCTCATGACCCGTTCCGGAAGAAGCACCAAAAGGCAGTTAAAGTTTAAATTTCCCTCTGCAGTACAGCTCCCCCAGAGTGTTCTTTGCGCCCTGATGGATATTCGGCCGTAAGTCACTCCGATCTTCGGCGCATAGTAATCCACCAGAATCGGTATTTCTTTTTTCGCTTTTTTCTTAATTATTTTAAGTTCCGTTTCGCTGAATTTCTCGCCCGGAGGATTCTCTTCGTTTCTCTCTTCAATCTTTGTAAGCGTCTTTCGAATCCAGTCTGCCTTGCTCTCGACGAATCTTTTAGCCTCTGCATCGGAAACGCGGTAAGGGATTCTTATAAGCATCCTTCCGTCAGGCTTTATTTCGATGCTCATCGTACGTCTGGAACTGCGGATAATGGTATATTCTACTCTCATTTTTCCTGCTCACTTTTTTCTTTGAAGATATTATACCACATTATATATGATTATTCTTCTCATAAAATACAATATCTCGTGTTTTTTCTGTGATTTTTTATCTCTCTTCTACTGTGGTCGGTTGTAATCGTTTCCTTATTTTGATATAATTTATTGGATTATGTGAAAAAATAAGGAAGTATTATGATTTTACAGTTTGATTCAACAATTCTTTTATGGATTCAGGATGTGGTAAGAAATCCCGTCCTTGACGTGATATTCAAGTTCATCACACATCTCGGAGACAACGGATATTTCTGGATTGGTCTTGCATTAATCCTCTGCATACCCAAAAAAACGAGAAAGGCCGGAATCTTCGCACTCGTTGCGCTTCTTTTCTCGGTTATAGTAAACAATGCAATTCTTAAAAATGTTATCGGAAGAATTCGTCCCTACGAAATTATCGCGGGACTTGAGTGCATCATAAAACACGCACACGACGCATCCTTCCCTTCGGGCCACACGGGATCTTCCTTTGCGGCTGCAACCGTTTTCTTAAAGAAACTGCCCAAGAAGTTTTCGATTCCGCTTCTTGTAGTTGCAATCCTCATAAGTGTTTCGAGACTTTATGTCGGAATCCATTATCCGACCGACGTTATCGCAGGTGCCATAACAGGTACCGCACTCGGCATTCTGGCATGTCTTTTAGGAGACTTTTTGATTAAAAAGTTCAGAGAGAAGAAGCCAGAAACCTGCGACAAAATCTTTTACAATGAAGAAAAAACTCCTGCTTTAAAAGCGGAAGAAGAATAACTTAAATATGAATGCTACAGTAATAATTCCGAGTTTAAACCCGGACGAAAAAATAATATCGACTGTCAAAAGCCTGATTGACGAAGGCTTTGATGACATAGTCCTCGTCGACGACGGGTCCGATGAGGAGCATAAAGCACGCTTTGAAGAAGCGAAGGCTTTCGACGGCGTAACTCTACTTGTTCACGAAGTAAACAAAGGCAAGGGTCGCGCCATGAAAACCGCTTTCGAATACATACTTGAAAACCGACCGAACAAACCCAATGTAATCACGGTTGACGGCGACGGACAGCATCTTGCGACGGATGTTAAAAAATGTATCGAAAAGCTCGAGGAAAACCCGCACTCGGTTGTTCTCGGCGTGCGTAATTTCAGCGGAAAAGACGTTCCCGCCAGATCAAAATTCGGAAATGTCTGCACCAAAATGGTTTTCAGACTTCTTTGCGGAATAAAAGTTTCCGATACCCAGACCGGTCTTCGTGCCATTCCTTTCGAGCATTTAAAAATGATGACCGAGGTCGACGGCGACAGATACGAATACGAGACAAATCAGTTCTTCGCTGTTAAGCACGCGGGCATTTCTTTTAAGGAAGTCGTTATCCAGACCATTTATCTCGAGGAAAACCAGACCTCGCATTTCAGACCTATCCGCGACTCCATCAGAATTTACGGTATCATCATAAAATATATCGCAAGTTCCCTTGCATCAACGCTCGTGGATGTGACACTTTTTACGATTTTGAATTTCTTGTTCGGAAAGCTCGGATTCTCGAATGAACTTCGTATTCCGCTTGCGACAGGCATTGCCCGTCTCACTTCGTCATTTGTCAATTTTTCGGTCAACAGGAAAGTTGTTTTCAAATCAAAAGACGCATACGGCTCAACCATGGTTAAATACTACATCCTCTGTGTGTGCCAGTACATCGCATCCGCAGGTCTGTTGTATCTTTTCTCAACCATTGTATTTAACCTAAAAGACGGCAGCATCTTCGATACATTAATCAAGATTGTCGTTGATACATTCCTTTTCTTCTTAAGTTTCAGAATCCAGCAGAACTGGGTTTTCGTAAAGAAGAACAAATAAAACCAAACATAAACATTCCGGAGGTTTTTTACTCACATGCCATTTATTATTTTTGCAGTTCTGATTGCTTTAATAATCGGAGCAGTAATACTTATTTTTATCACATCCGGCAAAAGAGGCGCACTCAAAAAAGTGCTCGGTCTCGTCGGCAGAATAGCACTTGTACTGCTTGTAACATTAACTGTTTTCTTTGGAGCTTTTTACATCATGCTCCAGAAATGCTGCAACGGTCCTTCCGAAGCCGCAAGAACACTTTTTATCACTACCATTCTTGAAACCGGTCAGCTTAAATTCCTGGCTAACTGGGTTTGCAGCGAAGAAGAAATTCAGGAAATCGTAGACAAAAATAAAATGGAAAAGGTCGACACCACAGTCGATACTTCTCTTATTTCCATCAATACAGCTTCCGACGATCCCGAATCGGGCGAGGAAAACCCTTATGCAGACGAAGAATTTGACGAGAACGGAATTCGCATTGAAGAGATTTCCGGTCGTACTTTCTTTGCAAAAATGATGATCATAAAAGATCCCTCACAGGTTGTAATGGCTACAACCAGCGAAAACGGAAACTGGGGCGAGTACGGTAAAAACCTCGACGAAATCATTTCCGACAGAGGCGCCATCGGTGGCGTAAACGCAGGTATCTATGTTTCTGTCGGCAACAAGGGCGGCAAACCCCTTGGTGTAGTAGTCGAAAACGGCCAGATTACTTACAACCAGCCTTCAGGTCTGACAGGTCTTTATATGATCGGCTTTAACAACGACAATATTTTAATCATAAAAGATTTAACCGGAATGTCGGCTGCAGATTTTGAAAATTACGTTAAAACGGAGGGCATCCGCGATGCGCACTGCTTCCAGGAAGAATCCTCCGATTCAAATAACCACTTCGTTTCACTTATTTCAAACGGCGAAGCCAGAGTGCTTAACGGTACGGGCTCCGGCGCAAATCCCCGTACGGCCATCGGTCAGCGTGCCGACGGTGCGGTTCTTTTCCTTGTAACCGACGGACGTGGTGCGAGCGGACATCTCGGTGCAACCGCTTCCGACCTTATCGGAATCATGCAGGAATACGGCGCAGTTAACGCAGCCAATCTCGACGGCGGAAGTTCTTCTTCCATGGTCTACAAAGACGCATATGAAATGTCGAGCGTAACCTTCTATTACAAGAATTCATCATGGAAATTACCGACAGCATTTGCGGTAATGCCCAAGAACTAAGGAGGTGCGACATGGCTAACGAAAACAATACAAACAGACAAAATAATCATCAGCCCTCCATGCGTGAGCTTGCAAACGAGCGTATGAGAAAAATGCGCGAAGATCGCGCAGGTGCTGCAGGACAGTCTTCGGGGGCAAGACGCCCCGCATCTGCCGAAGCAAGAAGACCTGCTTCCGGTCGTCCTTCTTCAACTTCAGGCCGTCCTTCATCGGGAAGTTCGTCCTCCGCACAAAGAAGACCTTCTTCAGGAAATAGCGTAAAAAGACCTTCCTCATCTTCATCAGTGAGAAGACCTTCTCGTCCCGTGCCTCAGAAAAAGCAGTCCCCTGCTTTCTGGATTGGCCTCGGACTTTATACCGCAATCCTAATCGTACTTGCGTTTTTATTCTTAAAATATACGGATGTGTGCCTGAAGAGATATGAGAATTCGCAGTCCGATAATTACATTGCTTCTTTCGTGGAAACCTTTGAAAAGAACGCCAAAGAAGGCTCTTTAACTGCTTCGGACTTTACTTTTGAAAGCCTTGACTTAACATTCGTCGACAGCGAATCCCTGCTTGACGATTACATTGCTTCTCTCGGCACTCACACATCTTTTACGGCCGAAAAGGATCCGACCAGCTATATTACCGAAGCTCCCGTTTACAACATAAGTGCTGACGGCGAGCAGGTTGCAAGAGTTACCCTAAAGGCCATCAGCCAGGAGAAAATCTTTGCAATCCTTACAATTATGGACTGGGATGTCGATACTATCGAGCCGGTTTGCAGCATAAACTTAAGTAATTACACATTCTCGATTCCCGACGGCTATACACCCGTCATTAACAACCGACATGTAGATACAACCTACAAAACGGATAAAGTAGAAGAAATTCCCGAGTTTGCGTATGTTTCGAAATATATTTCCATGCCTTCCTACGTGGAATACAAAGTTGAAAATGTGCTCGCGGATTCCGACATCAAAGTATTAAATACCAACGGCGAAGAAGTTCCCATCGAAATCAACGGCAACAAAGTCAAAGCCATCTACGCATCGGCCGCTTCCGAATTAAGCGAAGAGCGTAAAAACGAAGCTCTTTCGATGGTTCAGACCTACGAAGACTTTAATACCGATGACTTAGGCGGCGCAAATCACGGTCTTGCAACCGTACAGTCATTCCTCATAAAAGACTCGGACTACTGGAACATGGCAAAACAGTGGGCAGGCGGTGTTGATATCACATTCACCTCGGCTCATAAATTTGACGATCCCAAATATACAAATGTCGTAGTGGATAATTATGCCGAATATTCGGATGTTTGCTATTCGCTTCACATCGCATTCTCAAAGAATATGATTTTAACCAGAACGGGCGAAAAGATTTCAAACGACTTTGACTCAACCGTATTCTTTATTTACTACGATGATTCCGATGACGGCATCGATAATCCTCACTGGTGCATCGCAGACATGATTGCAACTACAAAATAATTGAAACGAGATAAAAATGGGTAAAATAAAAGAACTTTACAAAAAATATGAAGAAATAATCGTATACCTTATCGTAGGTGTCCTCACAACCATCGTTTCGTGGGGCGCCTGCTTTGTGGCTAAGTTTTTCCTTGACTCCAACATATCTTTTCAAAATTTCTTGATTAACACTTTCGGCTGGGTTGTCGGAGTTTGCTTTGCATATCCTTTAAACAGGGCATGGGTTTTTAAAAGCAAGAATAAGAAAATCCTAAAAGAATTCGGCGGATTCGCAGCATCAAGACTTTCCACATGGGTTCTCGATGTCGCAATCATGTGGTTCTTCGTAAATATCGTTTCTTTTGAAAGTTTTCTCATTAATCTTCTGGGTAAACTTAATTTCGTCATAACCGATATCACTACACAGGACAAGATTTACTACTGGTTTGTTAAAATATTCATTTCCGCAGTTCTTGTAACCATTGCGAATTACATCTTCAGTAAGTTCCTGGTATTCGGTAAAAAGAAGAAAAATAAAGATGTGGAAACTGAAGAAAAGCCTGTCGAAGAAGACAATTAAAAAAGCAATAAAAAAGCAGTTCGTTTTGAACTGCTTTTTCTTTTATGTTTCTTTATAATTTGAAATTTTTTCTCTTGGAAGGATCTCTGTAAACCCTGTCTTTTTCCCTGCTCTTGTTTCTGGCTTTTTTCTTAATCTCACGTTTTGCAAGCACGATTTTTCGATAGATGATGATTGCAAGCGAAACGACCAAGACAAATACTACCAGGGAAATCAGAATGTATTTTATATTAACGAAGACCGATTTGCCGTCCTTGTTGGAAACATACGGCACATCCTCGCTAGATACGGTCTGGGGTGAATCCTCAAACAGCGTGGTCTTTTGCGTGTTCAACAATATGTCCGCATATCCGACCACATTTCCGTTGTAGGAGTATTCGGCTTTTGCCACGGCATTCACATTGTCGGTATCGTATACAACATTCATTTTTAAATCGTCGAATGTTGCATTGGTGGGAAGTACCACTTTTGCATTGTCGTTTAACATTAAGATGTCTTCGGAATCTCCGAAAATATCCGTTCCGGTCTTAAAAAAACCGCTCTTGTTCGAATCAAAACTGAATTCTTTGCCTTTGATGGATTCGAGTGTGAAATTGTTAAAGCCGTATTCAAACAGTGCTCTCGTATCGGTAAACTGCGTCGGTGATTCTTCCATCAGTACAACGCAGATTAATTCCATGCCGTCCTTCTTTGCACAGGAAACCAGCGTTTGTCTGGCTTTGTCGGTATATCCCGTCTTTGATCCTACGAGATATTCGTACTCGTATTTTTTACCGGGTAAAAGAAGGTTCTTTGAATTGATTGTAAATTCATCGGGCTGAGTGGCTGTCGCCGTAAAATCAACCTTGGGAGTTCTTGCTAACTTACAGAGAATTTCATAGCTGAAGAAATCTTTTGCAATTATCGCAAGGTCATATGCCGATGTGTAATGATTGTCGTCGTAAAGACCGTTCGCGTTGGCAAAATGCGTATTTTCAAGTCCGAGTTCCTCGACACGCTTGTTCATCATATTGACGAACTCGTCCATGCTTCCTGCCACATGCTCCGCAACACCGTTTGATACTTCGTTCGCACTTCCTACCAGAATGGCTTCGAGTGCCTGTTCCATCGTAATCGAGTTGCCCGGGTCCATTCCGACTTTCGAGCCGTCCCAGGGAACGGAATTTATGGCTTCCTTAGAAAATGTAACCATCTCATCGAGGTCACAGTTTTCCATTGCAAGAGTACAGGTTAAAATCTTGGTTGTACTCGCGGGATAAAGTCGCTCGTCTATATTCTTGGCGTAGAGAATTGCTCCGGTCTTGGCTTCTATCAGTATCGCACCCTCGGCGGAAACCTCAGGTCCCTGCGGCCAGTCTGTTATGGCATTCGACTGAATCGGAAGTGATTTTCTGGCTTCGGCGAGCGCATCATAATCCACCGGATCGTCAGCCTTTACATTTACAGGCAAAGCAAGCGCCATTATTGCAGCCAAAGCCACAGGCAAAATGCGTTTGCAAAGGTTCTTAAACTTCATTGAATCCCTCGTAAATCTAAATTTTCAAAACACCCTAAAAGATGTTTTAAAACAACACATTTATCTTACTATATTTTCTATTATTTCTCAAACATAAAGCGAGATTTTCTTTTCCCGGATCAGTTCTTTTATGATTTGTATCAACGTCTGCGGATGTAATACCTGTAATACTCCTTTTCAACCACCTCGTCGGCGTCGAATTCGTTCTCAATCCAGTCAAGGAAATGGTCGCAATCCTCCATCCTGTAATCATCCCCAAACCATACTGAAACTGCGATTACATCGGGATATTTGTCGGGATTGTTCGACCAGTATTTTTTGAGCGAATCCACGTAATAAGTGGGCGTCGAAATCGTCGTGTAACTTGAGATATTTACGTCTTTGTTAAGGTAGTAAAGCGATGTGAAATCCCAGACCAGGACGTTGTCGCCGTCTTTTATGAGATTTTCCCAGTCCTCTTTAGCTTTCTCGTTGATATATCCGGTCATATATTCGGTCACAATTCCCTTGGCGGCACCGCTGTGAATCAGCTTGTTGGCGCATAAAACATTCCAGTTGTAACCGTCGTTTGAAGAGTACGAAAAGCCTTTGAAGAAGTTATTCGAAAGCGCAACGGCCAGTATTGTTATCACGGCAAGTTTTCTTAATCTCACGCTCTTTTTATCGGCATATAAAAAGATTGCAAGCAGCGATACGACAAGCCCTGAAATACAGTACGGAATCGATGTGAAAATCGTCAGATTGGTCAGCACGATAACCGCCAGGAAGCTTAAAATATTTAGGATTAAAAATCGTAAAAGAAGTTTGCTGTAGGCAATTTTTCTTCGCCTTATCATGATTACGAACTTAAACGCGAATATCCAGAAAAAATACGAGAGTTCGTAACTGTACAGATATTCGAAAATGCCGAAAGCACAGAAGAAAATCTGCGCGATTGCACCTAGGATGATTGCAATCATAATAACATGCTCTGGCTCTATTTTGATTTTCGCCTTGGTTTTATGCTCAAGAAAAAGCTTTGTTACAAAACAGATGATAAAAGAAAAAACAGCGGCAATCGATGTAAAAAACATTAATGTTCCAATGTTCTTTAACAATATCACTCCCTTGCCTTCATCCCTGTAATTGTGGGAGCCGCAGGCTTTAAGAGCATCAAAAATATTTGTAATAAGTTCGCTCAATGTCATATACGAAAAAAGATATCCGAGATATGCAAGTGAAAGCCCGATTAAAACAGACGGAAAAACAATTAAAACCGCCTTTGGATTCTTTTTTCTGTCAATTATTAGGAATGCGTATATGAAAGGAACTACAAGAACGGTCGACGGATAAGAAAGCATCATGCCGAACGAGAAAAGTGCCAGAAATACGCATAATATAATTATCTTGCGTTTGTTTTTTATATATTCGGGGCTTTTATCATCAGGGATTAAAGCCAATTTTCCGGCAAAAAATTTCATCTTGGCCAAAACAATGATAATAAGCGTAATTGACCACGCAAGCATTATCGAAAATTCGGGAATAATTCCGTCCTTGGGAAGAATGCCAAAGTACACCAGGCCGAGTAAAATCGAGATGTTTCTCGGCGCGAAGAATTTGAGTGTTCTGTACAGATAAAAAGCGATTGCGGCGTGAATTAAAGTGCCGGCGATTTTGCACCATAAAACAAGGTAGGTCGTGCCGCCCGTGACCTTGATGAATATCCATTCGATCAATGATAAAAGAAACGCAGAGGTCTGGTGCGGATCCCAGACCTGCGTTAAGAGTTTATCGCCGTTAATAAGTCTGTAAGACAACGAAAGAGCGTATTCTTCATCTCTTTGAAGTCCGACAATAATACATTTAATTGCAGCAAGAATGCTTACTGCAGCGATAATAATAATTGCTGTTTTTACAAAAATGTCAAACGAATTCTTTTTAGGTCGAATAATTTTAGCAGTATCGTTCATTTAAAATAAAATATCCCTCAGTATAAATTAAAATCCCAGGTTGTCATTCACCAAAATCACGTGGATTCTATCCTTATGACGTGAATATCTCGTGATTAAGAACTGACAGCAGATGGTGTCCGGTGATTTGCAGTTAAAACATGTTCCGGTCTTTGAACAGGGTGTAGAAAGGCCGAATCTCTGTGCGTTGGTGGGCGCTGCGATATTTCTTGCGCGCTTAAGTGCCGAGTCAACATCTCCGCAGACCTTGTTCATTCCTACGATAAAAAGGACTTTCTTCGGACCCTGAGCGATGGCTGATACTCTGTTGGCATTGCCGTCGATATTGATGATTACACCGTCATCGCTTATTGCATTCACGCTTGATAAGAAGAAATCCGCATCATATGTTGCAAGCATTACACCTCTTTTATCATCAGAAGCATCCCTGTCAATAAAATTGTAATTACCGTTTTTCAAAGCATCCGAAAGGCCGATTTCATGCACGCTCATAGCACCGCCCATTCCGATGCTGCTGCCCTCGGGTATTAAGGAAAGTGCGATTTTTAAAGCCTCTTCTTTGTCTGCGGCATAATATCCGCTCATGTTTCTCGACTCAAGACCTTTGATGACCTTCTGTGCCAAAAGTTCGTTTCTTTTTACGATGTTTTCGTTCATAAAATACCCCCTGTATTAATCCGGTGACTGAAGTTTGTACCAGCCTGTTGTATCCACGTTCCATCCCTCATAAAAATCCGAGAAAAGATCCAGACATTCGCCGACGGTTACGCCATCCTTACAAAGTATAAAAGGATAACCCTTTTCGTCTTTTTTATTTAATCCCGCTTCAATATGCATTTTGTCGGAGTTACGTTCTGCGCAAACCTGCATAAAAGCGATTCCTTTTTGCGGAATTGAAGGCTCGACTACCAGGAATTCCTCATGCCCCATTTCAACAGTCGTTAGTGCCTCATCGAGACTTCCCTGGAATTCCTCGTAAGAATTAACCGTAAATTCGTAGTCCGTGATTCGCATACGCCATTCGACTTCTGATGAGGAAGCCTTTTCCAGTCCGGCTGTCTGAGAAATCGAATTCCTTACAATTATATCAAACCATTCCTTTTTAAACGCAAATTCTTCTTTAAGCATTGCATTATAATCGAATTTTTCAGGCAGTTCCTTGCCCCACTCGAATGCCATTTCGGGAACATTGTAGTTAAATTCCTTTTTGTTCATAATACCGTGGCAGGTATCACCCATAGGATTTTTCAGGTCGCAAACCGCATAAATCGGCGCGTGCAAATAATCATTCGGAAAGGCAAATGCAAACAAGATTTTTGATTTGTCTTTTAACCATAAAAGAATATTAAAGTATTCAAATATCAGAGCATCTTCATCAACTTTATTCTCCAAAATAAGCTCTGCGTAATTCCAGGCAGTCTCGGGAACATCGCCCGTAACATATTTAAACACAGAATCTGAAGTATAGATTTCATCGTATTCTTTGAGCGCTGCGTCAATTGCCGCCTTGGTGGAATTCTTTATGAATATATAAAAATCATATCCTAAAAGATTATTATCTGTTTCTTTCGTTTCTGCCTGGTTGGCTTCTTTTTTATCAGCTTTTTCTGCCACAGGTTTCTCTTCAACCGTCTTTTCAGTTGCCACTACGGGAAGTTCGCCGTTCTTTAACAACGCCTGCAGATCACCGTTAAATATCACAAATCCTTCATCTCCAAGGAAATCAAGATTTACTTCTTTCTTTTTACCTGCAATCTCAAAGATAAGTCCTCGAGTAATGCCCTTTGCATATTTCGTGTGAAAAGTGTTTTCATAGGACCTTTCATAAGTCGCAAGCGAATATAATTCTCTTTTACCGTTTTTATGAACGATTTCAAAACTCTTTTTATCAAGCTCAACGAAATCAATGTCAAATACCAGAAAACGGTAATAAATGAAAATACATAAAATACCGAGAAACTCGATTACAGCAATCGCAATCCAGAGTTTTATTTCCGGAAAAAGCAGATGAATCATAATTATCGGGAAACTCGGAAGCACAAACAAAAACATGGATAAGAGCACGAAGAAAATCGCCACTCGTGCCGACTTTGAAAAAATAATCGGATAATACCGATGTTTATCCTTATCCGTTCTTTCGAATTCTTTTTGTGTCTTCTTCTTGTACTGAGTCAAAGCAATTATCGTCGGCACAATCGGAAGAAGCACTATTAAAATCAATAAAAAACAAAATCCCAGTTCACCCATAAAAACTCCCCATGCATCAAATGCAGTTTAATATCCTTTTACTCATTTGTCTCATAAATCCAGGCTTTTGCGCTGAAATCGGTTTCTCCGCTTCCGAATTCAGCCAGTATTTTACATCCCTTGGGAAACTCGGGAATCCACTTCTTTGAATCCTCGAATCGATGTAAAATCGCCAGTCTCTTTTCACCGTATTTTCTTATTAAAAGCTGCTGCCCCTTTGGATTGTTGTAGGAAGTACTTTCCACGCGGTGCACGATGGTTTTGCCGTTTTTTATGATGTCAGCCGCTTTCTTATAAAACTCAATTCCCTCGTCTACCACAGCCCACTGTTCGTCGGTTAATTCATAAATATCTCCGCTTAAACACATACGTCCTAAGAATGTAGCGGCTAGGGAATATTCGATTCTTTCTTTGCTGTCCGACGCGCGAAGCACTGCCCAGATCTGGCTCTGCTCAGGTCTTATGACTCTGTGAAGATTTGCCGCAATTAAAGGAATCGCAGTTGTTTCATGCGCATCCGAAAAACTTGCCATGGAACAAATCTTCATCATCGAAGGCTCAAGTCTGTGACCGCCTGCAGAGCAGTTTTCTATCACAAGGTCAGGTATTTCTTCTTTCATTTTGGTAAAGAATTCCTGCGTGGCGACTATTTTTCTACGTAACCCTTCACCGAGGCTTTCCGCTCCGTCGCAGCCTATGCCGTAAGGTTCGTTATGATCGATTTTTACATATCCGAAGTTTGAATCTTTTAGGAGTTTAATAACCTTTTCTTCAAGGAACGACTTAACCCACTTATCTTCCATATCCCAGAATCTTCTGCCGCCTACGGTTAGAGGCATTCCGTCTTTTTTTAGGATGTGTTCCGTTTCGTTAAAATGTTTGCTGCCCGAAGTAATTGCGTCCATTTCAAACCAGACTCCGGGAATCATTCCCTTAGACCTCACATAATCGCCTATCGGCTTAAGCCCGCCCGGGAAACGTTTTTCGTTCACATCCCAGTCACCGAGAAAGTCCCACCAGTGAGTCTCGGGGTCAATGTACCAGCCGGAATCGATTACCAGATATTTTATGCCCCTGCCTTCTATTTTATCAGCTACTTTTTTAACCTTTTCAAATGTCGGATCGCCCCAGGTCGCGCAGTATTCGTTGAATACAATTCCCATATCCGAATCAACCTCTGAAATATTCGGGTGCTGTGCTTTTACGAGCTTATCGCATACATCATATAAAGAGTCTCCGCGTGCTATTACGGCCTCGGGAGCCTCGAAAGTTTCGCCGATCTTTAGAGTCTTCGTCCAGTGTCCGAAATCCCTGTCGGCGATTCCGCCCGTAACCGTCAGCTTTTCATCTTCCCTGCAAATTATCTCCATCTGCCATGAGGATGCGAGATAAAGCTGCATTCCGACAAACTCGCCGGTTTTGGAATCCTCTAAGGCTAGGAAAGGGAAATATTTCCTCACGGGCATCGAGCCCACGCTTCCGAACTTTTCGACACGCACTCCGAAATGCATCCACGAAGGCTCCATATTCATCTCTTCAATGGTCTCAGTTTTTAACCTTCCTTCAGCGCTCCAGAACGACAAAAGCCTGTGCACTTTATCCGCATTTATTTCGGATAGGCAGAAGCTTGTGAGCATCTCCATGGTTACTTCTTTGTCCGAGTTGTTTGTAATTGTGGTTTTTACGCGAAGTGCGTCTCCTTCTTTCGCTTTGTTCACAATTAAAAGAAGACCCTCGCCGTTTTCATACGCCGCGATGCCTTCTTCAAAATCTTCGCTTCCTTCTGTCAGAGTAAACCCGCGCATAGTTGCGCTGTCATGCATTGTCAGACCGCAGCTGTAACCTCCGCAGAATTCGTCACCTATTAATTTTAATTCGCTTGAAATTTTCATAATTAAATTATAATTCGTTTGCCCGCGAATAACAAATCAAATGATGGAAAAACCTTACCCGATTTGATAATATTTTTTTAGGAGATTAATTATGGCAAATTGCGAAGTCTGTTTCAGACACTGTGAAATTAAAGAAGGTGGCCTCGGCTTTTGCGGAGCACGGATCATAAAAGAAGGAAAAGTGATTGCGGAAAACTACGGCAAAATCACCGGCATTGCTTTAGACCCAATCGAAAAAAAGCCCTTAAAACGCTTTCATCCCGGAAAAAACATTCTTTCAGTCGGAAGCTACGGATGTAATCTCCGCTGTCCTTTCTGCCAGAATTCCGACATCTCCTGGGGTTTGGAAGTCTCCGAATGGAAGTCTGAAGCAAGAACTATCACTCCCGATGAATTGGTTGAACTCGCACTTTCAATGAAGAATCGTAACAATATCGGTATTGCCTTTACATACAACGAACCCTTAATAGGTTATGAGTTCGTCCGCGATACCGCAAAGCTTTCGCACGAAGCAGGCCTTTTAAATGTTTTAGTCACAAACGGAACTGCTGAAATATCTGTTTTACGAAAACTCGAACCGTATATTGATGCAATGAATATAGATCTAAAAGGATTTACCGAGAATTATTATAAAAAAACCCTGGGCGGTGATTTGGAAATGACGAAACGCTTCATCGAAGAAGCCGTAAAATTCTGCCACGTTGAACTGACCACGTTAATTGTTCCGGGTGAAAACGATACCGAAGAAGAAATGCGTGAAATCAGCTCCTGGATCCGCTCACTGAAAGACTCAGAGGGCAATGAAATCGGAAAAAACATTCCGCTTCACATTTCCAGATTTTTCCCGCGCTTCCATATGCGTGATAAATCTCCGACGAACGTTTCGCTTGTATATCATTTAGCCGATGTAGCAAGAGATAATCTTGATTATGTATATACCGGGAACTGCTAACCTCTTTTATTTGTTCCCTTTTTATGTATAATATCTTTTAGCACTTTATGAAAAGGAAGATTTATGAGACTTAAAAACGTACCCGGCTCAAAAGAATATATCGCTGCGAGCAACTTTGTAATACATGACGAAACCGAAAGAAAAGGAAAGGTGCGCGAGTACTTTGCCAACGATAAGCCCATACAAATAGAAATCGGAATGGGCAAGGGCCAGTTTATATATGAAATGGCACGTCAAAATCCCGATATCAACTTCGTCGGAATCGAAAAATACTCATCGGTTCTTTTACGGGCTATTCAGAAAATGGAAGAAGAACCGCTCCCCAACCTGATCTTCATCAGAATGGATGCGGAAGATATAACGGACGTCTTTGATGCGGGCGAGATTGACAAGATTTATCTTAATTTCTCGGACCCCTGGCCCAAAGACAGACATGCTAAAAGAAGGCTCGAGAGCAGACAGTTTTTGAAACGATACGAAACCATCCTAAAAGATGCAGGTTTCATCGAATTTAAAACCGACAACAACGACCTGTTCGATTTTGCACTCGAGGAAGTCGAAGCTGCCGGCTGGAAAATGATTGCATTCACGAGAGACCTTCATGCTGATAAAAAACTCTGCGAAGGAAACATCATGACCGAGTACGAAGCAAAATTCTCAGCCATGGGAAATCCAATTAATAAATACATTATCCAAAAACCATAGTTTTCTTTTTTATAATATTTTAAAGCTAAATTATCATTTAAATTTTTTTCAATTAATCACCCAAAACCTCATTTATTGTTTGACAAAAAACAGGCTAAAATGGTACTTTTATATTGAGGGGTGGATTGTTTTGGATAAATAGAAATTATAAAGATTGCCCTTTGTTCATATTTGAAAATTTGGACGAAGGGCACTATTTATTTTTCCATTTAGCGCCCCTACAAACTTTAAAGGAGGCTTTATGAAAAAAAGAAAATTAAAACCTAAATTTGTTAAGTACGGACAAAGAATTCTATGTTCTCTTTGTGCTTTTCTGCTGGTAATAGGCGGAGCAATCGGAAGTTTTTCAATAAAAGCTAATGCTGCACCTTCAAAAGGAGAAAAAGACTTTTTTGAAGATTTTGAGAACGAAACTATTTCCAGTTTAATTTCACAGGGCTGGTCTTTTTATGATGCCGATGGTGATGGATATAATTGGATTGATGATGACAATAATTATAATCAATTTACTTGCATAGATGATAATTGTCTATCATCTGCATCATACATAAATAATATAGGTATTCTTTATCCTGACAACTATATATATTCACCTGCTCTGTATATTTCTTCTTCCTCCAAGTTGTCCTTTTGGGTTTGTGCTCAGGACAATAATTATGTTGCTGAACATTTTTCAGTATATATCGGGACCGGCAAAGAACTGTCGGAAATGACCGAATTATACAGTTTAACCCTAGATTCAAGTTATAGCAGACATTTCAAAAACATAACATTAGATTTAAGTTCATTTGCCAATTCTACCTGCTATATTATGATTAGACATTATGATTCAAGTGATAATTATTGGCTAAATATTGATAATTTTTGTGTATCAGATTATATTCAAACTATTACCGCTTCCGATATAACATTAGAATTTGGTGAAACAGGAAAAATAACTGCATCTACAGATGGAGATGGCGGTTTAAGTTATGCCGTAACTTCAGGAAATGATGTTATTTCTGTTGATGCCAATGGTACTATTACCCCACACTCAGTCGGAACAGCTACTGTAACAATTACTGCTGCAGAAACAACCAATTATTATGATGCAACAAAAGAAATCACAGTAACAGTTAAATTAAATCAAACTATTTCCTCTTCCAATATAACATTAGATTATGGTGAAACGAAAAAAATAACTGCATCTACAGACGGAGATGGTGATTTAAGTTATGCGGTAACTGCAGGTGATGATGTTATTTCTGTTTCTTCAGACGGAGTTATTACCCCTATTAAAGTAGGAACAGCTACCGTTACTATAACCGCTTCCGAAACAGATGCTTATGCTAAAACAACCAAGGACATTACAGTAACAGTTAATAAAGCAAATCAGACTGTTACCGCTTCTAATTTAGAATTCACCTATGGTCAGTCTGGTACAATAACAGCATCTGCTACTGATACGGAAAGTAAAATCAGTTATGAAGTAAAATCCGGTACTGATGTTGTTTCTGTTGAAGCAAACGGCAGTGTTACTGCCATTAAAGCTGGTGATGCTGTTGTTACGGTAAAAGCATCCGAAACTGACAATTATAAAGCAGCATCAAAGGATATAAACGTTAAGGTTAATAAAGCAGATCAGGATATCACAGTTAATAATGTTCCTGTAAAAATCGGAAATACCGCCAAGATTAATGTTACAAGAAATGCCGGCGACGGTGATATAGATTATACCATAACAAGCGGAGATGATTATATTTCCGTAGACGCAGACGGTAATATTTCTACTAAGGCACTTGGCGAAGCACATGTACGTGTCACAGCAAAAGAAAATGATAATTATAATTCAACATATGTTGATATAGCTGTTACGGTTATCGAAAAGAATGTTCCGGAAATAGATGCAAGTAATATTGAACTAATAAACGGAACCACCGGAAAAAATATTGATGCAAAATTAACTGCCGGAGACGGAACACTTTCTTATGCGGTAACAGAAGGTGATGCAATTACTGTTGACAGTACCACAGGCGCAATCACCACCATAAAAGAAGGAACTGCAAAAGTTACAATTACTGCATCGGAAACAACTGATTACGCTAAACTCGAAAAGACTATTACGGTAACTGTAAAAGAAAAAGAGCCAGAACCTGCTACCGAACAGCCTTCCGAACCCACTCCTGAACAGCCTTCCGAACCTACTCCTGAACCTGAAATAATCGAGATTAAAGATTGGCTCGATCCTATTCGTACAGAGGTTGGAATCGGTGTAGAAGTAATAAAAGAGACCGGCAATGCGACGACTGTTTATTATACAGGCGATTTCTCATTACCTTACGAAATAATGAAAACTTTGCAGGACAATCCTCTGTTAACACTTGTTTATACATTCCCGTTTGAAGGCGAGACTGTAACAGTATCTATTCCCGGCAGTCAAGTAGTTGCAAGCCCGGAAATTCCCTGGTACGGACCTGCATATCTGGTTAGTAATTTCTCTTCAGGCAAAGTATACGGAAATGAATCAGGTATTTACATCGTAAAGAAGGGTGATACCCTTACAGCTATCGCTCACGTATTCGGAACAACCGTTCAGGCTTTGGTTGATAAAAACAAAATTAAAAATCCTGACCTGATTTATGTTGGACAGGAAATCAAATATTAAAAACTATGCAAAACCGGTGCCGGACATTTAGTCAGGCACCGGTTCTTTTTTTATCTTATGTTGTTTACCACTCCTACGGAAATGTACTTCTCAACTACTGCTCTGAAGTCCGTGCCTTCCTCGGCATCTTCGTTGTAAATTCCGTCCACTATATAGACTCTTGTTCCGTCTTCTTTTTCTTCAAGCATTTTGTATCGGTCGTGATAAAAAGAATCCGAGGACGTTCCGACATTTCTGCGGATTCCCTTGCAGTCTTCGACATTTCCGCTCGGGAAATTGATGTTTAAAATCTGATGTCTGTCCCGCTTTACATCAATATATTCTTCAAGAAGTTCCTTTATGTATGCATCGGTAACATCATGGCATTTATGGGCATCTTCCGATAAAGCAATCGATATATATCCCTGAAACGCTGCTTCAAATGCTGCTCCGCATGTTGCAGAGTACTGAATATCCGTGGCTACATTGTATCCGTAGTTTATTCCCGAGAGCACAACGTCCGGTTTATACGGCATTACGCTTAAACTGCCGACTCTGACGCAGTCCGCCGGAGTTCCGCTGCAGGCAAAAGCCTTTACTCCTTCCACGGGAAAATCATGTGCCTTAATCTCAACCGGCTCTCTTAATGTGATGCTCTGCGATGCCGCACTTCGCTGGTGCGCGGGAGCAATTACCCAAACTTCGCCAAACTCTTTGGCAACTTCTGCGAGCCTTATTATTCCGCCTGCTTCTATTCCGTCATCATTTGTTATCAGTATTTTTCTCATATTAATTTCCTATTTTCTCTTTAACGTCGATTATTTTTTCTTTTACGTTGTCTTTGACATCCGTTATCTTTTCTGCGACATTATCCTTTACATCGGTTATCTTTTCTGCAACATTATCCTTTACATCCGTTATTTTTCCCGCAATTTCGTTTATAAAAGGAAGAACCGGTTTATTCTTTTCCTCTATTATTTCAACCGCAGCTTTTCCGGTAAGTGCAGCCATCGGAAGTCCGCCCGGGTATCTTAGCCAGTGGCCTGCCAGGAACACATTCTCCACGCCTCTGACTTCCGCCGACATATTGGCTTTCCGGCTGACAGCAGTTGTGATAAAACGCATGTAGGAACCGTTAGTGTCATTGTTCCTTGAAGCGTAAGTATACGGAGTCCAGGTATCAAGGATTTCCATTTTACCGTCATACTGAGGGTACTTTTTCACTATCTCCGCCATGATTGCCTTCGCAATATTGTTCTTGGCCAGATAGTATCTTTTCACGTCGGATTTGTAGAGTTTCTTCCAGAACTTAAAATCCTTCTCATACTGGATGACCATCACCTGAACGACGGTCCTGCCTTCGGGTGCAATATAATCTCCGTATTCGCGGTAGTTTTTAAGATAAATTCTGTCGATTTCCTGCATGCCGACTTCTATCGGATTGCAGGCAAATCCCAGGGAATCTCCTATCTCATAAAAGAGACCGTCCACCGAAAATGCTACGTGGAAAGCCGAATACATCGGAAATTCTTTTCTGTGATCTTTTATGTATTTGAAAATTCTCGGCTTGTGGCCTTTCTTTCTGATTAACTTCGAGAAAACATATTTTATGTCGCAGGCACAGATAATATAATCCGCCGTCACTTCCTCTCCGTTTTCAAAAATGATTTTTTCGGCCGTCTTGGTTTTTATCTTAACCTTTTTTTCTATCTTCGGCAGTTTCTTTTTCTTTAAGACAATCTGCTTTGCCGCCATATTCGGCTCGATTTTACCGCCCTTGTTTAAGTAGGTTTTTATCAGATTATCCGCGATTTTAATTGAACCGCCGTCTATGATGTCTGCATTCCCGCTCGCAAAAAAGCTGTATACGACGATAAGCCAGTAGGACTCGTATTCCTTGGCAGAAAAGTCTAAAAGAAGGTTTCGAATTGCCTCGCTCTTAAATCTCTCGGCCCACTGCTCAATGTTAAGACCCATGTAAAGCACGGCGCGTCTCGCAAACTCAAAATGCGAGAGCACGGTTTCTGCTTCGTTCACGGTCTTCGCAATTTTCGTAATATGCGATAAGTTCGCCGTGATGTCGCTCGCCACATTTACGCAGTCTATAAAAAGATTGATTTCCGTCGCATCTTCGGGTGAGATCTCAAGCATTTCACGGCGCGTCTTTTCGGCGTCTCTCCAGAGTGTAACCCTGACACCATTAGTTTCAGACGAAATTAAGTACGGTCTCTCGACGATTTTTGTTTCCTCGTCGATTACGCCTAACTCCTTCCATAAAAGATTTGTCGGAGTTCCTTCCGCCGTTCCGGTCAGCCAGTGCAGACAGTTGTCTATCGCATATCCGTTTCGATACCATCCGCTTAAACTGCCGCCGAGGACGGAATTTTTCTCATATATGGTTGTATCGTATCCGAGGCGTTCGGCATAAATTCCCGCGGAAAGTCCTGCCACACCGCCTCCGATTATCGCAATTTTCTTACTCATATTTTCTTTATCGTAATGCCTTCCCTTAGGGAATGGTCAACATTTATTTTACAAATCTGTCGGGCTCGTTTACGTGTGCGCCCCTGCCGTTTACCGATTCAAACATAAAATCGATGAGACTTTTAAAATACGGTATAAAAGACCCGTCATCTATCATCTTTTTAATCTCTTCGCGCCCTGCCCATTTTACGGCCTTGACTTCCGTTTCCTGGAGGGTCAGTTCATCCAAATCGATATCTTCTAAAAGAAAAAAGTAATCATCGAAGCCGTGAACAAAATTGATGGTAAAATGAGGTCTTTCATTCAAAAAATCCCTCTTTATTCCAAGCTCTTCAAAGAGTTCTCTCTCCGCCGATTCTTCAGAAGTCTCGCCCGCCTCGATATGACCGCCTATGCTTAAATCCCAGAGCCCGGGCCATGTTGTCTTAAAAGGCTGCCTCTGCTGGATAAGCATCTTTCCCTCGGAATTGAAAATGCAGACATGCATTACGCAGGTGTAGGCGTCTTCTTTAAATTCCGCGCCGCGCTCCATTATTTCTCCTGTCTTTTGTCTGTGAATATCGTAAATGTCCCAAAGTTCCATATCTTTTTCCTTTATGCTCTTTTAGGTACTTTTTTCATCATCGGATAAATCGCAATCACTACAATTACGACGCCGACAAGACATACCGCCACGCCGGTTAAAATCATGGTTTTGACTCCAAACGCATCAAGGAGTTTCCCGCAGATTAAATTGCTGAAAACACCGCCTAATGTAATCGCCGAGTTGATAAAAGCCTGGCCTTTTACCTTGTCGTTTTCCGCCATGACATTATCCGCAAAATACGCCGCCACGGGAATAAACACGGCATATGCAAACATCTGGAATGACTGGCTTACATACATTCCGATCATCGATGTCGCAAAGATTAAAATCGCCGTTTTGATAAAGAAAGATACCGCGGAAAAAATAAGCAAATGTCTTTCGCTTATCTTTTTTAACACATATCCGATGAGTGCCATGACGGGAAGTTCGAGAATTGCCTGTAAAAATGTGGCATATCCGAGCTGTGTCTCGTTTCCGCCCAGATTTCTTATGATCTGAATCATAAAATCGTTTATCATATTGTGTGCAAAGTAACAGCACGCGGTTCCGATTAAAAATACGATAAAGAACGGATATTTTTTTATAAAAGATATTAATCCGCCGCTTCCTTTCTCTTCTTTTATGATTTCTGCTTTCTCTAAAGCCTCTTCGGTTTTCGGCTTTTTAAAAAAGAAAACATGCAAAACCATAATCGTCATTGCGACAACCGTGACGTAAAGAATCACATTCGTACCGAAATTCTCGACGGCTTTGCCAAGGAAGAAACTTGTTACCGCAAAACCCGCGGAGCCGAGTCCCCTTGCAAGGCCGAAATTAATGTTGCAGCCTGCCTTCGCATACTCGAAATTCATTGCTATCATCATCGGCATATACACGAACTGAACCGTGTACATCAAGACGAAAACGACAAAAATAGGCACTTTTTCGGTATTCACAAATATTAAAAAAATCGAGCCGAGCAAAAGGAAAAGCGATGAAAACATTACCGTCAGACGGTTTGTTAGAATCTTTTCCTTGTCGATGATTCCCGCCACTAACGGCTGGCCTATTACAGAGAGAATATTTGATAAAGCCAGCGCCAGGCCGACCTGCGTATTGTTAAATCCTTTGTCTAAAAGAAAAACCGCCGCATATGCATGAATCGTACAGAATGCGACAAAATAAAGCACATTTATGAGCGTGTATCTTAATGTCCAGAGTTTCAAATTTTTCATTAATATTTCTTTCTTTTATATTAAAAAATGACCTTAGCATAATAAGGTCATTTTAATATCCATGGGACTTTTTTTCAACCAAAAACCTTAAGCCTCTTCCGTTTCGGGCCACTTCGAATAAAGTACTTTCAGTAGAATCGGCGTAAGCACCGACGAAGTGATAATTAAAAGGATAACCGATGTGAAATAAACGGGATCAAGCAGTCCGACATTCATACCCTTTTGCGATACGATTAGGGCAACTTCGCCTCTGGTCATCATTCCGACACCGATTTTTAGTGCATGCTTCGTCGGTGTCTTGCAAAGCCTTGCGAATAGTCCGCAGCCGATTATCTTTGAAATAAGAGCTACCGCCACGAAACAAAGCGAGAAAAGAAGTATTTCTCCGTTAATATTTTTAATATTTGTCTTTAATCCGATACTTGCAAAGAAAATCGGTCCGAACAGCACGTACGAATTGATATCCATTCTTCGTGCGATGAATTCGGAATCGTGAATATTGCAAAGGATAATTCCCGCAAGGTACGCACCCGTGATATCTGCTATTCCGAAGTACTTCTCCGCTGAGTACGCCATGATAAGACAGAATGCAAGTCCGGCTATCGTGATTCGACGCGAATGAGGATATCTCTGGTCAATTTTCTTGAAAATTCTGTATGCGAAAAATCCGCCGACTATCGAAATACATGTGAATAAAACCGTATTGCAGACAACCGTTACGGGCTTTGCCGCAGAATCATAAAATCCGATAACCACGGTCAAAACAATCATACCGATTACATCATCGATAATTGCCGCATTTAGAATCGTGGTTCCGATTTTTCCTTTCAGATACCCCATCTCACGAAGCGACTCGACCGTGATACTCACACTCGTCGCAGTCATAATCGTTCCTATAAACAGTGCCCTGAAGAACTCTTCGCTTCCAACCTTGTCAAATCCGTAAAAGCACATATAAAGCAGTGTTCCGCCCACAAGAGGAACAAACACTCCGGCACATGCGATACCGAATGCCATGGGACCTGTTTTTACGAGGTCTTTTAAATTTGTTTCAAGTCCTGCTGAGAACATCAAGAGAATTACGCCGATTTCCGCCATCTGCAGGATAAAATCATTGGTCTGGACCCATCCTAAAACACAGGGACCGATTAAAAGACCGGCAATTATTTCCCCGACAACCTGCGGTGCCTTGCATTTTCTGGCTATCAGTCCGAAAAGCTTGGCCACGATGATTATTATCGCAAGATCCTTAAATATACTGTATGCTTCCATCTCTTCCTAACAAAGATTTATAAAAACCTTCCAAAATTCGAAACCAAATCTAACGTTTCATATAATGCGCCTTTTATTTTGATTATTCAAGTCTTTTATGAAAAACCGTATTTTTTCCCTCTTATATAAATGTAAATTTTTCGCAAATTTGCAATTGACTCGTCCCTTGGGACCGAGTTTATACTCTGCTTAACAAAGGATTTTAAGCTCATAAAAGATATGTAAGGAATAAAAATGGCAAATCTTCTTTTACTTATAAAACGAAATAAAATATGGGTTGCTCTTGGAATACTTATGACGATTTTATCAAATCTGTCACAAATGACCTTTGTATATTTAATCGGAAAACTGGTCAACCATATTGAGAGCCGTTCATCGATTACGCTTTCTTTTATCCTTCTTATTGCTCTCCTTATGGCCTCAAACGCTTTAACGCTTCTTCTAAAACAGTACATCGGAAGGCTTTCAACCGAAAAAATGGCTCACTCTCTTCGTATGGGCTATGCCAAAAGGCTGATTAAAAAAACCGTAAAAGAAAAGACGAGTGCTTCCTTGGCTATGTCCGTTGCACAGAACGAACTAGCCCAGGCAAACAATTATCTTTCAAATACTCTTTTTGACATTGCGGGAATGCTTATTATGGCAGTGCTTGTAACTGTTTATCTTCTTTTACAAAATGTACTTTTAACCCTTGTCATTATAGTTCCGACGCTTCTTATACTAGTTTACGTCAGCTTTTCAAGCAGGCGTCTTTCAACCATCGTTTCGCTCGCGCAAAACGAAAAAAACAAAATGAATAAAGTCGCATATTCTCTCATTCACGCCTTCCCTTCAGTAAAAATCTTTTCCGGCGAAAAACTTTGCCTTAATGCATATAACGAAAGTTTCGATGTATGGGAAAAACAGTGGAAAAAAATGGGCCGCCTTTCTGCTTTATACAATACTCTCTCAGGTGTGTTATCGAGAATTCCTCTTCTTCTTTTGTTATTAATCGGAGGTTTTATGGTTATTCGAGGCGACATTTTGATGGGTACACTCATTGTCTTTGTAATAATGCAGGGTAGCCTTTCGGAATCGATCATGAACCTGCCAAACTGGATTGCCAATTTTAAGGTATTTACGACCAACCTTTCACGTATAGATATTGAATAAACGGAGAAAAATATGATTGAACTTAAAAATGTATCATTTAATTACGAAAATGCATCCATATTTGAAAACCTTTCCCTTTTTGTCGCCGAAGGCGAAAAAATCGGTATTGTCGGCGAAAGCGGATGCGGTAAAAGCACGCTTCTTAAACTGATGGCAGGACTTTACGTTCCTTCTTCGGGCGAAATAATAGTCGATGGCGTACGTGCTCCGGAGGAGATCATAAAAAAGGTTTCCGTGGTAATGCAGTCTCCCATGCTCCTGCCGCTTTCAATTCTCGAAAATATCACTATGGGCCACGAATATGAGGATTCTAAAATAGAAAAAATCATCGAATCGGCCAATCTTAAAAAATGGATTGATTCTTTGCCCGAAGGGCTTGATACCTATATCGGAGACAGCGCGGACGAACTTTCCGGCGGACAGGCCCAGCGTATAGCCATCGCGAGAGCTATGTTTAAGGATTCTAAAATCCTCTTACTCGACGAACCGACCTCCGCTCTTGACGGCGAAAACGCAGCATCGGTTCTTGAAGCCATCAATCACTTTACCGAAGGCAAAACCGTGATTCACGTGACTCACAGAAAAAAACACCTTGAGGGATACGACCGTATTTTCCTTATGGAAAACGGAAAACTGTCAGAAATTTAGAAATATAGGAATAAAACCATGAACAAAAAAGTATGGAAAATTTTAAAAGACATCGGAATGCTTAAATTCTTTATTCTCATTCTTTTACTGCGCCTTCCTTTCGATTTTCTAAACGGTGTCATTTCTGCCAATATGCTCGAATCTTTTATACGTTTAGCCGAAAAAGGACAAAGCGAAAATCTTTTAAAGACCTTTGGCACTTTCCTTCTTTTTACAGTTCTTTTATTTGGATATAATGTCACAATCTGGGCCGCAATCTCCGTAAAAGCGGACATGCTTTTGCAAAAAAGGCTTAGAAACAGGCTTCTTAATCACATTTTATCCCGTAACGGCGAGGAAATGGCGGCATACTCCGCCGGCGATTTAATCACGAGATTAAACAATGACGTCGACCGCGTAAATGACTATCTTACAACTCCCGTTAACCTTATGCATACCGCGATTGCGACCTTTAATATTGTTTTTTCATCCGTAATTCTCCTTATTTTAAACCCTTCGCTTTACATTCTGACCATCCTTGTGACCGTTCCTTTCTTTATACTAAGCAGCATCATAATCATAAGAAAGATTCCCTATTACAGGAAAAAATCCCAGGAATCGTATGCAAATTATACCAACTGGATTGAGCCTGTCATAAATGCCAATGATTCGATAAATGTTTTCGACGGCGAAGAAATAGTTCTTAAAAATGTCGAGGAAGCAAGCAAAGAGATACTTCGCCAAAATGTGAAAGCCCATACTCTCACGGCCTGGTCTTCATTTTTCAATATTATTTCCGGTAATCTCGGTTACGTGTTGCTACTGCTTTGTGGAAATAGTATGATGGGTGTAGGTGTAAAAGATTATGCCCAACTTCTAAAAATCACCCAGTACCGTGCGGAAATGATGAAAGGCAGCTTCATCGTAAATGCAGGATTAAACGGAATGAAAACAAATCTTGCGGGCGCCGCACGTATTGAAGAAATGTTGGATTCTGACGGAGAAAAATAAGTGGACAACAAAGAAGAAAAACTTTTAAGAATAGGTGAACTTGCAAAACTGTCGGGTATTTCCGTCAAAGCACTTCACGTATATGAGAAAAAAAACATCATAAAACCGGTGTATGTAGACGAAAACACCGGCTATCGCTACTATTCGCCCGATCAGTTTCGACTGGTGGAATCCCTCCTCGAATTGCAGGACATGGGCTTTTCTCTGGATGAAATTTCAAAGATTTTATCGGGAAAATGCTCCAGAGAAGAAGTTTCGGACATGTTTGACGATAAAAAGATCCTGCTTCAGGAAAGAATCTGGAAACTCGAAGCCAAAATCAAGGAATTGTCCGTAATAAAGGACAGATTAAATGAAGGACACGAGGGCAAACGCATAAAAGAAATGAGCGATGAAGAAAGAGCCGCATTCCTCGCAAAACTCGTTGTCATTAATGAAGAAGGAATAAGACAATTCCTAAGTGAAGTTTTATGGCTTTAATTTCATAAAAAAATGACAAATTTCAGTTTTGGGGTTAAAAATCTATAGTTTGTCTGTATAAAAAATAGAATTTGACAGTATAAAAATCATAAAAAACAGATTACAATACAATATGACAAAGGTAGGACACTTGAGTGTCAAAAACTACCGTCGAAATATTGTTTCAGTAATTTGTTTTTTATTTTTGAATTATGTCAGCAGCAACATTTGTTAACTTCATAATGGAGAACGGAATTTCAATCATCGGAATAATTCTGATCTTAATGTTTGCTGTTTTCTCATTCATCCTGAATGTTGTTTTCCCGGCAATAAACGCAAATTCAAAGAAAAAAACAAAACACCAACATTGATATTAAATTTTATTTAATATAACATATCCCTCTTCCATAATAAGAAATGCTCACTGGACATAAGTCCGGTGAGCATTTCTCCTTTTATACATAAAAAAACTCCCGCAATTTGCGGGAGCATTCATTGATTTTAGAATTTGATTTTATTCTTCCTCTTCTTCCTCAACCGGGAAAATGAGGTTTTCGTCTTCGATTTCCTCTGCCTCGGGAATATCCTCAAGTGCATCGTCAATCTCGTCGTATTCGACATTACCGTCACTTATCTTTTCGCGGACTTTTGCAATCTTCGCAACCTTAACGCCCTTTTCGAGATTGATAAGTTTTACACCGGATGTATGTCTTCCGATAATCGATACATCATTCATCGGAATCTGGATAATGATGCCGGCTGATGTAATCATCATGATTTCATGATCGTCGTTAACTGCTTTGACACCTACCACATCACCGGTCTTTTCGGTAATCTTGTAGCATCTTACGCCCTTACCGCCACGTTTCTGGACATTGAACTCTTCGAGTTTGGTTCTCTTGCCCATACCGTATTCGGAAGCAATAAGAAGTGTTTCGCCCTGGTGATCAAGCTGCATTCCGATGATTTCATCACCGTCCGCAAGGTTCATGCCTCTTACGCCCATTGCGGATCTGCCCATGCATCTTACATCGGTTTCCTTAAAGCATATACACATACCCTGCTTTGTTACAAGGTAGATAAGTGTATCTTTGTCCGTTGACTTAACTTCTATAAGTTCATCATCATCTCTTAAGCTTACCGCAATAAGTCCGTTCTTTCTGATGTTGGAGAAGTCCGTAATATGGCACTTCTTAACGGTACCCTTCTTGGTAACCATGAAGAGATTTCTGGATTCGTCGTATTCCTTGATGGGAATGATGGCCGAAATCTTCTCTCCGGGATTAAGCTGTAAGAGGTTAACTATTGCTACTCCTCTTGAAGTTCTTCCGGATTCGGGAATTTCGTAGGTCTTAAGTCTGTATACACGGCCCATATTCGTAAAGAACATGATGTAATGATGAGTCGTTGTCATCAAAAGATCTTCGATATAGTCATCTTCTATCGTATTCATTCCCTTGATACCGCGTCCGCCTCTGTGCTGCGACTTGAAGTTGTCGACTGTCATTCTCTTTATGTATCCGAGTGAAGTCATAGCAACTACGGTATTTTCGTTAGGAATTAAATCTTCGTTGGTGATATCGTAAATATCATATCCGATCTTGGTACGTCTGTCGTCGCCGTATTTTTCCGCGATAAGAAGGATTTCGTCCTTAATTACGCCAAGCAATACCTTTTCATCTGCGAGAATACTCTTTAAGTAAGCGATTCTTTCAAGTAATTCCTTGTGCTCGTTCTCAAGCTTTTCTCTTTCCAAACCGGTAAGAGTCTTAAGTCTCATATCAACGATAGCCTGGGACTGTGCATCCGAAAGTTCGAATCTGTCGATTAATCTCTGCTTTGCTTCGGGTGTGTTGGCACTGGATCTGATGATATTTATAACTTCATCGATATTATCAAGGGCAATTAAAAGACCCTGTAAAATGTGATCTCTTTCTTCTGCCTTATTAAGATCGAATTTTGTTCTTCTTGTAACAACATCTTTCTGATGATCGAGATAATACTCAAGCATCTGTAAGATATTAAGAACCTTGGGCTCGTTGTTAACGAGTGCAAGCATGATTACACCGAAAGTATCCTGAAGCTGTGTATGTTTGAAAAGATTGTTAAGCATGATGTTGGGGTTAACATCTTTTCTAAGTTCAATTACAACTCTCATACCTTCACGGTTTGTCTCATCGCGAAGATCCGTGATACCGTCGAGTTTTTTATCTTTTACGAGTTCGGCTATCTTTTCGATCAGTCTTGCCTTGTTAACCATGTAAGGAAGCTCGGTAACAATAATTCTGTTCTTTCCGTTAGGAAGAGCTTCGATATCCGTTACGGCGCGAACTCTTATTTTGCCACGGCCTGTTCTGTATGCTTCCTCGATTCCTCTGGTTCCTAAAATCATGGCACCTGTAGGGAAGTCCGGTCCTTTTATGATGTCCATAATCTCATCTATTTCGGTTGCTCTGTCTTCTTCAACCTGATTGTCGATGATTTTTACAACCGCATTGATGGTCTCGCGAAGGTTGTGAGGCGGAATATTGGTAGCCATACCAACCGCGATACCTGTTGTACCGTTTACCAAAAGGTTCGGATATCTGGAAGGAAGAACTGTGGGTTCTTTTTCGGTTTCGTCGAAGTTGGGAACAAAATCAACGGTATCTTTATAGATATCTGCAAGAAGTTCCATTGAAATCTTGGAAAGTCTTGCTTCCGTATAACGCATTGCAGCAGCGCCGTCGCCGTCGACCGAACCGAAGTTTCCGTGTCCGTCTACCAGAGGTGCTCTCATCGACCAGTCCTGAGCCATGTTTACCAAAGCTCCGTAAATGGATGAATCGCCGTGAGGATGGTATTTACCCATTGTATCACCGACGATACGCGCCGACTTACGATGAGGCTTGTCAGGTCCGTTATTAAGTTCAACCATTGAGTATAAAACTCTACGCTGAACAGGTTTGAGACCGTCTCTGACATCGGGAAGCGCGCGCGCAGCGATTACGCTCATCGCATAATCGATATAGCAGTCTTCCATCGTTTTTTTGAGGTCAACTTCTTCAATTTTGTCAAAAATATTATCTTCCATTTTGCCTCCGTGTTATTCACACTTCTTTATGAAAATTGTTTTGATATCGAAATTAACATCTGAATGCCGCAGCAGGAAATAATAGCATATAGTAAAACAATGATGCCGAATATTATTATCATTTTTTTGTTTTTATCTATTATTCCCAATATAAGAAACCAAAGTAGAAAAAGAAAGATAAAAACACCTGGAATCATTATCTCCATATTAATTCTCCGGTTTTTACTTAGATATCCAGATTCTTTACAAACTTGGCGTTCTCTTCGATAAATTCACGTCTCGGTTCAACCTTATCACCCATAAGTACGGTAAATGTAAGGTCTGTCTCGGATTCAACTTCGCCGTCCATCGTTACTCTCTTAAGGATTCTGTGCTCGGGATCCATTGTTGTTTCCCAAAGCTGATCGGCATCCATTTCACCAAGACCTTTGTAACGTTGAATCTTGTTGTTCTGATCACGGCCAACTTCTTCGAGAATGCTGTTTAACTCTTCGTCGGAATATGCATACCAGATTTTCTTGTTCTTCTCTAACTTATAAAGAGGAGGTGTTGCAAGATATACATGACCTTCCTTGATAAGCTCGGGCATAAATCTGTAAATAAATGTTAAAAGAAGAGTTGAGATATGTGCACCGTCGACATCGGCATCGGTCATGAGAATGATTTTGTGATATCTTAATTTTGAAATATCGAAATCATCATGAATACCTGTACCGAAAGCGGTAATCATTGCCTTAATCTCGGCATTTGCATATATCTTGTCAAGTCTTGCTTTTTCTACGTTTAAAATCTTACCTCTAAGAGGAAGGATAGCCTGAGTAGCTCTGTCTCTGGCTGTCTTTGCGGAACCGCCCGCGGAATCTCCCTCGACTATGTAGATTTCACAGTTCTTGGGATCCTTGTCGGAACAGTCTGCAAGTTTTCCGGGAAGTGCCATACCTTCAAGAGCGGTTTTTCTTCTGGCCATATCTCTTGCTTTCCTTGCGGCATCACGTGCACGCTGTGCAAGGAGGGATTTTTCGCATATAATCTTTGCTACCTGAGGATTCTGCTCAAGGTAATATGTGAGCTGTTCGCTGACAACCGAATCAACGGCCACTCTTGCCTCGGCATTTCCTAACTTCTGCTTTGTCTGGCCTTCAAACTGAGGCTCTTCGATTCTTACGGAAATAATTGCCGTAAGACCTTCTCTTATATCTTCACCCGATAAATTGGGATCTGCGTCTTTTAAGATCTTGTTTGTTCTTGCATAATCGTTGAAGGTCTTGGTAATTGCATTTCTGAAACCTGTTAAATGCATACCGCCTTCCGGAGTATTGATGTTGTTTACGAAGCTGTAAACGCTTTCGTTAAATCCGTCATTATGCTGGATAGCTACTTCCACCGCAATATTGTTCTTGGTTCCTTCGAAGTAAAGAATATCGTTGTAAAGAGGCGTATTTCCTCTGTTTAAGTAAGATACAAATTCCTTGATACCGCCTTCGTAATGGAATGTTCTTTCCTTTACTTCCTCATGTCTGGTATCGATGAAAATTATCTTTAAACCTTTTGTAAGGAAAGCTGTCTCTCTGAATCTGTTCTTTAATGTATCAAAATCAAATACGGTCTCGTCGAAAATTCTGTCATCGGGAAGGAAAGTTACCTTTGTACCGGTCTTTTCATCATCACATTTTCCGAGTACCTTTAAAGGCTCTGCATTTTTGCCGCCGTCTTCGTATCTCTGGAAATAGATTTCACCGTCTCTGCAAATTTCAACTTCAAGCCATTTTGAAAGCGCATTAACAACGGATGCACCTACGCCGTGAAGACCACCTGATACTTTGTATCCTCCACCACCGAATTTTCCGCCTGCGTGAAGCTTGGTAAATACAAGTTCTACGGCCGAAACACCTGTTTTATGGTTGATACCTACGGGAATACCTCTGCCGTTATCTTCTACCGTTACGGAATTATCCTTGTTTAAGGTAACCGTGATGGTATTACAAAAACCGGCCAGAGCTTCGTCTACAGAGTTATCAACTATCTCATATACAAGATGATGAAGGCCTCTGATTGATGTACTTCCGATGTACATACCCGGTCTTTTTCTTACTGCCTGCAAACCTTCAAGTACCTGAATCTGGTCCGCGCCGTATTCCTGATCTTTGTTTTTGTTTTCCATATATACCTCTGAAAAAATATATTTATTCTACTACTTCCACTATTCCGTTATGTACATCGAATACTCTGTCGATTTTGAATCTTTCATTTACAAAATCATCAAGTCCGGTACATGTAATAATTGTCTGGATATTGCTAATGCTCTCAAGCAACATGTTCTGTCTGTTTGAATCAAGCTCGGATAAAACATCATCCAGCAAAAATATAGGATTGTCGTTGGTATTTCTTTTTACAATTTCAATTTCTGCCAGTTTAAGTGATAATGCTGCGGTTCTCTGCTGTCCCTGCGAACCGTATTTTCTGGCATCCATTCCGTTGATGTTTATAATAAAATCATCTCTGTGAGGACCGCAGGAAGTGATTTTGCTTTTTAAATCCTTTTCTGCGTTTTCTTTTAGGGTTTCCTCGATTTTATCTTCTTCGGTGTCCGGCTCATATCTGATATCAAGAAATTCTTTCTGACCTGTCAGTTTGTAATGAATTTCTTTTACGATGTCATTTAATTCTTTTACGAATTCTCTTCTCTTTTTTATAACCTGGCTTCCGTAGCTTTGAAGCTGTGAATCCCATATGAAAAGAGTTTCTCTTAATGCCGGCTGAAAATATATATCTTTTAGGAGCTTATTTCTCTGATCAATTATCTTGTTGTAATTGCTTAAATTAAAAACATAAGAAGAATCAAGTCTGCAAATTTGCATATCTATAAAAGATCTTCTGTAAGAAGGACCACCTTTTATAATATTCAAATCTTCAGGAGAAAATAAAACAACATTAAGAATTCCTATAAGTTCGGAAGTTTTTTTAAGTTTTTCAAGATTAAGAGCAATAACCTTGGATTTTGATTTTCTTAAATGTATATCAATTCTTAATTCTTCATTTTTTTTATCAATAATCGATCTTAAATGACTTTCTTCACTGTCAAAATTTATAATCTCACTGTCTTTGCTGCCTTTGTGTGATTTTGTAGTCGAACACAAATAAATTGCTTCAAGAATATTCGTTTTTCCCTGAGCATTTTCACCGGTTAATATATTTGTACCTTCATCAAAATACAAATGAAGATTTTTGTAATTTCTGAAATTTTCCAGTTCCAGTGATTTTATAATCATTTTTCACCAATTATTTTTATTTTTTATCATAAAAGATATTAATTAAATTTTTTTTACGACAATTTCCTTGCCATTATATTTAACAATATCGTCTTTATAAATTTTTTTACCTCTCTGATATTCAACTTTGCCGTTTACAAAAACTTTTCCGTCCTGAATTTCAAATTTTGCATCGGCTCCGTTTTCAACCATATTTGCAGCTTTTAAAAGCTGGCCTAATTTTATAAAATCGTCTTTTAAATAAAATTCCATAATATTATCCCAATATAGGAAGAATTACATAGTTATATGTATCTTCTTTTCTGATAAAGCAAGGGAATTTCTTTCCAAGCAAATAAATAGTTACTGTTTCATCATCAATTGCTTTTAATGCATCTATAAATAACTTAGGATTAAAGTTAATTTCAATATCATCGCCTTCTTTGGCAATTTCAATATTTTCATTTAAAGCACCTGTCTGAGAAATAACGTTTATATTTAAATTATCATTTGTTATTACAAATTTAACGCTCTTTTTATCTCCGTCATTTGCAAATAATGTAGATCTGTCCAGACATTCATAAATACTTCTCTTATTGATATCAACTTTTGTAATATAATCTTTATATTTTAAATTTGATGAATCAAAGAAATTACCTTCAATTAATCTCATTACAATAATGTTCTGATCAAATTCGAATACAACATTATCTTTCATAAAATACATATCAATATTCTGCTCTGTATCATCAGACATTATTTTAATAAGTTCATTAAGACTGGATCCTTTTATGATAAGTCTTTCATCAATTTCATTATTGTTGATTTCAATCTGTCTTATTGCTACTCTGCTCTGTTCAACAGCTTCAACTCTTAAAATTCCGTTTTTAATAATAAATAATTCACCTTCAAGAATTTTATTAATTGAATTTAAAGAAGTACAAAAGATAGTTCTTCTTATAATATCTTTTAAAGCATACTGGCTTATTTCCAGTCTCTTATTTCTGTCAATTTCAGGAATGTCATTAAATAAATAACCTTCTTTTCCCGGAATAGTTGCTTTAATATTGTTATTTTCTATTAAAACATTAATTGAATCATCATCTTCTCTTTCATTGTAAAAGATATTAATTTTACCGTCAGGATATTTAACTATAAGATTTTTAAGCTGATCGGCATTAACACCAACCATACCTTCTTCGGATATTTCACCTTCAACAATACTTTGAATTGCCATATCTTCATTATTGGCAAGAAGTCTTATATAACCTTTTGTAGCATCAATTAATATACATCCGCTTGTATTTAAATTAGGTTTTTTAGATGTAGCTTTATTAACGATATTGATTGAATTTATAAATTTAACCTTATCGATGGTGATACGCATTTTTTGGTCTCCTTAACTAATTATTTAATATATTTTAATAAAAATATTAATAGGCAGTGTTGATATGTTGATAACTAATTAATTATAGCATAAAAAGGCTATTTTTTAAATGAAAAATATGTTTATAAAGATGTAATTGTTTTAATTAAAGAATCTATATTTTTTTCAAAAGAAGGATCATTTTCAATTGATTCTTTTACCTTATTTATATTATGAATTACGGTAGCATGATCCTTTTTCATCTTTTTACCGATATTGCTCTTGGTATCTTCTGTTAATTTATCGCAAAGATACATTACAATCTGTCTTGCTGTAGCAATTTCTTTATTCTTTTTGGTTGATAAAATATCATTTATTGAAATATTGTAATGTTTTGATACTTCATCAAGTATTACATCAAAGTTGATAACTTTTGTTTTATTAGGATTAATAATATCTTTTAAACTGTTTTTAGCCATTTCTAATGTAATTTCATCAGAAGAAATTCTGGATAAGGCAATCAGTTTATTATAAGCTCCTTCAAGTTCTCTTATGTTGGAACTGATATTATCTGTAATATAAGTTAAAATTTCATCACTTATTTTATTTCCGTGTTTCTGATTTAACTGAATTAAAATAGCTTTTCTTGTTTCATAGTTAGGCGGCTGAACATCAACCTGAAGTCCCATCTGGAAACGAGTTAAATATCTTTCATCCAAAAATTCCATATATTTAGGATGTTTATCAGATGAAATAATAATAGATTTACCGTTTTCAAATAAAGCATTAAAAGTATTGAAAAATTCAACCTGTGTAGCTTCCTTACCTATTACAAACTGAATATCATCAATTAAAAGAACATCCACATTTCTGTATTTGTCTTTTAATGCGGACATGGAATCTGTATTATATTTTTTATCACTTCTTAAAGAATTAACTACGTCATTTGTAAAGTTTTCACTTGTAACATATAAAATCTTCAAAGAAGGATTATGTTCATTTAAATAATTTCCGATAGCATGCATTAAATGAGTTTTGCCAAGTCCGGATCCTCCGTAAATATATAAAGGATTGTAAGTATTGCTGTCGGTTCCTGCAGTTTCAGCCACAGCAAGACAAGCGCTTACGGCAAATTCATTATTACCGGTAACGAAATTATCAAATGTATATTTTTTTATAAGACTTGTGTTGGTGGATTCTTTTTCCTGAACTATTTTTTGATTATTGCTTTCTTCCTGAGGCTTTTTCTCATCAGCTATGAATTTGACTTCATATTCGTTGTTTAAAGTCTCATAAATTGCAATAATAAAGAAATCTCTGTATTTTTCAGTCAGAAGTTCAATGATATTGGCTTTGTCGTTAGGTAAAATTATGGTTACGGTATCATCTGTTTCACTGTAATATTCCATTGGATCTATCCAGAGTTTAACAGCTATTTGGGATATTCCGTAGTCAGTAATTACAGCGTTTTTGATAATATCCCATTTTTCTTGAACCGGTTTCATAAATTATGCCTCCTTAACCTACTATATTATATTGAATTATCTAAATAAAATCAAATTTTTAAGTCCTTAAAAAAGTTAGGTTTGTATAATAATTTATGTTAACTTTTATGTGAATTATGCACCTTTTAAGGTTCATAATGTTTATAAATGTGAATTAACAGTTTGACCGGTAAAAACAAAATCTCATAAAAGAACCGAAAATGCGATTGTTTAGGGAAATATCAAAAAATCTTATATTTTTGACAAAATTGGCTTTTAAAACTTTGTCCTACAAATTTAAAAACTTAAAAACAGGATTTAAACCATAAAAATAAAATATCAACAATTTATCAACATTCTGTTGATATTTTTATGTAAATTCATTATTTTAACTTGAAAAATCGGGCTTTTCCATATTTTGTTGTTGATAAAATTTTCAATTCTATATGTTGATTGTGAAATTTTTTTAAGTTTTTTCTTATATATAATGTAATAATTTTTTCTTGACTGCATATCCTTATTCTTATATAATTTAGGATGTTTTCGACGTATAGGAAATGGAGGTAAGCTTTTATGAAAATGACATTTCAGCCTAAGAAGAGACAGAGAAATAAAGTTCATGGCTTCAGAGCAAGAATGAGTACTCCCGGCGGAAGAAAAGTTTTACAGGCTAGAAGAGCTAAGGGAAGAAAAGTTTTATCAGCTTAATTAAGATATCAGAGGCCGCAGTAATGTGGCCTTTTTTTCACACTATTTGGATATTATGATTTTTACTGATTCTTTAAAGAATAATCGGGATTTTGTGAATGTATATACGTCCGGCAAATCTTATGCAAACAAGTTTTTGGTAATATATACGTTGAAAAATAATTCGGACAGAAACAGACTCGGAATTTCGGTAAGTAAAAAAGTCGGCAACAGTGTTGTAAGACACAGATTAAAAAGACTCATAAAAGAAAGTTACAGACTACACGAAAAAATGTTTAATAGTGGTTTAGACATAGTAGTCATCGCGCGTAAAGAATCTGACGCCTGCGATTATGCGGGTATTGAGAGCGCATTATTACATTTAATGAAATTGAACGGTACACTGGACACCGTTAAAGGTTAGATATAAATATATCTTTTATTAATGAAGAAAATTCTTATTTTTATCATAAAGTTATATCAAAAATATTTATCACCTTTAAAGACTACACGCTGCCCTTATTATCCGTGCTGCAGTCAGTATGGCCTTGAAGCCATTGAAAAGTACGGAGCAATTAAAGGCGGTTTTTTGGCTGCCTGGAGAATTTTAAGATGTAATCCTTTCTCAAAAGGCGGTTACGATCCCGTACCGTAACAGGAGGCAGAATTGTTCGATTTGATATTGACTCAGAATTCCACATTTATTATCGGCCAGGTTGCCTGGGTTCTCGGTAAATTAATGAACGGAATTGTATTTGTTCTTGATAAAATCGCATCACTTTGGGGCGGAACAGCCAATCTCGGTGTTGCAATTATCATCTTTACAGTTATTATTTATCTTTTAATGTTACCCTTAACAATTAAACAGCAGAAGTTCTCCAAAATGTCTGCAATCATGAATCCTGAGATTCAGGCTATTCAGGCTAAGTACAAAGGTACAAAAGATCCTGATTTAATGCAGCAGATGCAGCAGGAAACCAATGCGGTTTATGCTAAATACGGAGTATCACCTACCGGCAGCTGCGTTCAACTTTTGATCCAGATGCCTATCCTTTTTGCACTTTACCGTGTTATCTATGCAATTCCCGCATATGTTCCCATGGTAAAGAAAGTATTCATGGATACTGTTAATACCATGATGGGTGTTAATACAACAACAAATCTTGTTGAAGATCCTGATATGTTTATGAAATCAGCCAAATTTATTCAGGATTCACACAAAGTAATGGCACCCGCCAATATTTTCTCTAAGACACTTACAGAAAAAACAGTCAGCAACATTTCATCATTTGCAGCATATAAGAAACAGTTCAAACCTGAATTCTTAAATATCGATACGATTTCGATTGACAATATTACAAGCAATCTTATTAACGGAGATAAGGCAGTTGCAAATGTAGAAACAACCAGAAATACATTTATTGATGTATTAAACAGAGCAAGTTCTGCAGACTGGTCTTATATGCAGGATTTCTTCTCAAGTAATACAGATCTTGTTTCAAAATTATCTGCAACACAGGAAAAATTAAAATTATTCAATACTTTCCTCGGAATCAACATCGGTTATTCACCTTTGGATAATATCAAGACTGCATGGGCAGACAGATTAACAGGTGATTCACTTGGCTGGATACTTGTTATCCTTGTAGCCGTAATGATTCCTTTACTTGCAGCTCTTACACAGTGGATAAGTGTAAAACTTGCACCTACAGCTCAAAACGATGATTCTAAGAAGGGCCAGGAAGAAAACCCCATGATGTCATCAATGAAGATGATGAACACATTTATGCCGATTATGTCCGCATTCTTCTGTTTATCACTTCCCGCAGGTATGGGTATCTACTGGATTGTCGGTGCAGTAGTAAGAACGATTCAGCAGGTTGCAATCAACAAGTACATCGACAAGATGGATATTGATAAGGTAATCGAAAAGAATCAGTCCAAATATGAAGAAAAGCTTAAGAAAAAAGGCGTTATTGCACAGGGTATTAATGAAAGAGCAAAAGGCTCAACCAAGTATGTAAATCCTTATGCAAGAAATAAGAGCGACAAGAGTAACGAACAGCAAATGCCTGAAAATCCTTTTAAGGCTGCTAGAAAGAAAGTTGATGATATAGCTGTAGCAAAGAAGAGCGGATCTTCTTCAGGCGGAAGCATTGCATCAAAGGCAAGAATGGTAAAAGATTTTAACGAAAAAAACAATAAGTAATCAAAGGGGTATGAATAATATGGAATATATGGAATTTAGTGCAAAGACCGTACAGGATGCAATTACCGAGGCCTGCACACATTTTGTTGTTACAAGCAGTTCACTTGAATATGAAGTTATAGATGAAGGTTCTACAGGTTTCCTTGGAATCGGTTCAAAGCCCGCAATAATCAGGGCCAGAGCAAAGAGCGAAGAAATCGAAGAAGCTAAGGCTGTATTTACTCAGGATTCCGAGAGCGAAAAGAAAGAGAACAAAAAAGAATTCAAGAAAGAAAAGAAAGAATTCAAGGAAAACAAAAAAGAAGTAAAGAAAGAAGAGAAAGCTGAAGTTAAGGCAGAAGTTAAAAAGGAAGAGCCCAAGAAGCGTGAGATTAACATTGACGCAGCAGACGTCGAAAAGAGAGCAACAGAGTTCTTAAAAGACGTACTCGCAAAAATGGAAATCGAAAACGAAGTTAAGGCTAAATACGATGCTGAAGAAAACTGCTTAAACATCGAGATTTCCGGAGAAGATATGGGCGTTCTCATCGGCAAGAGAGGACAGACACTCGATTCACTTCAGTATCTTGTTTCACTCGTAGTTAACAAGGGAACCAAGGAATACTTAAGAGTTAAGGTTGATACTGAAAACTACAGAGAAAGAAGAAACAAAACTCTCGAAAATCTTGCAAAGAACATGGCATTCAAGGTTAAGAGAACCAGAAGAAGCGTTACTCTTGAGCCCATGAATCCTTATGAGAGAAGAGTAATCCATTCGGCATTACAGAATGACAGCTATGTAACTACTCATTCCGAAGGAGAAGAGCCTTATCGTAAAGTAGTAATCACATTAAAGAAATAAAACCTTAAGGCTGCTGCGGCAGCCTTTTGTTTTCATGAAACACTTCTGTTTTAGGGGTATTGATATGGATACTATAGCAGCTATATGTACAGCGTTATCACCATCAGGTATTGGAATTATAAGGGTTTCAGGTGAAGAAGCGGTTGCAATTGCAGATAAGATATTTAAGGCGGCTGATCAGAAGACATTATCCGAGTTTGAGTCACATACAATTCATTATGGCCACATAATGGACGGTGAAGAGATAATTGATGAAGTGCTTGTGATGTTAATGAAGGGGCCGAGATCTTACACCAGGGAAGATGTGGTGGAGATTGACTGCCACGGCGGAATTCTTGTGCTTAAGAAAGTGTTTAATCTGCTCCTGGATAACGGATGCAGACCGTCAGAGCCCGGAGAGTTTACAAAGAGAGCGTTTCTTAACGGAAGAATTGACCTTACAAGCGCAGAAGCTGTAATGGATTTGATTTCTTCTAAGAGCGAAATGGCAAGAAAGAATTCTGTTTCGGTTTTAAACGGAAAAATGTATGAAAAGATTAAATCCGTTCGTGAAGAAATTCTTTTCTTTATTGCCAAAATAGAAGCTGCAATCGACGATCCCGAGCATATGTCACTTGACGGATTCGAAGAAGAATTAAACGGTAAGTTACAGGAAATACAGGCAGAAATCGAAAAACTGATTAAGTCGTATGACAGCGGAAAGATTTTAAAAGAAGGAATTAATACCGCAATTGTCGGTAAGCCCAATGCAGGCAAGTCTTCTATTTTAAATATGATTTTAAATGAGGACAGAGCGATAGTAACCGAAATTGAAGGAACCACCAGAGACACTCTCGAAGAGTCCTTTGATATCGGCGGAATTACTCTTAATCTTGTTGATACCGCAGGTATCCGCGAGTCTGATGATCTGGTTGAAAAGATTGGAATCGAACGTGCAAAATCTGCTATCGAAAAAGCAGACCTTGTTTTATATGTTGCGGATTCATCCACAGAAACAGATGTGATAGACGATCAGATTATTGCGCTTATCAACGGCAAAAAATCAATTTGTCTTTTAAACAAATCCGATCTTCCCAGAGAAATGACCAAGCAGGAATTAAATGCACATTTCGAGGGCAGTTCGACAAGACCTGTATTTATTTATACAAGTGCCAAAACAGGCGAAGGCAAAGAGGAAGTTTTCGAAACAATAAAGAGCATGTTTTTCAACGGAGAGATTTCATTTAACGATGAAATCATCGTATCAAGTCTTCGTCAGAAAAACGAACTTGTCAGTGCTTCGGAATCACTTAAAAAAGTTTTGGAATCCATTGCAAATTCAATGCCTGAAGATTTCCTTTCAATAGATTTGATGAGCGCTTATGCATCACTCGGAGAAATAATCGGTGAAGAAGTCAGTGACGATCTGGTTGATAAAATCTTCTCAGAATTCTGCATGGGCAAGTAATTCTTTTATCATAAAAGAATGAAGAACAGAATTGTTTTTCAAAATATTTTAAAGCAGAAAAAAGATGGAATATACAATCAGAAAAGCAAACAGAAAAGATGAAAAAAGAATATGTGAATTGTTTATAGAAATGCTTAAAACAATTTACAATACAGACGATGTAAACGGCTATGAAGACGGCGATCTGGATCACTATTTTGAAGAGAATGAAAACGTCATTTTTTTAGCCGAAACAGAAAGTGAAGTCATCGGTTTTCTTTCTGTTGAAGTTCATCGTGAAGACAGAGATTATATCTACTTGGATGACTTTAGTGTTTCTGCAAACTGCAGAGGAAACGGCATCGGAAATGCTCTTTTAAATGAAGCGGAAAAGTATGGTAAATCACTAAACATTCCCGCATGTTTGCTGCACGTTGAAAAGTCAAATGAGAGAGCATTTAAGTTTTACGAAAGAAACGGATATTCGGTATTTGAAGATCAGGGAAACAGACTTTTGCTCTTAAAAGAATTTAAATAAATATCATTAAAAAAACTAATTGTTTTTTTTCTTAGAACATTATCTTTTATGAGGAAAAATAATTGGTTCATAAACGGAAATATATAATGGAAAACAACAGAAACAATCTGACAATTGAAACTGACGTATGTGTAATCGGAGCCGGTCACGCAGGCTGCGAGGCAGCTTTGGCATGCGCAAGACTCGGATTTAATACGGTCATTTTTACGGTGTCAGTCGAAAGTATTGCTTTGATGCCCTGCAACCCCAATGTAGGCGGAACGAGCAAAGGTCATTTGGTTAGAGAAATCGATGCTTTGGGCGGAGAGATGGGCAAGAATATCGACAAGACTTTTATTCAGTCCAAGATGCTTAATCTCTCAAAAGGTCCGGCAGTTCATTCGCTTAGAGCCCAGGCCGACAAAGCAAATTACTCACATGCAATGAGAGAAACTCTTGAAAATCAGGAAAATCTGACCATCAAGCAGGGTGAAGTTTGTGAGATTCTTTTTGACGAAGATGGTGATAACAAAATTATAAAAGGTGTTCGTATTTTTACGGGAACAACTTATCTTTGCAAAGCTGTTATCATCTGCTCCGGAACATATTTAAACGCAAGATGTTTATGCGGTGAAGCAATTACTTATACAGGTCCGAACGGCCTCCAGGCTGCAACGCATTTATCCGAATCCTTAAATGCAATGGGTGTTACACTTCGAAGATTTAAGACCGGAACTCCTGCAAGAATGGATAAGAGAAGTCTTGATTTTTCGAAGATGGAAGAGCAGAAAGGTGATGAAAAAATCATTCCTTTTTCATTCTCCACAAATCCTGAAGATATCCAGAAAGATCAGGTTTCATGCTACCTGACATACACTAATGAAGAGACTCATAAAATAATCAGAGCAAATCTTGACCGTTCACCTATTTATGCAGGAATCATTGAAGGAACAGGACCGAGATACTGTCCTTCGATTGAAGATAAAGTAGTTAAATTTGCGGATAAGGAAAGACATCAGGTTTTCATCGAACCCGAAGGATTATATACCAATGAGATGTATGTCGGAGGTATGAGTTCATCGCTTCCCGAAGACGTACAGCTTGCAATGTATCGAACAGTTCCCGGACTCGAAAACTGTAAGATTGTAAGAAACGCATATGCTATTGAATATGACTGCTTAACTCCGGGTCTATTAACTTTATCACTTGAGATAAAAGGTGTGAGCGGACTCTTTTCCGCAGGTCAGTTCAACGGTTCCTCAGGATATGAGGAAGCCGCAGCGCAGGGACTTATCGCAGGTATTAATGCAGCAAGAAAATTACAGGGTAAAGACCCCTTAATCTTAGATCGAAGCGAAGCGTACATCGGAGTTTTAATCGACGATCTTGTAACAAAAGAAAATCTCGAGCCTTACAGAATGATGACTTCGAGAGCCGAGTACAGACTTCTTCTTCGCCAGGACAATGCTGATTTCAGACTTCGCAAGTTCGGTTACGAAGTTGGTCTTGTAACAAAAGAACAGCTTGATTATGTTCAGTATAAAGATGAAAAAATCAAAGCCGAAGTTGAGAGATTAAAAACAACTTTTGTAGGTTCCGCAACTAAGAATCAGGAGTATCTTGAAACGCTTGGTTCGGCTCCTCTTCGTACCGGAACTTCCCTTGCGGAATTACTTTGCAGACCTGAAATTACATATGAAAATCTTTCTTTCTTTGATAAGGAAAGAGAAGAGTTATCCGATGATATTATTGAGCAGGTTTGCATCAGAATAAAATATGAAGGCTATATCGAAAGACAGGAAAGACAGGTAGCCGCTTTTAAGAAAATGGAGAAAAAACATATTCCCGAAAATATCAATTACGATGATGTTTCTTCCCTAAGACTTGAAGCCAGACAGAAGTTAAAACTATTCAAACCTTTGTCTGTTGGTCAGGCATCAAGAATAAGCGGTGTTACTCCTGCGGATGTATCCGTTCTTTTGATATATCTTGCATCAATCGGAAAATAATTTATATGTCCCATTTATTGGACATATATTTTGATACAATGATTATATATTAAAAATCATTTGTATCTTCAATTAAATCTATTTTAAAAATCATTTATGGAAAAGGGATAAAAAAATGATTTCACAGATTACAGACATTGAAGAAAAAATGAGAATTGCGAGACTGATTCTGGAGTCTCTTTTTGACTGGTTTGAAATACCTGAGACCAGAGAAAAATATATCAAAGAGAGCGCAGATCAGATTATGGTTGCAGCTTACGAAGACGATAAACCCATCGGATTTTTATGTTTAAAAGAAACCGGCAAGGATACGGTGGAACTCTCTGTAATGGGCGTTTTACAGGATCATCACAGAAAAGGTGTAGGAAAATCTTTATTCAAATTCGCAAAGGAAATTGCTGTTGAAAAAGGTTATTCTTTCATGCAGGTTAAGACTGTTAAGATGGGTGTATATGAAGACTATGACAAAACCAATCTTTTCTATCAGGGTGTCGGTTTTAAAGAGTTGGAAGTATTTCCTCTCTACTGGGATGAAGCTAATCCCTGTCAGATTTATGTTATGTCTTTAAAGTAAATTTTTGATTTTTGTGATACGGTTTTATGTGTCCAATTAATTGGACACATAAAATTTATTATAATTTGATTTGATATTTTATTCATTTAGATTTTGTATGGAACAGTTTATTAATGATCTTAAAGAATGGAATATAAATATATCCGATGAGCAGTTAAATCTTTTTAAAAGATATACGGCTCTTCTTCTTGAGTGGAATGAAAAGATAAACTTAACGGCCATAACAGATATAAATGATATATATAAGAAACACTATCTTGATTCTTTATCCCTTATAAAATGTATCGATGATTTGGGTGATAAAGAGTATACCCTTCTTGATCTCGGTACCGGCGCAGGCTTTCCCGGTATACCTTTAAAGATTATGTTTCCAAATCTTAAAATCTCTCTTGTAGATTCTTTAAGAAAAAGAGTTGATTATCTCAATCTTGTTATAGATGAATTAGGTCTTGAAAATATATCCGCTATTCATGCAAGAGCTGAAGTACTTGCACATGATGAAAAATATCGTGAGCAGTATGACATTGTAGTATCGCGTGCTGTTGCAAATCTGTCTGTCTTAAGTGAATACTGTATTCCTTTTGTTAAAGTTGGAGGTGTATTTGTATCCTATAAGTCAGGCGATTCCAATGATGAAATAGTTAGTGCTGCAAATGCGATAGGAATGCTTGGCGGTAAGAAAGCAAAAGCAATTGATTTTATTCTTCCTTCATCTGATTTCTCCAGGTGCAATGTTCTAATAGAAAAAAAGAAAAGCACAGAGGACAGATTTCCTCGCAAGGAAGGCATACCTTCCAAGCGTCCTTTATAATCTATATATAGTTGTTTCACGTGAAACATTATTGAAAACTTTTCATGATACAACTATATAATGTTTCACGTGAAACATTCTTCCCCAACATTTTGATATTTTTGTGAAACAATTTTTTAAGGGTATCTATATATAGCCTGGTTACAATCCATTATATTTTTTATTTTTATTATTTTTTTAAAACCTTGTGTGTGATAAAATGATATCACGAATTTTGGGAGGGAATGAATGAAAGTAAATTTATGTTCTGCTTGCGATGTTCCGAAGCTCGCGGAAATGAACAAGTATTTAATTGAGGATGAGAAAAGTGATAACCCTATGCAGCTTGTTGAACTCGAACACAGAATGAGCGAATTCCTTGATACGGATTATAATGCGTATTTCTTTGTTGAAGAAAATGAAGTAGTGGGATATGCGCTGGTTAGAAATCTGCCGGAAGGATTTTACTTAAGACAGTTTTTTATAGACAGAGATTTTAGAAGAAAGCATTACGGTACACAAGCTTTCAATGAACTTTTGAAAGTTCTTAATACTAATAATATCGGCATTGATGTTTTGCCCTGGAATGAAAGAGGTCTTTCTTTTTGGAAGAGTCTCGGTTTTAAGGAAGCAGCGATTTCAATGAAACTAAAGTAATCGCCTATGTGTTTTATGATTTGTGAGCTATAAAGGATGGCTGCCATGTTTGGAATTAAGAAGGCTAAAGTAAATAATGAAATAAGCTTTGATCCCGAGAAACAGTATGCCGTGATCCGAAGTTCCATCTGTACCGGTGAAAAGGTTGCGGGTTTTAAGAATTATTCGGACGGCCATTTTACGGAAGTCATGCTCATAAAGAGCTCGAAGGACGAAGAAATTTTCAGGGAAACCTATCATCTTGAATCGATAAAGACAGAATATTAATGCGTATAAATCTATATGTTGAAATCGATTCAGTAAAATCAATATCTATATATAGTTGTTTCACGTGAAACATTTTTTGAGACCTGAAAGACATTTGACTATATAATGTTTCACGTGAAACATTTTTATACAATATTTTGATAAAGAATCGTGAAACAAAAAACAGTCTGGTATATATCTAGTATGTTTCATGTGAAACAAAAGTTTTAATTACATCTATATTTTGTGCATAAAATATTTTTAGAAGGAGAAAAACATGACAGAGGATATTTCAATACAAAACAGTAATAACTGGTTCAGATACAGAACAGGAGCATTTGTAGAACATGAGGGGAAATATCTTTTCATAGATTCTGCCTTCGGCGACTATTATTATATGATAGGCGGAGCGGTACATATCGGTGAAACATCCGGCGAATGCATAGAGAGAGAAGTGTTGGAAGAATCGGGAATCAAAGCAAAAGTCGAAAATCTTTGCGTTGTCTGTGAGAATTTCTTTGACGGAAAAGGCGGGGCAATAGAAGGAAAGGATTGTCATGTCCTGGAATTCTACTACAGGATGAAAGTTGAAGATATAAACAGTATCAGAAAGGAAAATGATGAGGGCGAAAAACTTGTCTGGTTAAGCATGGAAGAGATAACGAAATCAAACATCAAACCCTCTTTTATACCGGAGAGAATTGAAGAAATACTGTCTGCAACACATCCTCTTCACATAATTGAGGACAGGGACAGGAGTAAAAAAGCACCATTATAAAAGAAAATAAAAATGAAAATTGGAAGTATTTTATATAGATAAAGAATTCCAATAATGTTATTATGAATAAGCCGACAAAAAGTTTAACGTGAAACCACTTTTTGAAAAGACAAAAAAAGGGGAAAAGGAGATTAATATGGGCAGAGTTATAGCCATAGCCAATCAGAAAGGCGGAGTAGGAAAGACGACAACGGCCATTAATCTGGCAGCGGCAGTTGCAAAAAAAGGTAAAAAAGTACTTTTGATAGATATGGATCCTCAGGGAAATACAACCTCCGGATTCGGTATAGAGAAGAATGAACTGGACGATACAGTTTACGAACTGATGCTTGGAGAATGCCCCATTAAGCAGTGCATTATCCCTGATGTTTACGAGAACCTGTCAATCATTCCTTCAAATGTAAACTTAGCAGCAGCGGAGATTGAACTCATTGATACAGACAGAAAAGAATTTGTTTTAAAGAACGAAGTAGACTGGATAAAGGATCAGTATGATTATATCTTCATCGACTGTCCTCCTTCACTTTCCATGCTTACGGTAAATGCCATGACTACAGCCGAGAGCGTACTCGTTCCGATTCAGTGCGAGTTCTATGCAATGGAAGGTTTGAGCCAGTTAATCCATACAGTCAATCTCGTAAAAGAAAGACTCAATCCGATTCTTACAATGGAAGGTGTTGTATTTACAATGTACGATTCCAGAACCAATCTTTCACAGGATGTAGTTGATTCGGTAAAGGAAGCTTTGGAAGAGAGAATATTCGAGACAACAATTCCGAGAAACGTAAGACTTGCAGAGGCACCCAGCTATGGAAAGCCAATCATTGATTACGATCCTAAATCTGCGGGCGCAGAGAGTTATCTCAAACTTGCTGACGAACTGCTTAGAATCAAATAAATATACATGTTTAACATGAAACCAAATCACTTAGAAACAACGTAAAATAGTGATGCAAATAAACAGAAATTATAGTATAATTTTGAAAGTATATTTCAGGGGGTAAGACAGTATGGCCGGTCTTAACAAAGGCACAATAAAGGGTGCCGGAAAAGAAAAGGGATTAAATAAAAAAAGAGGAATGGATTTAATTATCCAGGCTAAGGATGACAAGGCTGTTACAGAAAAATATAAAAACAGCATTGTTATGATGAATATCTCCAAGGTTGAACCCAACCGTAATCAGCCCCGTAAAAACTTTAACGAAGATGCGTTAAATGAACTCGCAGATTCCATAAAAGAGCACGGCATCATTGAACCTCTGATTGTTCAGGACAGAAAGTCATTCTACGAAATAATCGCCGGAGAGAGAAGATGGAGAGCTGCCAATATTGCAGGTCTTAAAGAAGTTCCCATCATCATCAAAGATCTTACCGAACAGGAAATAGTAGAGATTGCCCTCATTGAAAATATCCAGAGAGAGGATTTAAATCCGATTGAAGAAGCTGAGGCTTACAAGAGACTGATTGATGATTTCCACCTTAAGCAGGACGAAGTAGCAGATAAGGTTTCAAAGAGCCGTACCGCTATCACCAATACAATGAGACTCTTAAAGCTTTGCCCCGAAGTTCGGCAGATGGTAATCGATGAAATGATTACCGAGGGACATGCAAGAGCTTTACTTGGAATCGAAAATGCTGAGATTCAGACTGAACTTGCGCAGCAGGCTTTCGATCAGAAGATGAGCGTTAGAGAAATCGAAAAGCTCGTCAGAAATATCGGTAAAGAAAAGAAAGAGAAAGCCAAGAAGAACGAGCAGATTTCAATCGCTTACAAGGAATACGAAAACAAATTAAAAGAAAAACTCGGAACCAAAGTAAACATCTCCCTTAAGGAGAACGGTGCCGGAAAGATCGAAATAGATTTTTATTCCAACGATGATTTCGAAAGAATAATTGACTGTATTAAATAAAAATGAAGAAGCACTATGGTTTACATAACATAGCAATGAGGTAATTGATGAACAGCGCGTTTTTAAATAAAATAGGGCTCGGAAATGTAGATATAGGGCACCTGTTTCTGATACTTTTTATCCTCTTGATTATTTTAATCCTTGGTGTGGGATATATCATTTACGAGAACATCAGATTCAGAATAGCATACAAAAAGTTCATGAAAGGCTCCACCGCCGACAGTTTGGAGGAAAAGATATTCCAGATGTGCGAGGAGCAGGATTCCTTAAGAAAGCTTGGCATCAAGCATTCAAGGGAAATCAAAGAGCTTTATGCAAAACACCAGTCAGCATTCCAGAAAGTAGGTCTCGTAAAATATGACGCTTTCAAGGAAATGGGCGGAAAGTTAAGTTTCTGTCTGGTGCTCTTGGATGAGAACGATACAGGTATTCTTATAAATTCAATTCACAACACTTCCGGGTGCTTTTGCTATTCAAAGAAGATTAAGAACGGAAAGTGCGATATTGTTTTAGGAGAAGAGGAACAGCTTGCTGTTGATAAGGCAACAAGAAGAAAAATGAAGATTGCCAAAGCTCTTCCCGACAATGTCGAGTCCGACAAAGACTGATAAAAGATTTAAATTATTACATATAAAAATGAGCCGGCGAAAGGTTCAAAAGGAGATATTATGATAGACATTAAGTTTTTAAGAGAAAATCCTGAAGTAGTAAAGAAAAACATCGAAAACAAATTCCAGTTTGACAAGCTTCCCCTTGTAGACAAGGTAATCGAGCTTGACGAGCAGAGAAGAAAAACACAGCAGGAAGCTGATAACTTAAAGGCAAGCAGAAATGCTATTTCTAAGCAGATTGGCGCACTGATGGCTCAGGGCAAAAAAGAAGAAGCCGAAGAAGTTAAAAAGCAGGTTGCAGAAAATGCAAAGAGACTCGAAGAACTTGATGTAAAGCAGAAGGAACTCGAGGAAGAAACCACAAAGATTATGATGGTAATTCCCAACATCATCGATCCTTCGGTTCCCATTGGTAAAGACGATACTGAAAATGTGGAAGTAACAAAGTACGGCGATCCCGTAGTTCCCGACTTTGAAATTCCCTATCATACAGAAATCATGGAAAGATTCAACGGAATCGACCTTGATGCAGCAAGAAGAGTAGCAGGAAACGGTTTCTACTATCTCCAGGGTGACATCGCAAGACTTCACTCGGCAGTTATTTCCTACGCAAGAGATTTTATGATCAACAGAGGATTTACCTACTGCGTACCTCCTTTTATGATCAGAAGCAACGTAGTTACAGGTGTTATGAGCTTTGCCGAAATGGATGCCATGATGTACAAGATTGAAGGCGAAGACCTTTACTTAATCGGTACATCGGAGCATTCGATGATTGGTAAGTTTATCGATACAATTATTCCCGAGGAAGAACTTCCCAAGACCTTAACCAGTTACTCGCCCTGCTTCAGAAAAGAAAAAGGCGCACACGGTATCGAGGAAAGAGGCGTTTACAGAATTCATCAGTTCGAAAAACAGGAAATGATTGTTGTCTGCCATCCCAACGATTCCAAGATGTGGTTCGACAAATTGTGGCAGAACACTGTTGATCTTTTCAGATCGATGGATATTCCCGTCAGAACACTTGAGTGCTGCTCGGGAGACTTGGCAGACCTTAAGGTTAAATCGTTCGACGTAGAAGCATGGTCGCCCAGACAGCAGAAGTACTTTGAAGTAGGAAGCTGCTCGAACTTAGGCGATGCTCAGGCAAGAAGACTTAAAATCAGAGTAAACGGCAAAGACGGTAGCAAGTACTTTGCTCATACATTAAACAACACGGTTGTTGCTCCTCCCAGAATGCTTATCGCATTCCTTGAAAACAACCTTCAGGCAGACGGTTCGGTGAGAATTCCCGAAGTACTTCGTCCTTACATGGGAGGAATGACGGAGATTAGATAACTCATCGGAAGCGGTGGTAATATGAACAGATATTTCAGAGCCGTTGGCTTTTTGAATAATTTCTCAATACAGGAATATGAAAAAATAGTCGAAGACATCATTTTTCGTCCGGAAGGCTCTATAATTGCGGATAATATCAACGCAAAATATCTGATTTTGGACAAAAATCTTGATTGCGGCGAGAATATCGGAATCTGTGCCAGGATCATAAAAGATTCCAAAGGCAATATTCACAGAGATACGGTTTTTCCGTATTTCAGAAGCGATGAATTTGTTGAGCACGAGTATTGTTCGTTCGAAAAAAAGATTAGCGGCGAAGAATTTTTGGGTGTTTACGAAGATTTAAACCTCGGCGAGAACATTTTCTTTTATGTTCAGAACGTTGATGAGCTCTTCAAGAAGAAAAATCTCAAAACCGTAAAATGTTCGGTTGCTATTTCCGGACTTTCGATTGCCGGAAATGTGATTCTGCCCATAAAAAAGAACGACGCGCAGAGAGAAGACGCCAAAGAGTTCAACAAAAAGAGAGTTAATCTTTTAAACAAGGCAAACGACGGCGATCACAATGCTTTCGCAACGGTAAGATATGACGATATTCTTACAAATGTTACTGTTTCCGAGCAGGTATTTGTCGAATCGATGGATATTTATACCGTTGTTGATTCGTCATTTATTCCATGCGGTGCCGAATGCGATTTATATTCGGTCCTCGGAGAAATAGTTGATTTTAAAACCGTCAAAAATGTGGTCAGCGACGAAAATGTCTACATTTTGAAGGTATCCGTCAAAGGTGTGGTTTTAACAATCTGTATTAATGAAAAAGATTTATTCGGCGAGCCCCAGATTGGTTTCCGTTTTAAGGGAACAGTCTGGCTGCAGGGCCGTGTAAATATTTTATAATTTTTTTATTAGTCCACGTAGCTCAGCTGGATAGAGCACTCGCCTCCTAAGCGAGGGGTCGGAGGTTCGAATCCTCTCGCGGACGTAAATTAATAAACACCCAAAGAAAAGGGTGTTTATATTTTTTAATTCACAGGACATATGTGTCCGGTTAGAAAAACACGGCATTTCTCGCTTTGTGTCGTGTATAAAATTGGCACAAAAAAATACAATTACGTCAGGAAAGGAGGAAAAATCCTTGGATCAGAAAAAAACAGGAGAGTTCCTAAAAGAATTAAGAACCCAAAAACAAATGACACAGGAACAGGTGGCAGAGAGATTTAATGTCAGCTCAAGAACCGTTTCCAGATGGGAGACCGGCAGAAATATGCCTGATATTTCTTTGCTTACCGAAATAGCTGATTTTTATGAAGCTGACGTTAGAGAAATAATAGAAGGAGAAAGAAAAAGCGAGATGATGGATAAGGAAATAAAAGACGTAGCCGACAAAATGGCGGATTACGCACACGAAGAAAGAGGAAAACTTTTAAAGGTTATACAGGTTATATCGATTATCGGAGTGATTATTTCATTCATATCGATAATACTTCAGACGATAGGGTATCATAATCCTGAGAATTTATCAGTTGAAAGAACTCTGGCTTTACTGGCATCGTTAGCAGTACTTGTAATCATGTCCGTGACTACTTTATATGTAACGGGTCTTTTAAGAAAAATTACCAACAACAAAGTTCTGATGACGGTAATTATTGTGCTGACAGGCGTAATTTTGACTGTTAGTATAATGTGGATACTGGCGGCATACCTTGTTGTAGGAATGTTTGCGTTAATCTTTTATTCGGCGAAAATTAAGGTATACGAAGATGTCGCAGAATACAACGAATACATACACAATCCCAAGAATGGCGGAGAGTATCAGACCTGCAACGGAGAGATGTTTGAGATATTCCCTGAGTCGATAGAGGATCCTTCAAAGGTTGAGGAGTTTAAGTTCGTATATTACAATCCCTGGGATGCACAGTATATTACCTATCTCACGATAAATTATGATGAAGATGAATATAATAAAGAAATAGCTCGTCTTCAGAACCTGGGAATTGAAGAATATAAAGATTTCTACAGTGTTTCGGATGAGCCGTCGGGATATGACCTCGTTGCAATGAATTCGGATCCTTATTACGGCTTTGTTTATGCGTTGATTCCTGAAAACGAAGAAGAATCGGGCAAAATCACATATGTCGGAATATGGTTCTGCAATTACTTCCTGGATTTGGACATAAAAGATTATGTTCCAAACGAATACCTCCTAAAAGGATTTGACGCAACAGAAGGCAATCCGTACAGACAATCAAATATATATGATTAAAAAAATGAGCCGAAGGAAATTTCCTTTCGGCTCTTTTATATTGTTTTACCATAAATCAGTTTTTGGAATTTTACCAGCTCTTCGGGTGAAAAAGCTCTTTTGTCGACAACCTGACCGTGAGTGATGATTCCCTGTCCCGATACGGTAAGAATTGTCATTTCCTCAAGTTCGATGATATCCGTTATCTGAGTATAGAGAAAATCGTAATTGGCTTTACTTCCGACGACTCTGAAGAATTTCGGATAAAAGATTACATGCATTTCCACCGGAGTACCGCAGTAGAGTTTCATCTGACTGTAGTTGACCGCCGCCTGATATAGATATCCGAACCAGGACATAAAGAAAACGTAAAGTCCAAGCAGGATGAAAATAACGAACGGAATTAATAGATGTAAAAATACAAAAGCGAAACCGACTGCAAAAAGAAGAATCGCAATAATGAAAGTGATTGCCTGCCACTTAAGATGATATCTTCCGTAAGTGACTCTCGCATATCTTCGGTTCATCGCTTTTGTTAATATGAATTTGTTTTCGAGTACCGGAATCATGTCCGGATTGACGGAATCTGTGTGAGCCATAATTTCTTATTATCTAAAAGTTTTCGTTTTTTTTAATCATCGTAATAATATCATTGATGAAAGTCTTTCGCAACTGAGTAGTATTAAGAAAAAGGGAAGAAAAAATTAAAATGAAATTCAACCTGCTGGTTGACAAATTCAACCAAATGGATATAATGATTTATAGAAAGTAAATATGAATAAAGAGAAAGGAGGGATAGCACAACAAATAGGGGTAAACGTGGGAGAACAAATAGCACAGGGAGAAGAGAAGCATGATAACAGAAATAGGTCGTTTTTTACGTAAATTAAGAATAGATGAAGGCGAAATTTTATTAAATATGGCTGAAAAACTTGAAGTAACAGTATCTTTTTTATCAGCGGTTGAAAATGGAAAAAAGAGAATGCCTTCCTCGTGGAATACTAAAATTTGTAATTTGTATAATTTATCAAACGAGCAAATGGAGGAATTTACAAAAGCGATAGCTCATACGGAAGAAACGATAGAAATGAATTTGTCAAATTCCGGATTAAAGAATAAGGAACTTGCAGTCTCTTTCGCAAGAAAATTTCCTGATTTGAATGATGAGCAGACAGAACAGATAAAAAAGATATTACAGGGAGGAAAAATGAAAAAATGAATTGTAATAAAGCGGCACCGATGTCAAGAAAGCAGATAAGAAGATTAATTCGTTATATAAAAAAACAAGCAGGGCTTGAAAATGAATTATATTTTCCCATAATTCCGTTTGTGGAAAACGTGCTTCCACTAATGTTTGAAGACTATCAATTTGAAGTTGTTCCGATTGAAGAAATGGGAAAAAAACACGGAGAGACATTTCCAAATTCAAATACTATAAAAATACGAGAGGACATTTATTTAAGAGCAGTAAAAGGAGAGGGAAGAGACAGAATGACAATCGCACATGAAGTTGGACATTTCTTCCTTCATGAAAAGGATTCTATATCATTATGCAGATTAGCTCCAGGAGAAAAACTAAAACCATTCGAAGATCCTGAATGGCAGGCAAATGCATTTGGAGGAGAATTACTGGCATCATCCTACTTAATTAGAAATCTAAGCAAAAACGAAGTAATGAATAAATGTGGGGTTACTTTTGAAGCTGCTTCGATTCAAGTAGATCATTGCATGGATGAAATCTTTTAATTATGAAAGGAGGCGGATTCCATTGAACAGACTATGTGACATTTGATACTACCGATTTCAAATGTCTTTCAAAATGTAACTAAATAAATAATGGGGATATGAAAGCCCTCTAAATAAGCAAAGGCCTTCGTATCCTACAAGAAAAAGAACGGAGGTATAATTGATGAAATCAATTGATTTTAGAAATGACCCGCTATTTTTGCGCAATGAATTTGAAACGGCGGGAAAATGGCAAATGCCATTGGTGCGCAAACAAGATTATGACTTATCAAGTATTGAATTGATTGCTTTTTCTGATACTAAGTATAATGAGAATGAACTAAATCGGAAAAAGGGAGTTCATTATTTTATTGATGATTATAAGTTCGATGTAACTTATAAAAATCCAGAGAAAACAATCGAAAAAGTATCGCAATATGCTTTCACATTCACGCCGGATTTTTCAACTTATTCTAATATGAATTATTGGCGACAACTTGAAAGTGTGGCTCACAGCAGATGGTGTGGCGCATTTTGGCAAAATCAGGGGATGACAGTATTTCCGACTATAAGTTGGAGTACACCTGAATCATATGATTTTTGTTTTGATGCGGTTGAAGAATCATCAATAGTGGCTATAGGAATGATTGGATGTAAACGAGCGAAGGAAGACTTCCTTAAAGGCTATAATGAGATGCTTAGAAGAATTAATCCTAGCGCCATTATATGTTTTGGATCACCGTTTGAAGAAATGAAAGGAAACGTCATCCCAGTTGACTATCTTTCTTCAAGAAAGGTGGTGCGAGATGGGAGGTAGAGGAAGCAGTTCTGGAATCAGTTTATCCGGGAAAAGGTATGGAACTGAATATAAATCACTTGTCACATATGGGAATATCAAATTTGTTGTTTCTTTAGATTCTAATACAACATCTCCTATGGAAACGATGACAAAAAATCGAGTATATGTAACCTTAGATCAAGATGGAAATCCTAAATTTATTTCATATTATGACAAAGATAATAAAAGAAGGAAACAAATTGATCTGGATAAGCCACATAAAGGAATATTGCCACATACCCATCATGGTTATTTTCATAATGAAAATGACTCAAAAAAAGGTGCAGCAAATCCAACAACAAAAGAAAGAAACCTTGTCGACTTAGTCAATAAAGTATGGAAGGAGAGAGGAAGCAATGCATGGTCCAAATGGAAAACACGTAACTAAAATTACATGGGACGAGTTTGTTAAATGGCAAAGATGGGATGAATGGCCCGAACGATTAGACAATCCGCCACTTACGGTCGAAACTACCTTTTGGTATAAAGAAAAAGAATATATGGTTACAAGCTTACGAGGGGAGTATGTAATCGTTACTCAGCCGGACTTTACTGAAATAATTTGTAACAAGAATTTTCTGACTTTATTAAATATGCCATTTGATAACCAAAAATCCTTTAAAGAGTTGATAGGAGAATTTCAATTTGAAAACTAAAAAATCCCTTGGGTGCTACCGACACTCAAGGGATTTTAAATGAGGATAAGAAAACCCTCTAAATAAGCAAATTAATTATATATCTTAAAAAAAAATAAGTCTATAGTTAATATTTTTTCAATAGTATTCGCATTTAACTACAAATAATAATTATATGTTGTCGGTTTTTTTTATTTCATTCTCAACGGCATTTTCTATAAAACGATTAAGAGAAATTCCCATTTTATTTGCTTTAAGTGCTGCCTCCTGATGCATTTGCGGTGTTAATCGAAGATTAAGTTTCCCTGAATATGGTTTTTCCGGCGAAATACCGTCTTCCTTGCACCATTCCAGATAATCTTCAACAGAATTCTTAAATTCCGATTCCAATTCTTTTACCGAAGTACCTGAAAAAGTTATTACCGTTCTGGTGTTAATAACCATTCCGGTGAAAATGCTATTATCTTCATCATATTCAATTTTGGCAACATAACCTTTGTATTTCATAGTAATCTCATCCTCTGTATTTCTAGGATGGTACCACGATATAGTACTGTTGTCAATATCCCAAGTTTAAATTGACATTGTCCGTGACGTAACATCTGAAATTATATACTTTTTACTTATTTTTCTTTATAATAGAACTAGTTTAAAAACGAGGTCTTAATATGAATAGCACCAGTTTGATTTTTACCGGAGATATCGGATTTGATAAATATATGGATAAAAGATGGGAGGATGAAAATCTTCTCTCCGATGAAGTGCGGGGATTTTTATCCTCTGGCGACCATTTGATTGTAAATGTCGAAGGTCCGCTATACGAAAGAAATCAGATTGATGCTACGACCGGCGCTTTGTCGCTCGTTCACAGCATGGATCCGAAGGTCGGAGACTTCCTTCAAAGCATTGGTGCCGATATCTGGAATATCTGCAACAACCATATAATGGATGCGAAAGAAGAAGGCATTAAGGCCACTTTGGAAAATGCTACTTCACATGGCGCACTTACACTTGGCGCAGGGATGAATGAAGAAGAGGCAAGAAAACCCGTTATCCTAAAAGAAGCCGGCGGAATCGGTATGATAGGCGTCGGTTATCAAAGAGCCTGCAGAAAAGCAGGTCCCGAAACTCCCGGATGTTTTTCCTGGAGCGACCTTGAAGAAATAGAAAAAATCATAAAAGAAATAAAAAGGACTTGCAGATGGTGCATCGTTGTGGCACATGCAGGTGAAGAATTCACTGCACTTCCCACACCTTATACAAGAGACAGATATCTTAAATTCCTGGAAATGGGTGCGGATATCATTGTGGCACATCATCCTCATGTTCCGATGAACTATGAAACTGTCGGGGATAAAATAATCTTTTACTCGCTCGGCAATTTCATCTTTGATACACCTTATCAGAGATCGCAGTTTAATACCGAGTTCGGATTGTTTGTAAAATTGAATTTATCCGATGAGTCCTTTGATTTTGAACCATTCGGAATTAAGGTTGACCGCGAGAACGAACGAGTTGTCAAAGGTAACTTGCCTGCTATTTTCACAGATGTTCAAAAGGACGAATACGAAAAGCTCGCACCTCTCTCAGCAAAAATGTTTATTGAAAATACCAAAAGACAGCTTCGTTTCTTAAAACCCGAGCAGTTTGAAAACGCAACCGAAGAAGATTTCTACAATAACTTTTATGAGCCTCTTAGAAGCGGACGTGTTCCGGGAGAAACGCTTGATTTTCAGATAATTTACCCGTTATCGCTTAAGGCGGACGAGGGAGCGTGGAAAGAAAGCAGCCTTGAAGGCGTGAAAGAATTTATCCTTAAACAATTGCCTTAAAACGACAATTTCTTTTAGAATATTTATCAGGTTTAAAATGAACGACAGAAACGATTGGATAAATGCAAAAAATGAATTAATGGAAGCTCTGACCGAACTTGGTTTTCCCGAAAGACTGGGTGAAGAAATCATCAAAAATCTCGGCAGTCCAAAGGCCATCAGACGAATGACTTCCTATTTAACTTACGTAAAACCCAAAACTGCAGAGCTTGTAGTCGATGAAATGCTTGCAATCTGCAGTGATATCAGTGCGTGGAAAGACAAAAAAGCAAGCGAAGAAGCCAATGCGGCTTACAACGACTGGCTTAATAACAAGTAAAAAAGCCCGATTGCTCGGGCTTTTTTTAGTTTAATTTTTCGTATAGTGATTCGGTTTCTTCCGCCGTATTTTCGCTTATGTAGTAAACTTTATCCGAAGTCACGATTTTGATGTATTTTCCGGCCTGGGGATTTAGGAAGAGTTTGCAGCCGGCTTCGCCGTTTACAGTCCAGGTACCTTTTGCGACATTTTCCATTCCGGTACCGGCGGTTCTTGAAGCTCTAAGATCTTTGAAGTTGCCGTACTCAACCGAAGTGATGTCTGATTTGGCGATTTTGTATTCATCCGTCAGTTGATGGCATATTACGTAATCGTTGTTTTCGATGATTCTTATGGGGGTGACGGACATAAGTCCGATCCAGATTAAAGCAACAATCGAACCCACAATTGTCAGAACGCCAAAGCCTGTGATGATTTTTCCGACAGGATGAGCCATATTTATCGTCATTCCGACACCCACTCTTTTATCGACATTAAGCTTTCTGTCGTTGGGGTTGTAATAAAACATGCCTAAAATCCAGTGGTCATCGTCATCTTCGACAAAGTTTGTTTCTTCTTTATAATATCTTTTATCAATAGCCAGTTTCTTAAATGCGTAAATAAACGTAACCGTAATCATAACCAGTATATATACTCCCAAAAGCAGAACAAGCAAAATCTCCGCATTTAAGAAAAGCGCACAAGCCAGAACTATAAGTGCAAAAATATTATTTAACCAGGAAAAGAAAATCATATAATCTGAAAAAATCTTTTTTCTTGAGCGGTTGTAGTTTGCATTAATATCGCTGTTTTCGCTGATAACTTCATTTCTGGAATTATCGATCATAAAAGCAATAGGCAGGATAATAAAGTTTGTGGCAATAATCGATGCAACTAATGCTGTGCAGACAAACGCACCCTCAAAAACCTTAAGAGGTAAAAGTAATCCTAAGTCAATAAGCACTGCCAAAACTATAATCAGTAAACCAACAATGTTTGCTCCAAAAAGGAGAGGTTTGTTCAAAGCGTGAATATTGGAGGCGTTTTTAAGATCTGCATAAAGAACACCTTCGTTAACTATCCCCAGGCATTTTTTGTATTTTTTCAGTTCTGAATTGCCGAGTGCATAAGGAATACAAATGACAACCAAAGCAATGTAAACAAATACAGTCCAGACAATCATTTTAATTGTCAGGCCCGGCACAAAGAGAAGCAGCGTTGAAATCACAAGGATTCCGATTAAAATAGCAGTGCCCTGTTTTTTATGAGTACCAACAAGAATATCAATAAATTTTGCACTTTTATCCACCTTAAATTCAGGTCTGTTGTTAACTCCGAAGATTCGCTGCTTTTTCTGCCAGTTCTTCGGATACATCATTACATAAAGCAAAACCACCGAAGGAACAAGGCATATAAACATTATTAATCCAAGTAAAAAATCATTCATATCATTTACCCCACATTTCATCAATCAGTTTGTTAAAATCTTCTTTTGCAATACCGGAAATCTTCGCTTCCGAAATTATTCGCCTTAATTCGTCAGCATTTTCATTGCTTAAGGACTTTGACTGGTTTATTTCCATACGGACTCTGGCACCGTTTTTTCTGTCGGTTAAAATGTAGCCTTCGGATTTTAATATCTGATAGGCTTTGCTGACGGTCATCGTATTGATGCCGATTTCCATGGACAGCGCCCTGACCGTAGGAAGCTGCTCCCCGGCCGATAATTCGCCCGAGGAGATTCCCATTACTATTTGATTTCTGATCTGCATATATATCGGAATGTCCGAATATTCGTTAATTCTAATAATCATTTCGAATTCTCGTTTCTTTTATGATTAATATTATTTATGCCTCTGTTACTTCTTCGCTCTTTGTACCTTTTTTCGTAAGGACGATGACAGCGATGATTATGGAAAGGATAAGTAAAGGTATTCCGCCGATGGCTCCGTTATAGAACGGTCCGAGTATCTGAAGTTTTCCGAAACGCTCAGCATTGTTGACATTTGTGAATAAACATACAAATGATCCGGCGTTTACGGCACCGTGTAAAAGAGACGGATACCAGATACATTTTGATTTATCATAAACAACTTCTTCAATCAAACCGAGTGCAATGGTAAAGACTGAAAATACGATAAGTCCGATATAGGGATGTCCGAAGTATTCGGTACCGTATTCGTAGCCAACAAGGATAATTACCGGGAAATGGAAAGCGCCCCAGATTAATCCGCCGACTATCCATGTCGGAACCTTGCCCATGCTCTTGTTAAGTTCGGGATAAAGGAATCCTCTCCAGCCGACCTCTTCGCCGAGTGCCAAGACCATATTAATTAAAGGGGCATAAGTTATGGCTTGAATTATTTGAATAAAGGTTAAAAGATTTAATGATATGCCCACACTCTTAAGCTGTTGTTCAAGATCCAGTCCCTCGGGAAGTGTACTCGCAATATAGGAGCCTGTCAAATCAAACATATCGGGGAAGATAAGGAAAAAGAGTGCTCCGCCAAGGGATGCGATAATTGCGGGTCCGAACCAGCAGAGCGGAATCAGCCATGCAACCTTTTTAAATCTGGGAATGAAATTGATGCCTTTAAAATTTCCTTTTGCAAAAAGAGCTCCGAAAAACGGCGTATACATTAATATCATGAGTAATATTGTAAAAAGAATCTGTCCCATACCGCCGGGATTCTTAATTGCTAAGATTGAAGCAACGATTTGAATTGCGTATGCGCTGACAAATACAAATATTAAGAATTTTATAACCTGTTTTTTATTCATACATTTCCTCCTGTGGTGAAAACACCTACTGAATGTTTTGTATTAGTTGTTGTAATACAAACTATACAACGACTCTTTTATGATGTCAACATCTTTTAAAAAAATTTTTTAAATTGACGGAGGTGTATTATAATGGAACAAGAGCTCATAAAAGAAGCGTTTATAAAAGAAAGGAAATACCATGTACTATCTCATCAATGAAAAACTCGAAAAATCCACGAAAAATGAATTCAGAAAAGGAAAGAGCCAGTTTGTAGCCGTAATGACGCTCGAGGAGTGGAAAAATACAAAGGAAGATTTCGAAATGGGCATCGACCTTGATATCGACCCCAATGAAATATATTCCACCAAGGCAATTGTCAACTACGATTCGCTGACAGGTTGTTTCAGCATTCCGGACCGCGACGATTTCGAGAAATATTATGATTTTCTTTTTGCCCTCGACGAAAAGGGTATTGTTTTCATTGATGATCACGAGTATGTAAACGGTATTATAGACAGAATTCAGAAAACCAAAAAATGGAGATTTCCGAGCCTCGAGAGATTTATATACGATTTTCTTGAAGAGATAGTCAGACATGACAGAGAGCTCATCGAAAAATACGAAAAAGAACTTACCGAAATGGAAGATCTTATCGCAAAAGACAGCGGCGAAAAATTGTCCGACAGAGCCAATGACATTCGAAGCGACATAAGAGATTTAAGAGTTCATTACGAACAGCTTCTCGATTTTTCGCAGGAACTCGAAGAAAATGAAAACAATTTCTTTACACATGAAAACTTAAGATATTTCAAACTTTTTACGAGCCGTATTGAAAGAATGCGTGACGAAACCATGGCCGTTTCAGATCATGCCCTTCAAATCAGAGATATCTACAAGGCACATCTTGATATTAAGCAGAACCGAATTATGACACTGCTTACCATCGTTACCACCATTTTTACACCGCTTACGGTTATCGCCGGCTGGTACGGAATGAACTTTAAATATATGCCCGAGTTAAATTCAAAACTCGGCTATCCCATCGTCATCATCGTCAGTCTTTTCATTGTTGTCGGAAGCCTGATTATATTTAAATTAAAAAAATGGCTGTAAAAAAATATTTTTTGTAACCTTTCGTCTCTTTCGTTTGTATTATGTGTGAAAGGCCTTAAAAAATTACTAAACAGGAGAACTCATGAGACCTGCATTAAACGAACTGGTCGGCAAGTACAAAAACAATCTCTACGCCGTGGCGTTTAACATTTGCAAGAACCCCGACGATGCAGAGGATGCAGTTCAGGACACATTCGTGCAGTACTTTTCGAACAAAAAAGAATTTGAGACGGAAGAACACGTAAAAGCATGGCTTATACGGGTGGCAATCAATAAAGCAAAAAATATAAACAATTCATTCTGGAGAAAAAACAAAGTCACTCTGGATGAAACAATGGAAACACTGGCTTTCGAAACGGAAGATTCAAAAGAACTGTTTGAAACGGTAATGAAGCTTCCGGAAAAATATCGCATCGCCATTCACCTATTCTATTTCGAGGATTACACCGTTAAGGAGATTTCGGAGATTCTAAAAACTTCCGAAAGCAATGTGAAAGTAAGATTATCGCGTGGAAGAAACCTTCTCAAGGAAACATTAAAGGAGGGATGGGAAAATGACGAATAAAGAAAAATACAAACAGGCTTTTTCGGTACTTCATACCTCCGAAAATTTTTCACCGGAGGTAGAAATAATGGCAAAAATAAATAAAAAGAATAAAATCAGAGCAATTATAGCAGCATGTATCGGCATATTTACAGTCGGAGGTTTGAGCACCACAGCTTATGCGGCTAATGTCGGAAACATTCAGAGACAGATTCAACTCTGGGTACAGGGCGACCAGACAACCGCAACTCTCGATATCGATGAAACACAGGGCGAGTACAAGATTTCTTATACCGGCACCGACGGAGCCCCTGTAGAGATTAGCGGCGGCGGCATCACGATTGATATAAACGGAAATGAAAAACCTGTAAACGAACAGGAAATCATGGAACACATAATGATGCCTTCCGTAGAGTATCTGGATGATGGCACAATCTGGGTTTACTACAAAGACAGACAGATGGAAATCACCGACAAATTTGATGAAGAAGGCTTCTGCTACACACAGATAGCCGACGGCGGACAGACATATTACATGACCATCAAAAAGAACGGCGGATACGGTATTGATACAATTAAGTATCCTTCCAAGAAAAACTTTAATTACTAAAACAACCCTAAACCTGAAACTTACTTAATATATACTGCTAAAATTCATCAGGTTTTGAAAATGCACTCGTAAAAAAATCAAACGGGTGCATTTTTATTTTTGGTGTTGACATTTAAAATCAAAATGTATATATTGGATATATACAATAATTATTGTGGAGAGAAAAGTGCGCATTTTCTCTTCTTTGCGCAAAGAAAAGGAAAACCATATGGACATCATTATCAGTAACGCTTCGGGAGTTCCTATTTACGAGCAAATCGAAGAACAAATTAAAGGCCTAATCATGACAGGAGATTTGAAGGCGGGGGACGCTCTTCCTTCAATGAGATTTCTGGCAAAAGAATTAAAAATCAGTGTAATTACAACAAAACGTGCTTATGAAGAGCTCGAACGCGACGGATATATTGAATCCGTTGTCGGAAAGGGCAGCTTCGTAAAAGGTGTAAGCAGCGACCTTATGAAAGAGTCAATGCGCTTTGCCATTGAAGAATATATGGAAAAGGCCGTTGATAAGGCACTCCTTGGCAAAGTGTCTCTTGAAGAAATGAAGGAAATGCTTGATATCATTTACGAAGAGAAACAGAAAGGATGACATTATGGATGAAGTTATAAATGTAATAGAACTAAAAGATGTTGTCAAAGATTACGGTGATTTTAAACTTGATAAGATAAGCTTCGCCGTACCGGAAGGCTCTGTCTGCGGATTCATCGGTCAGAACGGAGCAGGCAAGACAACAACCATAAATCTGATACTTGATGTAATTAAAAAAGATGCGGGCGAGGTTCTTTTATTCGGACAGCCGGTCGACGGCAAATCCGCTTCCTTAAGAGAAGATGTAGGTGTTGTATTCGATGAAATGGGCTTTCATGATTTTATGACGGGCAAAGACATCAACATCATGATGAAGAATATTTACAAGAACTGGGATGAGGAAGTTTTCTTCGATTATCTTAAAAGATTCTCGCTTCCCTCAAAAAAGCCCTGCGGCAAATTCTCAAGAGGTATGAGAATGAAGCTTCAGATTGCCGTGGCTTTGTCCCATCATGCAAAGATGCTTATTATGGATGAACCGACCAGCGGCCTCGATCCGATAGTAAGAAACGAAATGATTAATATTTTCCGTGAGTTTGTAGTCGAAGAAGACCATACGATTCTTTTATCATCTCATATCACGGGCGATCTTGAAAAAATAGCGGATGAAGTCGTATTTATTGACGGCGGACGAATTGTTTTGTCGGGCAACAAAGACGAAATACTCGAAAAGCACGGAATACTTAAATGTAAAAAAGACGAGCTCTCCAAAATCAGCGAGTCTCTTATTGTAAGCTTCGAAGAAAGCAGCTTCGGTGCGGAAGTACTTGTTAATGACAGACACGCCGCAGCAAAACTTTATCCCGATATGCTAATTGAACCCGCGCTTTTGGAGCAGATAATGATTTTCTACGTTAACAAGAAGAGGTAGATTTATGAAGGGTTTGATTATAAAAGACATAATGTGTCTAAAAAAACAACTAAGAACCTTCTCTTTCGTCCTGCTTGGCGTATTTGTTCTGGCATTAATGTATGTTTTAAGCGCACGCTTCGGTAATATTGCAAAAGCCGGCGCGGATATGCTGTTGGATAATGATATTACGGCAGTTGATGTGAAAAACATAGGTTCCTTTGTGCTTTTGATTTTTATGATTATTCCGCTGTCGGCCGTTTTAGATATGACCGTTATTTTCAATGCGGACGGAGAGGCAGGATTTAACAGGATTTCGAGTTCGATTCCTCTATCCATTCCCAAGAGACTTCTTGCAAGATTCCTGACCATTTATGCGCTTTTTGGTATCGGAATAGTTGTTGATACGGTTTTGGCGATTATGATTTCTTCGCTTACCGATATGATGACTTTTGGCGAATTAATGGGAACAGTTGTATTCTTTGCATCGATTCTTAGCATTTACGGAGCACTTGTTGTCTTTTTCAATATACTGTTAGGATATGGTAAGGATCAGTATTGCCAGGTATTTGCCATACTTGTGACGGTTTTGGCGGTGGTCCTTCTTAATTTAAAGAAACTGATAGTAGTCTGGAAAGTTGCAGTCCTTGAAAAAGAAATAGAGTTAAACGTTTGGGGATGGCTTGATTATATTAAGACCAAAGCATGGGTTGTTTTAATCGCGGCTGTTTTGGTAAGCGCAGTCTCATACGGCCTCTCGTTATACATAGCAGAAAGAAAGAGAGGTGTTATCTGATGGGTGGACTTTTATATAAAGATTTTGTCTCGATTAAGGGCAAACAAGTATCAATTACGATGGCAGGCCTCGTTATTCTGTTTTTAATATTCCGTGTGATCTTTTCGGGGAATTATATTAACGAAAATTTTATGGCTGTCACCGAGGCAGGAGAAATGGTTAATATGCTGGATGTAATATTTTTAACAATTCTTCCGTCTGTCTTATATGTTTTTATAATGCTTGTCAGTTTTTGCTTTAACAAAACAGTTGTTTATGATGAGAAAAACAAGGTTCGTTCATACATGCTGGCACTGCCGCTTGATAAGAAAAAATATGTGGCATCAAAGTATATTTTTGTAGGAATTCTGACATATGTATTCTTATCGCTGTATTACATTCTTTTAGTTATTAACAATGCTTTTATGAGCGATGTGGAAAGGCTGGTTAATTCGGCGAATCTGTGTATGGCAATCGCAGTTCCGAGTATGTGTCTGGTATTAATAATGCATATGGTGGACATACCGGTTAATCTTCTTTTTGGAAATGTAAAAGCCAGGACTTTTCAGACAATATTCTGGTTAATGGTAGGATTTGCAGTTGTGGCGTTTTTCCTTTTTGGAGACCTGGATATACTGGATAAATGGGATTTCTTGAAGCTGATTGAATGGGCCGACAAGCATGCGTTTGAATTAACCGTAGTCTCGATTTTATCACCTGTAATATCGCTTTTCTTTTTCTGGCTTTCATATAAGATCACGGTTTTCTTTTACGAAAGAAAGGAGGGTATGGATGAATAAAAAACTTGAATTAAAAAGACTTCTTATATACCTTGCCTTTTCATTCGGCTTAGCATATGCGTGGTTTTTTATAACCAATATGAAATTTGAAACCTGGGGGGAGATGTCTAGTGCGAAGGAAAGTTTCATCGCACTCGGAATGCTGGCACCGCTTTCGGCGCATATTTTAACAAGACTTGTTACCAAAGAAGGTTTTAAATTATACGGAAAAGATTCCATGATGTTTGGGATTTCCCTAAAAGATAAAAAGTGGATCTTCTTTGTACTGGCAATCATACTTCCCTGGATTTATATAGAACTCGGTAATGTTTTGACGATTCTTTTCTTCAGGGAACTGTATGATCCCGAGTATTATCTGAAACTGGAAATTGATAAAAGAATTCTCTATATATATCCGCTCGCAGCGATAATCTCCGGAGTGTTCGCTTCTTTCGCGGCATTCGGAGAGGAAGCCGGCTGGAGAGGTTATATGATGCCAAAGCTTTTAAAACTTTTTGGTGCGGAAGGTGAAGGCAAAGGCGCTTTTCGCGGCAGAATCTTAGCCGTAATAATCGGCGGAATTATCTGGGGATTATGGCATGCGCCCTTAACCTGCACAGGTCATAATTTCGGAACGGACTATCCCGGATTTCCTTATGTCGGAATTGCAAGAATGTGTCTCTTCTGTACATTAATTGGAATAATGCTGACATTTATTACCGTAAAAAGCGGTTCCGTCTGGCCTGCGGCAATAATGCATGCGGTTTTAAATTCGGGACCGAGCATCCTTAACGGATACATCAATACCGATCTGGCAACAACCTGGGTTACGAAATATTACAGCGGTGTCTGGCAATTGCTTGTGTTGATTGTTTTAGCAGCGATTTGCTTAAAGCTTTTATCAGGTAAAAGGGTTCCCACGAAGGCTTAAATATAAGTGCAGTCAGACATGGCTGCACTTTTTAATTTATTGATTTTCGCCCCTTATTAAGGTAAAATATTTATCGGATATACTAATTATTTTTTGGCTTGAATATGGAAAAAGGGGTTACAAAAAAATGAAAAAAATAGTCGAGATGTTAAAATGTCCGAACTGCAACGGAAAGCTTGAAAATACGGACAATCCTGACATTATGCGTTGTCCTTACTGCGGAACCGAGTTTGAGGTTGAAGGCAGTGAAGAGGAAGTCAAACAGGTCGAAGAAGAACCTTTAACGAAGAAAAAAGCAGACGACGAAGACGGATTCAAAAAGAAAGAATGGTTTGATTACAGAGTCGAATACAAAAAGCTTCTAAAAGGCAAAGATTCCAAAGAAGCCATGAAAGCATTTGCTTACTGCACAAATGAGCTCGGCACTTCGGAAGCAATCATAAAATACATCAAAAGGGAGCTGGTTGAAGCAGGCGTATATTATAAAGGCAAAAAAGAAGAGAAAATGGAAGCCTTTATAAAAGTCTTGAAAGGCCAGATTACTGCTGAGGATAATGTAATCTTTTATGTGAATACCGGTATTTTTTCATCGGGAAAGCACGGATTTATAGTTACAGACAAAAAGATTGTTTTCTCCGGCAGAAAACCTCACGTGATTGATTATCCGAACCTTCACAAGCTGGCTTTCGATATGGATTCGGATTTTGTAAATGTTAGACTCAACAGTTCTTATGATACTTCGTTCAGCACTATTGACGGAGGCTCGAAAAAGATCTACGGAGCCATGGCGGCATTAGTCAGTGCGCTGGCGTTTGAGTTTGAACCGGACAGAGACAAAATTATCGTTACTAACTTTAATGATGACGACGAGGACGATGACTAAAAGAGCAGCCTCTCCTAATTCAGGAGAGGCGTTTTTATAATATGGTGATAATACAGTTCATAAAAGATAATATAGTATGTGATATTTTTCTTATCCTCGCGATCCTTTCATGGGGCATTACCATAGGCGCTGCCGTTTCAAGCAAAAGAACCGGACATTACGTCTCGGGCATTCCCGCAGTGGGAGGCATCTGTGTAATCATCGGATTTCTGACTTCTTCGGTTAAGTGGCTTGCGGTTTTAGGTCTTCTTGATCCGGCACTTCTCTATTTAATCTTCGCGGTGATTCCGGGAATCATAAAGACTGAAAATTCTGTCAAAAAATGGAAGCCCGCAGAAGAATTCGACGGCTGTCCGGTGGCAGATTTTACCAAATACAATAAAAGCTATGAGGATATTCATATATCTTTGGAAAATAACGCCCATAGGATAAGTCATGTTAACCGGTACATTATTGTTTCAAAAGACGGTAAATATGAACTTTTAAAAGTTGAACTGACCGACCGCATAATTGAGTGCATTGAGTCGGACAGTGTGGAAGAATGCAGGAAAAAAGCATCCGCGAAAGCAAAGTGGTGTAAGGAAAATAAAGAGGCAAAAAATGCGAACTGACAAAGATAAAAAAAGACCCCAGGATCCGATCGACCGGATTGAATATATGGAAGAACTTTTTGATAAGGGACTAAAGCTCATAAAAGAAGCAGAAGAAAACCCCATTCCTTTTTTGAATTTCCAGTCCGAAATAGAAAAACTTGACGAATATTATTCCGACGAAAGATGGAAGAATGATTTTGCGCTCGATGAAGAGGGAAAACTTCCCGCGGGATTAAAGCGCGGAGTTTTATCAGAAGACGGGCTTTACAATCTTTTAGGAGAAAATAAAGAAGTCCTTGAAACAATCAGGGAAAAATATAAAGACGATTCCGAGGTTTCGGCGAAAATCAGATTTCTTAATTACGAAGCTTTTAAAAAAGACATATTACTTAACAACTGGAAGGTTTTTGGAGTGGAAATCTACGAAAACGGAAAACTTGCATATTCGTTTGGCGATACAAACACAAACGTTCATCCGATTTACTCCGTTTCCAAGAGCATATTAGCGATTGCGGTAGGAATTGCGCTCGACAGAAATCTCATTGATTTGGAAAAGAATATCCTTTATTATGTTCCGCCCAAATACACATCAGGTCTTTCAAAAGAACTGAGAGAAAAATGGGAGAAGGTGACCCTTTCAAAGCTGATGACAATGTCCGTTCCCGGATTTCCGTTCAGAGCGCCCGATGACAATTACATGGACTTCTCTTTTAGTATCAAAGATTTCAGACCCGACGAAAACAAGTTTGAGTATAGCAACATTCCGGCGTACCTGGTCGGAGTGGCATTAAACGAGGCTCTCGGAGAGGATGTGGGCGAATTCATAGAAAAAAATATTCTTGAACCGCTTGAAATCACGGACGCCACATACAGCCGCTGCTCAAAAGGCTACTTTTACGGTGCTTCGGGTATGTTTATGTCGGTGAATGATTTAAGCAAAATCGGACTGCTTCTTTATAATGGAGGAGTATATAACGGTAAGAGAATTGTCTCGGAAGAATTCGTAAAAAAAGCCACCTCCGTTTTGCAGATGAATCATGAAGGCGGATACGGTTATTTTATCTGGAAATTCCACGAGGGCTTCTGCATGAGCGGTAAATTCAAACAGGAATGTTTTATTTTACCTGAGAGGGGTCTCATAGTCACATATCTGGCAGATATTGAGGACGGTTCCTCGTATCTTCTTAAAAGTATGGAAAAAAATATCTTAAGATTATAAATAAAAAAGGGGGAAAAAGAATGAGTTACGAAAAAGAGAAAGATGAGGTAATTAACTGGTTAAAGCATCCTAACGAGCTTGGAAAGGCACCGTTTAAGATTGAATTTACAAAGGAATTTACGGATCCCGAAGGTATCCACTGCCTGATATTTAAATTCAAGACCGGCGCACTTTCACCCTGGCTTTTGGCCATTCACAGTGATTCGGGAATTTTCAGCGAAGAAGAAAAGTACGATGAAAAGAGAGATATCGAGCAGGCTCAGGCATTGATTAATTATCTCAAGCAGTACTGGAAGAATGTGGCATTAAATGCGGAAGAAAGCAAAAAGCGTGCCGAGAAAGCAAAGTCTTTCTGCGCATTTGTTTTAAAAGCCGAGCCCAAATTCGAGCCCGAAGAATTTTTAAAACTGTATGAGGAAGAATGGGGCGAGAAGTTAAAAGGTGTTGATGACGATTCCGATGAAGATAAGGAAGGTACTGCTGCCAGAATTTATTCAAACGAAGCAGGTCTTAATCTTGTATTCGGATATATGGATTTCAGAATTCCGAACGAAGAGGCAGAAGAATGTGCACAGTATAACTTCTTCTGGAAAGAAGCCGTTGAAACGACCAAAACACACAAGGCTCACGAAGTTGTAACCGTAATGGGCATCGGCGAAATCAGAGATAAGGCGATGTTTTTCGCAAAAGCCCTGGTATCACTCTGCAAAATGGATAACAATATCGGAGTATATATGAACGGTGTTGTTTTCGAACCCAAGATGGTTGTTGCCATGACAGACATCATAAAAGAAAACAAACTTCCTCTGCTTGTTCTGGTATGGTGCGGAATAGGAAGGGAAGAAACCGGAGTTTCCTGCTGGAGTGACGGAATGAAGTGCTTCGGGTTTGATGAGCTTGAAATGGTAAATGTTCAGGGCAGACAGCCTTCGGAAATTCATTCCATGATGCTTTATATCATAGATTACTGCATCAATCAGAACGTATCGTTCCACGATGGTGAAGAGGTCGGACTTTCCGCCGGCTTAAAAGCTAAGATTGTAAAATCCAAAGGCTTCAACGTGGATATGGAAGGTGAAACTTTAAAGATTTCATTCTAAAAGATGTAAGTTGGGGGAATGATTATGGAATACGAAGGAAAACTCGTAGTCGAAGGCTTTGACTGGGGACCGGCCGTAACAAAGGTAGTTGTTTTACTTAATTATTTTGACAAAACCCGAAATTTTGATAAGACAGAGTTCGCAGTAAGAGAATATATAACGACCGAAAAGGGAAAAGAATTTAAAGACAGAGTCATAACCGATGTTTATTATTCGGACGAATTTGGAAATCGCATCGATTATAAAGGCGACTACATTTCAATGGAACTTAAGTACGACCCCAACGAAGGCTCTCCGATGTATTATGATTTTTCGACCGGCTTTAACAAATGGCATGATTACCTCGTAGTAGCAAAACTCCTGGGCGGACAGGAAACCCATTTAACAAACGGAAAGTTTTATTTTCCCGAGGTACAGGGAGTAGATCTGAGAGGAGAATTCGTAGGTGCTGAAGGCCACAGTTTAACATACGCTTCCTACAAACCCGCAAATGCGTCCGAAGAAAACAGGCGCCCGCTCGTAGTATGGCTGCACGGTATGGGAGAAGGCGGAATCGATCCGCTTATAACTCTATACGGAAACAAAGTCACATCTCTTTTTGGCGAAGTGTTTCAGAATATAATGGGAGGCGCATACGTACTCACTCCGCAGACTCCGACCCTCTGGCTTCAGTACGAAGATAATGTGGCAAGCTGGCAGAAAAACAAGGGGCAGGATTCTATATTCCTAAAAGATTTAAAAGAACTTATCGACGAATTCGCGGATAAAAACTATGTGGATAAAAAAAGAATCATCGTCGGCGGCTGCTCAAACGGCGGATTTATGACGATGGACCTTATCCTAAATTATCCCGACTACTTTGCTGCGGCATTTCCTGTTTGCGAAGCTTTTTATCCGAAGAAACTGAAAAAAGACAGGCTTCTTCCCCTAAAAGACATGCCAATCTGGTTTGTGTACGCGAAGAACGATTTTACGGTTCCTCCTTTTAAATATGAAAGACCTCTTTTAAAAATGTTTAATAAGATCGGCGCAAGCAATATTATTGTCAGCGAATTCGATGATGTTCACGATACTTCGGGAAAGTATGAAAAGGACGGAAAACCGTATCAGTATTTCGGACATTTTTCATGGATTTATTTCTTTAACAACGAATGCGTAAACAACGGCGTTTCAATCTGGAAATGGATGTCTGAAAAAACGAAGTAAATCTAATTTACATAATTACAAAAAAATTCTTGACATTGCCCGAAAAAATAATTATTATGATTTCACATACGAAAAAATGCGATGAAGGAATTATGCGTCGTTTGGAAGTTTCAGAGAGCCGGTGGTTGCTGTGAACCGGTACGAAAGAACGAAGTGCAGTCTCACTCCCGAGCAGAGCTCTCGAAAGTAACAGTAAAGAGTTCCGGCAAGCACCGTTATCAAAGCTAAAGATATGATAGTATCTTACTGAGTGACTTATTTAAGTAAAATGGGTGGTACCGCGGAAGAAATTTCGTCCCAGAGATTAGAAAGCTAATCTTTGGGACTTTTTTATTTCAGTTTATAAAGAGAAAGGGAAAAGAAATGAACAAGATTTTCATTGCCGACTCAACAATCGCACAGAGTTGCATAAACAATGCATTTTCCATGAGCTTCAAGGAAAAGATGGAAGTTGCGAAAAGACTCGAAAAAATCAAAGTTAATGTCATCGAGATTCCCAAGGCTGTCGAAAAGACCGATGCACTGCTTGTAAAGTCATTGGCAACAATGATAAAAGAAAGCACAATTTCGGTGGCAGCAGCACCCGACAAAGCAGAGATCGATGCCGCAGCTGATGCAATTAAGAATTCAAAGAATGCGAGAATAAGAATTCTTGTTCCGACTTCTCCCGTTCAGATGGAATATATTTTAAAAGCAAAACCCAAGGCAGTTCTTGAGAAAGTTCCCGAAATGGTTGCTTACGCAAAGACTCTTGTAAACGAAATCGAAGTATCCTTTATCGATACTTCCAGAAGCGAAAAAGAATTTGTCGCAAAATTATCTCAGGGCGTAGTTGCATCGGGCGCAACCATTCTTGATTTCTGTGATACGGCAGGAACATGGCTTCCAGAAGAAACAACCGAATTTATTAAGTACATAAAAGAAAATGTTCGCGGAATCGAAAACGTAACAATTTCTGTTAACTGCTCCGACGAAATCAGACTCGGAAACGCAAATTCCGTAGCAGCAATCAAGGCAGGCGCAACACAGGTTAAAACAACACTGGTTGGCAAAGCATCTCCCAAGATCGGACATTTCGTAAATCTTATCTCCGAAAAGGGCGAGGCAATAGAGGTTTCAATCGATATTCCGAGAGCAGAATTTAACAAGACCCTTCGTCAGATGACATGGATTGAAGGCGAGAATCAGGGTATCAAGATTACCTTTGAAGAAGAGGAAAAAGAAAAGAGCGAAGAATTAAACCTTGACGAGACCGCAGATATTTCAAAGGTTATCAAAGCAGTCAAGAAACTCGGGTATGATTTAACCGATGACGACAATGCAAAAGTTTACAAGGAATTCAGAAGAGTTTCCGAGAAAAAGAAAATCGGAACCAAGGAAATGGAAGCAATCATTGCAACCGCAGCTCTTCAGGTTCCCGCAACCTATCAGCTTGTAGACTTTGTAATAAATTCCGGAAACATCATTACACCTACCGCCTGCATTACTCTTGAAAAAGAAGGCAATGAGCTGAAGGGTTTAAGTTCGGGAGACGGTCCAATCGCTGCTGCATTCCTTGCAGTTGAAATGATAATAGGACATCATTACGAACTCGATGATTTCCAGATTCAGTCGGTAACCGAAGGCAGCGAGGCAGTCGGAAACGCACTCGTAAAACTTCGTTCCAACGGAAAGCTTTACTCAGGCAACGGTATTTCTACAGACATTATCGGCGCCAGCATCAGAGCTTATCTTAACGCAATTAACAAGATTGTATATGAAGAAAAGCAGGAGAGAAAACCTGACTAATATATTTTAGGATTGATTAACAGAGAGGATTTTACAAATGAGATTAGCGTTTTCTACTAACGGATGGGATGATTTTGACTGGTCGGATTTTTATGTAACAGCCAAGGATCTCCAGTTCTCGGGTATCGAAATTCACGATATTAAAAGAGAAGTTTTTTCAGGCAAAAACAGACCTTTTAATAATGAGAACATTGTTGAGACGGCCAGAAAAATAGCTCAGATGGGTCTTGAGATTCCCGTAATCGATGCTGTCTGCAACATAGCAGACCCTGACAAAGTACAGGAAAACATCGAAGACATCAGGGAATATATCAGAGTTGCAAAGATTTTAAAATGCCCTGCAATCAGACTTCGCGCAGGAAAGAGCAACGACGATACCAATACATCTGACGATCCCGTTATCGAATGTATCAAAGCTACCTACAGAGAAGCAGACAATAACGGCGTTTCTCTTTTAATAGAAACCGTAGGACCTTACGCAAATACTGAGAGACTTCGTAATGTATTAAACGTTTTCGCAAGAGATAATGTCGCAGCATGCTGGGATATTCATCATACGGTAAGATACGGCAACGAAACCGCCGAGCAGTCTATTCAGAACCTCGGTGCATACGTACTTCACGTACATATCAAGGATTCCGATGTCGTTGACGGCAAGATTGAGTACAGACTCATGGGTGAAGGTTCACTTCCCATTGATGATTTGATGGGTGCGCTTCGTTCAATCAATTACGATCACTATGTTTCATTTGAATGGATTCCCGCCTGGCTTGAAGAATTATCAGACCCCGGAATCGTGTTCCCTCACTTTATAAACTTCATGTCTCAGTACGAGCAGGAAGCAAAAGTGGTTGGTCAGACACTTTATTCCAACAAGGCCGGCACAGGTAAGTTTATCTGGAAAAAAGAAGAGATTATCGACAAGACCTTCCCTCAGGTACTCGATAAAATGGTTGAAGAATTCCCCGATCAGTACGCTTTCAGATATACAACACTTGATTACACAAGAACATATGCCGAATTCAGAGATGATGTGGATGAGTTTGCAAAGTCCTTAATCGCACTCGGCGTAAAGCAGGGTACACATGTTGCAATCTGGGCAACCAATATTCCTCAGTGGTACTTATCCTTCTGGGCTTGCTGCCGTATAGGTGCAGTTTTGGTTACCATGAATACAGCTTACAAGATTCATGAGGCTGAGTATCTTTTACGAAACTCCGATACCCATACCCTTGTTATGATTGACGGTTTCAGAGATTCAAATTATGCAGAGATTATCCAGGAACTTTGTCCCGAATTAAAAGACAATGTTCCCGGCAAAGCACTTCACTGCAAACGCCTTCCTTTCCTTCGTCACGTAATCAACGTAACGAGCAGACAGCCCGGCTGTCTTACATGGGAAGAAGCATTAGAGCTCGGAAAGAATGTTCCCATCGAGGAAGTTTACAGACGTTCATCTTTGGTTGACAAGCATGATGTCTGCAACATGCAGTATACATCGGGTACAACAGGCTTCCCCAAGGGAGTTATGCTTACTCACTACAATGTAGTTAATAACGGAAAATGCATCGGCGACAGAATGGACTTATCAACTGCCGATCGAATGATGATTCAGGTTCCCATGTTCCACTGCTTCGGAATGGTACTCGCCATGACGGCATCCATGACACATGGTGTAACTTTGTCACCGATTCCTTACTTCTCGACCAAGCCTGCGCTTGCATGTATCAATCAGGAAAAGATTACATGTTTTCACGGCGTACCTACAATGTTTATCGCAATGCTCGAGCATGAAGACTTCCCTAAGACCGACTTCTCACATATGAGAACAGGTATCATGGCCGGAAGCCCTTGCCCTATCGCAGTTATGAGAGACGTTGTTGAAAAGATGCATATGACGGAAATCACCATCGTTTACGGTCAGACCGAAGCATCACCCGGATGTACGATGTCCACAACCGACGATCCTCTGGAAGTCAGAGTTACCACAGTCGGCGGACCTTTGCCCGGCGTAGAATGTAAGATCATTGATCCTGAAACCGGTGAAGAATGTCCCGACGGTGTAAACGGCGAGTTCGTAGCACGTGGTTACAACATCATGAAAGGTTACTATAAGATGCCTCTTGCAACAGCACAGGCAATTGATGCAGACGGATGGCTTCATACCGGAGACCTTGCGTGCAGAACACCCGAAGGCAACTTTAAGATTACAGGCCGTTTGAAAGACATGATCATCCGTGGCGGTGAAAATATTTATCCTAAGGAAATCGAAGAATTCATATACACCTATGACAAGGTTAAAGACGTACAGGTAATCGGTGTTCCCGACGAAGCACTCGGCGAGGAAATCCTTGCAGCGGTAGTTCCCAAGGAAGGCGAGACAATTACCGAAGAAGAAATCAAAAAATACGTATACGACCACATGGCTAAACATAAAGTTCCCAAGTACGTCGATATCGTAGACGGCTTCCCGATGAACGCCGCAGGAAAGATCTTAAAATACAAGATGAGAGAGGCAGCAGTTGAGAAATACAACTTAAAGAAAGCCGACAGCATCGAAACAGCATAAAAGAAATAAAAAAGGACTTTGGAAAATCCAAAGTCCTTTTCTTTTAGGATTAATTAAATTAACGATTCGAGATTTGTATATTCATATCCCAAAGCCTTGGCAACATTTGCGTTTGTAACTTTGCCGTCGTAGCAGTTTACACCGGATTCGATTACTGCGCTCTTCTTGCAAGCTTCTTCGAGACCTGCGGCTGCAATCTGAAGGCCGTAGCGAAGGGTTGCATTGGTGAGTGCGATGGTACTTGTTCTGGGAACTGCGCCCGGCATGTTTCCTACACAGTAGTGAACTACACCTTCTTCGATGTATACGGGATCGTCATGTGTGGTAACATGTGAGGATTCGCCGCAGCCGCCCTGGTCGATGGCAACGTCTACGAATACTGCACCGTCTTTCATTTCGGGAAGATATTTCTTCTTGAAGAGCTTGGGTGTTGAACCGCCGGGGATAAGAACGGATCCGATTACAAGGTCTGCATCTTTTACGACGCGTTCAACATTAGAGTCGTTGGAAACGAGGGTCTGGATATGTGCACCGAACATGTTGTCGAGCTCTTCGAGTCTTTTAAGGTTTACATCGAGGATGGTTACGTTAGCGCCCATACCTACTGCGATTTTGCATGCGTTCATACCAACGGTACCGCCGCCGAGGATAACTACGTTAGCCTTGGGAGTTCCGGGAACACCTGCAAGGAGAATTCCTTCGCCACCGAATCTCTTTTCAAGATATTTGGCACCTTCCTGGATGGAAAGACGTCCTGCAATCTGTGACATGGGAGCAAGGCAGGGAAGTGATCTGTCGGTTTCCTGGATGGTTTCGTAAGCAACTGCTTTTACTTTGCCGGCAAGAAGCGCATCAGCCTGTTCCTTGTCAGCTGCCAAGTGAAGATATGTATAAAGGATAAGGCCTTCGCGGAATAAAGGATATTCCTCGGGAAGAGGCTCTTTTACTTTAATCATCATGTCTACGAGGTTCCAGACGTCAGCGGCATTGTCAATTAGAGATGCACCCGCGTCAACGTACTCGTTGTCGGAAAAGCCCGAACCGATTCCGGCTCCCTTTTCCATGTAAACATGATGTCCGGCAGCAATGTATGCTTTAACATTGTCCGGCGTTAACCCCACTCTGAACTCATTGTTTTTGATTTCTTTCACGCAACCAATTTTCATAAAAATCTTCCTTTCTAAAATTATTTATTTTTAAAATATTTTAGTTTAATGTTGGTTCTGTAAAAATCCTTGGCCGTACATCCTGCTCTTCCGCCGCCGGCGCAGGCACATGCACAAGCACAGGCGCAGGCACATGCACACGAGGAAGAATGACTGTGATTTCGTCCGCCGCCTCTGGAGCCTGAATTGGACATATAATATGACGAGAACGATGTACGGTGCGGTACGGTTTCGCTTGTTACATATATATAGGTGTTGGGCGAAGAAGAAAGAGGATATGCTCCCGCTCTTTTTCGTTTTATAATCTCGTCTTTATAATCTTTATATTTTTTCGGAATACGTGTTTCTTCTACTTTGGTTTTCTTTTTGATTAAATTCGTTGAGCAGTACTGACAGGTTTTCTTGCCTTCAGCACATAAAGCCCCGCAGTTGGGACATTTTTCAAAATACTCGACGATGGTGCGGGTGATTTTCTTTCTGGTTCCGTTAAAGCCCGAACTTTTTCTCCAGCCGATATAGTTTTTAAGATAATCGATACCTATCAGGATTATGAAGACAGAGGCTATAGCACCAAAAACAAATAAGGGACCTATCCATTCGCGATATTTACTCTGCTTAATCTCTTTGCTTGTATCAAATCCGAAAGCATCATTGGGATAGACGACATCGATAGTGACCTTATCTTTCTTTTTAAGAGGAGCTCTCCAGATAAAGTAACCTATATCTGTATCATTATCATATCCTGAAGTAGCACGAATAGCTTTATTGCTTTTCCAGTAAATACTCAGCATGTCGACATCGATTTCATCAAACCATCCGGGAGTAAAGCGATATACCGTTTCCCCTTCGGTTTCCATGTTCATCTGATACATATAATCCTGGGTAAAAGAAAAACTTAAGTCGACAGTTTCTCCGGCCTTGTATTCTCTGTCCAGATCGATACGTATATATGAACCGCCGACACCCGAGTATGCTATTTTTTTAATGCAGTCGGAATGAGCTTCAATATTACTGCAATGCTGATTGGGGATTCCGATTTTTACCCATGTAAGAGGACCGTCGGTTGTGGAATCGAGCACCTTCCATACGATATGATAATGCATATTCAGAGTGGCATCATCGTTGACATTCACCCAGATGGTATAAGAAAGAATTTCGTCTAAGTCTTTGGCGTGAATATGCATCGGCAAAAAAACTGCTATTGCCAGCATTAAGATGAGTGAAAGAACCGTTTTTGAAATAAAAGATGTGATAGTAAAGTGTTTTTCAGTCATTTGCCATTCCCAAAATTTTGTCCCCATGATTTTCATAAAAAAATCACCTCTTCAATATTATCATAAAAATCACAAATAGGGTGCTTTTTGATACTAAAATATGGTAAAATCATTTTGTTTGGAATTGTTAATAAAGTATTTTAAGGGGACAGCATGAAAAGTAAAAAAAGAGAACTTGAATATGCGCGCAATCATTTTAATGAAGTACATCATACAACGCTAAATCCCGAAGGACCGGGCGTTGTTCGTATTCACTTGATTCCGCCGGCAATAGAGGATGATTATATCGGCCCGAGTATTGCGATTATAAACGGACAGGATATCATTCCCGTTAACACAGCATGGAGCATTCTTTTAACAGAGTTTATCGAAGAAACCAATCAGTATGACGGCCGTGAAATAAACGAGGAAGATTTCAAAACAATCATTGAAAATACATGCAAGAAAACAGGCAAAGTATATCCGATGATTCCGAAGTCCGTATTCAAAAAAGACCTTTACAGAATAATGAACACCTTCAAGCAGGTGGCTTATCGCGAACCGGTTGATGAAGAAATCGGATATATGAGCATCGGCGATTATGCGCCTTTTATGAAGGCTCCGCATCGTATGGACCTCATGGTTTCCGCCATGGAAAAAGACGGTAAATGGAACTGCAATCAGCGCTGCATTCACTGCTACGCAGCAGGCCAGAAAAATGCGAACGAAAAAGAACTTTCAACCGATGACTGGAAAAAGATAATCAACAAATGCCATGAAATCGGTATTCCACAGCTGACATTTACAGGTGGCGAACCCACCATGAGAGACGATCTCTTAGATCTCATCGACAGTGCGAAATGGTTTGTTACAAGACTTAATACCAACGGAGTTCTTTTAACCGAAGAGTACTGCAACAAACTAAAAGAAGTGTCTCTCGACAGCATGCAGATAACCTTTTATTCGTCTGACGAAAAGATTCACAACGAACTTGTCGGAGCAGAAAACTATGAAAAAACCGTTGCGGGAATTAAGAATGCCCTTAAAGCAGGCATTAGTGTAAGCATCAATACTCCGCTTTGCACCACAAACCGCGATTATAAAAAGACACTTGAATTCTTACATGAACTCGGAGTTTTGTATGTAACATGTTCGGGTCTTATAACGACCGGAAATGCCGAAAAAGAAAGATCCGAAAAACTTCAGCTTGAAACTGACGAGATAAAAGACATATTAAAGCAGGCAGTTGAATACTGTGCTGAGAACGGAATGGAAATAAGCTTCACATCACCCGGCTGGGTTGAGAATTCCTTCTGCGACGAACTTGGAATCAATCCTCCTACCTGTGGCGCATGTCTTTCAAATATGGCAATCACGCCTTCAGGAAAAGCAGTTCCGTGTCAGAGCTGGCTCTCCGATGATGCTTTAGGCGATTTCTTAAGCGATGAGTGGGAGAAAATCTGGAACAGCGAAAAGTGCGTGGAAAGAAGAGACTACAGCGCACTGATGGAAGGAAAATGTCCGCTTAGAAAAGGCTGTGGCAACTGCTCGGAAAAAGGCAGTATAGAAAAGGATAAGGAGGAGAATGCAAATGAATAAGAAATATTCTCTTTTATCCTCTATTGTTACAAAAATTGTTTTTGCGCTTCTTTTAGTTTTAACGATAGGTTTGTTTTTACCCATCCATTCCCAAGCTAAGGATTTGGATGAAATCGTAAACTACCAAATAAGGGTTGATGTCAACGAAGATGCAACTCTTCATATGATTTATCATATTGACTGGAAGGTACTTGATTCCACAAGCGAAGGTCCTCTTTCGTGGGTGCTTATCGGAATTCCGAATAACAAATACAAGAGCTACAAGGCTCTTTCAAAATGCATTAAAACAATGTCCTATTCGAGCACTGAAGGAGCGCTTAAGATTACTCTTGACAGAAATTATAAGGCCGGCGAAATAGTTCCCATCGAATTCGAACTCGTTCAGGACTATATGTATCAGATGGATATGCTGACCGAGGGCGAAACGGTTTATGAATTTACGCCCGGCTGGTTTGATGATATCAAAGTCGACAACCTTGAGATTTACTGGAATTCGGACAAAGCAATATCCCACACTCCCGCAAGCGATAATTATAACAATTATTTTGCGTGGAAAACCTCTTTGGGCAAGGGCCAGAAATACAAAGTAAGCGTAACTTACCCAAACGATGCCTTTAAATTCGACACTTCAAAAAAGATAAAGAAGAACAATGCAAAATTTCATAAATTCCTTTCTAACCTGTGTCCGATAATGATGGTAGTAATGTTTTTCTTTGGAACATTTGCACTTTATTATTTCTTCAGTTTCTTAGGATGGGTTTCAAGCTCGGGCTTTAAAGGAACCTCTACCAAAGTCGTTCGTACCGTTGTCGAGTATATGACCAACTGTCCCAACTGCGGGGCTCCCCGTCAGGAAGGGAAAGAAGTCTGCTCATACTGCGGCACCAATATGATCAAGTCAAAGACCAAGGTTGAAGAAGAAAAAGTACCTGAAAAGTTATCCAAATTCAAGGATGAAATCTTGGGTAACAAAGAAAACGGTACATATAAACTTAAATCTTCACCCAATACATACGTTCATGTATCGACCATCGTGGTTCCTCACAGAACTTCATTCTCTTCTTATATGAAGAGCCAGTCCTCGTCACGTGGAGGAGGAAGAAGCGGTGGCGGATGCGCACATTCTTCATGTGCCTGCGCCTGTGCGTGTGCATGTGCCTGCGCCGGCGGCGGAAGAGCCGGATGTACGGCAAAGGATTTCTACAAGACAAATGTCAAACTGAAATATTTTAAAAAGAAAAACAAATAAAAGAGAATCCTCACGAAAATAAATCGTGAGGATTTTTTTGTACCTGACTCCCGCAGGGTGTCTAGCTCAGATAGAGGCAAAAGAAATAAATAATCGTAAAACTCTGCCATTAAAATGGTTATATTTCACAAACTTAAAAATATTTTTTGGTTAGAGTTGACAAACTGAATCCACAAGATTATTATATTAAACGATTAAACAACCGTTTAATTGTTGCCGATATATTTTATGAGCAAAGAGAAATAATATTCTCCCTGTGGGAAAAATAAATGGTTTTAATTTTCTCTATTAGAAAAATAAAAACCTTTAACCTACGGCATTTTGAATTGAGAGCGTCCCTCGTGACGGCTTATGATTAAAACACAATTAAGCGATCGATTAATGAAACAAAGCATCTTTTAAGGAGGACGATATGTCTGAACAGGAAAGAAAATTTTTGGAAATAGTTGATTTAAAGAAAGGTTTCGGCAGTGGAGATACGAGGCAGGAAGTATTAAAAGGCATGAACTTTACGGTATCAAAAGGCGAGTTCTGTGTACTGCTCGGACCCTCGGGAAGCGGAAAGTCCACACTGCTTAACATCATCGGCGGAATCGATAATCCGGACTCGGGCTACATCTCGATAAACGGAGACAAACTTCGCGATATGGGCGAAAAAGGCCTTACAAAATACAGAAGAAAACATCTCGGATATGTATTCCAGATGTACAACCTCATTCCAAATCTTAATGTCAAAGAAAACATTGAAGTCGGTGCATATCTTTCCGACAACCCCCTCGAAATAGACGATTTACTTGAGACCCTCGGTCTTTATAAACACAGATACAAACTTCCGAATCAGTTATCCGGAGGTCAGCAGCAGCGTGTTTCAATCGGTCGTGCCATCGTCAAAAACCCCGATATCTTACTTTGCGACGAGCCTACGGGCGCGCTTGATTACAATACATCCAAAGAAATCTTAAAACTCATTGAAGACGTAAACAAAAAATACGGCAACACAATCATCATGGTTACGCACAATGAGGAAATAAAAAAGATGGCAGATCACGTCATCAAATTAAGAGACGGAATGGTTCGTCACAACGATATGAACGAAAACAAGATTTCGGCTACCGAACTTGACTGGTAGCAAATAAACCGTCGCCCTGAAAAGATGCATGGTGGCGGAAAGGATGAAAATATGAGAAACGAAAACAAAAAGAAAAAAAGAATAATAAATCCCCTAATAAAAAGAGTTCCCAAAGAACTGATCGGCGAGTGGAGAAAATATCTGGTAATCTTCCTTCTCCTCTCGATGACCATCGGATTTGTATCGGGAATGTATGTGGCCAACCACAGCATGTTAATCTCGATAGACCGCCTTAACCATGAGAACAAACTCGAGGACGGACATTTCGAACTCGAAGAAAAGGCGAGCGACGAGTTCATAAAAGTAATCGAGTCCGGCGAGAAGGTCGATTTAAGAGCATACTTCATCAATGAAGCTCACAAGGAAATCGATGAAAAAATCGAAGAAGAGGCTCCAAAGACCCTAAAAGAAGAAGTCGAAAAAGAAGTAAGAAAAACCGTAAAAGAAGAAATCGTAAAGAACGTGACGGATGCGGTAAAAGAAGCCTTAGCGCCTTACGCTGATTTTATGAGCGAAGAGGAAAAACAGGCTCAGATCGATGAAGCCGTGGAAAAAGCACTTGAAGAAAACTACGAAAAGACGGTTGAAGAAGTGCTTCCCGACGCAATAGACGAAGCATTAAAATCCAAAGAATATCTGGATGAAAAAGAAAAGGCAAGAAAAGAAGCATACGAAGAAGCCGAAGATGAAATAAACGAAGAATTCGACAAGCAGGATGCGAAGAAATCCAAAGCCACACTCGAGGCTGAGAAAAATTTCAAAGCAACACCGGTTGTTTTATACGAGAACTTTTATAAAGATGTAACCGAAGACAACGACCTCGACGGCAATTCGGACGGCAAAGTCAGAATTTACGCATACGAAGATTACATCAATATGGCGAGCTTCAACGAAGGAAGAATGCCCGAGAACGAAAATGAAATCGCCATCGACAGAATGCACGCAAACAACAGCGGACTAAAGGTCGGCGATAAGATAAATGTCGGCGGCAAAGAGTTTACGATTACAGGTCTTTTAGCATACGTAAATTACGCGACGCTTCATGAGAAGAACACGGATTTTATGTTTGATGCGATAAGCTTCGACGTTGCAATGCTTACCCCCGAAGGGTGGGACAGTGTAAACGGCAGAGTTCATTACAACTACGCATTCAAATATGTTGATTCGTTTTCAAATGAGTCCGAGCAGAAAAAGCTTTCGGATGATTTTATGAGCGCTCTCATAACACAGACCATAAAAGAAGAAAACGACCTTCAGGACTACGTTCCGGAATATCTTAATCAGGCGGTACATTTTGCCCCCGACGATATGGGTTCGGATAAGGAAATTGGAGGGGTATTGCTTTATATCCTGGTTCTTGTGCTTGGCTTTGTATTTGCACTGACCATCATGTCGACGATTACCAAAGAATCAATGACCATCGGAACACTTCGTGCATCGGGTTATACCAAGGGCGAAATGATAAGACATTACATGGCGACACCTGTATTTGTAACGCTTTTTGCGGCAATCGTCGGAAATGTTTTAGGATATACGCTCTTTAAAAACATCGTTGTAGATATGTATTTTAACAGTTACAGCCTTCCCAAATACGAGACAATCTGGTATTACGAGGCATTTGTGAAGACAACCATCGTTCCGGTTATACTGATGATACTTATCAATTTCGTAACCGTTGCATATATGCTTCGTCTCTCACCCCTTAGATTTATAAGAAAAGATCTTAAAACAAGCAAACGTAAAAAGGCAATGAGACTTCCTAGATTTAAATTTCTCGCAAGATTCAGATTAAGAGTCTTTTTGCAGAACATACCAAGCTATCTCGTTCTTTTCGTCGGTATTTATTTTGTGGTATTCCTTATGTCTTTTGCATTCGGACTTCCCACCACGCTTGATAATTATCAGGCTCATGCAACCGATGATATGTTTGCAAAATATCAGTATGTGCTGAAAACCACGGAAGATGATGACGGAAACGATATAACGACAAAGGCAGAAAGTGCCGAGAAATTCAGCATGGAAACTCTCTATACAATCGATGGCAGTAGAGTAAACGAACCAATCAGTATTTACGGTCTGGATGAGGAGAGCAAACTTATCCCGTTAAACGGAAAAGTTTCGGGTAACGAAGCCCTGATTTCAAGTTCGTATGCCGATAAATTCGGTTTAAAGGCAGGCGATACAGTAACGCTTAAAGCAAGATATACGGACGATGAGTACACTTTTAGGATAGTCGGTAATTATGATTATATCAGCGGTCTCGGACTCTTCATGTCACTCGACGGATTCAATGAGATATTCGGCAATCCCGAGGGTTCGTTTAACGGATTTCTTTCGGATGAAGAGATAAAAGACATCGACGCCAAGTACATCGCAATGACGATAACTGAAGACGATATATTGAAAGTATCGAATCAGCTTAATCATTCGATGGGCAATTATATGAGTTACTTTAAAGTAATCTGCCTGGCATTCGCATTTATTCTTATATACCTTTTGACCAAGGTAATAATCGAAAAGAACGAAAACGCAATTTCGATGGTAAAAATACTCGGTTACTATAACGGCGAAATAGCTTCGCTCTACATTTTAACAACAACCATTGTTGTAATAATATCATCAATTCTTTCGACATTTCTGGCTACTAAGTCACTCATACTTGTCTGGAACATCATCCTTTACAGGATGGACGGTTGGCTTCCGGCATACGTTCCTTTTATGACATATGTGTACATGGTACTGATGGTCATCGCCGCATACCTTGTTGTAATGGCAATTGACTACCGCAGAATCAAAAAAGTGCCCATGGATCAGGCACTTAAGAATGTAGAATAATATTAACACAGGCGGTTGTAAATTTTGACCAGTTCTTTTTCGATATTCGAAAAATTCCTGCTTTCGGCAGTAAGCCGCCCCTTCTTTAAAACCGAGGAGTTATCACGTGAAAGAACATTTGAAAGCAGTTCGTCGAGCTGCTTTTTTTCTTTGAATTTGTATACATTTTCATTGTTTGAAAGCCATCCTTCATAAACCGGAATATCTCTGACAATTGTGGGAATCTCACATGATAATGCTTCCAGAACAACGATTCCTTCGGTTTCTTCATGGCTTAAGAACAAAAACAGATCGGAACATTCATATGCTTTTTTTAAACTTTCGGAATCAACATATCCTGCGAAAATAAGATTTGAAGGAGCGTTTTTGATTTTTTTCTTGATTTCGGAAGGAACAAGTACCGCATCGGTGTGCCCAAACCATATAAATGTTTTGTCCGGATTGTTTTTGGCAAGCAGAATAAATTCTTCAATGCCTTTTCTGCGCATAAAATGGCCGACGCTCATGATGATTTTTCTGCCTTCCGGAATATTGTATTTTTTTATGAATTCTTCTTTAGATGCTTCAAGATGATTAGAATCTTTTTTCCAGAAATCGGTATCAATTCCGTTAGAGAGAGCATAAATTTCTTTTTTTAATCCGTATCCCTCGAGAATCTTTTTTGAATATTCGGACGGAGTAATAATGATGTCTCCGAGGTTATAGCAGAATTTAATCCATCTTTTGAAAAAAGGTGCAAAAAAATTAGATCCTGCGAAAGAATCTTTAAAATCCTCCATTGTGGAATGACCGTAAAAAAGAACTTTTACACCGAGTTTTCTTGCGTGCAGCGCTTTAAATACGCTGTCAGGTAAAATAAAATTGATGTGAACAATATCGCAGTTTCGAAGGGGAACTTCGTTAACGGAAAATCCGGCATTCTTCAAAACCGCAATCTGGTGTTCGATTGCTTTTCCGACACCGCTTTTTTTTATTAATTTAAAACTGCCCATGTAAACACAGACTTTGATTTTTTTATCATTCATAATCAATTTTTTTGTAATGCAAGATACACTTTTTCACAGGCCTCTACATAGGCTTTCGGAGTGTATTTGTCAAAAACTGTTTTTTTAGCGTTTGCGCCGACAGATTTTCTTAAATCGACATTGTCACAAAGAAGTTTTATGTAATGAATAAATTCTTCTTTGGTATTGTAAACGAACCCGTTTTCTTCACTTTTTATCACACCGTCAAGACACGAATCGTAACGGCATAGAATGGGCAGGGAACATGCCATGGCTTCCATGTAAGTCAAGCCCTGTGTTTCGCTTGTGGAAGCATTTATGAAAACGTCTCCCGCCATATAGTATTTTGGCACGTCTTCGGGATTTATCATTCCCGTAAAAATGACTCTGTCAAAGATACCAAGCTTTTTACAGTAATTTTCGATTTTCTTTATGTAAGGACCATCGCCCGCAAGCATTATTCTGAAATCTTTCAACTCATCGTCCGCAAGATAATCAAGCAGTTCTTCAATATTTTTTTCTTTTGCGATTCTTCCTAAAAAAAGAAGCAGACATTCATCTTTTCGGATTCCGTATTTTTCACGTGTTTCGTCCCTAAAAGATGAATAATCGTTATTAAAGAAAAATTCATCGATTGCACTGGGTATGACGTATATTTTATTTTTTATTCTGTAACGGGTAAGTATGCGATGTATTTTTTGTGTGGGAGCAATAAAACAATCGGCTCTCCTCGAAACACTTCTCATGATATTCGGGATAGTCTTTTTGATAAAAAAACCGGCAAAAGAAAGATATCCTACATATGCTTCGTAAACCGTGTGATAGGTGTGAACCATCGGCGCTTTGGTTCTTTTTGAAATATGGCAGGATGCTGCAAAAGTGGAAAATTCGCAATTAGTGTGAATAACGTCCGGATTCCAATCAATCAATTCCTGCATCAGAGTATTTTTTTTAGGAAGTCCGATTCGCGCTTTAGGATAAATTTTGGATGCGCTTGTTGAAGCTATAAGATATGCATTACCGATTCTTTTTTCTTCACCGGTATCTGAAAGGGATAGAATCTTGACGTCATGGCCGTTATCTTTTAAGCCTTTCGCAAGTATTTTTACGGAGGTGACAATTCCGCTTATGCTTGGATCGAATAAATCAGAAGCAATAAGGATTTTCACGAATAATTCCCTTTCTTCGAAATAATAAAGATATTCTACTACTTTTTTCCTTTGGGTGCAAAGAATTACCATGTTTATGATATAATAAAAAAGTAAGTAAATTGCTTCCATTAATGGATAGACAACTTAAATTGGACGGGGGTCATTTTATCGGATGAAACCTTTTTCGTTCATTTTGTTTGATATAAAAAGATTGTTCGGTCACGGGAAAACGGCGATACTTGCAATGTTATCGCCGATTCCTGTTTTATTGCTTTTTGCAACTTTTCTTGTACCGTTTTTAACCACAGATTCCGGTTCTAAAATATCAATCGCATTATATAATGCCGATACAAGTGAAAGACTTACGGATTTGGTAAATATGATCATCGCGCCTGAAGTCGCTGACGGCAGAGCGGTTATTTATCCCGTAAAAGATACGGAAACCGGAATAAAAATGGTGAACGAAGGAAAGGTTGCAGCCTTTTTATATATTCCGCCAAATACTTATACGGATCCAATGAACGGAAAAAGGGCGGTAATGGAGTTTTATTATTCGAAAGAACATGCATTTGAATCCTTAATGTTTTTTGTATCCGCACACAGTACTCTTTCAGTATTCGGACAGGGGATAAGGATTGTTTATCTTGCTGCTGACTTAGCGTTAGACAAAGGAGTTACGGAAGAAGAAATATTAACTTTCTGGGAAGAAGGCAGCAACGAACTGATAGATGTTCATTTGAACCGCGGCAAATTAATCGGTAAAAGCGGTGTTTTTTCTCCGGGCAACGACTATTATCTCAGATTTCTGATGGCAGGTCTTTTCGCAGTCTGCGCATATTTTGTTTCATTCCCGATAATATATCTTACAAGTCTTGATATTTCCGAGATATTCTGCAAAAGAAATACCTCCAAGAGCAATCTTGCCGGGTTTTATTTTGCCAGACTTTTTTCGGGAACGCTTCTCATTATGTGTGCGTTTCTGCTCATGTATCCGATAGCGCGCGCCATCAGACGTTTTCCGGTGAGTCTTGCCTTATCGGTTATCCCCGCAATGATTATAACAGCTCTTGCATTCAGCGCTCTGGCGATTCTTTTAGGAGCGATATTCAAAAATGGCCATACATCTCTTTGGGTTGGACTTTATTTCGGATTTGTTTCAATTTTGGGAGTGATATTCCTTATGTCAAATTCCTCCCTTCCGAAACCCGTTTCATTTTTGATGGAAATATCTCCGCTTCGTGCGAGTGTAAGTATTTTTTCTAATGCTTTGTTCACAATGGTACCTGAGAGATACTTTACGGATATGTTTATTTTGCTTGCCTCATTCATCGTTTTCACGATATGCGGCTTTGTCGTTTATATGAAGAGGGGGAGCAAAGTATGAATTATTCAGCGATTTTCAAAGGAAGAATGAGAGCTCTTTTTACGGATGTTTCTTCTCTCGTCATACTTATAATCATTTCCGTTGTATCGGTTTATATTTCAATAGTCAGTCAACGTGCCGATTCGGTTATCGAAACGCCCATAGCTGTAGTAAATTACGATAAGGGAATATGGGGAGAGAAACTTATCAAAGTACTTTCGTACGAAGAAGATTTTGATTTTTACGTTACCGATGAAACACAGGCACGAAAGGCCATAGCCCGTAATAAAGCGCATGGACTGATCATTATAAAACCGGATTTTTCCGAAAAAATTTCTCAAGGAAAATACAAATCTCTCTTTTCGGTTACGGTTATGTCCGACAGTTATGAACTGAATGCTTTCACAGAGGTATTGATCAACGATACCATTAAGATATGGATGGAGGCCCTGACTGAAGGCAAACTTGAAGAAATTGCAAACGCAAGAGAAGACGAAATAGAAACGTTTCGTGAGGATGCAATGGAAATTTGGGGCGGAGAATCTCTTTTGGATATCGAAGCTATTATGATTAATAACATGAGCGGTGAAGAAAAAGAGGAAGGAAACACGTATTCCGGAATTAGATGGTACGCCGCGCTGTCGCTGTTTTATCTGATTATCGGCGGTACATGGATGTGCGATTACGGAAGCAGAGGACTCTTAAAAAGAGTAATCGGAGAAGGCGGAAATATTGCGCTTATGTATATTTCTCAGGCTTTACCCGGACTGATAGTTACAACGGTTATGCTGATTCCGGTTTTAATAGCGGAGAAATCTTCCGGAAATCCGTTCTTCATTTTGTTTGCGTATGTACTGTATATGATTGGCGCAAGCGGAATGGCTTTGGTAGTATGTTCTTTCTCCGGACATTTATCCAACTTGGTTTTGACTGCGCCTGTAGTGACAATGGCGGCATCTCTTATATCAGGGCTTTTGTTTAAACTTCCGAACTGGGCTAAATTCTGGGAGATTGTTTCGGTCGTTTTCCCGGGACATTGGTTCGTTCTGGCGGTACAGGGAAATCATTTCTTTTTAGGAGCGGTTATTACCGGTGTGGTATGGTTTTTGGTTGGAATGATTACTGCATGGCTGCTCGGATTAAGACGATAATCGTTATTGATTTTCGTCAACATTATTAGGCTCTGATTGTTGAAATAATTCAAATTGATTTTTGATTTCTTCCAATCCGGCATTAATGGATTCTTCCCAATAATTCTTTTCTACATTGAGAGTCGATAATTCTTCTTTTACTCTAGCTTCTCTTTCAATTTCCAAGGAAGCTTCCTCGGCAGTGATTAAGGCAGAATCTTTCCATAAATGATAATAGAAATTGTTTTCTATTATTTTTATGCTGGCGGAGTATTCCGATTCAATCAGCTCACTCATTGAATTTAAGTATAATTCCAAATCTTTTTTCTTATATTGTTTGGTGTCGATTTTCCATTCTGCCGTTCCGGTCTTGGAATTGTATATTACCTTGTCGGTAATAAAACTTTTATCATAAAGAACGGCTTTGTGGATTCCGGAAGAAAAAATATCCGTACCCATAAAGAGTCTTGAGTCATAATCAATTCCAAGCAAATTTAAAACCGTCGGAACAATATCGATATTGCAACAATATGTATCGCACTTTATATTTTCCGACAATCCGGTTGTATACATTATGCAAGTTGAATGATACAAATCCATATCGGAAATATTCTTTCCTGCGAGTTCATTTCGTCCGTTCGCACCAAGATAATAAGGATAGTGGTCACCTGTAATTACGATTAAGGTGTGATCCATGATTCCTTCTTCTTCAAGTCTGTCAACCAGATATTCAATTCCTTTTTCGAGTTCGAGATTGCAGGCAAGATATCCCAAGGCTTCGTCACTGTAATTATTCGACGCCTCTCCGAGGCGGGATTTTACTTCATCTATATTTTTTTCGTATATACAATTACTTGTACTGTAAGGGCCATGGCCGCTGAAGGTCATATAATATGCAAAAAAACGATCCTCAAAGATATACTTATCGACAGACTGCTGCATCATCTCATAATCCGAGGCAGGCCACTTGGTAGAAAAAGTCATTCCCTCATCCATAAAAAACCGGTTTTCATAGCCAAGGTTTGACCAGGATTGTTTTCTACGGTAATAATCCCCGTAATAGTTGTGGAAAGCATAAGTAGGGACGCCCTCTTTCTCAAAGAGATTTCCGAGGCCTAAAGGCATGTAGCGCATGGATGATTGCGGCATACTGCCGACATCAACGCCGTTTGAAGCATTACGTGATACATCGGGCCATAAAGAAGTTGAAAGAGCATACTCTCCGTTGACGGTGGTATTGCGGAAACTGTTGTAATAATTTGACAGTATTATTCCGTTGTTTGCCATCTTATAAAGGGTGGGAGTTACTTTTTCGTTTATTCCGTATGTCCAGAGTCCCTCTGCGCAGATATAAATAACGTTATAGCCTTCCATAATTCCCGTATATTCATTGTTATACGAAGGCATTCTGTTTCCGATATAATCATACAACTCAAGAACAGATTCCTCGTTGTCGCTTTGGGATAATGCATTAAAATCAAAGGATGCGTTTATTTTAGGAGCTTCATTATTTTCAGAGGCGATTTCATCTTTTATGAGCGGATCATAAAAGAAAGCAGTATTGCTATTAATTGAATTGTTCTGGCCGGGACCCAAATAAAAAGAGCCAAGTTCAACGGTAAATGTAGTCAGGGTACCGACTCTGGAGGCAGTGGTATCTGTGTCACTTGCAGCGGAAACAAAGATATTGTAGGCGCTTTGTTTTGAAGTGCCGTCTATTTTAAGACATTGAATTCCCGCTATCCACAAAATGATAACCATGGGAATAAGAATAAGATGAAGAATCGGATGGTAAGGATTACACTTTATCCGTTTGGTCACAAGGAGCACGATTACAACAACTATGGGAACAAGGATAAGAACTATGAAACCAAGCGATTTTAACAAAACTTCTCCCATCGCCCAGCCGAAATTGGTCACGGCGTCTTTGCCCATCTTCATCATGGATACGCTAAAAAATGAACCAAAGATCCTAAAATATACTAATTGAATGACATAGTATAAAGATATAATAAAAAGACTTATCGGGAAAATGATACGACTGATTTTTTGAGGAAACAATCCGTTGATAATTGTCAGGGCAAGAGCTTGAGCCGGAATGAAGAATAAAAAGAAAAGGTTATCTTTTGATAATCCGTGCCCCATCTGGAGGCGAAGAATCAGCTCCCAAAAGATGAAGGATACGGCAAAAACACAAAAATAAGGCAAGAGATTTTTAATCCCCTGTTTAACTTTTTGTAAAAAAACCTCGGCTTTTTTATTTGATTTTTCATTATCAAAATTTTCGCTGTCAGCCATAACGAAATCCTTTTCTTGGTGAAGAAATAATACCATTAAGAAATACCAATTTCAATCCTTTTATTTTATCTGTATTTTTGATGGATTTAATCGGTGTCTTAAACATTGTAATTATGTTAAAATAATTACGATTGTTAGTTTAAATTGGAGGAAATATAATGACAAAAGCAATAAACCCGATTATGCCGGGATTTTATCCGGACCCTTCCATCTGTGCGGTGGGAGAAGATTACTATCTTTGCAATTCAACATTTTCATATGTTCCGGGACTTTCCCTGATGCACAGCAAAGACCTGGCACACTGGGAGCAGATAGGAAATGTACTTACAAGACATTCACAGATTCCTTTGGAAGGTGCTGACCATTCACAGGGTCTTTTCGCACCGACCATCAGATACAACAACGGAATCTTTTATGTTATATGCACCAATGTTACTCATGGCGGAAACTTCATCGTGACCGCAGAGAATCCCGAAGGTCCGTGGTCAGAGCCTCATTATCTTGAGGATGCTGACGGTATCGATCCTTCACTCTTCTTCGATGAGGATGGAAAGTGCTATTACATCGGCACACATCCCAATCCCGACGGAGTGAAATACAACGGAGACTGGTTCATTTATATCGCTGAAGTTGATCTTGAAAAATGGAAAATCGGCGAGAAAAAGAATGTATGGAACGGAGCGCTCAAAGGCTGTATCTGGCCCGAAGGTCCGCATATCTATAAAGAAAACGGTTATTACTACATCATGCACGCCGAAGGCGGCACAGGTCCCGAGCACTCTGTAATGATTTGTCGAAGCAAGGATATCTGGGGTCCCTATGTGGGCAATCCCAAGAACCCTATTCTTACACACAGACATCTCGGCAAAGACTATCCGATTAAGTACGTCGGACACGGCGATATCATAAAAACACCTAACGGCGAGTGGTTTATGACAGTGCTTGCGGTAAGACCTCTTGAAAGATTTACGACGATGGGCAGAGAAACCTTCCTTTGCAAATTCATCTGGGAAGACGACTGGCCCGTAGTAAATCCCGGCGTCGGTATGCTCACAGACACCGTTGAAATCAACCTTCCCGAATGGTTCCCCGAAAAGGACGCTACATCTTATACAAGCAGAACCAACGGCAAGACAACTCTTCCCGGAACAGACAAGGACTATGTATTTGCAAACATGAAGGAACTCGGAGACGAATTCTTATTCCTTCGTAATTACCCTGCGGATATGTATCAGCTTGACGGCGAAGGCCTCAAACTTAAGATTCAGGCTGACGATATCAAGGCGGTTGCATCACCATCTTTCGTTGCAATCAGACAGCAGCATCATTATTTTGAAAGCACAGCAGAGCTTGATGTATCGGCACTTAAAGTAAATGAGAGCGCGGGACTCGTGCTTCTTCAGAATAATCTTTACAATCTTCGTGTTGAAGTTGACGGTGCAAAATGCAATATGATTATCTGCAAAAACGGTGAGGACAAGGTGGTTGGAAGCGCATCTCTTTCAAACATCATAAAAGACGGAATCGTTAAATTGACCATAAAAGTAGAAGGTCTTAACACCAAAGGCTACGCAGGAGACGAATATCTTGGCGAAGCAGAAGTATCAAATCTCTCGACAGAAGTTGCGGGCGGATTCGTAGGCTGCTGCATCGGTCTTTATGCTTCGGGTAACGGAACCGACGGTGAATATGTAACATTCAAGGAATTTACTTACAATAAGAATTAATCAGGAGTACTACGCAAGACATCCTGAATTAAGATACAGATAAAAATGGTGCCTGGCTCACACTAGGGAACTTCGTTCCCGTCGGTGCACCTGGCTCCAAGCAAAAAAAGTGCCAGACACCTAGCGGAGTCAGGCACTTATTTTAATCACCAAGATATTCTTTTAATGCATCAAGTCTTTTAAGGGCTTCGCTTCTACCCATCTGATAAACTCTCTCAAGCTCATCGGGATTGTTTTCCGTACGCTTGATGCCGAGCGCTTCGGGCGGCCTTATGACGAAAAGCTTTCCTTCTTTTTCCCTTTCTTTTATGGCAGCAGTCATATCGTTGTAGAGATTGTGCCGCTCGCCCATTATTTTTGCGATATTGGGATATTCTTTTAATGCGCGGTTATAAATAAACATTCCGCGTGTTTTTTTCTTGACGTAATCGGCGGGCTGGGTGAGAACAGCTACGTTTTTATCGTATCCCAGACTCTCGACAAATTCGTAAGGGATGGGACAGACGATTCCTCCGTCTAAAAGAGTATAACCGTCAACTTTCACGAATCTTGAAACCGCAGGCATTGAAGCCGAGGCCTGAAGCCAGCGTGTGTCGTTTTCGCCACAGTCGGTGCATTTATGAAAGATTTCCTCACCATTTTCAAGATTGGTGGCGCCGACATAAAATACAAAAGGATCATTTTTAAATGTCTCGCGGTCAAAAGGATCTAGAACGTCGGGAATTTCCCTGTAACAAAAATCCTCTCCGTATAAGTCACCTGTTTTAATAAGCGATTTAAAACTGCAGAAACGCCAGTCCCTGCAATATTTTTTGGTATATCTTATCGGTCTTCCGATCTGTTTTGATTTGTAATTAATTCCGAATAGAGCACCTGCAGATATTCCCGCACCGCCGTCAAAACGGATGTTTTCTTCCATAAAAACATCCAGTACGCCGCAGGTAAACATTCCGCGCATTGCTCCGCCTTCAAGTATCAGTCCTCTGGTCATAATTTTCTCCGTAATTAATCCTAAAAATCCCCTTAATATTTTAAATTAGATTCATCCTTTTGTATAGGCAAATTTATCTGTTAAAAAAATCCGTCGGCGTTGTGTGAACGCTGTTGTTCTTAAAGCTTCTCGGCGATTCGCCGTAATATTTCTTAAAGGCCTCGCCCATGTAGCTTGCACTCGAAAAGCCCGTAATATCTGCGATTTCCGACATCGACAGACTGGTGGAGTTTAAAATTTCCGCCACTTTGCTTACTCTGAAACGCGTCAGATTTTCTATCGGAGTCTGGTCGGTATATTTGTGGAAAAGATTGTTGCAGAAAGTCCTGCTCACAGACCCCGCCTGCGCGATATCATCGAGGCTTATGTTGGATGAGTAATTTTCCTGTATAAAAGAAAGCATGGCCTTAAGAGAATCAACCTGCGAATCCGAGTAATTGCTGTTGTATTCGAGACTGCCGCAGGCCGCAATTACCTGTTCCCAGATATCGTAATAGTATTTGGTCAGCATAAACTCGTTTCCGATATAGTTTGGAGCATCCATCATGATGTCGTAGATTCGCTTGCCGGTTTCTTCCGTGCTTTTAAATCTGATATAAGGGATGTTGGGGTTGTCCGTTACGGCTTTGATGTATTTGTTTTCCACCACATTCGAAGCACAAAGTATCCTCGGGTGAAAAATTGCTATGACATAATCCGTTCTCTCAGGGCGTTTGGGCTTGTTAAAATGAATCTGCCTTGAATTGACGAATATTGTATCGCCCTCTTCCACGGGAATTTCCTTACTGTTGATGCTGTAGGAAAGATATCCGTTCGTGACGGTTAAAAGCTCCACATCATCGTGATAATGCGGATCGTTCGCCCAGGTCGACGACGGGTAAACATATCCTCTGAAAACATATGACGGGAAATTCGGGTCATCATAATTGACTCTCTCCGAGCCGTTGGTTCTTTTCTGTATAAAGCCTTGCCATTCTTCAATCATAAAAGAAATTATCCTCCAAGTGTAAAATAACGGGTATTTTTTGAACTGCGATTTTATAACATTTTTACACGCATCTCGAAAGCGCTGCAAATAAAGCGTTTCAAAAAATTTTTCACATCGTCATTATACACCAATTATAACAATATTTTTCCGAGGTGTAAAATTGTTATAAAAATGCGAAAAATACAGGGTATTATTTCGAATTTCTCAGGATTATACTTTCGAACCGTAAAGAATTGACAGACGAAAGCATTCATTTGCGACGTGAAAAATGAGGAGAGATATAAACGGAGGTTTTATCATGCGAAAAATATTTTATGTATGTTCATTTTTAATCACTGTAAGTTTGTTCCTGTCAGGCTGTGATTTAAACAGTACAGAAATCGAAACTGTTGAAGCGGAAGCTGAAAGCACCGTAAAAGAAGAAAGCGACAGTCTTTTATCGGCTAACGGCATAAACGCAGAAGAATTAACCGTAGAGGAAGAGCCGGTAATAATCGAGACAGACAATTCATATATTTTCGAGGATCTTTGCAAGGTCAGTGAAAATTACGATGAATCCGAAGGTGCTCCGATTGAACTGATTGTAGGCGAATTAAGAAAAGAGTATTACGAGGGAATGATTCTTTTATCACATACTGTTGAAGAAGGCGATACTAAACTTGACAATGTAAAATATAAAATAGTTCCCCAAAATATTTCGGGAAAAGGACCTCAGTATATCGTATGCAATGCTTGTTTCGAAGAGGATGGCGACACATGGAAACTTATCTCTAACGAATGGACAGAGTGGGATGTTGAAAAAAGCGAACTAAACGGAAGTTCCTGGGAATGCGATGAGGCCGAAGCAGAAAAACTCTCAAAGCTTTTTGCTGATAAATTGCCAAACGGCGGAAAAATGTATGTCGCATTCAGAAAAAATCTTAACATCATAACTCCTTTAATGAATGATGATGCAAGTATCCTTGAAACCAAAATCGGAACCAACTTTAAAGGAACCCTTGAATATATAGCCTTAGATGAAAAGGCAGAAGTTGAATTCTCCTGCATGGAAGGTATTGTAAACGACGAAGGTAAAATATCTTTTAAGATAGTTACCGATGCGGGCGAAGAATATTTTACTCCGGGCGAGGGAAGCACATATATTACAAGTTCATACTTTGATTACGCAACAGGTGGCGATCCCGAGGCTTCGTATATTGATACATTTGAAGTAACCAGCGAGAGTATCTTTTATGGCGGATGGAAAAAAGAAATTGCTTCCACAAAGGGAAATGTAAGTCCCGAGCTTTCATGGGAAAAGGTCGAAGGTGCCACAGAGTACGCTGTTTTGCTCGTTGATCTTGACGAAGGAAATTACCATCTGCAGGGATACGGCATCGTAAAAGATAACCACATAGATGCGGGCGCACTTAACAAGGCTCAGTATGTCGGCCCCTACCTTGAAGGTTACCATTATTACAAGGCATATGTGTTTGCATTAAGAGAAGATGTAAGCGACGTTAATCTTCTTGTAGACAATCAGAACGTGGATGAGGCGAGTCTTATCAAACAATTTACCAAGAAAAATTCCGATAATGTTATTTCCTTCGGAAACGTTACAAGCATATACGATTTCTTCTAAAATATAGGTAAAATAACGTAAAAAAGGCATCCGAAAAGAACACTCTTTTCGGATGTTTTTTTATGGTAAAAAAATCTTTTGTTTACTTTTGTGTAAAATTGTTATAAAATTGCGAAAAATACAGGGTATTATTATTTTTCCGTGTGTAATATACTTTCAAACCATAAAGAGTCAAAAGCGAGGAATTTAAGGAAGGAGGAAAGAAATGAGAAGAAATTTATTAAAGATGATTAGCTACTATAAGCCATATATCGGAACTTTTATGCTTGATATGTTCTTTGCATTTCTTGCTTCCGCTATAAGTCTGATTATTCCTCTTGCAGTCAGATACATTACCGTCAACGTCCATACCATGGATTCTGAAACCGCGCTCAAACAGGTAATTACAATAGGAATTATCCTGATTGTTTTAGTTGCAGTTCAGCTTGCGGCAAATTATTACATTTCTTATGTTGGCCATGTTATGGGTGCGAAGATGGAATACAATATGCGATCGGAAATATTTGCGCATTACCAAAAACTATCGTTTTCGTTTTATGATGAGCAAAAAGTTGGGTCGCTTATGAGTAGAATCACAAGCGACCTTTTTGATATAACGGAACTTTTGCATCACGGACCGGAAAATATAGCAATTTCCTTTATCAAGATAGTCGGTGCATTCATTATTTTATTCTGCATCAGCAAATATCTGACACTCGCTGCATTCATACTTCTTCCTTTTATGTTCGCGTTTGCATTTTTCCTAAACAAGCGCATGAAAAGAGCGTTTAAGGAAAACAGAGTTAAGATTGCGGATATCAATACACAGATTGAAGATAACTTATCGGGTATCAGAGTCGTAAAATCCTTTGCGAACGAAGATATCGAAAAAGGCAAATTTAAGCAGGGTAACGATGCGTTCCTTAAAGCCAAGAAACACAGCTATTTCTACATGGGCTTTTTCCATTCGGGAATGACGGCATTTACGCTCCTTATAAACATAGTGGTTATTATGGCGGGCGGCGTGCTGATGGCTAAGAAGATAGTTGAAGTATCGGATTTTGTGACATTTCTTTTATACATTAATATTTTCACCGATCCGATAAGAACGCTCATCGATTTTACGGAGCAGTTCCAAAACGGCTATTCGGGCTTCGAGAGATTCATGGAAATCCTTGATATTGAGCCTGATATCGTAGACAGACCTGACGCAGTCGAACTAAAAGATGTAAAAGGCGACATCAGATTTGAAGACGTTTCGTTTAAGTATAAAGACAGCGCACACAGAGTTTTAAGACATATCAATCTTGATGTCAAAGCAGGCTCATATGTGGCTTTGGTCGGATCTTCGGGCGGCGGCAAAACAACACTTTGCAGTCTGATTCCAAGATTTTATGAGGTTACAAATGGCAGCATCAGCATCGACGGCAAGGACATCCGCGATGTAACGCTTAAGAGTCTTAGAAACAACATTGGTATAGTGCAGCAGGATGTATATCTTTTTGCAGGAACCGTTTATGAAAATATCCTTTACGGAAAGCCCGACGCAACGAGAGAAGAAGTCGTTGAAGCCGCAAAACTTGCGAATGCGCATGAGTTTATAGAAAGCCTTCCGAACGGATACGATACTGATATAGGTCAGAGAGGTGTCAAACTTTCCGGCGGTCAGAAGCAGAGACTTTCGATTGCCAGAGTGTTCTTAAAGAACCCGCCGATTCTTATTTTCGATGAGGCGACAAGTGCACTCGATAATGAAAGTGAAAACATCGTAAAAGAATCGCTCGAAAAGCTCGCACACAACAGAACCACTTTCGTTATCGCTCACAGATTATCAACGATAAAGAACGCCGAGAGAATCTTGGTTCTCACGGAGAACGGTATCGAAGAGACAGGTACGCATGATGAGCTGATGGCGAAGAACGGTATCTACGCACAGCTTTACAAGTGGGCGAGATAAAAGCTTTCCCGCTTAAGAGAACGGTTAGGCGGGAAGCATATTTAGGAAAGATAAGGTGAAAACATGAAGATAGATGAAATAAGGACTTTGGAAAAGAAAGCCGCTAACGGATGGATGGCTTTTGAAACACATGAATATGACGGCTGGGAGATGCGTTTCGGTAACGGCTATACAGGACGTGCCAACTCGGTCAGTGTATACGAAGATTCGACCAAGCGACTGGAAGATAAGGTTGTTTATTGTGAGAATCTTTACAAAGCGCAGGGTCTGCCATGCAATTTTAAGGTGACAGATGCTGACAAGGAATTATCCGAATACCTTTTAAACAGAGGCTACAAGGTGGTAACACCGTCCGATGTTATGATTCTTGATACCGACAGTGAAGAGTTTGCAAAGGTTTTATCCGACGAGGGAATTGCGGACAATGCAGAAGCTTTCAAGGATGTAATCTTCAGCGACGAGCCGGCAGACTGGTTTGATCCGTACTTCGAATTCGAAGGTTTTACGGATGAAAAAAAGATAGAAACCTACAAGCAGTTTCATGCGAATACAAAGGTTACAAAATTGTATGTCACATTAATGTATGAAGGTAATGTGGCAGCAGTCGCATCCTGTGCAATCGAGGGCGAATACAGTCTTTTGCATAATGTAATCGTGGATAAGAAATACCGCGGTTTAGGCCTCGGCAAGAAGCTTTGCCTGGCGGCAATTTTAAAGTCAAAGGAACTTGGCGCAAAGTATTCGTATTTACAGGTCATAAAAGATAACGACGTGGCAGTAAATCTTTATAACAAATTAGGTTATAAGAAGGTCTACGAATACTGCTATTTAAAGCAGAATAAATAAAGGTTTAATTCTTTTATGAGAGATAAGGAGATAAGAAAATGATATTTGAAGAAAGAACATTTGATATAAACGGAAAAGAACTGGTAATGAGAGCACCGAGAGAAGAAGACGCGGAGATGCTTCGTCAGTACATAAAGAAGGCCTGCGGCGAGACAAGATTTTTGATGGCCGAGGGCGATGAAATGGATTTATCTCTTGAGGACGAGCTCGCATTTATCAACAGCCACAGAGATTCCGACAGCGGAATGTTGATACTCGGATTTTTGGACGGAGAACATGTCGGAAACTGCTCATTTGAGAAGGTTTCAGGCAGCAGAAGATATGCACATCGTGTAAGCGTAGGCATCGCTCTTTTACAAAAGTTCACAGGACAGGGTGTCGGCAAAGTAATGTTTGGCGCAATGCTTGAAGAGATTGAAAAGCTTGGAATAGAGCAGGCAGAGTTAATCGTAATCGAGCATAACGACAGAGCAAAGCATATGTATGAAACTTTCGGCTTCGTAGAGACCGGAAGGCGTCCCGATGCGAACAAGTATGATGACGGAACATATGCGGACGATATTTTGATGACCAAGTTTTTTGAGTAAAAAGTGCAATAATGCAAAGCGCCAAAAGAGTAAAGTTTAGGCAAACAAAACAGTTTCGGCGCTAAAAGAAAGAAGGACAACATGGAATACGTAATTGAACTTAAAAATGTAGATAAAGAATTTAAAGTTTTAAACAGACACGAAGGCTTAAAGGGCAGTTTTCAGGATCTCTTTTCAAGGGATTACAAAATCATAAAAGCCGTAAACAACGTGTCGATGAATATAAAACCCGGCGAAATCGTCGGATACTTAGGCCCCAACGGTGCGGGCAAATCGACCACAATCAAGATGATGACAGGTGTTTTGCAGCCTACACGCGGAGAAATTCTCGTAAATGGAAAAGTTCCTTACAAGAACAGAACCGCCAATGCACAGAACATCGGCGTTGTATTCGGACAGCGTTCCCAGCTTTGGTGGTCACTTCCCTTAATCGAATCTTTTAAGCTTTTGAAGGATATTTACAACATTTCCGACAAGGATTACAAGGATATGCTCGCTTTATACGAGTCACTGGTCGATATTAAGGATCTTTACTCAAAGCCCGTTCGTCAGATGTCTTTGGGACAAAGAACATTAAGCGATATTCTGGCGGCGTTTTTACACAATCCGCCCATCGTTTTCCTTGACGAGCCGACAATCGGTCTCGACGTTTCGATGAAGGCAAAAATCAGAAACCTTATCAAGGCACTCAACAAGGAAAAGAATACAACCGTTATTCTTACTACTCACGATATGGGCGACGTTGATGCTTTATGCGAGAGAATAGTAATCATCGATAAGGGAACCATGCTTTATGACAACGACATCGAGCATTTAAGAAGCTTCTTCGGTGCTTACAGAACTTTGCTGATAAAGACCAAGAAACATCCCGAGGAACTCACAGATGATGAGAAAAAGGCCGAACTTGATAATGTTGAGGCAATCGTAAAAGAAGCATATGCCGACAAAGATTTCACTTTCTCATCAACCGATGAAGGCTGGTGCAGCATTCTTATCGATGAATCACAGGTTCGTCTGATGAAGGTTCTTAACCATATTCAGGAGAAAATCAAGGTTTACGATGTTCGTCTTGAAGAAATTTCGACAGAAAGCGTTATCCGCAAGATCTACGAAGATGCGGAAAACATGAAGAAAGCTAACTAAAGAGGACAAAAAAATGAGAATTAAATCATGGATTGCGCTTACGAGAGTGTCTATTATGGATTTTATGCAATTCAGGTTAAGCGCGTTCGTAATGTTGATAGGCAACATTATATATTTGATAGTTATTTATAATTTGTGGAAAGCGATTTACGCTTCCGTTGACAATGCAACCATTAACGGTATGAGTTTCAACGATACCATGATTTATCTGGTACTTGCATCGGCTCAGTTTACTTTTATGGAAGCATATCTTGTCTGGATGATGAGCAGATCGATACAAAGCGGAAAAATAGTGCTTGATTTATTAAAGCCCGTTCCGTATTCACAGTATCTTCTGTTCGGATTGGAAGGCGGTAATATCTGTGCTTTCGTAGTGACATTTATACCGACATTTATAATTGTTGAGATTATTACCGGGGGATACATACACATAGGAATAAACATTCTGTTTTACCTTGTGGCAGCTACTCTCGGTATGTTAATCAACTTTGCTATAGACTTTTTTGTTGGAACAATATGTCTTTATACACAGTCTACATGGGGCATTAATATCATGAAGGAAGTAGTGGTTTTGTTCCTCTCCGGAGCAACCGTTCCTCTGGCATTTTTCCCTGAGACTTTAAGGAAAATCGTGATGTTTTTCCCGTTCCATGCAATTTACAATACTCCGCTTACATTCCTTACCAAAGGACCGGAATTAAGTCTGGCCGAATCTTTTATAATGGTCGGCGAACAGGCTGCATGGGCAATCGTTCTTATAATTCTCGGAAAGATTTTCTGGAAACTTTCTGAGAGAGTTATTACGGTAAACGGAGGCTGAAATGAAAAGACTTGGATTTTATATATCAATTTACAGAAAAATAATAATTCAGGACATTAAGAGCAAGATGAGTTACCGATCCGATTTTATCATTTCCATGATCGGAATGATTTTGACAGATATATCGGAACTTGCGGCATTCTACATCATGTTCCTTAATTTCCCGAGTGTCTGCGGATGGTCTTATCACGAGATGCTTTTCCTCTACGGATTTTCGCTCGTGGCTTTAACTCCGCTCCAGTGCCTGTTTGATAACAACTGGCAGTTAAGACACTATGTTTATGAAGGCGATTTTATCAAATACTGTTTCAGACCGATAAATGTATTCTTTTATTACATATCGGAAGACTTTGATACCAAGGGAATGGGACAGTTTTTCGTGGGAATGGGCACCATCATTTATGCATGGTACAAGCTTAAACTCCCCGTAACATTCGTAAACATCGCAGCTTTGATCGTAGCACTTGTTGCTGCATCACTTTTCATGGTTGCGATAATGAACATTGCTGCGGCGAGCTGCTTTTTCCTTACCAACTCGGGATATATAATGGTTACAATGAACAAGTTCAGGGATTATGCAAAATATCCCGTAACCATTTTCCCGATATTCTTCAGAATAATATTTACATTTATTATTCCGATAGCGTTTATCGCATATTTCCCGAGCCTGGTTATTTTAAGGCCTCAGGAAATTCCCTTCCTTACTTGGTTTTCACCGGTATACGGAATCATATTCTTTTATATATCATATAAGATATGGATGTTCGGTGCCTCGAAATATTCGGGAACCGGATCGTGATTAAGAACCTTTTGACATCCCCGAGAGTTAATAATTGCAGTACATGCAAGGCTCTTGGGGGTGTCTTTTTTTATGCGTTTTCGTGAATTTATACAAAAATATTTTTCTACATTCAAACCCATTGATTTCACAAAAACCAGATGCTATTATTCAACAACAAAAGGAAAGCATATTCACAAAAACCATGGAATATCATATTCAGGGGCCCATCGATACTGCTGTACTATAGACATGAAATGGAATTGACTTGATATATATCATGATATATACTAATAGTAAGGGAGGTGGGTGATGATTATGATGACAGCTAAAGTATTCGAAAATGGAAGAAGCCAGGCCGTAAGATTGCCCAAAGAATGTCGTTTTTCGTCCGAAGAAGTTCTTGTGAACAGGATTGGAGATATTGTAATTTTATTACCTAAAACAGGGAAGTGGGACGAATTTATGATGGCGGTTGATATGTTTTCTCCTGATTTTATGAACAATGGTCGAAGTGAACAGGATATTCAGGAGCGAGAAGATTTATGAAATATATGCTGGATACTAATATATGCATATATGCAATTAAACATAAACCGCAAAAAGTATTTGAGCAACTTCAAAGAACCGATCCCGAAGATGTTTGTATATCTTCGGTAACATACGCGGAACTGGTTCATGGTGTGGAGAAGAGTAACGCTGTGGAAAAAAACCGTTTTGCGTTAGCGTTGCTTCTTTCCAAAATCGAAATATTAAATTTTGATGTAAATGCAGCAAATGAATATGGAAAGATCAGGGCTGATTTGGAGAGAAAGGGAACTCCGATCGGGACACTGGATATGATGATTGCCGGTCATGCGAAATCGGTTGATTGTATCGTGGTTACCAACAATGTTAAAGAGTTTTGCAGAATAGAAAATTTGGAGATTATGAATTGGGCTGAATAATAAGAGAGGAGAATGATTATGCCGTATATTCAGATTAAAGCTTATCCCAAGGATGAGAAAATCAAAGCAAAAGTAGCTGAAAGAATCAATGAAGTTTTTTTGGAGGAATGGGGATGCGCTCCGGATGCGATTTCATTATCTTTTGAAGAGGTGGATCCTTCCGACTGGGAAGATCAGGTTGTAAAAAAGGAACTCGAGCCTCAGAAAGACAAATTACATATTTTCAACGGTAAAAAGCAGTATTAGGATTAAGATTATACCTGATGAAAGGCATATCCGGAAAAAAATTAGGAAAAAGGCATGAAAATATTACTGATTGAAGACGATTACAACTTGGCATTGGGACTTAAGTACTCTTTGAAAGACGAAGGGTTTGAAGTGGTGTATGCAAATACCCTTTCATCCGGCAAAGAAAACTATCTTAGAGAAAATCCCGATTTGATTTTACTGGATATTACGCTTCCTGACGGAAACGGCTATGATTTTTGCGAATTTGTACGTGAAAAAGACAAGAATATTCCCATCATCTTTTTAACCGCAATGGAACAGGAAGAAAGCGTGGTAAAAGGCTTCGGGCTTGGGGCTGATGATTATGTTACAAAACCGTTCAGAGTATCGGAACTCACTGCCAGAATAAGAGCGCATTACAAAAGGTATGAGAGCCTGAAAAAGAGTAATCCTCAAATGTCTCAAATCGAAGCAAATCCGGATTTTAAAATCGATCAGACAAGACTCTGCATTTGGAAAAAAGGAGAGAGAATTGATTTAACCCCGACCGAATACAAAATCGTAAGAAAGCTGACGGAAAATCCCGGCGAAATCGTTTCCAGAGATGCTCTTTTGGAGTGCTGTTGGGATACAACGGGAGAATATCTGGACGTAAACACTTTGTCTGTTCATATAAAAAGAATCCGAGAAAAACTCGGAGAAAATGACAAAGAGGGGCATATCCGTACCGTGCGCGGCGAAGGATATGTGTTTGCATCGAGTAAGTAAAAATGTATCGGAGGCAACATGATTTACCTGGAAGAAAAGAAGTATTTTTCGGTGATTTTGATTATTGTCGCATGTGTTACTCTTGCGACAATTTTTCTTATGAACAAACCGCAGATTCTGCTGTTTGTTTTTGTAGCGGGTTTTATAATTACCGGATTTTTCGGAGCGTTTTTTATAAGAAAAGTATATAAAAAAGCAATAAAAACAGAGCAGTATCTGGATCAGGTGATTTCAAACGAAGGGGAGTTAAGCATTCCTTCCAAGACCGAAAAAGACAGTATTTTCGCTAATATAATCGAGGAATTGAAAGAACTCGAAAAAATCAGACTAAGCCAGGAGAGCGAGAAAAACAGGGAACTTTTGTGGCAGAAAAATCTGATGAGCGATATTTCCCATCAGATAAAAACACCCCTGGCAACGCTGGAAATATATACCGATATTTTTAACAAGGAATTCGGTGAAAACGAAGAAAAGAAAGAATTGTCCGAGCATGCCCTGGAGGCGATTGAAAGAATCCGCTGGCTTGTGACGGGAATGCTTCAGATAGCCAAACTTGAATCGGGAACATACAAAATGGAGAAAAAAGAATCGCCTGTAAAAGAAACAATCGACAGGGCTTTGTATTCTTTAAACTCTTTAATTTCCGAGAAAAAAATAAAGGTGCATATCGAAGAAAGAAAAGAGGAAAATCGCGACATTATTATTTCTCAGGACAGCAAATGGCTTGAGGAAGCATTTATAAATATTCTTAAAAATGCCATAGAATTTTCGTCCGACGAAGGAAGCGTGGATATTTTTATCACCGATACTCCGATGGCGGTAAGTGTTGAAGTAAAGGATTACGGCGAAGGAATATCCGAAGAAGAAATTCCAAAGATTTTCAATCGTTTTTATAAAGTGGCCGGACAGAGAGAAAAGCATAAGGACAGTGTAGGCATAGGCCTTAATCTGTCAAAGGAAATAGTCAAGGCGCATAACGGAATAATAACTGCGGAAAGCAGGAGAGGAGAGAATTCGTATACGAGTATTTACACAACTTTTTTAAGGTAATCTTACAGTATCTTAAGATGACTTTCCTAAAACCTTTATGTATGATGAAATCATAAAAGGTATCGGGAGGAAATCGTATGAGTTTCATCGAAGTCAAAAATCTTAAGAAAATATACGGAAACGGTGAAAGCAGTGTGACGGCCCTTAAAGATATTTCATTATCTTTTGAAAAGGGCGAATTTGTTGCTGTTGTAGGCAGCAGCGGTTCGGGAAAGTCAACACTGCTTTCTTTGCTTGGCGGGATAGATTCACCGACTGAGGGTGAAGTGATTATCGATGGTGAAAATGTTCATAAAATGAAAGCTAAAGAAAAAGCCGAGTTCAGAAGAAGAAAAATCGGATTTGTATTTCAGGAATATAATCTGATACCGGTTCTTTCAGTGGAAGAAAATATAGAAATGCCTCTTCGTCTCGACGGAATACGTATGAAGGATAAAAAAATGGACGAACTTCTGGATATGCTCGGCTTGAAAGAAAGAAGAGACCATCTTCCCGAACAACTCTCGGGCGGACAGAAACAAAGAGTTGCAATAGGAAGAGCATATGCGCATCATCCGGCATTAATTCTGGCTGATGAACCCACGGGAAACCTGGATAAAGCAACAGGACTTGAAATTATGGCCCTTTTGCAAAATTCCGCAAGGAAGTTTTCACAGACTATGATTCTTGTAACCCATGATGAGAAAATAGCAGCAATGGCGGACAGAATCATCACGCTTTCCGACGGATGCGTAATCGGAGATGTCGTGGTCAGAAATGCCGTTTCGGAGGAAGAAGTATGAGTTATTTTTTCTCGCTTTCGCTTAAGTATATGAAGAGGAATAAAACCAGAACGTTATACTCAATATTCGGTATAATTCTGACTTATATTCTTTGCTACGTGACGATGAGTATCGGATATGCGGCGTGGGATTATTCCTTTTATGATGTTTATCTCTCCAAGCCATATGAATTGTACAGTAGGGGGTTTTACTGCGAAGAGGATAACAATGAATTTAATTCCGATCAGCTATATATAATCCCGGATTTAAAAGATACACTTACCAAACTTAAAAACGATAAAAGAGTTGAAGAACTGATTATAACAAAAGAAAACAAAAATGAAGAAGAAATCGAACCCTCCGATCTTCAGAAAACCGATGTTGTAACTGTCCGCATCAAACTTAAAAACACCAAGGCGCTTGAAAAAACGGCTGAAGAATTAAGCCGGGAATACGGGCTGGAGTTATCCGTGTATCATTATGTTTTAATGTATTACGGTCAGAGCGATTCGGAAACAATATTATTCTTAAACTGTGTTCTGATTTTAACAGCATCGATATTCGGAATGCTTTCAGCATTTATTTTAAGAAATACAATGACGATTGCCGTTACTGAAAGAGTCAGGGATTACGGAGTTTTCAGGTGTGTCGGGATGTCAGAGTGGCAGTTGAGGCTTCTTCTTTTTGCCGAAGGAATAACCATGTCGATAATAGCATCGGTCTTTGGAGTTGCATTGGGATTTGGCGGGTTAAAAGCGCTTGAACCCTGGATTAAGGATACTTTAAGTTTAAGCAATGCATTCAGTTTCCGTCTGTATCCGACAGCGGCGGTATTCACGGCACTTCTTTGTATAGCGGTTACTCTGTTTTCGCTGATTGAACCCTCAAGACTGGCAGGAAAAGTGGCTCCGGTTGAAGCTCTGAAGGGTATTTACACGGCGTTTGAAAAGAAGAGAGCAATTAAAAAACTCGATAAAAAAGGCGGAATTCTCGGAAGAGTGTTTAAAACCGCAGGTTTATATGCTCATAGAAACATACACAGAAAAAAAGGCGGTACGGCATCCGTTTTTTCAATAATGTTCTTTTGTATAGTTTTCATTCTTACGGTATTCAGTTTTACAAAAACCTTCACAAATACCATGAACAGATTCATTAAAATCTGGGATATTGAATATTCCGAAGCCGTTTCAAGAGTTGATTACTTTACATCGGAAATGAATTTTTATGATTCCGACGCCGACGGCAGGATAAAACGGGAACTGGAAAAGCTTGATAATGTTGAAGACGTGCTTCCGTTTATGGTTTCCGAGCAGGGGTTTGTTTATTCCCAGTATTCCAATGATGAAAAGATACAGAATACAGGAAATCTTAAGGCCCTTCTGGTAGAGATCGGTCTGACAGAGGAAGGCATGGAAAAAGAAAAGAAATACCTTGAAAGCGGCGAAATCGACTATGATAAAATGGTCGCCGAAAACGGTATTTTAGTCTGCAATACCTATAAAGAAACAAAGCAAAAGACTGCGGGATTTGCCAGTTCATACAAACTGGAAACATATGAACTGACCGATTATAAGGTAGGAGATACGCTCACAGCATTAAGCACACAAGGAAGTGCAAAAGTTAAAAAAGCGTTTCTGGATTCTCTTCTTGAAGTGGCTGAGAAATATCATATAAATGCTTACACGGATTCGGAAGGAAAAGGCGTTCCTTTCAGCGAACTGACCGATAATTACAGGACAGTACTTGCGCTTGCACAAAACGACGAGGATTACGAGGCGGTCAGACAGGACCTTTTGCAGGCAATAAAGGTGAGAGGCTATGATTTGACGGGATATGTTGATGAGGATGCCCCTTCAGTCAATTTGTATCAGGCAATGAAACAGATAGAATTTGAGAGGGGGTCTGTCGAAACATTTACCGTAATGGGTATTCTTTCCGATGAGGTGGCTACAGGAGACCGTTTTGTGGATTTGGCTGCAAATACCCGCTTTGTTTATCCGATGGATACGCTGGTAAAAAGAGCGGAGGATATTATCTTTTATGAGAAAGAAAACGGCGGAATATTGTCCGAAGAAGGAAGACCGCTTGCCGATCTTTTATATTCAATTGCCTATGGAGGAACGTATAATACCGAAATCGGCGTTAAAAGAAAACATCCGGAAAAAGCTGATACGCTCATAAAAGATTATGCTGATAAAAACGGGTTGACCTATTACAACAATTATTCAGTATGGAGAGGAATTGAAGATTATACGGAAGATTTGCAGTATATAAAAATGGCCAAGGTGGCGGCAGCCTTGTTCGGAGGTTTTGTAATCCTGGTTTGTTTGGTTCAGATTATCAATTCTCTTCAGGCCAACATGAGAGTTCGAAACAAAGAAATGTGGCTTTATGACGTGGTCGGAATGGACTATTCGACGAAGTTTAAAATGGTATTTATCGAATACGGTCTGTCTGCAGTACTTGCGTTTGTTTTAGGTTGTATTGCGTCACTAATTATAAGCTTTTTGACCGTAAAGAAACTTTTAGACATTACTGACAGCTTCGCCTATGCATGGCCTGTCGGAATCGCGTGCTTCATCGGCATAGCGATATTTGCGGCACTTTTCGGCGTAATCGGAATAGAACTTAAGAAGAAAATAGCCTAATTTTCCGAAAAAGTTAAAATACAAGACTTAACAGGGTCCAAAGAATATATTTCTTTGGGCCTTTTCATGTTAGAATAATAATGGTTTAAAAGTGTTTTATGAAAAGCAGGTTGTCATATGGATAAAAATCCTAAAAGAATCAGTCACCCGATCCCGCCCGTATATGACGATAATTCAGAGATTTTAATTCTCGGCAGTTTCCCATCGGTTAAGTCGAGGGAGCAGGGATTCTTTTACGGTCATCCACAGAACAGATTTTGGAAAGTTACGGCAGCGGTGTTTGAGGAAGAGGTGCCTGTAAGCATAGAAGAAAAGAGAGCGTTTCTTTTACGAAATCATATAGCACTCTGGGATGTGATAGAGTCGTGCGAGATAGAAGGCTCTGCGGATTCGAGCATAAAAAACGTAAAAGTAAACGATTTATCCCAAATATTGAAAAACTCCCGCATTTCTCTACTTTTTGTAAATGGAAAAACGGCGGAAAAACTGTATAATAAATATGTGTTTCCGGTTTTGGGAAAAGAGTGCATCTGTCTTCCTTCCACGAGCCCCGCGAACGCGGCGTGGAGTTTGGAAAAACTTATCGGTGCGTGGAAGATAATCAGATCGGAAAATAAATGATAAAAAAGGCATAAAAATGGGTGCAGACAAAGAGAAAGATCCCCTTGCGTGGGAAGAAATAAAAACAGAGCATATCGTAAAAGATGAGTGGATTGATTTCAGAAAAACCTCATACCGTTTCCCTGACGGCAGAGTATTCGAGCCGTATTACAGCTACTCAAGAAGAGACTACGTGGTTGTAGTGGCAACGGATACAGAGGGCAAATACATCTGCGTCCGCCAGTTCAGACAGGGAATAAGGGAAGTTACGACCGAATTTGTGGCAGGCGGAATCGAGAGAGAAGGCGGCAGAGAATATATAAGTGATGACACAACGCGTGCCGAGGATGAACTTGAGGCTGCCAAAAGAGAACTGAAAGAAGAGACCGGACATGAGTCCGATGACTGGAAGTTTCTTTTCAAAGTGCCTTCCAATGCAACAATGGCAGACAATTACGCGTACATTTTTGAAGCAAAGAATTGTCGCAAGGTTTCGGGCCAATCACTCGATGAAACCGAATATCTTAATGTGGCCAAACACACGGCAAGCGAGATTGAGGAAATGATTGAAAGCGGCGAGTTCGCACAGGCGGTTCATGTGCTTGCATGGCTTTTATCAAAAAAGGAAGACCGATAAATTAAGACAGGAGAAACGAGACATGAAAAGGAAGACGGGAATGAAAAGAAGTGTATGCAGGATTATATCTTTTATGATGATTTTTTCCTTACTTTCAGTATACGGATGTAAGGAGAAAAAGATTGAAGTGGTAGATTATCCCGAGCCGACGGTAACCGAGGTAACAGATAATACTCAGGACGCTGCAAATCAGGACGAGGATAAGAATTCTGCAATGCCTTCGGCACTGGATTTGGAGGCCTTAAAACCCGAGGTAAATACTTTAAAGGAAGAAGGCACATTCGTATATAATGCTGCGGTTATTCCCGACTGGATCTTGAAGGAGTTTGAAAACAATCCTAAAATAGTAAGAATTTCCAAGGAAATCCTCGTTGCGATAGACCACGCAGAGGAAGAATATGAGTTTTCTTCGGATTTGAATTTAACAGAGGATGAACTGATACAAGTCACCCTGATAATTTCCTATTCATGCCCGTTTTACAGCCAGATTATATATGAAAAGGCTGAAAACGAAAATGTTTACACGCTTAAGTATTTCCCCAATATGGAAGCAAGCGACGCTGAAGTAAGTGATGCTGACATAATTGATACAAGTGCATACGGCAATAAAGGCTACAATATGTCAGAATTCGCAAGTCAAGAGGAAGCTATCGAAATAATGGATTCTTATAAGGACTATGTGACAGCGCTTATTAATGACAATTTAAACAGCGAAATGAGCGAAAGAGAAATGGCGGCAGTAATCTACTCGGAGCTTGTAAGGACCGCAAGTTTCTCTCCCGAAAATCCGGATTATTATCTGGGTCAGGGCGAAGAAAGTATTGACCCTGAGAGCTATTTTGGCAGAAAAGCCGTAGATAATATAATCGAACAGAAATATACCCGCGGAATAGAAATCTTAAGAACATATCAGTATATTATGAACCAGCTTCATATTGAAAGCAGACTGGTTGTAGGAAACGGAATTTTCCAGGATGAGGTAAAAGAACAGTTTGGCGAAAAATATCCCACAACCCCTTACTGGTCGTGGCTTTCGATGCAATTGGATGGCGAATATTTCAATTGCGATATTATCCTCGAAAAGCTGATACATGATTTTAAATTTGGTGACGATACCGACGTCTATCCCGAGATGACATATTTTGGAATGAGCGATGATAAAAGAAAAGAATCCTACAAGTTTATGGATACATCCATTTACCTCATGGATATAACGGATTTAAATGCCGAACCTCCTCGTCCGCCAAAATGTCCGAGTAATTACGAATATCATTATTTTGATTAAAAATACAGGAGAAAATGAGACATGAAAAAGGGAATGAAAAGAAATATAAGCAGGATAATATCTTTTATGATGGTCTTTACCCTGCTTTCGGCATACGGCTGTAATAAGGGAAAGACGATTGATCCTGACTTTTATCCCACGCAGAATGTAAGTGAAGAAGAGACCATAAAAGAAGAAGAAAAAACCGTTGAAAATATAACGAAAATTGCGCCTGACCAGGTGTCTGATGAGGATATTTTAAAACCCGAAAAGAACACTTTCAGGGAAACCGGCAAATATGAATATAATCCCGTGGTTATTCCCGACTGGATTTTAAAAATGTTTGAAAACAATCCTAAAATAATCAGAGTTGCAAAGCAGGCGTTAATTGCAATCAATAATTGCGAGACCGAATTTGTGCTCGATGAAGATATAAAGTTAACCCAGGAAGAAATGGATTATGTTTTTGGCGTGATTTATTATTCAACTCCGCTTTATGCTGTGGCGGGAGTATATGAGACCGACAAACCAAACGTATATAATATTTCATATTTCCAGGAGTTTGTACTTGGAGAAGAGGATGAAAACGGCGTAGCACAGAATGTTCAGTTAGTCGGAGAGGCAAGCACCGAAGAAGCCAAAGAGATAGTCGAAGCCTTTCAGGAATATGTAACGGAGACGATAAACAACAATCTATCATCCGATATGACTGAAAGAGAAATGGCATCAATTTTATATAAAAAGATAGTTACGGATATAGCTCTTGAAGTCGAGAATACGGAAAATTATCAGGGACTCAGTCAGGAAAGTTTTATATCGGGCGGAATGATAAAAGGTATTTTTGATAAAAAATATACCTCGGGCGGAGAATTTGTTCGTCTTTATTCTTTCTTTTTGACACAGCTTCATATTGAATCCAGGGAAGTACTCGGCACCAGCGGATTTTTCACTGAGGAATTAAAATCCGAATTAAGAGACGCGGTTCCTATTTCGTATTACTGGGGCTGGCAGGTATTGCAGCTTGACGGAGAATATTTTAACTGTGATATTACACTTGAAGCGATAGCATTTAAGGAGAGATACCAGGGTGCGGAAGGTGCAGAACCCGACATGCTTTATTTCGGAATGAGTGATAAGAAAAGAAGTGAATCGTATAAAGTCGGTAAATCGTCCGTATATTACAATGATGTAATCCTTTACAACACAGGTTCAATCGGAACTGTTCCGAATTGTCCGAATGATTTGGATTTTCACTAATAGTTAAAAAAAAGTTAATATTAATGATATAAAATGTTAAAGGTTTGAGTTTATTGTTAATTCGAACCTTGGAAACGGAGGAAAGAATGCAACTAGTTAATCTTAAATGCCCGAATTGCGGCGGTGACATCGAAAAGGACGGTAACAGCCTTTATTGTAAAGCGTGTGGAGCAGCGTTTGCAGTCAATTATGATGAAGCTGACGTGGAGCATGAAAAACTCCAGAATTATGACGAGATTTCACGAATCGAGCACGAACATGAAAAGGAAATGGAAGAAATCCGTTTCAAGCAAAACGAAAAATCGCGAAGAGCTGCCGAAAGACGTGAGAACAGACGTAAGGCAGGAAGAGAATTCAGAGGCAGAATCTTTTCGTTAATCTTTATAATCGGTTTCTTTAGCATCGGACCTCTTTCCTGGTGGTTTATGGCAAAGCAGGGATTGGTGCCTTCGTTTAAAGAGATGATTGAAGAGGAGATGAAGCAGTCTACAAGGGATGTGTATGATATCTCCATCGACAACTTTACGGATGATGTCATCGACAACATGATAGATGCCGCAAAGGAAAAGAAGCAAAAGTCCAGAACCGACAATCCTGTCAAAGAATATATCGACAACGAGTGGGTTGAATATAATTTAAGCGAAGTTGAGTATGACGGTGCATATTTAATTACAGGCGCCAGTGAAGGAAAAAACAGAGTAGTAGTATTTTTAAAACTTGAATATACATCCGATGCGGAAGATAAAACCACTTACGATGCTTTGTACTTTGATAATCTCAAACTCTCGGATAATGATACCATTGTTTCAGATTACGCTCCCAAGAATATTCACAGAAGCGATCTGGCATGGAAAAGCGATTCATATGAGAACAGGGATCAGTGCTACAGAGAAAATGTTCTTGCATTCGGAGGTACGGTTACAGAAATTAAAAAATAAACGGGGAAAAATGAATTAGTCTTATTATGGGAGGTTTGGCATGAAAATAGCATTGTTGGCCGCAATCTGTTATCTGATAGGTTGTATCAACCCTGCTTATTTAATCGGAAAGGCCAAGGGATTTGACATCCGGCAAAAAGGCTCATTAAATGCGGGAGCATCCAACGTCGTCATTAATGTCGGAAAAAGAGCAGGTGTGTTTACAGCGGTGTTTGACATTTTAAAAGCATTCTTCTGCGTTAAGATGTCAGGAATTTTACTGGGAGATATGCCGACGGCAGTTGCTTTTTGTTCGGTATGCTGCGTACTTGGACATATTTTCCCATTCTATCTTAAGTTTAAGGGCGGAAAAGGATTTGCGAGTCTCGGCGGACTGGTACTCGGATTTAACTATAAGGTTTTCCTTATCATGCTCGCCTGTGCGATTCTTTTAGTACTTGCAATTAATTATCTTTGCATCATAACCACGCTTACATGCTTAAGCTTTCCGATTATTTACGCCGCTATGACGGGCGATATTGTGGGAGCGCTTATTATACTGGGCCTGGGATTAATAATAATATCCAAGCACATCCCTAATTTCAAACGAATCAGAAAAGGTACCGAGGCGCGTTTTTCCGGAATCTGGCACAGAGAAGAGGAAGAAGAAAGAATCCGTCAGAATACGGCTAAACTGGAAGGAAACCGCGAATAAACTAAAATTTCACTTAACGGGAGGTAAATTTGCCTCCCGTTATTTTTTTGCCCCTGTTTTTGTGCAAAACATAGAAAAAATATAAAATACTCAAAAATGTTTTGACATTTCTCACAAAACGAACTAATATTTTAATCACTTCACAAAAAATATATTATGAAAGGAGAATGATTCTTGAAAAACAACAATTTAATACTGCTTAAACGATTTTTTTCGTTTATTTTATCGATGCTTATTTTCATGTCGGTATTTTTTGGCACGGGAATTCCAGTAAGTGCCGCGATGGTTACGAGGGGTGAAGCGATTAATTATTCTTCGTATATTCCGGGTGGCTCCTGGCAGACGCATAAATACTATATCGACGGAAATTTAGCCTACTGCGTTCAGTCGGAGCTTGCGCAGGTAAACGACGGAGACTACGGAACGATTATTGAGACCTTTGACACTTACCCTCTTTTATGCAAGGTTTTGTTTTACGGGTACGGAGGTCCGGCCTATAAAATGGGTGAATTCTTCTCAGGATACGGCATTACGCTGACCGACGAGCAGTCCTATCTTTACACTCACATAGCCGCGAATTACGCATACGGCGGAAACGTCTGGCACGGACTCGATGAGCCGACGGCAGAAGCCTTGCACTTAACGGACTGGATTAAATACTGCAGCAACAATGTCTGCCTCCCTGAAAACAAACATATGACGGGCGGCATTGTAAAAATAGCCACTCCGGAAGGCGCCCAGAGGATTGCATATCTGGATTCGTTCGTATTCGAACCCTTGTCCGTAAGCGTTGATGTCAAGATTAATTTTGCCAAAGATAAAAATACTTACGGCGATGCAAGTACTCACAATGCAGTTTACGGACTCTTTGATTCCGCTGATAATGAACTTCAACGAATAACTCTTAAAATCCCGGCCGGATCTACGACGGCAAGCGGAAATTTTACATATTCATTTGATACCGACGGTACCTACTATGTAAAAGAAATCACTGCTCCCACGGGATATATCCTTGATACAACCAAATATTATTTTACGGTAGATACGTCAGCACAAAGCGCAGTATCAGCCGATACACATTTTGTTTCGGTTAACAGCCGTGAACTCACCTTTACAAAAAGCGATGAAACGCCGATAAGGGGTAAGTTTTCGCTCATAAAAAAAGGAAGCGACGGTCTTCCCGTAAAGGATGCGGGTTTCAGTGCTTATTTGAAATCTTCGCTTTCTCTAAACGCGGACGGAACATATAATTTTTCATCTGCTACGCCCGTTAAAATAACTTCTTTGGGAGATACAATACTTAAAAGCGATGCAAACGGCAAAGCGGAAAGCGGACTTTTGGACTTTGGCACATATGTAATCCGCGAGACCGTGGTACCTGCAGGGTATGAAGCCTGCGCACCGTTTGAAGTAACAATCGATCAAAACAATGTAACCGTCGATGTCGGAAACATATATGATGCTTTGGTTCCCGCGAAATTTAAAATCATAAAAATAGACGCCGAGTCAAACGAGGTTATATTAAAAGGCGGAACCAAATTTAAAATCTTCGATGTCAACAATAATACTTATGTATCAATCGGAGGAGAAGATACATTTACCACCGATAATAAGGGTATCGTCGTAACAAAAGATGCCCTGCCTTTGGGGACCTATCGAATCGAAGAGGTTGAATCGCCCGATGGGTATCTTTTAGATTCAAGCCCGCTAGTGATTGTATTTGACAGCACGCATCCTTTTACGATGGATGGTAAGGATAAAATAATTACAGCGCAATTTACAAACACTCCTAAAAAAGGCGGAGTTGAAATCGCTAAAACCGGCAAAGGCTTAACAGGTTTTGTTAACAACAAATTTGTCTGGACGGATGTGAATTTGGCCGGCGCGGTGTATGAAATACATGCGGATGAAGATATTTACTCACCCGATAATAAAGGCCATTTGATCCATACAAAGGACGATTTAATAGGTACTTTAACCACCGATTCGTCAGGCCATGCGGCGATGGATAATCTCTATCTTGGAAAATACTATCTCACGGAAGTCACGGCTCCCGCCGGATATGTAATCGATACAACTCCTAAAAAATTTGAACTTTCTTACAACGATTCTTCAACTACTCCAATTATTTCCCTGAATTCCTTTTATGATGAAAAACAAAATATAAATTTAAAGCTTACGAAAACTGATGCCGAGACTAAAAATCCGCTTGCAGGCGCGGAGTTTGGTATTTATGCGGATGAAGATATTTATGCATTTGACGGCACACTCCTTGTTTCTTCGGGCGAACTGATTACGACGGCCGTATCCGATACAAACGGAAACATTGATTTCGGTCTTGATTTTCCATTTGCCAAATACATGGTAAAAGAAATAAAAGCACCTGAAAATTATGTACTTAGTGAGGATGAATTTTTATTCACGGCAGTTTTCCCTGCGAGTGATGTGAAAGAGATTTCTTTTATGAACTCATGGGAGAATACGCCTGTTCGCGGGTGTCTTGAAATTACAAAAGAAGGTGAATCTCTGGCGGATTTTAAAGGCGGAGAATTTATCTGGGAGAACAAGCCCCTTAGGGGAGCGGTATTTAATGTATTCGCAAAGGAGGATATTTACACCTTTGATGAGGCTAAAGACGCGACCGGTAACAGAATCCTTTATTACACGAAGGACCAGCTGATTGAGACAATCGAAACCGATGAAAACGGTGTGGCTAAAACATCCAATCTTCCTGTCGGAAATTATTATTTCGTTGAGACAAAAGCGCCTTACGGAATGATTATCGATACTGCGCCGGTTGATTTTTCGATTGAATATAAGGATCAAAACACTGCGCTTGTTTTAACGGGTAAAAGCATTTTTAACGAGCGACAAAAAATTAATCTTAAGGTAACAAAAACTGAAACGGGCAGCAGTAAAAATCTCTCGGGAGGAAAATTTAATCTTTATGCGGATTCGGATATTAAAAATATAAACGGCGAGATAATTGCGCCTAAAGGAACGCTTATTTCTCAAACCGAGGCAGTGGACGGTACAGTTGATTTCGGTCTTGATCTGCCTCATTCGGTTTACAAAATAACCGAAGAAAAAGCGCCCGCGGATTATTATGAAAACGACGAAGAATATGAGGTTGATTTAAGTTACAACGATTCGACTATAAATAATCTTAATGCGGAATTAAATATTTATGATAAGAGACTTCCGCATTTTGCGAAAGTAATGATGAGGGTAAAGCCCGCATTTAAGTCAAAGGGTAAGAGCAACTACATCACGGAAGATAACGGCGAAGGCGGATATTCGATTATTTTATACTCGGATGGACCGACACTTCCCGTCAGCACAGCTTCCAACATGTGGTTTTGTCTTTTTGCTTCATCAATGCTGCTTTTGGCAGGAAGCTTCATAACAATGGTTATCCTAATAAAAAGAAAAAGAGAAAGGAGAAAATATGAATAAGAAAATCCTGGTAAGAATCATTTGTATAGTGGCATCTTTCATAATCGTGATTCCTCTCAGTGCTTACTTTTTGTTAAAAGACGAAGATATTCCGGAGGTTTCCCCACAAGGTGAAATCATAAAAGATGAGCCTTCGGATACACTTCAGATTGCTTTAACAAACAGTGATGAAAATAGAGAAGAAAAAAGCGACGATAATTATATTACGGTTGATTATTTCTTTTATACCGAAAATCCTGATGAGAAAAACTTTAATGTTCCCGAGACGACAAAAAGAAACGGCAAAAACTATGAATATGCGGGAAAAACGGAATACAGTATTTCTGAAACAATGGAAAGCATTGCAATCACTATAGAGCTTGAGGTTGAAGACAAAAATGATGCCAAAGATACGATTGTTTATGTATCTCCCGAGACAGGTGTTCAGTATGTTTTATCCGCGGACTCTTTTAATTGGGGAGAACTAACCGAAATTAAAAAAAGAGTAACGGAGAAGGTTGAATATACCGCGTGTCCCGAAGCGCCCGAGATTCCTGAAATCAAGTCCATCGGTTACATTAACAAGGATACTGCCAAAGAAGAAAAGACCGACGGTAAGCTTTTTAAGAAAAGTTATTCCGAGGAATACTGGGCAAAGGCAGAAGAGCCGATTTTCGGTACTTTTGAAAGAGATGCCACAGACTATACGGACTATAAAACAGGCATCATGGATGGAGATGAAGAATGGTCCGTGAAGGTTGATATTGACAATACGTTTCCTTCCTGGGAAGGCTATGAAAAAGATGTATTAAAAATTGCCGGCATTCCCGAAGAAGAAATTGACAATTACCGTGTAATCGGAGCCGATTGGGTGGGCGAGAAATATTATGATGTGACCGAATTTAACGGAAAAGAAACCGTGGTTGAAAAAAGAGACGCAGCATATGCATACGAAGCAAAATGCAGGGATTATTATGCAGAGTACGAAGGATATGGCGCGTCGCTTGGATATAAAACTACTGTTACATATTTTACGGACATCGACGAAGCCCTCGAGACTTTACGAAAAAAGGATAAAAATGCAAGCAAAGACCTCATAAAAGATGACATTAAAACTGTGTATAAGATGAAGGTAACTGCAACTTACAAAGAAGTTTCTGCTCACAAAGATACGGTAAAAAGAAATCTTGGGAATGACAGAAGTCGCGCAAAAGCCGAAAAGGCAGATAAGGAATTGCTTGAAAAATACAAGGCTTACAACGAGGACTGCGCAGGTATTATTTCGATTGAGGATACTGTATTAAATCACCCCCTGATGCAGAGTCCCTATGACGAGGATTTTTATCTGACGCACGATCTTGATAAAAACAAAAACAATTACGGAGTTCCCTTTTTAACACTTTCTTCCGACCTTAAAAGAGAAAACGGCAACAACATTATTTACGGTCACAATATTCTTTATAATGAGCGTGATATTTTTGCAGATCTTGTCTTTTATGAGAACATCGAATTTTATAAAAACCATCCTATAATCAAGCTCGTGACAGAGGATGGCACGGATTATTACTTAATCTTCGCCTATTATCTGATAGACACCAAAGATAATGACTTCGTCTACTGGGATAAATGTGAGTGGGAAAGCGAGTCTGAGTATTTAAAATACATGGAAGAAGTGGATAAAAGAAACTGGATAAATTGCGAAATCCCCTGCAATATCAACGATAAGTACCTTACTCTATCCTCCTGCAGCGTCGAGCTTGCTCATTCGGGAACTAACAGAATGGTGGTTATGGCAAGAAAGTTAAACCCCGGCGAAGGCTACGAAAAATATATAGATTTTGCAAGCCCAAAAGAAAGTCCATTATTACCCTCTAGATTGAAATAATTGTAAGAGGAAAAATTGACAATCTATCATAATAATGATAAAATTATGATAAAACTATGATAAATTTTGGGGAGGTTTTTTATGATTTCAATTAGACCTGTTTCAGATTTGAGAAATAAATTTACGGAAATTGAAAATGCCGTTAGTGGAGGAGAACCTGTTTTTCTTACGAAGAACGGTTATGGCTCAATGGTTGTTATGAGCATAGATACATATTCCAAATTGAACGGAAATATTGAAAAAGCTTTGGATGAAGCCGATGCCTATGCAGAAACTCACAGTACCCGTATGTCGCACGAAGAGGTTTTTGGAAAATTAAGAGGCAGAATTAATGGGTAAAGTAACATACACTTTGCGATATCTTCCGCTTTTTTACAGTGATCTTGAAGAGCATGTTTTGTATATAGCAGAAAATCTTCATAACAAAGACGCTGCAAACGAACTGATAAATGAAGTTGAAGCAGCAATACTTGAGAGGCTTCCTAACGCGGAATCTTTTGAGGCATACTTTTCTTTAAAGAATCGAAAAAATTTATACTACAGAATTTACGTAAAAAACTTTACAATATATTATGTTGTAATACCTGTGGGAAAAGAAAAAAAGATTATGGAAGTGCGTCGAATTCTTCATAATCTCCAAGAAAGAGATAGATACATTTAAATACATAGAGGTGCGAAATGGTTACCATCAGAAAAGCGACAACAGAAGATTTGGCAAGGCTTGAAGAACTGTACAGAGAACTTGAAGAAGATGCGGTTCTTTATCAGCCCGAGCATTTTGTGTTCAGTCCCAAAGGTACACGAACAGAACAGGTGAAGGAAATTCTGGACAGCGATACGCAGACGATGCTCGTGGCGGAAAAAGACGGTGAAGTAATCGGATTTGCACATCTTGTGCTCATAAAAGCAAAGAAAGTTCCGTGTCTTAAGAGCGAAACATCGTTATATCTGCAGGATCTCGTGGTAACATCTGAATTCAGAAGTCAGGGAATCGGAACGATTCTAATGAATGAGGCCAAGAAATACGGTAAGGAAAAAGGAGCCGATTTTTTCAGAACACAGGTCTTTCCGCAGAATACTGACGGTTTAAGATTTTATGAGAGAAACGGTTTTTCCGAGAAAATGATAACAATTGAATGTCCGTTTTAAAAATATTAAGGGGGTAAAAAATGGGTTTATTCAAAAAGAAAAAAGATGATAATGTATTGCAGCAGGATTTAAAGAACAAAGAGAACCATCCGGGAATGATTTTTCTCATTCATTTGCTGATGGAGGAAAAGTGCGAAATGCCGGATAAGGAAACCATGTGTGCCATTATGAACAAGCACCTTGGCGATATTGATTGCTATGCATACAGTCAGGAAAGTGCGGGCTTTGCGGCAAAGAGGTACAGCATACATTTTGAAAAGGATAACAAAGATGCACCGCCCATGCTTATGCTGACAAATTGTTTTGAAATACCAAATCCCATTTTAAACGACCTTGAACGTACTCAGACATGGGATTGCGCGAACTCGGCCGAAATTCTCGAATCATGTAAATATCAGGTACTCGCAAATGATATGCTTGCAGCATGTCTGCCGTATAAAGATCGTGCGGACTTGCTGGTCGACTACATCGAAGCTTTGGTTGAAATGTTCCCGACTTGCAAGGCGGTAGTTTTTGACAACTCGAAGAAAATGTTTACAAGAGAAGCAATATTAAACTGTTCGGTTCCAAAGGAACAAAGGTTTATTTATTATGCGGTAAATGCAAGATTCTTTAATATCCAGGGAACCGAGGACAGAATGGTCGATACACTTGGAATGAGCACCTTGTTCCTGCCGGATTTACAGTATCATTTCCATGGACTTAATCCCGACGATGTTGTTAATCATGCGTATAATCTTTTACTTTATATTTATGATAACGACAATCCGATTAAGCCGGGCGATCATGTGGACGGACTAAAAGACGGTATGATGAGCAGGGATGTTCAGTGGAATGTTCAGTATGAAGAATCCCTGATTCAGCCAATCAGAGAAGTAATAGATATCAATACTGGCGAATATGCGTCCGGCAAAAGATAAATACCCTAAAAGAAATTTAAGGAACAGGAAAAATGAAATTAATAATTGTGCGCCACGGCGATCCGGACTATGAGAATGATTCACTGACAGAACTTGGATGGAAGGAAGCCGAGGCGCTTTCCGAGAGAATGAAAAACGTTAAGGCGGATGAGTGTTATGTTTCTCCGCTTGGACGTGCAAAGGATACGGCGAGCCTAAGCTTAAAGAAGATGAATATGGAGGCGACCGAACTTGAGTGGTTGCGAGAGTTCGCACCTTTGGTTAAGCGTCCCGAGAAAACAGGTGTTGCGTGGGACTGGCTTCCTAAAGACTGGACGAATATGCCGTATGCTTTTGACTTTGACAGATGGACGGAATATCCGGCTCTTAAAGAAGCCAAAGTAAGAGAAGAAGTTGACTGGATATACTCCGAATTTGATAAATTCTTAGAGCAGCACGGATATAAAAAAGAGGGTAAGCTTTTTAAAGTAATTAATCCCAACAGCGATGTAATTGTATTCTTCTGCCATTTCGGATTGGAGTGCATTCTTTTATCATATCTTTTAAATCTTCCGCCTTTTGTTTTATGGCACAGTACAATAGCAGCGCCGACTTCAATAACGACGGTTGCTACGGAAGAGCGAAGAGAAGGTATTGCACAGTTTAGAATGCACACATTCGGCGATACCTCGCATCTTTATGTGGCGGGAATGGAGCCTGCATTCTCCGGCAGGTTCAGAGAACTTTTTACTAACGAAAACGAAAGAATGGATTAAAAACATGGAAAAAAACAGTAAGAAAACTGAATGGGCAGGGCTTATAATCGGTATTATCGGAATTTTTTCGTGTCTGTTCGGACTGGTAATGTTTAACCGCTATGTGGTTATGCTGATTCCATTAATCCCCAGAATGCTTACACTAATCTTAAGTTACTGGATAATTGCGGCAGTTCCGATTTTAGTCATGATATTCTCCAAAGATAAACTGTCCGATCTGGGCTTTTCGAAAGAAAAAATCGGACTTCAGATTTTAATCGGCATTCTTTTGGGAATCGGTATGTCTCTGGTACTGACACTTGTTCCGCATCTTGCAGGATTCGGCTCTTACGTAGATAACGGCTACAGATACAAATATCTCTGGCAGTTTATTTATGAATTTGTTTACTGCACAGCATCTGTCGCAGCGGTTGAAGAACTCTGTTTCCGCGGATTTGTTTTTTCCAAAATAAAAAAAATCAGCGATAAAGATATCATTGCGATAATAGTTTCATCCGTTTTATTCGGATTGTTCCACATAGCATCGCTTAATATTCTCCAGATTATTATTACGACTCTTTTAGGAGTTTTCTGGTGTATTTGCAGAAAATATATTAAGAACTGTACAACGCTTTCTCTAATCATCTGCCATGGAATTTACGATGCTATGATTACAGTCTGGGTATTCGTATTCATAAAATAATTAAGTGTTGACGATAAAAATCTTTCATGTTATTATTGCGACAGTAAAAGAAAGGCACACGAAAAGTGTGAAGGTGAAAGAATGATAATTAGATAGTTTGATTTGGTAAATGCAGACGAATTGATTTAGGCCCCATGGGTCTGTTTGTGTATGCCGAATTAGATTATCGTATTCATTTTAGATTTCACCGCTACGGGTGTGCTTCGGCATATATAATCTTTATTTGTACGTATAATCTGCTTTCGGTATGGAAGCAGATTTTCTTATTTTAGGGGCTTTTGACCGGAGGTGATAGACATGGCACAGATAAAGGTTAATGATGTCACGTTTTCTTACGAGGGCAGCTTTGACGATGTCCTAAAAGACGTGAACTATAATATTGATACAGACTGGAAACTCGGCCTCATCGGAAGAAACGGTAAAGGCAAAACGACTCTTTTAAATCTTCTGATGGGAAGATACGAATGCAACAAGGGAAGCATTTCTTCAAGCACGAGATTTGACTATTTCCCTTATGAAATAAGCGAAGACGACCTAAATAAAACGGCGGACGAACTGACAGGCAAATGGAAGCCCGAGGCGGAATCCTGGCAGATACTTATTCAAATGAACCAAATCGGAATGGATGCGGAATGTCTTTACAGACCGCTTAAAACATTAAGCTTCGGCGAACGAACGAGAGTAATGCTTGCAGTTCTTTTCGCGGTTGAAGGCGAGTTTCTTTTAATCGATGAGCCCACAAACCATTTGGATATCGAGGCGAGAGAGGCAGTAAAAAATTATTTATCCAAAAAGAAAGGTTTTATCCTGGTTTCGCATGACAGAGATTTGCTTGATGCGGTTTGCGACCACGTGCTCGTTTTAAACCGTCAGACAATCGAGGTTCAGACAGGCAACTTTTCTTCATGGTGGGAAAACAAAGAAAAGGCGGATGCTTTTGCAAAGGCCGAGAATGAAAAACACCTAAAAGAAATAAACAAGCTTAAGGTTGCGGCTGACCGTGCAGAAAGATGGGCCGATAAAAATGAGGCCACAAAAATCGGTTTTAATCCCATAAAAGAGCACGACAGATTCATGGATACAAGAGCTTATATCGGAGCCAAAACCAAAAAGATGCAGTCGAGAGTTAAAAACTTCGAAGGACGAATCGACAGGGAAATCGAAGAAAAAGAAGGCTTGCTTCAGGATATTGAAAAAGATATAAGACTTAAAGTAATGCCGCTTAAACATCACAAGGATGTGCTTATTCTGGCAAAGGATTTATCCCTTCAGTATGCGGATGCCGAAAAGCCGCTTTTTGAAAACATGAGATTTCAGATTAGGCAGGGCGACAGAGTGGTTTTAAAAGGCGAAAACGGATGCGGCAAGAGCAGTATCATAAAAGCCATTCTCGGGAAGGCAGCATATGAAGAAAACATACCGGGATGCGAAAACCTCATCGTTAACGGAACGCTTGATGTGGCTTCGGGACTTAAAATTTCCTACATCAATCAGGACACTTCATTCTTAAACGGTAACCTGAAGGATTACTGCAAGGTACATAATTTTGACGAAAGTCTTTTCCTTGCAATATTAAGCCAGCTGGATTTTTCGGCAGTTCAGTTTACCAAAAACATGGAAGAGTTTTCCGAAGGGCAGAAGAAAAAAGTGCTTATAGCATCAAGCCTTATAACAAGCGCACACCTTTATATCTGGGATGAGCCGCTTAACTACATTGACGTTTTTTCGAGAATGCAGATCGAAAAACTAATTTTGGAGTTTAAGCCGACCATGCTCATAGTCGAGCACGACGTTCGTTTTCAGGAAAAGGTTGCAACGGACATAGTAGAGTTTAATTGAGAAAGGATTATTTTATGAGGAAAAGATATGTATTAGCTCAGTAGTCTGAGCTTAAATAAAAATGAATAGCTAAGCTCAGATGAATCCCCAAAGAAATATAAGGAGGATAAAAATGAGCTTAATGCAGCATGTATATCATAAATGCGGAGGATGCGGTAAAAAACAGGAGTTTATAAACTCAGGGAAATTCAGGGTAAATGCAAACGGAAACAAGGTCGATGTGTGGCTTATTTACCGATGCAAGAAATGCAAACATTCATGGAATCTCACGATTTATGAAAGAACAAAGCCCGGCAGAATTCCAGCTGATTTGTATGAACTCTTTCTTGAAAATGACGAAGAGACCGCATTAAGATACGGAAATGATATGGAATTTCTAAAGCGAAACAATGCTGAATTAAAATAAACTGACGCTCCCATAGAAATTTGGGAGCGCTTTCTATTAAAGACAGTTTGCAAAAGTTAAAAACTTTGCTAAATTATATATGGTAAAAAAACCAAAGTCAAAGGAAGAAAGAAATGAAAAAAGAAGAAAAAACAAACGTAATGAGAGTGCTTGACGCAAAGAAGATCTCATACGAAAGCCATACATACGAGCCTGATGCTACACTTACGGGCGAAGAAATCGCAGCAATTTTAAACGAGGATTCCGCAAAAGTTTTTAAGACATTAGTCACTCAGGGGAAGAGCAACACATATTATGTTTTCGTTGTTCCCGTAAAAGAAGAACTCGATCTAAAAAAGGCCGCAAAGGCAGCAGGCGAGAAGTCAATTGACATGATAAAACAGAAGGAACTGCTTCCGCTTACGGGCTATGTTCACGGCGGCTGCTCTCCTATCGGAATGAAAAAACAGTTTAAAACTTTTATTCATGAAACCGCGCCCTCATATGAAAAAATATATGTCAGCGCAGGCAGAGTCGGAGCTCAGATTGAGCTTTCACCCGCAGATTTAATATCGGTCACACGAAGCGTTACCGCAGATATTATCGTAAATGTTTAAAAAAGTTGTTGACTTGCTTTTTTCCGTGTGATATTCTTTTTTCAAATTTAAGAGATTAAACCGTTGAAGCGGAGATAACGGCAATGATGCCCCTACAGAGAATCCGGGATGCTGAGATCCGGGTACGAAACAAATTGTCAAATGGACCGCTGAGGGCGCAGTGAAATGAATTTTCAAAGTATTCTGCGACGTAAGGCAGACGTAATTTGCCGGAGATATGAAGGTATCTCGCTAAGCGCACGAGTCAAATCGTGAATCAAGGTGGCACCGCGGATAGTATATTCGTCCTTGACAGAATCAGACAGATTTTGTCAGGGACTTTTTTAATACAATTTACTTTTTCCTCCTTAAAACCGGTAAATAATCGTAAAAGTCCCTGCAAAAACTTATAAACGTTAACAAGAGAATGAAAAGGAGTTTGCATGAAAATCTTACCGTCTTTGGAAGAAGTTAAAAAAATCGCCGAAACAGGCAAATACAACGTTTTGCCCGTAAGCACCGAAATCCTCTCGGATTTCACAACGCCGATTGAGACTATGAAGATCTTAAAAAACGTTTCGACACACTGCTACATGCTTGAGTCGGCACAGGCGAACGACCGATGGGGCAGATACACATTTTTAGGCTTTGATCCGAAGATGGAAATCACCTGTATCGACGGTAACTTAAAAGCAGGCAATCTTAACATAAAGACAGAAAATCCTTCTATCCAGCTTCGCCAGATTTTATCCGAATACAAGAGCCCGAGATTCGATTATCTCCCTTCATTCACCGGCGGACTCGTAGGATATTTTTCATACGATTACTTAAACTACAGCGAACCGAGTGTAAAAAGCGACGTTACCGACACCGAGGAATTCAAAGATGTCGATTTGATGCTTTTTGACAAAGTAATCGCATTTGACAATATGAAGCAGAAAATCATCCTCATCGTAAACATGCCCCTAAAAGACATCGAAGTCGGCTATAACAAAGCGGTGATGGAATTAAACCAGCTTAAATCTCTTTTACGAAACGGCGAAAAGAAAGAAGAGCCGGCCGGAAAACTGCTTGGCGAAGTTACACCTCTCTTTAATAAAGAAGAGTTCTGCGAAATGGTTGAAAAGGCAAAGCATTATATCCATGAAGGCGACATCTTCCAGATAGTGCTTTCGAACCGCCTAAGCGCACCCTTCGAAGGAAGCCTCCTAAACACCTACAGGATGCTTAGAACCATCAATCCTTCGCCCTACATGTTTTACTTCTCAGGAACCGATGTGGAAGTTGCGGGTGCATCGCCCGAAACCCTCGTAAAACTTGAAAACGGCGTGCTTCACACCTTCCCCCTCGCAGGCACGAGATGGAGAGGAAAGACCGAAGAAGAGGATTTGGCCCTTGAAGAAGAGCTCCTAAAAGATGAAAAAGAACTCGCAGAACACAATATGCTCGTGGATTTAGGAAGAAACGATCTTGGCAAGATAAGTAAATTCGGAAGCGTATTCGTGGAAAAGATAAGAAGCGTGGTTCGTTTCTCACATGTAATGCACATAGGCTCCACGGTTTGCGGAAAGATAAGAGATGACAAGGATGCACTTGATGCGATAGAAGCGGTGCTTCCCGCAGGAACACTTTCCGGAGCACCCAAAATTAGGGCCTGCAAGCTAATTGGAGAGCTTGAAAACAACAAGCGCGGCATCTACGGCGGAGCAATCGGATATATAGATTTTACGGGTAACATGGATACCTGCATCGCAATCAGAATCGCTTACAAAAAGAACGGAAAAGTATTCGTTCGAAGCGGAGCAGGAATCGTGGCCGACTCGGTACCCGAGTCCGAATATACAGAGTGCTTAAACAAAGCAAGAGCATCTCTCACGGCACTTGAAAATGCAGAGGAAGCGGATATCTGACAAGGAGAGAAAAATGATTTTACTGATAGATAACTACGACAGCTTTTCATACAATCTTTATCAGCTGATAGGCGAGATTAATCCCGACATCAAAGTGATAAGAAACGATGAAATGACCGTCGAAGAAATAAAAGAATTAAACCCCGAGAGAATAATCGTATCTCCCGGACCCGGAAGACCCGAAGACGCAGGCATTATTATAGAAGCAATCCAAACTTTGGGAAAAGACATTCCGATATTGGGTGTCTGCCTCGGACATCAGGCCATTTGTGCAGCGTTCGGTGCAACGGTTACCTACGCATCAAAACTGATGCATGGCAAACAGTCCGATGCCACTTTCGATAAGGACTGTCCTTTGTTTAAAGGATGCCCCGAAGTTGCACCGGTTGCAAGATATCACTCCTTAGCAGCAGACGAAAAGACCATTCCCGACTGCCTTAAGGTTACAGCCAAAACAGCGGACGGAGAAATCATGGGAGTAATGCATAAGGAATACCCGATATACGGAGTGCAGTTCCATCCCGAGTCGATACTTACACCCGACGGAAAACAGATGCTTGAGAATTTTTTAAAACTGTCATAAAAGAAATGAATAAACGGAGGAAATAAAAATGATTAAAGAAGCAATCGTAAAAATCGTAAACAAAGAAGACTTAACTTATGATGAAGCTTACAGCGTAATGAATGAGATTATGAGCGGCGAGACAAGCGCTACCCAGAATGCGGCTTTTCTTGCAGCACTTTCAACCAAGAGTGCCAAGGCAGAGACAACCGATGAAATCGCAGGCTGTGCAGCAGCCATGAGAGATCATGCTACCAAGGTTGAGACCGGAATGGATATTTTTGAAATAGTCGGAACCGGCGGAGACAAGGCAGGAAGCTTTAACATTTCAACAACTTCGGCTCTCGTTGCAGCAGCAGGCGGAATGAAAGTAGCCAAGCACGGCAACCGCGCAGCTTCATCCATGTGCGGTACGGCTGACTGTCTCGAAGCACTCGGAGTTAATATCTCACAGAGCCCTGCAAGATGTATCGAACTTTTAAACGAAGTCGGAATGTGCTTCTTCTTCGCACAAAAATATCATTCATCCATGAAGTATGTAGGCCCCATCCGCAAGGAACTCGGCTTCAGAACAGTATTTAATATTTTAGGACCGCTTACAAACCCCGGCTCACCCAAGATGCAGCTGCTCGGCGTATATGATGAATATCTCGTAGAGCCCTTAGCACAGGTACTTGTTAACCTTGGTGTTAAGCGCGGAATGGTTGTATACGGAATGGATAAGCTCGATGAAATCTCCATGAGCTCACCCACCAAGATATGCGAGATTAACGACGGATGGTATAAAACTTACACAATCACACCTGAAGATTTCGGATTTAACAGATGTGACAAGGAAGAATTAAAGGGAGGAACACCCGAAGAAAATGCCAAGATTACACTCGGAATCTTAAACGGCGATAAGGGTGCCAAGAGAGATGCGGTTCTTTTAAACGCAGGCGCATCACTTTACATCGGCGGTAAGGCTGCAAGTTTTAAAGAAGGTGTGGCTCTTGCGGCAGAACTTATTGACTCAGGTAAAGCACTCGAAGTATTAAACAAATTCATCGAGGTCAGCAACCGTCCCGAAGCAGAATAGAAATAAAAATGGTGCCTGGCACACTTAGTTTGCCTGGCTCCATAGAGGATAAAAAATGAGTGAAACAATCTTAGACAAACTTGCAGCGTATGCGGTCGAGAGAACAGAAGCAGCTAAAAGTCGTGTCAACACGACTGAAATAAAAAAGATGGCTTTCGATATGGAAAAAGGCAGTTTTTCTTTTGAAAAAGCTCTTAAAAAAGACGACCTGGCTTTTATCCTTGAATGTAAAAAAGCCTCTCCCTCCAAAGGCCTCATCGCTCCGGATTTTCCCTATCTTAAAATAGCAAAGGAATACGAAGCGGCAGGCGCCGACTGCATATCGGTACTTACCGAGCCTAAATGGTTTTTAGGCAGCAACGAGTATTTAAAAGAAATTGCAAAAGAAGTATCTATACCGTGCTTAAGAAAAGATTTTACGGTAGACGAATATATGATTTACGAAGCCAAAACCCTCGGCGCATCTGCAGTACTTTTAATCTGCTCCATCCTTTCCAAAGGACAGATTGAAGAGTATTTGGGAATCTGCGATGACCTTGGAATTTCGGCCATTGTTGAAACACATGATGAAAAAGAAGTCGAAACGGCAGTTGATGCAAAGGCAAGAATAATCGGTGTTAACAACAGAAACTTAAAAGATTTCACGGTTGATTCTTCAAACAGCAGGAGACTACGCGAACTAATCCCTTCAGACAGAATCTTCGTATCGGAGAGCGGACTTAAGACTCCCGAAGATGTCGCAAACATAAGAAGAGCAGGCGCGGATGCGGTACTGATAGGAGAGACGGTAATGAGAGCGGCTGATAAGGCCGAGGCTCTTAAGAATTTAAGGAGTGCTTTATGACAAAGATAAAGCTTTGCGGACTCACGCGTCCGGAAGATATCGAATGCGCCAACAGTTTAAAGCCTGATTTTATCGGATTTGTCTTTTATAAAAAAAGCAGCAGATATGTTGATTTTGAAAAAGCGGCAGAGCTTAAAAAACTATTAAGTCCCGAGATAAAGGCAGTCGGAGTTTTCATTGACGAAGACATTAGAGACGTAGCGTATCTTTTAGAAGAAGGAATCATCGATATCGCGCAGCTTCACGGAAGAGAGGACGAAGGGTATATATCAAAGTTAAGAAGCCTTACGGGCAAGCCGATTATCAAGGCTTTCAGGATAAAAGGCAGTGAAGATGCCGCATTGGTAAACGCCTCGGGCGCCGATTACGTACTGCTTGATTCTGGCGCAGGCGACGGAAAACTTTTGGACAGAAATCTCATAAAAGACATAAAAAGACCTTACTTCCTCGCAGGAGGCCTTGATTACGAAAACGTAAAAGAGGCGATAGATGAAATAAATCCTTTTGCAGTCGATGTAAGTTCGGGAATCGAGACAGAAAAGAAAAAAGATCCCGACAAGATGATAAAGTTTGTAAAAACTGTAAGAGAAGAGTTTAAGAAAGGAAACACGATGAACAATAACGATTCAAATCCCGCAAGATTCGGTATTCACGGCGGACAGTACATTCCCGAGACCCTTATGAATGCGGTTATCGAACTTGAAAAAGCATACAATCATTACAAAAACGATCCCGAATTCAACAGGGAACTGACTGAACTTTTAAATGAATACGCAGGCAGACCTTCAAGACTCTACTATGCGGAAAAGATGACCAAGGATTTGGGCGGTGCGAAGATTTATCTTAAAAGAGAAGATTTAAACCATACGGGCGCTCATAAAATAAACAACGTTCTCGGCCAGGCTCTCCTTGCAAAGAAAATGGGCAAGACCAGACTTATCGCAGAAACCGGCGCAGGCCAGCACGGTGTTGCAACCGCTACGGCAGCAGCACTTATGGGCATGGAATGTGTGGTATTTATGGGCGAGGAAGACACCAAGAGGCAAGCCTTAAACGTATACAGAATGAGGCTTTTAGGAGCAGAGGTAATTCCCGTAACCACAGGTACAGCCACACTTAAGGATGCGGTTTCGGAGGCCATGAGAGAGTGGACAAAGAGAATCGACGATACGCATTACTGCCTCGGTTCCGTAATGGGTCCTCATCCCTTCCCCACGATTGTTCGTGATTTCCAGGCTGTTATTTCAAAGGAAATAAAAGAGCAGATGCTTGAAAAAGAAGGACGACTTCCCGATGCTGTTCTTGCATGTGTCGGTGGCGGTTCAAATGCAATCGGAACCTTTTATAATTTTATAAACGACAAAGAAGTAAGATTAATCGGCTGTGAGGCAGCAGGCAGAGGCGTTGATACATACGAAACGGCAGCTACGATCGCAACAGGCAAGCTTGGAATTTTCCACGGTATGAAATCATATTTCTGCCAGGACGAATACGGTCAGATTGCTCCGGTTTATTCAATCTCCGCAGGTCTTGATTATCCCGGCATCGGACCCGAGCACGCATATCTTCACGATATCGGAAGAGCTGAATATGTTCCCGTTACCGACGAAGAAGCTGTTCAGGCATTTGAATATCTTGCAAAGACCGAGGGCATTATTCCGGCTATCGAATCCGCGCATGCAATTTCCTACGCTATGAAAATTGCACCGACCATGAGCAATGATCAGATAATAGTCATCACAGTTTCCGGTAGAGGCGACAAGGACTGTGCGGCAATTGCCCGTTACAGAGGGGAGGATATCAATGAGTAATATTTATAAAGCATTCGAAAATAAAAAAGCATTTATTCCTTTTATCACATGCGGCGATCCGGACCTTGAGACCACGGGTAAAATCGTTCGCGAAGTTGTTAAAAACGGCGCTTCCCTCGTGGAACTCGGCATTCCTTTTTCGGATCCTACCGCAGAAGGCCCCGTTATCCAGGGTGCAAACCTTCGCGCATTAAACGGCGGCGTTACGACGGATAAAATATTTGATTTTGTCAGAGAATTAAGAAAAGACGTTACGATTCCCATGGTATTTATGACCTATGCGAATGTGGTATTTTCTTACGGTTCAGAGAAATTCATTAAGACATGTTCCGAAATCGGTATCGATGGAATCATTTTACCCGACCTTCCATTTGAAGAAAAAGAAGAGTTCTTACCCGATTGCCACAAATACGGAGTAGATTTAATTTCCTTAATCGCACCCACATCAAAGGACAGGGTTGCGATGATAGCAAAAGAGGCTGAAGGCTTTATTTATCTCGTTTCAAGCCTTGGAGTTACAGGTACGAGAACCGAAATCAACACAGACCTTGATTCAATCGTAAAAATCATCCGCGAGAATACAAATATTCCCTGCGCCATCGGTTTCGGAATTTCCACACCCGAGCAGGCAAAGAAAATGGCGGACATTTCAGACGGCGCAATCGTAGGTTCCGCCATCATAAAAATCATGGCAGAGTACGGCAAAGAATCTCCCGTTTATGTAGGAGAATATGTTAAGTCTATGACCGACGCATTAAAATAATATTAAAAGAACAATAAAAAGACCTGAAGAGTGATGTTTCTTCAGGTCTTTTTCTATTTTATGATTAGAATCTAAAAGTCTCTTTCGGCCCAAGATATGAACGTGCAGGGAAATTGTCTTCTTCGAAGATTACAATCTTTTGAAGAACAAAGTTGGGGCTTAACGCGAAGATGTTGATTTCGTTTAAGCCTTCATTCAGTTTAAGAACTGCGCCTGTTTCTCTTGTATTATCAAGCACGCCCTTTGACCAGTAGGGATTGCCGTCGCCTACCGCGAAGAGAGGATTAATCATATTAACCTTCTTCATCGCACCTTCGTTTGCGCTTATACCATAAAAGATTTCATTATCCCTTGAATAAGGATTGCTCGGATTCACGTATAATTCAACTCTGTAATCTCCCTTGTGAGGAACGCAGATTTTATATGTGAGCTTCGGAGCATCTTTCCCCCTAAAAATCACATCCTGCGGATATGCTTTGACGGCATCAAAACCGCGGGAGTAATCTTTTATGATCTTAAATCCGCCCTTGTCGGAATCGGTCTTTGATGTATAGTCTTTCGCCTCGATTGAAATATAATCAAGGGCATCAATTGTTCCGGGCCAGGTTCTCTGATGAAGCGGAACATTGATGACTTTCTCACTCATATCGACGGTCTTTCCGCACCAATAGAATGTGCCGTCGGCTTTCTTTGTAGCGCCGATATCAGACATCGTGTTTACGGGAAGTTTGATTACGACATTTCCGTCAGAGCAGTGGATGCAGATTTCAGGCACAGCTTTGGTTTTGCGGTATTTCTTTCTGTCCAGGGTTACTTTAAGAGTCTTAAGTGTAAAAGGTTTTACGATTCCCTTTTCTTCCGAAACGCTCATAAAAGAATTCGGATTTTCAACCGTAAAGTTTGCTTTTACCTTTCCTGCCGTACTTAACAAAAGCTCGGCTTCGTCCTTTGACGGATCAAGAAAAGCATCGCTTACAAGCACATGTCCGGTCCAGAATTTTCCTTCAGAAGAAGCATCGATACCCTTGACGGAAACGATGAGTCTTTCTTTGTTGGCGGGTTCAAAAGTATGGATAACGGGGTATTTGCAGCCTTCCTCGCACCATGCGTTAAAGCCGATGTGCTCGGAGAGTCCCATACCGTACCATTTACCGCCCTCGATTGTATGAAGCTCGTCGACAATTTTTCTGTCGTACTCTATGCATTCGTTTATCTTTTCACCGAGGGTCATTGCATATGTGCTTCCGAAGCGTGCAAAGCCGTGATTTAAAGTTGTAAGAAGCCACATTTTCTGTACGTTTAAGTTGGCGGTTAATGGAAGCCAGATAAGCTCATAAAATGCAAATCTTGTATTGCCTGAAAGTTTGTCCAAAAGCTTCTTTGCATCAGCCATCAGTTTCTCGCAGTTAGCCAAAGCATCAAAAGCCTCATTATATGCAAAAGGCGCATAAAGCGTATCATTCATCGCTTCGGTTCTTCGAGCTGAGGTGATTCTTGTATAGCCCTCGAGAAGTTCGACGCATTTTTTAAGTTCTGCGGGAGAGAGTTTTCCTTCGAAGTTTCTCTTTACACAAAGCTTTGTATATTCATGGGCACTGTTAAAGTTTGAAGTGCCCCATTTGTCAAAGTCATAAGCGAGTTCAAGGAAGTATCCGAGCGGATATTCGTTTGAGAAAATATCGCCTACATTCACTATCCACAAATCCCTGATACCAAAGTCATACGCGGTCGTCATCTGCTCCCAGACCTTTGAAAGATGAGAGGTATTAAACCACTCAAAGGATACGGGTAGTCCGTGATAATCGAAATGATAATACATTCCGTAGCCACCCTTGTGGGAACGCATCTGCTTGGTGGGTACGGTACGTAAGTTTCCGAAGTTGTCGTCGCAGAGCATGAGCGTTACGCCCTCAAGTTCGGGATCTCCCATCAGGCCTTCGGTCTTTTCGTCACCGTAGAAGTACGGCTCAACCTCTTTGTATAGTGCGAGCATTCTGGGTACTTCATCAAGGTTAGGATTAACATTTTCTCTTATGAGTCTGTTCTGGGTTTTTAATACTTTTCGTAAAAGATCTATATTGTCTTTTAGGGTTGCTTCTTTGCCCATGATGGCGGTGTCTGCCTCGCCTCGCATGCCGACGGTAATGACGTTTTCGAACTTACCGCTTCGCTTAAGGCCGTCTTCCCAGAATCTTGTGATACCTTTTTCGTTGGTAAGGAAGTTCCATGCATCGCCGTAGATTGAGCCCTTGCCGCGAAGATATTTATATTCCTCGCCCTGTCTTAAGCAGGGTTCGTGATGGCTCATCCCCATTACAACGCCAAGCTCGTCTGCAAGGATTGCGTTTTCAAGTCCCGGACCGTCGTTCGGGAAAATAGCGGACCACATTGCTGGCCACATATAATTGCCTTTGAGTCTAAGAAGCAGTTCGAATACATGCTCGTAAACCTTGGCATTGAAACCGCCGAATCTTTTGTTGCAAAAATTTCCGAATGCGGGCCATTCATCATTGATGAAGAAACCACGGAATCTTACGGAAGGCTCTTTGGATACGAAACGGTAGTTGCCGGGTAATTTAAAACTGCTCTTTTTAACGGGCTTAATATCGAGCCAGTCGATAAAAGGAGATACGCCAAGCATCTCTGAGAGTTTGAAAAGACCGTAGATTGTGCCTCTTTTATCACTTCCGACGATTATTAAAGCATCGTTTTTAACTACGATTTTATATACTTCGCGTTTGCCTGCGATGTCGGATAAGTTTACGCCTAAATCTTTTATGAGCGCATCGTTAACCGTTCCGGCATAAATCGGATTTTTAACAGTTTTGTTTTCAAGAACTGCAGGCTCGGTTCCAAAAACGGCTTTTAAATCAAGCGCAACTTTCGCTGCGATTTTTTTGATTCCGTTTAATGTATTCGAATCAAGAATTATGGCATTTTCACCTTTTTTTATCTTGTTTGAAGAAATGATAAAATCCATAAGCAACCCGTCCTTTTTAAGATGTAAATGTATCTTTCTCAATTATATCTTTTATGATAAAACAAAGCAATAGTATTCTAGTATACATATTGATTTTATAAGGCTTAAGGGTGTAATAAATGCCGTGTTTTTGGTATTATATTAAAGAGAGCGGATATTTAAAAAACAGAGGACTTTATTATGAAAGTATTTTTGCTTGAAGATGATGATGCAATAGGAATGGGTCTTAAGTATTCTCTTGAAAAAGAAGGATATGAAGTCACTCATGTTAAAACGGCCAAAGAGGCAAAAGAGAGTTTTAAAACAAACGAATATGATATCAGCATCCTCGATATCAATCTTCCCGACGGAAGCGGATACGATATCTGCAAATTCCTAAAAGAATCGGAAGACATTCCGGTTATTTTCCTTACGGCTGCCGATGCGGAAGTAAATGTTGTCATGGGCCTGGAACTCGGCGCCGATGATTATATCTGCAAGCCCTTTAGGGTAAACGAACTGATGGCGCGAATCAAAAGCGTATTAAGACGTGTGGGAAAGGGCGATAAAAAGGATAATAACGAGGCTTCAAATATAGAGAAGCTCGGAAATCTTAATATCTATACTAACGAAGCAAAGGTTACGATTGTTGATGAAACTTCAGGCAGGGAAGAAAGCATCGAACTTACCGCGCTTGAATATCGTTTATTACTTACCTTTTGCAACAACAGAGGAGTGGTTCTTACAAGAAACCAGCTTTTATCCGACATGTGGGATATTAGCGGTGATTTTGTAAACGACAATACTCTTACCGTATATATCAAAAGACTTCGCGACAAGATTGAAAAGGACCCTTCGGATCCGAAGATTATTAAGACCGTTCGCGGTATGGGATATATCGTGGATAAATAAACGGAGCCAGGCACCTTGCAGGAGCCGGGCACCGACAGGTAGACACTTATGAAGAACAAAGATTTTCGAAATATGATAATAATCGGCGCGGCCGTCACACTGCTTGTTACGGTTTTAAGTGCGATTTTTTTAGGATGGGTACCCGCAGTGGCAGTGCTTGCAACGGGCCTTGTTTTGCTGGCAGTTTTCTTCTTTTATACGAAAAAAAGATATAAGAAAATCGAACAGTTAAACGACTATCTCGTCAGAGTCCTGGCAGATAACGAAGATGATGAAATCCTTGATCAGGAAGAGGGCGAGCTGTCGATTTTAAAGACAAATATTTACAAGACGACATCAACTTTAAAGTTTCAGAAGGAACTTCTTACAGACGATAAAAAGAATCTCGCGGCCGCAATTGCGGACATCAGCCATCAGCTAAAAACACCGCTCACTTCAATGATGGTGATGAACGATCTTTTAGTGGATGAGCAGGATGAGAACAAGAGGACCGAGTTTCTTCAGACGCAGTCCTCGCAGCTTAACAGAATGAACTGGCTCATCCAGACACTGCTAAAATTATCGAAACTTGACGCCGGAACCATAGTACTAAAAAAAGAAGATGTATCTTCCACGGAGCTGATTGAAGAGGCGGTAAAACCCTTCGGCATTCAGTTTGATTTAAGAAACATCAAATTTAAATCCGACATTTCTGACCTTATTATTCGCTGCGATAAAAACTGGACCGTGGAAGCCATCCAGAATATTATCAAAAACTGCATTGAGCATATGGATGACGGCGGAGAGTTGTCTGTCGAAATGGTCGATACAAATATTTATACTCAGCTCACCATAAAAGACACAGGCTGCGGTATTGCAAAAGAAGACATCCCTCATGTCTTCGAGCGTTTTTACAAAGGAAAGAATGCAGGTAAAGACAGCGTCGGCATCGGCCTTGCTCTTTCAAAGTCCATCATCGAAGGTGAGCAGGGCGAGATTACGGTCGAAAGCACGGAAGGTGTCGGAACGAAATTTATTATCAAGTTTTATAAGACATTAATTTGACGAAAGCACTCAAATCGAATATCATTCTTTTAGCAGATAACTGCAAACTATGGAGGAAAGAAAAATGGTAATGTTTTTAAGATTAAGAAATATCTAATGGCATGAGACTTATAAAATAGTTTCATGCTTCGATTTATGACGCGCAAACTATTTATATAAGGAGAATCGATATGATATTTCAAGACAATATAATCAAAGAATATTTACGTAACGTTTATTTTATTTCAGGTACGCCCTGTGGCGGCAAGACCACGATAACAAAAGCACTCGGAGAAAAATACAATATTCCGGTGTACGTTATCGACGATCAGATGTCGGTACATCAGTTAAAGGCAGACAAGGAACATCAGCCCAATATGACCAAAGAGTTTAAGGATGCGGATGAGTTCTTTGGAAGAAGCGTTGAAGAGTACAGAAACTGGCTTATCGGAAACAGCAGAGAACAGCTTGACTTTATCCTGCTCGATCTAATAAAGATGTCGCAGGATAAAAGAGTTTTATGCGATATTCACATTGTGGCTGAAGAAGCATTTAAGTTTACGGATCCTTCGAGAATCGCATTTCTCATAAAAGAGCCGAAAAATCTTGTGGATGATTACTGTAACAGAGCAGATCATCAGCCGTTCAGTGATTTTATCCATTCTGCCACGGATTACGAGAAAGCCAAGGCAACCTGTAACGAGACTTTATATTCACTTAATATCGAACGCTATAATTTCATCAAAAACAGTGATTTCTTCTGGCTTGAGAGAGACAATAACCGAAGCGTCGAAGAGACTGCGGATTTAGTCGCAGCGCATTTCGGCTGGAACAATCAGGCAGACGTTACGATAGAAAAAGTCGATAAAGGAACTCCTCTTGCAGATGAACTTTTATCATTTATCGAAAATTGTTCATATGAAGCAAAGGATCATATTGCGGGACTTGTAAGAAACTGGGAGGTTACCGACTGGGAAACGATGTTTGCAGCCAAAGCAGACGGAAAAGTAATCGGAATGGCATCGGCATTAAAAGAAGATTATTATCCTTTGCCCAATCTTTTTCCCTGGGTATCCTGCATCTTTGTTGACGAAGATTATCGCGGACAGAGAATAAGCGGCAAGTTAATCAACTGTGCCAATGAATATTTAAAAAAGCAGGGATTTGAGAAAAGCTATATTCCAACCTGCCCCGGAAATGTCGGTTTATACGAGCATTACGGATATTCATTTGTAAGAGAAATCACCAATTACGGCGGTGATAACGATTTGTTATATGTAAAAGAAATTTAATATAACATAAAAATGAAAATCGAGGGTGTTTATGCACTCTCGATTTTTTGTTTGATCAGTGCCCGGCTCCCAAAGGGTGCCTGGCTCTGATTATAATTTTATGATAGAATAATCTAAGATTTTTTAACGAAGGTGTTTTATGAAAAGAATCAGAATAAACATTTCATATATAATCGGAATACTTCTTCTTTGCCTGATCGGTTTTGAAGTTTTCAGAATGATTAGAACAATTGACAGTGTAGGGGATTTTATATATTACATTCCCGAGACAATCTGTTATATCGGCGGAGTTATCTTCGTGCTTGGAAATATACTCGGAATACTTCCGGTGGGAAATTACAGAAAAGAACTCTTCGAGGGCCTTTGCGGGTATTTAAAGGAAAACGGCGAGAAGCCACTTGCCCCGTACAGAATTCCCGAAGATTATTATGAAAGATTAGGAAAAGATATAAGAGATGAAGAGGTTCTAAATCTTATAGCGAAAGATGTTGTTTCATACTGCGGAGTTAATGTCGGAAATCTTGCTGTTTACAATCAGAGCAATCTTATCGAAGCTGCAGGAACATATAATTCCGAAACAGATGAAATCCATATAAGTGTTGCCAATACACGAACGATTGATGAAGTGCTTGCAGTACTGATTCACGAGAGCATGCATTACATCCTGAAAGAAAAAGAACTCTGGCTTGAGGATGAAAGAGATAACGAATTCCTAACCGACCTTTCGTGTCTTTTCTATGGCTTTACAGACCAGATAAATAAAGGTTATATCATGGTAGGATATTTAAAGAGAAACGAAATCAGATATATAAGAAAAATGTTAAGAAGGTTTGATGAAAAGGGATGAAAGCATAAACAGGCATGTTAGTATAATAACGGTCTGGGGAAACCAATAAGGGGGAGAGAAATAGATGGTAATCGGCAACACATACAAGTTTTGCTTTATTATCGAGCGCATCAGGGAATGGGAAGCTTCCGCTACTTATCAGAGCGGAATAGTGTTCTTGTGTCTTGAGAATACTATTTATCCCGATACAGTTCGGAATACCACATTGAATGTTGATCTTTACCATCTTACGCGGGATGACAGTCCTTTTATTAATCCTGTTATTGATCCTGACCTATATGAGCTCGAAAAAGACAAGCTGTTTAAAACTCTTTATACCGAAGATATGGAAACGGATCAGGATTATAAATATGTTTGGTGGGAACTGCAGGAGATCGGGGATGCCGGATTCAAGATCTTCTCGGTCTCAAACGGCAAAAAGATAAAGATTTTCGGAGCAAAACTGCATATAGATGATGTTGATCTGTTAAACATGGTTGAATTGGATCTGGATGAATATCTTTCGATAGCAAATGAATTGAAGAACTATGTTGATCATGGTTATGAAGAAGGATACAAGAATTAAGGGGAGGTCTAAATGAAATACGATAATACGAATCTGCCGGAGAATATCCGTGCGTTTTTTCAAGTTATCGCTACCGATGATGATTATGTTGATTCAGCTTCGGTATTAGGTCTTGACAGCCAGGAACAACTCGAAGCACTTATAGATGCACTTAACAGCTGATGATAGTCGATTAAATCAATAGTTTATTAGTAGAAGATATGGAGTAGTAATATGTTTGTAGGATAATAAACAGTTTTAACAATTAAGGAGAATATAGGTATGGGAAAAATACAGTTTAAATATCATCCCAATATTTATGAGGATGACGTTCTTGTTCATAAGAGCGGTATATGTCAGTGCTGCGGTAAACAAATAAGCGAGTATATCGAACATATTTATTCAGCAGAGGATGACGATTGCATCTGTTTACAATGTGTAAGCGATGGAACTGCAGCCCAAAAGTTTGATGCGGAATTTGTTTCGTGGGCGGAACCTGTCAGTGATCCTGAAAAGTGATGAGCTGTTCCATAGAACCCCCGGATATCTTGGATGGCAAGATGAAAACTGGCTTGCATGTTGTGATGATTACTGCCAATATCTTGGGCGGGTCGGAATTGATGAATTAAATGATCTTGGGATAAAAGACGAAGTGCTGCAGGAATATGCCAAGCGTGAAGACGCATATCCATTGGAAGAAGTTGAAGAGTATTTGTATAAGGACGGAGATATGTCGGGATATCTGTTCAAATGCATCCATTGCAACAAATATCATCTTTGGGTGGATGCAAATTAATTAGAACGATAAATCAGTAATTTTGTGAACCAGGGAACTAGCTGTAATGAAGTATGATTTTGAACACTATCTGCAAGCAGGTCACGGACGTGCGTATGTGATTGCCAAAGCTGATCCGGAACGCTACCGCGACAGGATCATGGCTGCCTGCAGGAAAGATTATTCTTTCGATATGCAAAGCGAAGGATCGCGCGCTTTTCTGACTTATGATCTTATCTCACTATATGAAGATCCCACACCGTTTATCGAAGCCATTAAGGAAAGTTATAAAGACCCTGTTGCAGATAAGGATTGGAAGCAGATATGTTATCTGACGGATCTTCTCTTATTTTTCGAGCAAAGAAAAACTGTTATCAAAAAGTTTAAGCAGCTCGAAAAGCATTTGTATTCAGACAAACCGCTGTGCGATATGATCCCGTTTTGTCAGTCATTTGAATATGTTGCCATTAAACTCATAGAGGACAGCAGCATAAAAGTTATCTGGAATGTTGCAAATGATATCGGCAAGTGGTTCCTATCAAGGACGGAAGATCCCCAGCGCCTGGCTTCACAGTTTCTATGGTTTGACGGTAATCTTGAAGACGAGCTCGGTGAAGGCAGTTTCGATGAACTGCTCAAGTACAACAGTGATTCTGACGGTGTCAAAGAATATGTAAGGATCATGTCTCTCCCGCCTGAATTTGGACGGAAAGACAGGGTCCAACATGCAACATCGGAAATCGTGATGTCCTGGATGAGAAAAGAGCCGAAGATAGAGCGCTCGGAGATGAGGGCCCGAGGCTTAATGACCATGAGCAGAACGGAAGCCTTAAAGCTTGCGGAACAGTTCATAATTGAAACTGATACGGATATAAAGGCAAGTATTGCCTCTGTATTTACTTCCGGAAAATACCGCTGGCCTCTTGACGCAGGTTTACTCATCGAGTGTGCTGCATCAGACAATCCGAGATTGGCCGAAGAGGTAAGATCAGCTCTCTCGCTCCTAAAAGACGAGCGTTTGCACGATTACGCGATTTCTATCCTGGAGAAAGGTTTTGATTCCACAGCTGTCAGTATCCTGATAAACAACATCAGGAAAAGCGATGAATCATTTATCTTGAGTCTTCTGGAAGAACTTCCGGTAACTGAAGAGAATGAGGAAGATTGGCACGGGATTGCTTCTGACATCGGCGTTAACGGGGACAATCCCGAGTTGCCCGAATCGTTGCTTACTTGGGCTTATGAATCCACATTGTGTTCATGGTGCCGTAAGAATATCGTGGAGAAATTGATTAAAAGAGGCATGCTGACTGCTGAAATTAAAGAAGAACTTCGTTGGGATGCTAATCTGGATATAAGCAAAATGATTGATGAAGATTGGGAATAGTTATTAGACAGATTAACTTTCAGTTTTATAGACGATGACAAATCGGGATTTGCAGAGGATTTCTGTCTTTACGGGTGTAACGAAGAAAATGATAAAACACCCGTAAAATTCAGAAATCAAACATAGGAAATTACGGGTATGATGCAGAAAATGATAATACACCCGTAAAATTCGAGAATAAAGCATGGAAAACTACGGGTGTTAGGGGAAAAACAGCAGTACACCCGTAAAATTCAGGAATCAAACATGGAATACTACGGGTGTTAGGCAAAAATCAACAATACACCCGTAAATTACAAATTCAAGTTTGTACATATAAAAACACTTTTGTAAAAAGGGAGAAATAAAAAAGAGAGGCGGAGGAGACATGGAGAATGTTTTTGGTGAAAACACGAAGAAACTTGGTTTCGGAATGATGAGACTTCCTGAACTTGCTTCATCCGGAAAGTTTGGAAACATTGATATCGAGCTTACCAAGAAGATGGTGGATTACTTTATATCCGAAGGCTTTACTTACTTTGATACTGCCTGGATGTATTGTGGGTTCAAGAGTGAGGATGCTGCCGGTGAAGCACTGGTAAGCAGACATAACAGAAACGAATTTACACTGGCCACCAAGCTTCACTCAGGATTCTTTAACAGTGAGGAAGAAAGAGAGAAAGTATTTAATACCCAGCTTGAGAAAACAAGGGTGGATTATTTTGACTACTACCTTCTTCATGACCTCGGAGAGGACCATTATAAGAAGTATCAGAAATTTGGATGCTTTGAATGGCTGGCTGACAAGAAGAAAGCAGGATATGTTAGACATATGGGCTTTTCATATCATGACAGGGCAGACCTTTTGGACAGGATACTTACAGATCATCCTGAAGTGGAATTTGTTCAGCTCCAGATCAATTACCTTGACTGGGAGAGTGAGGTAATACAGTCAAGAAAATGTTATGAAGTGTGCGAAAAACACGGTAAGCCGGTGATCGTTATGGAGCCTGTCAAAGGCGGAACACTGTCTAACGTAGTGCCGGAGGTTGAAAAGTTGTTTAAGGATCATGCGCCTGATATGTCGATTGCATCATGGGCCATCAGATTTGCAGCGAGTCAGCCGAATGTAAAGATGGTCCTTTCCGGTATGGGAAACATGGATATGCTGACAGATAATACAGGGTATATGAAGGATTTTATTCCGTTGAACGCTGAAGAGATGGACATCATAAAGAAAGTAACGGATTTGATAAATTCAAGCATAGCTATACCTTGTACAGGGTGTGCATACTGCGTGGACGGATGCCCTAAAAATATACCGATACCAAAGTATTTTTCTGTTTATAATGCTGAGATGCAGGAATATAAAGGTAAACCATTTACTCCTCAGGGCGAATACTATGACAGACTTACTCAGGTATATGGCAAGCCGGATGACTGCATAGGATGTGGAAAGTGCGAGAGAATCTGTCCTCAGCATCTGCCGATAAGAAACAATCTTAAACTGGTAGCTTCGCAATTTGAGTGATATTACAAATGTAATCACCGGTTAATCAATAGAACGATAAATCGCAATTTTTCTAAATAGATTTTCTTATAGGATAATAGGCTAAAGGAAAAACAATGAAGGACTGGAATGAAGTAAAAAAAGATAAAGAACTGCTCAGAAAAGTTGAGGACCTTGTCAACGAGGCGGGGGATTATTATGATGACCTACCAGAAGATATTTGCAATAAGCTTAATGAGTTGACAGGCAATAACTGGGAACCGATATCATATGGAGAGCGGTGTTCTGAGTGGTGGGAATCTCCCTGGAGCTTGGAACAGGTAGTTTATGCACTCTTCCATGATGGAGAGTTCCCGGATAAGAATAAAACAGAATTGTACTG
>FNEU01000002.1 GCA_900100245.1 Lachnospiraceae bacterium G41
TCAGATTCAGACTTCGTATGTGTATTTGGAAGCATTGGAAAACTCCGCAGAATAGAGCTAAGAATTTGATGAAGCTGGACGTACCAAGATGGGCAGCATATAAAATCGCCTATTGTGGAGACAGATATGCGAGACTCGCTCACAATGGATGGGTACAAAAGGCTATAAGTACAAAGAGACTAACCTCATTTGGACTAGTCTCAATGTTAGATTACTACACCGAAAGGTGTGTTACTTGTTAAGTTGATTGAACCGCCGTGTACCGAACGGTACGCACGGTGGTGTGAGAGGTCGGGAAAATTTATTTAAATTTTCCCTCCTACTCGATTGTTAGTGCCTGGCTTGCGAAGCGTGCCTGGCTCTTGTTTAATCCATTATAACAGGTCTTATGTAGTTTACATTTCCTTCGTCATCGAAACCGATGTGACACATGAACGAGTTGTACTGCTCGAATGAATAATCATCGGGACCGAATACGAGATAACCTTCATAGTCGTATTCTGCAGCTTTAAGGCAGTCGCCGTTATAATCGTCTGCAGTCCATGAATAAACTATTTCTGTAAACTCATCGAGATCCGTGAGGATGAAGAAATCTTCCGAATCCCAGTCGGTAACTGACCAGTCGGGATATTCGTAATGAAGATCCTTGGAAATATCCGCGATGAAAGTGTAACCGCTTTCTATAATCGGAGCTTCAGGCCCGTCAACTTCTATCGGTTCATAATAGATTCCTACCAGCTCTTTGTTTTCATCATAAAAGAAACCGGCATACACATACATAGTGGGTTCTATTTCTTCAGTTTCATAATGGTAAAGATTTCCTCTTACGCCAAGGTCTTCATACATCTCGTCCAAAACTATATATTCATCTGAACCTGCGGGAAGGAAGCAGTAATACATGTTAAGGAAGAAATATGACTGTCTCCAGCCGATATCTTCTTCGGGACAACGATGGCAGTCGGCTATTGTGAAGAATGTACCCTCATCAAAATCGTAACTGTACTGAATTACCTTTGCGAAGCCTCTGCCTGATTCACTGTCGGGGTATGACTGGAAAGCCCGAAGGCTTTTAGGTGTGTCTTCGTTGGGGTCTTCCTCTAATGAAACATCTTTTACGGTTGCTTCAAAAAGAGGAGTTGAAGAGGGTGTTTCATTTTTTGCGATTGAAACGGAAACGTCAATACTTGTGTAATAAAAGTGGCCTGTTCCTTCGTAGAAATCCAGTCTGAAGGAAATGCTGTCACCGTCATAAGATATGGTGTCGTAGTATTCGGGATAAGACAAAGAATAATCCTCAAACATATCCTCGAAGTTTAACTCGCCAAGACAGTACTCATTTCCGCTATAGTCTATCTGAATGATATTGTAATGTCTTCCGTCATCAGCAGCACTGCCTATTAAGACATACACATTGTCATTATCCATTCCAAGATAAATAAGTCCCGTATCCGATACAAAATGTGCGACTTCGTTATTATCTTTGGAAGTATCGTAAATATATAAATGCTGCAGATAAGGATTTACGGAATAATCGTATACGGAAAAATGTCCTCCGTCGGGTGCAAAGCCTTTTATAGTTCCGGTGCAGATTTCCTCATACTGATCGGAAGAAACTTCCTTTCTATATACGATATTATCTAATTGATCTTTTTCTTCGTTATAATGACCGGTAATGCATGCCTGTCCGTATAAATCGGTTTCGTTTACAAGATAAAAATCATTAAAGCCCGGGTCTTCACTGACTTTGGTTATCTTTGTCGGGTCTTCGGGATCAAAAGTATATAGATTTCCTGCATGGTAAGCGGTGTCGCTTCTTGCAAATTCGCCCCAGAGCGCTATATTTTCAATAGCGTAAGGATAATATTCACGAAACAGTATCTGACCGTTATATCGTACAGCTTCGCCTTGCTGAACTACGGGAATTTCTTCTTTAACATCGACCGTAGCCGGAGTAGTAACCGTATCGGGATCGGCAGGCTTATCCGGATTTGTTACGGTAGTAGTCTGAGTGGGAGTTTTAGGATCCGGATTTGAAAGATCGATATTCGTTTCCGGTTTATTTCCAAGACACCCTGATAAAGTAATTGTCAGCGCTCCCGTTAAAAGAAGAGCAGACAGTTTTTTAAACTTATTCATGTATTTTCCTCCTAAAAGAGTTAATTTGCGATTTATATAATCGGAAAATCCGAACGGTATTTTTTTATTAAAAAAGGATGTTCGTTCGCATATTCTATTATATCTTTTTTAAGATGTGTATCAACGAATTCTTTTACCGTTGCAAATTCGAGGCGGTTAACGGCGGGGCAGGTCGGGGTAAGTGCAACAACGATTTCTCCGCCTTTGTTCATTACTCTGAGAGGCCAGATTTTGCAATCCCACGGCTTTTCTTTATCTGATAAAAGACATCCGTTTACTCCCAAATAAGGGCAGGGTACTTCTTCATCCGCGTCTTTGGTTTTGTAGTTTCCGCTAAGATCATATTTTGCCAGAGTGCAGCCGTCTTTTATGATAACTGTTAATGCGCTTTCATCCAGCGTGGGATTTTCTTTTATGGCATCTATGTTTTCTTTTGTAAAGACCGGCACCTCCCAGAGAGATATCCTCCTAAAAGAGCAGCAGAACCTGCAGGCTGCACAGTCTTCTTTTTTTAAGATTTCACCTAACATTATTTTTCCTCAACGATGTATTTTTTGAGCATATATAGCGGCTTATAAGAAGTCTTGGCGCGTCTTAAACCTTCAACACCCAAATCCTCTTCGCGGTTTAAATATTTGTAGCCCTTGCAGACAATGAGTGCAAATTCGTTGCAAAGAAGCTGGTAGATTCCGACTATATCTTTTCGGCCTTTTTCAATGACCTCATCCATACACTCGTCGTTTAAGGATACTCCCGCTGCGTAGCCGACCACGGTTCCTTTTATATAGACAACGATGCCCTTAAATTCCAGTTCGTCGTAATTTGCCAGATAAAACTTAATGGCTTCGTTTTCACGCGCAAGCATTTCGTCATAACCTTCAGATAGCCTCTGCGTAATCCATTCCTGCTGGAATTGGTAGATTTCAGTTATATTGTCGTTGGTGATGTTTTCGATTCTTACCTGTCCTTCGTATGCAGAGTAAAATGCCCGTACTCTGTTTCTTTTAGGAGCGAGAACTCTGCCCGGAAGAACCGAGAGGTTTTCCACAGAGTAAATGTATTCGTCGTAATCTCTGGATTCCACACATTCAAAAATATCCGGATATTTTTCGCAAAGCAGAAGTTTGAATCTTTCGGTCACCGTAAAAAACGACAGTTTCGCATCGTATTCTTTTGCGTCTTCAAAAAGAATATCCACATACTTTATAAAATTGTCTTCAATATTACCGAGCGGAGCAAGATATACTCTTTTACCCGGAGTATCAAGCCTGCTTCGGTGAATGAATAAAATGTCGTCGACAATTGCATACTCATCGCCGTACTTCATCGAAAGACCGGTGAAAAGGTACATGGAATGCTGGCACGAAGACGAGCCGTATTCGCGAAGATATTTGCTGAGTACAGGTTTATCTTTAATTGTAATAGGAACAAAATTTAACATCTGTTGACATACCTATTAAATCATGGAATTATCTAATTATATCATAAGGAGAATAAATAGTCATAAAGGAAAAAGGAACTAAGAAGTTCAGGTTTTTGGACGATATACTATATATAAAATCTGTGGAGGTGGGTTATGAACGGAAAGAAAGGCATAAAAGAATTAATTAAGAATTACAAAAGAACATGTATCCTTATCCCAATTCTGTTTATCAGTGTAATTTTACTGGGATGTACCTGCGGCGGCAAATCCGGTTTGGGTTCGGGAAAAGACAAGTATAATGTAGCCGGCACCTACAAACTGAAATGGTCGATTATGAATATGTATAAGGAGGACTACGAGGACTGGCGCAACACCGGTGACGGACTGGAGAGACATAAAACATTTGTATTGGATAACAAAGGATCGGGAACTTTCCAGGATTCGGGCGAAAGCAAAGGAACTAAATTAACTTATAAAATCGACAGTGACGGTAAAACCATAAACATTAAAGTTGAATCCCTTTTGTTGGAGAAAGAATTCCATGGAACCGTTTCGAACGGAGAACTCAATCTTTTTGACGGACCGGAGAGCGATGATTTTACCGTAGAGTATATGTTTATACGCGAAGATTAATAAAACTCATAAAAGAAGGGGAACGCATCCCAAAAGTGTTTCCCTTCTTTTTTTAATTGACAAAAACATTTTTGTTTTATATTATATGGTTAATATTTAAAGGCTGTGAAAAAGAGAGTAGTGTCAGAGAAAGTTCACAGAGAGGGCAACATTTGCTGAGAGGTGCCTAACCGGACTGATATGAAGACCACTTTGGAGCCGAACGCTGAAAGAAGTAAGCGTCTCCGTGCTGTTACGTTAAAGACTCAAAGAGTGAAAAATTAAGGTGGAACCGTGCTTATGGCACCCTTAGTATCCGATGGGATATTATGTGGGTGTTTTTTTTTATATTTTATCCACAAGAACAATCCATGCCGCGCGTATATAATACGGAAGGCATGATTCAAACCATTTACGTTATAAGGAGAAGAATCATGGTCAATTTTAAAGAAGACGAAAATTTGCATGTACTCAACCACTCATGTGCACATCTTATGGCACAGGCAGTAAAGCATTTGTATCCGAATGCAAAATTCTGGGTAGGCCCCGTTGTAGACGAGGGTTTCTACTATGATATGGATCTCGGAGATGCAGTGCTTAACGACGAGGATATCGAAAAGATTGAAAAAGAAATGAAGAAGGTTGCCAAGACCGGCATCAAGATTTACAGAAGAGAAATCACAAAAGCCGAAGCTCTTGAACTGTTTAAGGATGATCCTTACAAAATGGACCTTCTTTCAAATATGGAAGACGGCAATATTACCTGCTACGATCAGGGAGATTATACAGATCTCTGCAGGGGACCTCACGTAGACAATGTTAAGCTTTGCCGTAACTTCAAACTCGTAAAGCACTCAGGTGTTTACTGGAAGGGTGATGCATCAAATCAGGTACTTCAGAGAGTATACGGCGTATGTTTCCCTACACCCGAAGAACTCGAAGCACATCTTCAGCTGCTTGAAGAAGCAAAAGAAAGAGACCATCGTAAAATCGGCAAGGATATGAATCTTTTCATGTCTGATGATTTGGTAGGCCGCGGACTTCCCATGTTCCTTCCCAACGGTTATCTTGTATGGCAGGAGCTTGAAAACTACATCAGAACAAAAGAGCAGAAACTTGGTTATCAGCATGTATTAACGCCCTGCGTAGGTACTGTTGAACTTTACAAGACATCAGGTCACTGGGATCACTACAAAGAGAATATGTTCCCTCCGATGGAAGTTGAAGGCGAAAGCTTTGTACTTCGTCCCATGAACTGCCCTCATCATATGAGAATATATGCAAACAGACCTCATTCATACAAAGAGCTTCCCATAAGAATCGCCGAAATCGCTCATGACTTCAGATTTGAGTCTTCGGGAACACTTAAGGGTATTGAGAGAGGAAGACATTTCTGTCAGAACGACTCTCATATTTTCGTAACACCCGATCAGATTAAAGACGAAGTAAAAGGTGTATGCGATCTTATCTTCTCAACATATGAAGATTTCGGTATTACGGATTACAGATGCGTGCTTTCATTAAGAGACCCGGCAGATACCAAGAAGTATCATCCCGATGATGAGATGTGGAACAAAGCTGAACAGGCTCTTCGTGAGACATTAAACGAGATTGGTATCGAATATACTGAAGAAATCGGTGAAGCAGCATTCTACGGACCGAAGCTTGACGTAAATGTTAAACCTGCTATCGGTAACGAAATCACACTTTCAACATGCCAGCTTGACTTCTGCTTACCTGCAAAGTTTGAGCTTACGTATATTGATGCGGACAGCGAAAAGAAGACACCCGTTGTTTTACACAGAGCAATCCTTGGTTCAATCGACAGATTTATGGCTTACATCCTTGAGGAAACGAAGGGCAACCTCCCTACGTGGCTTGCTCCCGTTCAGGTCAAGATTCTGCCTATAAAGAATGACGATGATGAACTTAACGAATATGTAAAGAAACTTAAATATGCTCTTTACGACGCAAATGTAAGAGTTGAATCAGACGATCGAAGCGAGAAATTCGGTTACAAGATGAGAGAAGCTCAGATTCAGAAGGTTCCTTACATTGCCGTTATCGGTAAGAAGGAAGCCGAGGAAGGAAACGTATCATTCAGACTTCATGGCGAACAGGAGACTGTAACGGTTAAATTCGACGAATTTATTGATATGATTAAGGAAGACATAGCAACAAAGAAACATTAATGTATTTTAAGAGGGGTTATTATGCAGGAGTTGGAAAAACAGTTTCATATTCATTGTGTTAACGGCGATATAGGAAGGTACTGTATTCTCGCGGGAGATCCGGGAAGAATCCCTGCAATTGCTGAATTGTTTGATGATGCAAAGCAGGTGGCATATAACAGAGAGTTTAATGTTTATACCGGTTATCTCGAGGGAGTAAAGGTTACAGCCTGTTCCACAGGAATAGGCGGACCTTCTACATCTATCGCGGTAGAAGAACTACATAACCTTGGTGCCGATACTTTTATAAGAACAGGTACCTGCGGCGGTATTGATCTGGATGTAATGTCCGGAGATATTGTCGTTGCTACGGGCGCAATCAGATATGAACATACTTCCGTTGAATATGCTCCGATAGAGTTTCCCGCGGTAGCGGATTTGGATATTACCAATGCACTTCGTGAGGCTTCTGTCGAAATGGGCAAAAGAACACATGTCGGCGTGGTGCAGTGCAAAGATTCATTCTACGGACAGCATTCTCCCGAGAAAATGCCGGTATCATATGAACTTCTGCAAAAGTGGGAAGCATGGAAGAGACTCGGAGTTAAGGCTTCCGAAATGGAATCATCCACTCTTTTTGTGGTATCAAGTGCATTAAAATGCAGAAGCGGTTCCTGTTTCCATGTAATCTGGAATCAGGAGAGAGAAAAAGCAGGACTTGACCAGACTATGAGCGAGGATACTTCCGCTTCCGTTAAGATAGCTGTGGAAGCTATGAGAAAGATTATTCTTTCTGATAAAAACACAAAATAACGAAAAAACAAAGACAAACGACAGCCTATTTGGTGGTTTTGTCACTATACTTTGCTTTCAGATTGTTATATAATTAACAATGTATAAGAAAGGAGACTAGAATTTATGAGACTTAAAAAGCTTATGTCGGTGTCTTTATGCATGACAATGGTACTTTCCCTCGCAGGATGTACATTCAATCCTAAAGATACCATTTCCAATATTTTAAACGGAAAAGGAGACAGCACCAGCAACGCAAACATTGTTGCTTCGGCAGATAAGGTTAACAAGGATGCTGTATTTAAAGAAGGTAAAACAATTTACTTTGACGGATTTGATTATATAGACGGATTAAAATCTGCCAACGGCAAATATTATGCCGCAAGAATTAAATATGGAGATTATGAAGGCGATTATTCCGATGGCCCCGTTTTATATGATGTAGAAGAAATCGAAGAAGATATCGAAGAAGATATCGAAGAAGAAATTCCTTTGGTTGTCGATGAAAAGGAACCTGTTGATGTGGATTCGGAAGACGTTGATAATGTCGATTTTGAATATGAAGACGACTATTACGACGGTGAGTATTATGAAGGCGATTCGAAAATGACATTTACTCTCGCTTCTTTTACGAATGCGGATGATGTCGAGTATCGTTCTTTCGAAATTGACGGCGGCGAAGAATACTTCAGCGGCGGTAACTGGGGCATTGACAAAGAAGAGAAACTTTATGCGGTAGTAGCTTCATATGACCCTATGACATACGACGAGAGTTATAAAATCAGAAAATATTCTCTCGACGGTACTGTATTAAAAGAAGTCAATGTAGACAGCAATAATGAACAGTCTTTTTATGTCAGATATTTCTTTGTAGACTCAGAAGGCAATGCATATTTTCTTTCCGAACAGTCCGTAACAGTTTTCGACAAGGAATTAAACAAGAAATATTATTATAAGACCGATATCAAAGAGGGTTATCTTTCAACAGCGAAATTAAATGATAACGGAGAACTTATATTCTCGGTAGTTTCCTGGGAAAATGATAAATATTCAAGCAAAACCTTCAAAATGGATGATAAGGGAAATGTAGCAGAAGATACTTCGCTTAATGATATTATTGCACAGAAGAGTTTGGTAGAAGGAAACGGATACGATTTCTATTACTCAACCAATACCTCGATAATGGGAATAAATGTCGGTGATAAGGCTGCAACCGAAGTTGTTAACTTTTATGATTCCGACATCAACCCGGGCGATTTTTACGGTACAATTTATTTCGCTAGTGCCGAAGAGTTTTTAATGACAGTACAGGACGAAAACGGAGCCGGCCTTACATTCTATGAAAAAGTTCCTGCAGAAGAAGTAAAAGACAAAGAAATCATTACGCTCGGAACAGTATACGGTTCATATTATATCTCTTCGCAGATTATTAATTATAACAAGAACAACGACAACTACAGAATCAAACTCGTGGATTATTCTGAGTTGAATTCCGCAGATGACTGGGATGCCGGCAGAAAGAGATTCTATACGGATATTTCAGGTGGTAATGCTCCCGACATTATTGTTCCCGAAGCATATGATGTAACAAACCTCATCGACAAGGGTGTCTTCACCGACCTTACACCTTTAATGGAAAACAGCGACGGAGTCAAGAAAGAGGATCTCGTTTATAATGCACGTACGATATTTGCAAAAGACGACAAACTCTACTGCGTATTCCCTTCATTTACAGTAGAGGCAATGCAGATTAAGAAGGAATTTTACAAAGAAGGCATGACCCTTGACGATGTTATCGAATGGGAGAAGGCTACAGGCAATAAGGCTCTTTCTGGACAAATGGAAAGAGATGGTGTTATGAGCATGATTATGAGTATGAGCATGAACGAATTCCTCGATCCCAAGACAGGAAAATGCTCGTTTGACTCACCTGAATTTGCAAAGCTTCTTGAATATGCCAATACATATCCGGAAAGTCTCCCTGACGATTATTGGGAAAATTACGATTTCGAACAATATATGTATGAATTCAGAAAAAACACCGCGCTTCTTAATTTTGCATATGTTGATGACTTTTCAAGCTACAACTGGAATGCAAAGTACAGATTCGGAGAGATTCCCGAGCTTATAGGTGTTCCTCTTTCGGGCAATGATACTGCAGTTCTTAACATTGATACCGTTATCGGTATTTCAAACAAGAGTAAGCACAAAGAGGCTGCATGGGATTTCATCAAGACCTGCTTCGAACATGAATATTATGAAGAACTCGGCTGGGGAATTCCTTCTGTAGAAAAAGAATTGGATCTTATGGCAGAAAAGGCAACCGAACCTTACTATTACTTCGACGAAAACGGCGAAAAGGTATACGAAGAACAGAAATACTTCCTTATCGACCATGAAGAAGTAATCACTCCTCTTACCAAGGAAGAAGCAGCAAAGCTTAAAGATTTCCTCGTTCATGTTGAGGGTCTTTATACATGGGATGAAGAATTAAACAACATCATCGATGAAGAAACAGATGGTTATTTCGCCGGACAGAAGAGTGCTGATGAAGTGGCTTCAATCATTCAGTCAAGGCTTAAGATTTATATCAACGAAAAGAGATAAATCATAAAAGAAACGAAACTGTCGCAGGATTTCCTGCGGCAGTTTTTATTTTCAGAGCCCGGCTCGCGTAGCGTGCCCGGCTCTGTTGGTATTAAATCCTTGATTATGATACAAAAGAAAAGTAAAATAATAATGCGGTTTAGTTTGAAAAATAAATGTTTAAAACGGAGGGATATATATGAAAACAGCACTTTTTCTTGCAGACGGATTTGAAGAAATCGAAGGCCTTACGGTAGTTGATATTTTAAGAAGAGCCAAGATTGTCTGCGATATGATTTCAACGGAAGACGATTTGGAAATAAACGGAAGCCATGGTATTAAGGTTAAGGCCGATTATATGATCTCGGATATTAATTTCGATGAGTATGACTGCATGATTTTACCCGGCGGAAAGATCGGTACGCAGAGACTTGAAGCAAATCAGTATCTTTTAAAGAGACTTGATGAATTTATAAATGCAAACAAACTTGTCTGCGCAATCTGTGCGGCTCCCTCAATCCTTGCTCACAAAGGCTATTTAAACGGTAAGGAAGCAGTTTGTTATCCTACTGTTGAAGGTGAACTTGCAGGTGCGAATATTCCCGCCAAAGAAGTTGCGCATGACGGAAATATTATTACTTCAAGGGGCATGGGAACATCCATTGCTTTTGCAGGCGAGATAGTTAAAACCATTCTCGGCGAAGAGACTGCGGATGAATTACTCAAATCCTTGGTATATAAACAGTTTTAAGCAACTTTTCTTTTACAAAAACCTACGGTTATGTTATAATAATCAATTGACTGTGATATAATCACGCTTTTTGAAAGGAGATTTATTTAAAATGGGCTATAAGGTTGAAAAGCTTGAAGGTAGTATGGCAAAGCTGATCATTGATGTTTCTGCAGAAGAATTCGATGCTGCTTGCGAAAAAGCATATCAGAAAAATAAAAAGAGAATTTCCGTTCCCGGATTCCGTGCGGGCAAGGTTCCCAAGGCAATGATTGAAAAAATGTACGGCAAAGAAGTCTTTTATGAGGACGCAGCCAACATTATCATTCCCGATGCTTACGAGAAGACATATGACGAAGCAATTAAGGAACTTGACATCGTTTCCGCTCCCAAGATCGAAGTAGTAGAAATGGAAGCAGGAAAGCCTTTCGTTTTCAGTGCAGAAGTTGCATTAAAGCCTGAAATCAAGCTTGGAAAATATAAAGGTGTAGAAATCGACAAGATTGATGTCGAAGTAAGCGAAGACGAAGTTAACGAAGCTATCGAAAAAGAAAGACAGAACGCTGCTAGAATCGTCAGCGTTGAAAGGGAAGTTAAGAGCGGCGATACAGTAACAATCGACTTTGAAGGTTTTGTTGACGGCGTTGCTTTTGAAGGCGGAAAGGGTGAGAACTACAACCTTGAAATCGGTTCTCATTCATTCATCGATACTTTCGAAGATCAGATCATCGGCAAGAATATCGATGACGAATTTGACGTAAATGTTACTTTCCCCGAGAATTACCAGGCTGCAAACCTTGCAGGAAAGCCTGCTGTATTTAAGGTAAAAATCCATGAAATCAAGGAAAAACAGCTTGCAGAGCTTGATGATGATTTTGCAAGTGATGTTTCCAGCTACGATACATTTGCCGAGTACAAGGAATCTGTTAAGAAGAACCTTTCCGACAAGAAGGCAGATGATGCAAAGAAGGCTAAAGAAGATGCTGCAGTAAATGCAATTATCGAAGATTCCGAGATCGAAATTCCCGAGATGATGCTCGCTACACAGCAGAGAGAAATGCTCGATGAGTTCGCTCAGAGATTAAGATATCAGGGCATGAGCATCGATCAGTACTTCAAGTACACAGGAATGAATGCCGAGATTATGATGGAACAGATCAAACCTCAGGCAGAACAGAAGATTAAGACACAGCTTATTCTTGAAGCAGTAGCAAAGGCAGAAAACATCGGAGTTACTGATGATGATGTTGAAGCAGAAATCAAAAAGATTGCAGACAACTACAAGATGGACGTTGAGAAGGTTAAAGAAACTCTCGGCGCAGGCAACGAAGATGCAATCAAAAAAGATATCGCTATGCAGAAGGCTATTGACTTCATAACAGAGAACGCAAAGGAAAAGGCTGCTAAGAAGGCTACAAAGAAGGCTAAAGAAGAGGTAGCTGAAGAAGGCGAAGAGAAGCCCAAGAAAGCTGCAAAGGCTAAGAAAGAAGCAGCTGAAGAGAAGACAGAAGAATAGTTATTAGTGTTATAAGGAGCATTTTATGAGTCTTGTACCTTATGTCATTGAACAGACAAGCAGAGGCGAGAGAAGCTATGATATTTATTCACGCCTTTTAAAAGAAAGAATTATTTTCCTCGGAGAGGAAGTAAACGAAGTTACTGCATCTTTGGTAGTTGCACAGCTTCTTTTCCTTGAGGCCGAAGATCCCGAAAAGGATATTCAGCTTTATATCAACTCTCCCGGAGGATCCGTAACCGCAGGCTTTGCTATTTACGATACAATGCAGTACATCAAGTGTGATGTTTCAACTATCTGTATCGGTATGGCAGCTTCTATGGGAGCATTCTTGCTCTCAGGCGGTACAAAAGGTAAGAGAATGGCTCTTCCCAATGCTGAGATTATGATTCATCAGCCTTTGGGCGGTGCTCAGGGTCAGGCTACCGAAATTGAGATTGCTGCAAAGCATATCTTAAAGACTAAGGAAAAGCTTAACAAAATTCTTGCAGAAAACTGTAATCAGCCTCTCGACGTTATCGCCAAGGATACCGATCGTGATAACTGGATGACTGCAGAAGAAGCAAAGGAATATGGTCTTATTGACCTTGTAATTTCTTCGAGAGAAGAGAGCAAACAGGAGTAATATGGCAAATAAAAGAAATGATTCCGACAAAAACGGCAAACAGGTAAAATGTTCTTTTTGCGGACAGACGCAGAGCCAGGTCGGACAGATGATAGCCGGACCGGGCGGAATATATATTTGCGACGAATGTATTTCCACATGCAATGATATTCTTAAACTCCAGGCAAAAGAAGGCATGGAAGAGGATTTGTTTGAAGCATCGGATTACGATTTTAGTAAAACAAATTTAAACATCAACCTTTTGAAGCCCAAGCAGATTAAAGAGTTTCTTGATGATTATGTGGTAGGACAGGAAGAAGCAAAGATAGTTCTGTCTGTAGCCGTTTACAATCATTACAAAAGAGTTACCACTCAGGCAGATCTTGACGTGGAACTCCAAAAGAGCAATATACTTATGCTCGGACCTACGGGCTCCGGTAAAACATATCTTGCACAGACGCTTGCAAAGATCATAAATGTGCCTTTTGCCATTTGTGATGCCACTACACTAACCGAAGCGGGCTATGTAGGCGAAGACGTTGAAAATATCCTTCTTAAGCTGATTCAGGCTGCGGATTATGATGTTGCAAGAGCAGAGTACGGTATTGTTTATATCGATGAAATCGACAAGATTACCAAAAAGAGCGAGAATGTATCCATCACCAGAGACGTATCGGGTGAAGGTGTTCAGCAGGCACTTTTAAAAATCATCGAAGGTACGAATGCATCTGTTCCCCCTCAGGGCGGCAGAAAGCATCCCCAGCAGGAGCTTATTCCCATCGATACAACAAATATTTTGTTTATCTGCGGCGGTGCGTTTGACGGACTCGAAAATATCATCGAGCAGAGACTTAACAAAAAGTCAATCGGTTTCAATTCTGAAATCGTTAAAAACAATATCCTCGAAAAGAGCAATCTTTTCAAGGAAGTTGCACCTCAGGACCTCGTAAAATTCGGTCTTATCCCAGAATTTGTTGGCCGTGTGCCTATCAATGTGGCACTTGATGGCCTGGATGAGGAAGCGCTTGTTAAGATCATAAAAGAGCCGAAAAACTCCATGATTAAGCAGTATACGGCTTTGTTTAAGATTGACGACGTAAATCTTTTCTTTGATGAGGATGCCGTAAAAGAAATTGCCAAGGAAGCTTACGAACGTAAGACCGGTGCGAGAGGTATCAGATCCATTATGGAAAAGGTTATGACAAGGGTAATGTTCGAAATTCCTTCGGACGATACCATTGCAGAGTGCCATATCACCAAGGATTCGATTTTAGGTTTATCCGAACCTGTGGTGATAAGAAAAGGAGAAGCGGTAAACGTTTCGACCGAAACCGTAACAGCGTAATAGTAAGGGGCAAGAAATTGCCCCTTTTTCATTCATCAGTGCCCGGCTCCCGAAGGGTGCCAGGCTTTGTAAAAATCGAAAGGGTTAAGGCATGAAAATAAAGAGCATAAATCTTGAAACCGTATGCGGTGTAAGCTCAAGACTTCCGAATAATTCACTCCCCGAATTTGCTTTTGCGGGCAAGAGTAATGTCGGTAAATCTTCGCTTATCAATGCTTTTATGAACAGAAAATCGTATGCCAGAATATCCTCGCAGCCCGGCAAAACCCAGACCATCAACTATTACAACATAAATTCCGAATTTTATCTCGTTGACTTACCCGGTTACGGCTATGCGAAGGTCTCGGAATCCGTCAAGGAACAGTGGGGCAAAATGATTGAGCGCTATCTAAGGAAATCACCCACTCTGAAGGCCGTTTTTCTTCTCGTGGATATAAGACACGAGCCTAGTGCCAACGATGTTCAGATGTACGACTGGATAGTCGCAAACGGCTTTGATCCGATAGTTATTGCAACAAAGGCGGATAAAATATCAAAGGGTGCCGTAAGTAAACAGGTATCAATCATTAAAAAGAAGCTTGAATGCGACAAAAACACCGTAATCATACCGTTTTCGGCCGAAGACAAGAGGGGCTTAGAAGAGATTTACGTGAAGGTTGAAGAGTATCTTGAAAGCATCGCAAAAACAAATTAAATTTTTACTTGACTTAGGTGTGGTGTTTGGATATAATAGTCGTTGCGGATTGAAAAATCGCGTCAATCGGGGTGTGGCTCAGTTTGGCTAGAGCGCTGTCTTAGGGAGGCAGAGGTCGCAAGTTCAAATCTTGTCACTCCGATTTTTTTATTACAGTAAATACTGTTTTTTACACATGACTATGTTATAATTATCATGTGTATTTTTTTATTTTAACGGCGGTTTTTCGGTTTCAGACAATTTTTTTTAACCGATGGATTGACAGCCGAGGTTTTTTATTTGCTTTTTTCAGGCAGAAAAATACACTTTCGGAGGATATATGATAGCTATAATTGATTACGATGCAGGCAATATCAAAAGCGTTGAAAAAGCAGTAATTAAGCTCGGATATGACTGCGTGATTACGAGAGACAAAGAAGTGCTTAAAAAGGCCGACAAACTGATTCTTCCGGGCGTTGGTGCATTCGGAGATGCTATGGGTAAGTTAAACGAATACGGCCTTACCGAAATCATAAAAGAACTTGTAGTGGATGAGAGCAAACCGCTCCTTGGAATCTGCCTCGGACTTCAGCTTTTGTTTGAATCAAGCGAAGAAAGTCCCGGTGTAGAGGGACTCGGACTTTTGAAGGGAAAAATCTTAAGACTCCCCGAAGGAGACGACAGAAAGATTCCCCACATGGGCTGGAATTCCCTAGATTTTCCCAAGAAAAGCATACTTTTTAAGAAAATCGTAAAGGGAAGCTACGTTTATTTCGTCCATTCGTATTATCTTAAGGCGCAGGATGAAAAAATCGTTGCCGCGACCACAGAATACGGTACGACTATCCACGCAGCAGTGGAGTGGGGAAATATATATGCCACACAGTTCCATCCCGAGAAGAGCTCGGCGGTTGGACTTAAGATCTTAAAGAATTTCCTGGAGGCTTAAATGCATACAAAAAGAATTATTCCGTGTCTCGACGTAAATGCCGGACGTGTTGTAAAAGGTGTAAATTTTGTCAATCTTATAGATGCCGGAGACCCGGTTGAATGTGCGCTCGCTTATGACAAAGCAGGTGCGGATGAGCTTGTTTTCCTGGACATTACCGCAAGCTCCGATGCGAGAGATACCGTGGTTGACATGGTAAGAGCGGTTGCGGAAAGCGTTTTTATTCCGTTTACCGTAGGCGGCGGTATCAGAACCGTCGATGATTTTAAAAAGATTTTACGAGAAGGCGCCGATAAGGTGGCCGTAAATTCTGCCGCTATCATGAATCCCAATTTAATCGCCGAAGCTGCGGATAAATTCGGTTCACAGTGCGTTGTTGTAGCCATTGACGCCAAGAGAAGAGCGGACGGAAGCGGCTGGAATATTTATAAAAACGGCGGTCGTGTCGATATGGGCATAGATGCGCTTGAATGGGCCATAAAAGCCTGTGAACTCGGCGCCGGAGAGATATTGCTTACCAGTATGGACTGCGACGGTACGAAGAACGGCTACGATATCGAATTAACCAGAACCATCGCCGAAAATGTTTCGATTCCCGTTATCGCTTCGGGCGGTGCCGGTACCATGGAGCATTTTAAGGATGCATTGACAGAAGGAAAAGCCGATGCAGCACTTGCAGCAAGCCTTTTCCACTTTAAGGAACTTGAAATTCGTGAAGTAAAGAAATTCCTTGCAAACGAAGGAATACCCGTGAGGTTATAAAATATGCCGCCTATCACAGGAGAGTGGGAAAAAGCCCTAAAAGAAGAGTTTGGCAAAGAGTATTATATTAATCTTTACAAAAAACTTCTCGACGAATATAAGAATCACACGGTTTTCCCGCCCAAACAGGATCTTTTTAACGCATATCATTTTACTCCGCTTGAAAATGTCAAGGTCGTGATACTCGGACAGGACCCCTATCATGACGTCGGACAGGCTCACGGACTCTGTTTTTCGGTGCAAAAAGGCATAGAAATACCGCCTTCGCTTAGGAATATTTACGAGGAATTAAACAGGGAATTAGGCTGTTACATACCTGATAACGGATATCTTGAAAAATGGGCCAGACAGGGCGTGTTTTTATTAAACGCCGTGCTGACGGTCAGGGCTCATTCACCTCAGTCACATCAGGGAATAGGCTGGGAAAAATTCACCGATGCGACAATAAAGATTTTAAACGAACAGAACCGGCCGATAGTTTTTATGCTCTGGGGTAAGTCGGCGATTTCGAAAAAAGAGATTTTAAACAATCCAAACCATCTGATTCTGACGGCTCCGCATCCTTCACCCCTCTCTGCCTACAGAGGATTTTTCGACTGCGGACACTTCAAAAAAGCCAACGATTTTTTACGGGAAAACGGTCTTTCTCCCATCGACTGGCAGATTGAAAATGTGAATTAGAAAATTTTTGCAAAAAAGTGTAAAGAAATAGGGCTCAAGTTTAGAATATCGTTTGATTTTTGACACTATAAAGTATATAATAAAAAATGGTGTGGATTAATAGATATTCACCCTAACAGACATTTGGGGAGGCATTCATGAAAGAATTAATGATAATGTATCATCCTGTGAAGAAGGAGATTCGTTTTCTTGCCAAAGCAAAGGGCGAGTTCGTGGAGATTCCTTATGCCATGTGTCCCTGGCTCAATCAGTACGGACCTGACAACGGCGAATTCCTGCTCCAGAATCACGGCAATAAATTCTTTGATGATATTTGGGAACAATTTTTAAGAGACAATGTCAATCTGGTTTTCAAGGGAACCAAGGTTGACTATGAAGACTTTGTAAAAAAAGTCAGAGAATACAACAAATCCGTTAACGAAGACAGATTTAAGGTTACACAGTTCATCGAACTTCCTTCCGTAACGGAGATTTATACCGCTATTGCGGATTTTTGTGATGCAACTCTTGAGACATTTGATAACGAACTTCAGAATTCCGACATCAGAAAATCATTTGTTGAAAGAAAGACAGAGTTTGAATCCAAGAAAGCAAGACTTAACAATTCGGACGTTAACCTTTGCTTGGTAGGTACATATTCTTCCGGTAAGTCGACATTCATCAATGCGTTAATCGGTAAGAGAATTCTTCCCGAGAGTATCAACTCCGAGACGGCCAAGATGTTCAGAATCAAGAACGCCAAGGAGCCCGCTGTTTCGTTTGTAATCAAAAAAGGCAGCGATCCCGATACATCGGTTATCGCAAACATTGTCTGGGATGCAGAGAAGAAGAGATTTGCTTTCCATGCTGACGGCGAATGCGAGATTACTCAGGAGAAGATCAATTCCGAAGTTAACTCCGCAATCATGTTCAGACTTCAGCAGCATGAACAGTTATACCAGGTACTCAAGAAATTAAACGACATTCCCAATATGGGAACTGACGAGAACGAAGAATATATCGACGGTATCATCGAAGTAAGCTTCCCGATTCCTTTGGACGAGAACATTAACTTCACCTTCTACGATACACCCGGTACCGATTCGAACTCCAATGAGCATTTGCTCGTACTTCAGAAAGCACTTGCTCAGCAGACCAACTCCATCTTAATCGTTTTATACGAGCCGACCAAGATGGAAGGTACAGGTAACTCGATTCTCTACAATTTGATTAATTCAAGCAACAGAGAAAACGAAGCTACTACCATCGACCTTACGAGATCGCTTCACGTAATCAACCAGGCTGATACAAAGTCACTTACAGATCTTCAGCTTTTGAAGAAAAAGAAAGTCGAAGTTACTCTTAAGGAAACTGATAAGATTTACAACGAGGAAGCACAGCAGATTGACCTTTCCAAGGAAAGACTCTTCTTCGTATCATCCAAGGCAGCATACATTGCAAAGGCTATCGGAAACAACGTCGATACAGAAGACGAAAGAAGATGGCTGGCTAACCACAAGAACGAAATCAACAACGATCCCGTTGACGATCCTTTCAGAGTAGACAACATCCAGGTGGATGTAGATACAGGTATGTACTTCAAGCTTGACAAGCTTGCACGTTCGGATAACGAGACAAAGGCTCTTATCAAGGATTGCTTCGAAGAACTTAAGAAGTGTAACAATCCCGAGGACTCCAGTCTTTATCCCATCCTTCAGAGAATCTACGTTAACTCCGGTATGTATGCGATTGAAAAAGAGATTATTCAGTACGGTCGTAAATATGCACTTGCTGTTAAGGCCAAAGGTCTTTACGACGGTATCAAGAGCGTAGTAGATTTCATCCGTGAAGACTACGAAGTAATTGAGAATCAGGCAAGACTGTCCAAGGAAGAAATCGAGAGAAACATCAATACAATGAAGACCAGCATGGTTAAGGATATTGATGAAGCTTACGCAGATTATCTTACCAATATGACTACCGAGAACATGGTATTCCAGATTGATGATATCAACCAGTTATACACTGTAATGGGTAACCGTCAGATTCAGGCAGGCAAGATTGCAGACAAGATGAAATGGATTGCTCTTCGTCCCGAAGTATTCGAAGAGAAGAACAACATCATCAGAAACGAACTTAACAGATATCTTCAGGAAATCGATGATAACTACAAGAACAACCGTGGAAGAATTCTTATCCAGCAGATTGACGAACTCAAAGGTATCATCATCAAGAAGATTTCAGGTTATAAAGGAATCGACGAAGAGATTATCAAGAGAATCACGAACGTTGCCGATACTCAGGTTCCTCCTTCAAGTTTGAAGGCTTTGAAGATGGATGAGTACATCAACAAGCAGAAGGCAATCTTCATCTTCTCTACCAACGATAAGAAGTCTTACAAGAACGACGTTGAGACAATGTTCGCGAATACAACCAAGGTTCAGTTCGATTCATACATCGAAGAAATCACCAAGGTTGCAATTGACAAGACAGCAGAACTTGTTCAGGAATTCAAGAACAACATCGATATCATTTCCGCAAACCTCGAACTTCTCATCAAGGATGAGGAAAAGGCAAGCGCAGAGCAGGCTAAGGCTAAGGCAGTGCTTGATCTCGTCGAGAAGAAGGATAAAGAGCTTAACATGAGAATCTGGGGCGAGGACAAAGAAGACAAGCCCATCGATGTTAACGATACCGACGAGGCGGACGAAGACGAAGAATAATAAAAATCAAATATTAAGGGGGCATTACAAAGATGCCCTCTTTTTTTATGCTTATAAGGAATTTTTATGTGGATTTGGCTTGTACTTCTTTACGGCCTTTTAAAAGGCGGCAGAGAAATCGTAAAGAAGAAATCACTTGAAAAGAATACTGTTTTGGAAGTGCTTATTTTATATACGCTTATATCTTTTATAATAGTGCTTCCCGGAATAAAAGAAGCGATGCGCGTGGACTGGATATTTTTACTTCCTATCGCCTTTAAATCGCTTATTATATTCATAGCCTGGATTTTATCGTTTAAGGCCATAAAACAGATGCCTGTAAGTCTTTACGGCGTTATAGACTTATCACGTGTGGTATTTGCCTCGGCACTCGGAATTATCATACTGCAAGAGGAGATGACGCTTACCACTATTATCGGTTCCGTGCTTGTATGCGTGGGCGTTCTGTTATGCGAGAGAAAGAAAAATTTAAAAGATGAAAAAGTCAGCTTTAAAATTGTTTGCTTCACGATGATTTCCTGCCTTTTTAACGCAATATCGGGAGTAATGGATAAAATACTTACAAAGCATGTTTCAAGCAATCAGCTTCAGTTCTGGTACATGCTCTTTATGGTGCTTTATTACATCATCTTCATTATCGTCACGAGAGAGAAAATCAAGTTTAAAAGCGCGATTAAAAACTACTGGATCTGGATACTCGCGATAATGTTTGTAATCGGTGACAGAGCGCTCTTTATTGCCAACAGTATGCCTGAATCGAGAGTGACCGTTATGACGCTCATAAAACAAAGCTGTTGCCTTGTAACGATACTCGCCGGCAAGTTTATATTCAAAGAAAAGAACATCACATATAAGCTTGTCTGCGCGCTTATAATCATCACGGGTATATTTATCGCGGTATTATAAATTTCTTGACGAAGTATTGCAGAGAAAATTAGAATAAAAACAGTGAAAAACTTTAGACGAGGTTAAAAATGAGATTTGTTATACAAAGAGTAACACATTCAAGCGTTACCGTAGATTCCAAAATTGTCGGAGAGATAAACAAGGGCTTTCTGGTACTTATAGGCGTATCAGGAACTGACACAAAGGAGATTGCGGATAAGCTCATAAAAAAGATGTTAGGCCTTCGCATCTTTGAAGATGAAAACGGCAAGACAAATCTTTCATTGGAAGATGTAGGCGGCGAACTATTGCTTATTTCACAGTTTACTCTTTACGCAGATTGTAAAAAAGGCAACAGACCTTCTTTTACGGACGCAGGCGGACCGGATATGGCCAACGAACTTTATGAATACATCATCGACGAATGTAAGAAGAGCGGTAAGAAGGTCGAAAAAGGCATCTTTGGCGCCGATATGAAGGTTGAACTTTTAAATGACGGTCCTTTTACCGTAATACTTGACTCCGAAAAACTGTAATTGATTAGTAAACTTCATTGAAAGTTAAACTGCGATTTAATATATATGAATAAACAGGAACTGAGAACCAAATATTTGGATATAAGAAAGAATATTCCTGACGAAAAAAGAAAAGAAGAGTCCTTTGAGATTTCGAAAAAACTCGAAGAGCTCATAAAAGAGAATTCTTTTTCGGCAGTTTTACTCTATGCGCCGAAAAAATATGAGGTTGATGTAATAGGCATTTTTGAAGAGATAAATATTCCTGTTTATTTTCCAAGATGCGATAAGGAAGAAATGAACTTCTATGAGGTGGACGATTTATCCAAGCTTCATTTAGGAAACTTTAATGTCAGAGAACCCGAAGAAAGCTGTCCTTTGTTTAATCCGAAGGAAAATGAAAAATACTTAATCGCGGTTCCGGGAATTGCATTTGACGAAAAAGGCTACAGAATAGGATACGGGAAAGGGTATTACGATAAGTATTTATCAAGATTTGAAGCGTATGATTTTTATAAAGCAGGGGTATGTTTTAAAGAATGCATCGTAAAAGATACGTTTCATGACGACTTTGATATCAGAACGGATACTGTAATATATTAAATAAAAAACTATTACCTTGGGGGCACAATTTTTTAACTGGAAGAGGGTAATCAAATTGACTGAAAATAACGCGACTCGAACAAACATAATTATTGTATTTTTAAACAACAAAAAGACACAGGTTTTATTCCTTTTACTGATTTTTATAATAGGTTTTATAACCTCTTTCGGATACGGAAGTTATCTGGATGAGAAAAGCGAAAAGGAAATTTTATATTCAAATATTTTAGAATATGCAAATCGCATTTCACCCGACATGGCGCTTACAAAGGATTTAAAAGCAAACGGCATAATCCCTATTAGCGAATCCATCGAAAAGGATCACGGCACGGCTCTTTATTATCCCGTTTCTTTTATTTACTTCATTGAAAAAAACAACACCAGTTTGGGCAGTGCGATATGGCATGCGTATACGTTTTTCCTTGTATTCTTAGGCATGCTCTGCCTTTATTTTCTTGTAAAAGAAATGTACAAAGACACCCCTGTCGCAATGGCGGCCGTTCTTTTGTTCTGGCTGACTCCGAGGATGTTTGCGGAGAGTCATTACAACAACAAGGACATGGTTCTTTTATCCACCGTTTTTATGATAATGTATTTCGGATACAGAGTCGCCCAAAAATGTGAGTGGAGGGATGTAATACTCTTTGCACTTTCCGGCGCCTTTGCAATGAACACGAAAATAGTCGGTGCCTGGCCGTTCGGAGTGATGGGAATTTATGCGTTTTTTAATCTTTTATTTCATAAAAAATTAAACATAAAAACCTTGATAAAAACCGCTTCCTGCATAGTGTTCTGGATTCTGTTTTTTATACTTCTGACACCTGCGAGTTTCGACGGAATAATTAAGTTTTTTGCATACCTTTTAACCTTTGCGCTAGATTTTAACCGCTGGAACGATTATGTGCTTTATAACGGCATAATGCTTTATCACAACGTGACCGGAACGCCGCATAAATATCTTTTACGAATGATAGGAATCACAACTCCGACCGTTCATCTTTTCCTTCTTGCAATCGGTATCGGATTAACGGCTGCCGGACTTTTTACAAACAGGGATGAAAAAAGAGCACGAAGCATAGAAACAATAGTGTTTGCCCTGTGCGGCGCGGTTCCGCTTGCATTTGCCGTAATATCAGGCACTAGGGTATACAACGGCTGGAGACATTTTTATTTTGTATATCCTTCCCTTATTTTACTCATGGTTCACGGCCTTATCGGAATACACAGGTATTTAAAGAAAAGAAAACTTGCGGCAGTCATTCCGATAGCAACCGGATTTTATCTTTTAAACTGTGCGCTTGGAATCGGTGCGAATTACCCCCAGGAGCACTCTTTTTACAATATGCTTGCGGGCAAAAACATTGAGGAAAGGTTTGAACTCGACTACTGGGATCTGTCGATAGAAGAAGCTTTGAACACTATTCTCGAGAGAGAGGAAAAAGAGTTCTCCGTCGGATGCTTCAACAATCCGACTCTCTGGGGAATTGAGAGGAATTACGACAGACTGATTAATTTGGACAAATTAAGAATCACCATAAAAGAGGATTATAAAGAAGCCGATTACGTAATAGTAAATACGACCTACGCGAATATGTATTCAAAAGAAGCCTATAACGAACTAAAGAAAGATCACACTCTCATAAAAGAGATAAAATCCTACGGAAACACAATCTGCGAAGTGTATAAAAAAATAGAATAAAAAAACGGACCGGAGTATATATTTCTCCGGTCTTTTTTATGATAAAATAGTAAATGGAGAAAACCGTGTAAAAGAACTGAATTTTTGATTGGATTCAAACAGCAGAAATGAGGGGAAAAATGGAAGAGATTTTAGAACATGTATTAGAAAAAGGATTACCGGAAACACTAGGGTTTGAAGTTGAGAGAAGAGAAAACAGTCTTTATCTTCCTGAGGTAGATACAATTATCACTCCCGTGGTTGCACAGGTTAACGGAACTAATGTCGGACTTGAATTTCATGTGAATGTAAATGGGTGGGACAAATATCTTTATGAATGGTGTACAGGTTTTGGAACAGATGTAATAAGCTCTGCTTCCATGGCATCATATTCTTTTTCGTACGGATTAATGTCCGGGTTAAGAAGACTCTTTACGGGTTTGGAACCAAAGCCTTTCGAAACCGAATTTGCCGGAAAGCACCATGAGTGGGCAGCATATTGCGGCGACATTGTAAGAATAGGAGATCAGAACGACGATTCCGATATTGGGAATAACGACCGTTACTGGGATCTATTAAAATCGGAAATTGTAAAACGCCTGGGAAATCAGAAAATGGTGTATGTAAAAATCTACGCCGCAAAGTATTATAACGAAGTAGTAGGCGAATGCAGAATAGATGATGTGGATATTCCGGAGCTTGGAAGAATAGTTGCAAAAGTAGCCGAAAAATGGTCTGACGGAAAACTTATTTCAGACAAACAGTTTATTATTATTGAACAAAATCCCGAAACTTTTATTCAGAGTCCTTATGAAGGAGAAGAAGGAAGAAAGAAACTCGAAAATACAGTTGTGGAATATTTAAAATTATTCCGCAAATCAGCAGGTTCAGAAGACTTATATGACCGTCTGGTTGAAGATGCGAAGCAGATTATGGACGATCCTGTTCTTGCATCGGAATGTGTTTATTTCCTTCCCGAAATTCTTGCAACGCATGCAGTAATAAGTAAATTTGATAAAAAATACGAAATATCCGATAAAGTCACGTTTAATATGGCGGACGGACCTTGCGAAGTATGTGTTTCGCAGCTTCTCGATTATGATATGCTTGATAAATGCATATGCGGAATCATAAATAAAAAGGTTTTCGGAGATGACACCAACGAGCTTTATTTTGAATTGCTGGGATGCAGTTCAATAACCAAAATGATTGATCAGGTTATGCAAAAAGATCTGCGTGATATTAAGCCGATAAAGATTTATTACAACATGGGAAAAGATTTTGTTTTACGATAAAGAAGAGAGATATTGCCGATGTCGAAAGATAAAAACTCAAATGCGTTATATAAAAAGCATCTGGCGGTAATGATTTTTATAAACATCTGTCCGATATTTCACTGGATGCGAAATAATAAAAGACTGTTAAACTATTATTTTTATATAGTCCTTGCTGAATTTGAAAAAGTCAAAAACAAGGATTCCGAAATACTTGATATGCTGTATCAGGATTTGCTGGATTCAAAGAATTCCTTCGATGCCCTGTATGGAGTGGCGAATTTTATGAACAGCAAAGAATACAGAGAAATAGTGGCAAAGGCGCCCGATAAAAAAGAATAAACGATTTATAAGGAGGCAACAAAATGGCTAAAGAAGTTGACATGAACATTGATTACGAGAAGCTGAGAAAAGCGCTGGTTGCGAGAGAAACCTTAAGAACCGCGATAGTACTGCTTCCTTCGAATGTATCTACAACAAACAATATTTATTCGGCATCACCGGAACAATTGATAAATTTTGCAAGAAGAGCAGGAATTAATATCGAAAAATTCAGGATTAAGGATAAGAAAAAATAAATCTTATGGCAAATGTAAAACAGATAATTGATATAATTTTAAATCTGATTGTCTTCGCGGATATGGTGTTTTTTACGATCATGTCTTTTAAAAATGACGAGGGATGGAAATTAAAAAATGGTAAAAGACCGCTTAAATATTTTACGTTCTTAAGTAATGTGCATCTTGCGATTGCTTCCCTCTTAATCATCATTTTCCCGAACTCATTTATTGTGTGGATGATTAAATATACCGGAACGGCAGCAGTGACGGTAACGATGATTACCGTGCTTGTTTTCTTAGGCCCCACCATAGGATATAAAATAGTCCTTACGGGACGCGAACTCTGGATGCATCTAATCAATCCGCTTATCGCGATTGTTACTTTTACGATCCTTGAAAGAAGAAGCCTTTCATTTGTGTATTCACTCTTTGGCATGCTTCCGGTTATTTTGTACGGAATTCTTTATTACTACAAAGTTCTGGTGGTTAAAAACGAAGAGAAAAAATGGGACGATTTTTACGGCTATAACAAGGGAGGAAAATGGTATATTTCCATAATCCTTATGTTAGTCGGCACATTTGCCATTTGCATGGCTTATTATTTTACGGGGAAGATTAATCTTTTATGAGCATAAGAACCAATTACGAAAAATGGTATGAAGGCGATGAATATTACTGGGGCCTGGAACCCGGTGATTTTTTATTAGACCTTATAAATCTTTGCCCTCCCGCAGAGAATACCAAGGTTCTCGACATAGGTTGCGGCGAAGGAAAAGACGCGGTTTTTATGGCCGAGAAAGGCTATGATGTAACTGCTTTTGATTTAACAGAAAACGGCATAAGAAAAACAATTGCTCTTGCTCATAAAAGAGGCGTAAAAGTCAATGCCTATGTTGACGACATCAATACCTTCGAAACAGACGAGAAGTTTGATATTATCTTTTCCACAGGAACGGTTCAGTATATTTTCAATGAGAATAAAGAAGCTTTCTTTAAGAAACTTGAGAAAATTACAAAACCGAACGGAATTGTTTTTATCAATGTATTTGTTGAAAAATCATTTCTTGAATTACCGCCTGACTGGGATAAAGAAGAGAAGATGTGGAAGTCGGGCGAGCTGTTCACATACTTTTCCGACTGGAAATTTGAGAAGATTGATGAAGTAATTTTCGAGGATAACAGCGGAGGAATAACGCATTATCACTGCATGGATACAATTATCTGCAGAGCGAAGCCGGGGAAAACGATCTGAGGAAAACGTTTCATTGAAAAATCACTCAAAATTTGGTAAAATAAACTATGATGTGAGGTAGGAATACTTCAGGGTTTTAAGGGGGCAAAATTTCATATGAGACTTCATTTTATCGGGGCGAATCACGAGGTAACCGGAAGCTGTCACTGCCTGGAAGCATGCGGCAAATGGATTCTGGTTGACTATGGTATGGAGCAGGGTATTAATGTGTTTGAAAATGCCGAGCTCCCCTGTGCAGAGTGCGATATTGATTATGTTTTTCTTACGCACGCGCATATTGACCATACGGGACTTCTGCCTCTTTTATATTCCAAGGGGTTCAAAGGAAAAGTTATTGCTACCGAGGCCACGAGAGATCTTTGCAGCATAATGCTTCGTGACTGCGCGCATATTCAGATGCAGGAAGCAGAATGGAAGAGCAGAAAGGCTAAAAGAGGCGCAAAGGACTTTGACGTAAAACCGCTTTATACAATGGAAGATGCCGAAGGAATCATTCGTAAGATCCTTCCGTTTGCATATAATGCAGAATATGATCTCTGCGAGGGTATATCCTTCAGATTTACCGATGTAGGACATTTGCTCGGTTCATCAAGTATTGAAATCTGGATTACCGAAATGGGTGTTACCAAGAAAATCGTTTTCTCGGGTGACCTCGGAAATATAAACGATCCCATCCTAAAAGATCCGACATACACCGATGAAGCCGATTATGTTGTGATGGAATCCACCTACGGTGACAGGTATCACTCCAATGATCAGCCCGATTATGTTAAGGAACTTGCCAATATAATTCAGACCACGTTTGACCGCGGAGGCAATGTCGTAATTCCTTCGTTTGCTGTCGGCAGAACGCAGGAAATGCTTTATTTCTTAAGACAGATTAAAGCAGCCAAAATGATAACGGGTCACGATGATTTTAAGGTATTCGTGGATTCACCCTTAGCCGTTGAAGCAACCGAAGTATTCCAGAAAAACATTTACAACTGTTTCTCAGATGAGGCAATGGAACTGGTAAGACAGGGTATCAACCCTCTGGTATTCCCGGGACTTAACTTAACCATTACATCCGACGAATCCAAGGAAATCAACTTTGATTCAGAGCCCAAGGTAATAATCTCCGCATCAGGTATGTGTGAAGCAGGACGTATCAGACATCATTTAAAGCACAACCTTTGGAGAGAAGAGTGTACAATCCTCTTCGTAGGTTATCAGGCTAACGGAACATTAGGAAGAATGCTTGTTGACGGCATCGAAGAAGTTAAGCTCTTTGGAGAGCCGATTGAAGTAAATGCTCATATTGAAGTTTTGGCCGGAATGAGCGGACATGCGGATAAGGGCGGGCTTATTGACTGGGTAAGTGCCTTTAAGAGAAAACCCAACAAAGTATTTCTTGTTCACGGTGAAGATAGCGTCTGCAATATGTTTGCGGACTGCTTAAGAGATGAATACGGATTTGATACATATGCTCCTTACTCCGGAACCATCTACGATCTTTTGGCAGATGAGATTGAATACGAAGCATATCCGAGACCTGTTGTCAAAAAAGACCCTGCGAAGAGAGTATCCGAGGTATTTGCAAGACTCCTTGCAGCAGGAAACAGACTATTGCAGGTTATCGACAGAAACCAGGGCGGTGCAAACAAAGACCTTGCCAAATTTGCAGACCAGATCAACTCGCTGTGTGATAAATGGGACAGATAAAAAAATTAAGCCCGACACTTTAAAGTGCCGGGCTTTTTACTGCTTATTTCTTTTGCTGATATACGGGATCGGCAGGATAGCCGCCTTTTAATTTTTGCATGCCTCGCTGGATTGCATCCTTTGAATTCTTCCAGTCGGCATCTTTATTTCTGTAATCGTATTTTTCAATGAGCCATGAAACATCTTCCTGGAGACGATCCATATTCTTTTGCATTAAAGGGAAGAGCATATTGAAGAATTCTTCCTTCTGCTTGTCGTTAAGTCTGCTTTCAGCAGCCTCGCATACATCTCCGAAATGTGTGATACAAAAGCCTTTTGAATTTTTTATCTTCTCTACAAATTCGGGATCTTTTTTATACATTACAAAGAAAGTGTCAAGATATCTTTCGTACATTTCATTAAAGGAATTGCAGATATAACAGGATTCTTCCTTGGCCTTTGCCCATGCAGCTACAGAGTTTCTAAGCTCAGCGCCCGAAGACTTCGTAAACTTGGCCATAAAAGGTGTCTTGCCGGGCTTGTATGAATCCATTGCATCCTTCATCTGGCGGCGCATCTCCATATAGTGGGTTTTTAAAATCCATGCATTTCCCAAAGTATTGCCGTAATCAAACATCTTTTTAAAATGCATTTTGCAAAAGCCGGCCTTGTCTGTTTTTTCTCTCATATCGGCTTCCATATAGGACGAACCGGAGCCTAAAACCAGGTCTAAAAGATCCTGCTCAACGTCTCTTTCAACGTAGCAGAAAGGGCATTCATCCTTGGCATTTACGGCATCGTTCATAGGTATTGTATATAATTTTTCTTTCATGGGAAGCCTCCTTGAAATTTCTCCTATACATTTTATCAACGTGAGGGGATGAGTGTCAAACATAGTTTTCAACTTGTCAAACACTTGCAAAAATGATATAATTTCTGTTGTTTTGGCATTATTTTGTCATAAAGGAGATAGTTATGATAAGTGTTGCTGTTATGGGATACGGCACTGTCGGAAGCGGTGTTGTGGAAATAATCGACAAAAACCAAAAAGAAGTTAATGAAAAAGCCGGCGATGAGGTATCTGTCAAGTACATACTTGATTTAAGGGATTTTCCGGGCGATCCTCATCAGGACAAATTCATAAAAGATTACAAAATTCTCGTAGAAGATCCCGAGGTGGATATTGTCGTAGAAGCTATGGGCGGAATCGGGACTGCATATAAATTCACCAAGGAAGCGCTCCTTGCGGGTAAGAGTGTGTGTACATCCAACAAGGCTGTAGTGGCAGAACACGGTCCCGAGCTTCTTAAAATTGCAAAAGAACATAACTGTACATATATATTCGAAGCCAGTGTTGGCGGCGGTATTCCCATCATCAGACCGCTTCACACGAGCTTTACGGCAGAGAAAATCGAAAGCATTACCGGTATCTTAAACGGTACGACGAACTATATGCTTACGAAGATGGATGAAGAAAACTGCGATTACGACGAAGTGCTCAAGGAAGCACAGGCAAAGGGATATGCAGAGCAGAATCCCGAAGCAGACGTATGCGGATACGACGCATGCAGAAAGATTGCGATTCTTACATCATTAAGCTCAGGTAAAACGGTTCATTATCAGGATATCCGCACGGAAGGTATCACGAATATCAATCAGGAAGATTTTGAATACGCCAAGAAATTGAATTCTTCCATCAAGCTTCTCGGTTTAAGCCGTATGGAAGAAGGAAAGATTATGTGTATCGTTGCTCCTTTCTTAGTTAATGATAAGCATCCTCTTTCAATGGTTCGCGGCGTGTTTAACGCAATTATGGTAAAAGGAAACATGGTTGGCGATACACTCTTTTATGGTCAGGGAGCAGGCAAACTTGCTACTGCATCAGCAATTGTGGCAGATATCGTGGACTGTGCGGTTAATAAGGGGAAAACAATCGAATGTCTCTGGAAGGACGAAGATGCAGTTCTTGCAAAAGACAGTGAAAAATACTTCAGCTATTTCGTTCGTGTAAAGAAAGATTCTTTCGAAGAGATTTCAAAGATTCTTGGAGCAGAGAAAGTTCTTGATTCGGAAGCAGACGAAATCGGTTTTGTAAGCGCAAAGATTTCCGAAGAAGAATTCTTTAAAATCAAAGACAATTACGAAGCATCGATAATCAATTATATTCGTATTTTAGACCTGTAAGCGGTCTGAAGTTTTTGACAGGTAGTAAAAATGAAGTATGTAGTAATAATATGTGACGGTATGTCGGATGAACCTCTTGAGGAACTCGGCGGAAAGACTCCTCTTTTTACAGCCAAGACTTCGCATACCGATACACTTGCAAGAGTTTCGGAGTTAGGCATCGTTCATACAATTCCAAAAGGAATGGATGCCTCTCCCGACGTTGCAATTCTTTCTGTACTCGGATATAATCCCTCACTTATTGAAAATATATTAAAGGATGAACCAACGGATACATCCTTTGATTTTTATACGAACACGGGTAAAAAAGGCGCTATTGTTACAGCTGATGAAAAGATAAAAGCTGTAGCAGAAAAAATAAATCTGTCCGTTATAGAGGCAGAGGGTGCGACAGGAGATTTGTCGACCAATTACGGTGCCAAAAAAGATGCTGCCGTAAAAGCATTATTTGAAGACGATATGGATTTTGTAATGATTCACGTCAAAGCACCCGGTGTTGCAGGCGAAAACAAGGATCTTGAAAAGAAGATTTCCGCTATTGAAAACCTTGATGCATACATCATAGGACCGCTGGTGGAAGAGATTCAGGGCAGGGACGTGGAATTCAGACTCCTTATAATGTCCGGCTTCCCCACACCCGTGAGACTCGGAAGTGCTTCAAAAGAAGCCGTTCCGTATCTTTTATACGATTCTTCCATAGAAGAGGACGGAGATCCTGTCTTTTATGAGAAAACAGCTCTTGAAAAGGGGTATTTTTACGATGAAGGATACCTTCTTTCCAATCATTTTTTGGAAGCAGAGTAGTTTTTTGTTGAAAAATCAAATAAATGGAATTAAAATAGTGATGTTTTGGGGATAAAATCTTAACTCAAGGAGGAAAAAATGTTAGTCGTTAAGAAATTTGGCGGTACATCTGTTGCCAACAAAGAGAGAATCTATAACGTAGCTCGTCGTTGCATTGAAGATTACAATGCGGGAAATGATGTAGTAGTTATTCTTTCGGCAATGGGAAAGATGACCGACGAACTCATTGAAAAAGCAAAAGATATTAATCCCAACCCATCCAGAAGAGAGCTTGATATGCTCCTTACAGTAGGCGAACAGACAAGCGTTTCGCTGATGGCTATGGCGATGGCAAACCTTGGCGTGCCTGCAATAAGCTTAAATGCTTTCCAGGTATCCATGCATACAACTTCCAATTACGGAAATGCCAGACTTAAAAGAATTGATACCGAAAGAATTTCACACGAACTTGAGAGCCGTAAGATTGTAATCATCACAGGTTTCCAGGGCGTGAATAAATATGACGATTATACAACTCTCGGAAGAGGCGGTTCCGATACAACCGCTGTTGCAATCGCAGCTGCTCTTCGTGCAGACAAGTGCGAGATTTACACAGACGTTGACGGTGTATACACAGCAGACCCGAGAATTGTTAAGAAAGCAAGAAAGTTAAACGAAATTACATATGACGAAATGCTCGATCTTGCCACACTCGGTGCAGGCGTATTACACAACCGTTCAGTTGAGATGGCTAAGAAATACGGAGTTACTTTGGTAGTTCGTTCATCCCTTACAAATGAGGAAGGAACAATCGTTAAGGAGGATGTTAAAGTGGAAAAAATGCTTGTTAGCGGCGTAGCCGTAGATAAAAGTGCTGAAAGAATTTCAATCATTGGTCTTGAAGATAAGCCCGGTACCGCATTCAGAGTATTCGATGCTCTTGCAAAGGCTAATGTAAACGTGGATATGATCTTACAGTCTGTAGGTCGTGACAATACAAAGGATATTTCATTTACCGTTGACGGAAACTTCGGCGAAGATGCTCTTAAGGTTCTTGAAGAGAATCAGGCAAGACTTAAATATCAGAACATCGAAATGGAAAAGAATGTTGCAAAGGTATCAATCGTTGGTGCCGGAATGATGTCTAACCCCGGTGTTGCTGCCAAGATGTTTGAATGCCTCTACAACGAGCACATCAACATCAAGATGATTTCAACATCAGAAATCAGAGTAACGGTTCTTATCGACGTTAACGATGCTGAGAAAGCAGCAAACGCAATTCATGATATCTTCGGACTTGATGAATAATTAGTATTCATAATAAATAAAACTGCCCGACAATTAAGTTTGCCGGGCAGTTATTTTTTTTTAAAGCTTATTTCTGATCAGTACCTTTTCTCTTTTTAACTGCTTCTGAAAGGAGGTATTCTATCTGACCGTTTATAGATCTGAAATCGTCCTCGGCCCATTTGGCAAGGTCGCTGTGCAAAGAAGGAGAAAGGCGAAGCAGAATCTGCTTTTTTTCCAAAGCGGAATTATCTGTATTTTTTTTATCTGTATTTCCCATAATTTTCACCTTTTCCTAAACTAAGGGTTAACGTTTATTAGTAGATCGAACCGCTGTTAACGATAGGCTGAGCTTCCTTGTTGCCGCAAAGTACAACCATGAGGTTACTTACCATCTGAGCTTTTCTTTCGTCGTCAAGGTTAACAATCTGGTTTTCTGAGAGCTGGTCAATTGCCATTTCTACCATGCTGACTGCACCTTCAACGATTTTCTTTCTTGCTGCGATGATAGCAACTGCCTGCTGTCTCTGAAGCATTGCTGCAGCGATTTCTTCAGAATATGAAAGATGAGTGATACGTACTTCGATTACTTCGATACCTGCGTCAGCAACACGTGTCTGAAGTTCTTCTTTCATTCTGTCTGCAATTTCCTGAGATGATCCGCGAAGGGTTTTCTCATCGATTCCGTCATTGTCATCCATATCATCGTAAGGATAAAGTCTTGCAATATTTCTGATAGTGGAGTCGCACTGAATCGAAAGGAAGTTGTTGTAGTTTTCAACTGCGAATACGGCTCTTGTGGGATCTACGACTTTCCAGATAACAACTGCACCGATGATGATGGGGTTACCGAGAATATCGTTAACTTTCTGTTTCTGGTTGTCGAGAGTTCTAACCTTCATTGATACTGTCTTTGAACCTACGGTAATTCTCTGGCCGTTGGGCTGTGTCACGGTTGTAAGTCCGGGGTTGAATGCGCTTGCAAAAGGATTTACAAGGAAGAAACCGGATTTTTTGATGGTTCCGTGATATTTACCGAAGAGGGTAAGTACCATTGCTTCGTTGGGTTTTACCGTTTTAAGTCCGCCGAAGAGTATGCAGGAGATGATAAAGAAGATTACGCAGATGAGTATAAGTGCAATTCCCAAAATCGTAAGGTAGCTTCCTGCAGCGGCAAGTCCGCATCCTACAAAGAAGAACAAAACTTCGAGGCCGATGGCTATTATGTTTAAGAAGAGCATTAATATTCCGGATGCCGGACGAAGTTCTCTCTCCTGAATTGTGTAAGCATTTTTGTTGAGTTTATCCATAACTGTTCCTCCAAAATAATTTAACCTTTCGCAACCTTATGGTGCGAAAATCAAAATGTATCGCTGACTAAGATATATGTTTGATATTTCTTGATATCATTTTGATATCATCAAGATAACATGCCGTTAAATTTTTGTCAATATATTTTTTAAAAATGTTTTTCGCATTCTTTTTTTAGTACCTTTTAACCTTGATATATTCTTTAAAATTATATAATCTTTATTAGGATGATTAATCATAAAAGAGATAGAAGTATGTATATAAAAGAAATCATAAAAAAAACAATCAAGAAAATATTAGTTTCGACAGCACCTTTAATGCTTGCATTTTTAATGCTTCCTTTAAATGCTTTGGCAGCAATAAAAGTGCCTGTAGATACTTCCATAGAGCCAAACAAAGATGCGGGTACCGATCTTTATGAGAGCAAGTGCTATTATCACAATGCACTTCCACTTAAAATATCAATTTCTTCGGGACAGGATTCGTCCGTACTTCATGATGAAAAATATTCGACGAGCATTAAGCTTGATGAGGGAACATTAATAACCGTTTCAAGCGAAACGAAAATGCATAGTCTGTATATAATCTGGGACTGCATGGTTCCCGAGTGGACTTTAAAAATTGGTGATAATTCTTACACTTACGGAAAGAACAATTTCCTTCACGAATACATTGAACTTCCCGAGGAAACAAACGAACTTACAATAGTAATCCCCAACGCCGGAGATCAGACTCCGATTAAGGGTCTTAATAAAATGAGAATGTCCGATATCATTGCTTTCGACAGTGCGGATGTTCCCGTCTGGGTTCAGAAATGGGAGCCTGTATGTGAAGAAGCAGATATCCTTGCTTTCTCCACGCATTCCGATGACGAGCAGATTTTCTTGGGAGGCATTACTCCGATATATCAGGCGGAAAAGAACATGCGAGTTCAGTTTGCGTTTTTTACCACGCACTGGAATACATACGAGCCCATCAGAGAACATGAAAAGTTAAACGGTTTGTGGCTTGCGGGAGCAAAGTATTACCCGATAATGGGTATCTTCGAGGATGCTTATTCCACGACTTATGAAGGCGCGGCTCAGTCTATAAACGAAGACGAGGCGGCTTTGTTTGAAACTCAGATTATAAGAAGAGTTCATCCTCAGGTTGTTGTCACGCAGGATTATTTAAAGGGCGAGTACGGTCACGGCCAGCATATATTTATGGCCACCAATACTATTAAGGCAGTGGATAATGCGGCTGACGAAAATTACGATCCCGACAGCATTTCAAAGTACGGCACATGGACTGTTCCCAAATTCTATGTTCATTTAAATTCGGACGACCCCACGTTGCTTGATATGAGAGCACCCTTAGAGAGCTTTGGCGGCAAGAGAGCAATTGATGTTGCAAGACAGGCGTACCTCTGCCATCAGACACAGCAGTGGTGTGATTTTTCCGTAGATGATTACGGTCCTTACTCTGCAGCTAAATGGGGACTTTATAAATCAAATGTCGGTCCCGACGTTGCAAAGAACGACCTTATGGAAAATCTTGTTTCCTATGACGAACAGGAAAGAATAAGACTCGAAGAAGAGGAAGCACTTCGTCTCGAAGAAGAAAAGAAAAAGGCCGAAGAAGAGGAGAAGGCTCGTCTTGAAAAAGAAGCCCTCGAAAAAGAAGAGGCCAAAAAAGAAACTGACAGCAAAGACAAAGAAAAGACCAAGGATGAGGCTTCGCTATCCGGAACCGAAATCTTTGTTATCGTTGCGATAGTTGTAATTGTTTTAATGGCAGGCGGATTCGCGGCGTATTTCATAGTAAGCAATAATCAAAAGAAAAAGAGACGCAGGAAGAGAAGACGTTAAGATCATGAAAAAAAATTTTAAATTATTACTGACAACAATGGCTTTCTTCGTTTTGGCATTTATGTCTTTTAGGATCAGTGCCAAAGCCGATGGCGAAGCGATAAATATTTATACTGTGGATGATTTACTGGCCGTATCTGAGAATACCAATGCGGATTATATTTTAATGAACGATATCGATATGGCGGGCATCGAATGGACTCCGATAGATTTTACGGGTAACTTCGACGGCAACAACCATGCGATTTTAAATCTGTCGGTCAAATCCACATCAACTGAAATTCGTACGACATACGACGGAAACTACAAGACTTACGACACATGTTTCGCAGGTCTTTTCGGCGTACTTGAAAACGCAACCATTAAGAATCTAACATTAAAGGGAATAAATGTAACCGTAAACAAAGAAGAGCCCTGCTTCATCGGCTCGATAGCAGGTTTTTCTGAGAAAAGCAGCATCGAAAACTGCAGCATTGACGGAACATTAAGACTTGATGTATCCGCCAAGATGTTCGGTGTCGGCGGAATCGTCGGATACGGCGGAGACGGTTCGATTACATCCACCAATGCTGATGTGACTTTGATCTGTATCGACCACGACAAGGAAAACCGTGACGAGCAGTTTATGGGCGGCGGATATTCCGCAGGATATCTTGATGTCGACAAATGCTTTATTAAAATAGACGGTTATGATTCCGACCACGGTTATGTTCATGACGGCGGACTGGTTGGAATGTACATTCTTTATCCTCTCGGAAACAATTACGCAGGATATATTAACAATACCAGAGTCGAAGGTATGATTACCTTCTTCGAAGACAATACCGACAGAAGAGCATACTGTAAGGACTTCATAGGCGAAGTTATGAACTGGACTTACGAGTATGTCGGCAATTCGTCTGATTTTACGCGCAATGAGATAAAAGATTACTCTAAAGATTTGCTTCCTCATTACTGCGAAGGCGGAAACTTTTCCAAAGAGGTAATTGAAAGCACCTGCGACGAATTCGGATATACGGTATATAAATGCAATGACTGCAACGAGTATTCCTACAAAGCCGATTACACATTAAAGAATCATAAGCTCGGCGAGTTAAGCGTAATTGAAGAAGCCACAACCGAAAAAGAAGGCCTTTCAAAGGGCGTTTGTTCAGATTGCGGAGCAGAAGTTTACGTCATTACTCCTGTAGTTGAAGAAATAATAGAAGAGCCTGAAGAAATCGTTGAACCGGACATTGTTTCAGAACCTGAAACCGTGCCTGAAACAAAGCCCGTAAAAGAGGAAGAAGGCGACACTTTACTTAAGGTATTTCTTATAGGCGGACTTGTTATCTGCATCGGCCTTGTGGCAGCCATCGCGGTGGTTTTGTTTAGAGGGCGCAAAAAGAGATAGTCTATTTACACAAATGCCCGTTTTATGCTATAATATATGTCTGTTGCGGACTGATTCAGAACAGTAAAATCCGAAAGGAACAAGAAGAATGTTAAACGACAAAGTTATCCTTCTTACCGGCGGAACGGGTTCGTTTGGTAAGGCCTTTACAAAGTATGTTTTAAACAATTACGATCCTAAGAAAATTATCATTTATTCACGTGACGAATTTAAACAGTTCATCATGCAGAATGATTTCAAAAAGGAATTTCCCGACAAGTTTTCAAAACTCAGATTTTTCATAGGTGATGTCAGAGATAAAGACAGATTAAAACGCGCGATGGAGGGCGTTGATTTTGTTATTCATGCGGCAGCTTTAAAGCAGGTTCCCGCATGCGAATACAACCCTCAGGAAGCTATTAAGACAAATATTCACGGTGCACAGAATGTAATTGATGCCGCACTTGATTCGGGCGTTAAAAAAGTAGTTGCTCTTTCAACAGACAAAGCAGTTAATCCTGTTAACTTATACGGCGGTACAAAACTTGTATCGGACAAGCTTTTCATCGCTGCCAATTCATACGTAGGCGAAAAGGACCTTTGCTTCTCAATCGTTCGTTACGGAAACGTAGCAGGAAGCCGCGGTTCGGTTATTCCTTTCTTTAGAGATTTAATCGACAAAGGTGCAACAGAACTTCCCATCACAGATTTCAGAATGACAAGATTTTGGATTTCACTCGAAGAGGGTGTTGAACTTGTTATAAAAGCATTAAACGAATCAAAGGGCGGCGAAACATTTATTTCAAAGATTCCTTCTTTTAAGATTACAGATCTTGCTGAGGCAATGCTTCCCGGATGTTCCAAAAAGGAAATCGGTATCAGGGAAGGAGAGAAGCTCCACGAGATAATGATTACCACGGAGGATTCTTTTACGACATATGAATTCGACAAGCATTTCATCGTATATCCTCAGATGATTTTCGCAAAGAAAATGCTTCCTTCAAACGAAGGCAAAAAGGTTGAAGAAGGATTTTCATATTCATCGGGCAACAATACCTGGTGGCTTACCGTTGAGGAAATCAGAGAGAGATTAAATACGTTAAAATAAAGCTAAAATTTTAAGGAGGATACAATTATGAAGTTAGTTCCATTAGGCGACAGAGTTGTATTGAAGCAGTTAATCGCAGAAGAGACCACAAAGTCAGGCATCGTGATCCCCGGTCAGAACAAAGAGAAACCCCAGCAGGCTGAGGTTATTGCAGTAGGCCCCGGAATCCTTGCAGACGGCAAAGAAGTAAAAATGGAAGTTAAGGTTGGCGATCAGGTAATCTACTCCAAATACTCGGGAACCGAAGTTAAGATCGATGACGAAGAAGTTATCATCGTAAAACAGTCGGATATTCTTGCTATTGTAGAATAATTATTTTTTTAAATATTCAGGAGGTTTAGTTTAAAATGGCTAAAGAGATTAAATATGGCGCAGAAGCCCGCGCAAGTCTTGAAGCCGGTGTTAATCAGCTGGCAGATACTGTCAGAGTAACACTCGGACCTAAGGGCAGAAATGTAGTACTTGATAAATCATATGGTTCACCCCTTATCACCAACGACGGTGTAACCATTGCAAAAGAAATCGAACTTGAAGACGCATTCGAAAATATGGGCGCTCAGCTCGTAAAAGAAGTAGCAACCAAGACCAACGATGTTGCAGGTGACGGTACAACAACAGCAACAGTTCTTGCACAGGCAATGATCAATGCAGGTATGAAGAACATCGCTGCAGGTGCTAACCCCATCATCTTAAGAAAAGGTATGAAGAAAGCTACCGAATGTGCAGTAGAAGCCATCAAGAGCATGTCATCAAAGGTTAACGGCAAAGAGCAGATTGCAAGAGTTGCAGCTATTTCCGCAGGCGATGATATGGTAGGCGAGATGGTAGCCGATGCTATGGAAAAGGTTTCAGGCGACGGCGTTATCACAATCGAAGAATCAAAGACCATGCAGACCGAACTTGATTTGGTTGAAGGTATGCAGTTTGATAAAGGTTATCTTTCAGCTTACATGTGTACAGACATGGAAAAGATGGAAGCAGTTCTTGAAAATCCTTACATCCTTATCACTGATAAAAAGATTTCCAACATTCAGGAAATCCTTCCCGTTCTCGAAACAATCGTTCAGAGCGGTGCAAAGCTTCTTATCATTGCTGAAGACATTGAAGGCGAAGCACTCACAACACTTATTGTCAACAAACTTCGCGGTACATTCAATGTTGTAGCAGTTAAGGCTCCCGGTTACGGTGACAGACGTAAAGAAATGCTCAAGGATATCGCTATTCTTACAGGCGGTCAGGTAATCAGCGAAGAGCTCGGTCTTGATTTAAAAGAAGTAACACTTCAGGATATGGGTCGTGCAAAATCTGTTAAGGTTCAGAAGGAAAACACCATCATTGTTGACGGTGCGGGAAATTCCGATGAAATCGCAGCAAGAGTTGCACAGATCAAAACAGCTATCGAAACAACAACATCAGATTTCGATAAGGAAAAACTTCAGGAAAGACTTGCAAAACTTGCAGGCGGCGTAGCAGTTATCAAAGTAGGCGCAGCAACAGAAGCTGAAATGAAAGAAGCAAAACTTCGTATGGAAGATGCTTTGGCAGCTACAAAGGCAGCAGTTGAGGAAGGTATTATCGCAGGCGGCGGATCGGCTTACATTCATGCTTCCAAGAAAGTTAAAGAACTTGCCGATACACTTGAAGGCGACGAGAAGACAGGTGCTCAGATCGTTCTTACGGCACTTAAGGCTCCTTTGTTCCACATCGCTGCAAATGCCGGTCTTGACGGTTCCGTAATCGTTAATAAGGTATACGAATCAGAAGTTGGTTTCGGATTCGATGCTCTTAAAGAAGAATACGTGAACATGGTTGAAGCAGGTATTCTTGATCCTTCAAAAGTTACCAGAAGTGCACTTCAGAACGCGACAAGCGTAGCATCCACATTCCTTACAACAGAAAGTGCCGTTGCAAACATCAAGGAAGATACTCCCGCAATGCCTGCAGGCGGTATGGGCGGAATGGGATATTAAAAAGTCGAAAACTCGACAGAGAGGTGATTTCATGAAAAAATTTTTATGCTTACTCGCAAGCGCTATGATGGTTCTTTCACTGGCAGCTTGCACATCTGGAAAAGGGGAACTTGTTATGGCAACAAACGCCGAATTCCCTCCTTATGAGTATCATGAAGGAGACAGCATTATAGGAATTGACGTTGAAATTTGTCAGGCTATTGCGGATGAGATGGGCAGAAAACTCGTAATCGAAGACATGGCTTTCGATTCGGTTATCACTTCGGTTTACACAGGAAAAGCAGACATAGGTGCAGCAGCGCTTACAATCACTGAGGACAGACTTAAAAATATAAACTTCTCTACACCTTATGCAACAGCAGCTCAGGTTATTATCGTTCCTGAAGATTCCGATATTGCATCGCCCGATGATTTAACGGGTAAGACTGTAGGTGTTCAGCTTGGTACAACCGGCGATATTTATGCAGACGATATCGAAGATGCAACAGTAGAACGTTATAACAAGGGTTATGAAGCTGTACAGGCTTTGCTTCAGGGCAAAATTGATGCGGTTATGATTGACAATGAACCTGCTAAGGTTTATGTATCACAGAATCCTTCACTTAAGATTGTTGACGAAGCATTTACTTACGAAGAGTATGCTATAGCAATCGCAAAGGATAACGAAGCACTTCTTAACGAAGTTAACGCCGCTATCAAGAAACTTAAAGAGTCCGGCAGACTTGATGAGATTGTAAATAAATACATCTCTGCCGACAACTAGAGGTCCGTATGAATTTATTGATTAAGTTTTCAGAAGATTTTAAGCAAAACTTTATCGATGCTAACAGATGGAAATACATCTTAAACGGTTTGGGAGTTACTCTGAGAGTAACTCTCTTTGCCGTTTTAATCGGTATCGCCATCGGCTTTATTGTTGCGATTATAAGATCGACTTATGAGAAGACAGGAAAACTTAAAATCCTCAACTTTTTTGCAAATATTTATCTGACGGTAATCAGAGGAACACCCGTTGTAGTTCAGCTTTTGATTATCTATTTTGTAATATTCGGTTCGGTCAGAATCGACAAGGTTCTGGTTGCGGTTATCGCCTTTGGTATTAACTCGGGTGCGTATGTAGCCGAGATAGTGCGTGGCGGTATCATGTCAATAGATCCGGGTCAGATGGAAGCAGGAAGATCCTTAGGCTTTAATTATATTCAGACCATGTGGCATATCATTATTCCGCAGGCTTTTAAGAATGTTCTTCCCGCACTCGGAAATGAATTCATAGTACTCCTAAAAGAGACTTCAGTTGCAGGTTATATCGCACTCGAAGATTTAACAAAAGGCGGAGACATCATAAGAAGTCAGACATATTCGCCTTTTATGCCGCTGTTAACTGTTGCAGCAATTTATCTGGCAATAGTAATGCTCTTGTCATTCCTTCTTAAGCAGTTAGAGAGGAGGTTGAGAAACAGTGAGCGATAATAACGAAAAAAAGCTCCTTATAAGTGTGGATAATCTTACAAAGCATTTTGAAGATTTGCATGCACTTAACGGAGTATCAATAGATATTTACAAGGGTGATGTTGTATTTGTGGTAGGACCTTCAGGCTCCGGCAAATCCACTTTCCTTCGCTGTCTTAACAGACTCGAGGAACCCACGGGAGGTACAATCCTTTTCGAGGGAATAGATATCACTGATAAAAAAACAGACATTAACAAACATCGTCAGAAAATGGGAATGGTATTCCAGCAGTTTAATCTCTTCCCTCATATGACGGTACTTAAAAACCTTACATTAGGACCGATGAAACTTCAGGGCAAATCAAAGGCAGAGGCCGAAGAGGAAGCCATGAAACTCTTAGAGCGCGTAGGACTTGCAGACAGAGCAAAAGCGTATCCCAATCAGCTCTCAGGCGGCCAGAAGCAGCGTATCGCAATCGTTCGTGCGCTTTGCATGAAGCCCGACGTAATGCTTTTCGATGAGCCCACCTCAGCACTCGATCCCGAGATGGTTGGTGAAGTTCTCGAAGTAATGCGTGAACTTGCCAAAGAAAACATGACCATGGTAGTCGTTACCCACGAAATCGCATTCGCCAAAGAAATCGCAAACCGCGTTATCTTTATGGCAGACGGCCTCATCGAAGAAGAAGGCCCTGCAGCCGAGTTCTTCGACAACCCCAAGTCCGAGAGACTTAAACAGTTTTTGGCAAAGGTACTGTAAAAAGCGGGCAGCGTAATGCTGCGAGGGGAAGCGTCAACCGCACGATACACCGCGGGCACGCTCTCGCTAAGATGTCGCACGTAGCGACCACTAAACTCGCATGCGCACAAGTGCTTTGCTCGTTAAGTGGCGACGGCGCCATATTACCCGCTTGTGCATCATACGGTTGCCGCTCCCAGCCAAACCATTTGATGCCCGCTTATTAAGAATTTATTACAAAAATTTATATATTTTACGGAGGAAAAAGATGAGTACAGTAAGACGAATCTATGTAGAAAAAAAGCCTGATTATGCGGTTAAGGCAAAGGAACTCTTTAATGATATAAAGGGTTATCTCGGAATTAACAGTGTGACGGGAGTAAGATATCTTATACGTTATGACGTAGAAAATATCTCGGACGAAATATTTGAAAAGGCTTGCAAGACTGTATTCTCGGAGCCTCCCGTAGATAATTACTATCTTGAAAAATTTGATACTAATCCTTCGGATAAGATTTTCAGCGTAGAGTACCTTCCCGGTCAGTACGATCAGAGAGCGGACTCTGCTGTTCAGTGCGTTCAGTTCTTAAACGCAGAAGAGAATCCCACAATTCAGACAGCAATTACATATGTGCTTGAAGGCAGTGTAAGTGATGATGAGTTTGAAAAGATTAAAGCTTACTGCATCAACCCCGTTGATTCGAGAGAAGCAGGTATTGAAAAGCCCGAGACATTACAGAGCGTATTTGCGACACCCGCAGATGTTTCGATTTTTGAAAACTTCACCACAATGCCCGAGGATGAATTTAAGAAACTTTATGATTCACTCGGACTTGCAATGACATATAAGGATTTTGCTTTTATCAGAGAGTATTTTGCAAATGACGAAAAGAGAAATCCGACATTTACTGAAATTAAAGTACTTGATACATACTGGTCAGACCACTGCCGTCATACCACATTCTCCACAGAACTTGAGAATGTTAAGTTCCTTGCGGGCGACTATGCAGGCGTTCTTGAAGATACATACAACGAATATCTTTCCACCAGAAAAGATGTATACGGTGACAACTCCAAGAAGTATGTTTGCCTTATGGACCTTGCTTTGATGGCAATGAAGAAACTTAAAAAAGACGGCAAGCTCGAAGATATGGAAAAATCCGATGAGATTAACGCTTGCTCAATCGTTGTTCCCATCGATGTTGAATACGAAGACGGTAAGGTTGTAAACGAAGAGTGGCTTATCAACTTTAAGAATGAGACACATAACCATCCTACAGAAATCGAACCCTTCGGTGGTGCTGCTACATGTCTTGGCGGTGCAATCCGTGACCCGTTGTCAGGAAGAACATACGTATATCAGGCAATGAGAGTTACCGGTGCCGCAGATCCTACAGTTTCCGTTAATGAGACTCTTAAGGGTAAACTTTCACAGAAGAAGCTTGTCCGCGGTGCTGCAGCAGGTTATTCATCATACGGTAACCAGATTGGTCTTGCAACCGGTCTCGTAAAAGAAATTTACCATCCCAACTATGTTGCAAAGAGAATGGAAATCGGTGCAGTTATGGGTGCTGCTCCGAGACGCGCCGTAATTCGTGAGACTTCGGATCCCGGCGATGTTATCGTTCTTTTAGGAGGAAGAACAGGTAGAGATGGTTGTGGCGGTGCAACAGGTTCTTCAAAGGTACATACCGTTCAGTCAATAGAGACCTGCGGTGCAGAAGTACAGAAGGGTAATCCTCCCACAGAAAGAAAGATTCAGAGACTCTTCAGAAGAGAAGAAGTTTCAGCACTTATAAAGAAATGTAATGACTTTGGTGCAGGCGGTGTTTCCGTAGCTATCGGTGAACTTGCAGACGGCTTAAGAGTTAACCTTGACCTTGTACCCAAGAAATACGAAGGTCTTGACGGAACAGAACTTTCCATCTCCGAATCACAGGAAAGAATGGCAGTAGTTCTCGATCCCAAGGATCTTGACCAGTTCCTTAAATATGCTGAGGAAGAAAACCTTGAAGCAATCAAGGTTGCGGATGTTACCGAAGATCCCAGACTTGTACTTGTCTGGAGAGGCAAAGAAATCGTTAATATCAAGAGAGAATTCCTTAACACAAACGGTGCTCATCAGGCTACAAATGTAGAAGTTGAATCACCGAGCAAAGCAGACAATTATTTTGACAAGGCTGCCAACAAAAAGGTTGAAGAAGCTCTTGCCAACAATGATATTAAGACCGCGGTTATCGAAAGTGTTGCAGACCTTAACACCTGTTCACAGAAGGGCCTCGTAGAAATGTTTGACTCATCCATCGGTGCAGGTACGGTCCTCATGCCTTACGGCGGTGCTAACCAGCTCACAGAGATTCAGACAATGGTTGCAAAGGCTCCCGTTATGAAGGGCAAATCCGATGCGGTTACCATGATGAGCTACGGCTTCGATCCTTATCTTTCTTCATGGTCTCCTTACCACGGTGCAATTTACGCAGTAACAGAATCTATGAGTAAGATTTGTGCAGCAGGCGGTGATGTAAATAAGATCAGATTTACATTCCAGGAATACTTTAGAAGAATGTCTGAAGTTCCTTCAAGATGGAGCCAGCCTTTCGCAGCACTCCTCGGAGCATTTAAAGCACAGATGGCATTCGGGCTTCCTTCAATCGGCGGTAAGGACTCAATGTCCGGAACATTCCAGGATATCGATGTTCCGCCCACACTCGTTTCCTTCGCAGTTGACGTTGCAAAGAACGACGAAGTCATTACTCCCGAGTTTAAGAAAGCGGGCAACTCGCTTGTAATATTCAGAATACCCAAGGATGAAAATTCAATCCCTGTATTCGACAAGACACTTGCACTTTACGATGAAGTTTCAAAGCTCATAAAAGATAAGAAAATCGTTTCTGCATATGTTACAGATGCTTACGGCATCGTTCCCGCAGCCGCTAAGATGGCCTTCGGTAACGGTCTCGGAGTTAAGATTGACGTAGCAGATGTTAAGTCACTTTTCTCAAATGAGATGGGCAGCATCCTTTGCGAAATGACTGAAGCAATTAACGATGAATTCGCTACAACAATCGGTAATGTAACAGACAAAGACATCGAAATCAATTCGGTTAAGGTCAGCCTTGACGATGTTTTAGCATCATACAAGAAGCCTCTTGAAAAGGTATTCCATTCAAGAGTTACAGAAGATTATACAAAGCTTGACAGACCTTCATACAAAGCAGAGAGCGTTTATATCTGCAAGAATAAGGTTGCTAAGCCTCACGTATTTATTCCCGTATTCCCCGGTACAAACTGCGAATACGATTCAACTAGAGCATTTGAGAGAGCAGGCGCTACCGTAACAACAAAGATATTCAGAAACCTTAATTCAGCAATGATTAAGGAAAGTGTGGATGAATACGTAAAAGAGATTAAGAACGCACAGATCATCATGTTCCCCGGCGGATTCTCCGCAGGTGACGAACCCGACGGTTCTGCCAAGTTCTTCGCTACAGCTTTCCAGAATGAAGCAATCAAAGAAGCTGTAACAGATTTACTTGATAACAGAGACGGTCTTGCACTCGGTATCTGTAACGGTTTCCAGGCACTTATCAAACTCGGTCTTGTTCCTAACGGAAAGATTACAGGCCAGGATGAAAATTCCGCTACACTTACATTCAATACAATCAACCGTCACATCTCCAAGATGGCTTATACAAAGGTTGTATCCAACAAGTCTCCTTGGCTTCAGTTAGCTGAGCTTGACGGAGTTTACACATCACCCGCATCACACGGTGAAGGAAGATTTGTAGCACCTAAAGACTTAATCGAGAAACTCTTTGCAAACGGCCAGGTTGCTACAAGATACTGTGACAATGACGGTAACGTATCCATGGATGAAGAATACAATATCAACGGTTCATTTGAAGCAATCGAAGGTATCACTTCACCCGACGGCAGAGTACTCGGCAAGATGGCTCATGCAGAGCGTCGTGATAACGGTGTTGCAATCAACATTTACGGTGAGCAGGATCTTAAGATCTTCGAATCGGGTGTTAAGTACTTTAAGTAATTAAACGTGTGTCTTTTAAAAGAACGGAGATTTTTATGAAGAAAAATTTCAAATACTTTTTAATAAGTCTGCTTGTAAGCGCAAGCTTTATAATGCCTGTTACAGGCTGCAGCTGCAGCAATCCCGCAGAAGATGCCGCTGATACAATTGAAGGTATGGCTTCGCAGGAAGAAAAGGCGCAGGATGCACTTGATGCGTTTAATGCCGATGCTGATGCTAAGGGTGCCGAAGCAGACGCAATATTTGAAATGGTTGAATAACGGAGAAACAAATGAACTGGAGAGAATACGTAAGAAACGTTACCCCGTATATTCCGGGAGAACAGCCCAAGATTGAAAATCTTATCAAACTTAATACAAACGAAAATCCTTATCCTCCTTCGGGCGTTGTAAAGGATGAGTTAAAAAAACTGGCAGAGGATTATGACTGCTTAAGAAGATATCCAAAGCCCAACTGTGATGCTCTTGAGGAAGCATTAAGCGAATACATGGGACTTCCCAGAGAGCAGATATTCACGGGTGTAGGATCTGATGATGTAATCTGCACATTGTTTTTGACATTTTTCCATTCAAAATTACCCGTACTTTTTGCGGATATCACTTATTCCTTTTATGAGGTATGGGCTGAGTTTGCGGGATTTCCCAAGGAACTTATTCCCGTAAAAGAAGATCTTTCAATCGACATTAACGATTACAGAAAAGAGAACGGCGGAATAGTAATCGCCAATCCCAACGCACCGACAGGTAAGGCTCTGCCTTTAAGTCAGATTGAAGAAGTGCTTAAATTCAACAGGGATTCGATTGTTATAGTTGATGAAGCATATGTTGATTTCGGCGCAGAATCGGCTGTATCTCTGATAAACAAGTACGATAATTTAATCGTAACTCAGACCTATTCCAAATCAAGAAATCTTGCAGGTCTTCGTATAGGTATGGCATTTGCATCCGCAGAGCTTATTGCAAAGGTTAAAGCAATTAAGTTTTCAATTAACTCCTATACAATGAATGAGCCTTCATTAAGACTTGCATCTGCGGTTTTAAAGGATGAAAAATATTTCAGAGAATGCTGCGACAAGGTTATTAAAACAAGAGAGTGGAGTGTAGAAGAGTTTAAAAAATTAGGTTTTTCATTCCCTGAAAGCAGCGCAAACTTTGTATTTGTTACACACCCTAAGGTTAACGCAAACGATATCTACAAAGCTTTAAGAGAAAAAGGAATACTGGTTCGTCATTTCAGTATTCCCAGAATAGACAATTATCTTCGTATTTCAATCGGAACAGACGAAGAAATGAAGGCTTTGTTTGAAGCACTAAAAGAGATAGTAAAATAAAGCGGTGCCCGGCTCGCAAAGCGTTCCCGGCTCCGAAAATAACGAAAGGATTTCGCATCACGCGAGCTAATTATGACAGCACTTAGAGACGCACTCGTACAAACATTACTTGACCATCATATCGCACCCGTTTGGATCTGCTTTATAGTCAGCATGATTCCTCTTATAGAACTTCGTGGCGGTCTTATTGTTTCAAGTATACTTAACGTTCCGCTTTGGAAAGCAATCGCTTTTTGTATCGGCGGAAACATTATTCCCATCCCCTTTATTCTTCTTTTTATCAAAAGAGTTTTAAAGTTGATGAAGAAAATGCATTTTCTTAAAATCGACAAATTCGCCGAATGGCTTGAAAACAGAGCAAACAAGAAGAGCGATGCGCTTAAGAAAGGCGAGTTCTTGGGACTCATGCTTTTCGTTGGAATACCTCTTCCCGGAACCGGTGCATGGATGGGTTCCCTCATGGCTGCACTCTTTGACGTAAAGCTTTGGAAGGCAGTAGTGGCAGAGCTTTGCGGACTTATTCTTGCAACGATTATTATGTCGCTTCTTTCATACGGCGCACTTGGATCGATATTCCATTTTTTAGGATAGTATGAACGCATATACAGAATTTTCAAAAATATATGACGAATTAATGGAAGATGTTCCCTACGATGACTGGTTTGAATTCGTCAAAAAAACACTTTACGATACCGGAATAAACGGCGGTATCATCTGTGAATTAGGCTCCGGAACGGGCAATTTTACGATGAAATTCGCCGAGGTCGGATTTGACATGATCGGAATTGACAATTCCATAGAAATGTTAAATGTTGCTCTTGGCAAGAAGAATTCGCACGTGGCAAAGCTTAACAATCCTTTTGACAAGGTGTCCGATATATTGTACTTAAATCAGGACATGAGAGAGTTTGAACTCTACGGAACCGTAGCCGCAATCGTGAGTGTATTTGACTCAATCAATTATGTGTTAACGGACGAAGACATTATTCAGACCTTTTCGCTTGTAAACAATTATCTTGACCCTGCCGGACTTTTTATATTTGATTTTAATACAGTGTACAAGTATAAAAACGTTGTCAGCGATTCAACGATAGCCGAAAGCGGCGAGGACGCATCTTTTATATGGTCTAACTGCTTCGACGAAGAGAGCAATATCAACGAATACGAAATGACCTTCTTCGTACCCGTAGAAATCGAGGGCGAAGAGAATTTATACAGAAGATTTGACGAATATCATTACCAGAGAGGCTATACTCTCGATGAGATAAAAACGTTTTTAAAAGAAGCGGGCTTAATCTTCGTCGACGCATTCGACGCCGAAGGATTTACCCCCGTAAAAGAAACGTCCGAGAGAATATTCGTCGTTGCAAAAGAATCGGGAAAGTAAGGAAATATAATGGATATAATCGTAAGAGCCACCGCAGCCGATGCGCAGATACGAGTTTTCACTGCATATACAAAAGACATGGTAGAAGAAGCCAGGAAAAGACACAACACTTCACCTGTTTGTACCGCAGCACTCGGAAGACTGATGACGGCGGCATCGATGATGGGCTCAATGTTAAAAAGCGATAAAGATATACTGACACTTAAAATCGAATCGGACGGACCGATTGAAGGCATTACGGTAACGGCTGATTCCAAAGGATTTGTCAAAGGTTATGTCGGAAATCCGAATGTGATTTTACCTGCGAATAAAGTCGGAAAACTGGATGTTGCAGGTGCAGTCGGTGTAGGTTTCCTTGACGTTATAAAAGACCTTGGTCTTAAAGAGCCTTATGCAGGCCAGACTGAACTTCAGACAGGAGAAATCGCCGAAGATTTGACTTTTTATTTTGCAAGCTCCGAGCAGATTCCTTCGAGCGTGGGACTGGGTGTCCTCATGAACAGGGATAATACCGTAAAACAGGCAGGCGGATTTATACTTCAGTTAATGCCCGGTGTGTCTGAAGAGACGATAGAAAAAGTTGAAAAGAATCTTTCAAATATTTCTTCGGTTACGACTCTTTTAGACGAAGGAAAGGGACCTAAGGAAATACTTGAGATTTTATGCGAAGGCCTGGAACCTAAAATCATTGATATAATTCCTGTCGGATTTAAGTGTAACTGTTCCAAAGACAGAGTATCAAAGGCACTTATAAGTGTCGGCAAAGAAGAACTTTCTAAAATAGTCGAAGAGGAAGATTCAATCAATCTTCACTGTGACTTCTGCAATACCGATTACAAGTTCACAAAGGATGAACTCGTGGAATTGCTTAAGTACGCAAAATAGAAACGGTTTAAGACTGTAATGTATTGTTTTGGGGAAATTGAATATTAAAGAGGTTATGAAAATGACACAAGCAGAAACAGCCTTAAAACTTCATGAAGAGTGGCAGGGCAAACTCGAAACCAAAAGCAAAGTAGAAGTAAAAACAAAGGAAGCACTTGCACTTGCATACACTCCCGGTGTAGCAGAACCCTGCAAGGTAATTGCAAAGGATAAGGAAGAAGCCTACAGATATACGGGCAAAGCCAATACCGTAGCTGTTATTTCCGACGGTTCCGCAGTTTTGGGACTTGGTAATATCGGTGCGAGCGCAGGCATTCCCGTTATGGAAGGAAAGGCAGTGCTTTTCAAAGAGTTCGGCGGTGTAAATGCCGTTCCTCTTTGCATAGATACACAGGATACCGAAGAGATAATCAAAACGGTTACTTATCTTGCTCCTAACTTCGGCGGTATTAATCTCGAGGATATTTCTGCTCCGAGATGTTTTGAGATAGAAGAGAGACTTAAAGCAACGCTTGATATACCTGTTTTCCATGACGATCAGCATGGTACAGCTATCGTAGTGCTTGCAGGACTTATCAATGCCCTTAAGGTAACAGGCAAGGATAAAGAAAGCTGCAAAGTGGTTGTAAACGGCGCAGGAAGCGCAGGTGTTGCAATCACCAAACTTCTTTTAAGATATGGATTTAAAAACGTAACAATGTGTGATAAATTGGGTATCATCTCCAAGGATTATCCTAACCTTAACTGGATGCAGGAGAAGATGGCTGAAGTTACAAACCTTGAAGGAGCAAACGGTACTCTCGCAGATGCTTTAAAGGGTGCGGATGTTTTCGTAGGCGTCAGTGCTCCGAACATTGTCACCGCAGAGATGGTTTCCTCAATGAACAAGGATGCAATCATTTTTGCAATGGCAAATCCCGTTCCCGAAATAATGCCCGATGTGGCAAAGGCTGCGGGAGCAAAGGTAGTTGGCACCGGAAGATCCGATTTTCCCAATCAGGTTAACAATGTTATTGCTTTCCCGGGTATTTTTAAGGGTGCGCTTGAAGGCAGGGCAAAACAGATAACAGAGGAAATGAAACTTGCTGCTGCAACAGCTATTGCAAGTCTTATACCCGAGGATGAATTAAACGAAGACAATATTATCGTTCCGCCTTTCCATCCTACAGTTGCAAGTGTGGTATGTGAGGCAGTAAAGAACAATATTTAATGCAGGGGATTATATGAATTACAATTCCGACACATTATACAAATTGATGATTTTGTATATGTTAAAATCGGCGGCAGAACCTTTGACTTTAATACAGATATCAACGTTTTTCGTCGAAAAGGAATACACGGATTTTCTGAAGATTCAGGGGCATGTAAAAGCTCTCGAAGACCAGAATTTCCTGGCCGTCAAAGAAAACCACAACAAAACACTTATCTCCATTACCGAAGAGGGAATGGAGTCTCTTCAGTATTTTTTAGGAGATATAAGTTCCGAGATTAAATGCGACATTCAGGAGTATCTGAAGGTTAATTCCACGGAGCTTAGAAGAGAAGCATCCATCGTATCGGATTATTACAAGAATCAGTACGGCGAGTACGAAGCGATTCTCTGGGCAAAAGACAGGGATACCGAGCTTTGTACGATTAAGATGACTGTTCCGAGCGAAAAAATGGCTGCCGCAATCTGCGATAACTGGCAGGAAAAAAATCAGGAGATTTATCAGTTCTTAACTGAGAATCTTTTCTAAAATAAATTATGGACGGGGAATAAAAATGGCCGACAGGAGAAGAAAAAGAAGAAAGAAAAAATCCAATTCCATATACAAGGTTGTAGCCGTAGCGGTCGGAGTCTGCATGGTTGCGTTAATTGGACTTATTGCTGCTTATTTTATAAGCAATATTGATTTCAATTTTAACGTCAAGACACCCGGTACGATTGCCGAAGTAAAAGTACTTCCGACATACGAATCTGCAGTTACACCTACAGAATGGGCGGAACTTGAAAAGAATGTGCCTGTGGAGATAAGCCAAAATCTTCAGATAATGATGGTCGGCGATATGCTAATGCATTTGAATGTTACGCAGTCCGGATTTAAGGATGACGGTACAAAAAATTACGACCATCTGTTTGAGAGAATTTTACCCGATATTCAGGCGGCTGATATAAGAATCGTCAACGAAGAGATAGTATTTGCCGGCGAAGATATGGGCTTTTCAGGTTATCCTATGTTTAATACAGCAGAGGAAGTAGGCGATGCAGAAGCCAAGGCAGGCTTTAACGTAATTCTTCATGCTACCAACCATACAATGGATAAATGGAAACAGGGTCTAATGAACACCATCAATTTCTGGAAGAAATATCCGGATATTATGGTTCTCGGCGTAAATGAAACCAAAGAGCAGCAGGACGAAATTACCGTTTTTGAAAAGAACGGAATGAAGATTGCGCTTCTTAACTATACATACGGACTTAACGGAATGCCTCAGCCCGACGATATGCCTTTTGCGGTTAATTTAATTGATGCCGATTTAATGGACAGGAATATCAAAAAGGCACATGAAGTGGCAGATTTCGTAGTCGTATTAATCCACTGGGGCAACGAGTATCAGACGTTTGCATCAAACGATCAGAAATATTGGTGCAACTGGTTTCTTGAAAGAGACGTAGATTTGATAATCGGTGCACATCCTCATGTTATTCAGCCCATCGAATGGTATACAGACCCTAACGACGGTGATGAAATGCTTGTTTACTATTCGCTCGGCAATTACGTTACAGGTACCAGAGCAGTCAGAAACGGTGTATACGAACAGGCTGTAGGAGGTATGGCAAAGGTTGAACTTACTAAGAACGCCCAGGGTGAAGTCGTTATTTCAAGATACGGCGTGGAACCTTTGGTTGCCAACATCGGCAAGGGCGGATACCAGAGTATTTACACATGTCCTTTAAGTGAATATACTGAAGAGGAAAGGAAGAACACCATTCTTGCTTCAAACGATCCCACTTTTACGATAGAAAACTGCGAAAATCTCTGTGAAAAAGTGTGGGGAGATTTGTATAACAAAGGCGAGAGGGAAACCTGGATAACAAAAGAGTATTAGGAGGGTAAAAAAATGAGTGGTGAGAAAAAATCATCAAGGTCACCGTATTTACTGATTTCCGCAATAGTTTTTATTGCACTCGGAATTGCAGTAATCTGGTTCAGAGCTCCCATTGCAGGTATGGTAAACAATATCTTCAAATGGGTTGCGGCAGGAATTCTCGGCGTATTTGCGATAGTTAATATTATCGCATTTGCCAAGAATACCAAAGAGAAGATAAAAGAGCTTATTATCGGCGCACTCGCTTTAATTGCAGCGATAATTCTTCTTATCTCGGATGTTGCTTTTAAGATTGAAAACCTTTTGCTTATCGTAGTAGGCGTAATGTTTGGTTTATACTTAATCGTTGAAGGTTTTTACAAACTTAAAGCCGCATTTGCAAGCAAAAAGAAATCAACCAAGGCCTGGTTTGTTCCTTTGATTCTCGGCCTTTTAAGCATAGTATTCGGTGTAGGACTTATTTATCTTGCAATTCTTGCAAAGATTAGCACGGTTGTATTCGTGGTTATCTTCGGTGCGATTTTGATTTACGCCGGAATTCAGAATATCGTAAATATGTTTTTTAATACAAATGATTAAAATATCACTTGAAAAATAAATGAAACAGTGATAAATTAACTGATGACAACAGGGGAGCTTGTGAAGGCAGGCTGAGAACGAGAGATACAGCTCGGACCCATAACCTGATTTGGATAATGCCAACGTAGGGATAGAGATTGCTTGAATGTGTTTATTATAAGCAGATGTATCAAGAAGTTGGTATATCTGCTTTTTTAATTCCGGCATTTAAAAGCAGATAGACCCAGACAAAAAAATTACAAAGGAGCTTTTATTATGTTAGGAAACTGTTTGGAAAATGTACGTAAAAATGTACCTCTGGTACACAATATCACCAATTATGTGACGGTAAACGACGTTGCGAATGTACTGCTTGCATGCGGCGGAAGCCCGATTATGTCGGATGAGCCTTTAGATGTGGAGGATATTACTTCCATCTGCGGAGGTTTAAACATCAATATCGGAACGCTTAATCAAAGCAGCATTAAAGGAATGTTTCTTGCCGGCAAAAAGGCAAACGAACTTAATCACCCGGTGCTTTTGGATCCCGTAGGCGCAGGCGCTTCAAAACTTAGAACTGATACGGCCGTTAATCTGATAAAAGAAATAAAATTTACGGTTATAAGAGGAAATATTTCCGAGATAAAAACTCTGGCTTTGGGAAGCGGAACAACCAAGGGTGTTGACGCGGATGTAGCCGATGCGGTAACAGAGGAAAATCTCGATTCGGCCGTAAAATTCGTAAAAGAATTTGCAAAAAAGAGCGGTACAATCGTTGCAATTACGGGTGCCATCGATCTTGTAAGCGATGCAGATAAGTGCTACGTAATAAGAAACGGACGCCCCGAAATGGGTAAGATAACAGGAACAGGATGTCAGCTTTCAGGCCTTATGACGGCTTACTTAGTTGCCAATCCCGACAATCTTTTGGAGGCGGCAGCAGCATCTGTCTGTGTGATGGGACTCGCAGGAGAAACAGGATGGAAGAACATGAAGAGTGAAGACGGTAATTCTACATACAGAAACCGCATTATCGATGCAATTTACAATATGGATGCTGACACTCTAAATAAGGGGGCCAAATATGAAGTGCGATAAAAATGATTTACTTTTATACGCTGTAACAGACCGCCACTGGCTTGACAAAAGGAGCCTTAAAGAGGTTGTAAAAGAAAGCCTCGACGGAGGAGTTACTTTCGTACAGCTTCGTGAAAAAACACTTGAGGACGACAAGTTCTTGGAGGAAGCGAAAGAACTAAAACAACTCTGCAAAGAATACGATGTGCCTTTTGTAATCAATGACAATGTGGATATTGCAATTGCCATGGATGCGGACGGAGTTCATGTAGGCCAGAGCGATATGGAAGCCGGAAATGTAAGAGAGAAGCTAGGCCCCGATAAAATCATAGGTGTATCCGCTCAGACCGTTGAACAGGCGGTTTTAGCCGAACAAAGAGGCGCGGATTATCTGGGTGTCGGAGCGGTATTTCCCACAGGCTCAAAAGACGATGCGGTTGAGGTATCGCATGAAACACTTAAAGCTATCTGCGAAGCGGTTTCGATTCCGGTTATTGCCATAGGCGGAATAAGTGTAAATAACGTTAGTGAACTTGCGGGAAGCGGTATAGTCGGAATCGCAGTTATCAGTGCGATTTATGCGGCTGAAGATATTAAAAAAGCCGCAGAGGATTTAAAGGCCGAAACCGCACGTGTTGTAGGTTAAGAGTATTTATTTGACCGGATATTTTAGGAGTACGGAATGATTAAAGGAGCCATCTTTGACGTAGACGGAGTATTGCTTGATTCCATGGGAATCTGGGACGACCTTGGCGCAAGGTATTTGCGAAGCCTTGACAAAATCCCCGAAGAAGGATTAAATAAAATTCTTTTTTCGATGAGCATGGAACAGGGCGCTGAGTATTTAAATGAGCATTACGGATTAAATAAAAGTGTAAAAGAAACAGTCGAGGGAATAGGCATGATGCTCGAAGATTATTACTTTTATGAGGTCCTTTTAAAACCGGGCGCAAAAGAAGTTTTGGAATTTTTAAAATCAAAAAATATAAAGATGGCTGCTGCGACATCAAGTCCGAGAACGCATATAGAAAAAGCACTTTCAAGGAACGGACTGCTTGGGTATATAGAAATAATATATACAACATCCGAAGTCGGCGTAAGCAAACATTCCCCAGATATTTACAATCTCGCGGCGGATTTTCTTAAAACGAAAAGAGAAGAAACGCTTGTTTTCGAAGATTCTCTTTATGCCCTAAATACGGCCAAAGAAGCGGGGTTTGTTACCGTCGGAGTCTTTGACGAAAAAGGAGAGAGCAATCAGGCGGAACTTGAAAATCAGGCTGATTTATATTTAAAAAAACTTGATGATTTTATCGTTATGTCAGAGAAAATATTAAATTAAAAAATATGTATTAAACGTACATAATAAGCGGCACACCGGGGGCACCACCTTGCGCCGCTATAAAAAATTAATGCTAAAAGAAAGAAGGTAAAGAGTATGAACACAGCATTAACAATCGCCGGAAGCGATTCCAGCGGAGGCGCCGGTATACAGGCAGATATCAAGACAATGACGGCTAACGGCGTATATGCCATGTCGGCCATCACTGCTTTAACTGCACAGAATACTACCGGCGTTACAGGAATAATGGAGGTGACGCCGGATTTTTTATCCCTCCAGCTTGAAGCGATATTCACGGATATTTATCCCGATGCAGTCAAAACCGGAATGGTTTCTTCCGGCGAACTTATCAAAACAATTTCGGCGACACTTAAAAAGTACAATGCCAGAAACATCGTTGTCGATCCCGTTATGGTAGCAACAAGCGGAGCCAAATTAATTAGCGACGAAGCCATTGAAATCCTAAAGGCAGAACTGCTTCCTCTGGCAACCGTTATCACGCCCAATATTCCCGAGGCCGAAGTTTTATCAGGGATGACGATTAAAAACGAAGAAGACATGATTAAAGCAGCCAAGGCAATATATGAAAAGTTTAACTGCAATGTGCTTTTAAAAGGCGGTCATCAGATAAATGATGCAAACGATCTTTTATACCGGGACGGCGGATACGTTTGGTTTAAGGGTAAAAGAATCGACAATCCGAATACACACGGCACGGGCTGCACACTTTCGTCTGCGATTGCCTCCAATCTGGCAAAGGGTGAAAACCTTGACGATGCGGTAAAACATGCAAAGGAATATATTTCCGGTGCACTTGCTGCAATGCTTGATTTGGGCAAAGGCAGTGGTCCTCTGGCTCACTGCTACACATTATTATGACTTAAAGCGAGGAAAAATAAATGAAATTATCTGAAATACTTTTATCTAATGTCAGACCTTTTTGGGATGAGGCATCAGATAAGGATTTTGTAGTTCAAATGGCAAAAGGATTACTTAATTTGGAATGCTTTAAAAATTATATGATTCAGGATTATCTGTATTTGTTTGATTATATAGAAATCCTGAAAGATATCAAAGCCATTTCAAATAATGATGTGTCGAATTTTCTTGATGCGACAATAAAAGTAGTAGAAGAAGAGTTGAAACTGGTACATATTCCGAACATGGAGAAGCTGGGAATAAATGTTGATATGATAAAAAAATCCGACCAGAACGAAGTTTTCAGTGAATATGTATCTTACATGAAATCATGTGTCAGAGAATCAGGAATGACGGCCGGATTAATTGCTCTTTTACAGTGCTCATGGTGCTACGCATATATTGCAGGAAAAGTATCGGAAAAATACGCCGATGAAATATCCGTTTCATCATACAGGGAATGGTTTGAAGCATATACGGGAAAGGCTTACAATGATGCAAATCAGGCATGGATTGACATTGCTGACAAAGAATGCATGAATATTGATAAGACCGAAATTGAGAAAATGGTTGAAATATTCAAAGAATGTGCCGGATATGAGAATAAAATCTGGGACGAAATGATAAAATAATTATCCCATATGCATTAATCGGGAGCCGGCGGCATAAGCGGGCGGCTCCCAAGTTTATTCTTGACAATATTGATTCCTTACGATAAAATATCATTTGCGTTTAAAAATGTGCATTTAGCTCAGCTGGATAGAGCGTTTGGCTACGGACCAAAAGGTCGGGGGTTCGAATCCTCTAATGCACGGTAAAAAAAGGAGTAGTGCCAGAAGGCACTGCTCTTTTTTTTACCGTGCATTCCAACTAAAAGTAAAAGAGTGATGCCAGGGGAGCATCACTCTTTTTTGAAAGGGGAACGATAGTCGTTCAATATATAATCACAGTCGAAGCAGGAGATTAAAGGTTTACTTTGTCGACGAGAGTGGCGAATTCTCGACGATATTCGTCTTTCAGGGGAATTGTGTTAAGTTCTTCGACTATGTGATTTAAACTGCCGTCAGCGACGAATTCGCTGTTTCTTGCAACCATTGCAAATTCTGCTACTGCTGCGGAGAAGATGAAATCTTCCGAAGGCTTGTCTGTGTAGTATTTTGAACCGATTTCGTATTCAAGGAGCTTGGATTCATCTTCATCGGGCTCTTTGTAGCGAACGGAAAGTGTAAGCCAGTCGTTTGATTTTAATGCTTCTTCCGTAAGGTTGCTTGTTTGGTATTTAAGATCTTTGCCTTCGGTTGAGTTTTCTTCTGTTGTGGGAACGATTTCGTAAAGGACTGTTACACTATGACCTGCACCGATTTCGCCCGCATCCTTTGTATCATCGTTAAAATCTTCGTTGTTAAGAGCACGGTTTTCATATCCGATAAGTCTGTATTCGGAAACGTACTTGGGGTTAAATTCCACCTGAAGCTTAACGTCTTTGGCTACAGTGAGCATATTTGCACCGAGTTCTGTTACGAGGACTTTCTTTGCTTCGTGCAATGTATCTATATATGCGTAGTTTCCGTTGCCGTCATCTGCGAGAGTTTCCATCCTGGTGTCCGAATAATTGTACATACCGAATCCCAATACGGAGAGATAAATACCTTTTTGAGCTTTTTCCTGAATCTGCTTGGAAAGGTCACTTGCACTTGATTTTCCAACATTGAAATCACCGTCGGAAGCAATGATGACTCTGTTGTTTCCGCCTTTGATAAAATATGCTTCCGCAATTCTGTAGGCTTCGTCGATACCGCCGGTACCGTTTGTAGCACCGCCTGCTTGAAGTGATTCGAGTGATTGTAAGATTTTATCTTTTTTATCACCGCTTACACCTTTTAGTACAACGTCTACTCCGCTTGCGTAAGTTACAATTGAAACAGTGTCTTTTTCTGTTAAGTTGTCAACGAGGAGAGAGAAAGACTGCTTTACTAAAGGAAGCTTGTTCTCATCGCTCATCGAACCCGAAACATCTATTAGGAATACAATATTTGAATCGGGCGTTTCGCTAAAATCAATTGCTTCGGTCTGAAGTCCGAGGTGCAAAAGCTTATGCTCGCTGTTCCAGGGACAGGTTGAGATTTCAGCGTTAACGCCGAACGGATCGTTTCCTTCGGGACCGTTGTAATTGTATGTAAAATAGTTAATCATTTCCTCTGCTCTTATTGCTCCTTCGGGAATTTGAGAGAGAGGATATCCGCTGTTAATTAATCTTCTTAAATTTGAATATGATGCTGTGTCGACATCTGCGGCGAAAGTGGATAAAGGAGAAGTTGTAACATCCTTAAAAACATTTTCTCTTATGCTGTCATATTCTTCGGTATTCCAGTCAATTCCTTCGTCTATCGGAAAATCAAAGTATTCTCCATCTAAAGCAAATCCGACAGAGTTTTCGGCTTCGGTTGCTGTATAGGCATAGGCAGAATTAGCAGTCGTGACTCTGTCGTAGTATTCAGGTTCTGTTGCGGGCTCGTAATAAACATCGGTAGCAGTTGTGGTTGCAACATCCGGTGATACAGTGTAATCCGCTGTAGTGGTCATACCCCTGCCGCATGCAGTCAAAGATAAAATAGTGGTTGAAGCTATAAGGCTTCTTAAAACAGTTTTTCTTTTCATAATTAATCCTCCGTTTTTTTGCTACACTAAATTTGTTTTTCAGATTTTTTTATGTCTTTTTCAGTTCTTACAACTCATATACGGATTTACCATTTAAGATTTATGGGGAATTTAAAAAAAATTTTTTTAGGGTATTGAGATAAAACGGATTTTGTCTGATAATTAGAGAAGAAAAAGGTGAAAAAACATGGAAAACTCATATAAATTTTTTAAGAATACGTCATGTGAATACTATCCATGCCATAAGGGAATTGATGAAATGAACTGTCTTTTCTGCTATTGTCCGTTATACAGACTAAAAGATTGTCCGGGAAACCCCGAATTTAAGCAAAAAGGGGATAAAACCATCAAGGTCTGCACGAACTGCACATTCCCTCACCAAGCAGAGAATTATTCGAAAATTCAGGATATTTTAAAGAATATGTAGAAGGGTTTAAAATACCCTCACTTATCTTGTGCCTTTGCCCCTAAAATGATATAATTTATGGGTTAAGGGCATTTTTGTTTTTCTCATAAAAAAAGCCAAATTACGAAGATAAATTATTTGAATATAAATCATGTGTAAGAGGGAGAATTCATTATGATTTTGGGGAACTCAAAAAAGGGAATTAAAGACTTCGCGCTTAAAGGCATTGCAGCATTGTCGGCATCTGCACTTTTGCTTGCCACAGGATGTTCTTTAACCGGTTCGGACTTTGCCGCAGTCGATAAAGACATCAAAACCGATTATCATGCACGTATAGTTTATACAGACAATACGGATAATACTAATGTGACCGAACCGATTAACAATATTGATGAAGGCACTCTGACATCAGATACAGATAACGGAACTGTTACCACGGATAACGGCAACAATAATACGGATAACGTCAACACAGATACCGAAGAAAAGGTTATTAATCCTGGTGGATTTTTATACGTTGACAGCTGCGGCTTTGAAGTAATTAATCCTGACTCTTTCGCAAACAGAGCACAGGGGTTTTATAAAATAGTTTCAGACGACAGCACGGATGAATATATTGAGTTCTACAATGTAAATGACAATCTTTACGCTTTCTATTCGGGCAAAGGATATGGTGCAATGGAACTCTTCACGGATGATTACGAAGGATTTTCTTCCACAACCGCCAACAGCATGAGAGTAGAGATTCTTTCTTTTACATCATTAAAAAATGACGGATGTTATATTTCAAACGGTAATCCTGCAATATTGGATATGACATTCACCGAAGAAGGTATAGAGTTTACGAATTATGATACCTCGTCTGGTGATTTGTTATTCGCTCCCGCAGAAGTAAAACTTGAAAAAGTTAAAGGCGATATGGGCTATATTGACGGATTTGCATATATGGATGACGAATATTCAGCCGAACTTTTATGCGAAGATCTTGATATCGAAACAAAGGCTATTCCTGCAGAGATAATCGGAAGCTGGATTCTTTTAGGAGATGTTGAGAACGGAATCGTTTTTGAATTTACCGAAGACGGATATGTTCAGGCATATCTTAAAAACTATCAGACGGAGGTAACCTTCTTAAGAGGTACATATACCGCAGGCAAAGAAAAGATTAACGGCGGAACGAATATCTATATGAACATCGTTTATATAGGTATGGGACAGGGATATCCTTTTAACCTTTGCTATAAGATGGACGGAGACAGTCTTATTCTTGTGCCCGGCAATGCAGATTACGGCACGGACGTTGCATGGGACGGTGCAGTGTTTATCCCTTATGAAATGAGCAATATCCCAAGACAGTATTTGAATTGAGTATCTCAAACTAATATAAGTTGATTTTTCTATGTAAAGGGGGAGGAAAAATGAATCTGAAAAAGTCAAAAAACTATTTGCTTGAAAACACAAGAAAAGCCTTGGCATTTGTTTCGGTATTTTCGATTCTTTTTGCAAGCGGATGTACATTTGGAGTTCCTTCGGGAAACGATGTTCCAAAAGATGATTATTCAAATTCTCATGCAAGAATAATTGTGGATAACGCTAATTCAAATATTGATAACATCGATATTACCAAACCGGAAGGCACTGGAGAAATCGATAATGAAAATGATCCGTCTCAAAATGCCAAAATAGAAAATGATTTGGGCGGTTTTATAATTCCTACTCCCGGCTCTTTTGCAGACAGGGTGCAGGGACTTTATAAAGTTGAGGGTGAAAAAGATACCTATGTTGAATTTTATGATATAGGCGATAACATATACGGATATTATTCCGGAAAGCAACACGGATGCATCGAGCTTTTCGCACTTGATGAAGAAGGCTTTATATCCACGACCTCTGATTCCATAGAGGTTCAGATGGTGACATTTACAGAGGAGAACAATCATTCATATCTTTCAGAAGGAATTCCCGCAATTGTCGAAATGAGTATAAAGGACGACGGAATTGAATTCTCAAATTACGATACGGAATCCGGAGAGATGCTTTTTAAGGACAACACAAAGCTTACGAAGATTGAGGGCGAACTCGGACATCTCGATGGTTTTTCTTATGCGGATAAGGAGGAAAGTGCAGAAACCATTTGTAACGCATATCATATCAATTTGACCCAAAATCCCGAAGAAATCGTCGGAAGCTGGATACTGCTCGGTGATATAGTAGGAGCTATGATGATTGAATTTACCGAAGAAGGTTATGCCCAGGTTTATTTGAAAAACACCAACAGGCCGGTTTTCCTGATGAGAGGCACTTATGCTACCGGAAAAGATAAAGTCAACGGCGGTACAAATATATATTTAAGTCTTCACTATACGGCCGATGATTCGTATATGCAGAATAATTTCTGCTATGTTCCGAAAGATGATTCGCTCAGTATGTGTGTCGGAAATACTGATTACGGAATGGATTTTTCCTGGGAAGATGCATTGTTCATTCCTTACGATATGAGCAGTATGCCAAGACAGGAGCACACAAAAACTTCTACCGAAAAACCTTATGCGGATTTAAAAGGTCTTTATATTTCCGAAGACGAATATATGGTTCTTCTTTCGGGAGACGGATTCTACAGGGTATACGATTCGATAGATCTTGAGAATGCAACGTTATTGTCCGAAGGATCTTTTGAATCAGACCCCGGCGGTTACATCCTTTATGACGAGGACGATGACGAAGAGTATGGGTTTATAGCATTTATGGAACAGGGCATTTTTGATTTAACGTTTTATGATACTAACGAAACAAAAGAATTTTTCTTGTTAATTAATTAGGTGACTTCATGGAATCAACATTAAGAAGAACGTGGTCTGAGATTAATCTTGACTCGTTAAAATTCAACTACAACATTATACGTAAAAAAATCGGTGAAAACGTAAAATTCCTTGGCGTCGTAAAGGCAGATGCCTACGGACACGGCAGTATCAATGTGGCCAAAACGCTCGAAGAAATCGGCGCAGATTATCTGGCTGTCAGTAGTATCGACGAGGCTATGGAGCTTAGAGTAAACGGTATCAAAATGCCGATTCTTATCTTAGGCCATACACCGAGAGAACAGGTTGAAAGACTGATTGATCTTAATATCACTCAGGCGGTAACCTGCAGAGCCAAAGCCGTTGAATATTCCGAAGAAGCGGTTAAGCTTGGCAAGACCTTAAAGATTCATATCAAAGTCGATACAGGAATGTCGAGACTCGGATATCTTTGCGAAGGCAATTATTTCGAAAACGGCATAAAAGGAATCTGCGAAGCATTAAATATGCAGGGACTTTATGCCGAAGGAATCTTCACACATTTTGCAGTATCCGATGAGCCCGGAGAAGAAGCATATGAATATACCATGCATCAGTTTAAGCTTTTCACTGATGTATGCTCGGAAGTCGAAAGAAGAGCGGGCAGACGTTTCGAGATTAAGCACTGTGCCAATACAGGCGCCGTTGCAAGATACCCCGAGACATATCTTGATATGGTTCGCCCCGGACTTCTTTTATACGGTTACGGTGAATTTGCCAAAGAGATGGGTCTTAAGCCCGTGATGACTTTAAAGACCACGGTTTCCACGATTAAGATTTATCCCGAAGGAACTAAGATAAGCTACGGCGGTATTTTCACAACTGATAAAACCACCCGAATCGGAGTTCTTCCCTACGGATATGCAGATGGTTTCTTCAGATGCCTTTCAAATAAGTGCAAACTTTATACCGTTGACGGACCTGCGTGCGTCAGAGGAAAAATATGCATGGATATGTGTATGCTTGACATCACGGACATGATGAATGTTGAGGTCGGAAGCGAAGTCGAAATTTTCGGCGAGAAAAATCCTATCGAGGATCTCTGTGAAATCGCAAACACAATTCCTTACGAATTAACCTGCGCTGTAAGCAAGAGAGTTCCCAGAAAATATATCAAGGACGGAGAAGTCTTCGAGCAGGAACTGATGCTCAGAATATAGATTTTTCTCATAAAAGAAAGGAACTAAAATGTTTAGAATAAACGAAAACACCAGAATAGGCGAACTTCTTCGTGCGTGTCCCGAGGCAGCAGGAATCTTACAGGAGATGGGTATGCATTGCCCCGGCTGTCCTTCGGCACAAAATGAGACTTTAGAAGAAGCATGCATGGTTCACGATATGGATGTGGACAGTCTCATAGAAGATCTTAAGGGATTTTTGGAAAACATGTAATTACAAATCTTTATTTGCAGATTTGATGAGGGCGGGTTATGAAAACATTATTAAAGAATGCAAAAGTCGTAAATGTATTTACCGAGAAAATCGATTTTACAAATGTTTTAATCGAAGATGACAGAATAACAGGTATCGGCGATTACTACAAGGATGAAGATGCGGACGTAATTGAAGACCTTGAAGGCAGATTCCTCTGTCCCGGATTTATAGACGGACACATTCATATCGAAAGTACGATGATGGTTCCTCCGTCACTTGCGCAGGCCGTTCTTCCTCACGGTACAACCGCAGTTGTGACTGACCCTCACGAGATAGCAAATGTATGTGGTGTCGACGGCATCAAATATATGCTTGAGATGAGCGAGAATATTCCTCTTCATGTATTCGTAATGATTCCCTCATGCGTGCCTGCGACATGCTTTGATGAAGCAGGAGCCATTCTAAATGCAGAGGATATCGAAGATTTATACAAAGAAGAGAGAATACTCGGTCTTGCTGAAATGATGAATTATCCCGGAGTTATTTACAATGATGCTCCGACAATGGATAAAATAAATGCCTGCGTGGAAAAAGGCAAACCTGTGGACGGACATGCACCTCTTTTATCAGGAAAAGATCTTGATAAATATATCTCTGCGGGAATTAATTCGGACCATGAATGTTCTGATGCTGCTGAAGCTATGGAAAAGCTTTCCAAAGGCCAGTGGATAATGATTCGTGAAGGCTCTGCAGCCAAGAATCTTGAAAAGCTTCTTCCTTTGTTTGAAAGCCCTTACTATCAAAGATGCATTCTTGCAACGGACGACAGAAATCCTGCGGACATTTTGTCCGAGGGCCATATAGACAATATCGTAAGACTGGCAATTAAGGCGGGGAAAGACCCCGTACGCGCCATTAAGATGGCTACGCTTAATCCCACACTCTGCTTCGGTATTAAAAGAATGGGTGCGATAGCATGCGGCTACAAGGCAAATCTGCTGGTTCTTGACAATCTTGAAAACATTGATATCAAGGATGTTTATTCAAACGGCGTACAGGTCGTAAAAGACAAAGAAATCTCGGGCTTTTCGATTCCAAAAGCCGAGGATATCATTACAGGCAGCGTGCTTAATTCGTTCCATATGCCCGACCTTAAAAACGATGATTTTTATATTGAGCCCAAGGGTACAAAGTGCAGGGTAATCGAAGTGATTCCCGGCGAAATACTTACGAACGAATGTATACTTGATATCGATTTTTCAAAGAATAACGGAATCGATATTGAAAAAGATATTTTGAAACTTGCCGTAATAGAGCGACACAAAAACACAGGGCATAAAGGTGTCGGTTTTATTAAGGGCATAGGCATTAAAAACGGTGCTTTGGCAGGAAGCGTTTCACACGATTCTCATAACTTAATCGTTATCGGAAGCAGTGAGGAAGATATGGTTATCGCGGCCAATCATATCAAGAAAATCGGCGGCGGACTCTGCGTTGTAAGCGAAGGAAAAGTCATATCCGAACTTCGTCTTCCCGTAGCGGGTCTTATGAGCACAAACTCTGCGGCTGAGATTGCCAAAGCGAATGTTGAATTAAGAGAGAGTGCCGAGAAGATTGGAATAAACGAAGGCATAGAGCCTTTTATGAACATGGCTTTCGTATCTCTTCCCGTCATTCCGGTACTAAAGATGACTACACAGGGGCTTGTAAACGTCAACGATTTCAAACGTGTTGATTTATTCGTCGAATAAGCCTGACAGGAGAATTAAATGATTTACAGATCGCTTGCACTTGTAAGCATGGCGACATTCTATATTATTTATTTTGCCAAACTTTTCCTTCAGAAAAAAAGAGGGATAAAGGTATATAAACTCGCGCAAAACGAGAAAAACAAAAAGAATATTACAGAGATACTTCTTAAAATCGTATCGTTTACACTTCCGGTGCTTGAACTTGTAAGCATCATTATTGGAAGGTCTTTCTTGCCTATTATGGGCAAGGTAATCGGAGTTTATTTTGCATTCTTTGCGGACTTCCTTTTCCTAAATGCCATTATATCTATGAAGGATTCATGGCGCGTCGGAGTCGCAGAGGATGAAAAAGACAGGAAACTTATTACAGGCGGAATATACAGGTTTTCAAGAAATCCGGCATTCCTTGCATTTGATTTACTCTATATCGGGATTGTTTTGATGTATTGCAATATTCCGTTAATAGTATGCACGGTAGTTGCGATAGTTGTATTCCATCTTCAGATTTTAAGCGAAGAAAAGTTCCTGGAAGAGACCCTAAAAGAAGAATACGTCGAATACAAAAAGAAAGTCGGAAGGTATCTCGGATACGGAAAGTTTTCATTCCTTTCCGTCAGAATGTACGCTTATTTTATACTGTTTATCTGGTGCATATTATATATTATTACGCTTCTTTTATACGCGGGACCTTTGCTTTCGTGGATATGGATCTGGATTATAATCGGAGCATTTGCATTCTTAAGATTTATGATGCTTAAGTTTGCAATCGACAAAGACAAGAGACTAAAGATTCCCAAAGCAATAAAAGTAATTTATTATGTTTTATTTGCCTTTGCACTGACTGTATTTTGCGTGGTTGAGTTCAATGTTTTTAAGGCAATGAATGCAGAGCCGGAAAGAGACCTTGATTACGTAATCGTACTCGGAGCGGGAGTTAACGGTACCACACCTTCAAAGCCTTTGGCTAAAAGAATCGAAGAAGCATATTATTATATGTCCGATAATCCGGACACACTGCTTATAGCTTCGGGCGGTAAAGGACCTTACGAAAGTATCAGCGAAGCCGAATGCATTAAGAGAGAACTTGTTAAACTCGGTATAGACGAATCAAGAATTATTCTTGAGGATAAGTCTACGAGCACGATAGAGAATTTGAGATTTTCCAAGGAAATAATCAATGACGACAGCAAGAAAGTCGGCATTATAACAAACAGTTTTCACGAATACCGCGCGGGACTTATAGCCAGGGAAGCAGGTTATGACAAGGTTTATTCTGTTCCTGCGGTTACACTGTTTCCTGTGGGAATTCATTATATGTTAAGAGAATTCTTCGGAGTCGTGAGACTCTGGATGGAATACGGAAGGGTTATTTTATGAGTAATATCAAAAAAATACTTCTTGGAAAAGCTGAATGTGCCATAGATTTGGGCGACGGCAGCGAGAGAGGCGAATACGTCAGTCAGGATTATATTTTAAATGTTTTGGGACGTCCTATGAGAGCGATATCCTTAATGACTGCGTACTATCCTTTGGATGAGACTTTCCCCACACGTGCACATGATGCGTTTGCAGACAAGGACATAACTTTTCAGTGGGACTATCCTTACGATGATTATGAAACATACAAAGGAGGCCTCATCGGACAGCTTGACAAAGAGCCTTTCAACTGGATGAGAGATGTTCGTAAACACGGCCAGGATGTATGTCTAACCGTTACGATGGATACCAATGTTTCCGACGAGCATATAAAGGCAATGGCCAAAGACCTTTCCACATTCGGAAGAGTAATGCTTCGTGTGAATCATGAAGCGGGCGGGGACTGGTTTTCTTTTACGAAGAGAGCATCCTATGAAGACATTGCGTTATTCTTCGCACATGTCTGCGATATCTTCCATGAGGAAGCAAAGAACGTAAAGCTTATCCTTTGTTTAAACGGACTCGATCCCGACGGTGTCAGAATCGAAAAGGAAGAAGAATTTACACCTGCGATTAAAGCGACCGATATCTTCTCGATGGACCGCTATATGTCTCTTCACTGGGGCTGGCCCTATGATATCGCGAAAAAGGATACGAAGAATTATTACAGGGAAACCGTTGCAAACATATATGATATGGGCAAGCGCACGGCCAAAAGATTCGAATTTGTTGCAGGCGAGAAAAGACCGATGGTGCTTTCAGAGATGAACGCCGACGGCGATGTGACCGGACCTTACGAACAGTGCGATATGCTAAAAGAATTCTGCGACAGATTAAAGGCTGATCCCGAAAAATGGCTTGAGGGCTTTACCTTTTATCAATTCAGAGACAGAGGACGTCTGGGACTTGAGTGGGAAGATCCCAACAATTCCGAAGTCGGCATAAAACTTCCTTTAATGGATACCTTTAAGGAAATCATCAATGACGAATTTTTTATGCCGAAGATTGAAGAAAAAGAAGAAATAAGTCTTCCGGTAACACTGCGATGGGGAAGTGCGGAAGACAGCGAAGGCGTAGCAATTCCTTTGTCGTTTGAAAATGAACCGGTTTTCTGCGAAGGCTATTTTGAAGATGAGCTTAAAGATGCCAATCTTATGATGGAATTAAACGGAAGATGGTTTTATAAAGCACCGGGCGTTTCATTCATTGATTTTATGCCGGCATTTTTCGAAGGAAAGAAAGTAGCCGGCAAAGATTTAACTCTTAAGATATTCGCTCCCCCTGCAACCGGAGAAAACGACAGCTCGCAGGGAGATGACTGGAATATAAATTGGTACTATGAACTTAAGAAACTGCCGGAGATTAGGATAGAATATACTGCGGTTATATAAGAATACACGGTGCCTGACTCCCTCAGGGTGTCCGGCTCCGTCAAAAAGAGAGGTATGAAATGGAAAGAATTATCACAAGTTTGCTTGAAACAGATGCTTACAAGTTTTCAATGGGACAGGCTATTTATCACCAGTTCTCGGACTACAAGACCACATGGGATTTTAAATGTCGTAATACCGATGTTAAATTCACACCCGAGATGGTTGAAGAGATTAAGAATCAGATCAGACTCTACTGTGATTTAAGATTCAAGGAAGACGAGCTTGAATATCTTCACAATATCAAATGGATCAAAGGATCCTATGTTGATTTCTTAAGACTCTGGAAGCCCAGATATGAGGATTTCGAAATTACCACAGATGCAGAGTGCGGACTTGCAATCGAGACCAAGGGAACATGGCTTAACACATCCATGTATGAAATCCCCACACTTGCCATTGTAAACGAAGTATATTTCAGAATGGCTTACGATTACGACGATTTATTCGAAAGCTTCAAGGAAAGACTTGCAGACAAGCTTGCAAAGCTTGAAAGCGGCGTATACGAAATCAGTTCTTTCTCGGAATTTGGTATGAGAAGAAGATTATCGGCAGAGGCACAGGAGCTTGCTGTTAAGACTCTTCACGAAGGCAAACTTAAAAATTCTACATTTGTCGGAACATCGAATGTATATCTTGCAAAGAAATACAATATCACTCCTGTAGGAACCATGGCTCATGAGTGGATTATGTGCGTAGGTCAGGGTAACCACAAACACAATCCCGCATATTCAAACTGGTATGCACTTGATGCATGGGTAAAGGAATACGGTGTGTTAAACGGAACAGCACTTACGGATGCCATTACAACCAAGTGCTTCCTTAAGGATTTCCAGTTAACCTATTCCACACTTTTCTCAGGATGCCGCCACGACTCGGGAGATCCTTATATCTGGGGTGATATGATGATAGACCATTACAAGAGCCTCGGAATCGACCCCAAAACCAAGATGCTTCTTTTCTCCGACAGTCTTGATTTTGACAGAGCGACAGCCATCAACAAATATTTCAATGGCCGCGTAAAAGTAGCATTCGGTATCGGTACATATATTGCAAACGACACCAAGGTGCCTGCGCTTAATATCATTATGAAGACCACGGCCTGCAACGGAATGGATGTTGCCAAGATTTCCGATGTGGAAGGCAAGGGTATGTGCAAGAGCCCTGAATACATCCATTACCTTAAGAGATGTATTGAGTGGAGATTAACTCATCCCGATGATTTGTTAAGATAAGGAGTTTTTATGAGATATAATTACAGAACACAGAATGTATGTGCCGTTCAGATAAGCTTCGACCTTGAAGGCGATATTGTTTCAAATATCCAGTTTTTAGGCGGATGCAACGGCAATTTAAAAGCAATATCAAAGCTTGTGGACGGTATGAGCGTTGACTATATCGAAAGCAAACTTAAAGGTAATACCTGCGGTATGAAAAACACATCATGCGCAGATCAGCTTGCTATAGCCGTAAGACAGGCTTACGAGGAAAGCAGGAAATGATTGTCGGTGCCTTGGCACCAAATTTATGGAGAGGGTAAATGAGCGGATATTTTTACGGATGGTATATGAAATGCCAGTCGAAGGATTCGACGGTGGCTTTTATAAGTGCACGACATAAAAACGGAACGAGTGAGACGGCTTCGCTTCAGGTGATTACCGAAGACGGTGCCTGGAATATTGATATGCCGGGGACTGCGTTTAAAAAAGACTGTGCCAATATTTTCCTTGGAAAGAACAGATTCGGAAAAAACGGCATCAGGGTAAATATCGACAATCCCGAGGCAAGAATAAAAGGAAAACTTGATTTCGGTCAGATTACGCCTATTAAATACGACATCATGGGACCGTTTGCTTTAATACCTTTTATGGAATGCAGACACTATGTTTTTAGCATTCGTCATTCCGTTAACGGTAAGGTCGTAATAAACGGAAAGAACTACGTATTTGAAAATGCCGTAGGATATTGGGAAGGCGATAGCGGAAGATCTTTTCCGAAGGATTATCTTTGGACGCATACCTGTTTTAGCGGCGGCTCCTTAATGCTTTCCGTAGCGGACATTCCTTTCGGACCGCTGCATTTTACAGGCATTATCGGAGTAATTTATTACAACAAAAAAGAATACAGATTTGCCACATATCTCGGAGCACATATTCAGGAGCTTCGTGACGGGAAGGTACGTATCAAGCAGGGCAATATGGTATTTGAGGCGCACTTACTTGAATCATCAGGCAGGGCATTAAATGCACCCGTCGGCGGTTCAATGATCAGAACGATTCACGAATCCGCATCCTGCAAGGCAAGTTACAAACTGCGTATTAAAGGAAAGACAGTATTTTCTTTTAAGACAAACAAAGCATCGTTTGAATACGAATATCCCTCATAAAAGAGACGATATAATCATAAAAAATACAACTTTGGAGAGACTAAAATGGGAGTGATGATTATTGCCGATTCGGCTAGTGAAGTATCGCAGGAGACTGCAAAGGAATGGGGGATAAAGGTACTTCCGCTTAAGATAAGATTCGGAGAAGATGAATATCTTGACGGAGTAACACTATCAAATAAAAGATTTTATGAGTTATTAATCGAATCCGACGAACTTCCAAAGACCAGCCAGATTTCACCGGCCGACTATGAGGATTGTTTCAAAGAAGCAGTGGATACGGGAGACGAGGTAGTCTGCCTTACGATTTCCTCGGGAGTTTCGGGTTGCGTACAAAGTGCGAATATAGCAGCAGCGGAGTTTGAAGGAAAAGTACATGTGGTGGATACAATGCAGTTTTGTATTTCTTACTATGTACTGGTTGAATATGCGGTAAGACTTCGCAATGAAGGCAAGAGCGCCAAAGAAATTGCGGACGAAATCACGAGAGTTCGCGAAAAGGCAATAGTGCTTGCGGTATTTGATACACTTGAATATTTAAAGGCAGGAGGAAGACTTTCTTCAACCGCTGCATTTGTGGGAGAGGTTCTTTCCATCAAACCTGTTATCACGATTACAAACGGAATTGTTGATGTTATCGGCAAAGCAAGAGGTTCCAAAAAAGGAAACAATATGCTTATTTCAAAGGTAAAGGAAATAGGCGGCATAGATTTTACGATGCCTGTTGTTACAGGATATACGGGTCTTTCTGATGATTTGTTACAGAAATACCTCGAGGACAGCAGGGATTTATATGACGGTGATATTAAAGACATCAGAAAAGTCAGCGTAGGTGCCACAGTCGGAACATACGCAGGGCCCGGCGCCATAGCCGTAGCATTTTATCCCAAAGGAATTTAAGGACGAAGAAATGGATTTTGACAAATTAACTTATTATCTTGATTCGCTTGTAATTAAAGATGATTTTCCTTCCGTAGACTGTATCATTTACAAGGACCACGAAATGCTTTACAGACATATGTACGGAACCTGTGACAAGGCCAAAAGCATTCCGGTCAGAGATAACCAGCAGTATCTGATGTTCTCAATGACGAAGGTTCAGACAATGGTTGCTTTTATGCAGTTAGTCGAACAGGGAAAAATATCCCTTGAGGACGAGGTCTCAAAATACCTTCCTGCGTACGGAAATCTTTTATACGAAAAAAGAGAAGGCAATAAAATCGATATCGTAAAATGCGACAAGCCTTTAAAGATAAAACATTTGGTTTCCATGCAGTCGGGACTTGATTACGATCTTGAGCGTGCGGGAATTTTAAGAGTTTTAAATGAAAAAGGAATGAATGCCACGACGAGAGAGCTGGTTGATTCCTTTGTGGAAACACCTCTTAAATTCAAGCCCGGCACCAGATTTTTATACAGTTTAAGCCATGATGTAATCGCTGCGATAATCGAGGTTGTATCGGGCAAATCCTTTGGCGAGTACCTAAAAGAAAACATCTGGGACCGTCTCGGCATGAAAGATACGATGTTTGCAAAGCCCGAGAATTATTTAAACAATCTGGCAGTACAGTTTATATGCGACGATAAAGGAAACATCAATCCGATGGAGCCCATTTGTCAGTATCAGCTTTCCGAAAAGTATGAAAGCGGCGGAGCAGGACTTATATCCACCACCGAAGATTATGCCAAATTTGCAGATACAATTGCATGCGGCGGTGTCAGCAAAGACGGTAAAAGAATTATAAAAGCAAAAACAATAGATATCATCAAAACCAATCTTTTATGCCCGCAAGGATTAAAAGATATCGAAGAAACCATGGGCAGAAAAGGTTACGGCTACGGCGTCGGAATGCAGGTTCTGATGAAACCGAGGGTTATCAAATCCAAAGCACCCAAAGGAGTATTCGGTTGGGACGGCGCTGCGGGAAGCTGCATCATAATGGATACGGAGAATAAGCTCTCGCTCGTCTACACCATGCATGTAAGAAACTGCGGTATGGCATACGGTGAGGTTCATCCGAGGTTAAGAGATTTTCTGTATGAATAACAAGCTTGCTTGTATGAAAGGAACAATATGAAAGATTTTTTAAGGGAAATGCAAAGCTATCCGGGCATTGGAGCGAAACTTTTAACTTATAAAAGAGAGATTAAGCCCACCAAGGTTAATCTCGGAGAGAGCAAGGAAGTATATTTTCTTCATTTTGCTCCGCCCGTTAAAAAACATTCAGAGATAGTAATCTACATTCACGGTGGCGGATGGAACAGCAAGTCTCCGAGAGACTTTGAATTCATCGGTCAGAGAATAGCCAAGGAAGGCTACGAATGCGTCCTCATGGGCTACAGAAAGGTTCCCGGAGCACATTACAACCAGATAATCGAGGATGTATGCATCGAATACAAGGCTGTTTTAAAATATCTTAAGGGCAAGGAAATCGAAGCCAACCGCGTGATAATAATGGGCTCGTCCGCAGGGGCACATTTGGGCTCACTCCTTGTATACGACAAGAGCCTTCATAAAAAATATAAAATCGGTGCCAAAAGATTCGTCGGCTTTATCGGACTCGCAGGCCCCTACTGCTTCGAAGGAAAGCTTCCCTGGGCACTCAATCAGCTTGTAAGCGATTTGTTTGAAAAGGGTCAGGACTGGAAGGAAGGCGAGCCTTATTCAAAACTCGATCTGCTTACACCCGGCGATATAGAAACAACCATTCCGATGTATCTTATTCAAAGCGATCATGACGGCGTGCTTGATATGAAGCATACGCTTGTATTTGCCAGAAAGGCCATGGAAATGAATATGCCTGTGACATTTTACAAGGTTCTTGATTCAAAGAATACGCATTCATATTATTCGACGGCTGTTTTCTTTGACGATTTAACCAAGAGCAGAACGCTTCAGACGATATTTAATTACCTCGGTCAGCTGACAGAGGATTGATTCTTTTAGGATGATGAATAAATAAAAAATTATAATTGAGGAGGGCGTATGGACTTTTCACACAGAAAGGTAAGCAAGGTTTTAAAGATTACCAACGGTAACAATGAGCCTTTATGCAATGAAAAGGTTCACATTGCTTTAAAAAATCATGAATTTTTATTCGGTTGCGGCGCATTTGAGACGATTCCTTATGTAATGGAAAAGAATCCGCAGTTCGGAGAAAAGATTCCCGAGAACCTTATCAAAAATCTCGCATTAAAACCCGATATTGAAGCCGGAATAGAAAAGTGGCTTAATCTTTTTAACTACGGTACACTTCCTTTTTACTGGGGACAGTATGAGAAGGAAGAGGGCAAAACCAACGAAGCAGTGCTTATGGCGGCTGCCAAGTTTTTGCAGAGCAATAATGTGACCGTAAAAGGCCATCCTTTGTGCTGGCACACCGTATGTGCAGACTGGCTGATGGATTATGACAATCCCACCATTTTAAAGAAGCAGCTTGACCGTATCGAGAGGGAAGTTAACACTTATAAAGGCGTAATCGATATGTGGGATGTAATAAATGAAGTTGTAATCATGCCCATATTCGACAAATACGACAATGCTATTACACGTATCTGCAAGGACAAGGGCAGGGTAGGGCTCATAAAAGAAGTATTCGACAAAGCGCATTCATGCAATCCGAACGCAACACTTCTTATAAATGACTTTAACACCTCGGTTTCCTATGAAATATTAATCGACGGATGCTTATCCGCAGGAGTTCCGATTTCTGCCATCGGTATCCAGTCGCATCAGCATCAGGGCTACTGGGGCAAAGAAAAGGTGGAAGAAGTGCTCGAGAGATTTTCGCATTTCGGACTTCCGATTCATTTTACGGAAAATACCTTTGTATCAGGTACACTTATTCCCGAATACATTCAGGACTTAAACGACTGGCAGGTTGACGAGTGGCCTTCAACTCCCGAAGGAGAAGAGAGACAGGCGAATGAAGTAAAAGAGATGTACAGCCTCCTTTTCGCTCATCCCCTCGTAAAAGCAATCACAACCTGGGACTTCAGGGACGGCGCATGGCTTGGTGCACCGAGCGGTTTATTGAGAAAGGACGGCTCCTTAAAACCCGCATACGAGACCCTTTACAACCTGGTTAAAAAAGAGTGGAGCACCGACGAAACTCTTACCACCGACGAAAACGGATTCGTTAAAATCGACGCTTTTAAGGGCGATTACATAATCGAGGTTCAAGGCAAGAGTGTAACTGCCAAATTCGCAGAAGACGGCGAAGAAAAAATCACATTTTAAGCACTCAAATTTCATAGGCGAAAAATTATAGAAAAAACAGGGATAAAAACTTGTTTTTTCTTTTTTTGCGTTGAAGAATAACGGACAAATTTGATATAATTCTGCTATATGTGAAAATTTAATTTCACTAGGGAGCAAGGAGGAAAAAAATGAGCAGAAAAATCATGGCTTTTGTGATGGCTGCACTTCTGTTTATCGGTTCATTTGCCTTATTTTTACCGATTTCAGTTAAGGCTGCACCTTCAGAAAAGACTTACACTTTCTCGGATCTGAAATCCACTATGGAGTACGGATTGACATCAAGTGTAAACGGAGATGGTGAACTGGAGATTTCTTTCCAGGATCAGTACAAGTCTCAGTTTTACGCAATCCCTTCGGATATCGACCCCGATACAATCACCAAGGTTGTATTTGATGTAACAAGCGGTAATGCGGGAGACCTTGCATTCAAGCTTCATACACAGGCCGATTACGATTCCGACAACAAGGGTGGCACCCCTGTATCTTACGGTAGTCCTACGATTATCCCCGATACAAAAGGATGCAAATATTTTTCAATTATGTCTATGAATACGGGTACAACCAAAGCTACGGTAGCTTCGGTCACATTTACCGTATCCGGTGAAGGCAACCCTCCCGGGGACGAAGCAGACGCACTTGAAGCACCCTCTGTAGAAGGTGAGAACCTTTTAAAGAACGGTAACTTCGCTGATGCAGACGTTTCCATGTGGGGAGCTGAAATAGAAAACGCAAAGATTACTACAGCAGTTAGTGATACACCTATCGTAGGCGATATTACAACTTACGGTGTAATCGACGGCAGAACAAGACCTTATGACTGCTTCGGTTACGATGTAACAGATATCGTTGAAAACGGTGCAACATATGCATACTGCTTCTATGTAATGCTTACAGATGACTACAACGGAGCACCCGCTACACAGCGTCAGGTTGATTTTGCTCCTTATATTACATCAGGCGGAAGCACCAATTATCTTGGTTCTTATTCGCCTGAAATCTCAGGTTCTTCAAGCCAGCAGCTTGAGCCTAACGTTTGGACCAAATTCGAAGGTACTTTCAAAGTATCTGCAGCAGGGGATATTGAAAAGGTTGTTTTAAGATTCCTCGAGCAGGGCGAAAACTACGGTGAAGGCGATTGCGTTAAAGGTAAATATTATCTTACAGGCGTTTCCTTCATTAACTTAAATCTCGGTTCCAAGACAATTGAAGCAAACATTCCCAATCTTAAGGATGCATTTACAAAAGATTTCGGTGCTGACATGATCTGCGGTACATCCCTTTCAGGTTCCGAAATCAACGATAAGGTTCTTATGCAGCTCGTTGAAAAGCACTTCAATGCAGTTACATTAGGAAATGAATTAAAGCCTGATTCACATCTCGGTTATTCAATCAGAGGAACAGAAGAGGCAACTATCGACGGACAGACAATCACTGTTCCCGTACTTGATTATTCAAATGCAGAGAGATATCTTGATTATTTCCTTGCATGGAACGAAGAACATCCCGACCAGCAGATTAAGATCAGAGGTCACGTTCTCGTATGGCATTCACAGACACCCGAATGGTTCTTCCATGAGGACTATGATGCTAACAAGGCTTACGTATCTCCCGAAGTTATGACACTTCGTCAGGAATGGTACATCAAGTCCGTTCTTGAACATTACGTAGGCGCAGACAGCAAATACAAAGATCTCTTCTACGGATGGGATGTTGTAAACGAAGCTGTTTCCGACGGAACAGGTACATACAGAAACGATTCCGAAGGTTCAAGCTGGTGGGCAGTATATAAGAGCAACGAGTTTATCGTAAATGCTTTCAAATTTGCAAACAAATATGCTCCCGCAAATGTAGAACTTTACTACAACGATTACAATGACTGTACACCCGGTAAGGTTGAAGGTATCGTAAAACTCCTTGAAGACGTTAAGGCAGGCGAAGGTACCAGAATCGACGGTATGGGTATGCAGGGCCACTATGATAATGAATATCCTACAACTGATCAGTTCGTATCTGCAGCTACAAAGTATGGCGCAGTAGTAGGCAAGATTATGCTTACAGAAGTTGACTTTAAGTCCAGCAAGGCATATGACGGAACAGCAGCTACACTTCAGGGCGAATATACAAGACAGGCTTACAGATACAAAGCAATTTATGATGCAATGAAGAAGGTTGATTCCGAAGGTCTTGCAGATGTTACAGGTTTCACCGTATGGGGCGTTATCGACGGTAACTCATGGCTTCAGGCTTACACAGGCGTAGGCGGCGGTGTAACAGACGGCAGTCCTCAGTGTCCTCTTCTTTTCGATGATGACTTAAAGGCTAAACCTGCATTCTGGGCACTTGCAGATCCTACTCAGTTATCTCCCGAAACAAAGGCAGCAGACGTAACTCAGGCTATGGTTGACGATTTCGCACTTGCGAATAAAAATTCATTCTCGGGAGAGAAAGCAAACGTTGATTTCTATCCTATCTGGAATGAAGGTCAGCTTCAGTTCAGAGTAGATGTTTGGGACGTTGAACAGGATGAAAGAGATTCGGTAAAGGTTTACGTTGATAAATACAATTCAAAATCCAAAGGCATTAAGACCAAGATGGTTGAAGCCTTCAGAAAAGATGTTCCTTCAACCGATGACGGAAAATATACTGTTATAATTAATGTTCCCGTTGATACAGCAGAAGCAAATGCTGTAGTGGGATTTGATATTGTTGTTACCGATGGCGATGAAGTATTTGCTTTTAACGACAATACAATGTCTCAGGAAACATCCAGCCAGTATTATGCAGAAGGTATGTTAAAGCCTTTCATGTTTATCCCTAAGGGAACTGCCACAATTGACGGCGAGATGGAAGATGCATGGAACAATGCAGTAGAAGTCAAACTTGGCAACAAGACAGACAATCCCAAGGCAACCGCAACGGTTAAGCTTCTCTGGGATGAGCAGTACTTATATGCTTATGCTACCGTAGTTGATGACGATCTTAACAAAGATTCGGAGCAGGTACATGAGCAGGATTCATTCGAAATCTTTATCGATGAAACTAACTCCAAGGCTGCAGAGTACAACGATGCTACAAAGCAGTACAGAATCAACTATGCAAACGATCATTCATTCAATGGTGAAAAATGTACCGAAGAAAACGAGAGCACATTTGCCAAGACAACCGATAACGGATACATTGTTGAAGGTGCTTTCAAGTGGACCGAAATTACACCCAAGGCAGGCGATTACATCGGTATCGAACTTCAGATTAACGATGCAGATTCAAGCGCTGTAAGAATCGGTACGGTTACATGGAACGATATTACCAACCAGTGCTGGTCTTCACCCGCATGCTACGGTACAGCTACGCTCGTAGATTCACTCGGCTCAGGCCAGACAATCGGTGCAGGAACCGGTACAGATACTGACGAAGGAAATGACGGCAACTCCAAGAGCAAAGTAGGTCTCTTCGCAGGTATCGCTGCAGCAGCAGTTCTTGCAGGTGCAGCAGCATTTATTTCACTCAAGAAACAGCCCGAAGATGAAGAGGAATCAAAGGAAGCTGAAGCTCCCGGCGAAAACTTCGATGAAGGCGAAATTAAGAGTGAAGCTGAAGAAGCAGCAGAGGAAGCTGAAGAAGCAGCAGAAGAAGCTGTAGAAGAGGCAGAGGCAGAAGCTGAAGAAGCAGTTGAAGAAACTGCAGAAGAGGCAGAAGCTGAAGTTGAAGAAGCAGTAGAAGAGGCTGAAGAAGAAGCTGAAGAAAAGGCCGACAAAGAATAATCATTTACCGAATATTTGATATTTTCTGAGGTTTTAAAGACCACGCAGGATGTGATAATCATATTTTGCGTGGTCTCTTTTATGAGCAAAATGGACTAAAATTTGACATGAGTTAACATAATGTGATAAAATATCATTTACCCGTCGGAAAGGCGGGAGTGTTAAGTATAATCATTTCAGGGATTTTAAAGGAAAATTTTTATGTTCAAGAAGACCATGAAGTTCGTAGCGGCCACTGCGATTCTTGGTATATGTGTATTCACCCTTTCCTACATTTACGTCCTTCGTACTACGATCAATACACTTGAGACGGACGCGAGCATGGAAAAGATGCGCTCTAGAAAATACACGGATATCATAGTCGGCGGCAGCGATAACAGAGTGGAATCCGATGTCCTTACTAAGAACACACTTTACAATGTAAACTATACGGTTTACGATATGCCGAAGTATGCTCCTTATTACGGGCAAAAGGCTTACGAGAACTATTCAGCCATTACCTCTCGTCCGAGCAGACAGTTTAAGCTTCAGGAAGTAGCTTACACGGACGAATACGGATTCAGAATTTATGAAGACAGATACCTAATTGCGGTAGGCACTTATTTTAATGCGCCGGTAGGTACTTATATTGATGTTGAACTGGCAAACGGAGTTATTATTCCCTGCATAGTCGGAGATATCAAATCCGACCGAGACACGGAAGAAAACAATGTTTACAGCTTATCCTGTGCGTGCGCAACGGAGTTCATCGTTGACGGCAGAATCATCGATCCGTATACACGAGGCGATGTATCCTACATCATAGAAGGCTGGGACAGCGAAGTAGTTCACATCATCGTTTACGAACATAATTATTTTGATACTTGATTTTTTCGTTAATTTGAAGTAGAGTAAAACAAGTCAGGGGCGGTTTTATAACTGCCCCTTTTTTATGCAAATTTATCGTGAATTTTTTGAAATATATAGTGCTAAATACTTCAAAAAATAGTACAATAATAAGCGACTGATAAAAGGAGAACGGAAATGAAAAGCTGTATGGCAAAAACGGTGCTTGTGGCCCTTGCAATTTCGGTTTTGTCGCTCTTTGGATGCAATAAAATAGTTACCGACGTTAACGCCGAAATGGAAGCCATTTATCCCGATGCAGATTTGGGTATACCCGTAAATTTAAACGAAAATTACATAGAAGTTGCTTATAATCCTTCAGCCGCACCTTCAGTAGATATAGAAGATCCGGTTAAGGAAGACGATAAAAGTGTCGAGAACACCGAAACTGTTTCCGAAATCATAAAAGAAGAGGAAGAAGAAGATGTCTTAACCGCTTCTGAAGATGATACGGACTCGGAAGATGAAGAAAATGCTGACGAAGAAGACAACGAAGGAACCGAAGGAGAAGATACCGACGGTGAAGATACCGACGTTGAAGATACTGAAAATACCGATGGTGAAGAAGCTGTAGCAGATAACAATGAAGAAAACAGCGAATCGGATTTGAATGCTTCGATGGCTGCAGATAATTTTGACGCGGAATTTTATGCGCGTACATATCCCGATGTTGTATCGGTATTCGGTGATTCGGCTGAAGCACTTTACAAACATTATCAGGATTACGGTAAAGCGGAGGGAAGAAGTTGCAACGAGGAAGAGTTTGCGCTTTTGAACGAAGTTACCAATTAGAGAAATATTAGGCATGAAGAATAAAGATAGAGAAGAAAAAAAGAAAGTTAAGAAAGTTAAACTTTCGGCTTACGGACGAAAGATGGCAAGAAAGGAGAGAAGAAAAGATTCGCTCTTTTTAATGCCCTCTTTTTTAGGTGTTTCTGTCTTTTATCTCGTTCCTTTCCTGGTTGTTTTGTTTTATTCTATAGTTGACAATCCCGTTACCAAAAACTATGTCGGCATACAAAACTATGTCAGAATTCTCGGTAACGATGCCTTTAAAACCGCAGCTGCGAATACATTTAAGTTTTCACTGATGGCGGTTCCTCTTGCTGTGGTTATTTCTTTACTTATGGCAGTTTTGCTCGATCAGAGCATTCCTCTTGCGTCACAGTTTCGTACTATTTTCTTATCACCCATGATGGTTCCCGTTGCGTCGGTCATTCTGGTATTCAGAGTGCTCTTTGATTACAACGGTGCAATAAATGAAATCGTCAAGTTTTTCGGCGGCAGCAATATAGACTGGATTAAAAGTGTATATGCTCCCTTCGTTATACTTGCGCTTTTCCTATGGAAAAATTTAGGCTACAACATGATTCTTTTCTTAGCGGCACTCGGTACGATCCCAAGAGAAATGATGGAGGTTGCATACCTTGATTCTTCCAATTCACTTAAGTTATTTTTTATAGTTAAAATCAGATATCTTTCCCCGACGATTCTTTTTGTAACGATTATGTCGCTTATCAATTCTTTTAAGATATTCAGGGAAGTATATCTTTTATCAGGCAATTACCCTACGGATTCTGTATATACGCTCCAGCATTTTATGAACAATATGTTTAATTCGCTGGACTATCAGAAGCTTTCATCCGGAGCCATCATCATGTGCTTCGTGATGGTTATCATTATCGGAATCCTTTATATTCTGGAAAGTCGTTTCGGAAAGGATATGGAGGATTAGTATGGATCAGACTAAAAGAGATAAAAGACTTCGTATAAAAAAACGTCTTAAAAGAATTACAAGAACATTAATCCTTTTCGTGATAGCCCTCGCGTTTGCGGTTGTGTTCTTATTACCGACGGTTTTGACCATCACCAATTCTTTTATGAACGAGACGGAAATAAACGCAAACTACGGAAAGATTTTTGCAACGACCGAAACAGGCGGAAAAGTTTTTGTAAGCGAAACGGTATATATCAAATTCATTCCGAACAAGGTGAGTTTTGATCAGTACTCATCGGTACTTTTTAAAAGCCCGGACTACCTGTACAAATTCTGGAATTCGGTTATTTACACAGTGCCCATTATGATATTCCAGTTAGTCATAGCACTGCTGGCGTCGTTTGGTTTTATGAGATTAAAAGGGCGCCTAAAAGAAATGCTGTTTTTCATTTACATCATCATTTGCCTGATGCCTTATCAGGTAACGCTGGTGCCGAACTTCTTAGTATCGAAATGGCTTAATATAATTGATACGAGATGGGCAATATGGCTCCCCGGAATGTTTTCGCCGTTTGCGGTTTATCTTCTGACAAAATACATGAAGAGAATTCCGACATCGATTATTGAAGCCGCCAAGGTGGACGGTGCGGGAGAGTTTAAGATATTCCTTAAAATATGTCTCCCTCTCTGTAAAGGAGCAATTTATTCGGTAGCAATACTGATATTTATAGATTTCTGGAACATGGTAGAACAGCCGTTAATACTTTTGGCAGACGAGTATCTGCACCCGTTAAGTATCTTCCTAAGCAAGATTAATTCGGGCGAAATAGGACTGGCATTTGCGGTTGCGTGCGTATATATGGTACCAAGCCTTTTGATTTTCCTATACGGCGAGGATTATCTCGTAGAAGGAATTTCGTATCAGGGTGGAGTCAAAGGGTAGGCTAAGGAGGATTTTATGAAAAATTTGAAAAAGAGAGAACTCATAAAAAATATAGCAATTGTTTTTCTTGTGATAATGTTAATTCTCACATTTTTTTCCAATACCATTATGAACAGAACTCTTCCCGAGGTCAGTACCCAGTCTGTTTCAAGCGGACCCGTTACTACGCAGGTTAGAGGAGAGGGCGTCGTTGAAGCGGAAGACCCTTACAATCTTGTGATTGATGAAACCAGAAAAGTTAAAAGCGTTCCTGTTCGCGTGGGTGATCATGTCAACGAAGGCGATATTATTTATTATCTCGCAGGCGAGACAAGTGAAGAACTTACAACGGCTAAAAACGAACTTGAAAACTTAAAGGGTGAGTATGAATTAACCATCCTTGAGAGCGGTCTTACTCAGGCAGAGGTTGCAAGCGTTGAAGCAGGAGTAAGAAATAACACGGGTACTATTTTAAGTACACTTGAAGCAAAGGATAATGAAATCAATTCATTAAAGTCACAGCAAGAGGAAAAAGAAAAGAAGCTGGCAGAAATCGAGCATCAGCTTTCTCTTATCGATCCTTCAAACTCAACATCTGTAGATTATTCCGCAGAGGAAAAGGCTGTGGAGAATGCACAGACTGCACTTGACAGCGCAAAGAGCATTTTAGACAGCTTAAACGAAGCAAAGGCTCAGGCAGTACAGGTTGCGCAGGCTAAGAGCGAAGCGCTTAACAATTATAATGAGGCAAAGGATAATTTCTACGGAACAAGCAGCAAAAAGGGCGCTAAGACAGCCTTTGACGAAGCTGAGGCCGATTATGAGACCAAGAAGGCAGATTATGCCAATAAATACAATGATTATCAGAGTAAGGTGGCTGATTATAACAGTAAAAAGGCTGCATATAACACAGCTGAAAACGACTGCATAAACAATCCCGGTGATGCATCCTTGATACCGATAAGAGATGCTGCCAAAACAGCAATGAATGATGCTGAGACCGCAACGAACACGGCCAAGACAGCTATGGATAGTGCCCTTGCTGCCAAAGACAGTTCAGAGAGTAATTACAATACAGCCAAGAAGAACAAAGATGATGCGGAAGCAGCATTAAATACAGCCAAGACTGCAATGGATGAAGCAAATGCTCTTTCAGCAAGTGCTCCTTCTGATGAGCAGATTGCAAATGCACAGGCTGACGTAAACGCAAAGCAGGCTGCACTTAATCAGGCCAATACAAACCTTTCAAATAAAAAGAATTCTGCTTCTTCCTCACAGAGTAAGAACAATCAGAATTATACAAACCTTAAAAACCAGGAATATGAAATGTCTGTGGCTATCAATGACCTTAAGTCTAAAATAGAAAAGCTTGAAGCAGCCAGAGCAGACTATCTTTCCACAGAAAAGACCAAGATGAGTCTTGAATCAAAATATCAGGATATTCTTAAAAAAGAAAAGGATATCAAGGACCTTGAAGCAAAGGCACTCGGCGGAGAAATCAAGAGCCCCGTATCAGGCGAAATCACCTCTCTTGCATATGCAGGCGGTGAGAAAATCGAAGCCGGCAGTACAGCAGCCGTAATCCAGATAGACGGCAAGGGATATAAGCTTTCCTTCCCTGTATCTGCTAAGCAGGCCAAGGCTGTTAAGGTGGGAGATCCAGTATCTGTTGAAAACTCATGGTACTATGGAGACTTAAATGCCAACCTTGTGGCAATTCAGCCCGACAAAACCAATTCAAGAGACGGTAAAGTCCTTGTATTCTCACTTACGGGTGAATCCGTAACCGCAGGACAAAACTTAACCCTTTCAGTCGGAGAGAAGAGTTCCAATTACGATCTTATCGTTCCCAATGCCGCTCTTCATGAAGACAACACCGGGCATTTTGTCTTAATAGTTGATACCAAGAGCACACCTTTCGGCTCCAGATACATTGCCAAAAGAGTGGATGTAACCGTACTCGCACAGGACGACAAAGTTACTGCAATTGATGCAGAGCTCTTCGGTTACGAATATGTTATTACTAATTCTTCAAAATATATCGAAAACAAGGATCAGGTAAAACTTGCTGATTAAACTATGGAAAAAATAAAAAGATTTCTTTCCAAAATAAAATATTACAGAGCAGTCTGCCTGGCTGTTTCGTTTATTACTCTGATAATAGGCATCGTTATGAGCATCATAATTAATGCGGGTGCCAACAAGTATCAGGACCAGACACTTGCAAAGAGATGGGATAAATCCGGTAATTGTTCTCATATTTCGGTTTTTATAAAAGATACGGCTTTTTATAACAAGACCAATATCGACGGATTCGAATATGAGTTAAACAACAAACTGGATTTTAATTCCGTTTATGCAGAAAAAGAGGATTCAAGAAGATTCATAGACTGCTATGTTGCCAAAACAAGCATTTATCTTGAAGGCCCGAGCAAATCCATGAATGTAAACTGTATGGCTGTAGGCGGAGATTTCTTCAAATTCCACCCTGTGAAGCTTTTATCCGGTACATACTTTTCAGGAAACGATCTGATGCAGGATGGCGTAATACTCGATGAAGAAACCGCATGGCAACTCTTCGGCTCAAGCGATGTCGCAGGTCAGAAAATCCTCTATGGTGACAGAGTTTTGTTCGTAAAAGGTGTATACAAAAAAAGCGAAGGCAAGATATACAATTACGCTATGGGTGATAAGCCCGAGATATTTGTACCTTTCGAACTGCTTGACTCTGAGGAAGTGCCTTTAAACATCACATGCCTTGAAGTCTGCATGCCAAATCCTATCGAAAACTTCGCAGCGAATATCATGACCGAACTAATTACGTTAGACGGCTCGGAGTTTGAAATAGTGAACAATTCCGCTCGTTACAGCGTCGAAAATCTCTGGATGGTTTATAAGAACAAAAAATACCGCTCCATGCAGAATCACGACATTATTTATCCCTACTGGGAGAAGATAGCAAGATACGAGGAAGACCTCCTTGCGCCCAAGGCAGTGGTAATGGTGGTTTCGTTTGTGGTTTCGGGAACCGTATTTATCGGCCTTTTGTTATACGAGATTTCAAAACTGACTAAGCTAAAGAAAAGAAACGACGATTTGGCTTGATTTTGAGTACATTTTACTTGAATCAAACAGTAAAATGGAATATGATGTAATCTGTAAAAAAATTGTCCTAAGGAGGATGAAATGAAGCCCATAAAAGAAGGAAAAGTTAGAGAGATTTATGACAACGGCGATACGTTAATCATGGTAGCAACTGACAGAATCAGTTGCTTTGATGTGATTTTAAACAACATTGTCACGAAGAAAGGAACCGTACTTACTCAGATGAGCAAGTTCTGGTTTGACATGACAAAGGACATTGTTCCCAATCACATGATTTCCGTAGACGTAAACGATATGCCCGAATATTTCAGACAGGAAAAGTTCGATGGCAACAGCATGCTTTGCAAAAAGCTCACAATGCTTCCCGTAGAATGTATCGTTAGAGGATACATCACAGGCAGCGGATGGGCAAGTTACAAAAAGGACGGTACCGTATGCGGTATCAAGCTTCCCGAAGGATTAAAAGAATCGGACAAACTCCCTGAGCCTATTTATACACCTTCAACAAAGGCAGAGATAGGCGATCATGATGAGAACATAAGCTTCGAGCAGAGCGTTGATTATCTTGAAAAGCGCTTCCCCGGCAAAGGTGAAGAGTATGCTTCCAAGCTTCGCGACCTCACAATAGCTTTATATAAGAAATGTGCTGACTATGCACTTACAAAAGGTATCATTATCGCAGATACCAAATTTGAATTCGGTCTCGACGAAAACGGTGAGATAGTAATAGGCGATGAAATGTTAACACCCGATTCATCCAGATTCTGGCCGCTCGAGGGATATGAACCCGGTCATTCACAGCCTTCTTACGACAAGCAGTTTGCAAGAGACTGGTTAAAGAACCCTGAAAACGAAGGTCACAACTGGACACTTCCCAAAGAAGTAGTTGACAAGACCATCGCTATTTATCTTGAAGGATACGAAAAATTAACAGGTAAGAAATTATAAGTTTTCATACAGAAAGAAGGATACTTCATGAGTAAGAAAAGGATAGTAATCTCCGCTGCGATATTTGTAGTGCTGATTGCCGGCCTGATTGCAGGAATAATCCTGACGAATGATCCGAACAGGGTACAGGATGAAACCATAAAAGAAGTAATGAAGGATGCTGTTCTTCACGAAAATGTCAAGGTTTCGTTATTCGGTCTAAAAGATGTCAATCCCGGACTTATAGCCGCATTCTGGACTACCGGAATTGTGTTGGTTGTATCTTTAATAATCCGAATCTTTGCGGTACCTAAATTCAAGCTTATCCCCGGCAAGTTCCAGATAGCCGTGGAAAGTATAGTCGGAATATTCGACGGTACGGCGAGAAGCAACAGCCCTCATAAATACAGGCTACTGCAATATTACATGTTTGCTGCGGGTACTTACATATTTACGGGAACCATGTTTGAACTCATCGGTGTTCAGGCAATCTCCACACACGGAAAGCCGATAACCCTCGGCGCACCGCTATCTGATATAAACGGTGCAATAATGATGGGTTGTACGACATATTTGTTCATACTGGTCAACGGATTTATAACGAACGGACCTATGGGAGCGCTTAAGACCCTAAAAGATTTCTCGCTTCCAATCTCCATGAGCTTCCGTTTGTTCGGTGCGCTTATTTCAGGTGCGCTTGTTACCGAACTCGTATATTACTACATGGCTACGAGTTTTATCATCCCCGTATTCGTCGGAGTGCTCTTTACCGCACTGCATGCACTGATTCAGGCATACGTCCTTACAATGCTTGCAAGTATATTCTACGGTGAAGTAACCGAGAAACCGGAAAAGAAAGAAAAAGAGAAAAAAATAAAAGTTAAAAAACAGAAAACAGTTAGTTCGGAGGTTTAACAATGAAAAATTCCATTAAGGCTCTTATCTTGACATTATTCCTTGCATTATCTTTAGGAATCGCATTTGCACCCGTAAAGGTATATGCAGCAGGAAGCGATGATGCAGCTATCGTAAAGGCAGAAACAAACGATAACGACGTTGTAGTTGCAAAGGCTGTTACAGCTGCAGTTGTTGTATCTGTAGTAGCAGGTTTGGGTGCCGTATCAATGTGTCTTGCAATTATGAAGGTTGCAGATTCAACAGCACGTCAGCCCGAAGTTGCAAGCAGACTTTTCACAATGATGATGCTTGGTCTGGTATTCATAGAGACAGCTATTATTTATGGTTTGATCGTTGCAATTTTCATCGTATTCATTTTGTAAGTTTAAGAAGAGGCAGGAATTATGAAATTACCGCTTAACATAGATGTTCAGCAGATTCTTTTGCATCTTTTGAATTTCACGATTCTTTTCGGCGGATTGTATTTTATCCTTTACAAACCCGTCAGAAAGATCATGGATGAGAGAGAAGAACATTTTAAGAAACTCGAAGAAGAGGCTAACGGCAAAATCGAAGAGAGTGAAAAGAACAGAGTTGAGTATGAAAACAAGTTAAAGAATGCCGACTCCGAGATTAACGCTCAAAAAGAAGCAGCCGGAAAAGAAACCTTTGCCGACAGGGAAAGGATTATTACCGCTGCCAATGACGAAGCTGCCAAGATTCTTAAAAAAGCAAGAGAAAAAGCCAACGCAGAACATGACAGAATTATAAGTGATGCTCAGAAAGAAATCGCTGAGATAGTAAATGAGGCTACCGAAAAAATCGTATTGGATTCAAATCTGGATACTTACGATGAGTTTTTAAATGCCGCAAATAAGGACGAAAGCAATGTATAACGATTCGGTTTTCAGTGTGCTTTATGCGGCAAAAGAGCCAACGGAAGCACAGTTAAACAAACTAAAGAGTTTCCTTGCCGGAAAATATGACAAAGAAGTTTTCATTGAATGGGTTGAGGACGAGAACGTAACCGACGGTTTCCGTCTCGAAGTCGGAACTGATGTATACGACTGGACCAATGCCGGAAGACTCGAACAGTTCAAGGAAATGATTAAGAATGTCGGCAAAAAGGCAAGCGCGGATTCGAATATCATTCCTCTTATCAAAGAGAATATCAAGGACTGGACTCCGTCCGGCGCACCCGTTGAATTCGGTGTGGTTACCAGTATCGGTGACGGTATTGCGACCGTTTCGGGACTTAAGACTGCAACCTACGGAGAGATTCTTTTATTCTCCGAAGGTATCAGAGGTATGGTTCTTGATTTAAGAGCCGACGAAATCGGTTGTATTCTTTTTGACGATACAGATTCCATATGTGAGGGCAGCAGGGTTAAAAGAACAGGCAGAAGTGCCGGCGTTCCCGTAGGAAACAATTTCTTAGGAAGAGTTATTAACCCCTTGGGACTCCCCCTCGACGGTCTCGGAGATATCGATTCAGATGATTACAGAGCCATCGAATCACCCGCACCCGGAATCATTGAAAGACAGCCTGTCGACAAACCCATGGAAACAGGCATCCTTTGTATTGACTCAATGTTCCCTATTGGCCGCGGTCAGAGAGAACTTATCATCGGCGACAGACAGACGGGTAAAACCGCCATCGCGCTCGATACAATCGTAAACCAGAAGGGTAAGGATGTTATCTGTATCTATGTAGCCATAGGACAGAAAGCCAGCCTTATTTCACAGATGGTTACCAATCTTAAAAAGCACGGAGCAATGGACTACACAATCATCGTCAATGCATCCGCATCCGATGCAGCACCTTTCCAGTATATAGCACCTTATTCGGGCTGCTCGCTGGCTGAGTATTTTATGCATCAGGGTAAGGACGTTCTTATCGTATACGATGATTTGTCAAAGCATGCGATTGCATATAGATCCCTTAGTCTTTTGCTTGACAGATCTCCCGGACGTGAGGCTTATCCCGGAGACGTATTTTATCTGCATTCAAGACTTCTTGAGAGAGCGGCACATTTAAGTGACGAACTCGGCGGAGGTTCAATTACCGCACTTCCCATCGTAGAAACACAGGCAGGCGATGTTGCGGCATACATTCCGACTAACATTATTTCAATTACGGACGGACAGATTTTCCTTGAAAGCGAACTGTTCTTTGAAGGTCAGAGACCTGCTGTTAACGTCGGTCTTTCGGTTTCGCGTGTCGGCGGCGACGCACAGACGAAGGCTATGAAAAAATCCAGCGGCTCGTTAAGACTTGATTTGGCACAGTACAGGGAAATGGAAGTGTTCACACAGTTCTCATCCGATCTTGACGAAGCAACGCAGAAACAGCTTACCTACGGCCACGGACTTATGTATCTTTTAAGACAGCCGCAGTATAAGCCTTATTCACAGCATGAGCAGGTAATTCTTTTAACGGTTGCATTAAACAAGTATTTTATGGATGTTCCCGTAAAAGAAATACAGGACGAAATTGTTAAACTTCTTGAATACTTTGAACTTACTCATCCCGATATATGCTCGAGAATCGATTCTACGGGACTTATAGAGGATGATGACAAACAGGCAATAATCAATTATGCCAAAGAGTTTAAGGAACAGGGCCGCGAATAAGAGGTATTATTTATGTCGAATATGAAGGAGATAAAAGGTCATATTCAGAGCGTTCGTGATACTCAGAAAATCACCAACGCAATGTACCTTATATCCTCCAACAAAATGAGAAAGATAAAAAAAGAACTCGACAAGACCAAACCGTACTTTGAGGAAGTGGCCTTAAGCATCAGACGAATCTTCAAGACGGTTAAAAACGTTCATAGTGATTATTTTTATCCTGCCGGCAATACGTACGAAATAGAAGGTACGTATGCTTATCTTGTAATAACGGCGGATAAAGGTCTTGCGGGCGCATATAACCAGAATGTCATAAAAGAAGCAAGCAAACTTATGACCAAAAAGCATGACAAGCTTCTTTTTGTGGTGGGCGAATACGGAAGAAGATATTTTACTTCCAAAAACGTTCCGATTGAAAAGACATTCCTCTATACGGCTCAGAATCCCACACTTGCGAGAGCAAGAGAGATATCGAACCTTTTGCTTGATTTATACGATGATAAAAAAATCTCGAAGATTTATATTATTTTCACCGATTACGAATCAGGTATGGAAGCAAAGGTCAAAGTAATGAGACTGCTTCCTTTTAACAGATCTGATTTTAAGTTAAGCAAAAAAGAACTCGAAGAAGAGCAGAAATCCATCAGAGGCTTTGTATGGCCTAAGGGAGATATAGAGTTTTATCCAAACGCAAGAGAAGCGCTTGATAACATGATTTCAAGCTATGTAACAGGAATCATTTACGGTGCTTTGGTAGACAGTTTTTGTTCCGAGCAGAGTGCACGTATGAATGCGATGGAATCCGCCAACAGAAATGCGGAAGAACTCATAGAAAAGCTCACAGTTCAGTACAATCACACGAGACAGGCGGCAATCACTCAGGAGATTACAGAGGTTTCCGCAGGTGCGCGTGCGAAAAAGAAAAAGAAAGAAAAAGCACTGGCAAGACAATAGTGTTTTTTATAAACGGAGGAAGAAATGACCGGCAGAATAGTTCAGGTATCGGGATCGGTAGTTGATGTTCGATTTGATGATCATTTACCTAAAATAAGAGAAGCGTTGACCGTAGAGGTTGAAGGCGAAAAGAAAGTAATGGAAGTTGCTTCACATATAGGCAATTCAATGGTTCGCTGTATTATGCTTTCCGGCAGTGAAGGCCTTGCGAGAGACATGGTGGTTGAAGCCGACGGCAACAACATTATGGTTCCCGTAGGCGAGTGTACTCTCGGAAGAATGTTTAACGTTCTCGGAGACCCCATAGACGGTAAGGGAGCACTTCCCGAAGATACGGAAAAGTGGGGCATTCACAGAAAAGCACCTTCATTCGAAGATCAGAGCCCCGCTATCGAAATTCTTGAAACAGGTATAAAAGTAATTGATTTGCTTGAGCCCTATCCCAAGGGAGGAAAAATCGGTCTTTTCGGCGGTGCCGGTGTAGGTAAGACGGTTCTTATTCAGGAGCTTATTCACAACGTTGCCACAGAGCACGGCGGATATTCGATATTTACCGGTGTAGGAGAGCGTTCAAGAGAAGGTAATGATTTATGGCGTGAAATGAATGAAAGCGGTGTAGCAAGTAAAACAGCGCTTGTATTCGGACAGATGAACGAGGCTCCCGGTGTACGTATGAGAGTGCCTCTTTCAGGTCTTACGATGGCCGAGTATTTCAGAGACACACAGAATAAAGACGTTCTTTTATTCATTGACAATATATTCAGATTTGTACAGGCAGGTTCCGAGGTTTCAACGCTCCTTGGACGTATGCCTTCGGCGGTTGGTTATCAGCCGACACTTGCAGAGGAAATGGGTGCTCTTCAGGAGAGAATCGCATCCACAAAGCGTGGTTCCGTTACATCCGTACAGGCCGTATACGTTCCTGCGGATGACTTAACAGACCCTGCACCTGCCACAACATTCTCACACCTTGATTCTACGACGGTTCTTTCAAGAAAGATTGCCGAACAGGGTATTTATCCCGCGGTTGATCCTCTTGAATCATCTTCAAGAATCCTCGAGCCTTCGATAGTAGGTGATGAGCATTACAACATAGCAAGAAAGGTTCAGGAAATACTTCAAAAGTATGCCGAACTTCAGGATATTATCGCAATCCTTGGTATGGACGAACTTGCTGAAGAAGACAGACTCACAGTTCTTCGTGCAAGAAAGATTCAGAGATTCTTATCACAGCCCATGCACGTAGCAGAAAAGTATACGGGCAATGCGGGTGTATTCGTTCCTTTGGGTGAGACCATTAGAGGATTTAAGGCAATTGTTAACGGCGAGGTTGACGATCTTCCCGAGGCTGCTTTCTTTAATGTCGGAACTATTGAAGAATGCAAGCTTAAAGCTGAGAGGATTAAAAACGGAGAGATTTAAAGAATGAACAGTTTTTCGCTTCATATTCTTGCCGCAGAGAGGAACTTTTATGAGGGTGACTGCGTCAGTCTCGTGGTTCCTATTACAGACGGCTCATACGGCATTATGGCTCATCATAAAAACATGGTGGCTGCCATAGTTCCCGGCATAATGGAATATTCGCTTCCCGAAGGTGAGAGAGTGGTTGTCTGTGTTTCCCAAGGGATACTTGTTGTGGCCGACAACGACGTAAAGGTATTGGTCGATACGGTCGAGACTCCCGAGGAAATAGATGAAAACAGGGCAAAGGCCGCTGCGGAACAGGCCAAGGAGGCCATGCTTCAAAAGAAGAGTATTCAGGAATACAAATCTGCACAGTTAAGAATTGCCAGAGAAATGAACAGACTTAAGCTTAAAAACAGAAATCAAACTTAAAAAAAGGTGCCAGGCTCCCAAAGGGTGCCTGGCTCCGTTTTACATATAAACTAAAAGGTGATTAATCTTCTTTTACTTCCTCTACGATATCCTCAACTGCATCTTCAACAGCATCCTTGATATCTTCTGCAGATTCAGCAACTTCTTCAGCTACTGAATCGTCGTTCTTTTTCTTCTTTAAACCGTCAATCTTATCCTGTGCTTTTTTCCAGGTATTCTGAGCGGTCTCTTTAGTCTTTGTTACAGCTTCGCTGGTTTTTTCCTTGATGTTGTCAAGATCCATATAGGAACGTTTTTTGGTTACTGTTCCGTCTTCATTTATAATTTCTTCGGTTTTGAAAATTTTGTCTCTGTTCTGATAAACATAATATGCGCCCACACATGCTGCTGCGGCTGTTAACCCTAAAAGAAATCCTTTCGTAGTTTTCTTCATTTTGAATAACCTCCTTTGTGTTACATATACGGATATTTTACTCTCAAAATCCATAAAAGTAAATAGCAAAGAAACACCAAAAGTAAATAGAAAAGCATTGAAGAAAGGCAGTGATTATGATAAGATATTTTCGACTGCTTTAGTCAATTATTTGCGGGAGAAATCTACGGCATGAATGATAAATTTTTTGATCTGAAAAAAGAGAAACAGGATAAAATGATAAATGGTGCAATGCAGGTTTTTGCTTTAAAGGGTTATAAGCTTGCAAGTACCGATGATATGGTTAAGGTCGCAGGAGTATCAAAAGGTCTTTGGTTCCACTATTTCGTAAACAAGGCCGGTTTATACACTTTTGTGGCCGATTATTGTGTTAAGTACCTTAATATGGAGCTTGCGGTTAATCTATCTTCGTCTAAGACTGACTATTTTGACATTCTTTATACGATAGAAGAGACCAAGGCCGGCATATCCAAGATCTATCCTTATGCGCCTTTAATGATTCAGGCTATGGAAGATGAGAATGATGAGGAAATCGCAGAGGTAACAAAATCCAAGATTGAGCCTTATCTTGAAAAGGTAAATGAAGCACTGTCGGCTTTCGATGAAGGAAAGCTTTCAAAGCATGTCAAAAGAAGTATGCTTGACATGACTGTCGGATATACGATTAAAGGAATCAGGGAAAAAGCATATTCAAAGGGAGAGTTTGATGCCGAAAAGTATTTATCGGAATTAAAAGAATACTTTGAAATGATGAAAAATACAGTTTATGTGGACGGGGAATAAATCATATGGGAAACAAGCTTAACAACAAAAACGTCGGAATGGGCTGCACTATACTCGGCGGCCTTTTCTTACTCGGCGGATTAGTTCTTTTTATACTTTACAATTCGGTCAATCTGTATGCACAAAAGGCCGATGCGACCATCGTTTCAAAATACAGGGTTGAGTCCGAAGAGGATCCTCACACCGTACTTGAACTTGCCTACAGAGTGGGCGACGATATGGTCTATGCTACGGATTCGTATTACGGCGAAATAGATGACGATACGGTTAACCTTGATATTTACTATAACGTCAAAGATCCCAAGCAGATTCTTGATGCGGGCTGGCATTTCGAACCGATTATTCCCGCAGTGTTCGGCGTAATTATCCTTTTAACAGGTCTTTACTACATGGGATATATTTCCTTTGGATTTGAGCCTGCGAAAAAGCCCGGCGATGATTCATCAGATTGGGATAAAAAGTATTATGAAGCCAAGGAAAAAGCGGAAAACGCACTTATACCTCTTTTAGGAGTTCTTAGTTTCATCGTCTTCGGCGTATTCCTGGTAATCAAAAAGAGCGGCTGGTGGGCATGGATTTTCGTTGCTGTAGGAGCAATCGGAGTTGTATATCTTTTAACAGATCTTATTCCCGCAGCGAATGAATTAAACGCTCTTAGAAGGCTTAAAAAGATTAAGGGCAAAACCGTTTCGGTAGACGATGATTTCGAAAACTTCGAAAAGGCTCAGAAGGAAAAATCCAAAGGCGGTAAAGCCAAGGCAAAGGAAGAGCCTGTTAAGGAAGAAATCATAAAAGAAGAGCCCAAAGAAGAGACTGTAGAAATTCCCAAGGAATATGAAGTGGAAGACACTTATGAAATAAAATCTTTGAATACAAAGAAAAATAAAAAGAAGAAATAGGTGTAAATATGTATTGTGTCAGATGTGGCGATATCATAGATAAAAACGAGCTTGTCTGTGACAAATGCGGGCTTCGTTTTACGGTTGTAAGAGCGGACGGAACAACCGTCTATATCAATCAGTCCCCAACACCCGTTAAGGGGGCAAAAAAGAAAAAGCAGTTCAGATTCGGATGGATTATCGCACTCGTATCGGTATTATCCGTAGTAACCGCTTTGGTATTCGGAGCTATTCTTTTAAGCTCCGGTATTTTAATGGGAATTTTAATTTTCTCGGATGATTCGGCTTCTAACCAGGTCGTGGTTAACAATCCTGTTACTAACCCCGGTCCTGTCATTTCAACTCCCACGGTAACATATCATAATACGGATACCGAAGAGCAGAATGTGTATTTTTCGAATGCAATCAGGGACCAGTTTGTAACCTTAAAGGGTGACGGAACGGATACTGTTACGGTAATGGTTTATATGAACGGTTCGGACCTTGAGAGTGAATACGGATATGCTACCGAAGATTTAAGAGAGATGTTAAATGCCACACTTTCGGATAACGTTAATGTCGTAATTCAGACAGGCGGTACGAAAAAGTGGAAGACCGACGGCATTTCAAACAAGCATTCTCAGAGATTCCTCGTAAAAGACAAACACCTTGAGTTAATTGATGATTCTTTGGGACAGCTTGATATCACAGATGAAGATACTTTATGTGATTTTATAGTTTATGCTTCAAACAATTATCCCGCAGACAGAAATATACTTATTTTCTGGGATCACGGCGGAGGAGTTGTATACGGCTACGGTGTAGACGAAAACTTAAACGATCCTTATGCAGCGCTTACGATTGACGAAATCCAAAGAGCCGTAAGAGATTCGGGTGTTAAATTTGAAATGATTGGTTTTGACTCATGCCTTATGGGCGGACTTGAAACCGCATGTGCACTTTGCGATTATTCGGATTATCTTATAGTATCCGAAGATTTCGAATCGGGCAGCGGATGGGAATATCAGAACTGGCTAAGCCTCCTTGGATACAATTCATCCACACCCATGACGGATGTCGCAAAGGTTATCGTAAATGATTTTATTCAGGAGAGTTTATTCGCAGAATCGGAAGGCGTTCTTGCGTTAATAGATTTAAGATATACGAGACTTCTTTATTCAGCATGGACCGACTTTGCATATGCAAACGAGGACGAGCTTCTTTCATACGACTATACAATGAGTATGCAAAGATCCGAGCGTGCTCCCGATTCAATGTTTGAAAAGAACGGCAAAAAGGATATCTGGGACTGGCTTTACTCAGATCCTTATACCATGGAAACATACTGCTATGCCGTAGATATCATGGCGCTTGCTTCCACGATGAATACCGACGAATCAAACGCGCTTGCATCTGTAATGAAATCTGCGGTTCTTTATTGTTCATCCACAGCCGGCGATTCATATATGACCGGACTTTCCGTTACGCTTCCTTACGGCGATTATGACTTTTATGATGAATTAAAAGACGTATTCACAAAATGCGGATTTGACAATAAATATCTTTCATTCCTTGCCAAGTTTGCCGATACCGACGATTCCATCACGAATTATGACTGGAGTTCGAGCGGATTCGAAGGCTGGGATACATATGATGATTCATATTATGACTGGAACGATTATGACTGGAATGATTTTGACTGGGACAGCTACTATGATTCATACTATGATTTTGATGATGGTTACTATGACAGTTATGACTATAACAGTTACGACCGTGACTATGATTACTGGGACGAGGATTGGTTATACTAAATGAACAACAGCGAAATACATGAAATAAAAAAGAGACTGAAATTTTGCGACGAGGCTTCTTTTAAGATCGAAACCTGTTATGTCATAGGTTCGGAGAAAAGAATCCGCAGCAAAATGAATTCATATCTTACGAATATAGACGACAGCGAGAGACACAAGTATATCGAAATACTTAAAAAAGGTTTATCCGGTGTATTAAACAGAAACCTTTTAAATCTGTCGTTTGAAAGAAGCATGGACGGAGAGAATGCACAGAAATTCCTCCTTTCCTTAAGAGACAGCGAACTAAATGATCAGTCTGTAACGGATAAGTATTACGAGAAAATCATCAATGCTTATTCAACTGTGGGCAATTATCTTATCATAACGATTTATGATGCTTACGATGTTCCGAGAGAGGGAACGGACGGCTTTTCACAGGGTGAGTCAGAGGAAGTGTTCAGATATATTTTCTCATGTATCTGTCCGGTCAATCTTGATAAGGGCGCTTTATCCTATCGTGAGGAAGAGAATGACTTCGCAGCCAGAATCCGTGACTGGGTTGTGGAAATGCCTGATGTAGGTTTCTTATTTCCTGCATTTAACGACAGAAGCAGCGATGTAAACTCACTCCTTTATTACTGCAAGGATCCTCTTTTAATTCATCCCGAGATAATAAGCGACTGCCTCGGATGCGTGGAAGAAATGACCAGCGTGGTCGAGAACAGAATCTTTAAGAACGTGATTGAGGACGTTATAAACGAGGCTCCCGGATACGATACATTCGAGGTGGTAAGAAACGTTCAGGACAATATAAACGAAATGCTCGAAAACAAAGTCTTCTCAATGGAGCCCACGATTGACAAAAAGGGCGTGACGAAGCTTTTAAGGGATTCGGGCATAAAAGAAGAACACCTCCCTATAGTGGAAAAGAAATTTGAAAAAGAACTCGGCGAAGACGGCGAGCTTCATATAGACAGGATTAAAGAAAAAGGCAGAATCGAAGTAAAGGGCGAAAACGTTAAGATATCTGTTAAGCCCGAGGCTTCATCCTTAGTTGAAATAAGAATGATAGACGGCAGAAAATGCCTGGTTATTCCGATGGATTCCGATATGGAAGTAAACGGAATAATTAAGAAGATTACCGAGAAATTAAAGGAGGAAGAATAGATGGGCATCATGTTTATAATTTTAGCCGGAATAATTGGAATACCCGTTATTGTTGCGATTGTAGCTGCGATTGCATCCGTTATATCTGCTGTAGCTTTTGTGGCAGGTGCAAGAGAGGACGAGGAATAAATGTTAAACAAAGAAGATTACGAAGAACCCAGATGCGTTCTTTGTATGAATCCGAAGAGTCGTATTCCCGTAGACAGAGTCTTGGAAAAATACGATTCGTATATTGAAGATAAAGAATACGAAAGAGCCGAGAGTCATATTAGATACTGGCTTGAAGAAGCAAAGGTCGGAGGCGATGAAGCCGGAGAACTTACAATGCTTTCAGAATTAATGGGGCATTTAAGAAAGAACGGGATAATCGACGAAGCGGTTTCTGTTGCATCAAGCACAATCGCCAAGGTCGATAAGTTTGGCTTTTCAGACACGATTACAGGTGCTACGGCAATTCTTAATGCAGGAACGGTTTACAGGGCAGCAGGGAAGAATGCTGACAGCGCAGCCTGCTATGAGAAGGCAGAAAAGGTCTACGAAAAAGAACTTGACGAAAAAGACGACAGGCTCGGCGGCCTGTACAATAATTTTGCTTCAGCTTTAACCGAACTTGGCGAATACGAAAAGGCTGAGGAAAAGTATTTAAAGGCTCTTAAAATAATGGATGGCACGAAAAACGGAAAGCTTGAATGTGCCATTACATATCTTAACTTAGCAGACCTTTATGAGAAGAGAGACGGCAGTGAAAAAGCCGAAAGCCACATAGATGAAATGCTTGAAAAAGCATATAATCTTTTGACCGATGACTCGGTTGAAAAAAATGCTTATTATGAATTTGTACTTGATAAATGCATACCCGCATATGACCATTTTGGTCAATTCATAAGGAGCGCGGAATTAAAATCAAGGATTGGAATTAAGTAGGATTTAAAGGAAATTTAGATGAAAGGTTTGGAACTTTCAAAACAGTTTTATTTAAACTATGGAAAAGAAATGCTGGAAGGTAGTTTTTCAGACTATCTTCCTTTTATTTCTGTCGGCCTCATCGGCGCCGGCTCGGAAGTTTTAGGCTATGACGATGAGGTGAGTACTGATCATGATTTTGAACCGGGGTTTTGCATATTCCTTCCAAATGAAGATGTGATAGACAGAAAAATCGCCTTTCAGATGGAGAGAGCCTATGCAAAGCTTCCCGACGAATTTATGGGATATACCCGCCAGAAACTTTCACCTGTAGGCGGAGCAAGGCACGGAGTCATGCGCCTCGAAGATTTCCTTATGCAAAAGACAGGCAAAAAGGACGGCAGTCTTAATACATATGAGTGGCTTAATATTCCCACGCAGTATCTATTGGAAGTTACAAAGGGTGAACTCTTTTATGATGGAAGCGGAGAGCTTACGAAGATAAGAGAAAACCTCGCAGTAATGCCGAGGGATGTAAGACTTAAAAGACTGGCAGGGCATTTACTTCTTATGAGCCAGTCGGGACAGTACAATTTTATGAGGATGGTCAAAAGAAAAGATTATCCCGCGGCCGGAATGTGCGCATACGAATATGTAAAAAATGCAATCGCTGCAATTTATCTAATAAATAACGAATATATGCCTTATTACAAATGGCAGTTCAGGGGTTTAAAGGAGCTTGATATTTTATCCCACCTGGCACTCCCTTTGGAATTTTTGGTGACGGCTCCGAATGACGATTCTTATGTAAACGAAAAATACGACAGAATTGAACTTATTGCCACAGAGGTGATCGGCGAATTGATAAGCCAGGGCATAACAAGTGCCGTTTGCGGGGATCTTGAAAAGCATGCTTACTCGGTAAACGATTATGTAAACGACGGTGATTTGCGTAACTTAAATATACTGTCAGGAACTTAATTTTTTGTCGAAAACCGATTGACATTTATAAGAAAAAATAAGTATAATCTTTCGGGATAAAACGATATAAGAGGTGAAATATGGGCGGATTTTTTGGCGTAACATCAAAATCAAACTGTGTCTTCGATTTGTTTTTCGGTGTGGATTATCACTCACATTTGGGAACCAGACGCGGCGGCATGTGTTTATATTCTGAAAACAAAGGATTCGACCGTGCAATACATAATATAGAAAACTCACCTTTCAGGACCAAGTTTGAACGTGATTTTGAAGAGATGGAGGGGACGCTTGGTATCGGATGTATTTCCGACAACGAACCCCAGCCTCTGATTGTTCGTTCTCATCTTGGTACTTTTTCTATTACGACAGTAGGAAAAGTAAACAATACGGATGAACTTGTATCTAAGCTCTTTCATGACGGAATGTCACACTTTCTCGAGATGAGTGGCGGCAGTATCAACCAGACAGAGTTGGTAGCAGCCATTATCAATCAGAAAGATTCCATTGTGGAGGGCTTATCTTATGTCCAGGAGCTGGTTGACGGTTCCATGTCGGTTCTTTTAATGACTCAGGACGGAATATATGCATCGAGAGACAAATACGGCAGAACACCGATTCATATCGGAAGAAAAGCAGGCTCTCAGTGCGCATCTTTTGAAAATTTCGCATATCTTCATTTAGGATATAAGGACATAAAAGATTTAGGCCCCGGCGAAATCGTATACATCACTCCCGAAAAACTTGAAGTTAAAAAGGAAGCAGGCAAAGAAAGAAAAGTCTGCTCATTCCTCTGGGTATACTACGGATACCCTACTTCATGCTACGAAGGTATCAACGTAGAGGAGATGAGATACAGAAACGGTGCCAATATGGCCAAGAGAGACGATGCAAATGTTGATCTTGTCGCAGGTGTTCCCGATTCAGGTACGGCGCATGCAATCGGATATGCAAACGAGTCAGGCTCACCTTTCTCAAGACCTTTCATCAAGTACACACCGACCTGGCCCAGAAGCTTTATGCCTGTTAAGCAGTCTCAGAGAAACTTAATTGCAAAGATGAAATTAATTCCCGTTGAACCGCTCATAAAAGATAAGTCAATGCTTATGATAGATGACTCTATCGTACGTGGTACTCAGCTTCGTGAAACAACCGATTTCCTCTTCCAGGCAGGAGCAAAAGAGGTTCACGTTCGTCCCGCATGCCCTCCGATTATGTACGGCTGCAAATACCTTAACTTCTCAAGATCAAATTCCGATATGGACTTAATCGCCAGAAGAGTAATCTGGGAGCTTGAGGATGGCAACGTAACAGAAGAGGTATTAAAGGAATATACCGATCCCGAGAGCGAGAAATATAAGAAGATGGAAGCAAAGATTTGTGAGATAATGCATTTCACATCTCTTAAATTCAACAGACTCGATGACATGATTGATGCAATCGGTCTGCCCAAGTGTGATGTTTGTACATACTGTTTCGACGGTGTGGAGTAAGATATATTTAGGAGGTCCTTTATGGCAAAGAGAGAAGACATTCATAAAGTTCTGATTATCGGTTCCGGCCCGATTATCATCGGTCAGGCATGCGAATTTGACTATTCCGGAACCCAGGCGTGCAAGGCGCTCAAAAAACTCGGTTACGAAATCGTACTGGTTAACTCAAACCCCGCTACGATTATGACCGACCCTACAACGGCAGATGTTACATATATCGAGCCGCTTAATCTTGAAAGAGTTACACAGATAATCGAAAAGGAACGTCCCGATGCGTTACTTCCCAACCTCGGCGGTCAGTCAGGACTTAACCTCTGCTCCGAACTTTCCGAAGCAGGCGTACTTGATAAGTACAATGTAAAGGTTATCGGTGTTCAGGTAGACGCCATCGAAAAAGGTGAGGACCGTATCGAATTTAAGAACACAATGAATGCACTCGGAATAGAAATGGCCCGTTCACAGGTTGCATATTCCGTAGAAGAAGGACTTGAGATAGCAAAACAGATCGGTTTCCCCGTAGTACTTCGTCCCGCATATACAATGGGCGGCGCAGGCGGCGGACTGGTTTATAACGTAGAAGAGTTTAAGACAGTTATGGCAAGAGGTCTTCAGGCTTCACTCGTAGGACAGGTTCTTGTAGAAGAATCAATCCTTGGCTGGGAAGAACTCGAGCTTGAAGTTGTAAGAGATGCAAAGGGTAACATGATTACCGTATGCTTCATCGAAAACATTGACCCTGTCGGAGTTCATACAGGCGATTCATTCTGCTCGGCTCCCATGCTTACTATTTCCGAAGATTTACAGAAAGTACTTCAGGAACAGGCATACAAGATTGTAGATTCAATCGAGGTTATCGGCGGATGTAACGTACAGTTCGCACATGATCCTGTTAGTGATCGAATCGTAGTTATCGAAATCAACCCCAGAACATCACGTTCTTCGGCACTTGCTTCAAAGGCAACAGGTTTCCCTATCGCACTTGTATCCGCAATGCTTGCATCAGGCCTTACACTCGATGAAATCCCCTGCGGTAAGTACGGTACACTCGACAGATATTATCCCGACGGCGATTATGTAGTAATCAAATTTGCACGTTGGGCTTTTGAGAAATTCAAAGGCGTAGAAGACAAGCTCGGTACTCAGATGAGAGCGGTAGGCGAAGTAATGAGTATCGGTAAAACATACAAGGAAGCTTTCCAGAAAGCCATCAGATCTCTTGAAACCGGACGTTACGGTCTCGGCTTTGCAAAGGATTTCAATGAGCTTACAAAGGGCGAACTTCTTGCAAGACTTGTTATTCCTACATCCGAGAGACAGTTCATTATGTATGAGGCATTAAGAAAAGGTGCCACAGTTGATGAACTCTTCGAACTTACCAAGATTAAACGTTACTTCATCGAGCAGATGAAAGAACTCGTAGAGGAAGAGGAAGCACTCCTTCGCATGAAGGGTTCCGTTCCCGATGAAAAGAGTTTAAGACAGGCTAAGAAAGACGGTTTCTCAGATAAGTACTTAAGCCAGATTTTAGGCGTTAAGGAAGATGATATCAGAAACGCAAGAAAGGCTATCGGCGTTACCGAAGCTTGGGAAGGCGTTCATGTATCAGGTACAGAGAACAGTGCTTATTACTACTCAACATACAATGCTCCCGACAAGAGCACAATCAATACAGACAAGCCCAAGGTAATGATTCTTGGCGGCGGTCCCAACAGAATCGGTCAGGGTATCGAATTCGACTACTGCTGCGTACATGCTGCATTTGCTCTTCGTGAGCTCGGATTTGAGACCATCATCGTTAACTGTAACCCCGAGACCGTATCAACAGACTACGATACATCCGACAAGCTCTACTTCGAGCCTCTTACACTGGAAGATGTATTAAGCATATATGAAAAAGAAAAGCCCGTAGGTGTAATCGCTCAGTTCGGCGGACAGACTCCTCTTAACCTCGCAGATTCACTTCAGGCTAACGGCGTAAAGATCCTTGGAACACCTCCCGAAGTAATCGATATGGCTGAAGACAGAGATCTTTTCCGTGCAATGATGAAGAAACTTGAAATTCCCATGCCCGAAGCAGGAATGGCTGTTACGATTGACGATGCAATCGAAATCGCAGAGAAGATCGGTTATCCCGTAATGGTTCGTCCTTCCTTCGTTTTAGGCGGACGTGGAATGGAAGTCGTTCACGACAGAGAAAGCTTAAAGGATTATATGGCAGCAGCTGTAGGTGTAACACCTGACAGACCCATCCTTATCGACAGATTCTTAAAGAACGCTATGGAATGCGAAGCAGATGCTATTTCAGACGGCGAGCATGCATTTGTTCCCGCTGTAATGGAACATATCGAACTTGCAGGTATTCACTCCGGTGACTCCGCATGTATCCTTCCTTCCATGCATATCTCTCCCGAGAATCTTGCAACCATAAAAGAATACACCAAGAAGATTGCGGTTGAAATGAATGTACGCGGTCTTATGAATATGCAGTACGCTATCGAAGACGGTGTTGTATATGTAATCGAAGCTAACCCCAGAGCATCGAGAACCGTTCCCCTTGTATCAAAGGTTTGCGGTATCAACATGGTTAAGCTTGCTACACAAATCGTTACTTCCGAGATTACAGGAAAGCCTTCACCCGTACCCGCACTTAAGGACTGCCACTACGATTATTACGGAGTAAAAGAAGCAGTATTCCCGTTCAATATGTTCCAGGAGGTTGATCCTCTTTTAGGACCTGAAATGAGATCGACCGGTGAAGTACTCGGTATCGCTCCCGATTTCGGTGAAGCATATTACAAGGCACAGGAAGCTACCAAGAATCCTCTTCCTCTTGAAGGAACTGTTCTTATCTCAGTTAATAAGAACGACAAGAAGGAACTTCCCGAAGTTGCAAAGGCATTCAATGAAATCGGATTTAAGATTCTTGCAACAGGAACAACATATGATTTAATCGTGTCTCTCGGAATTCCCGCAGAGAAGATTAAAAAGATGCAGGAAGGCAGACCCAATATTGTCGATGCCATAACAAACAAAGAAATTCAGCTTATTATCAATACACCTGCCGGCAAGGACAAGATTTTTGACGATTCTTACATCAGAAAGAACGCCATCAAGCACAGAGTTCCTTACATTACTACTATGGCAGCAGCAAAGGCAAGCGCAGCAGGAATTAAGGCATTAAAAGAGCAGGGCCAGATAGGTGTTAAGAGCCTTCAGGATATTCACAAGGGTATCAGCTATAATTAATTATATAGGTCATAACTCTTAACTCTTATTTCGTGCGAATATATTAGACTGCTTTAACGAAGGTATTGCATTTTTTTCGGAAATTTTTTAAAATTATATTCGGAAGGTGCAATAAATTACTGGAGGAGTCGGTATGATTTATACTTATGAATTATCCGTACAGGTTAAAAAGTTTTTAAAAGGCGAAGTAGAAGCTTTCGAAAAGATTTTTGTAATGACCGCTGATGATGTCTATTTCCATGTATCAATGGTTATAAGCGATCCCGAAGAAGCGGAGAGAATGGTCATTAAGATTTATAAAGACATGTATATGCAGTTCGGCAGACTCGACAAAGTCGAGAATGTAATCTCATGGTATAACGAGATTATCTATCATGAGCTTGACAACTGGATTGGCAAGAATTATATGGAACTGCTTGTCACCGAGACCAGGGGCAAATTCGATCACCCCGTTGCGAACATCGACGTTCTCTACGGCGAGAAGCTTTATAACGAATCGGAGACAGCTCTTATTGCAATAGATTATATTTATGAGCTCAATCCCATTCATCAGTTAACATCACTGGCATATTTCTTTGATAAACTGGCTGTAAACGAGATAGCAAATCTGTTACAGGTGGATGACGACAGAATCAACAAGAGAGTTAAGTACATCACTCTTACGATTGAGGACTTCTGCAAACAGTATGCAAAGTCACATGAAGTAAGAATTGCGACTGTAGACGCGCACATGATTCTGCTCGCATATGTTCAGCTGTTCAAATCGGTTGAACTTCCCCATCCCAATAAAGTGTACAAGAAGATTATAGAGGCATTACAGTAATGTACAAATACCTGTTATTTGATCTGGACGGTACTTTGACGGATTCTCAAGAAGGCATAACTAAGTCAGTTAGTTATGCCTTAATTAATTTAGGCGTCGAAGACCTTCCTGAAGATACAAAATTACGTTTTATCGGACCGCCCCTAAAAGATTCATTCCAAAAATACTGCGGCTTCGATGAAGAAACAACCGAAAAAGCAATAGCGCTTTACCGCGAACGATATTCGAAGGTCGGCAAATTCGAAAATCGTCCTTATGAGGGAATACCCGAACTTTTAAAAAAGCTTAAGGATGATGACAGGGTGCTTGTAATCGCATCCAGCAAGCCGACCGGTTTTGTAGAGGATATCTTAAGCAAATTTAAAATAAGAGAATACTTTGACGTAGTAAGCGGCGCCGATATGGCCGGCAAAAAATGCGAAAAAGAAGACGTCATAAAAGAAGCGCTCGATATATTAAATTTGCAAAAAGGAAGCAAAGATGTTGTAATGATAGGCGACAGGAATTATGATATCTATGGCGCCAAGTATTTCGAATTGGATTCGATAGGCGTTAATTACGGCTTTGCTTTTGATAAAAACGAGTTAAAAGATGCGGGTGCCACATATGTGGTTGATACCGTGGAAGAACTCGATAAATTATTATTTTCATAAAATTTATTTTAGGAGAAATACAATGGGAATATTTGAAGAATTAAAGGCAAGAGGACTTCTTGCGCAGCTTACCGATGAAGATGAAATCAGAGAACTTGTAAATAACGGAAAAGCAGTTTTCTACATCGGATTCGACCCTACCGCAGACAGCCTTCATGTAGGCCATTTCATGGCACTCTGCCTTATGAAGAGACTTCAGATGGCAGGCAACAAGCCCATCGCACTTATCGGCGGCGGTACGGGCCATATCGGAGATCCTTCAGGCAAGTCAGATATGAGAAAGATGCTTACCAAGGAAGATATCGATCACAACTGTGAATGCTTTAAAAAGCAGATGAGCAAGTTCATCGATTTTTCGGACGGCAAGGCTTTGATGGTTAATAATGCCGACTGGCTTTTAAATCTTAACTACATCGAACTTTTAAGAGAAGTAGGTGCATGTTTCTCGGTTAACAACATGCTTCGTGCAGAGTGTTACAAGCAGAGAATGGAAAAAGGTCTTACTTTCCTTGAGTTTAACTACATGATTATGCAGAGCTATGATTTCTATATGCTCTTCCAGAAATACGGCTGCAACATGCAGTTCGGCGGTGACGACCAGTGGTCCAACATGCTTGGCGGTACAGAGCTTATCAGAAGAAAACTTGGCAAAGACGCATACGCTATGACCATCCAGCTTCTTCTTAACTCAGAAGGCAAGAAGATGGGCAAGACAGAAAAAGGTGCAGTATGGCTTGATCCCGAGAAGACATCACCTTACGAGTTCTACCAGTACTGGAGAAACGTGGCAGACTCAGATGTTCTTAAATGCATCAGAATGCTTACATTCCTTCCTCTCGAAGAAATTGACAAGATGGATTCATGGGAAGGTTCACAGCTTAACGAGGCCAAGGAAATCCTCGCATTCGAACTTACCAAGATGGTTCACGGCGAGGAAGAAGCAAACAAGGCAAAGGAAGCATCCAAGGCGCTCTTCGCAGGCGGCGGAAATCTTGAAAATATGCCTTCATGCACACTGACAGATGAAGACTTCAGGGACGGTCAGATTGACTTAATCGGAATTCTTGTGGCAGCAAAACTTGTTCCCACACGTTCCGAAGGAAGAAGAACCATCGAACAGGGCGGATGTACGGTTAATGATGAAAAGATAACCGACTTCAAGAAATCTTACACCAAGGAAGAACTTGCCGCAGGTGATTTCATCGTAAAGAAAGGCAAAAAGAACTTCTGCAAGATAGTTTTATAATTGTGGATTACACCCGGTTGCATTAATTTTGCAACCGGGTGATTTTTTGGATTTTGTTAGCCGGAAAGGGCATTATTCAAGCTGTTTTAGAGGTGGCTGGCTAACAAAACGCCTGATTTTGGATTTTGTTAGCCGAAAAGCAGATATTTCATGCTATTTTAGGAGTGGCTGGCTAACAAAACGCCTGATTTTGGATTTTGTTAGCCGAAAAGCAGATATTTCATGCTATTTTAGGAGTGGTCGGCTAACAAAATGCCTGATTTTTGAATTTTGTTAGCCGGAAAGCAGATTATTCAAGCTGTTTTAGAGGTGGCTGGCTAACAAAACACCTGATTTTTGAATTTTGTTAGCCGGAAAGCAGATATTTCATGCTATTTAGAAGTGGTCGGCTAACAAAATGGCTGATTTTGAATTTTTGTTAGCCGGAAAGCAGATATTTCATGCTATTTTAGGAGTGGTCGGCTAACAAAATGCCTGATTTTGAATTTTTGTTAGCCGGAAAGGGAGTTATTCAAGCTGTTTTAGAGGTGGCTGGCTAACAAAACACCTGATTTTTGAATTTTGTTAGCCGGAATTTGATTTTTGAATATTAAAACAAGTATAATTAGATGGATTAAAGATAATTGAAATATAATAATATTAAGAAAAATAAAGATAATAATAGAGATAATAAATATATAAAAGATATAAAGATATAAAGATATAAAGATATAAAGATATAAAGATATAAAGATATAAAGATATAAAGATATAAATAGCATTACTTAACTAAAAAAAATAAGAACCGAAAATGGAGAGACAAATGGATAACACAAAATATTTGAAGATTCTTGCAAAACAGTATCCCACACCTGAAGAAGCGGCTACAGAGATTATAAACCTCGAAGCTATTCTTTCTCTGCCCAAAGGAACCGAGCATTTCTTAACCGATGTGCATGGCGAATACGAGCAGTTTGAGCATGTGCTTAAGAACGGTTCGGGTACGGTCAAGAGAAAAATCGAGGCTGTTTTGGGTGAAAAGAGTACTGCGTATAAAAAGAGACTTGCGACTTTAATATACTATCCTCAGGAGAAACTCGAACTTATCAAGGCCGAGGGGATTAATACAAACGACTGGTACAAAGAGACCATAATGGATATGGTTAATGTGCTTAAATGCGTATCGAGTAAATATACCAGATCGAAAGTAAGAAAAGCGATTCCCGAAGAATTCAGATATGTTATCGAAGAACTTATTACCGAAAAACAGGAAATAAGCGATAAGGAAAAATATTACAAAAGCATCATCGATACGATAGTAAGAGTCGGAGAGGCAGACAATATCATCATTGCGATTTCCAATCTTATTCAGAGAATGGTAGTGGATCATCTTCATATTGTCGGCGATATTTACGACAGAGGACCGGGACCTCATAAAATAATGGATACGCTCTGCTCATATCATTCGGTAGACCTTGTATGGGGCAATCATGATGTGGTTTGGATGGGTGCAGCAGCAGGACATCCCGCATGTATTGCAAATGTAATCAGAATGTCAGCAAGATACGGCAATTTAAATATTATCGAGGATGCATACGGCATTAACCTTCTGCCTCTTGCAACCTTTGCAATGGAGACTTATAAAAATACCGACAATTCGAGATTTAAATTAAAAGAGACAAGCAGCGGTGAATTCGTCAATGCTTCCGAGATTGAGAGTGAGATGTATAAAGCAATCACCGTGATACAGTTTAAACTTGAAGGCGAAGTCATTAAAAGAAATCCGGATTTCAAGATGGATGATCAGCTTCTTTTGCATAAAATCGATTTTGACAAAAAGGAAGTTGAAATAAACGGAAAGAAATATCCGCTTCTCGAATGCGATTTTCCGACCATCGATAAAAACGATCCTTACAGATTAAGCGATGAAGAGGAGATGATTGTAAAACTTCTCGTCAAAGCTTTTATGCATTCCGAAAGGCTTAAGAAACATATCAAATTCCTTTACAAAAAGGGTGCGATGTACAGGGTTTACAACGGCAATCTTTTATATCACGGCTGTGTTCTTTTAAACGAGGACGGTTCCTTTGCGCATTCCGACATATGCGGTAAGGATACTTATGGCAAGAACCTTTATGAATTGCTAGAAGATTATGCAAGAAAAGCATACTTTTCACCTATAGGTTCATCGGACAGAATAAAGGGTGGAGATATTTTATGGTATTTATGGTGCGGACCCAAGTCACCTTTATACGGCAGAGATAAAATGACCACGTTCGAGCGACTTTTTATCGCGGATAAGGAGACTCACAAAGAAAAGAAGGACGCATATTATTCTTTCATCGAAGAAAGCGCAGAGGTTGCGGATGCAATCCTAAAAGAATTCGGCGCAACAGGCAAATATTCAAGAATCATAAACGGTCATGTGCCCATTGAAATCAAGAACGGCCAGACACCGATTAAAGCCGGCGGAAAAGTTCTTATGATAGACGGCGGTTTCTCCAAGGCTTACCACGAGAAGACCGGAATGGCAGGCTATACACTTGCCATCGACTCTCACGGTATGTGGCTCGTACAGCATGAAAAGTTTGAATCCAAAGCGAAAGCCATCGCAGGCGAAACAGACATTCTTTCCGATACTCTCAAGGTAATGGACTTTGACGAAAGAATGTATGTGCGTGATACCGACAACGGCAAGAGATTAATGGAAGAAGTGGCAGACCTCGAAGAACTTCTTAGAGCTTATCAGGACGGAAATCTGACATAAATGACACAAAACCCCCGTCCCCCGGTGTCAAAATATTAACTTTAAATAGACCGCCTTTTATGGTAAAATATCAGAGTAATTAATGTTTTCAGACACCAGCTGAAAGGATTGACGAAATGAAGAATATACTGTGTAAAAACTGTGGCGGAAGTATGATTTTGGACGCATCAGCGACAACTGCTGTATGTAAGTATTGCGGGTCAACCTATGTGTTGAACCATGAAGATACCGATTATTACAAGCAGTTCTATCAGCGGATGCGTTCTTTTTTTACCCTTTCAAAGGATGAGCAGGCAAGACGCTTAAAGGCTGATGAGCTTTGGGAGACTGCGGAGGATAAAAAATTCGAATGCCTTGACGGTAAAGATATTGAGGTCAGATATCTTTATTCTCATAAAGATCCTGCTGCGGATTCATACACTGCAAGAAGAAATATAATTTATCATTTTGAAGAAAAGAATGCAGACTGTGTGGAGAAGTTTAGAAAAGCAATTTCCATGCTTGATTATCCGTCTGCCGATACCAAGAGTTTAAGTGATTTCTTCCCTCATATAAACGGTGGATTTGAACTTGAAGGCGGCGAAAGACTTCTTGTAATCACCAAGGGAGAGGATGAATATCCTTTAAGACTCTTTGGTACGCTTTCCGGAAGACATGTGGCATGGATTATAAGCCGTCTTGAGAACTTATGCTGCGTGCTTGAATATAACGGCCTTGCACATGCGGACTTAAATATAGATTCAATTTATATAAACCCTTATGATCATACCGCGTTTCTTTACGGCAACTGGTGGAATGCAGGAAAGCACAATACACACACGAGAGGCATATTCCTTGATGTAGCAGACAATCTTGTAAACTTAAGAAAGATTGCAAAGGAACTGCTCGGTTTTAAGGCGGATGAAAAAGTCATTCCCGACGGTGATAATATCCCACAGGCTCTGGCTGATTTTATAAACGGAAATCCCAAGGTAAATGCATACGAAGATTTTGCGTATTGGGATGAAATGTTAATAAAGGCCTTCGGTGAGAGAAAGTTTATCAACATGGATACCGAAGACGGTGAAATATACAAATAATTGACGGAGACATAAATGGGCAGAGGAAGCTACAGGGCTTCGGACTGGGCTAAGCTTAGAAGCAGGATCAGCACATCCGTAAGCGCAGAAGAAATATATGCCAACAGAATAACGGCTTTTACACCCGCTTTGGATATTCATACCAAGAAAACCGAAGGGTGCAAGCAGATTCGCGAATCAAGAGATTCTGAGGACTCGCCCGAATCGACACCTGTTATCATAGGCTTTGATGTGACTGCTTCAATGGGATATCTTGCAAAGGAACTTGCACTTAATTCCATGAACAAAATCATCACCAATCTTTACAAAGAAAAGCCGATTTCAAATCCGCATATTTTATGTGCGGCCATAGGTGATTCGAGAGCGGACAATTATCCTCTTCAGGTAACTCAGTTTGAAGCAGATATAAGAATCATTGAACAACTTATAGATTTGTATCTTGAAGGCGGTGGTGGAGGAAACGGCGGAGAAAGCTACAATCTTTTATGGTATTTTGCCGCGAAGCATACCAAGGCCGACTGCTTCGAAAAACGTTCTAAAAAAGGATATCTTTTTACGATAGGCGATGATGCGAGTCTTGGAAATCTTTCGCCTGCAGAGATAAAGAGAATATTTAATGACGATGTTCCGTATGTTTTATCCGATGAGGAGCTTTTAAGAAAAGCCGAGAAAAACTACAATGTTTTTCATATCGTGATAGAAAACGAACAGGCGGATGAGGAAAAAATCTTCAGAAAATGGCAGGAATTAATGCCGGGAAAAGTTACAATCATAAATAAAAAAGATATTTCATTCTTAGCTGATATAATATATGCAATCATTTCGGTATCCGAAGGAAAGACAGCGAATGAAGCATTAAAATCCATGGACCAAAATAAGGCGGAAAAGGCAGCGGAGTCACTGGCGTATATCGAAGGGCCTAAGAAACAGTCTTCAATTGTATTTTAAAAAATTTTAATAAACGGAGGTTCCAATATGGGAAGGGGCAGTTATCGTGCATCAGACTGGACTAAATTAAAACAGTCGAGAGGTATTACAAGTTCATCAAGCGCAAGTACAATTTTCCAGGTATCAAAAGCTAAGGAACAGTATTTGCCGAAATTCATCAATGTAAGAGAATCAAGAGACTCAGAGGATTCACCGAATTCAACACCTATTATTTTAGGATTTGATGTTACGGGTTCAATGGGCTATCTCGCAGAAGAGATTGCAAAGAATGCTTTAAACGAAACGGTAACTCAGATTTATGCCAAAAATCCTGTTACCAATCCGCATATTATGTGTGCTGCATTTGTAGAGGCAGAAGATCCCGACGGACTTCAGGTAACACAGTTTGAAGCGGACATCAGAGTAGTTGAACAGTTGCTTGATTTAAGAGTAGGCTTCGGTGGAAACTGGTACAGCTATGATTCACTGCTTTGGTATTTCGCAGCTAAGCATACTTCAATCGATTCTTTCGAGAAGAGAGGAAAGAAAGGTATTCTGATCGGAATCGGCGATGAAATAGCTGATAATGGCGGCAGACATGTGCTTTCAAAGAAAGAGATAGAAGACATGTTTGGCGATAAAGTGGATAAAGAAATCACTCTTGCCAAAGCATATGAAATGGCAAGCGAAAAATATGAAATCATTCATATTATCACGGGTGGCAATCAGAAGAATGCATGGAAAACATGGACCGAACTTCCTTACATGAAGGGCAGAGTAGCTATCCTTGATCCTTCAGATATCGGATGTCTCTCGGAAGTAATTACAACCATTCTTCAGTTGATTAACAAGGGCAACAGAGAAGATATCATCAATCAGTGGCCCGAGAAGATTCGTCCTATCATTAAGGAAGCTGTAAAAGAAATTAAGTTTTAATGAAAGCACACATTGTAATCGGCAAAAATTTTGGAGATGAAGGAAAAGGCCTTGCAACGGACTGCTTCGCGAGATTGGCAATTAAAAACGGTCAGTCAGCGATAGCAGTTCGTTTCAACGGCGGAGCGCAAGCCGGCCACACGGTAGATACACCCTGTGGGCGGTTTGTTTTTCATGAGCTCTCATCCGCATCTTTTAGGAAAGTCGATACATATTGGGCGAAGGACTTTCTGCCGGATTTGTACAAGCTTGAAGAAGAATTGAATGAATTTAAGGGATTAACCGGCTTTGCTCCTTCGATTATCGCATCGCCCTTATGCCGTATTGTTACGATAGATGATGTTTTACTTAACATGGCTTTGGAAAGTTTGAGGGGTAAGGACAGGCACGGCTCCTGCGGTATGGGTATATATGAAGCCGTGGTTCGTTCCGAACAACATCCTTTGCTCCTAAAAGATATAAAAGGCATATCCGCAGAAAAACTATTTAATATATTCAAAGAATTAAGAAGCGAATATTATCCTAAAAGATTGGAAGATTTGATAGCAGAAGATAGCAGCTTAAAGGCAGCAGTTGGTAAGGAAAATGAATTCTTTGAACTTCTAAAGGAAGAAAATGTTATAAGAAATGCTGCGGAAAGAATCTGTCGAGGGGCGGAACTTGTTGAATTAAAAGAGCATGATTTTCTCTCATCGTTTGATGAAATAATATTCGAAGGTGCACAGGGACTTTTGCTTGATACAGACAATACAGAATTTGCTCCGCATATAACCGCATCACATACCGGAGCCAAGGCAGCAGTAAATATATGCATGGAAACAGGTATTAAGGATATAGAGGTTTGCTACATAAGCAGAACGTATGTTACAAGACATGGGGCAGGCGTGCTCCCGTGTGAAGAAGAGTGGCCAAAATACAATCTTAAGATAAATGATGCAACCAATATCGAAAACCCCTGGCAGGGAATTATAAGATATGCTCCACACGAATCTTTGGACAGATTTTTAGAAGCGGTTATTAAAGATTTGAATTCAATAGATAAAGGATTGATTTCCGATGATGTTTCCATTAAAAAATCACTCTTTCTAACACATCTGAATGAAACGGATAATAAGATATTATTTTCCGACAATACTGAATTGGATATTGATTCTTTTATGAGAAAATCTGAAATATCGAAAACATTTGATAATTATTATCTGTCTGCTTCGCCATTTTCAGAAAAAAGTACTGCCTGAAATAGAAAAAATAAATGAAGGCAGTACAAAAGGCAATAAAAGTACTGCCTGAAATAGAAATAATAAATGCAGGCAGTACAAAAGTCAATCAAGGTACTGCCTGAAATAGAAAAAATAAATGCAGGCAGTACAAAAGTCAATAAAAGTACTGCCTGAAATAGAAAAAATAAATGCAGGCAGTACAAAAGTCAATAAAAGTACTGCCTGAATGAGAAAAAAAGAAATCTGGCAGTAAACATTGCAGATATTCACATATTTATTGAAAAATTATGGATAGAAAATCATTTTCAATCTTGAAGATGATTTTTTTGTGGCATTTTGACGAATAATGATATATAATATTATGTAAATTTTTCAAAGACAAAAAACGCCCTTAAAATAAGGCTTTAGAGTCCGGAAAGGAGGGAGATTATGGCAGTAAATAAAAAAGATTTGGTTCAAAACGATTTTATTATTGACTATGGTCGTATCGAGGATATCGGTGCGAACATTGAGCCTGCCGTTTTATATCAGGATCTTATCAAAAGAATCCGCGATTATCACCCTTCCGAGGATTTTTCATCGATCAGAGCCGCGTATGAACTTGCGTACAGTGCGCATGAGGATCAGCTTCGTAAAAATGGTGAACCCTATATCATTCACCCTCTTTATGTTGCGATTATCTTAGCGGACCTTCAGATGGATAAGGAAACAATTATTGCAGGTATCCTGCATGACGTTGTTGAAGATACGGTTCTTACCGTAGCCGATATTGAAAGCAAATTCGGTCCCGATGTTGCGAAGCTTGTAGCAGGTGTTACCAAGGTCACCAAAGATTTCAATTATTCTTCCAAGGAAGAAGAGCAGGCAGTTAACTTAAGAAACATGTTCCTCGTGATGGCGCAGGATATCCGTGTTATTATCATCAAACTCGCGGACAGACTCCACAACATGAGAACGCTTGAGCATATGCCTCCTCACAAGCAGTACGAGAAAGCAAAGGAGACTATGGAAATCTATGCTCCTTTCGCACAGAGACTTGGTATCGGTAAATTAAAGGTTGAACTTGAAGATTTATCTTTTAAATATCTTGAGCCCGAAGCTTATCAGGACCTCGTAAATCAGATGGTTTTCTCCAAAGAGGAACGTGAGGAATACATCGCCAATATCGTTATGAAGGTTAAGCGCATCATGGATGAGGCTGACATTCATGCTAAAATAGACGGTCGTGTAAAGCATCTTTTCAGTATCTACAGAAAGATGAAAAATCAGGGCAAGACTCTCGAGCAGATATACGATTTGTTTGCGGTAAGAATCATCGTTGAAGACGAAGACGATCTATATACGGTACTCGGTTATGTTCATAAAAACTTCAAGCCGATGAACAACCGTTTCAAAGACTATGTTGCAAACCCCAAGGAGAACGGTTACAAATCAATTCATACCACTGTATTTGATACAACCGATGCAAAGGCTCCTTTCGAAATACAGATTCGTACCAGAGAAATGCACAAGGAAGCTGAATACGGTATCGCTTCCCACTGGAAATACAAGGAAGAATCGGACGGTAAAAAGGTTTCTGCCAAAGAGGTTGAAAAGAGCGACTGGCTTCGAAGCCTTACTGAATGTCTCGAGGAAGAGGATAACGAAAAATTCTTATCCCTCATTCATGACGACCTTGATATTTTATCGGAAAACATTTACTGTTCATCACCCAAAGGACGTACCATCGAACTTCCGAGCGGTTCAACGCCCATTGACTTTGCATATGCGATTCATACCGATGTCGGTAACAAGATGGTCGGTGCAATGGTCAACAATGTTCATGTCGGAAACGATTATGCCTTAAAGAACGGTGATATTGTTGAAATCATTACAAGTAACAATTCTAACGGTCCCTCACGTGACTGGCTTAAAAAGGTTCGTTCCACTCAGGCGAAGAACAAGATTAACCAGTGGTTTAAGAGGCAGCAGAAGGACGAGAATATTGTCAAAGGCCGTGAGAAGATTCAGGAATACTGTAAGCAGAACAATATCGATTTAACATTAGTTTTAACCGACGAATATAAAAAGAGATTACTCGACAATTATTCATTTAAGGACTGGGATGCACTTCTTGCAGCCATCGGACACGGCGGTATCAAAGAAGGCCAGGCTATTAACAGAATAGTTGCCATGTACGACAAGGACCATCCGAAGGTATTTACCAACGAAGAAGTTCTTGAATCAATCAGAAACAATCAGTACAAATTTAAAGCCAATCAGAAGAACGGTATCACTGTTAACGGTACCAACGATGTTGAAGTACGTTTCGGCAAATGCTGTAATCCTATTCCGGGCGATGATATCATCGGATTTATCACAAGAGGCCGTGGTGTTACCATTCACAGAAAAGACTGCGTGAATATGAGTCCCGATGTACTCGCAGAAGAAGACAGACAGCGAATCATCGAAGCAGACTGGTTAGCCGAAGCAATTGAAGGCGAACTTGACAATTACCTTGCAGAGATTACCATTTATGCAAACGAACGTACCGGACTTTTATACGATGTCACGAAGATATTCACGGAAAATGATACGATGATTAATATGCTTCATACCAATGTTTCTAAGAAGGGCGTTGCGACCATGCGACTTTCTTTTAGAATCAGAAGCAAGGAAGAACTTGATAAGATCTGTGCGAAGCTTTCAGGCATTGACGGCGTAATAGAAGTCGAGAGAACAAAATAAAAGGAAAAATAAAAATGTCCCAGATTAAAGTTGGATGCCTCACCCTTGGCATGCTTGGAAACAATACTTACTTTTTACATAAGGATGGCGAATACGACTGCATTATCATAGATCCCGCAAGAGACGGTGAAATGCTTGTGACGAAATTAAGAGAAAAAGGATTGACCATAAAAGCAATCTTTTTAACACATGCGCATTTCGACCATATTCTCGGTGTCGAAGGCATTAAGAAACTCTGCGATGCGCCAATATATGGCGGCAAAGACGATGTCGAAGGATTCCTTGATCCCGAGATGAATCAGTCCGTAAAGGTAAATAAGCAGATTAGCATTAAGCTTGATTTTAAGCTTACGGACGGTGACGTGGTTACTGTCGGAGGCATGACATGTAAAGTAATAGCTACACCCGGCCATACACCGGGCGGAGTATGCTTTTATTTTAAAGAAGACAATATACTTTTCTCCGGAGATACATTATTCTTTGAGACCTATGGAAGAACGGATTTTGAAAACGGTTCCGCGGCGGATATGCAAAGATCCGTAGAAAGACTTCTTGAACTTCCCGAGGAGACAAAGGTTTATCCCGGACACAATGAGTTTACAACCATAGAGCATGAGCGAAAATACAATCCGCTTTCAGTAAATTATTAAGAGACGAGGAAGATTACATGAGTTTGACCAAAAAGCCCGTTACGGGCATGAAAGATATTTTACCCGAGGAAATGCGAATCAGGGATTACTGTATATCCGTGATTGAAAAGACATACGAATCCTTTGGATTTTCACACATTGAAACTCCCGGCGTGGAACATATCGAAAACCTTTGTTCCAACCAGGGCGGCGAAAATGAAAAACTCATTTTCAAGGTAATGAAAAGAGGAGAGAAGTTAAATTTAGAAGAAGCCAAGAGCGAGAACGATCTTGCAGACTCCGGACTTCGTTATGATTTAACACTTCCTTTATCAAGATTTTATGCGAACAACCAGGCAACTCTTCCCTCACCTTTTAAGGCACTTCAGATGGGCAATGTTTGGAGAGCCGACAGACCTCAGAAGGGAAGATTTCGTCAGTTTATGCAGTGCGATATCGATATCCTCGGTGAAGAGAGTAACTTAGCCGAAATCGAGCTTGTACTTGCAACAACGACTCTTTTAAGCAAACTCGGTTTTTCAAATTTCAAGGTTAAGATTAACGAAAGAAGAATCCTTAAAGCCATGGCAGCATATGCAGGCTTTGATGAAGAAAAGATTGACCTCGTATTCGTTATCCTTGATAAGATGGATAAAATCGGATTTGACGGCGTAAAAGAAGACTTAATCGCAAACGGCTTTGAAGCAGCGACAGTTGAAAAATACATGGCTCTCTTTGATGAAATGGGAAAGAATACCGATGCATCAAGTGTAGCCAATATTGACTTCCTAAAAGAAAAGCTCGGCGATCTTTTGGATGAGAGCGTAACAGAGAATTTAAAAGAAATCTTCGCTTCCGTAAACGCTGCGAAAACAGCAGATTTTAATCTTGCTTTCGACCCCACACTTGTAAGAGGTATGGGATATTATACAGGTACCATCTTTGAAATCGAAATGTCCGAACTTAACTGTGCAGTAGCAGGTGGCGGAAGATATGACAAGATGATCGGTAAATTCACGGGCAACGATACACCTGCCTGCGGTTTCTCAATCGGATTTGAAAGAATCATTACGATTATGCTTGATAAGGGATTTAAGATTCCCGGCGAGAGCGAAAAAATTGCGTTCCTTGTAGAAAAGAACATCAAGGGCGAAAGAATGGGCGAGATTATTAAAGAGGCAGCAGCTCTTCGAAATGAAGGGAAGGTTGTTCTTATCGCCAAAATGAACAAGAACAAAAAGTTCCAAAAGGAGACCCTTGAAAAACAGGGCTTCACGGAATTTAAGAGTTTCTACGCAGAAGAATTAAAGCACTGATATGATTAAAATTTTTGCATACAAACTGGATGAAAATAATGCGGACATCTTACTTGATAAGATGTCCCTTTTGTCATTAAAAGAAAAAGAATATGTATGCAGGTATAAGTATGAAAAAGACAGGTTGCGTTCTCTTATCGGAAGGCTTATGCTGTTTTGCTTTGCCGATAGATATAAAGAAGACTGCTTCGAGGAAATTAATTTTATTTCGGGAACTGATGAGTTCATAAAAGAAAACATTTCCGACATCACAATTGCCGTCGATGAAAACGGTAAGGGCAGCATAGAAAACAGAGAAGGCTTATTCTTTAATATTTCGCATTCAAAAGATTATGTCGTGCTTGCTTTGTCGGACAAAGAAGTCGGTATAGACATTCAGGAAATAAAACCTTTGAAAGCAAATGTTCCCAAGAGATTTTTTACCGATACTGATAACGAATATATAGACCAAAGCGAAGAGGGTAAAATCGAAAGATTCACTCAAGTCTGGAGTGCAAAGGAAAGCTTTGCGAAGCTGACGGGAAACGGCATCGGCGAAGGCTTTGCCTCATTTTACGAGGACTTTGAGAAGATGGTAATAATCGACGCGAAAACATGCGAAGAGAAGGCTAAAATCGCTGAAATTATTATCGACGAAAAATATAAATGTTTCGTATCTTTTTACAAAGGATAAAAAAAGGACAAATTGCACAAAAATACCCCGTCATTTCTACATATCGGTGCATAGACAACGAATACCGCAACATATATAATTATTCCGTAGGGGAATTGTACGGATGTTTGTAATTATTATTCGTAATGTTCACTATAATTTCTTTTATGAGGTGACATGAAATTATGAAGAATAAGGACAAATTGACGGGATTATATTTATTTGATGAATTCATAAATGTAGCGTCCAAGCGTCTGATTGAGGCAGACAAGGATGCTTTGTTTGTGCTGATTTCTGCCGATTTTTCCAAGTTTAAGTACATTAACAGAGTTTACAGTTACAGCGCGGGTGACAAGCTTATCAAGGCTTTGGCTGAAGCGATTGCCGGCCAGGAAGAGTGTGTGGTAGCCTGCAGACCGTATTCGGACCATATCATCGGTCTTTTCGAATACACCAAGACTGACTGGGAAGAAGAAAAAGAAAAGCTTAAAAATCTCGAAGAAGATTTCTGCAAGGCTCATAAAAAAGAGTATTCCAAAACTTCTGTGCATCTTAACATCGGTGTTTGTCTGGTCGAAGACAACAACGAACCGATTACTTCCATTATTGACAAAGCCAATATTGCAAGAAGAAGCGTAAAGGGCAATTATTCGGTGCCTTACTGTTTGTATACTCAGAAACTTCAGGTGCTTAAGGAAGCAGAATCAAGATTAATCCCGATATTTGAAAAAGCTCTTGAGAATGATGAGATCCTTGTTTACATGCAGCCCAAGATAAGTGTTAAGAAGGGCGGTATCAGAGGCGCAGAGGCGCTTACCAGACTCGTGGATGATGACGGCGAACTGATTCCTCCCGAGATATTTATTCCAGTGCTTGAGAATTCAGGCAAGGTAATAGATCTTGACTGGTATGTAATGAAATATATATTCAAGAAAATCGATGAGTGGCTCGCAGAGGGAAGAAACGTGGTTCCCATCTCCGTTAACCTCTCGAAGCTTCATTTCTATCATGATTCGCTCGTTGAAGATATCATGAGAGAATTTGAAAAATATGATTTCTCACCCGAATATGTTGAATTTGAAGTTACCGAATCGGTATTCTTTGAAGAATCCGAACTTATCATAGACAAAATTGAGCAGCTCAGAAGTCACGGATTTAAGATTTCCGTAGATGATTTCGGTGCAGGATATTCGTCATTAAACCTTATCGGAATCCTTCCCGTAGATATCATCAAGCTTGACAAGGGATTTATCAAAAACTCCCTTAACAACAAAAAGGGTATGGATATCATCAAAGGACTTATTCGTATCTTAAACGAAATCGAAATGGATATTGTCTGCGAAGGCGTTGAGACAAAGGATGAAGAAAAGATTGTATATGAGTTCGGCTGCGATGCAATGCAGGGATTCTTATATGACCGTCCTATTCCCATCGACACATTTGAAGACAAGTATATTTTAAGACAGGTTATATAGGTAGCTTAAAGCAATCCTTTTAATGTGTGGCTAAAAAAAAGAAGTCGTCATTTGACGGCTTCTTTTATGTTATCCCTTATATTTCCATATATTACATAATCCGCGAACTTGTCTCCGTATTTTTCTTCCTTCGCGAAGAGAATGAGATTGCTTCCTTTGTAGTGGCCCGTTACATACTGAACCTTGGAACTTTCAAGATCCATTCCGAGGATTATGATTGTATCCGCTTCGGAACAGTGGATGGCCGATTTGGTATAAAGGTCGTTGTCTACACGTTCCCCCAAGAGTCTAATGTTTGGACGAAGCGCCTTTTTACATTCATCGCATACCGGAATCGAACGGCTATTTAAAAGATAGTCCACATCAAAGGTCTTGTTGCACTTAGGACAGTAGTTATCGTATACGCTTCCCGCAACTTCAACCACGTTTTTAATGCCTGCGAGCTTTTCAAGTCCGAAGATGTTAAAAGAAACGACCGCTTCAAGTCTGTCCTCATCCTCGAGAGCCTTTATTATTTCATAGGTTTCATCAGGCTTGGGCAGATAGGAGATTACCTCTTTTTTATAAAAGTTGTAAAAGCGTTCCTTTCTCGACGAGTATTCTCCGGCGGATAAAAGCTGCTCGGGACACATTTTATATTTTCTCTCTATCTCATAAAAGATATCGGAGGACCACAGATCCCTTCCGCCGCATTCTACGACTGAACCGAGACCCGTCATAAACACTATTTTATTCGATTGTTTTATGATTTTGCGTACAGTTTCTAACATAACACATTCCCCTAACAATATTTTAAAACTATATAAAAAATTGTCAATCCGGTCATGAATGAGAGATATTCCTACATAAAATCCGCTTGTTAAAGATGGGTAATTTAAATATAATATTATCCATAGAAATTTGGTGAGGAAATCGTGGATATATTTTTAAAAATCTTTATATTAGTACTTCTATTATTGTTATCGGCATTTTTTTCTTCCGCCGAAACCGCTTTTAACTGTGCAAATGAAATTAGGCTAAAAAGTCTGGCGGATGAGGGAAGCAAAAGAGCTGCCGCTTCTCTTAAAATTCTTAACAATTATTCCAAACTCATAAGCGGAATACTGATAGGAAACAATCTTGTAAACATTGCGGCATCGGCATTGACGACGACGCTTGCTTTGCTTAGCGGTTATTCATGGGCTGTATCTGTTGCAACAGGTGCATTAACCATAGTGGTTCTTTTATGCGGAGAAATCATCCCCAAGCAGTGGGCTAAGATAAAAGCTGATAAAATAGTGCTTGTTTATTCATATGTTTTCAGATTCTATCTCTTCGTGTTTACACCGGTTATTTTCCTCGTTGATAAAACGGCGTTTATTCTTATGAAGATACTTAGAATAAATACCAAAGACGATGCTCCTTCAATCACTGAAGGCGAGCTTAGAACTATCCTTGATACATCACACGAGGACGGTGTCATCGAGGAAAAAGAAAAGGATATGATCATCAATCTTTTCGACCTTTCCGATTCAAAGGCGAGAGATATTATGATTCCGAGAATCGACATGGTGATGGTAAACGAAAAAGCATCATACCGCGAAATCATGAATGTTTTCAGGGAGAACATGTATACGCGTCTGCCTGTTTACAGGGATTCGAAGGAACATATTATAGGCATTCTCAACATGAAGGATTTTCTGTTCGTCAGAAACCCTGAGAATTTTAAGATCGAAGATTTTTTAAGAGAGCCGTACTACACATACGAGAACAAAAATACTTCGGATCTTTTAACCCAAATGAGACAATCTTCGTATAATATCGCCATTGTTTTAAACGAATACGGCGAAGCCGAAGGCATGATTACGCTCGAGGATTTATTAGAGGAAATAGTCGGCGAAATCAGAGACGAATACGACAGCGATGAAGAAGAATTAATCAGAAAAAAATCTGACAAAGAGTATATCGTACAGGGCAATCTTAAGCTTGATGACATCAACGATGCTCTTGATACTGAATTTGAAAGCGAAGATTACGATACCATAGGCGGTCTTATGATTGACTGCCTCGACAGACTGCCGAAGGAAGGCGAGACTGTAAAGCTTGAAAACGGCACCACGCTTTTAGCACTGAAAGTCGCCAGAAACAGGATTTTATCGGTTAAAATCTTCCTTCCCGACGAAGAGAGCGAAAAAGACGCGAAAGAGTAGGCAGCTATTTACTTTCGGGCGTTTTTATGGCATAATTATTTATTGTGCGAAATTAACATATATATAAGAAAGGTTTTTATGAAATGAAAGGCAGAATAGGAAAGATAATCGCTTTATTTCTCATAATTGCTGTAACCGTCGGACTCGGTTATGTAGCAGTTGCAGGTATTGGACCGGATAAAGCAGGAAGTTATAAAAATATATCTCAGGGTCTTGACCTTGCAGGTGGTTTAAGTATCACATATCAGGTAGTCGGAGAAGACAATCCTACAGCTGAAGATATGGCCGATACCATCGAAAAGCTGAGAAACAAAGCTGAGACTTATTCAACAGAAGCTCAGGTTTATCAGGAAGGCGGTAACAACGACCGTATCACCATCGAAATTCCCGGCGTATCGGATGCAACCTCAATCCTTGAAGAACTCGGAAGACCCGGCTCACTTTATTTCATATCACAGACAAGTCCCAACGGTGATTACAACTACTTTTATGAGCTCACCGAAGACGGGAACTATGTATATATTGACGAGAAGTTCAACAAATTCATCTATATCAGCGAAGATGCGGCAGTCAGATATGACGACACCACAGGCAGTGCTCTTAAAGACGAAAACGGAAACGTTATAAGTTATGATTTAAATGCATTTGAAGAAAAGAACATTTCTTACATGCTTTTAAGAAGCATTGACGACCTTAAGGCTGACGGTTCAATCATTCTTGACGGTACGGATGTTAAGAGTGCAAAGGCCGCTACTCAGGACAATCAGACAACAGGCAACAAAGAAAACGTAGTTGCTCTGTCTTTAAACGATTCAGGTACTCAGAAATTCGCAGATGCCACAAGAAACGCTTATTCAAAGGGCGAAACAATAGCGATTTACTATGACGGCAACTTTATATCGGTTCCCAGAGTATCGGTAGTTATTACAAACGGTGAAGCTGTTATTACCGGTATGGCAAACCTTACAGAGGCGGACAGACTTGCTTCCAAGATTCGTATCGGTGCGTTAAAGCTTACACTTGAAAAATTAAGATCAAATATCGTAGGTGCTCAGCTCGGTACCGAAGCTGTTTCTTCATCCATCAAGGCAGCTGCAATCGGTCTTGCGCTTGTAGCAATCATCATGATCGCGGTTTACTTTATACCCGGTCTTGCATCTGTGCTTGCACTTGCGCTTTATACAGTACTTATCGTATGCATCCTTTCGGTATTCCATGATGCCATAACGCTTACCCTTCCCGGTATCGCAGGTATCATTCTTTCAATCGGTATGGCGGTTGACGCAAACGTTATTATCTTTGCGAGAATCAGAGAAGAGCTTGCCAAGGGCAAGACACTTGAAGATTCCGTAAGCGTTGGTTTTAAGAAGGCTTTAAGCGCAATCTTAGACGGTAACATTACAACACTTATTGCAGCATTCGTGCTTATGTTCTTCGGTTCGGGTACAATCAAGGGCTTCGCTCAGACACTTGCAATCGGTATTGCACTTTCAATGTTTACAGCACTTGTAATCACCAGACTTATCCTTCAGGGATTCATGGCACTCGGTATTACAAACCTTAAACTTTATGGTGTTGCAAAAGAGAGAAAGACCATCAACTTCTTAAGCAAGGGACATATATTTGTAATAGTATCACTTGTTCTAGTTTTAACCGGTTTCGCATTCATGGGAATCAACGGTGTAAGAAAAGGCAGTCCTTTGAATTATTCGCTTGAGTTTGTCGGTGGAACATCAACCAATGTAGAACTTGCTGAAGACTTGACAATTGATGAAATAGATTCAACCATCACACCCCGCATTGAAGAAATTACCGGCGACGGAAACGTACAGATTCAGAAGGTCGGCGGCGGAAATGAAATTATTATTAAAACCAGAAGCCTCGAAGATTCCGAAAGAGATAAACTTGATACACTTCTTGTAGATGAGTTCCATGCAGTTGAAGGTTCACTTGAATCAGAGACCATTTCGGCTACGATTTCGGGCGAAATGAAAAAGGAATCAATCATTGCGGTATCAATCGCAGTTATCTTAATGCTTTTATATATCTGGATCAGATTCTCGGATTTCAGATTCGGCTTATCAAGTATTGCCTGCCTCTTGCATGACGTACTTATCGTGCTTGCATTCTATGCGGTTGCACGTATCAGCGTAGGTTCAACATTCATTGCCTGCATGCTGACGATAGTCGGTTACTCAATCAACGCGACCATCGTAATCTTCGACAGAGTAAGAGAGGAATTAAAAGAAGAGAAACTTCGAATCGAATCCTTAGGCTCGAGAAGAAAGAAAAAGAGAAAAGGCGAAGAAGTCAATCCCGACAATGTGCTTGACGTAAAGGGTATCGTAAACGGCGCTATTACATCGACACTTTCAAGAAGTATCTTTACTTCGTTAACCACATTCGTTATGGTTCTTCTTCTGTACATATTGGGCGTTACATCGATCAAGGAATTTGCACTTCCTCTGATGATCGGTATCCTCTGCGGTACTTATTCGTCGGTATGCTTAGCCGGAACGCTCTGGGTGTTCTTAAGAAAAGTATTTGTCCCGAGAGACAACGACGAAGAAGACGAATTACCTTAAAAACAAAAGCCTTGCATATGCGAGGCTTTTCTTTCTAAACAGACTTTTTTGGGAAACGCTTTTATGAAAAACTGGATTCTTTTAAGAAAAAGTGCCGATTATGCGGGACTTTCAAAAGAACTGAATATAGACCCCGTTGCAGTCAGAATAATGGTCAACAGGGGTATAACCGAATTGGAAGATATGAAAAGATTTCTTTCGTCGGACATTTCGGACAGCTTTTCATATAAAGGTCTTCCGAACATTGACAAAGCGGTAGCAAAAATAAAAGAGGCCAAAGAAAAGAACTTAAAGACTCTGATAGTCGGAGATTACGATGCTGACGGAGTATGCTCAAGCGTCATTCTAATGAAAGGCCTTAAGCTCTTCGGACTTGACTGCGATTATGTAATTCCAAACCGTATATCGGACGGCTACGGCATCAATGAAAACATCGTAAAAAACGCGCATTTAGCCGGTGTAGGATTTATCATTACCTGCGATAACGGAATATCCGCAAGAGACTCGATAGACCTTGCTGTAGACCTTGGAATGGAAGTGGTGGTAACGGATCACCATACGGTTACCGAAAGCGAAGTTCCGACCAAGACCGAGACAATCGTAAATCCGAAGCTTTGCACCAACGAATATCCCTTCGAGGATATATGCGGCGCACAGGTGGCTTTTAAGGTTCTCTCAGCGCTTTTTGATAACGATACAAGATTTGATACCATAAAAGAAGAACTGCTCGAATTTGCTGCCATAGCGTGCGTTACGGATGTAATGCCTTTAACGAATGAGAACAGAAACCTGGTTAAGTGGGTTTTGCCGAGACTTAAATGTGCTTTAAACCCCGGCCTTAATAAATTGGTTGATAAATGTGAATTAAGTGCCAAGGAAAGACTTGTAGCAACTGACATAGGCTTTAGAATCGGTCCGTGCATCAATGCCTCGGGCAGAATAGAAGTGGCTGATACGAGCGTAAATCTTTTCTTAAGTGAAAACGATTCTAAAAGAGAAGAACTATCTGACAAGCTTTTATCCTTAAATGCCGAAAGAAAAGAACTTACAGAAAAATGTGTTAATGACGGTATCGGCAAAATAAAAGAAATGTACGCTGACGGCGAAATCCCTGATGTAATAGTACTTTACTTACCCGAATGCCACGTATCAATCTGCGGACTTGTGGCAGGAAGAATAAGAGAAAATTATTATCATCCTGCGATTGTTTTCACGGATTCAAACGAAGGTATTACAGGTTCAGGCCGTTCAATCGACGAATACAATATGATTGAAGGCATACAAAAATGCGCCGATATTTTAACCAAGTTCGGTGGTCACAAGGCAGCCTGCGGACTCTCGCTTAAAAAAGAAAATCTTAAAGAACTGACCGATAGATTAAATAATGACTCGTCGCTTTCCAAAGAAGATTTAACCGAAAAGCTTTATATCGATGCTGATATGCCTTTCGGATATGTAACGGAAAATCTGATAGACGATTTGTTTAAATTAGAGCCCTTCGGGACCAAAAATCCCACGCCGGTTTTTGCGCTAAAGGATTTACAGCTTTTAAAGGGCAGAAGAGTCGGAGAAAACCATATTTTCCTTACTGTCAAGGACGCAAACGGAAATGTAAAAGAGCTTAAGCTCTGGCGAAAAGCCGATGAGTTTGAAGAGTTTCTTTTAGGAGCAAAGGGTGAGGGAATACTAGAAAAACTCTACGATTACAGGGGTGTGAGTCTCGTAGGAGAAAACATTCGCCTTACGGTTTCGTATTATCCCGGCATCAATGTTTACAAAGACAGACGAAGCATTGATTTTACGGTTAAAGACTATAAGTTTACATGATTCGGAGTGTGAAATGATACTTTGTGTATCTCTTAATCCCGCAGTGGATAAGATGCTCAAATTAAATTCAATAAATATAGGCAAGGTAAACCGCGCGAGCCTTGAGAGCGTGCATGCAGGCGGAAAAGCCGTAAATGTTGCGTTTGATTTACGTCTCCAGGGCGAGGATGCTTTCGTAACGGGCTTTGCGGGCGGAAAGTGCGGCAGGATAATAATCGAGGAATTAAATCAGCGAAAGATGCCAAACCGCTTTATAATGCTTGCTTCCGAAACGAGAACCAATATGAATTACATCGATTCATACGGAAACGTGACGGAGATTCTAGAGGGCGGTCATCTGGTTGATGCAAGAAGCGAAGAAGAGTTTTTGCATCTCTACATGAACCTCGTAAAAAAAGCCGACATGGTAGTTTTATCGGGAAGCCTTCCGATAGGCTTAGGCGAAGGCTTTTATGCTACCTTGACAGATATAGCAAACAGAGAGGGCGTGCCTGCGTGTCTTGATACTTCGGGCCCTGCGCTTATAAATGCGATATCGCATGCACCTTTCCTAATTAAGCCAAACTTAAGCGAATTTGAAAATCTGACAAATCACAAATATGATGTATCGGCTTTAGATGAAGGCTTTAACGCATTTTTCGAAAGCACTTCGTTTAAGAAAGTAATGCTTCCTGATTTAATTGATTTGCATAAAACAGGAATTGCAATCATCTGTGTCACACTTGGAAAACGCGGACTTCTTTTGTTTGCAAAGAATGAAATCATAGTCTGTGATGCGCCCGATGTAGAGGTAGTAAATACCGTCGGAAGCGGTGACTGCGTAATGGCGGCACTTATTCATTCGCTTATGAAAAACTGCCCCTTACTTGAATGTGCGATATATGCATCCGCAGTATCAAGCGCACATGTTAACACATTAAATGTCGGAGACGTTGATCCCGAACTGGTAGCTAAGCTTACCAAGAAAGTTAAATTTGCATCGTATAAACCGGAATGATAGTTTGGAGGTCCATTTGTACGCTGAAGTAATAGTGGATATTTCCCACGAAAAACTTGACAGACCATTTACATACAGAATCCCCGAATCGCTTGAAGCCGTGATTGAAGAAGGCAGTCTCGTAGATATACCTTTCGGCCGCGGAAACAAGGAAATAAGTGGCTATGTAATAAGAATCAAAGATAGCAGCGATTACGATTCGGATAAAATAAAAGATATTATCGGAATTAAAAAAGGCAGCGTCAAGGCTGATGAGATACTGATTAAGCTTGCATCTTTTATAAGAAAGACCTACGGCTCGACTCAGATAAATGCCTTAAAAACCGTTATGCCGGTTAAGAAAACGGTTAAAAGAGAAGTCCGTAAAAGAGTTATTGCCTTAATGGATAAGGACAGACTTGAATATTTTGCGAATGAAGCTGCGAAGAAGCATCGAAACGCACAGGAGCGTCTTTTACGAGAACTCATAAAATATCCCGATATGTCTTATTCGTTCATCACGGGCAAAATGAATGTTTCCGCGCAGACGATTAATGCACTCGTAAAATATGACTGCATTAAAATCGAAGAGGAAACGGTTTACAGAAACCCTGTAAAAATCGTAAATCCCGAAGATGTTTCACTTTCTTTGTCAGATGAACAGCAAAAAATAGTAGATGATGTCAATAAAGATATCGCGAATAACGAGAGAAATACATATTTAATACACGGTATTACAGGTTCGGGTAAGACCGAAGTTTACATGCGTTTAATCGAAGACAGATTAAACGAGGGCAAACAGGCGATTCTTTTAATACCCGAGATAGCGTTAACCTATCAGAATCTGATGAGATTTTATGCGCGATTCGGTGACAGGGTAAGCGTCATTCATTCGAAGATGACTCCGGGCGAGCGATACGATCAGTATCTAAAGGTCAAAGAGGGTAAGGTCGATATAATGATAGGACCAAGATCCGCTCTATTTACACCCTTTGAAAACCTTGGGATCGTGGTAATCGACGAAGAGCACGAAAGCTCCTATAAGGCAGACAATATGCCAAAATACCACGCAAGAGAGGTTGCTGCCAAACTTTGCGAACTGACGAATTCCGTACTTGTTTTGGGCTCTGCGACACCTTCGCTTGAGAGCTACTACAAGGCCAAAAACGGCGAATACAAATTATACAGATTAAACAACCGTCTGACCGGAAATACTCTTCCAAACGTATACGTGGAAGATATGAGAGCAGAACTTAAGGACGGCAACAAATCGGTATTTTCAAGGCGCCTTAAAAAGCTCATAAAAGAGAGATTAGACAAACATGAGCAGATAATGCTTTTCTTAAACAGAAGAGGTATCTCGGGATTTGTTTCCTGTAGGGAATGCGGCGAAGTGGTTAAATGTCCGCACTGCGACGTGTCGCTTTCATATCACAGGGACGGCACGCTTAAATGCCATTACTGCGGATATGAAACACCTTTTACGAATATATGTTCAAAATGCGGAGCCGACAAGGTAAGAGGCTTTAAGGCCGGCACACAGATGATAGAGGATTTCGTAAGAAAAGAATTCCCTCATGCACTTACCTTACGTATGGATGCCGATTCGACCAAAAAAGAAGAGGATTACGAATCGATTTTATCAAGGTTTTCAAACAGAGAAGCAGATATCTTAATCGGTACTCAGATGATCGTAAAAGGACATGATTTTAAGGGTGTAACCCTCGTAGGTATTTTAGCCGCAGACATGGCTTTAAATGCAGAGGATTACAGAGCAGGCGAGAGAGCGTTCCAACAGCTCGTACAGGCAGGCGGCAGAGCAGGAAGAGGCGAGAATGCAGGCGAAGTGGTAATCCAAACCTACCAGCCCGAGCACTACGCTGTAATACATGCAGCAAAACAGGACTATGATGCCTTTTATGAGGAAGAAATAGCTTACAGAAGAGAACTTATGTATCCGCCTGTGGGCAATCTTTTAGGAATACAGATTACGGGTGATGAAGAAAGAAGAGTTATCAAGCTTTCAAAAGTTATAGCCGATATGATAGACAAGCTTCCATTTAGGGAAGATATCGGAAAAATCGGACCTGCGAATGCGACGCTTTCGAAAAAATGTGATATATACAGAAGAGTTATATATATTAAAAGTTTAAACTACGAAAACCTTATTTCTGTTAAGGATTTTATAGAAAATGAGACCGAAAAATTCAATTTAACTAAAGAAACGGTAATGTTTGATTTTAACCCTATGAACGGGTTTTAATTAGGAGGAAAAAATGGCTTTAAGAATTATTCGCGAAATGGGAGAGGATTGTTTAAGATGCGTGTGCAAGGAAGTAACGGAGATTACTCCGAGAATTCTTGAGCTAATCGATGATCTTAAGGATACAATGTATGATGCGGACGGTGTCGGACTTGCAGCACCTCAGGTTGGTGTGAGAAAAAGAATAGCCGTAGTCGATGTAGGCGAAGGTCCTGTTGTTTTAATCAATCCCGAAGTAGTTTATACCGAAGGCGAGCAGACAGGCAACGAAGGATGCCTCTCGGTTCCCGGAAAATGCGGACAGGTTACCAGACCTATGAAGGTAAGGGTAAAAACCAGAAATCTGGATTTCGAATGGGAAGAGATTGAAGGCGAAGAATTATTCGCAAGAGCCATGCTTCATGAAATGGATCACCTTGACGGTATTCTCTACGTGGATAAGGTTGAGGGCGAATTAATGGATGTTGAACAGCCTGAAGAAGAATAAAAGGGATATTTTATGAGAATAGTTTTTATGGGAACACCGGATTTTGCGGTGCTTGCGCTTAGAAAATTACATGAAGCGGGACATGAAATCGTGCTTGTCGTAACACAGCCTGACAAGCCCAAGGGAAGAAGCAAACTTTATCTTCCTTCGCCCGTAAAAGAAGAGGCCATGCGACTTGGCGTTGAAGTTTTCCAGCCTGACAGAATTAAAAAGGCTGAGAATATCGAAATATTAAAGCAATATCCTGCGGATGTTTTTGTAGTGGCTGCTTTCGGACAGATTTTATCTAAAGAAATCCTTGAAATGCCAAAGTACGGCTGCATCAATATCCATGCATCGCTCCTGCCGATGTACAGAGGCGCTGCACCTATTCAGTGGGCTATTTTAAACGGTGAGAAGAAGAGCGGTGTCACAATAATGCAGATGGATGAAGGCCTTGATACGGGAGACATGCTCCTAAAAGGAGAAGTCGATATCGAGGATACCGATACCGCAGACAGTTTACATGATAAATTAAGCGAGCTTGGTGCAAACCTAATCGTTGATGCGCTTGATAAACTTGAAAAGGGCGAACTTACTGCAACACCTCAGCCCGAAGGACCGTTGTTTTATGCGAAGATGATTAATAAAGAGGATGGTGCAATTGACTTTAACGACAGCGCCGAAAGCCTTGCGCTTAAGGTGAGAGCCTTCTGGTCGTGGCCCGCAACTTTTGCTCTTTTAAACGGTGATTTCGTGAAAATCTGTGCGGCATATGCTACGGATGACGAAAGCGGTATGGAAGTCGGCGAAGTTTGTAATGTAACAAAGGATGCCATATTCGTTCAGACCGGCAAAGGATGCCTTGCAATTACCAAGATTCAGATACAGGGCAAGAAAGCAATGAACGTTCGCGATTTCTTAAACGGCAAAAAAGTTAATTTAAAAGATAAATTTACGAAGTATTCGGTTTAAATCTTTTATGAGGACATTGAATAAAGCATGAACAAAGATGTTGAATTAAGAAAAATAGCGCTTGAGACGCTCATACAGATTGAGAAGAACAATGCCCCTTCACATCTTGTCATCAAGGATGTTCTCGATAAATACGATTATTTTTCAAAGAATGAAAAGGCGCTTATATCAACCATCGTAAAAGGAACGATAGAGCGAAAAATCGAACTTGATTACGTATGCGATTTGTTTTCAAAGACACCGCATACAAAGATGAAACTGCCCATCAGACTTATCATTGAAATGGGCATTTATCAGATACTATACATGAAATCCTACGATACGCTCGCAGTAAATTCAAGCGTTGAACTTGCTAGAAAAAAAGGCTTTTCCACGTTAGCCGGTTTTGTTAACGCAGTCCTTCGAAACATTTCAAAAAACAAAGACAATATAAAATATCCCGAAAAAGGCGAAGAGAACTACCTTTCGGTAAAGTATTCCATGCCTTTGAATTTGGTGAAACTGCTTGTTTCGCAGTATAACGAAGATACAGTTGAAAAGATGCTAAAGGCTTCTCTTGAAAGTGATTTCGTCCGTATCAGAATAAGCGAAAAGTGCAGTGCTTCGGAAAAAGAAGAAATCATCGAAGATTTTAAGAAAAAAGGCGCCGAGATAATGCCGGTTAACGGATTTGATTATCTCTTTAACATAAAAGGAATGGGCAATATCGGTGAATTTAAATCTTTTATGAGCGGAAAGATTTATATCCAGGATGTCGGAAGTTACATGCTTGTTAAAAATGTACCTTTCGGTGATAAAATTCTTGATACATGTTCGGCTCCGGGCGGTAAGAGCATCTTTTTGTCCGAAAGATATCCCAATGCAAAGATTACTGCCTGCGATATTTCGGAAGATAAGATTTCAAGAATAAAAGAAAACATCGAAAGATGCAAAGCTTCAAATATTGACGTTAAGATTTGTGATGCCACGGTCTTTAATCCCGAATTCGAAGAGGCATTTGACGTGGTTGTCGCGGATGTTCCGTGCTCGGGGCTTGGTGTAATCGGAAAGAAGCAGGATATCAAATACAGACTCACGGACGAAAGTCTTGAAAGCCTTTATGAACTTCAGAAAAACATAATTGATAATGTTTCAAAGTATGTTAAAAAAGGCGGATATCTCTGTTACTCGACATGTACGGTGAATAAAAAAGAGAACGAAGAACAGATTGAAAGATTTTTATCCAAAAATGATTTTGAATATTCCGTTCTTTCATTTGTTCCTGAAAATATGAAAGAACGCATTAATAACGGAAGTCTTTCGCTAATGCAGGGTATTGATGATTCGGACGGATTTTTTATATCGGTTTTGAAAAAAAGAGTATGAGAAAAAAACTAAAAATTTATTTTTTTACGATTCTGACTTTGCTTTTATTTTCAGGATGCAATATTTTTAATCTTTTAGGAAATACAAACAATACTCAGAATACGAATACAGTTCAGAATACTAATACAGCTCAGAATTCCGAAGCAGGCGCTGCTGATTACGGAAGTATTATTAAAAACGGCCAAACGGAAGTTTCCGAGGAATTGTATGATTATTTTAAAAAGATTACGGATGATTATTATCAGGGCAAAACGGATTATGAACCTGTAGTTTACTGTGAAAATTTAAAGGAATCCGTCAAGGGTGAAACTTTTATTTGCAAAACGGTTAAAGAAGAGGCGCCCGAAGATCCGTACTGGTCATTACTGTGTATAGATGATGAGAGAGAAGCAATCGGATATGTTGATGCACTAAACCTTCAGGATTCCGTGCTGACAGACAGTGTTCAGACTTCGGTCCCCGAAACCGCGGGCGGAATGGGCATATGGAATTTTCCCGATTCGTACGAATTAACGCAGGATGCATTAAGCAATTTTAACGAGGCCTGCAAAAGCGCAGAAGAAAAGGGCGAATTATATACGTTTGAACCGATAATACAGATGGGGTATGCCAAAAGTTACGAAGGAGAGTATTACGCATTTTTATGTTTAAAATATTTTCCCGATATAGAGGATTCCCAGTGGTTTGCGATTCTGTATCTGCGAAAAAACCCTGACGGAAAAATTGAATTTCTCAACGCGGCGACCATTCTCTGGTAAGAGACTATATGAAAGAAATTAAGAATTTAACCTTAACTGAATTAACGGATGAGATAAAAGCCTTAGGCGAAGCTTCCTACAGAGCAAAGCAGATTTACGAATGGCTTCATGTCAAGCTTGTTAAAAGCTTCGATGAAATGAGCAATGTTTCGGCTTCCTTACGAGAAAAACTAAAAGAAAACTACGAGCTTACGACTTTAAATACCGTCAGAGTCAGCGAATCAAAGATTGATTCTACGAAAAAGTTTTTATTTGAGACAAAGGACGGCAATTACATAGAGAGCGTGTGGATGCAGTATCATCACGGCAATTCGGTATGTATTTCCTCACAGATAGGCTGCAGAATGGGCTGCAGATTCTGTGCATCGACCATAGACGGACTGGTTCGAAGCCTAAGTCCCGCGGAAATGCTCGAGCAGATATATGAAATCACAAGAGAAACTAACGAGAGAGTATCAAATGTGGTAGTTATGGGAATGGGCGAACCCATGGATAATTACGATAATCTCGTAAAGTTTGTGAAACTTTTAACTTGTGCGGAAGGCTTGAATATTTCCGCAAGAAATGTTACAGTATCAACTTGTGGGATTGTACCAAAAATTAAAGAGCTTGCTAATGAAAATTTGCCAATAACTTTAGCTCTTTCCCTACATGCTCCAAACGACGAGAAAAGGAAGGAACTGATGCCTATAGCCAACAGTTACAGCATCAGCGAATGCCTGGAAGCGTGTGATTATTATTTTGAAAAGACCAAAAGAAGAGTAAGCTTTGAATATTCTCTGGTTGCAGGAGTTAATGATAATGACGAAGAGGCCGAAGAGCTTGCGACTCTTTTACGAGGTCATAACGGTCATGTAAACTTAATTCCCGTAAATCCCATAAAAGAAAGGGATTTCAAAAGGTCGGACAAAACAAGGATTTACGCGTTTCAAAATAAACTTGAAAAAAACGGGATAAATGTTACTATAAGAAGAGAAATGGGCAGAGACATAGACGGTGCCTGCGGACAGTTAAGAAGGCGGCACAATGAAGAAGCCCGGGGGTTAAATAGTGATAAAGGTTGTATCTAAAACAGATATAGGGAAACTCAGACAACTGAATCAGGATTTTGTATTTACTTCGATTTATCCTCTGGGGGCACTGGATAATCTTTTTCTGGTTGCTGACGGAATGGGCGGACACAAGGCAGGCGATTATGCTTCCAAATGTGCGGTCGAAACGATTACTGAAATGTGTTCAAAGAGCAGGGGCAAGAAAATGGTCACTGCAATTTCCGATGCAATAAATGAGGCAAATACGAGAATCAGAAGAAAAGCAATGGAAGACGTCAACATGGTCGGAATGGGTACGACAGCCGTACTTGCAACCATCTCGAATGACACGCTTACCGTTGCGAATGTAGGTGATTCCAGACTCTATGTTATATCCGCAGATAAGACCATCACTCAGATTACAAGAGATCATTCTCTCGTGGAAGAGATGGTAAGAATGGGCGGTATCGACAGAGTCAGTGCGCGCAATCATCCCGATAAAAATATTATTACCAGAGCAATAGGTGCTACAGGTAATGTTAATATAGACTTTTTTGAGGTTCCGCTAAGAGACGGAGATATTATTCTTATGTGCTCGGACGGACTTTCCAATATGATAGAAGACAAAGATATTCTTGAAATAGTAACCTCCGAAGAGAGTCTTGAATCAAAAGCAGCAGGTCTTATCTGGGCGGCTAATGAAAACGGCGGCAGTGATAATATTTCGGTGGTTTTAATTGCTTACGAGCAGTAAGGAATGAGGTTTATATGGTAAAGATTGGTATGGTCATCGGTGGCCGTTACGAAATACAGGAATTAATCGGCACCGGTGGAATGTCTGATGTTTACAGAGCTAAAGACAATAAACTGAATAGAAACGTTGCAGTTAAGGTTTTAAAGCAGGAATTCTCTGAGAACAGGGATTTTGTGGCCAAATTCCGCAAGGAAGCCGAAGCTGCGGCTAACCTTATGCATCCTAATATCGTTACCGTATATGATGTAGGAGAGGAAAACGGTATCTCTTATATCGTAATGGAACTCGTGGACGGCTATACCTTAAAGCAGTATATCGAAAAGAAGAGCCGTCTTACGATAAGCGAATGTATCAGTATAGCTTTGCCCATTGCTTCAGGTATTGAAGCTGCTCACAACAACGGAATTATTCACAGGGATATCAAGCCCCAGAATGTTATTATTTCAAAAGACGGTAAAGTTAAGGTGACCGACTTCGGTATCGCCAAGACTACCACATCAAATACGATTTCCAGCAATGTAATGGGAAGCGTTCATTATACTTCTCCCGAACAGGCCAGAGGCGGTTTTTCCGATGAAAAGAGTGATATCTATTCTCTTGGTATCACACTTTTTGAAATGGTTACGGGCAGAGTACCTTTTAACGGAGATACCACGGTTGCAATCGCAATCAAGCATATTCAGGAAGAAATGCCGTCTCCGAGAATCTATGTCGAAGACGTTCCCATCAGTATAGAACAGATCATCTTAAAATGTACGCAAAAGAGCCCTGACAGAAGATATCAGAAGATGAGCGAGGTAATAGAGGACTTAAAGAAGGCCTATATTTCACCGAACGAAAACTTCGTTAAGATTGATACTTACGAGCAGAATTCTGTCACCAAGACCAATCTTAACCCGATGTACAGACGTCGTGGCGAGGAAGAAGCTACTGATGTTACAAACCCCGTAAAAGAAGATGTTTCCCGTATAAGTAAGCAAAAGAGAGAAGCACTCGTTCTTCCGAAGAATGTTAAGAATACAGACGAACCTGTAAATCAGAATGTACAAAGAAAGCCGAAGCCTCAGCAGCAGTCTGTAAATAAGCCTCAGGCTAACAAGCAGAAGCCTCAGACACAGAATAAACCTGTACAGACCCAGCAAAAACCTAAGCCTTCTCAGGTACAAAACAAGCCTGTACAGCATAAAAATACCAACGTTAAAAAGAATACCAAGAAGAAATCCGATGCATCCGAAAAGATTAAGACAGTTGCAATTGCAGCAGTAGCCGTTACAATCGGTGTATTGCTTCTTATCCTTCTTGGAAAAGCACTCGGAATATTCTCTGATAAGGCAGACAAGGTACAGTTTACAACCGTTCCCGTTGTAAACAATATGGTTTCTTCCGAAGCACAGAAATACCTTGAAAACCACAAATTTACGGTTGAGACGATTTATGAGGATTCAGAGACCGTTCCTTCAAACAGAGTAATAAGAACAGAGCCTTCTGCAGGCAGCAACGTGGAAGAAGGCAGCAAGGTTACCATGGTTATTTCCGCAGTCAAGGATACCGGTGTTAAGATTCCCGATGTCGTTAATATGACTGAAGCGGAAGCTACCGCAAAACTTGAAAATGACGGTTTTAAGGTAACAAAGACTACTGAAAAGAGCGATACCGTTCCCAAGGGAAAGGTTATTTCACAAAGCCCCGAGGCAGGCAGTTCCGGAAGCTTTGAAAGTCTTGTGACACTGACTATTTCCGACGGTACGGGCAAAGAAAAGAGCAAAATGCCCGACCTTACAGGCAAGACCGTTGAAGAAGCTACCGAGCTTGTTGAAAGCGTAGGTATGAAGGTTTCTTCAATAAATGAAATATATTCCGATACCGTTGACGCAGGACTAATCTGCGGTCAGAGTTATACTGCAGGTTCTACGGTTAAGGACGGTTCGGAAGTTACATTAAAGAAGAGTATCGGTCCCGAGCCCAGATATTACTCATGCAATATCATGGTTCAGGCTCCCGAAAAATATTCGGGCGGAGCAGTAAGCGTTATTTTAAAGACTCTCGACGGCGAGAAGCTCTATCATAATGATGCTCCTATATTCCCTCTTAACATCAACATTTCTCAGATTTATGCGCAGTCAAGGGGTGTGGTTGAAATCTCTTATACCATCATGACTACGGAAGAAACCGTTGATGAAAACGGAAACGTTGTTGTAACGAATGTTCCCAAGCCCGATGTTGTCAGTTACGAAGTGGAATTTGATTAATGACCGGTAAGATTATAAAAGGAATATCCGGGTTTTATTACGTTTATTCTTACGAAAACGCATGCGTTTATACCTGTCGAGGACAGGGAAAGCTTAGAGATAAAAAGATAAAACCCCTTGTCGGTGACAACTGCAAAATAAAAGTTATGGATGAAGAGAAAAAAGAAGGAAGCGTGCTTGACATTCTTCCCAGAAAAAACGAACTCATTCGTCCCGCTGTAAGCAATGTGGATCAGATGATGGTCATATTTGCCCTAAGCAATCCCAAGCCGAATTTTTATCTGCTTGATAAATTTCTTTTTTTCATCATGCATGAAAGATTAAATCCGATACTGATTTTTAACAAAGAAGATTTGGATTCCTCGGATAAAGAGGAAGTTGAAAGAATATATAAAGGCTTTGATGCTCCGCTTATTTTTACGAGCGCCAAAGAAAAGATAAACATAGATACCGTAAAAGAGTTGCTTCGCGGCAAAACAACCGCCGTAGCAGGCCCGAGCGGTGTCGGCAAATCCACTTTAATCAATGCCGTTGTCGGCAGCGAAATAATGGAAACCGGAGATATATCTAAAAAGACTCTTCGCGGAAAACACACCACCAGACATACTGAAATGTTTGAGTTTGATGTGGAAGGTGAGGAATCTTTTATACTGGATACGCCCGGGTTTTCATCATTTTATCTTCCCACTCTTCACGAGCAGGAGAGAGCTTCGGATTATTATCCCGAATTTCTTCCATTTATGCCAAAGTGCAGATTTAACGCGTGTCTTCATGACCGCGAGCCTGACTGCGGTGTAAAAAAGGCTGTGGAAGAAGGTATTATCTCAAGGGAAAGATACGAGAATTATCTAAAAATTTTATCTGAGATTAAAACAAATTACAGATACTGACGAGAGGTTTATACATGAATTACATTTTGGCTCCGTCCATTCTTTCGGCGGACTTTCTTGATCTGAGAAGTCAGATTAAAGAGGTGGAAGATTCCGGTGCAAAATATCTTCACTTTGATGTTATGGACGGTCTTTTTGTTCCGAATATCTCATTTGGAATTCCCGTACTTGAATGCATCAAGGGGCATACCGAATTAACACTGGATGTTCATCTAATGATCGTGGATCCTAATCGTTATTTTGAGAAATTCAAAGAAGCGGGTGCACAGATTCTTACAGTGCATGTGGAAGCCATGAAAGATCCTGCCGCAGATTTAAAGAAAATCAAAGAACTCGGAATGATTCCTTCAATCACTTTAAGTCCCGATACTCCTGCGGAAAGCGTATTCCCTTACCTTGAGCTGGTTAAGCAGGTGCTTGTCATGACGGTTAATCCCGGTGCGGGAGCACAGCCCTACATTGACAAATGTACAGACAAGATTAAGGCTATCCGCGAAGAGATTAACAAAAGAGGTCTTGATGTGGATGTTGAGGTTGACGGCGGAATAAATGAAAAGACGATTAAAATCGCAAGAGAAGCCGGAGCAAACGTGTTTGTAATGGGCTCGTCGATTTTTAATCATAACCCTTCGGAATCGGTTAAGAAATATCTTGAAATATTAAAATAAAAAAAATATGGAGTCAGACACCTTTGGGAGTCAGACACCATATTTTTTTGTATGAGTAGAAGGAGTACTAAAGTGTATTTTTGGTGCTTAATGCTCTTATGGCATTAAGCACTGCTATTACCATTACGCCTACGTCTGCGAATATCGCAACCCACATGTTTGCTATGCCAAATGCTCCGAGGATTAAACATGCAAATTTTATGATGAGAGCGAAGCAGATGTTCTCGTATACGATCCTTATACACTTTCTTGATATTTTTATCGCCTGAGCAATTTTAATAGGATTATCGTCCATTAAAACCACGTCAGCGGCTTCTATGGCAGCGTCGGAACCGAGAGCACCCATTGCAATGCCTATATCTGCTCTTGCAAGAACGGGCGCGTCATTTATTCCGTCACCGACAAATGCGAGTACTTCTTTTTTGTCTTTATTTTTTATGAGTTCTTCAACCTTTGCGACTTTATCCGCAGGGAGAAGATTTCCGTAAACTTCGTCTACTCCAAGCGTATCCGCAACTTCTTTTCCGACCTTTTCAAGATCGCCCGTAAGCATTACGGTCTTTTTAACGCCTGCTTTTTTAAGCTTTTCAATAGCTTCTTTTGAGTCGGGTTTAACTTCATCGGAGATAACGATATGGCCTGCATATTCGTCGTCTACGGCCATATGAACGATGGTTCCGTTTTTGTGACAAGATTTATATTCAAGTCCTAAACTTTCCATCAGCTTTTCGTTGCCTGCCGCGATATTTATTTCATCAACCTTTGCGGTAATGCCGTGGCCGGATATTTCTTTTATATCACTTACTCTGGAAACATCAATTTCTTTGCCGTAAGCATTTTTAAGAGATATGCTGATTGGATGTGACGATGCACTTTCGCAGTGAGCCGCATACTCAAGGAGTTTACTTTCGTCCATTGTATTGTGATGTACGCAGTTTACATTAAATACGCCTTTAGTAAGGGTTCCTGTTTTATCAAATACAACGTATTTTGTCTTTGAAAGTGATTCAAGGTAATTCGAGCCTTTTATGAGGATTCCTTCCTTGCTTGCACCGCCGAGCCCTGCGAAGAATGATAATGGAATGCTTATTACAAGAGCACACGGACAGCTTATAACAAGGAATGTAAGCGCTCTGTAAATCCATTCGCCCCACATCGGAGATTTTCCGACGAGTATTAAGAAGAGAGGCGGAATGATTGCAAGGCAAAGAGCACTTATAACAACCGCGGGTGTATAGATTTTTGCAAATCTTGATATGAATGCTTCGGATTTTGATTTATTTGAAGAGGACGATTCGACCAGCTCAAGTATCTTTGATACCGTGGATTCGCCGAATTCCTTAGTGGTTCTTATTTTAAGAACTCCCGTAAGGTTGATACAGCCGCTTATTACTTCATCGCCTACGTTTACATCCTTAGGTAAGCTCTCGCCTGTAAGGGCAGAAGTGTTAAGCGTTGAATCACCTTCTTCGATTATTCCGTCGATAGGAATCTTTTCGCCCGGATAAACAATGATGATATCCGATACAGATACTTCGTCGGGCGATACCTTTTCGATTTTACCGTCTTTTTCAACATTGGCATAATCAGGTCTTATATCCATCAGATTGCTGATGTTTCTTCTGCTTTTGCCTACGGCGTAGCTCTGGAAGAGTTCGCCTATCTGATAAAAGAGCATAACGGCGATGGCTTCCGTATAATCACCGCTTTTTTTAATTAATGCTATTACGATGGCTCCGACTGTCGCAACTGCCATTAAGAAATTCTCGTCGAAAGGTCTGCCTTTTATAATGCCCTTAAAAGCTTTCTTTAAAATGTCATAACCTATAATCACATAAGGTATCATGTATAAAATAAACCAGAAAGGCTCTTTTATGATCCCAAGCGAATAGGGCTTATCGTCAGGTCCGAGTACTTTGTATGCTATAAAAAGAAGACCCATCAGGACGGAAGATATAATTATTCTTATTAACATTTTTTTCTGCTTTTTGTTCATGGCTTAATCCTTTTTCGTCAACGGCAGTGCGATTAATAAAAAAACTTAGAATTCGATATTGCAGTCGTCTTCAACCTTCTTGCAGTTCTTAAGACATTTTTTCATTACTTCTTTTTCATCAACGCCGTCTTCAAATTCAACGAGCATTTTCTGAGTCATAAAATTAACTGCGGCTTTTTTGATTCCTTCTGTTTTGTTTGCTGCGTCTTCCATAAGATTTGCGCAGTTAGCGCAGTCAACTTCGATAGCGTAAGATTTTTTCATTTTATCCTCCTTGGGTAAACGATTAAGCAATCGTTTAATTGTTCTGACATCATAATATAAGATTTATCCCTTGATGTCAACATTATTCTTATATATTTTTTAAAAGAAAATCGGACATTCGGGATATAATCGCGGGAATGGTGTTTCATTGATTTATAGCCCGATTCGTGATAATATTTTATTAACTGCGGACATTTAAACAAAAGCGTTTTTTGCATGTCTGCAGAGACAATAAAAGCAGTATGTAAAATGATTTTCTTTGGGGAAATGTTTATAATTTTGAGAGGTATTATTCTATGGCTGAGTTTATTTTGCCGCATGAGCACGGTGAAGAAAAGGGTATGGAAAAAATCAAAAACAATCTTTCCAACAACGAGAGTTTTATAACAGTGGCAGATCTTTTCCAGCAGCTTTCAGACCCTACCAGGATAAGAATATTCTGGCTTCTTTGCCATTACGAGGAATGTGTAATCAACATATCCGCGATTCTTGAGATGTCTTCGCCGGCCGTATCGCATCATTTAAGACCGCTTAAGAACAGCGGACTCATCGTTTCGAGAAGAGACGGCAAAGAAGTTTATTACCGAGCGGCAGACACCGAAGAGTGCAGACTCCTGCATAAGATGATTGAGGAAGTAATGGAGATCAAGTGCCCTAACTGACGTAATTTGCGGGGATTGGGAATTAAACATATATAAGTCACCATACCGTATATTTAATATATTTATATAAATAATATTATTAAGATAAGATAGCTGTTTTGTTATGCTAATCAGGTATGTGTGAGAGGTGAATTTTATGGCTGAAACTTTGAACTGCAGATGCTGTGGGGGTGTCTTGGATGTTAAGGGAAGTTTGTGCGTATGCAAGTTCTGCGGTGCGACGAACTTCATTTCTCTGGTTGCTTCAAAAAACATCAATCAGCTTAATCGTGCAAATAAATTAAGACAGGAACGTGAATTCGACAATGCGGCCAGAATTTACGATGTCATTTTGGTCGAGAATGATCCTACAGCCGACATTCTCTGGTATCGTACGCTCTGCGAATACGGTATCGAATATGTTCCCGACCCTGTATCGGATAAATATTTTCCGACACTTCACAGAATAAAAGACGAGAGCATTTTCAACTGTAAATATTTTAATCAGGCTCTTGAATTGGCCGAAGGCACTCAAAAAGAAACGCTTTTAAAAGAAGCAAAATACATAGACGAAGTTCAGAGGAAATATCTGAATATTGCGGCAAACGAAGATCCTTATGATGTGTTTATCTGCTATAAGGAAACCGATCTTGATACAGGTGAAAAGACCGAAGACGTCGAATTGGCAGAGGAACTTTACAACGAACTGACCCTAAAAGGATATAAAGTATTTTTTGCAAGGGAAACCCTTAAAGAAAAGTTAAGCATAGATTTCGAACCCTATATATTTGCGGCATTAAAAAGTTCCAAAGCAATGGCGGTAATCGGTACCAGGGCAGAGTATTTCACTTCGGTCTGGGTTAAAAATGAGTGGGGCAGATTCCTAATACTCATGGATAAGAACCCCGAAAAGCAGATTTTCTTTGCGTGTAACGATCCCGAAGAACTGCCAAGGGCTTTTGCTGCCAAACAGGCTCAGCTTTTGGGAAAACCAAATGCAATCAAGAATCTTGCGGACAATATAGACAACTTTTTAAATCGCAATAACGCTTCTGAAACAACACAACCCCCAAGAAATATATATCAGGAAGAATTTGACGAAATCATTGAGAATAAAACACGTGAGTTTGTAAAAGACTTTCGTACGTCTGATTTAGGCAAATTGAGAAAAGAGGCACTCGATGATATCGAAAAGAATGCAGATGTGGTTGATTATTACAACGACAAAGACAGACTGACATTTTTACTGGGAATATTAATTTATCTGAGCGCATTTGTTTTTATGATTTTGCTTCTGATTTTTTTTTCGGATTCATGGTACTGGGACAGTTATGTCCTGGCGACACTTTTGAGCTTACCGCTTATAATAGCCGGGACGGCTGTATTGCTTTCATATAACTGGGTTTTGGATTTGATTACAATCTCTTTTATGATGGTTGTTTTGTTAATCTCGACATTCGGACGAAGTGAATTTACAAACTTTTTAACTATTGTGGCCGTTTATGCTCCGATTGTGGTATATAGTATTACAAGTCAGGTTTCAGACAGTTTTAACAAGTTTAAGCATAGAAGAAGCAAGGCGAGCCTGGAAGTAAAAAAAGGACTCGAAGATCTTAAAGAGATTTCAAATATGGCAAGTACTGAATTAACCGAAGCGGCTTCGAATCTGTTAAGACAGTATAAAGAGAAAAACGGTACCCTTTCCGGTATTAAAATCAAGGATGATGATTATTTCAAGGCACTGGAAAATTTTAATTACATGTATGAATCGGCTGAAAGAAAGTATAAGAAATACGTTGACGTTTCCGATTCCGAAGCCCGAAAATCTCCGGAAAAAGAAGAATCAATATTTGGTACAACCATAATGGGTTCGTTTCTGATTGCTCCTTTTACCTTTATATCTTATATCGGAGCGGTATTGGATATAGTATTTGACCAATACAGAGAGCGAAGACACAGATATGCAATATGGGTATTATCTTTATATGTAATTGTGATTTTGGGCGGTATAACAATATTTATCTGCACTATGAGATGGTAATAGAAGATTGCTAAAGGGAAAACCAAATGGGAAATGAGTTTTTAAACTGCAGGTGCTGTGGGGGTGTACTCGATACTTTTTCAAACCTCACCGTGTGCGAACACTGTGGCGCTACCAACTTTATATCGGATGTTGCCAACAAAAAAATCTTTCAGTTAAACCGCGCCAACAAATTAAGACAGGAAAGCGAATTTGACAATGCTGCAAGAATCTATGACAACATACTTGAAGAGAATGAGCCTACGGCGGATATTCTCTGGTATCGTACGCTTTGTGAATACGGTATCGAATATGTTCCCGATCCTATATCTGATAAATATTTCCCGACACTTCACAGAATAAACGATGAGAGCATTTTAGACTGCTCATTCTTTAAAAATTGTATTGAGTTATGCGAAGGCGAGCAAAAGGAAACGCTCCTAAAAGAAGCAAAATACATAGATGAAGTTCAGACCAAATATCTTAATATAGCAGCCAATGAAGACCCTTATGATGTGTTTATCTGCTACAAGGAAACCGATTTGGATACAGGCGAAGAGACCGAAGACGTACACTTGTGCGAAGAACTCTACAAAAAATTAAAAATGATGGGATATAAAGTATTCTTTGCCAGAGAAACTCTTGAGCAGAAGCTCAGCATTGAATACGAGCCCTATATATTTGCGGCATTAAAAAGTGCCAAAGTAATGGTTGTGCTTGGCACCAAAGCAGAATATTTCTCATCCGTATGGGTTAAAAACGAGTGGGGAAGATTCTTAAAACTCATGGCAAAGAACCCTGAGAAGCAGATATTTTTTGCATGTGACGATCCCGAAGAACTGCCGAGAGCCTTTGCTTACAAACAGGCGCAGATTTTAGGCGAAGCGGGTGCAATCAATAACCTTGCGGGGAATATAGATGAGTATTTAAAAGGAAGTCCCCAAAAAACAAAAGTTATTACAAATCAGGAGAAATTCGATCAGGCAATTTCCGCAAAGTCACTTGAGTATGCGGATAGACTTGATAAAACACAATTCGGGGACCGTGAAAAACATTTAAGACAAGATATTTGGCAGGAATACGGAAAAGCAGAATTAACAAACAAGATATATGAATATCTTTTTCATATAGGTGCAATTTGTTTTATATTGTGCCAAATGTCATATATTATTTTTTCCGCTGTCGGTTTGTTTGGATTGGACTATTTTTATAAATCTCGAACGGGGATGTCGGAATTTTATATTATATCCATTACCGGTGCAATAAGTTTTTTCCTTTTAGGACTTATATTTCAGTTTTCATCAAAACAAATATGTTCGACAATAAAGGAAGAACAAAGCATTGTCCTTCTTATTGTGACATTCGTAATAGGTTCTGCTTTTAGCTCATTTATTTTATGTATTTTCTTAGGTGATGCTTATGATATTTTTTCCGCAGCAATAATGATGGCTATTCCGGTTGCGATGATTTTAGCCGCAACAGTTATGCCTTTTGTAAATAGTGATGAAAACGCCATTATAATTTCAAACACTCATTTAAGAAAACTTAAAGAACTTGAAGATGTTGCAAAAAACGAATTCTTTGAATTTGCGGATGCGAATCTTAATGAGCTTAAGCAAAGCGGCTATGTCAATGATGAAGCAGAAGTCAAAGACTATCATTTTGATTTGGTAAAGACTGCAGTAAGCCAAAAGATTGAAGAAGATAAAAAATATGTCTGGAAAACGATTAATTACAATTCGAGTGATCATAGCCCTGTAAGCAAACGAATTGTTTTTACGATTCTTTATTGTTTGTTGACAGGAGTATTGTCCATAATCAATATAGTGATTTTGTTCGGATCACCGCTTTCTGATGCGGTAGCATCGCTGTAAACGGTATTTTGTGTAAACCGGGGGAAAATTTTATGGGAATAGAGTCTTTAAACTGCAGATGCTGTGGCGGTGCACTCGATACTTTTTCGAATCTTACCGTGTGTAAACACTGCGGCGCAACTAACTTCATATCGGATGTTACCAACAAATACGTCAATCAGTTAAACCACGCCAATAAGTTAAGACAGGAAAGCGAGTTTGACAATGCTGCAGGAATCTATGACAACATCCTCGCAGAGAATGAACCGACTGCAGATGTATTATGGTATCGTACGCTTTGCGAATACGGTATCGAATATGTACCTGATCCCGTATCGGAGAAGTATTTCCCTACGCTTCACAGAATAAATGATGAGAGTATTTTTAAATGCAGTTTCTTCATGCAGGCTCTTGAGTTATCCGAAGGCGAGCAGAAAGAAACCCTCCTAAAAGAAGCAAAATACATTGATGATGTTCAGAATAAATACCTTAACATAGCGTCTAATGAAGCTCCTTATGATGTGTTTATCTGTTATAAGGAGACCGATTTGAAATCGGGAGAGAAAACCGAAGATGTGGAGCTGGCGGAAGAACTCTACAAAGAACTTACCACTTTGGGATATAAAGTATTCTTTGCCAGAGAAACACTTAAGGAAAAGCTCAGCGTAGAATATGAGCCCTATATATTTGCGGCATTAAAGAGCTCTAAAGCAATGGCTGTGATTGGTACAAAAGCAGAGTATTTCACTTCTGTCTGGGTTAAGAATGAATGGGGAAGATTTCTTAAACTCATGGAAAAGGATGCTTACAAGCAAATGTTCTTTGCGTGCGACGATCCCGAAGAAATGCCTCGTGCTTTTGCCGGCAAACAGGCTCAGTTACTTGGAAACGAAGGAGCAATAAAAAACCTCGCTTCCAATATAGCCAATCATTTACAAGACATCAAATTGGGCTTTTACAACAATTCTTCGGTATTATCTAAAGAACAGCAGAAATTTGACAGAATACTAGCCGAAAAATCGAGCAAATTTATAGATGATATTGAAGAAACCGAGTTTGGACGAGGCAGAAAAGGACTTAAAAAGATAATCTATCAATATGGAAATATTGCTGAGCAAACCCATCATACATATTTATCAACTTATAAATTTGGAGCAACATGGCTTTTAGTAGCCGAAGCCGTAATATTTATTTTCTTTTTTGCAACGATTAGTGCCACAGGTGCTATCGGAGGCGAACCGTATGAAGTAGAGTACTATGTAATATTTTTGGTTTTCGGCATATTATTTAACTCTATCGGACTTTTGATACTTTCATCATGTAGCTCTATATTATTAACCTACGGAATTCCGATTTACTTTTTAATGTATCTTGTTATGACTATTAACGGAAGGCTTTTCAACGTTTTAAATACAGTTTTAACTATTTCCATTCCGATTCTTATTCTGTACACAGGATTAAGTACTAAAGGCAATCGTTATTATAAAAAGAATGACGAAGCGGTAAAAGATGCACGCTACAAACTTGACCAATTACGTAATTTTTCTGAAACCGCACGTAAGGAATACGAAGGATTTGCGGGGATGGTACTTAACGAATATAAGAAAAACTATAAGGCATCGGACAATGTCCAGCTAAAAGAGCATCATTTTGAAAACGTGAAATCGTTTGTTACCGAAGGATTGGACAAGGATGTAAAAGAATTATCTTCTTTTATAAACAGGAATGACGTTTCTTCTTATGAAACTGCCAGGGAAAGAAGATTATTCACTTTTATATATTTTGCAATAGGAGTTTTTCTTGTAATCCTGCATTTTATTGTTATGAAATCACCGGGCATAGCATATGAGATAGCTCATCTTTTAGACGCAATAAGTTAAATGTATTATTGGGGAATGAAAAAATATGAATCAGACAGAAAATCTTAACTGCAGATGTTGTGGTGGAGCACTTGATACTTTTTCAAATCTCACTGTGTGTGAACACTGCGGCGCAACCAACTTTATATCGGATGTTGCCAACAAAAAAATCTTTCAGTTAAACCGCGCCAACAAATTAAGACAGGAAAGCGAGTTTGACAATGCTGCAAGAATCTATGACAACATACTTGAAGAATATGGCCCTACAGCTGATATTCTTTGGTATCGTACGCTTTGCGAATACGGTATCGAATATGTGCCGGATCCTTTGTCGGATAAGTATATTCCGACGCTTCACAGAATAAACGATGAGAGTATTTTAGACTGTTCATTTTTTAAACAATGTATCGAATTAAGCGAAGGCGAGCAGAAGGATACCCTCCTAAAAGAAGCAAAATACATAGATGAAGTACAGACCAAATATTTAAACATTGCGGCGGACGAATCTCCTTATGATGTTTTTATCTGTTACAAGGAAACCGATTTGGATACAGGAGAAGAGACCGAGGATGTACTGCTTGCAGAAGAACTATATAATGAACTCTCAGGCATGGGATACAAAGTATTCTTTGCAAGAAAAACCCTCGAGGAGAAGCTTAGCATAGAATACGAGCCTTATATATTTGCTGCATTAAAAAGTGCCAAAGCGATGGCTGTGATTGGCACCAAGGCAGAATATTTTTCATCTGTATGGGTTAAAAATGAGTGGGGAAGATTTTTAAAACTCATGGAGAAGCACCCTGAGAAGCAGATATTTTTTGCATGTGACGATCCCGAAGAACTGCCGAGAGCGTTTGCCTATAAACAGGCTCAGATTTTAGGTGAAGAGGGTGCGATTAAAAATCTTGCGAATAATGTGGATTCCTTTTTAAACGGCCCCAATACCCCTGCGGATTTGTCATTAACAGTTGCCAGGGATAAGATGCGCCAAGAGGTAATTCACCGTCTTAACGCAGGTGAGGACTTTGGTACCTTGGCTTTAATCAATGAAATTATCGGAGCTTTTCCCGATTATGCTGAAGGCTATTGGTTAAGAATGCTTTATATGAATAATGCCAAACCTTCGGAAATAAGAAAGCTGCCGCGTTATCTTTACGGAGATCGCGATTATGAAATGGCATTAAGCCTTGCCAAAGGGGATTTAAAAGAAGAGTACACCGAGATTGGCGCAATCTGCAATGAGAACCAAAAATATCAGGATGAATTCAGCAAAATCTTCAAGGAAAAATCGATAGAATATGTCAATGATTTTGAAAAATCCGAATTAGCGCAAAAAAAAGAAAATATATTGGATAAAATCAGAAAATATGTGTACCAGGTTGAAACATACAACGACAAGCTCAAATATACTTTTACAATCGGATACAGCCTTTTCTATTTCGGTATTTTCTTAATGCTTTTGATTACGGCGAAATACAACGGTGAAACGGCCTTTAATATGGGAGATACATATCATTTACGATTGGTAAGAAATCTTTTTTGTTCAATCTTTCTTTTAGCCGGAGTTATTGTGGGGCTTTCATATAATAAGTTTTTGGATATAGCGATATCGGTGATTTGCGGCTTACTTTTGATTATATCAATTGTTTTTGCAAACCAAGGATTTTTCTTTATATTGTTTGTTATTTTAATCCCGACGGCAGCATTTATTTTTTCCGCAAACAATCCTGATATAAACGAGCACAAAAAGCTTAGGGAAGATGGAAGCAGAAAGATAAAAAATGAACTTGAAAAACTGCAAAAATTATTAAGCACAGAAGCAAAGGATGATATAAGACAATTCGGTGAGAAACTTGCTAAGCAGTTCAAAGAAGATAAAAAAATAGATTCAATAATAGAAATCAATGAACAGGATTATATCAAAGAACTGGAAAAACTGGGTAAAATATACGAATATGCCAAAGATGAATACACGAAATATATAGAAGCTTCATTTCACGAAGAAAAGGAAGAAGATAAATACGACAGGAAGGAATTTATGTATAAAACAGACAGTGTAATCGGTTTTATTCTTCTTTTTACTTTTTCCATACCGGTTATTCCTGTTGCTATTTCTCTTGTTGATTTGGCAGTTGATAAGTATCACAAACGTATACACGTAGGCCCGATTTTGGCATTGTTTGCTTCGATTCCAATGACGGTACTTTATGTGTGGGCTATGGAATTTACCTAAAGGGCGGTTTAATTTACTTAAAAGGCAGGGCAAAAAAATGGATTATCCGTATCTTGATACGGTCATATACGATAACTTTTATGAGATGCTTAAAGGAAGATATGAAACGAAGGCTAAAACCACAGCCATCCGTTTCATGGATAAAGAGCAGATAACAGACATATCGTATGAAGAGATGATAAAAGAAACTTCCCTTATCGGACTGTATTTTAAAAAGCAGGGGATTGAGGGAAAGCATATCGGTATATTCTCTGAAAACCGTTACGAATATATAACCATATATATGGCAACGGTTATGAAGAATGTTATCGTACCGCTTGACAAGGAGATGACTTCAAAAAACCTCTCAGACTGTGTAAAGAATTTTGATGTTGATTATCTCTTAGTGACTGACGAGACAAAACAAAAAACCGAAAACGATGAGTTTTCAAAGCCTGACAATCTTAAGATTTTAAACATTGACGACGAGGATTTTAAGAAGGTATTTAAAGACGAATCGGCAGATAAAGAAAAATGCATTGAAGAATTTTTTGAATATGTAAAAGATACGGATAAAGACAGATTTGCCGTTCTTGCATCCACTTCGGGAACGGACGGGGCAATGAAGGGCGTAATGTTAAGCCAGTACAATGTCATTACAAATATTCGCGGTACGCTTGAAAACAATGTCCTTAAAAATCCGACCTTTGCATTTCTTCCGATGAATCACACATACGGATTTAACCCCTGCATTTTGGCCACGATTTATAACGGTACGACTCTTTGTTTAAACCTTAAAACAAAATACCTGCTTCGTGATCTAAGGACGTTTAATCCGTTCTTCTTTGGTGCGGTTCCGATGGTAATCGAGGGAATGTATGACTCAATTATCAGAGAAGTCAAAAAGCAGAACAAAGAAAAAACCTTTAACCGTGCAATTAAGATTTGCAAGTTCTTCAGGAAATTCGGTATAGATTTAAGACACCTATTCTTCGGCAAACTTATCTGCAAAAACTTGCGTCTCGTGGTAAACGGCGGAGCGGCGCTTAATGCGGATTATGTCCAAAAGTACGATGAAATCGGCATTACGATTTTAAACGGATACGGTTTAACCGAGTGTTCGCCCACAATTGCGGTTTCAAGAACGGGCAACAATGTGGTCGGAAGCGCCGGAACCATTATGAAAAATATTGACGTCAAAATAGCCGAGGACGGTGAAATCCTCGTAAAAGGTCCCTGTGTAATGCTTGGATATTACAAGAACGAGGAAGCCACCAAAGCCATTATGAGAGACGGTTATCTTGCGACGGGAGATATCGGACATACGGACGGAAAGGTTATTTTTGTAACCGGCAGAAAGAAAAATCTCATCATCCTTGAAAACGGCAAAAACGTACCGCCCGAACTCTTGGAGAGTAAAATCAACTCGATTCCTTACGTCAAGGAAAGCATAGTGGTTTCAAGGAAAGTAAATGACAGAAGCAATATCCTTTATGCGATAATAGTTTTACACGACGAAGAAAAGGAAGAATTCCTAAAAGATGATATTGCAAGCATAAATAAAGATTTGCCCTCATACATGCAGATAACCGACTTTGAGGTAAGTAAAGAAGAGCTTCAAAAGAACAGCTCAAAGAAGATTATAAGAAGCGTGTATGCAAATAAAAATGAATAAATGAAAGAATACAAAAGATGTACGAAAAAATTGTTGAGATTCTAAAAGACAAATACGGTATCGAAAATGTTACGCCCGAATCGAATTTTAAAAAAGATCTGGGGCTTAATTCTTTTGACTTAATGGAGCTTGCATTTGTGGCAGAAGAAATCCTCGGAGTTGAAATGAAAGAAGACGCATACCGTAAGGCAGAAACAATAAAGGATATATGCGATTATCTTGAAACACTCGGAGCACGCAATGAAAACTGAGATTGCCGACAGTAAAAAACTTCAGAATAAATTCCTGTCTTTTCGTAAAAAAATATACGGCGAGAAGAAGCTTTATGTCGACAACAGTTTTTTTATGCTAAAAGAGATTTTCTCCGACAAGCTTCATTTCACAAAGAGTTTAAGCATTACTCCCTTAATGATAGAGGATGATGAAAACAATATTCTTTGTGAGGGAATAATTGCGGTTGCTAGAGACCTTCCTGAATATGTTCAACTTTGTTTTTTTGAAGCGCTTGAAGGAGTAAGTGATGCGGTAAATCTTCTTGTAGACGAAGCTGTAAGAATCGGTAAAAGCAAGGACTGTAAAAGACTGGTAATAGGTCTTTACGGACATGTGAATTACGGACTGGGTTTCCTGGATTCGCATTTTGATAAAGTCAATTCTTTTTCATCACCCGGAAACCCTTCTTTTTACAACGATTATTTTCGTTCCCTAAATTGCGAAGAGGTTAAGCTTAATTCATATTTTACGCATTCTCTCGACGGTAGACTTATGCGTTACGAAAAGATACTTGAGAAGCTTAACCGCGAATATGAATTTAAGAAATTCGACAAAAAGCATTTCGAAGAATATTCGAAGATGTATACGGATTTAAACAATAAATGTTTTACCGATCACAAATACTATTACGTCCGCGATTACAAAGACGATGAGGAAATGTTAAAAGAACTCTTTCTTTTCATGAAGGAAGATTCTTTGATTTTTGCGTTTAAGGACGGGAAGCCTGCGGGCTTTATCCTCTGGTACCCTGATTTTAACGAGCTTGCAAAGCCGGGCGAAGCGTTCGGTACGAAGCATTATTTTAAGAATATTTTCGGTAATAAAAAGATTAAGACCTGCAAGGTTATGGAATACGGAGTACTTGATGAATATAGGGGAGTGGGTCTTCCCTTTGCTTTGATTGCGCATGTTTATTCGATACTTTCGAATTACGGCGTAAGTCAGGTTGAATCCTCGTGGATACTCGCGGATAACGAAGACTCAAACAGCTTTTGTAAAGCGTTCTGCGATGAACTTTACAAAGAATACGTGGTTTATGAAAAAGAAATTTGATGAATCTTTTAAAGAATATATCTGCGAAAATCCTACGGAGATTTTCGAGCATATGAAGAATGCACGTTTTTCCGAGGATTTATTTGAAAAGAGCGGAGACTTGACCTTTCCTTTTACGCTTTCAATGCTTACTCTTTTAAAAAGTGCCAATCCTTTAGAGCAGAAATATTATTACATTGAAGACGATTCGAATTACGCATTTTTTACGGTCTATGAAAACAGAATGAATCTTTTTACATACGGAAAAGCCGAATGGTTTATGAATATTCACACTATAGCTTTCCCCTGTTCGTTAAGTAACAACGGCTTTATTACGAACAATGTTAAATGGATGCTTACCTACATTAAGACCATAAAAGGCTGCAAGCTGGTGCTTAACCTCGATGAAAAAACGGATATAAAAGGCATGAGCTTTGGCGAAACGCTTCCGACCTGCGTGTTTGCAATTCCGGAAAACATAAAAGATATAAAGACCTATATGGACTCCTTAAGAAGTCCTTACAGAAGAAGAATTAATATTGCTGTTAAAAACTGCAGCGATATCGAAATAAAAAGAATAAAGGACGACTCAATTGATATTCATCCTTTGTATTTGCAGACTTACGAGAAATCCGAATATAAACTCGAATGTTTAAACAAAGAGTTTTTTGATAAAACCGATGGCGAAAAACTTGTTTTTTTACGAGATAAAAAACCGGTCGGATTTGTTCTTTTAAAAGAAACAAAAAAAGAGCTTGTCTTTATGTTATGCGGTATGAATTATACGCCGGATAAAGACAATGCGGATTTGTATTTTTACATGCTTTTAAAGATAGTGGAATATGCGCTTGAAAAAGGATTAAGGGTAATTGATTTCGGACAGACCTCCGAGAAGACCAAGCTTAAATTCGGAGCCGTCCTTAAGAAAAAATACTTTTATGCGCACCATTCCAATCCTTTTTTAAATATTTTTGCCATGGTCGGAAAACATATGCTTGAATACAAATATGATTTTCCCGAATTCCATGTATTTAAGGAGTAAAAGTGAACGTACTTCTCTTCAGACCGCGACCTGACAAAGAGACCATAGGACTTCAGAATGTAATGATCTGCGAGCCCTTGGAACTCGAGTATATCTCGGCTAATATCGAAGCGCTGGGCCATACATGTACGATCGTTGATATGATAATCGAAAAGAAAAACGTGCCGTACTTTGTGAAGCTTTACAATCCCGATGTTGTAGGCATCACAGGGTATATTTCACATGTCAACATTATGAAAAGATATGCGAAAGAAGCCAAGGAAGTAAACAAAAAAATAGTGACAATTATAGGCGGAGTTCATGCGGAGGTTAATCCCGCGGATTTCGAATCGCCCTATGTTGATTATATTATCCGTGCAAACGGCATCAGAACATTTATAGATATCTTAAACAAGCTTGAAAAAGATAAGAATAACACCAAGACAAACGAGGGTGGCAACAAGTCTGAAATAATCGGAGAAAAAGACGAAATAGAGTGTATCTATGTGCCGGGTAAAAAACCTCCTAAAAAAGATACAACCTTTAATTATCTTTATCCTGACAGAGACAAGGTAAACAAATACCGTTCGAAGTATTATTACATGTTTCACAGAAACTGTACGCTTATTAAGACTTCGTTCGGATGCCCTTATAACTGTAAATTCTGTTTCTGTCGTCAGATAATGGATGACCAGTATTTTGCGAGGGATCTCGAGGACATCGTAAATGAGCTAGCGACGATTCCCGAGACCGAGATTTATATCGTTGATGATGATTTTCTCGTAGGAAGGGAGCGAATACTTAAATTCTGCGACCTCCTCGAACAAAGAGGCATCGAAAAGAAATATCTTATATACGGTCGTGCGGATTATATCGCAGGTAATGAAGATGTAATTAAGCGTTTCAAGGAAGTCGGATTAAGAGCAGTTATAGTAGGCCTTGAATCCTGCGATTCGAAGCAGCTTGACGATTACAACAAGCGTACCAATGTGGCCATAAACGAAAAGGCAGTCGGTATTTTAAAGAAATACGATGTCGAATGCTACGGTACATTTATTTTAGGACTTGACTGGACCTGGGATGACTTTAATGCTCTTTACAAATGGATTAAAAAGCTTGGCCTTGTATTTGTAAATTTACAGCCCTTAACTCCACTTCGCGGAACGGATATTTACGAAAAATACAAGCCGAGATTTATCGTAAGAGAAGATGAATACGAGAAGTGGGATTTGGCACACCTCGTGGTTCGTCCGGACAATATTTCCGTCAGAAAATACTACTGGTATACGATGGTTTTATATTACAGGATTACGGCTAATCCTATAAGCGGCTGGTATATGGTTAAAAAGTACGGTCTTCACGATACGCTTAAATTAAGTATTGGTGCGGTGGCTGTTAATAACCAGTATTGGAAAAAATTTATTGAAGGTGAAAAATGCAAGAAGAATTAAGAGTATTGCTTATTCGTCCCAAATACACATCTTTGGTTGCACACCTTGAGCCCCTCGGACTTGAATATCTTATGGGACTTGCAAGGGATATGGGTATTCCATGCGATATCCACGATGAATTCGATCATCCGTGGACCTTTCGCTTTTCAAGGATGTGTCGCGTCATAAAAAAGGGCAATTACAATTACATAGGTCTTAATGCGAATGCCAATACTGTGGATTATATCAACAAACGTGCAGCACAGCTTAAGAAAAAATTTCCCGATATTAAGATAATGGTAGGCGGTCCCGAAGCGGAGATGAACTATAAGGAATTCTGCGTGGATGATGTGGACTTCGTATATTACGACAACGGTCTGTCGACATTAAAGAAAATGTGGGAGTCTGATTTATCGCCTGAAGCACTTGACAGATTAACCGGTATAGCTTTTAAGAAAGACGGAGAGTGGGTCATAAAAGAAAAGGGTGAACCCGTTTGCGGATTTATCAACAAGCCCGACAGAACTGCCTTTTACAGAGGCCTTAAGAAAAATTATATTTTCATGAAAGGCAAATTCGCCTTAAGCAAGGCATCGTTTTCATGTCCTTTTAACTGCGCCTTCTGTTATTGTACGAAGATGAATTCAGGGGCTTATACAGAGCGTGACATCATGGAAGTTGTCGATGAAATCGAAGAGATTAAACATGATAAAATCTGGTTTGTCGATGATACGTTTTTCTTCCACAAGGAAAGAGTTGAGACCTTCTGTAATGAGATAATAAAGCGTGGAATTAAGAAGCATTTCATGGCATATTCGAGAGCCGATTTTATTGCCGCACATCCCGAAGTTTTGCCTCTTGCATATGAAGCGGGATTCAGAGATATCTTAATCGGTCTTGAAGCAATAAGTGACGAAACGCTTGATGAATATAATAAGCAGACTTCGAGAGATGATAACATTATGGCGATTAAAAACCTTCATGATGCGGGAATAGTATGTAATGGTCTTTTCGTAATCAATTATACGGCTACAAGAGATGATTACAGAAAGCTTATTAAGTTTATTCATGAGAACAATCTTTTATGGGTTGTATTCGGCATTTTCACACCTTATAAGGGTACTGATGCTTATGATGAATATAAGGACAAGGTTATTAACTTTAAGTCCTGGAGATTGGACGGTACGCATATTACGCTTAAGCCTACCAATATGTCGTCGCTTGAATATATGCTAAGGTACTATTGGATACATGTTTTGACATATCCTAAAATAATGGTTCGAACCCTGTTTGGAACCGCTTACGATACAAAGATAAAGGGCTGGTTTAAATGACACAGAAATACATGTTTGTCAGAGTACATTATGATAAAAGAGTCGCAAGCCTCGAGCCATTGGGGCTTGAGTATTTAATGGCTGCTGTTAAGGCTGAGGGAAAGTTTGGCCTTATACACGATGAAAGCATTGAAAGCTCTTTCGGCCGTTTTTCGAGACTTCTAAAAAAAGTGGATGATAACGGCATTACGATTGTCGGCTTTTCGATAATGTCCAATACCGCATGGTATGTGCTTAAACTCATTCACAAATTAAGGAAAGCAAGACCGAATGTAAAAATCATGGTCGGCGGTCCCGAAGTCGTTGTTAATTTCGAAGATTTTATGATAGATGATGTGGACTATGTATCCTTTGACAACGGCCTTGATTCGTTCAGACTGGCACTTCGAAATGACTTTAACGAAGAGGTTATAAAGACCTGTACGGGTTTTGCGGGAAAGATAAACGGAGAGTGGTTTTTAAATAAAAAGGGAGAGCCGATAAGCGATTACGGTTTGCTTCCGGATCGAAGTTTCTTTTATGAGAACAGATCTAAATTTCGCGTGCTTGCAAAGGGCTGCTTTTCAATGATGAAGACCGCATTTTCCTGCCCGCAGAACTGTAAGTTTTGTATATCAAGACAGTTTAACAGCTGTACCTATAGGGAAAGGGCGGTTGAAGATGTAATCAACGAAATCATATCCATCGACAACGACAAAATATTTATTATCGATGATGATTTCCTTGTAAACAGAGACCGTGTTCTTGCAATCTGTGAAAAGCTTATAGAGCTTGATTTGAAAAAGACTTTTATGATCTTTGCGAGAGCGGACAGTATCTGCAGATGCGAGGATATTTTCCCGATTATTTACAAAGCGGGCTTTCGCGATATGCTTGTAGGTCTCGAAGCGGTTGAAGATACCACGCTTGAAAAATACAACAAGAATTCTAGCGTTGAATTAAATATGCGTGCGGTTAAAATCTTACGCGAATACGAAATGGTATGCGTAGGTTTATTCGTAATCAACTACGATTTTAAGCACAAGGACTTTATGAACATTAATAAGTTCATCAAAAAAGAAAAGCTTATATGGGTGCTTTTTAGTATATTAATTCCCTTTAAGGGAACTCCCGTATATGAGGAAAACAAAGACCGACTCTACCACTACAAATACAGAAGAACGGGCGGTACGAGTGTTCTTATGAAGCCCTCGAATATGCCCATGCTTTTGTTTAAGCTTGAATTTCATTTTCTTTACTATGTAAATTATCCGCGCATTTACTGGGCCGGTGTAACGCATATGTTTAACAAGAAATATAAAAACAAATGAAAATACTCCTTATCAAGCCGGAAACGGTCGGGATATTCAGTTTTACATACCTTGTAGACCATGAGCCTTTGGAGATGGAATACCTCTATACGGTTTTCACGAAGGACGGCCATGAAGCAATAATCTACGACAGAAGGTATGAACCGATATCCCTAAAAAAGAAACTGAATAAGGAAAAGCCCGATGTGGTTTGCATCACAGGTTATATCACGCAGGAAAAGCTCATAAAAAAGCTTTGTGTGGCGATTAAAAAATATAGACCTGAGGCTAAAATTATTTTAGGCGGTTCGCATGTGGAAATAAATTACGAGAACTTTTATGATTCCAAAGCGGATTACCTTTATCTTTTGTCGGGCTTAGACAATATGTGCAGGCTCGTAAAAGACATAGAGAAAGAAGATTTTTCGGATATAGAAGAAATCCCCGGTATCTGTTTTAAGAAAGACGGAGAGTGGGTAAGCAATCCCAAGATTTTCGAAACTCCCGAAGATTTGCCCGTTCCCGACAGAACACATTTTTACAAGAACAAATTCCGTTTCAGGTATCTGTGCTTTAAACCGCTTGCGCTTGTAAAGAATTCATACAGCTGTCAGAGAAACTGCAATTTCTGTTTTTGTACCAATCGTAACGGCGGAAGATATGCATGCAGAAGCGTCGACAAGCTCGTCGATGAAATCGCTTCCTTAGACGTTCCGGCTGTGCATATTACGGACGACAATTTCCTTGTAAACAGAGAGTATCTAAAGGAATTTATAAGGCTCGTCAAAGAAAAAGACATACATAAAAAATATCTTATATACGGACGTGCTGATTTTATCGCAAATAACGAAGACATCATAAAAGAACTCGCCGAGATTGGTCTCGCTCTTATTATGGTCGGACTTGAGGCCACAAATGACGAAGAACTTGATTCGTACAACAAGCATGTATCTCTCCATGAAAACGAAGAGTGTATTCGTATATTATCTGAGAACCATATTTTCTGCGCGGGACTTTTCATCGTGCATCAGGCGATGACAAAAGAAGATTTTAAAAAGCTTTACAAATGGATTGCATCAAGAGATATTATTCCGACAGTATCCGTATTTACTCCGATGCAGGGCTCTGCGATGTATAAGGAGTATGAGGATAAGCTTATTACCAAAGACGTGACCAAGCAGGATTTGTTCCACTGTCTTTTAAAGCCCGAGCATATGAGTGTAAGACGCTTTACGTTTGAATATTACAAGCTTTCCATGGGACTTGCTTTTAAAAACAGAAAATCACCGCTTTATGCGGATAACGAATATTTTAAGGGAATGCTTCACATTATTGCGGTAATTCTTTTAAAGATTAAGAGAGTATTTGTATTATAAACCATGAAGAAAAAACTTTTGTTAATCCAGCCGACTCCATACGATCAGTACGGAAATCTGGTAAAAAAGAAAAAATTATATTTTGTCGGCCTTGCGCTTCCTTTGCTTGCAGCCTTAACGCCCGATGATTTTGAAGTCGAGCTTTGCTACGAGACGATAGAAGATGTACCCTTTGACACCGATGCGGAGTTAATCGGTATCAGCAGTATGGGACATGCCGTAATGCGTACCATCGATATCGCAAAGAAGTTTAAGGAACTCGGAAAGACTGTAATCCTAGGCGGCTACATGGTGTCCTTAATGCCCGAGGAAGCAAAGAAATATGCCGATGCCGTAATGATAGGAGACTCCGAGGAAACCTGGGGCGAGATGATAAACGATTATCTAAACGGCACCCTGAAAGAGTATTACAAAAAGAAACTGACTAAGCTTGAGACTCCGCTTCCGAAATACGAGCTTGTATTAAATAAAAGAATCGGTAATTTCTTGCCGGTTCAGGCAGGAAGAGGATGTACCAAGACCTGCAGTTTCTGTTCCATATACTGCCTTTATCACGGACAGTATTTAAGAAGAAATATTCCCGATGTAATGCGTGACATTAAGCGTATAAAAGAACTGGGCTTTAAGCAGTTTCTTTTACTCGACGACAATCTTTTTTCAGACAGAAATTATGCACTTGAACTTTGTAAGGAAATATCCAAAGTAAAAATGCACTGGATGACTCAGTGCTCAATAGATATTGCAAAGGATGAAGAACTTTTAACCGCCGTTGCAAAGAGCGGCTGCTATGCGTTAAGCTTCGGCCTTGAGAGTATAAGCCGTGAAAGTCTTGTAGGCATGCAGAAAGCCTGGGCACATCCCGACGAATATTCAAAACAGCTTAAAATCATCAGAAAGCACGGTATAGATATCTCTACGGAAATGGTAGTAGGAGCGGAAGGGGATACGCTTGAATCGATTAAGGCTACCGCAAGATTTATCGAGGATAACAAAATTGCCGTACCGAGATTTTATATTTTAACACCTATTCCGGGTACTCAGTATTACGACGAGATGAAGGAGCAGGATCGAATATACAATACCGATATGTATTCCTACAATGCCTGTGAAGCGGTTCATATTCCAAAGAACATGACGCCCGAGGAACTGACCAAAGCATATTGGGACCTTTACAACGATGTATATTCCATCAGGTGTATTTTAAAAAGAACAATCTTTAGTGACTGCCTGATTAAGAGGCCGTATAATGCGGTATTTTACCTTGGAGTAAATCTCTTTTACAGATATCACATAAAACACGGAATTGTTCCGAATATTGTATAAATGAATGATGAGGGGGATTAAATGAGACTTGGAACTTCTTCTCCGCTTAGTCATATTACAGCGGAAGAATGGGCAAAGAGCTTCGCTTTGTAATGAGCGCCACAGGATTTTCCAAGGTATCGGAAATCAACGAATCTGTATTATACGAACTTTAATTTGGTGAAGAGAATTAAAATATGATTATGAAAAACGGATTAACAAAAAAATTAAAAAGATTATTGGCAGGGTTACTGGCAGCAGGCACAGCACTTATTTTCTGTGCCTGCGAACTGCCGGGCACAGAGATTAATTACGGGGATAAAGACAACAGTGCTTACCATGCGCATATTGTAAAGCCACAGGAAGTGACGGTTGATGTTCCCGAGGAAAAGCCGGATCCCGGATACAAAGAGACTTACGAGTCTTTTATGATGAATTTTGTTGTTCCGAATGATTTTGATAAGATGGAATATTTTTCAAGGGAAGAGTTTTACAAGAAAAATCCTGAAGTGAAATATTCCGATGATGAACTTTTAAAAGCCTCCGAGGCATATTTTTCACATATGCAGGAATTGGTGGATATGGGCTGGGAGGTTAAGTTTAATTTTATCTATTTTAACAACGACAATCTGGCAGAACTTGTTTATGCATCCTATTCGGGAGATATCTACGAGGCTTTATCCGTTGAATTTCATATCTGTACTTATGATTTTGAAACCGGTGAAGTAATCGAAATCGGAACCTATTATTCACAGTACGGAATGTCTCTTTATTATGTCGAAAAAGAAAATCTGATGTGGTATACGGAATGGAAAGACGATGAATCTTTTCTGTACAATTATTATGTGACTATAAACCAAGAAAATAAATTTGAACTGGTGGCTTCTTTTGAGAGGGATGTATCCACTATGGATCCTGATTCGTTGGCAAGAGTAAATCATATTGATACGGATTATGATACACTGATGGATTATTTGGGATGTTTTGATTATCTTGTAAGTGACAGCAGAAGAGAACTTGATACTTATTCACTCAACACCATGATTCCGTATGAAGGCTCTTATGTTTTCGACGTAAGAGATAACATCTATGATAATTACTACAAAGAATATGACGATGACTGTCTTAAGGCCGTATGTGAGGCTTATGTTGAAGAACTGGAATATAAAGCAGAGGATGTAAGTTATCTGTTTGCATTTGTTGACGGTGACAATCTACCCGAGATGTTTCTTTTATTGAATAACAGGGTTTGCTTATACAAAGCAAGTGTTTATAAAGATGAGACTTGGGGTATTTCAAGATATGTTTATGAAGTATCAAATTCTGAGCTTGAAGGAGATTTGTCCTTCGCCGAATATCATGGTGTAATACGTGAATGGTCCGGAAATGTAAAATTTGAAGATGTAAGATATAAAATTTACAACAACTATGAATGTTTTCTTATGCAAAAATTTGTTCGTTCCACGGATAAAGATGTATTTTATTTAAATGGCATGCCGATTTCCCGTAAAAAATTTGAAGATTTTTACGGAAGATGGAGCGAATTTACATTTACCGATTTAAATAGATCCGATTTTTATCAGAACAAAAGTGAGAAAAATATCGAAAAAGCCTATTATGATGCATTAAAAAATTATAACCCTTAAGTTTGGAGACACGACGTGAAAAAATATAAACTTGCAATTTTTGATATGGACGGTACGATTCTTGATACCCTAGAGGATTTAACCGATTCGACCAACTATGCATTAAGAAAAAACGGATTTCGTGAACTTGGTATAGACGATGTCAGAAAAATAGTCGGAAACGGTCTTTATATGGAAGCTAAAAGAGCAACGCCCGAAGGCACTGACGAAGAGACCGTAATGGCTGTGTATAACGATCTTTTTACATACTACAAAGACCATAATGAAATAAAAACAAAGCCCTACGACGGGATTGTAGAAATCATAAAAGAATTAAAAGCAGAGGGCATTAAAACAGCTGTTGTTTCAAACAAAGCAGATATAGGTGTACAGAAGCTGGCAGAGAATTATTTTACGAACTGCTTTGACTGTGCTATGGGAGAAACAAAAGGCTTTGCGCTTAAGCCCGAGCGAGATATGGTGGATGAAATACTTCGTCGTATGAATATAAAGACAGAGGATGCCGTATATATCGGAGATTCGAATGTCGATATGGAGACGGCCATTAATTCCGAGATGGATTTCATAGGTGTATCCTGGGGCTTCAGAGGAAGAAAAAAGCTTGAAGAATATGGCGTGAAAACCATCGCGGATATGCCCGAAGATCTGCTTAAAATAATGCTTTAAGACGATTTTTGGCAACTTGGTAATTTGCTTTGTACCGCTTGGTATCCGAAGTATTGATATCCGTTTTAGCCTTCTGTAAGATGTGCTCATAAAGAACATCTAAGGAGGATTAAACATGGATACATTAAGACTTTCAGGTAACGTTAACAATATCGAGGAATTAAGAAGAGAGGCCAAGATTTTACAGAAAAACGGTCTGCCTTACATGATGTCATCGGTAATCGTTTGGAGCATGGTTTTAGGTGTACAGATTTTCGCAACATCATTTGAAAAAGCCAATCTGCTTACATTCGTAAGCTCCGCTTTTATGATGCCCGTAGCGATTCTTTTCTCACTCATACTTAAAGCCAGAATCTTTAAGAAAACGAAAAACCCTGTCAGCAAACTCGGATTCATGTGTACGATGAATCAGAACCTTTATCTTCCGATAGCGATGCTGACCTGTACATTCTTACCTCAGGCAATGCTTTTGATATATGCCATCATCTTCGGAGCACATCTTTTACCGTTCGCCTGGGTTTATAACTGCAAGGCATATACGGTTATCTCGATTATCGAAGCGGTCGGCGCAATGTTCGTATCACTGTTTTTCGGTAATGCAGGAATCGCCGCTTTTATAATAATCATGCAGGCAATACTTGTGGTTTTGCTTTTTATAAATGCCCGAAAGGAAAGAATTCTTAATTGAGAGTTGAGATAATTAACAATCAGACAACTGAATCGGTCAATGTCGAAATTCACTGTAAGGATATTACGGATGAAGTCAAAAGACTTAAGAGACATATAGACAATTTCTCTACCGGTATTTCCGGAACGGAAGACGGTAATACATACATAGTCTCTCCGAATGAAATTTTCTATATCGAATCCGTGGATAAAAAGACATTTATATATACCGAGGATAAGGTTTTAAGCACGGATAAAAGACTGTATGAGCTCGAGGAGATACTCGATAACAGGGATTTCTTCAGATGCTCCAAATCGGTGATTATAAATATTAATAAAGTGGTGAAGCTAAAGCCTGAAATAACAAGGAACATTCTTGCAACATTGTCGAACAATGAAGTCGTGGTTATTTCAAGGCGTTATGCGACAAATCTTAAGAAACTGCTCGGAATAAGGAACTGATATGAGAAGTATAAAAGATTTTTTAATATATTTTAGGAACGCAATGTCATTTGTATTTTCATGGCTGGTGATATGCTCTGTGATACTTATGCTTTTACTTGGAAGCAAAGCTATTTCAATAGCATTCTTAATAAAATTATTCGTTTTATGCTTATGGGGAGTGATAACCTTCGGAATCTGCTTTCTTACAAAGAAAATGCAAAAGAAGGGATTTATCTTTTCGCTGACAATCTTTTATGTATTGTTTATTCCCGTTGAGGTTGCGATGTTTTATTTTATGGGTATGTTCTCCACAAAGGGAAACGTGATAGTATGGAGTATATTCGGTGCGATAGTAGTGTTAACTTATATAACCTGCCTTGTAATTGAATTTTTCGTGCTTAAAAAACGTGCAGCGGATTATACAAAGAAGGTACTTGAATATAAGGCCAAATCGGCTGAATAAATACATAAAAAACGTAAAAAGTCCGAGAGGGCTTTTTATTATGATTTAAAAACCTATTGACACAGTAGGCGAATAGGAATAAAATTCTTTTTGGCAGGAAATAGGCAGATTATTAACCTGCCTGAAAGGAGTATCCATACATGATTTATGCAGATAATGCAGCTACAACAAAAATGAGCGACAAGGCCATTGAAACAATGGTTTCGCTTATGAAAGATACATACGGCAATCCGTCGAGTCTTTATGAATTCGGACAAAAATCCAAGGAAGTATTGGAGGAGGCGAGGCTAAAGGTTGCAAACGCTATCGGAGCAAATCCCAAAGAGATTATATTTACCTCAGGCGGAAGCGAGTCTGATAATCAGGCTATAAACAGTGCAGCAAAGGCAGGAGAAGCCCAGGGAAAGAAGCATATTATTTCATCAGCTTTTGAACATCACGCAGTATTACATACTTTAAACAAGCTTAAAAAAGAAGGATTTGAAATAACACTTCTTGATGTACACGAAAACGGTCTCATTGATCCCAAGGAAGTTGAGGATGCAATCAGAGAAGATACATGCCTTGTAACAATTATGTTTGCCAACAACGAAATCGGCACAATCGAACCGATTCGTGAAATCGGCGAAGTCTGTAAGAAGCACGGCGTAACCTTCCATACGGATGCTGTCCAGGCAATCGGACATATTCCGGTAAATGTTGTAGACGATAATATTGATATGCTTTCCGCATCAGCGCACAAATTCCACGGTCCCAAGGGCGTTGGATTCTTATATGTCAGAAAGGGCGTGAAATTATATAACTTAATTGAAGGCGGAGCACAGGAAAAAGGCAAGAGAGCAGGTACCGAAAATGTGCCGGGCATCGCTGCAATGGCAGTTGCTTTAGAGGATGCGGTTGCTAATCTTGATAATTATTCAAAGCTTGTAACGGCCAAGAGAGACAGATTAATCGAGGGTATATCCGAGATTTCACATTCTGCATTAAACGGCGATGCGACCAAGCGCCTTCCCGGAAATGTTAATTTCTGCTTCGAAGGAATCGAAGGCGAATCGATTTTACTTCTTTTAGACGATAAGGGAATCGCAGCTTCATCCGGAAGTGCTTGTACATCGGGCTCGCTTGATCCAAGCCACGTACTTCTTGCCATCGGAAGAGTGCATGATGTGGCACACGGGTCATTAAGACTATCGATTGACGAGAGCACCACGGATGAGGAAGTTGAGACTATCATTTCTTCGGTCAAAGAAGTGGTTGAATACTTAAGAGGTTTTTCTCCTGTTTGGAGAGATTTGATTTCAGGTAAAAGAGAATTCATTTTATAGAATATTTAGGAGGAAAACAAAATGGCTTTATACAGTGAAAAAGTAATGGATCATTTCAGAAACCCGAGAAATGTCGGAGTTATAGAGGACGCTAACGGTATAGGTGAAGTCGGCAACGCAAAGTGTGGCGACATCATGAAAATGTATTTAAAGATTGAAGACGACATCATAAAAGATGTAAAATTCGAGACCTTCGGCTGCGGCAGCGCAATAGCATCAAGCTCAATGGCTACAGAGCTTATTAAAGGTAAGCCCGTTGCGGATGCAATGAAATTAACCAACCAGGCGGTAGCAGAAGCTTTGGACGGTCTGCCCGATTATAAGATGCACTGTTCTGTACTCGCGGAAGAGGCTATTAAATCCGCACTTGATGACTATCATAAAAGAACAGGTGAATAAAGATTACATTCATGATTTGACTTTTTTGACTTTGAGAATATAATGTTAGTTGAAAATAACCGGCAGAGATTTGCCGGTTATAAAAAGACAACAAAGTTTGTATAAACTAACTTTTAATAAATCAGGAGAGGAGAAAGATTATGAATTTAAATACAATACTCGGACTTGCAATACCTTTCTTCGGAACGACTGCGGGAGCTGCCTGCGTATTCTTTATGAAAGACAAAATGAGTGATAAGGTTCAAAGGGGCCTTACAGGCTTCGCCAGCGGAGTTATGGTTGCTGCTTCGTTTTTCAGCCTTATAATCCCTGCAATAGAGCAGTCGTCTAATTTAGGAAGTATGTCTTTTATTCCGTCGGCCATAGGTTTTTCGCTAGGAATAGTATTTCTTTTGATATTAGACTCAGTGATACCTCATTTACATCTAAATACGGATAAAGCCGAAGGACCGAAGAGCAAACTTAAGAAAACAACCATGATGGTACTGGCAGTTACGCTTCACAATATTCCCGAGGGAATGGCGGTTGGTGTAGTATATGCCGGTCTTTTATCAGGCAAGACTTCGATTACCGCAAGCGGAGCACTTGCTCTTGCAATCGGTATAGCAATTCAGAACTTTCCCGAAGGCGCTATTATTTCAATGCCTCTTTGTGCGGAAGGAAAGAATAAAGGCAAAGCATTCTTATCCGGCATGTTATCCGGTGCGGTAGAGCCTGTAGGAGCACTACTTACGATACTGGCTGTTTCGTTTATAGTTCCTGCAATGCCTTATCTATTAAGCTTTGCTGCGGGAGCAATGATATACGTTGTTGTGGAAGAGTTAATCCCCGAGATGTCTTCGGGAGAGCATTCAAATGTCGGTGTAATAACATTCTCTGTAGGATTTATACTGATGATGGCGCTTGATGTGGCGCTTGGATAAAATGATATTTGAAAGGCTGCTTTGAAAAAGGCGGTCTTTTTTATGTGTTAATAAGTCTCTTTTATGGTAAAATGGTATGCGTGATTTGAAAACTAAAGGGATATTTTATGAGAATAATTAATCTTATTGAAGATACAAAAGGAAATAATGACTGTATATCCGCTCACGGACTTTCGTTTTATGTTGAAATCGCGAAGCATAAAGTACTGTTGGATCTCGGACCTTCTGCGGATACGCTTGAAAACGCAAAGGCACTCGGTATAGATTTATCCGAGATTGATACGGTTGTTTTAAGCCACGGACATTACGATCACTCCGGCGGTATTATTCCTTTTACGAAGATAAACGATAAGGCACTTATTTATTTCCAGGAATCCGCAAAAGAAGATTATTATGCGGATGACGGAGAGAGCGCAATTGAAAGATACAGATACATCGGAATCGATAAAAGCATCGTTTCACTTTCACAGGCAAGAATTATAAACGGTGATACAAAAATAGACGAGGGAATTGAAGTATTTACCATAAAAAACAGAAGCCACAAGCTTCCTTCCACGAATAAGAACCTTTTGATAAAAAAAGCCGGTTCATTTGAACGCGACGAATTTAATCATGAGCATTTTCTGGTGGTAAGAGAAAACGGAAAATCATATCTTTTATCAGGTTGCGCACATAATGGAATATTAAGTATTCTTGATGCTTATAAGTGTAAGTTTAACGAAGCGCCGGATGTGGTTATAAGCGGTTTTCATCTAATGAAAAAGAGCGATTATAGCGAGAGTGAAATCGAAGAGATAAAAGATATTGCGGAAGAATTAAAGAAATACCCTTCGAGATTTGTGACCTGTCACTGCACGGGTATTCCCGCATTTGAAATAATGAAAAATATTTTATCCGATAAGCTTGAATATGTTCATTCGGGCGAAGAGATAATTGTGTGAGGAAAGATATGAATATATACGTTGATTTTGATGACTGCCTCTGCGAGACTGCGAGAGCGTTTTCAGACATTGCGCTTGAAATGTTTAATATAGATGTGCCTTATGAAAAAATGCGTTATTTTAATCTTCAAATGGCATTTGGTCTTGACGACGAACAGTATGACGCACTGCTTAGAAAAGGCCACGAGCCCGAAGTATTGTTGGGCTTTGATGAAACGCCGGGTGCGGTAGCCGTATTAAACGAATGGATTGAAAAAGGAAATAATGTCTCGATTATTACAGGACGTCCTTTCGGTTCGTTCGAGCCTTCAAGAGAGTGGCTTGACGAACACGGACTAAAAAATGTAAAGCTTTACTGCCTCGATAAATACGGCAGGGAAAACTTTATGAAGAATTCTGATTTCAGTCTTAAGTTAGAAGATTATTACAAAATGAAATTTGATGTGGCTGTCGAAGACTCGCCCACAGCCTTTAAGTTTTTTAACCATCTGCCGGACATCAAAGTAATGGTATTTGACAGACCGTGGAACAAAGATGCAGAACTTCCGGGGGAAAATTTCATAAGATGCTTTGACTGGGAAAGCATACGTGAAAGGGTTATGAATTCATAAGTTCTCCGAGAGTTGTTTCGGCCCAGCTGTAATTGTTTAAATAGCTTCCCTTAAAGGTTTGCGAATATTCTTCCTTGCCTGAGAGATAATCAAAGAGATCGCATTTAACCTTTTCGGTTACAATGCGTCTTTTACCGTCCACGCTTTCGACAATATTCGATACACCGTATTCTTCGAGTGTGTTCTTAAGACGAAGCGCAACTTTCCTGTATCTTGAAAGTGTGAGAGTATTGGCAGGCTCGTCTTCCCAAAGGAAACCTATGGCTTCCTCGCTTGTTACAAAACCGCCTCTTCTGTCTATAAGAAGAGCAAGAAGTTCCTTGGATTTTTTGTTTCTGAAAGCAATGGGTTTATCGCCCACAAATACATCGAAATATCCGAAAGTACGAATTGATACATTGCGATTTTCGGGTATTTCTTTTTTATTGTTTTTATCATCGTCCACGGAGTAGAGTACTACGTACCTGGGCGACTTTGTATTAGTATCCTTTTGCGTGCATACCGCACGGATTTTCTTTTCGCATTCTGCCTTATAGTCAAAGTATGTGAACTCGGCCTCGCCGTTTTTAAGGAAGTTTAAAAAGTCCTCGTTGTTTGCTTCACTCTTTGCAACAAAGTCCTTCCAGGGAGTGTATTTCTTCGTCAAAGGAATCCATTCCTCGTTTGTGTAACCAAAGAACTCGCAAACGTTTTCACTCGCGTAAAGAGGCTTCATGTATTCTTCGGGAGTTACTTCGAATGCGGCAATTCCGTCGGAGAATTTCATGATAAGGTCGTTCATTTTTTCTTTTAATTGAAGATTCTGATTCTTTAAATCAGACATTTCCTTGCTCTCGTGCACACGTCTGCAGCAAAAATACCCTATGGATTCGGTTACTTTAATAAAGACACCGTTGTACTGTCTTAAAACATTATCAGAGGAGATTGCCTTGTATGTGATTGTAGGAGGTTTTGCATCGGGCTCGAAGAATTTCTTGCTGCTAAAATCATTGAAGAAAAGTCTGACCATTTCGGAATCATCTTTATCCACAGAATCGGTAATAAATTTGGTCAATGCTTCATCGAGCGGCATGGAAATATTTTCGAAATGTCTGAACATCGATGAATTGTTGCAGTAAAGACATTTAACAGTATTATTCAACGAATTGAATTCGAAGATTTTGTCGTATACTTCACTCAATGCCTTGATATATCTGTTTGCTTCGGTAATTTCATCGTTTTCGAAACGTTCGCTTATATCCATAAAAGCGCTCTGGAATTCTTCGCTGCCATCTTCATTGGTATGCTTTGTCACCCATCCGAATACACGGATTCTGGTTCCGTCCAATCGTAAAAGAGACATTTCGCCGGCTATAGGTTTACCCGCGGTATTTACTCTGTTTAGGAACAAAGAAAAACGTCTTCTTTCTTCGGGCGGTATGAAAAGAAAGATATTCTGCTTGTACATTTCAGGCAGATCAAACTCGGGAGAATCCACATTAGGAATGCGAAGAAAATCAATGAGCTGTTTATTTACAAATGTTACTCTGGGATTTTTCTCACATGTATATTTTAGGAATCCGCAGGGAGCGGTTTCGTCTAAGAAACGTAAGTTTTTATTGTCGATTTCAAATTCGGAAATGTCTGTTAAATAAGACGAAAGAATCATTGTATTGTTTTCCGCCTTAACACTTGTAACAGTGTCGGAAACATAAATGATGCTGCCGTCTTTTTTTATTAAATGATATTTAGCGCTTTCGGTTGTTTCAAAAGCGCTTACTTTTTTGATTAATGTGGAATAATCTTTTAGATCTTCGGGATGAACAAGAAGAGAGTACAAATCCCTGCTTTCATCAAGAAGTTCGTCTTCTTTGTAACCGGTCAGATTTTCAAAATTCTGACTCACAAATGATAAATGTGCGGTACCGTCGAAGATATATTGATGAAAGCCGTTAATTTGAAAATTAAGTATGTCATCGGCTCTTTTCGGTGTATTGTTCATTTGTTTTCCTTTTAGCAAAGACTTAGAAGTAAACGTACATAAAAATTTTATCAGAGATAAATATTCTTTTCAACTTTCACAGTCATTTTCATAAGGAAAATTTTTTATCCTCTGAGAGCCGGTTTTACGATTTTTCCGCTGATGGTTTTCGGCATTTCTTTTACGAATTCCACGAGACGGATCCATTTGTATTCGGCAAGTTTTTTATTGCAGAATTCTTTGATATCTTTTTCAAGTTTTCCGGAAGGAGTGTATCCGCGATCGAGTACCACTACGGCCTTTATAGCCTGGCCTCGTAAAGAATCGGGAACACCTATTACACTGCATTCCGCAACGGCAGGATGTTCCAGCAGTACGTTTTCAACTTCGTAAGGTCCGACTCTGAAGCCGCCTGTTTTAATGATGTCGTCGAAACGGCCGTGAAAATAGAAGACGCCGTCCTCGTTTACATAGGCTGCGTCGCCTGTATGGTATACACCGTCTCTGAAGACATATTCATATTGTTTTTCGTTATCAAGATACGCGGAAAAAATTCCTATACGCGGTGAATTCTTTTTGGGTACGATTACAACTTCGCCTATCTCTCCGGGAAGCGGTGTTTTACCGTCTTTTGTACGAAGCTCGATATTGTACAAAGGAGAGGGGATTCCAATAGAGCCCTCAGTTGCTTTGACTCCCTTAAAGTTTGCGATTAGTAAAGTAGTTTCGGTCTGGCCGTAACCTTCGGCGAGGGTAAGACCCGTCGCTTCGAAGAATTTACGGAATACTTCGGGAGAAAGCATTTCTCCGGCCGTAGTTGCATGCTTTAATGAAGGCATCTTTGGAATCCCTTTACGAACGAGATAACGGTAAACTGTGGGTGGAGCGCAAAAGGATGTAACACCGTATTTGTTTATGACATTACTAAGCTGTCTGGGTTCAAAATTGTCGAAATCATAAACCATTACGGCGCAGCCTGTGAGCCATTGTCCATACAATTTGCCCCAGGAGGCTTTCGCCCATCCTGTCTCTGCAACAGTAAAATGTAAACCGTTATTCTCGGTTTGCTGCCAGTATCTGGCAGTTATTATATGAGCCAAAGGGTAGGTGTAATTGTGTATGACGCCCTTTGGATAGCCGGTAGTTCCGGAAGTGAAATACATTAGCATAGGATCGCTTGCAAGCGTGGGGATTCTTTTTAATTCATCGCTTGCTTCTTCCGTCTGCTTTGATAAATTCACGAAACCTTCTTTGTCTTCTTTGACGCAGAAGAGTTTAATATTCGATTCATTCCCTGATGTTGCTTCTTTTATTTTTTCAGGTACTTCATTCTGAGGTGTGCAAATTATTGCATCCACGCGTGCAGTACTTATACGATATAAAAAATCGCTTACCGTCAGCATATGTGATGCGGGTATTGCAAGTGCACCTATTTTATGAAGTGCGATAATAGCAAACCAGTACTCGTAATGTCTTTTTAAAACAAGCATTACGCGGGAACCTTTTTTGATACCGTTTGACAAAAATACATTTGCCATTTTGTTTGAATATTTTTTTATATCCGAAAAGGTAAATATGTGTTCCTCACCTTCGACATTGCACCAAACAAGAGCTCTTTTGTCGGGCTCTGTTTTTGCCTGAAGGTCTACAACATCATAGCCAAAATTAAAATCGAAAGGATAATCTAGTAAAAAATCGGTTAATGTACCGTTTGCGTCAGTAATCTCGCGACAGTAAAGTTGACTGATACTCATTTTTGTTATGCTCCTGTAACGGCGAATGAAAATTCGGCTGACATGCAAAGTTTATTGTTGACCGAGGCACTGCCTTTTCCAAAATAAAACGGGTGCTTTGACCGTGTAATCTCGCAGTTAAGTTCAACAGTATCACCCGGTCTTACGGGAGAGCGGAACTTTACATTGTTAAGTCCGGTATAAACGGGAATGCAGTTTTCGGGTATTTTTCCCTGCATCAGAACGCAGGCATTCTGCGCCATCATTTCACAAAGGATGACTCCGGGAACAATAGGGTTTCCCGGAAAATGTCCCTTTAGAAAAAATTCGTCTCCGCGCACATGATAGTGTCCGATGGCGGTGCCGTTAATATTTTCCGAATCTTCGATAAGGAGCATATTGTCTCGGTGTGGCAGTATTTGCATTAATTCAAGTTTGTTCATATTCAGGCCTTTCTGAATGCGAGACATGCATTATGACCCCCGAATCCAAGTGAGTTAGAAAGTGCAAGGGTTATGTCGGAATTAAGGGATTTGTTAGGAATATAGTTTAAATCGCACTTTTCATCGGGTTCACTTAAGTTGATCGTTGGTGGTAATATATTTTCTTTTAAAGCCATAATGCAGGCCAACGCTTCAATAGCGCCTGCCGCACCGAGCATATGTCCGGTCATTGATTTAGTGGAACTTACGAATGATTCTCTGGCTTTTTCTTCACCGAGGGCAAGCTTTATTGCCTGTGTCTCAAGGACATCATTCATCGGAGTTCCTGTTCCGTGAGCATTGATATATATTTTATCCTCTTCTTTATAATCTGCTTCGCTTAATGCGTTCTGCATTGCTTTTGCACCGCCTCTTGCTTCGGGGTGAGGAGCGGTAATGTGATATGCATCGCAGGTTGAACCGTATCCGCAGATTTCTCCGTAGATATTTGCGCCTCTTTGTTTAGCGTGCTCATATTCTTCGAGTACAAGCACTACAGAACCTTCGCCCATTACGAAACCGCCTCTTCTTTTATCAAAGGGCAGAGAAGCAGCATTCGGATCACTTGAAGTGGAGAGGGCCTGCATATTTGAAAATCCTGCTATGGCAGATGCGCATATAGCGGCTTCAGTACCGCCTGTAATAACCGCATCGGAATATCCGTGGCGAATGAGTCTCATTGCTTCGCCTATTGCGTTTGACCCTGAAGCGCATGCTGTAACGGCAGGCATAACCGAACCGCGGCAGTCATATTTTATGGCAATCATTCCTGCGGCCATATTTGAAATCATCATGGGAACGAAGAGTGGAGATACACGTCTCGGTCCTTTTTCCAAAAATTTCGTATGTTCTGTTTCAAATGTGGAAATACCGCCGATTCCTGTTCCTAAAATAACGCTTATTCTGTCGGGGTCCACATTTCCTTTTATGTCACTGTCATTTAGTGCTTCTTCGGCTGCGCCCATGGCGAGCTGTGTATATCTGTCTGTTCGAAGTACTTCGTTTACATCAAGGAATTTTGAAGGGTCAAAATCCTTTACTTCGGCAGCAAGTGATGCCTTTAAATTATCCGTGTTAAAAAAGGTTACGGGTGCGATACCATTTTTGCCGTTTTTTAAAGATTCCCAGGTTTCTTTTACATTACCTCCTACAGGAGTGATTGCACCCATTCCCGTTATTACAACTCTTTTATATTCTTTATTCATTTCTTTTACTCTTTTCCTAAAATTACATGGCGATTCCACCGTCGACCTTAAGGACTTCGCCTGTTACATATGATGCGAATACAAGATATTCGACAGCTTCGGCGACATCATCGGTATTGCCCATTCTGCCAAGGGGTATTCTCTCAAGCAGAGGATTTTCGATCTGATTTTCTGTCATAGCAGTAGCGATAAATCCCGGAGCTATAGCGTTGCATCTGATGCCTTTGGGCGCAAGTTCCCTTGCAACCGATTTGGTGAGTCCGATAAGACCTGCTTTGGAAGCAGAGTAGTTGCTTTGACCGGGATTGCCTAGGATACCGGCAACGGAAGAGATGTTTATAATGCATCCTTCGCGGTTTTTAATAAATGTTCCCGACACGTGTCTTATCATATTGAAAGCGCCCTTAAGATTTGTATTTAGGACTGCGTCGTAATCGTTTTCTTTCATCATTGCAAGAAGACCGTCTCTTGTGATACCTGCATTGTTTACAAGGATATGAATTGTTCCGAAATCGTTCTTAATCTGTGTGACGGTTTCCTTGCAGGCATTAAAATCAGACACATCCAGACGATATGCTTTTGCTTCGACTTTGTATTCGTTTATTATCTTTTTAACAACTTCGTTTGCGGCTTCTTCGTTTCCTGCGTAGATGACCGCAATATTTGCACCGTATGAAGCGAGCTTAAGTGATACTGCTTTTCCGATGCCTCTTGAACCGCCGGTAATTATGGCGGTTTTACCTGTTAATGTTTTTTCGTTCATTTTTATTCCACCAGTTCTCCGGCTTTTTTAAGTATGGGTTCGGCTTCTTCGATTACTTCTTTTATGATGTCAGCCGCACTTTGTTCTTTGTTTACAACTGCTGCAATCTGACCTGCGAGGAAACATCCTTTTTCGTTGTCTCCGTCTATAACGGCTGATCTTAATGCTCCGACACCTAATTTTTCAAGTTCTTCATCGGAGATATCAGAATACTCGGCTTTGAAATAATCTCTTGCGAAAGGAGTTCTCAAACTTCTTACAGGATGACCGAGCCTTTTGCCGGTTACCATCGTGCAAAGATCGGTAGCATGTAATATTTTTTCTTTATACGAAGGATGGATATTGCATTCGTAAGCGCTTAAAAATCTGGTGCCCATCTGAACTGCGGATGCTCCGAGTATAAATGCTGCGGCGACACCGCGTCCGTTTCCGATACCGCCTGCGGCGATAACAGGAAGGGTAGTGGCATCGCAGATCTGAGGAACGAGTACCATTGTGGTAAGTTCTCCGATATGTCCGCCACTTTCACCGCCTTCGGCAATTAAAGCCGAAGCACCGAGTCTGGTCATAAGTTTGGCCATCGCTACGGATGCTACAACGGGTATTACTTTTATTCCGGCATTAAGCCAGTCTTTAATATATTTGGAAGGATTGCCTGCGCCTGTGGTAACCACGTTTATTTTTTCTTCCACGACAACCTTAGCCACTTCGTCGGCAAAAGGACTTAAAAGCATAATGTTTACACCGATGGGTTTGTCTGTAAGACCTTTTGCGATTTTAATCTGTTCTCTTACATATTCACCGGGTGCATTTCCTGCGGCTATGATACCAAGCCCGCCGCCTTCGGATACGGCAGCGGCGAGTTTTCCGTCGGATATCCAAGCCATTCCGCCCTGGAAAACAGGGTACTTAATACCCAACAGGTCGCATACTGCAGATTTGATCATGACTGTACTCCTGCAGCTGCAGTTTTTTTCTGAATAAATTTATCGAGATCGTCAATGGTGTCAACTTTCTCGTCAAGATCGATTTCGATTCCGATTTCATCTTCGAGATTCATCAGAAGCTCTACTGTATCAAGAGAGTCGATTCCGAGTTCGAAGATTTTACTTTCGGGTTTGATTGTTGAAACATCACATCCGGTACGTTCGGAAATGATTTTTGCGATTGCGTCAAAGTACATAATTCTAGTAGCCTCCAAGATGTATTTACGGCAGACCAATTTGTCGACCGATAACACACATTTTAAACGTGTCAAGTTCCTAAAGAATGGCATTTGCGTTCCTTATGCGTTCCTTTTAAAAAATTTTTAAAAAAATTTAAGTTGAAACAAAAAAATGTTAAAATATATATTGATGATTTTATTAACCGAACGGTTAATTGTTTGAATGAATTTGTGAGGGTTAATATGGGCGATAAAAGAAATTGGAGTGCAGGCGGTTACACCTCTTTAGAAAAAGACGGTAAAGGTGTTTCTGCCGGAAACGTATACGAAAAGTATCAGGGTAAAGTTGCTGAAGGTCACGGATCGTGGGAGGTAACTACCAAAGAAAAGATTGCTATGATCATAGTAATGGTTTTATCCGTGATAGTTATAGCTACGGCTTTTGTAATCTTTTTCTTGCCGGTTCCTCTTTTGGCGAAGATTGTTTCTTTTATAATTGCAGGTATTCTTTTCTTTGTATTAATCGGTGGCTTCTTACTGATTGTTGTATTACGTCATAATAAAAAGGAGCCGGGTGAAATGCATTATTATGATGTGGATTATGAAATCAACAACATTAACGGCAAAGGGTACGATAATACAAAGGAAATTACCAAGGAAGAGTTCCTTTCTTCGGGTGATAAAAAAGACAAATAACAATTTGTTTGAAGAAAAGGCATCTGTGTGATAAAATACTTCTCGCATGTCATATAAGAGATTTAAGGAGTTATAAAAATGAAATTAGGAATCGTGGGTTTACCCAACGTCGGAAAATCGACACTTTTTAATTCATTGACAAAGGCGGGAGCCGAATCGGCCAACTATCCGTTCTGTACAATAGATCCCAACATCGGAATCGTTACCGTTCCCGATGAGAGAATAGTTAAGTTAGGCGAACTTTACAATACGAAGAAAGTTACGCCTGCCGTAATCGAATTCGTAGATATAGCAGGCCTCGTAAAAGGTGCAAGCAAAGGTGAAGGCCTCGGCAACCAGTTCCTGGCAAACATCAGAGAGGTTGATGCAATCGTTCATGTTGTAAGATGCTTCGAAGATGAGAACATTATACATGTAGAAGGAAGCGTAGACCCCGCGAGAGATATAGAGACAATTAATCTTGAACTTATCTTTTCAGATCTTGAAATCCTTGAGAGAAGATTTGCCAAGGTTACAAAGGGTGCAAGAATGGATAAGGCGCTTGCAAAGGAAGAGGAGATGCTTAAAGGTGTAAAGGCACACCTCGAAGAAGGCAAGATGGCGAGAACATTCGAAGTTCCCGATGATGAAGATCTTCAGAAAGCTTTTAAGGAATATAATCTGCTCACAGCCAAACCCACTATTTATGCGGCTAACGTAGCGGAAGATGATATGGCTGATGACGGCGCATCAAACAAATTCGTACAGAGCGTCCGCGAGATTGCAAATAAAGAAGGATCGGGCACAATCGTAATCTGTGCGCAGATGGAACAGGAACTCGCAGAGCTTGACGAAGAAGAGAAGAAGGAATACCTCGAGGAACTCGGAGTAACATCTTCCGGACTTGATAAGCTTGTAACCGAAAGCTATTCGCTCCTCGGACTTATCAGTTTCCTTACGGCAGGAGAGGACGAATGCCGTGCATGGACCATCAAGAAAGGAACCAAGGCACCTCAGGCTGCAGGCAAGATCCATACGGATTTTGAAAGAGGCTTTATTAAGGCCGAAGTTGTTCCTTATGAAGTACTCATAAAAGAAGGCTCACTTTCCGCAGCAAAGGAAAAAGGCCTCGTAGGACTTGAAGGAAAAGAGTACGTCGTAAAAGACGGTGATGTGATTCTTTTCAGATTTAACGTATAAATACAAATAATATAAGAAATAAATTTGAGGATTGATGAAAAATCAGTCCTCTTTTTTTATTTCTTTTTTGACGATATTGGGGTTTGGGACTGTGTAAAGTACAAGATATGGACAATACGATAAAATCGGGCTTTGCGGCCCTTTTTTTCTTTAAAAAAATTTAAAAAAATCTTAAAAAAATCCTTGAAAAACTTTAAAGATTCTTCTATACTAAAAACAAGTGGTGACTCAGTGGGGACTTCGTGATGATTTAGTGGTGAGAAAAGAGTCACAAATTGGTGATCAGTTGGCCGATAAGACGACGGTAAAGGGTAACAAAATGGGCTTTATGGCAGAATATCAAAATAATATGGATGCCAAGGGTAGAGTAATCTTCCCTGTTAAGTTCCGTGAGGCCATTGGCAATTCTTTTATCCTTACCAAAGGAATCGACAACAACCTTACGATTTATCCGATGGATGAATGGAAGAAGGTTGAAGCAAAGTTAGCCAATCTTAAGGTTGCCAATGAAGGCGCCAGAAATTTAAAGAGACGTTTACAGGGCTCGGCCGTAACTATTGAAGTAGACAATCAGGACAGAATATCAATTCCGCAGAACTTAAGAAGATTTGCCGGACTTGAAAAAGAAGTTCTCTTCATAGGCCAGGGCGAATACATAGAAGTTTGGTCCAAGAGCAGATATGAATCCATCGATGACTTTGATCTTTCGGCAGCTCTTGCGGATATAGATTTTTAAGCAAGGAAACGCGGATGGAATTTAAACATTATTCCGTCATGCTCAAGGAAACAGTTGACGGACTGAACGTAAAAGAAAACGGAATATATGTTGACTGCACCTTAGGCGGTGCGGGACATTCGACAGAAATTCTTAAAAGACTTAAAGGGACGGGCAGATTAATCGGAATCGACCAGGATGCGGATGCACTTGAAGCGGCGAAGGAAAGACTCAAAGATTTCGACAATGTCACATACGTCCATTCGAATTTTGAAAACATAAAAGAAATATTAAAGAACGAAGGAATAGAAAAGGTCGACGGAATACTTGCAGACCTCGGAGTAAGTTCCTACCAGTTCGATACACCGGAGAGAGGCTTTTCCTACAGATTCGATGCTCCGCTCGATATGAGAATGAACAAAGAGAGCGAAATAAGTGCTTACGAAATCGTCAATGAGTATTCGGAAGATAAGCTTTTCAAAGTAATAAGAGATTACGGCGAAGAAAAATTCGCCAAGAACATAGCCAAGCACATCTGCATGAGAAGAAGCGAGGCACCCATAAAAACAACATTTGAACTAAACGAAATCATAAAAGCTGCAATCCCTGCGAAAATGCGAGAGAAAGGCGGTCATCCTTCCAAGAGAACCTTCCAGGCAATAAGAATTGAATGCAACAGGGAACTGGAAGTACTTGAAAACACACTGGATGACATGATTGAGTGCTTAAACGATGGAGGAAGGCTCTGTATCATAACTTTTCACTCACTCGAAGACAGAGCGGTAAAAAACAATTTCAAAACGAACGAGAACCCTTGTATATGCCCACCGAGTTTTCCGGTATGTACATGCGGCAGAAAGCCTAAAGGAAAAATAATTACCAGGAAACCGATTACTGCGTCGGAAGAAGAACTGGAAGAAAACAGCAGAAGCCAGTCGGCTAAACTTAGAATATTTGAAAAAATAAGTGAATGAGGGAAAAGGGAATGGAACAGAGTTTGGAATTCAAAGGATTAAAAAGAAGAAATACAACATTATACACTAACTCCAATTTGGCAGTTAAAACAAATCCCAAGGAAAAAGTAAAAAGAAATCTTGATATTTTGCCCAATGAGATTAAAAAACACAATATATCGGGCAAATTACTCATGTCTTTATTCTATATTGTGTGTATAGGTCTTTTCATCGGGTCAATTTTGATGTATATTAGTCTGCAGGGTGATTTATCTACTTCGGTAGACAAAATCGCATCTCTTCAGTCACAGTATGAGACATTAAAGAAAAACAACGATGCCGAATATGCTGCAATCAACAATTCCATCGACAATGAAGAGATTAGAAGAGTTGCAATCGAAAAATTAGGAATGCATTATGCATCGGAAGGCCAGATAGTAACCTACACAGAGAATTATGCTAATGACTATGTAAAAGTTCTTTCCGTAATCAATTAGGAATAAAACATGGAAGGTTTTTTAAAAAAATTCTTACAATACATTCATGAAACAAACCTCTTTTTGGGAGAGAGTTTCAGAAGAATGTTCGGATTCGGAAAATTCGAAAAATACGGCAATAAAGATAATAAGAGTAACCAACAGGTTGCTCTTATTCGCGTATTATTCATATTACTTGCAATCTCTTTTGTAATAATTGTTTTACGACTTTCCTATATTGTTACTTTCAAAGGCGAAGAATATAAGCGAATGGTTTATTCGCAGCGTCAGACCTCCGATATCGTAATTCCCTGCGAAAGAGGAAGTATATATGATGCGAAGGGAACCGTTCTTGCTTCAAACATAAAAAAATACATTGTTATCCTGGACGCAAAACAGGTAATGGATTATTCAAAACAGATGGGCAATTCGGCATACATTGAAGCAACAGCCGAAGCTCTCAACCAATATCTCGGTTTCGACAAACAACAAATCGTCGATTTTATCTACAACAATCCCAAAGATGCTTACGAGAGAATTTCAAAAGACGAAAACGGAAAAGTAATAGCTCTTGATGCTGAAGAGGTTAAACCTCTTATGGAAGCGATTACCGCTTCCAAATCAAAGGGCAGTACCGTAAAACCTATTTACGGCATTCAGTTCGAGGATTCATACAGCAGAATTTATCCAAACAACTCACTTGCGTGTGACCTTCTCGGCTATGTAAACGATGGCGGCGTCGGAATGTATGGCCTCGAGCAGTATTACGAAGAAGAATTAAAAGGTGTTGACGGCAGATCGTTCGGTTACATCAATGACTATACAAATCTTGAAAGACAGATAGTTCCCGCTAAAAACGGCAACTCACTTGTTCTTAACATCGACGCTTCAATTCAGAGAATAGTAGAGAGAAAAATCATCGAAGTCAATGAAAGCATGGATTACAGTGAGCGTTCAGGCTCATACAATACCGGCGTTATTATTATGGAATGCGATACCGGTAATGTGCTCGCCATGGCAGGATGGCCCTTTTATGATTTGAACAATCCAAGAGAAGTAACGATTGATAAGTATTATTCAACCAAGCAGATAAATGAACTTATGTCAAAATTTGCGATACAGGAAGGTTGGGTAAACGGAATATCGAGCAATATCTTTATCGAAGAAGATAAGCCTCCTTATTTTAAGATTTTGAATGAAGAGACGGGCAAAGACGATGTAGTAATGCTGACTCAGGAACAGCTTGACAAGCTTGACGACGATCTCTCGGGCTATGTCAGAGACGGTGTATGGAAGAACTTTTGTATTTCCGATACATATGAGCCGGGTTCTGTTGCAAAAACAATCACCACAGCCATCGGTCTTGACTCGGGCAAGCTCGTTCCTTCGGACAGCTTTCATTGTACGGGTCTGATTGAAGTACTCGACAGAACAATTCACTGTTCACACAGATGGGGCTGCGGCGGCGGAGATTTAAGAATGTGTCTCGTAAAATCCTGCAACCCTGCATATACGCAGTTTGGCAAGAAAATCGGAAAAGAGACATTCCTTGAGTACTCAAAAGACTTCTACGGTGTTAAAACAGGCATAGATTTAACCGGTGAAGTAAGTGCCGAAGGTCTGGTATTCACTGAGAAAACACTTAATACGACAGAGCTTGCAACCGCATCATTCGGCCAGGGCTTTAACGCCACAATGATTCAGATGATCTGCGGTTTCAATTCGCTTATTAACGGCGGACAGTATTATGAGCCCCATGTTGTAAACAGAATAGTAGATGAGAACGGATGTATAGTTAAAAATATAGAGCCCAGAATCTTAAAACAGACAGTATCGGAGTCAACTTCCGACAAGCTTAAAGATTACTGTATCGGTGTTGTAGAAGAGTCTGAAGGTACAGGTAAGAAATCAAGACCTGCAGGCTACAGAATCGGCGGTAAAACAGGTACTGCTCAGATTTCGGGTGTCGGCGGATATCAGGCAGGACAGTATGTCGTATCTTTTATGAGCTTTGCTCCTGCTGATGATCCTCAGCTTGTAATGTATGTTGTAATCGACAGACCGAACATTCCCGACCAGTCATCGGGTGCTGTTAATCAGGCCTGCGAGCTTACAAGAGAGATTTATACGGAGGTGCTTCCGTACCTCAATATTCCGATGACGGAACCGCTGACCGAAAAAGAATACGAAGAACTCCTTGAAAAGGGTATTTATACGTCTAATATAGTTATTGAAGAAAATGTTCCCGAAGATAACACGGATATAGCTGATGAAATGACAGGCGAAATCATCGAGCCTGCAAATTAATAAAGAGGAATTAAAGTAATGAGTGAGACGACAAAAATTATCGTAATATTTCTGGCAGCATTTGAAATAATGCTTCTTTTGGCACCTGCGGGACTGCCTCTTTTAAGAAGACTTAAATTCGGCCAGACCGTAAGAAATGAAGGACCCGAATCGCACCTTGCGAAAAACGGTACTCCAACCATGGGCGGAATCATGATAATGATTGCATTTACTATTCCCTGTATTTTCTTTATCAAAGATCACGAGGAGATATTTGCACCATGCGTTATTGCAATTCTTTTCGGATTTGTCGGATTCCTCGATGATTATCTTAAGGTAAAAAGAAAGAAATCGGAAGGTTTAAAGCCTTGGCAGAAGATGGGTCTTCAGATAATTTTTACGATTGCAATAATTGTTTTCCTGTACTTTTTCTCGGACATATCACCTGCTATAAAGGTGCCTTTTATAAAAGGTGTTGAATTTAACATCGGCTGGTGGGTCTTACCCCTTAACTTTGTAGCAATCTTGGGAACCGATACCGGTGCAAACTTTACGGATGGACTTGACGGGCTCGTATCTAAGGTTACCATCGTTATTTTGATTTTCTTATTCTTTGCGGCAAGAATGCAGGGAAGTGCACTCGTATATCCCATTGCGGCTTTCTCAGGCGCATTGCTTTCATTCCTGCTTTTTAACGCACATCCCGCGAGAGTATTCATGGGTGATACCGGCGCGCTTGCAATAGGCGGATTTGTTGCCTTATGTGCGATTGAACTAAAGTTGACATTATTCCTTGTTATCATTGCGTTTGTTTACGTAGCAGAAGTTGCTTCGGTTATCATGCAGGTAAGTTATTTCAAGCTTACACACGGCAAGAGAATATTTAAAATGACTCCGATACATCATCATTTCGAAAAATGCGGATGGGCAGAAGAGAAGGTAGTAACGGTATTTACAATCGTAACCATAATACTTTGCATGATTGCCCTGCTTGGTATGTAAATCATTTAAGAGATAAACATGAGCGAAAACGTAAAAGAAAAAAAGAATAGTGTAAAAGAGAGACTTTTTTCCGGAAAGGAAATCGATATATCCATTATCTTTATAGCGATTTTCTTATCGGTTTTTTGTCTTGTTTTCGTGTATTCCGCACTTGCTTTTGAAGAGGGTGCAAGTAAAACTATCTTTAATGTACTGACCCTTAAAAGCTCCGACAGAACACTGTTTAAAACGCTGATTTATATCATTGCCGGAATCGTCGGAATGCTTGTTCTTGCTCTTGCAAACGTAAAGGGCTTTAAACAGAAATTCCCGCTTGTAATGTCAATACTTTCAAATCCGATGATTTATTATGTCATTACCTGCGGTATGTTTGTTTTCATCGAAATTATGAAGCACGTCGGAAACGATGTGGGCGGCGAGAGCGAAAAGACCGCGATTGTCGGCGGCGGCTGGCTTTTAAAAGCTAACGGTGCATACAGGTGGATTAGAATCCCCGGTCTTAATATTTCTTTCCAGCCTTCGGAGATTGCAAAATTCCTGCTTATCGTATGTTTTGCGATAATTATTTATAATGCCGGAATGAGTCTTAAGTATAAAAGAGGCATATTCCTATATCTTTTTATAGCAGGTATTCCTACATTCTTTATCTATGAATTTTCGTCGGATATGTCTTCCGCGATTGTTATGTTCGGTATTCTTTTTATCATGATGTTTGTGGCTGCACCGGACCTTAAAAACAGTTTGTTGATAACGGCTGTAATGTTCCTTCTGGTAGGCCTTTTGTTTACCGGCCTTATTGCAATTAACCACGGCAAAGAAGAGTCCGACATTCATCCTTATCAGGCTAAAAGACTTCTTGCTTGGCTTTATCCCGAAGATTATCCCGCATCCGCAGATCAGACCAATCAGGCTTTGTATGCAATAGGCTCGGGCGGATATCTCGGTGAAGGCATAGGCAACAGTATGCAGAAAATCAAAAAGCTTCCCGAAGCACAGAACGATATGATCTTCGCACTTATCTGCGAGGAGCTCGGATTTGCCGGAGGACTTATTGTTATTCTTTTATACTTTGTACTGATATTCAGAATGTATATGATTGCGCAAAATACCAAGAGTCTCTTGGACCGAATGATAGTCGTCGGGGTAATAGCCCACGTCGGGCTTCAGGTAATCATTAACATCTGCGTTGTTACCAGACTTTTCCCGAATACCGGTATTCCGCTTCCGCTTATTTCATCGGGCGGCAGTTCAATTTTATTCATGTATCTTGAACTCGGACTCGTGCTTAATATAGGCAAGTCCATAGTGAGAAAATAATGGCGAAAAAAAGAAAACTCAAAAAACCGGATATAAATACCTCTAAGATCGGATTGATATTCAAATACAATCTGACCAAGTTTATTGTTCCGTTTGTCGCTGTAATGGTAATCGGAATAGCTGTTTTTGCGTTCATTGAAAACTTTAAGGTAAAGACGGTAATAGTAGAGGGCTCTACACACTATACGACAGATGAAATCACCAACTACGTTTTGGATTCAAGATTTTGCAGGAATACGGCTTTTGTATACCTAAAATATCACAACAAATCCATAAAAGACGTACCCTTCGTGGAGCAGATGGATGTTAATATCGTCGACAGAAATACGGTTAAGATTCATGTGTATGAAAAGTATACCGCTGGCTGCATTCAGAGCCTTGGAAATTTCGTATATTTTGACAATGACGGTAAGGTAATCGAAATATCGGAGATTAAGACCGAAAATGTACCGGTTGTAACAGGACTTTCGTTTGATCATTTTACACTCCATGAACCGCTTCCTATCGAGAATAAAGAGGTATTCAATTCGATTCTTAATATTACAAAACTCTTAAATAAAAACGATTTAATCGCAGACACTATTTATTTTGACGAGAACAGAAATATCACGCTTTTCTTTGATGATGTGAGAGTAAATATAGGTGACGGCTCAAACATGAACGAACAGTTTATGACTTTGCCTAAAATATTGCCTTCCTTAGAGGGTCAAAAGGGCGTTCTTCACATGGAAAAATATGCGGAAGACAACCCCAATGTGGTGTTTAATATCGACACCGAAGATGAGCCGCTTCTTACCACTGAATTACAGGATACTCCCGGCATAATTCTTGTTGAGTAAAAATATTAAAAAAACTTGCTTTATTTTACATAAAATTGTAAAATACTAATATATGTGTGTAAATTTAGCAATATATCTATAAATTGTATATTTCATATTGTGTTTAGGAGGAGTTAAAAATGTCCCAGGTTATGTCTATTGAGATTAAACCAAACGAATTTAATGTAGTTGCCCGTATTATTGTAGTCGGTGTAGGTGGCGCCGGAAACAATGCTATCAACAGAATGATTGACGATAATGTTCAGGGCGTTGAATTTATCGGTATTAACACAGACAAACAGGACTTGGCATGTTGCAAAGCTCCCAAGCTCATCGGAATCGGTGAGAGACTTACAAAGGGCTTAGGTGCAGGCGGAGATCCCACAATCGGTGAAGGTGCTGCCAAAGAGAGTGTAGATGAACTTGAAGCTGCTTTAACAGGTGCCGACATGGTATTCGTAACATGCGGTATGGGCGGCGGAACAGGTACAGGTGCTGCTCCCATTGTTGCACAGATAGCTAAAGAACTCGGTATCCTCACAGTAGGTATTGTTACAAAGCCTTTCTCATTCGAGGGTGCTGTTCGTGAAAGATACGCAGAAGAAGGTATTGCTAAACTTCGTGAATGCGTTGACTCGATTATAATCATTAAGAACGACAATATATTTAAAGTTGCAGATGACGATATGGATGCAAAGATGGCTATGAAGAAAGCCGATGAAATCTTAGAGCATTCACTTTCAGGCATCACAGACATCATCAACAGACAGGGTGATTTCAACCTTGACTTTGCAGACCTTAAGAAAGCCATGACAGACAAGGGCGACATCTATATTGGTATCGGCCAGGCTTCAGGCGACAACAAGGGTATTGATGCATGCAACATGGCTATCGAGAATCAGATTCTTGAAACTGATATCGTCGGAGCTTCAGATGTTGTTTACTATGTTCAGGGTAAGGTTAAATTCAAAGACTTTACCGGCGTAGGTAAGAGACTTCTTGAGAAGTGTGGTTCACAGGCAAATGTATTCGGCGGCTTCCTTTCCGAAGACAACGGACAGGATTCATGTACAGTTACAGTAATTGCTACAGGACTTCATTCAGAACCTATTATTTCAAAGCATATCGTTCCCGATACTGCTAATCGTACAGCTTACAATCCTGAGAGACAGAGAACTCCTTTACAGAGAAGAACAGTTTCACCGACTCCTGTAAGAAAACCTGTACAGAATACTGCAAGTATCGTAACGAGAGAACAGGGCAAAATTACAGTTCCCACATTTGTAAAGAAAACAAACAGAGAAGAATAATAGGAGCCTAAAACATGAAATGTCCATTCTGTAATCACGAAAATACCAGAGTTATCGATTCGAGACCTGTTGAAGACAAGAACTCGATCAGACGACGCAGAGTATGCGATGAATGCCAGAAAAGATTTACCACATATGAGCAGATAGAAACCATTCCTCTTATTGTCAGAAAGAAAGACAATAACCGCGAAGCATATAACAGAAAGAAAATTGAGGACGGTATCTTAAGAGCATGTCACAAGAGACCTGTATCGGCAGCTCAGATAAGAGATTTGGTTGATGAAATCGAGACCGAAATCTTCTGCAATGAAGACAAGGAAGTCGGCTCGGATGTAATCGGCGAATTAATTATGGATAAGCTCAAAGATCTGGATCCCGTTGCATACGTACGTTTTGCATCCGTTTACAGAGAGTTTAAGGATGTAAATACGTTCATGGATGAATTAAAAAAGATGCTTAATTAGGCAAAACGGGACCGCTTAATAACGGTCCCTTTTGTAATATAAAATATTTTATAGAGAAAGGGTAGAGTAATGAAAAAGATCAAAACTCTCGTTCTTTTTTGCTTACTCACTTTGACTACTGTACTGTGTGCGTGCACAGACGATAAGGCAAAGGCTTCCGAATCTATAACTATTGGAATCGCTCAGGACATTGATGACAGTCTTGACCCCCACAAGATGGTGGCGGCAGGAACCAAAGAAATCTTCTTCAATGTGTTCGAGGGATTGGTAAAACCTGATAGTGACGGAAATATCGTGCCTGCAGTAGCTGAGAGTGTAGAAGTATCAGAGGACAAACTAAGTTACACATTTAAGTTAAGAAAAGGAATAAAATTCCACGACGGCAAAGCAGTTACGATTGAAGATCTCGAATATTCAATCAACAAATTTGCCGGACGGGACGGAAGCGGAAACGCAGCTGTCAGTTCGGCTTTTTCAAATATCTCGGAAGTTAATATACTTTCCGATGATTCAATTGAGATTAAGCTTGCTTCTCCGGACCCCGCATTCCTTTCGTATTTAGCCAGCGTTGAAGCTGCTATTATTCCTAAGGGAAATGCAACACCCGATACCGTAGCAATCGGTACGGGCCCTTACAAGTATGTTTCCAGAAGTCCCCTTCAGAATGTTGTATTCGAAAGATTCGATTCATATTGGGGAGAGGGCGGAAACGTAAAGAATGTAACTTTTAAGATTTGCACCAACGCCGATACCATTGCGATGGAACTCGAAGGCGGTACAATCGATATGTGCATTCACCTTACCAAGGGTCAGAAAATGCAGCTCGATCCGCAGAAATTCAATGTATACGAAGGTACCATGAACCTGGTACAGGCTTTGTATCTTAACCATGAATTTGAGCCTTTCAACGATGTTAATGTAAGAAAGGCAATGAACTATGCCGTAGATGTAAACGAGATTATGGATTATGTTTCCGACGGAAGCGGCTCTAAGGTAGGAACCAGTATTTATCCGAACTTCGGCAAATACTTTGATAAGGATCTTACCGAAGTTTACAATCCCAATCTTGATACGGCCAAAGAATTGATGGCAAAGAGTGCATATCCCAACGGATTTGACATGACCATTACGGTTCCTTCAAACTATGACCAGCATGTTGATACTGCGCTTGTATTAAAGAGTCAGTTATCTCAGATAGGAATCAATGCCGAGATAAAAGAAGTTGACTGGGAGACCTGGTTAAACGATGTTTATTTCGGAAGAAAATACGATGCAACCGTAATCGGTGTAGATGCAGCCAATTTATCTGCTAATGCACTTCTTTCAAGATTTACATCTGATGCATCGGACAACTTTACAAACTACAGCAATGCAGCTTATGACGAGGCATTTAAGAATGCCGTAAGCAGCGCTGATGATGAAACAGCGACGAAGTATTACAAGGAATGTGCCGAAATCTTAAATTCGGACGCAGCCAACGTATACATTCAGGACCTTCCTGATTTTGTCGCATTAAACAAAAAATATGAAGGATATACATTCTATCCTCTTTATGTGCTCGATTTAACCAAGATTAAGGCGGTACAGTAATTAATGGGTAAATATATAATCAAAAAGTTAATCAGACTGATTATTACCCTGATTATTACAAGTTTTGTAATATTTTTGATTTTTGAACTGGTGCCGGGCGATCCCGTATTGGACAAGCTCGGTACCAGAGCAACACCCGAACTGGTAGAGTCGTTAAGGATTCAGTACGGACTCGATCAGCCGTTTATAGTAAGATATCTGAAATTTGTAGGCGGCATTTTTACACTTGATTTCGGAACTTCCTATTCGTACGGCGTACCGGTTTCATCCCTCCTAAAAGAGAAGCTCGTAATTAATTTCTTTTTATCATTGTTGGCTCTCTTTTTTGTGGTAGTAATATCATTCCCGCTTGGTATATATGTTGCAAAGCATACGGGCGGTATATCGGATAAAATAATCAGTCCGCTAAACCAGGCATCGATGTCAATTCCTTCGTTTGTTTTGGGACTTCTAATAACATTCTTTTTCGGAATTGTTTTAAAATGGTTTAAGCCGGGCGGATATGTTTCCTATAATGCGAATTTCGGGAAATTTTTATACTTCTTAATTTTCCCTGCATTCGCACTTGCGATACCAAAGATAGCAATGTGCATAAGGCTTTTAAAAGGCAATATTCTTGAAGAAGCCACAAAAGACTATGCGTTAACCGCATATGCGAGAGGAAACAACACAACAGGTCTTTTATACAGACATGTTCTTAAAAATGCTATAATGCCGACGATTACATTTATCGGTATGATAGCCGCAGACATGATCTGTTCAGGTATAGTAATAGAGCAGGTATTTTCGATACCGGGACTCGGACAAATGCTGATTAATTCGATTTCAACCAGAGATTTTCCCGTAGTTGAGGCTGAAGTCATGATGATTGCGCTCTTTATTATGCTTATAAGTTTTATAACTGATATTATTCATGTGTGTTTAGATCCGAGGGTAAGGATTTGATATAAGCCGTATAACGGCATTGGGGTGTGCATATGGTAGTTTTCAGGGTAGATGCCAATTCAATGATCGGCAAAGGTCATATGAAAAGATGCGTCGCTATTGCAAAAGCAATCAGACTGCTGGGGGGCAGTGTGCTTTTTGTGACCAGAGAAGATTCGGATACTTCGTTAATCGAAGGTAATTTCATGGAATATGAAACTGTTCCGTCGATGACTCTCGGCAGTGAAAAAGCAATCAATTGTCTAAAGGATATTATTTCCGAAAAAAACGCGAAAGTCTGCGTTGTCGACAGTTACGATGTTTCCAATACCGCATTCAATTCATTAAAGGAAGTGTGCAAGGTAATTCTTATTGAGGATTATCTTTATGAAGTTTATGATGTGGACTGCGTTATAAACTACAATCTTTATGCGGACAAGATTGATTATATGTCCAAGTATAAGAGCAGTACCAAGCTTCTTTTGGGTATTGAATATGCGCCTTACGGAAATGAGTTTTTAGGGTCATTCCGTGTAATTGACAAACATGATATCGACAGCATTATGGTATATACCGGAGAACTGGATCCTCACGAACTGGCTCCCGGAATAGTGGATTCACTTTTGGATTGCATTGATGATTCCGTCAGACTTCGTGTCGTAACATCTAAAAATGCAACTACGAGGGATATTCTTTTTAAGATGAGCAATACTTCCTCGCAGATAATTGTAGAACCCGATCTTGCAAGTTATTCGAAGTTGTTAAAGAGCTGCGATGTTGCAGTTACTATAGCTGATTCGGTTTGCTATGACATATTAAGCATTAATGTACCCGCGGTTGTATTCCAGAGCGATTACAGCCAGAATATGCTTTTAAAGAGCCTTACAAATACCGGTATGATGGTATACGGCGGGGATTATGTGAATAAGAGCAACAAATTCTACGGAGACCTCGTGGCAGGTGTTAAAAAGCTGACCAATGAGGAAGAGAGAATGAAGATTCGTGCCAATATAGCGAGCCTCAAACTCGGTCAGGGTGCGAATAATCTTGCAAAAGCAATATTGGAATATGAAAAAAATTAAACTCAACAATCAAAAGAAGGTAGGAATCATCATAATTATTTTTATGATTGCTTTCGTGCTCTTAGGTTTTTTAAACCCCCATCCTTTTGATTTGATGAATAAAGACCTGAAACTTGCAGGTCCTTCCTTTTCCCATTTGTTCGGCTGTGACGAATTCGGAAGGGATATTTTAAAAAGAACTCAGACGGGAATGGGTATCTCGGTTGCCATTTCCGTATTTTCCGTGCTTATCGGCACATTTTTCGGTACAGTAATCGGAGCGTTATGCGGATATTTCGGAGGCATCGTTGATGAAGTTTTATCTAGTATCATCGATGTCTTATTTGCCGTTCCTTCGCTTCTTTTAGCCCTTGTATTTGTATCCCTTTTCGGAAGCGGATATTTGCAGGTAACACTGGCTCTTGGAATTGCGATAGTTCCTTCATTTGCCAAAATGATGCGTTCCGAATTTAAAAAACAGAGAGAACTTGAATATGTAAAAATGGCAAAGCTTTTAAAAATTCCTACGGCCAGAATTCTTTTTGTTCATATACTTCCCAATGTAACGGAAACATTTTTAAATTGTGTGTTTATAGCATTTAACAACTGTATTTTAGCCGAAGCCGGACTAAGTTTTTTAGGCATCGGAGTTCAGCCTCCTTTGGCGTCAATCGGTACGCTTTTGTCGGACGGAGGAGGATATATCAGAAAAGCACCTTTTATGGTATTCTTTCCTGCGTTAACGCTTATTTTGTTACTTTTTGGCATTGGATTATTATCAAGCGGAGAATCTTTCCATCATGCTTACAGTAAAAGATTTAAAGATTGAATTTTTTGACCACGATTTGCCGGAAGTAGCGGTAAAGGATGTGGATTTTACAATAAAAGACGGTGAAATACTCGGTATTGTAGGTGAATCGGGCTCGGGTAAAAGTATGACCGCTATGGCTATAGCAGGTCTTTTAAACCGCAAGGATTTAACCAAATCCGGAGTAATCGACCTTGACGGAACGGATATTCTTAATTCGCCCCGAAGCAAAATCAGGGAGATTCAGGGCAATGAAATCGGTTTTGTATTCCAGGACCCTCTAAATTCGATGAACCCCGTGCTTAAGGTCGGACCTCAGGTGGAAGAGGCTATGAGGATCAGAAAAAAGGAACTAGGCCTTTCCAAAGAAGACATGAAAAATCGCGCAATTGAGGTAATGAAAAGTGTAGGTTTGGACGATGCAGAGAGAATCTATGAATCCTATCCTCATCAGATATCCGGCGGTCAGAGACAGCGTGCTATGATTGCGGCAGCGCTTGTGTTAAAGCCTAAGCTTTTAATCTGTGATGAGCCTACGACAGCGCTTGATGTAACGGTTCAAAAAAGAATAATAGATGTTTTAAAAGAACTTAATGAAAAGACGGGAACTTCGATTCTTTTTATATCACACGATTTATCTGTCATAAAAGCACTTTGCGACAGGGTTGTGGTAATGAAGGACGGACTCGTGGTTGAAGAAGGAAGCGTAAAAGATATTTTCGAAAACCCTTCAAAGGAATATACTAAACAGTTGATTTTTTAATATGTCAGAAAAAGTTTGTGAAGTAAAAAATTTAACATACTATTATCCGAAGTCCGATAAGGGCGTAAAAGACGTAAGCCTTTATGTGAATAAGGGAAGTATTGTCGGTCTTTTAGGAGAGAGCGGTTGCGGAAAATCCACATTGGCCAAATGTATTTCTGCGCAGTTAACACCAGAGTACGGAGAGATTATTTGTAAGAAGATAGGCTATATTTTCCAGGATAATTATGCATCCTTAAACCCTGCAAAAAAGGTCGGATGGCTTTTAAAAGAGACCATAAAATACGCAAACCCCGAAAAGTTTTTTGAATACGAAAAACGCATTAAAAATATTCTTGAAGATGTTGAGCTTGATGAAACCGTATTGGAGCACTATCCAAGCGAGCTCTCAGGCGGCCAGAGACAGCGTATAGGTATTGCAATGGCTCTTTTATCAAACCCCGATATTTTAATCGCTGACGAGCCCGTATCGGCCCTTGACGTGACAGTTCAGAAGCAGGTAATTAAGCTTATAAAAAAACTTAATGAAAGAAAGAATCTTGCAATTCTTTTTATATCTCATGACATAAAAGTGGTAAGAGAGATTTGCAATTATATTTATATCCTAAAAGACGGAGAACTCGTGGAAGAGGGAGAGAGCGAAACTCTCTTTACCAATCCTTCGAGCGAATATACAAAGAATCTATTGGACAGTTCTTATCTGGAGTAGCATATGTTTAAAAAATTTAAGCCCGATATGGACGTAAAATCGGTATATGATATTGATTTTGACGATCTATATAATGAGGGCATAAAAGGAATAATATTTGATATAGACAATACGCTTGTTGCTCATGATGCACCCTGTAACGACCAAAGCGATGAGCTTGTTCAAAGCCTGATTGACAAGGGCTTTAAACTGTTTATCTTAAGTAACAACGATGAAGACCGTGTGAAGCTTTTTATCCAAAATATCTATATCGAGTATATTTATAAATCGGGTAAACCTTCCGCGAAAAACTATTTTGCGGCATTTGAAAAAATGGGCCTAAAAAGTGAAGAAGTGATAGCAATAGGCGATCAGCTTTTTACAGACTGCCTCGGTGCAAAAAATGCAGGTATTAAGTTTATAAGAGTTGGCATTGTTTCAAAGAAAGAACCGCCTCATATTAAGCTTAAAAGAATTCTTGAAAAGCCTGTGGAACTTCTGTCGAAAATCTGATGTAAAGTTGTTGTGGAATGTGGGAATTTAAATGATTAAGGTTGATAATATCAGCAAGAAGTTCATAAGGAATATAAAAAAAGATTCAGGCAAAAAATCTTTTGGCAAAAGGACCAAAGAGGAATTTTATGCCGTAAACGAAGTTTCTTTTGAAGCCAAAGAAGGCGAGATTTTGGGTATTTTAGGACCTAACGGTGCAGGCAAAACAACACTCCTTAGAATGCTTGCTTCCTTAATGACTCCGAATGAAGGTGAAGTTAAAATTTTTAGAGCCGACGGGACATTAATTGACAATCCTGTGGATAAGAAAAAATACATCGGATATCTTTCAGGCAACACCAAACTTTACAACCGTTTTTCAACCAGAGAAATGCTTAAAATACTGGCTGATGTATACGGAATGAGCCGGGAAGAAACCGAAAAAAGAATTGCATTTATCGAAGAAGTTCTCGAAATGCAGAATTTCATTGATAACAGAATAGAAAAGCTTTCAACGGGCCAGACACAGAGAGCAAATATTGCCAGGTGTCTTATTCATTCGCCCGAAATCTATATATTCGACGAGCCGACTTTGGGCCTCGACGTAATCAGTTCCGACGCTATCGTCAATTTTATGAAAAAGGAAAAAGAAGCAGGCAAGACAGTGCTTTATTCCACGCACTATATGGAAGAAGCACAGTATCTTTGTGACCATATTTTTATGATTTATAAGGGCAAAAGAATCGCCTACGGAACACCTGCCGAACTGATGGAAGCGACAGGCACGGATAACCTTCGTGATACCTTCAAAGCACTTATAGCAAAGGAGGGCGGAAGCGATGAATAAAAGAATCATTTTTACCCTTCTTAAAAAAGAACTGACGGATATTTTCAGGGATACGAAAACCATCATCATTATGGTTATCGTACCGCTTCTTTTATATCCACTGGTATTCCTCGGCTCTATGCTTTTAACATCGTCTCTTATGAGAGAATCTACGGTTAAAACTTATAATGTTGCTATTGTAAGCACCACTTCGGATACAACGCAAAACATTCGCGGCCTTCTTGATAAAGCTTTGATAAAACATGAATATCATTTTCATGTCGAAGAGATTAATTCTTCGGGCAATTACGAAAGATTTATAAGAGACGGAAAATACGATGTCGTAATTGTTCCCGAAATAAACGAGAATGAATATCCCGATATCACAATCTACAGTCTGACTTCATCGAACAAATCAAGCACAGCACGTTCAATGGTCGATGTCGTATTCTCGGATTACAGCGATGAAATAATCGAAGAGAGGCTTAAAGGCGCAATAGACGATTATGAAACCCTAAAAGAAGAACCCTTCAAAGTCGAAAAGAAAGACTATTCAAGCAAGGAAGAAACAACAGGTATGATGATCGGATATATCATGCCTTTTATGATGATAATAAGCGTGCTTATGGGCGCGTTTACCGTAGCCATAGATATCTCTGTGGGTGAAAAGGAGAGAGGCACTTTAGAGACGCTTATAACGCTTCCGATCAGCAACACGCAGATGATGATTTCAAAATTCCTTGCGGTTACGATATTCGCTTTGTTTTCTGTAGCGATAAATATCCTATCGTTTGCTTTGATGGGAATATTTGTATTTAACTCCCTTGAATTTGCGACTACCTTCGTAGGAGATTTCAAATTCACACAGTTTATTCCCTCGATTCTTCTTATGGCAGTGCTTTTGATATTTTTTACGATGTTCGTTTCATCCGTATGTCTTTGCGTGGATTTTATGGCAAAGAGCGTAAAAGAAGCCAACAACCTCACAACGCCGTTAATGCTTATACTTATGACCGGAGCCGGAATGTCTGTTTTACCCGGAGTTAAGCTTAACTTCGGACTGGCATTGGTACCGATTTTAAATGTATCACTTCTCATAAAAGAGCTCTTTATGCTTAACTTTAACTTATCTCTCGTGGTAACAGTATTTGCAGCAACGATTATTCATACGACGGTAGCGATTTACATTATGACCAGGGTCTTTTCATCGGAGAATATACTGTTTGGCGAAGGCTTAAGAAGTGTAAGAATATTCGAAAAAAGAGCCAATATGCAAAAAGGCCAGATCCCCGGAGTCGGAGATATCGTAATGGTATTTGCCCTTATGTTTTTAATCTCCAATTTTGCGGGCGGATTCGTGGTCCTTAAATTCGGCTTTATCGGATATGCTGTTTCACAGTTTTTCATATTCATCGTTCCCGTGGCTTATGCATGGTATATGAGAGCGGATATGAAAAATATATTTTCACTCGAAATACCCGGCATAAAAGAAATGGTAGGAGTGCTTTTCTTTGTGAGTGGCTCATACGTATTTAACACTGTTCTGGTATCTGTTCTTTACAATGCTTTTCCCGTTATAGCCAGAGATAACGATATGCTTACGGGTGTTGTATCAAGCGCAGGATTTATACCCGCACTTTTGGTAATAGGATTAATGCCCGCGATAGCGGAAGAGGCCGCATTCAGAGGTTTCCTATACGGAACGCTTAAAAATAAAAAAATACCCATTTTCGCCACGATTGTTATTACCGCGGTTGCTTTTGCGGCATATCACATGAATCTTTTACAGTTCATATATGTTACGCTCATGGGCCTTTTGATGTCGTATATGATTTATAATTCAAAGAGCATATTTGTTACAGCGTTTTTCCACCTTTTAAACAATTCGTTCTCAGTATGTCTCGAATATCATAAAGAATGGTTTAAAGGTATTACATTACTTAACAAAAGCAAATTTGAGATAAAAGAAATTATCATTTATGCAATAATCGGAATTGCACTTGTAACAATCGGTTTCTTCATATCGGATAATAAAATCGGTATTTTTTCAAAACTGACTAAGAAAAATCAGAGCCGGGCACGCTAGTGAGCCGGGCACTGATGAAAAAAGAGGGCTGATTTCAGTCCTCTTTTTTGGTAAATACTATTCTGTAATAGTCGTTTGTAATCAAAAGCTTCGCGTAAGTCCATTTGTTTTGAATCATATTCTGGACTTCCTTGACGTATTCCTCTTCATCCACCACTATACCGGGATACGGAGTAAATTCTTTGGTGATAGAATCATATTCGCCCGCAGCCGTTACGAAGCTGTATCTGTTGCCTATAGGAACTATTACGAGAGGCATAGCGGATGATACTTCATCAGCCTCATAATTGGTAGCAAAAATATCTCTTCCCGAATAGAGTCTTGAATCGTATTCAATGTTAAAAAGATTATCAAGCGTCGGTACGATATCCACGGAATAGCAGGGCGTATCGACTATCACGGGTTCTTCCATGGATGCACAGTATAGAATCAGTGCATTTTTATATCTTGAAATTGATCTTGGGGAATCATCAATTCCCGAGAGTTCTTTGTAATAATCCACATTTCCTTCCGCTAGTGCATAAGGATAATGGTCTGCGGTAAAGCAGATTACGGTATCTTCAAGAATGCCTTCTTTTTCGAGTTCTTCTAAGATATATTCGCATGCATATTCAAATTCGAGATTGCAGGCCATATAAGCCTGAACCGGCATCGATGAATCGGGATAAGCTTGTACTGCGATATCCTTATTTTTCCTAGACATATAATTTCCGCCCCAGTTGTAATTGCAGTGACCGCTGACAGTCATGTAATAGGTGTGGAAAGGAACGCCGGTTTCTTTATATTCGGCAATAATATCAGGCAGAGTGGCTTGCATCATCTCTAGGTCGGAACTTGGCCAGTAGTTGTGTTCAAGTTTCAGACCGTTTCCGATACCCTTGTAATCATATCCGAGGTTGGGATGCGTTTTATCACGTTCATAATAATCATATGAATTGTTGTGAAAAGCCTTGCAGGAATATCCTCTGTTGCCAAGGAGTGAACCTAGAGAGTAAGGCATATATTTATCTTCAGACACCGTAAAAGAATTGCCCGAATCAATCCATTCGGGAATAACTCCGGTCATATTAGCAAACTCACCGCCCGTAGTGGATAAGGACCACGAAGGCTGATAAAAGTTATTAAAGACGAATCCTTCGTTTGCAAGTTTATATAGAGTCGGTGTAAATTCTTCATCTATTGCGTACGGAGAGAATGCCTCAACTGACATAAAGATAAGATTTTTGCCTTCAAAATAACCTGTATATTCATTTTGCATGGAAGGTTCGAGAGAGCCGAAGTATTCATGCATTTTTTTGGTTGTCTGATTGTTTTCGTTTTCGATTAATGATGCAAAATCAATATAAGCATTGTAATCGTATACGACAGGCTCTGTTTCGACTATGGAAGTATCTGAGTCGTTTCCGTTGTTTTCTTCTGTATTTATAATATCAGTTTTATCATCAGAAGTTTTGTTTGAACCGGGTTTTACCTTATCTGAATTATCTTTATTATCTGTAACCTGAGATATCTGAGCATCATCCTCGGGCGTCCAGAGCACGAATTCATCGTCTTCAATTGGTGCTTCGGGAGTGCCTGCAATCAAATATTGGATATCCAGACGAAACGCGGTTAAAAGACCCGTATGAGGTATTAAAGTAAATGCCGTAAAATCATATGTATAAAAATTCGCAAAGCTTGAATTTCTGCACCATAATCCTGTAGATAGCTGAATTACCAGAAAAGGAATCAGAATAACAGGGAAAAGCTTTATAGTATATTTCTTTTTCGGGAGTATTTTTTTTAGGTTGAAGAAATAAACGATTAAGGGTAAGGCAAACAATGCTTCCTGCAAAGCGTATTCCAAAGCAACTTCAAATACCGTACCCGCGAAATCACCCATTACCTGACCTGTCATCGCTATGGCATAGGTGATGCCGTAATACATTTTGTAAAACTGATTGCAGTCGTGTTCAACGCAGAAAACAATATATAAAAAGATAAGGGTTAAAGACGATAGGATGCGCGATAAAATCACTGGCCTAATAAGCGTAAAAACGAACGCAAATAAAAGACCTGCCGCAATAGAAAAAAGAACCGTTATAGCGATGGAAGAATAAGTAATGGTGTTGTAGTTGTCCAAAGCTTTCAGTAACAGTTCAAAATAGATAAAGGCAGCCGGATAAAAAACTATTGCCGGAGTATAAAATTGTAATAAATTTTTCTTTTTAGTTTTTTTATTCTCTTCCATAACGGATTATATTATACATCATCTGTATAAGGCAGTAAATTCATTCTTTCAGTTTCTTCCTTGGCAGTTTCTACAACAGACTCTTCATAGCCCGTCAAAGCGGCAAAAGGAGAGAATTGTGCGGCTCTGTCGTACATTGACATATGAGGTCTGGTTTTGGACTGATAATGAGGATGATCTATGATATCGCTGTAATCGTTCATGCTTTATGACCTCCGATCTGTTCGTTTCTTTCTCTGGCAGTAGCGCCCTCAAGGAAGTTGGTTCCCTTAAGAATGGCATTTTTGCCGTATTTTCTCTTGATTTCCAATGATGCAAGCTGGATGGCTTTTTCTTTTTTAAGTTCTATTTCTTCACTTTCCTTTTTCTCATAATCAACGAAGAAGGAGAGTTGTTCCTCTTTGTGAGTCTCTTCGAAATTATATTCGCTGACAACACTTTCCGCGGCAATGCTTAAACGCCTGATGCATAGGTTATGGTCAGTGATTTCTTCATACAGACTTAAAGCAGCCTCGGTAATAAGCCTTGTGGAAGAGGTGGTAATGCTTAAATTGCGGCTTCCGTGTGCATATTTTGCCACGGGACGACCGTAATAATCCAGACGCACTTCGCCGTCGTACTTTTCCATACTCTCTATATCCTTAAAATTCTCGTAACCGATGTTAAGCACTATCTGTTTTGTAAGCAGTCCTTTTGATACGAGATCAAGCGAGAGATTATCAGCCATTTCGCGAACGATAATGGCACCTTCCTCGTGAGTGTAAGGTCTTTTTAAAACCTGTCCCGTACTGATGGAATTGCTTTCAGGTCTGTACTGTTTTATGTAGTCTATCGTACAGGGCTCCCAACCCCATGCGTGATCTATTATAAGTTCGGCGTTGATTCCGAAGACCTTGTAAAGCCTGTCTTCGTTATATTCCGAATATCTGGCCAATTCACCGAGAGTGTATATACCCATGCTCTCGAGCCTTCTGGCGGTTCCCGGACCGAATCTCCAGAAATCCGTAATAGGCTTATGGTCCCAGAGTATTTCTCGGAATTTTCTCTCATCAAGCTCTGCGATTCTGACGCCGTCTTTGTCCGCAGGTATATGCTTTGCAACGATATCCATTGCGATTTTGCATAGAAACAGATTGGTGCCTATACCTACAGTGGCAGTGATATGTGTTTCTCTTAAAACATCCGCAATTATTTTAACAGCGAGTTCGTGAGCCGTCAGATTATATAGCTTTAGATAATTCGTAACATCCATAAAAACTTCGTCGCAGGAATAAACATGGATGTCTTCGGGAGAAATATATCTTAAATAAATCCTGTAAATGTCTGTACTGTATTTCATGTACAAGGACATTCTCGGAGGAGCAGCAATAAAATCTATCTTACATGCAGGATTGGCTGCAATTTCATCAGCATCAAAAGAAGAGGAAGTAAATTTCCTTCCTTTAACATGACTTAAACGCTCGGAATTGACATATTCAAGCTTTTGTAAAACCTCGAACAGTCTGGCTCTTCCGGGTATTCCGAAAGCCTTAAGAGATGGCGATACCGCAAGACATATGGTCTTTTCAGTCCTTGAAGTATCAGCTACAACAAGGTTTGTTTTTAAGGGATCGAGCTGTCTTTCCGCACATTCAACCGAAGCATAAAAGCTCTTTAAATCTATGGCAATGTAACTTCTTTCTTCCATAAGATTATTATCGAACAAATGTTTGCATATGTCAAGAAATGATTTGTATAAAAAACAATACTTATCACGCTAAATATGGTACAATAAAAAGCGTAAGTGTCAGATAATAATCATATTTAAGGGGAATAAAATGACTAAAAATCTGGTAAACAAATTATACGTCGCTATTTTCTTGCTGATTTTCGTGATAATGACCGGGATAATGGTCGTCGGACTCATCAATCAGAACAAGGAAGAAAAGGTTGAGAGAGCCCGTTATGAACAGATGATAAAAGAGGGCTCCAAGACTGTTTTGACCGACGCGATTCTAGAAGAAGACTTCTCAAGATATGTCGAAAAGTCCCAAGAAGGTATGAGGACCTTTGTTACACTTCTTGCGTGCTTTGCGGCAGTAATTATTGCATTTGTGGTAATGATGATTTTTAACGTGATTTTAAAGGGAATGGAAGAGGGCGCGTCCTCATCGCATTTTATTATTATGCTCGCCTGTTTTATAGGCGCAATGTTTATGATAGTTTCGTTCCTCATAATATCCGTTAAATTTCTTGTCCCGAGGTTTCAGTCTTTTAATCCCGAAGAAGAGAAATATTATTTTACGGAAATTGTTTTAACCAACGCTGAAAGAATAGAAAAACAGGAAACGGTCAAAGACGGCGATTCTTACAAAACCGAAACCAGAGTTTATTATTATTTATACACCGATAACGATGAACAAATAGAAACAAACAAACTGTTGTATGAAAGATATATCGGGGAAGGCATTTATTATGTGGGGAAAACCTCGAGAGGAAATATATTCTCTCTGTATCCTGACAAATATTTTGAAATGACTAAATAATTGGGGAATAAATGATATGGACATTCTTTTTTCAAAGAATTCTTCTAAAAATACTGTAATACTTTCCAAAGAAACAATTAAAGATCTTGCCATAAGCGACTTCGTGGAAGAAGCCTGTGTAATGAAAGAGGATATCTCTGTTATCGAAAAGGTTCTTTCCGCTATGCCTGTCGAAGCCGAAGATATGCGCTTCAGAGTAGAGATCCTAAAAGATCTCTTCGACAACAAGGAACTCTGCGACAAATTAAGCGAATCCGTTCATGCGATAAATAAGCTTAAAAACTACAGCGGAAGCTACAAGGTATCGCGTCAGACGGAGATTAATCTCTATACTCTTTTAGAAGATCTTAGAGAACTTTCAGTATATACGAAAGTCAGCGAGGAACTTTCTGCAATCTTACATGAATTTGAAGTTAAATCCGAGAGCCTTAACAGACTTCGCGATGAACTCGATGAAACTATTAATTCAAAAGAGTTTGCGGAATTAAAGACCGATATCGAGCAGATGATAGAGGATTTATCAAGCGTTAAAGGCGCGTTAATCGGCGTAAACTTTACTCCGGATCTTGATATCGAAGAAGTATCTGCAATTGAATTTGTGCCTTACAAACTGGTTTCAAAATACAGTCTGATCGAAAAACTCAATGCAATGCGTCTTATAACTCCGACGGATTCTTCCACAAGAAACGCCAGAGTTACGGATCCTCTGCTTGTTACCATAGCTCCTAAAATACAAAAGCATTTAAAGAAGCATTATTCGGATATAAAGAAGAAACTCGAGCAGTATTCGGATTTTGATACCCGTCCGATCACAGAGATGCATGAAGGATTAATCTTTTATCTTGTAATGGCCAAGTTCGGCAGATATCTTGCAAACAAGGGTTATGATATCTGTTTCCCGGATATAAAAGAAGACGAGCGAATGACCGTAAAAGGTCTCTACAATATAAGACTTGCCATTGAAGGCAACAAGGATATCGTTAAAAATGATTTTTCTTTTAGCAAAGACGAGAGAATTTTTATTCTTACAGGTCCCAACCGTGGCGGAAAGACCATTATTGAGCAGGCAGTCGGTCTTGCATCTTTTATGGCTGCACACGGACTCTTTGTAATGGCTTCATCTTTTACGGGACTGCCTTTTGGAAATATTCTCACACATTTCCCCATTGATGAAAATCTTACAATTAACTACGGACGTCTCGGCGAAGAAGCTGTCCGCATAAAAGAAATAGTCAAGAATTCAGACGACAACACTCTGATTCTTTTTAACGAAACTTTCTCGACCACATCCGCATATGACGGAGTTTATCTTTCCAAAGATTTGATTCGTGTATTAAAAGAAAAAGGCACTTTTGCAATTTTCAATACACATCTTCATGAACTGGCTTCGGATATTCCCGAAATGAACAAATGGGAAGGTGAGGGCGATATCATAAGCATCGTCATGGAAAGAAAGGATGATCAGAATACATTCCTTCTTAAAAGAGCTGAGCCCGATTCGTGTTCATACGCACATACGATAGCTGAAAAATACGGTATTACATACGAACAGATGACAGAAAAAAATAAAAACTAATTGCTATGAAAACTCATATTTCGGTTATTATACCCGCTCACAACGAAGAAAAGTACATAAAGCGCTGTATTATATCAATTAAGAAAGCAGCAAAGCGTTTCAAAGGCAATACTGAGATTATAGTAGTCTGCAACCGTTGCACCGATGACACGGCTGAAATAGCCAAAGAAAACGGTGCCGTAGTGCTTATTAACGAAGACAGATGTATAGCTAAGGTCAGAAATGCCGGAATCGATGCTGCAAAGGGAAAGATTATAGTTACCATTGATGCCGATAACAGAATGACTCCCGGGACCTTAAATGAGATATACCGACTCCTTAGAAGCGGAAAATATATTGGCGGCGGTGCACCGATAAGATTTGAAAGATATTCGTTTCCACTTTGGTGTAATGATATTTTATGCCGTGTTTCTTTTGCGATTACCGGCCTTTACAGCGGTATTTTCTGGGCCACGAGCGATACGTTCAAAGCCATAGGCGGTTTTGTCGACAAAAAGGCTATGGAAGATGTTGCTACAGCCAAACTTTTAAAACAGTACGGTAAGAAAAAGGGTAAGAAATACACCACTCTTAAAAAGAACGTGCTGATTAATTCAACAAGAAAATACGATGATCTCGGCGACTGGCTATACTTTAAACTTTTAGTAGAGAACGCAGGCACTTTTATAAAGGCAGCGTTCGGAGATAAGTCCGGAGTTGATAAATTACTCGACGAAATGTTTTATGAGTATAATGACAGACACTGATTCTGACGAGAAGTAATAAGGAAGGTACCCCGCGGGATAAAAAAGGGATGGTTTTTCAGATGAAAAAATGTAAAGGAATTCTTATTTGTATTATGATTGGATTACTTTTTGCAGGTTGCGGAAAAAAAGAAATGACGGTAGGAAGTGCGGTAAAACAAACGGATATTACAGAGTTTTATTATACCGTGGATGAATCAACCAATCCGCCTGAGTTTTACAGATATCGTTTTCATAAAGAAAATGATCAGTGGATATTCCATTTTGAAAAGAGAGAAGCAGACCACTGGCCTTTAACGGAAGCCGATATCACGGAATTTTGCGATGTTACACTTACCGATGCTGAAAGAGATGAGTTCTTTTCTTACATTACCAACGGAAAGATTACAAGAAGAAGCGATATGCCTTTAGACAGTAGCGGTCCGTATCTGTTCATTTACTGGAACGGCGATAAAGGAGATTATCAGGTATTTGAGTTTGAGGCATACAGCCAACAAAAGGAATTTGAAGCTTTCTGTCGCTCACTCATTCAGTAAAGATTTTAAAAGGCCACATTGATTTGTGGCTTTATTTGTACATATACCTAGGAGATGCTATGCGAAAAACCAAACTTATGCTCATATCTTTAATCTGTATTCTGTGCGGCTTCGGGTGTGGCAAAAAAAATCAGCAAACTGTTGACTGGGTTTATTTAAAGCCTGACAAACCGCAGATTAAGATTGAAAAGGCAATAGATTTATCCGGAAGTTACGAAATATCCGAATACGACAGAAACGGGAACAGAATAAAGTTTGAAATGTACGATAAATACGGTCATGTTAAGTATTCGTGCATAAGTACTTTTGATGATAATCAGAACCTGATAACTGAAGCAAGGAAGAATAACAACGGCGTAACAAGTTATAAAAAAAATGTCTATGATAAAGACGGCAATCTCATAAAAGAATATGAGGGAGATGACGAAAACAGTCTGTATCTTTGCGGAGAATACAAGTACAAAAAGGGAGTACTTGAAAGGATAGTTTATTACGAAGAAGACGGCAGTATTGATTACATATGGGAAAACGAATACAAAAACGGTCTTTTAGTCAAAGAGACGAAGTTGAGTGATACAGGCTATGTATACAGAACGTATGAATATGAGTATGATGCCGACGGCAGAAAGATAAAAATGACCGATACCCTGTATGGGCACGGATCGATATATTATTACGATATTCAGGGAAGAATAATTCGAGAAGAATTATTTAGCGAAGAAAACGGAATATCTTCGGTTTATGAAAACAAATACGGAGATTACGGATTAACGGATGCTTTTAGCTTAGAACCTGACGGAACTGTGAAAAGTCATTCTAAAACCTATTATGACGAAAAAGGACAGTTGTCAAAAACAGTCTATGTTAATGAAAAAGGAAAAGAAAAAGTTTCGGCCACATGGGAATACGATGCTTATGGCAATATGATTCATTATTGGGGCGTGAGAGGATACGAAACAACAGCAGAATATAATGAATACGGTTATCCAATCTTTAAACATGAAGTTTGTACGGACTTTACCAGAAATGCCGGAACCTATGATATAACTACACAATTTGAATATGTATATTTCTAGTGATTAAGTATGAGAAAGGAAGATTTTTAAAGGATTAAATGATTAAAGCGATTGTTTTTGATATTGGACAGACCTTAACTTATTACCCGATTCCGCTTAACTGGTCAAAGCTATACAGACCGGCTTTTGAGGCTGTATCTAATAAATTGGGCTTTGATATATCGGAAGAAGAATACAGTCACATAGGTAATGTCTTGATCAAGTATAATGCCAGGATAAATCCAAGAGATGTTGAAGTATCTTCAGATGAAGTATTTGGTGAAATTCTTGAAGGAACAAATATTAAAAAAAAATTGATAAATGATATAAAAAGAGAGTTTTATTCTTTTTTTAGAACAGATGTAAAAGTATATCCTGAAGCGGATCCGATCCTAAAAGAATTAAAAAGAAAAAATATTCTACTTGCAACTCTTTCCGATGTTCCATATGGCATGGATAATGAATATGCGTTGGGAGATTTAGGCGAATTGGTTAAGTACATTGATTTACCATATACTTCCAATGACATCGGGTATAGAAAACCGTTAGGGATTGGTTTAATAAAATTAGCCGAAGAATTTCACATCAATCCTTCGGAGTTAGTTTTTGTGGGCGATGAAATAAAGGATATAGAGTGCGCACATAATGCAGGAGCTAAAGGAATACTGATTAATCGTTCCGATGAGGATAAAAATTTCGGACAGGATTATATGATAAAAGATTTAAACGATTTGATGGAATTAGTTAGTATTCTATGAATTTGATAATTTCTGTTGAACGATTATGGAAAAAAATATAATTGAAGAAGCAAAGGCATGAATAACATTGTAGATATAAATGATTATACAAATAAACTAACAGATACGCTTAAATCAAAGTTTGGCGATAGACTGATATATGTTGGTCTTCAGGGCAGTTACCTAAGAGGAGAAGCTACGTCCGAGAGCGATATAGATATTATGCTTGTACTGGATGAGATACATGCTAAGGATTTGGCAACATATCGTCAGATATTGGAAGAACTCGGAGAATATGAACGAGCATGCGGATTTGTTTGCGGAAAAGAAGAATTGATAAATTGGTTTCCCGAAGAAATCTGCCATGTACTTCATACCACTTCGGATATCTACGGTAAATTAAGTGAAATTGTACCGAGTTACAGTAAAAAAGATATAGCAGACTATATCAAGATGAGTGTAGGAAATCTTTATCATATGCTTTGCCACAGACGCATTCATTCTGAAATGGAAAAGAATGTTTATAAATTGCCTCTGGCTAAAAGAGACATTTTCTTTATTCTCCAGAATCTTTATTTTCTTGAGGATAGTGATTTTATAGAAAGGAAAATTGATGTGGCATCTAAAGTTAAAGGAATTGATCTTCAAGTTTGGGAGAGTTTTTCAGAAGAAATCACTTACGAGAACCTCGACCGGAACTTGGATTTGTTACTGGATTGGTGTAAAGATGTATTGAAAAGAACATCAAAATGTGGAGACTAGTAAGTGGAGATATTATGGGTGATAAATTCAGACACCCTGAGAAATACGCTATTTTGTCTGACATCAATGTAAAGGGAATTATCAAAGGAGAATTCGTTCACTGGTAATTCATGGAGGCACAATGATTAAAGCAGTAGTCTTTGATATGTTTGAAACACTTGTATCACTGTTTGAAGGACGAACCTATTTCAGTGAAAATATTGCGGAGGATTTAGGCGTAGACGTATTACAATTTCAAAAAGCGTGGCATGAGATTGAAGTCGATAGAAGCCGTGGTAAATACACCATAAAAGAAGGCTTAGAAATTGCTCTTAATAAAATCGATGCATATTCCGAAGAAAAAGTAAATCTAGCGGCAAATAAAAGACTTGATTCTTTAGAAGATACTTTTAATGCGATTCCTGAAGAATCTCTTCAGTTACTCAAAGATTTAAAATCTCAAGGTATCAAAATAGGTCTTATGACCAACACCTTTTCGGATGAAAGGGATAAAATAGTACAAAGTCCGCTTTATCCGTATTTTGATGTGGCTTTAATTTCTTACGAGGTTGGAATGAGCAAACCTGAGCCTGAGATGTATCAGAAAATGATTGATCTTTTAGGAGTAGAACCCGACGAAATCCTTTATGTCGGAGACGGCGGATCGAATGAACTGTATGAAGCAAGAGAAATGGGAATGCACCCTGTGCAATGTACATGGTTTTATGAAAAGGCATTTGACCCGCATATTCCGTGTCCCATTCTGGAAGATTTTCCTCACGCAAAACGACAGTGTGAGATATTGGATTATATAAAAAATAATTTATAGTTATTTAGGAAAATCGCAATTTTTCTAAATAGATTATCTTTCAGTTTAATGTACCGTGACAAACCGGTGTTTGTCATACTGATTTGCAAAGGTAAACAAAGAACATTGCTGGAAAATATAAAAAGAATATAGAGTGATGGTAACTATGAAAGCGATTTTGACAAGTTCACTTGGTGGGCAGAAAAAAATAGACGGAAAGAGACTTCCAGCTAAACTGCTGGAAACCAACGGGCTATTGAAGAACATTCAAGCTGTTTGGAAAAATGATTCCAAGGTAATGATTATTAGTGGATCTCCTGCATATTATGATAAAAATGACAGCGTATTATTTTGCCTAAAGGGAGCTTTTCCTTTGAGTGACCTCAGCGTTTCTGAAGTATTGATGTGTGATGAAAGAAACATAGAGATTATAGACCGTCTTCCTGAAATGGATGTGTTAATACTGGCTGGCGGACATGTGCCGACACAAAACATTTTTATGAAGACTATAAGGTTAAAAGAGCGCCTACAGACATGGGAAGGGCTTCTTATTGCCTGGAGTGCCGGATCCATGAATTGCGCAGAAACAGTTTATGCCGGTCCGGAACTTCCGGGAGAGGCAATAGATCCGAATTATCAAAGATGGATAAGCGGGCTTGGAATAACAAAAACTAATATATTCCCTCATTTTGAGGCGTTAAAGGATGAAGTGCTTGATGGAATGAGATTGATAGAGGATATCACCTACTCTGACAGCATGGGACATGAGATAATTGCTTTGAATAATGGTGGCTATATTGTTGTAGACAATGGCACAGAGACGCTCTATGGGGAAGCGTATAGTATTAAAAATGGAGAGCAGAGAAAAATCTGCGTAAATGAAAAATGGATACAGCTATAAACGGTTGTGTAGAAATGTCAAAAGAAATCATACAAGATAAAATTCGGGATAATCTGTTTCGCAAATCTCAAACTATTTAAAAACACGAAACGAATTAAATGCTGATAGTGAGTTATATCGGAAAACAATTTAGTTGAAATATTACAGTTGGGATGTATTTATTGTCATCAAAAACTATGAAATATTTTGATTTTCTTCACTAATGTTGCTTTGTTTTGATATGAGAGGGATATATAAATGAATTCAAAAAATACGGTCATGGGAATACTTTTTATCGTAGTAGGTTTGACATTTGCAGGCCTCGGTATATGGGTTCAGTTTGTCAGAAATTTAGGATACGTTCCTGTTGAGGCTGAAATAACTAAAATTGAGAAATTATCGAATCCTACGCATAATGGTGGCAAGCACAGAACAAGTGCGAACTATGTTGCATATGTACAATATGAAGTCGATGGTAAAACATACGTCGGTCCGAGCGATGTATGGGAGTCCGGCATGAGTACCGGTCAGACAGTTACAATCTTTTACAATCCCAATAATCCTGCTGAGATGGGCGGAGATGCGAGATGGCTCGGTTGGTTTATAATTGGCATCGGTGGGATTGCAGTACTTGCCGGGGGCGCTATGATGATTCCAAGCAAGACACATTATTAAGAAACATTAACTTTTATATAAGATAAGAAAAATAAATTTCAGTATTTCTAAATAAGTAATCAATAAACAGATTAACTTACAGTATTATCGACTAAGAATCGGGATTTGTTGGAGAGAGTGTGATGATTAGACTAAGACCATATAAGCCTTCTGATGCAAAAAGTATCGTATCGTGGTGTAAGGATGAGAAGACATTCTTGCAATGGGGTGGTGACCATTTTGGGACTTTCCCCATTTCGGAAGATACAATGAACCATAAGTATTTACATGAGAATGGGGATTGCATAGAAGAAGATAACTTCTATCCGTTTACTGCGTTTGATGATGAGGGGATTGTTGGGCATTTTATCATGCGCTATCTACATGGAGACAATAAGATTCTTCGATTTGGATGGGTTATTGTTGATGATACTAAACGTGGACATAAGTATGGGCAGAATATGCTCCGTTTGGGATTGAAGTACGCATTTGAAATCATGCAGGCTGATGTGGTGACGATTGGCGTATTCGAAAACAATATTTCTGCGTATAAGTGTTATCTATCTGCGGGTTTTCATAGATCAAAAGATCAGCCGAATGTGACCGAGAATATCCATGGAGAATCATGGAAAATTATTGAGTTGGAACTATCAAAGAAAGAATATATGTCATAGGGTCAAATTCAAGTTTTTCGCAATAGATGGTTTTATAGAAAAAATGGGAACAATTAGTTTAGGAAAAGACAATTTTGAAATTCATAGTGGGGATCAAGCATTGCAAATAATTAAAAATGCAATGTCGGATGAAAATGAAATATGGATTAGCGGAGACAACAAATATCCGAGTATGGCTATATGTCTAAACGGGGAATATGCGTCAATCTCATATTTTCAATCCGAAGATGGCGAAATGTGGCTTTCATACAATGAAAATAATCATAAAGTTGTCACCTTTTTAGCCGGAGGAGAAGAGTGGATTCCGGAACCGAACGCTGTTATTGGGATAGAGGATATGCTTTCTTGCGTTAAGGAATTTGTTGATTCCTTCGAAAGACCCTCCTGTATCTGTTGGCAGGATTTATAAAAGATAATTACAGTTGCTATGGAGGAAATAATATGAACACGGTTCATAAAAGAATAATTGATGCTATTTTGGAAAAGGAAAAGCAGGAATGCCCGGGAACTCTGGATCTTTTGGGAATTTACGGATCGGTAAGCACCGGAGATGTGCATGAACACTCGGATTTGGATTTATTGGTTCTCATCAATGATTCCAAGGGATATATTCTTTCAAAAACATTTATTCTTGATGACGAAGAAATCGGTTACGACATTTACTGCACAAACTGGGAAATGCTGGAGAATGATGCGAAGTGTGGACATGCTCATCTGAGTAAACTTATGGATTCCGAAGTAGTATATATTCGTGACGAGAGTGTGACTAAACGTCTTGAGGGCTTAAAAGATCAGGCCAGTAATATCCTTGGTTCTGAAAAACGTTTTGAAACAATTGCAAATATACGAGAAGAACTCTGCAAGATTTATGGACATGCTTTTCTGGCAGAGAACATAGGACAGCTCAGATGCTGGGGTGCATATATGATTAATTTATGCCTGGATGCGGTAATGCTTTGGAATGGAAATTATTATAAGCGAGGCATTAAGAGAACATTTGAGGAACTTAAAGGACTTGATGTGCCGAGCGATTTTGAAGCCAATATTATGAATATTGTTCAGGCAAAGGATTACACGGAACTTGGAAACGCACTTGGAACACTGTTTAAGTCGGTAATGCTATTTACCGAGCGAAAAACGGAAAAGAACGCGCCTTCTAAAGAAAGCTTGGCGGGAAGTTACGAAGAAATGTTTTCTAACTGGAAGAACAAAATGCCGGAAGCAACAGAGCGCAGTGATGTGTTTTCTTCTTTTATGAATCTTTCATCACTACAGTATATGTTTGAGGGGATTGGGTCAGAAAACAATATTTCCAGCTTTAATGTAATGGAAGAGTTTGATGCTGCCAACCTTGCGAAGAATGCTCAGATATTTGATAAGGCTCTGGAAGACTATCTTCAGGAATACGTAAAGCTTGGCATGGAGCCGGTGGTTTATGATGATGTTGATAACTTTGTGAAAGATTATTTTGATAAAATGTTCTAAAGGCGGTGATGACAATGGCATCAGGCAAAGAATACCTTGATTTTGTCTTAGATCAGCTTTCAGAGCTAGATGAGATTACATATAAGGCAAGGAGCAAAAATGTTTGATTTAAATGACGAAAGGGGTAATTCGGAATATGACATATTTTGTCGAAGGTATACAGGGAAGCGGTAAAAGCACCCTTGTAAAGCTTTTATCAGAGAAATGTCCCGACCATAAAGTACTGGAGGAAGGTGATTATTCTCCGATTGAACTTGCATGGTGTGCATATATGGGAATGGAAGATTATCAGGCTGCGCTGGAAAAGTATCCTTATATGAGAGCGGAGATTGAACTAAAAACCCATTTTGAAGATGATCATGCTGTTGTCTGTTATACAAAGATCAGGACTGATGATCGGAGTTTTTATCAGGAAATGGAAAAATATGAGATTTATAACAACCGTGTGTCACCGGAACATTTCAAAGAAATTGTTTTGAATCGTTTCATTAGATGGAACGGCGCTCCAATGATCACTGAGTGTGCTCTTTTTCAAAATATCGTTGAGGATATGATACTCTTTAGGGATATGAAGGACGAAGCCATCATAGAGTTTTACAGAGATATTAAGAAGGCCATAGGTGATAAGCAGATACACATTGCATATCTTAAGGCAGAATCTGATGATATAAGAAGAAATCTTGAGACTGCACGGCACGACCGGGTTGACGACAAAGGCAATGAAGTTTGGTTTGCAATGCTTTGTGACTATTTTGACAACAGTCCTCATGCAGTCAGAAACGGACTTGTGGGAGAGGATGGTTTGGTCAGACACTGGGTGCACAGACAGGATCTTGAACTTGGGATTTGTGAAGAACTGTTTCCTGATCAGCATACGGTATTGTCCTCGAAATTGTATGAGGAGAAGGATATTGAAAAAATCATAAATATGTGTTGACGAAAGATAGGTAATGTGTTACATTATTTAAAAATGTAACATGTTACCTATTTTTAATTGGAGAAAAATAATGAATTACAACAAAGAAATGAACAAAACCAATGTCGAGTTTGGAGATATGCCTCCGCAGGCGTTTCTTTTAGGATTGCTAAGCGCGTTTGACAACAGATACCAGGCGGCTGCAGATGTTTATTTAAAAGAAATAACCTGGAAACAGTTCTTTGCAATCATTTGTATCAATCTTTGTAAGGAAGCGCCTACCATTAACGAATTGTCTGATGTTATGGGCAGTTCGCATCAGAATGTAAAACAAATATTACTGAGGCTGGAGAAAAAGGGCTTCATAGCAACTTTTGAAGATGAAAAAGATAAAAGAAAACAACGTATTTACGTTACTGATGCAGCAAGAAATTTTTTGGAGGCAAACGATAATAACGGGCAACAGAGCCAATATGTGATTGGTCGTATTTTTGAAGGAATAGATGAGAAAAGCCTGATGACTACTATTCAAACGATTATGAAAATGGAAAGGAATCTTAACGAATTATGAAAACACTTATAGTATACACATCCCAAACAGGATTTACTCAAAGATATGCTGAATGGTTAGCGGAAGAAATGAAAGCGGATATCCTTAATCTTAAGGAAGCGCAAAAGAAAGATGAAAAATATTTTGATTCTTATGATGCGATAATCTATGGCGGATGGGCAATGGCGGGAACTGTTACAAAAGTAAAATGGTTTCTTGACAAGGCATCTTACAACGGATCAGTTAAACAGAGATGATTAATTATGACGATAGAGTTTAGGCAAGCTGCATTGGAAGATGCGGAGTTATTGATAAATATTTATAATGCTTCTTTTTATGATGATTATTTGCGATATGGCTCGTGTCCGGGATATGGAAAGACTAAAGAAATGATGGAAGAATCAATCATCAAATATCCGAAATACATTATACTTTGTGATAATGAACCTGTCGGCTGTATTTCGTGCAAAAAACTGGAAAAGGGAGTATATGAGATTGGTTGTCTTTGCGTTATACCTGAGTATCAGGGAAAAGGAATCGGCACACAGGCAAATCAATTTGTAAATACATTATATGATGACTTGGTAAAACTCACTTTAGTAACACCATTAGACAAGAAAGAAAATGTGAAATTTTATACTGAAAAATGTGGGTTTCATATAGAATCTATAGAAAGGGATGGCAATGTAGAACTTGCCAGATTTGTTAAATGATACTGTTAGTTGTTGATACACAAAAGGGATGCTTTAACGAAAGCTTATACTCGTTTGAAACTGTAAAAAATAATATGTATCAACAGACTATTGCATGGATGCGACTATAAAAAGCGGCTTTGAAAAAGGTTTCAATTTATTTGTTCCTGCGTACACAAACTCAACCTATGATAATCCTTATTTTGACAAAGAAACCGCATATAAGTACTACAATGAATCTATGTGGGGAGGGCGGTATGCCAAGATAATTACGCTTGAACAGGCGATACAACTTTTAAAATCTGAAGTAACTATAGAAGATGTATAAAAGAGAATTACGGTTTTGCTGAATAGGAAGGTTGAAACAGATGTGCAGAACGGAGATTTTGATTGATAAAACATACGAAATATTCAGTCGCTGTTATCCGCAATTTAAATTTACCAGAAAAAGATTTGAAAGCTTAATTATTTCTTCCGATTCTCATATAATTTCATATCCGGATGAAGAGAATTTGATAGGCTTTGCCATAACCGAAGGGCCTTCTATAATGCTGATATGCGTTGCTCCGGATTATCAGCGTCAGGGCATAGGGGCGAATCTTTTAGCAGAAGCGGAGAAATATGTAAAGGATCAGGGGTTTGACAAAATCTACACGGGTGGAGTGTCTTCAAAATTTCTAATCGGTGCGGGACTACCTCAGCTTTTTTTGAAAAGAACGGCTTTTCCACTGTTGGTGGCTGCGACGAAATGCTTATGAAACTGGATTCATTTCAATTTGATGAAGAGAAGTTCCGCGGACATCTATGCGCAGAATTTGGTTGGTACAACGGTGAAATTGATAATATTGCAAAGGCGGTTGCCGAGGTTGAAGAAAGCTCGGTTATGAAACATTCATGACTGAGGTGTTTATGGTAAAGGAACTGCTTGGGCAATAGGAGAAAAAAATGAAAAAAAGAATTGCTACGGCGATTATTTCGACAAGTTTATTACTATTTTTGTTTGTTGCATGCGTAGACCCTTCAGATTCAAAAACGGATGAAGTTGAAAAAGAGGTTAAGAATGATAAATATGTTAAGCTTGATATGCAGCAGGCAGCAAGAGAATTGGATGAATATTGCTACGGACGTCCGGTGTGTGTTCGTTTAGATTCGGCGGAATACCCTGAGCAAAACATTGTCTATGATATCACGGGTGACGGAAATGAAGACTTGATTACGGGATTAATGTACGGAAGCGGAATAGTGCGAAATGATATAGTTGTTTATGATGTATATAATCAGACTTTTTATACTTTGGGTGATGAAAAGAATAGCTATCGAAATTTAAAATTTGAGAATGGCTGCCTTTCGGTTCAGAGGTATTCATATCCTAACCGCTATGCATTAGGGGCTGTGAAATTTATAAATAATGAATTGGCTTTTATTTCAGACATAGATTTTAATTTGCATGGCATTCCTGAAGATTTACAATATATGTGGACGAATGATTCGTTTGGATTAGAAATGCCGGAAAAAGATCAAATCAAGAAAATAGCTCTTTATTGGTATCAACCGCCTGATGGATTTGACACTATGAGTTCCATATACGAATGTATAGACTTTTCAGATAATAAAATATTCTATCGAAGTGCACAAATTCCGGGAATGGAAACTATCCAATATGATCTTCTGGAAGAAGACAAGATAAGATACTTGGAAGCGATAGATTATGAATTGTTAACCGAAGGGATGAAAGCTAATAACAAGTGGAATGTATCTATCGAGTACGAAAACGGTGAGTGTTATATGTATAATCTTTCATATGAGCGGACAGATAAAGAAGATCCAAAGCGTATTATGTTAAAAACATTATTTGATAGTGTGGAAATGAATGAGTTAGATCTTTTTTATGCGGGTTTTTAGTATACTGTCTATCAAAAACTCAAGGGAAGGTACCTATGATGTTTGAGCAAATAAATAAAGACTGGAATGCAGAACCTAATGCTCCGGAGGTAGAAATATCTGTAGTCGGAAACGATGTTATTGTCGAGTTCTTTTTAAATGCATTTCTGTTTGAAACATACAACGAGGGAGATAAAGCGATTCTAACATTTCGTGATTGTTTGCAATATCGATATGGCAGTCCGAATGAAGAAGGATTTTATATTCATAATCAGTCAAGATATAAGCAATTCGGAGTTAAGTGGGGTGAATTTTACGTTATCCATGACTCTGATTGGAAGAGCAATTTCCCTAATCCTATTGAAGTAAGCAGCCAGCCGCTTGATGAGTTAAAACATTTTTTGTTTTATTTTAGAGAGGGTACTTTTGAATGCATAGCCAAAAGCTATGAGTTTAAAAAGTGCGAATGATGTAGATAAAGTTTTTTGGTATTTAATGAGGATGGAATAGCAGATATGTCTTTTATGATAGAACGAACCGAAGACGAAGACGGAGTAATCGGAGAACTTGTAGGTGAAGAATTCACTAAATTTGCCTTGAAAAAAGGTATAGATACGGCTTATGTCAGCTACTGCTTTGTGGCAAAAGACGGAGATAAAATAGCAGGTGCTATCCAGGGGCATGCCTACTACAAAGAGGTCCATATCGGAGATCTGATTGTCTTGGAAGAGTATCGCAAATCCGGTGTCGGTTCCATGCTTGTTGGGGCAGTGGAAGAGGCTTTCAAAGATGATAACAGAGAGCAGATTAATCTTACGACTTACGGATTCCAGGCTCTTGAGTTTTACAAAAAACTCGGATACGAAGTGGAATATGTGCGTGAAAACAAAGATGAAAATCTAACCAAGTATTTTCTGATAAAATACATTTAGTTCCGATGGGGAGATATAGCATGTCCATAGTAGAATTAATTACTAACTTTGGACGACGTTCTTTACAGGATTGATGAGGGAAACTATACGTTCACCGAAGAGGATTTAAAAATCATAAAAGATATACGCGACTGGCCTTTGGTTGAATAAAAAAGGAGGGGTTATGAATCATATTGATGTATTGGATACTGCCATAATATTTAACGATCAGATTTTGTCATTTCCCATGTCTTATGAAGAAATAAAGAAAGTGTTGGGGAATGCGAGAATTGTAGAAGATACAAGTGGTAAAAGCGTCCAAACAAGTTACTATTACGATGAGCTGGGCATAGAATTTGATGGTTCTCCCGCGTATCTGAGCAATCTTAAAAAGCAAAAGGCTTTTAAAGATAACGATCATAATATTGTTGGACTAACACTATATGTATCGGGAAATAAAATATATGATTTTAAAGAGGAAAAATGCGAAAAGAAATACGTGGGTAATCTCACGGTTCTGGGCAATCAGATTGACAGAAGTAAAACTTACAGAGGTGCATTGGGATTTGGATATTGCCCGCTCTTGGATGAGAAGGGTAAGGATAAGAAGCATATTCAGGTTTCAATATCCATCATTTCGACATCTGAATCAGTTTTTACAGTGGACGATGATCCCTTTTATGATGGTGATGTGTTGTTAAGGGATGTGATTATATCATTCCAGCCTGAAAGACCAAAGAGCAAAGTGAATTATACTATTGTGATTCCGGACGAAGAATGCCTTGTATTTGATACATTCAACTTCAAACTGGCAGTCATAAATGAACTGATGTACAACCGGCAAATATTGGAACCGTACTTTGATATTTATGATTTTATGGCATTTAAGAAGGCGCATTGGAATCTTGAAACCGATAAAAATATCAGAGCGGCTGTTGATTATTTTAAGGAGCTTCCGATTCCTGTTAGATTTGCGGATTATGTGACTGAAATAAATATGGATGGTTCGGATGAAATCTATATGAATATAGCGCCCGAATGGGACGGAAGTGATGAAAGATTTGATTTTAACAAACTCTCTGAGGCGGAACTTAAACAGTTTAAGAATCTAAAAAAGATGCTTATATTCGGCAATGACAAAGATGCAGAGAAATTGCGTAAAATCTGCACTCCACTGGGAATAGAGGTTGAACCGCTGGTAACTATGGAAAGTTGAGAGACCTGACAAAACTTCGCAAACGAGGAAATGTACCTTTTACGGATTTCGTCCATAATGGACGTGTAAGCAGGAGGACGAAAGCATGGAATGGATTGAAGCATTACAAACAGCTATCACGTATATGGAAGAGCATCTTCTCGAGGAGATCAACTATGAAGACGTAGCGAAGCAGGTGCACACGTCGAGCTACGAGTTTCACAGGGCTTTCAGTTTCGTGACGGGCTTAACGGCCAACGCATATATAAGAAACCGCCGTTTGTCACTGGCGGGAAGAGAACTTGTGGAGACCGATGCAAAAATCACTGATTTGGCGTTGAAGTATGGCTACGAAACACCGGAGAGTTTTACGAAAGCTTTTACGAGGTTTCATGGCGTCGCTCCTAAAACAGCCAGAGAAGAAGCCGGCAAACTGACGCTTTTCAATCCGCTTACGATTACATTATCTGTGAAAGGTGGAAAGAGTATGGATTACCGTATTGTTCAAACAAAAGAAAAGAAATTTATTGCTCTGGTAAGAGAGTTCAGTAACGAGATAATTAACGACGAAGCCAACCACGAAGTGGCTGATTTTTGGGGAGAGTGTAACAGCAAACAGATGCTTTCTCCAATCTGGATGTTAAGAGAAGATGGAAAGCGTGACCTTTATGGTCTTTGCAGTCCTACACAGGAAGGAAAGGATACCTTCGAATACGGCATCGGAATCATTGTCGACGAGGATACCGCAGAGTTCGATGAAGAGGATTTGGAGAAGAAGGGCTTTAGCATTTGGAACGTTAATCCCGGAACATATGTAGTCTTTGAATGTGTGGGAGAAGACGGCGACTGTATCGCGAAGACCTGGACTAAGTTTTATAAGGAGTTTCTGCCTCAGATGGGCTACGAGGCTTCCGAAGAGACTGATTACGAACTTTACTTCGACGGTACCAGACCGGATATATTCTGCGAGCTGTGGATTCCCATCAAAAAGAAATAAAAAGGGGCATCAAAGAGTGAAGAAAACAATTATAACAACGATAATTTTATTTTTCTCAGTACTTTTTCTTTCATCATGCAATAATGGCGGAAATTATGTTGAACCGGAACCGCCATGGTTTTTAATTACAGTTACAGGCGAAGATGTATTTGAGAAGGGATATCATGCTGTGACAATATACAACAGTACCGCTGTGAATTTTTCCTTAAGCGGTGATTCCGCAGAGCACGCCGGATGGTATATTTATGTGGCTGATGATGAGTTACCTGAAGATGAAATAGAAGCTTTAAAGGAAACAGAACCTGCTTTAACAGGAAGCGGCAGCTTAGAATTAAAACATGGACAGTGGGTTTATATTTTCTGCGATGTAAATTCGGAAACTTCTGATAAACCCACAAAGGATGTTTTGTCTATCAGTTATCCGGCAGATTATATTTAAAAATTTATAGATGAGGAACTGATAAAAGATACACAATGTACAACGGACTTATAAATGTATACAAGGAGCCCGGCTTCACTTCTATGGATGCGGTGGCGGTGCTAAGAGGTATATTAAAACAAAAGAAAATAGGACATACAGGAACGCTCGACCCCGCAGCCGAGGGTGTTCTGATGGTGTGCCTTGGAAATGCCACGAAACTTTGTACATTTCTTGAAGATAAGGATAAGGAATACGAGTGCAGAATGCTGCTTGGAGTGACGACCGACACGGAAGATACGACAGGAATCGTGTTGGAGAAAAAGGATGTTGATTGCAGCGCAGAAGAAATCGTTGAGGCAATTAAATCTTTTTTAGGAGATATCAAGCAGATTCCGCCTATGTATTCCGCTCTTAAAAAAGACGGCAAGAAACTTTATGAACTTGCAAGAGAAGGAAAAGTAATAGAGCGTGAAGCAAGAGATATTAAAATATTCCGCATCGACATAAAAGAGATTAACATTCCGTATGTGACATTCACGGTTCATTGCTCGAAGGGAACATATATCAGATCTCTCTGCAGAGATATAGGCGAAAAACTTGGATGCGGCGGATGCATGGATCATCTTAAAAGAATCAAGGTTTCTTTCTTTGAAGAAAAGGATTCGCTTAAGTTATCGGAGATTGAAGCGTTGGCTAAAGAAGGCAAGATAGATGATTTTATTCTCCCCACAAGCGATGTTTTTAAAGAACTTTCATCGATCTTTGTTAAGGAAGAAAGCGGCAAGATAATAGAGAACGGGAATTCTTTATTGTGGAGCAATATAGACAAGATTGTTTGTGATGACATGACGGAAAAAGATATCGTGGAATTAAAATCCAAGGTTAATGATATGCAGATGTTTAAAGTATACACGTCCGCAAATAAATTTATCGCAGTATATAAATACGACGCAGGCGAAGACATATTTAAATGTGAGAAGATGTTTCTGTAGTGAAGATCATTGGTTTTGGCAGATTATCGGAGGACTTAAAATGATTATGAAAAACAGTATGAAAAAGTTGATAAGTTTAGCCGTTTTTGCATTTTCTGTATTTTGTCTTTCAGCATGTAAAGGTAATACAAACAATACCGACCCCGGCAATACTGATTCGGGATCGGACCCCTGGGTTTATGAACCCGCGGAGGTTGCTCTTCTTCAGATTGAAAACGAAGACGTTTTTGAAAAGGGATATTACGAATACTTCTTTGATTACGAAGGAGAAGGGGATAAATTTTATCAGTTAAGTACCAAAGCCGTATTCCAAAGAATGTGGGATACCGACACCGAGTGGAAAGTGTATGTTTCGGACAGGAAAATTCACAAAAAATATATAGATTATCTACTTGAGGATATCGAGCCTGACCTGATAAATGACGGAGAACTGGAAATTCATTCTGGACAATGGATATATCTGTACTGCGAACACAATTCTTCAAATTCCGATGAGCCAAACAAATCGGGATACACTATTAAGTATCCTTTCGGTGAAACTCCTGACAGTATTGAAATGACTCCGGACAGTGAGGCTGAATATTTCTTATCAAATTTATATGATTTCAATAAATCGATTAAGGATTATACACTCTTCGATGTGACGGGAGACGGTTATGATGATTATTGCATCGGCCGTATGACCGGAAGCGGAATGGTAAGGGTTCAGCTTATTGTTTATGATCAGAAGAACCACATTGATTATGTGCTGGACGGATACGATTACAGTTATAAAATTGTCGGCGTTGAGGACGGAAAACTTATTGTTGAGGAAATCGGACCGTACGGACTCGATGATTCTTTAATCAAAACAACAACAGGGACTGTAATGATCGATGAAGAAGAGGAACTGGTATTCGTAAAAGAATAATCAGAAAGAGAATAAAAAGATGCAGGAGGCGACTTAATCGCCAACCCCCTGCATCTTTTTTTATCATTGACAAAAGTATATACAGAAGTATATACTAATAAAAAAGGAGGTGTAGTATGGATTGTGCAAAAGTATTTACAAATGGCGGAAGCCAGGCAATTCGTCTTCCCAAAACATGTCGTTTTGATACGGATGAAGTATTGATAAACAGAATAGGGAATATTGTTATTCTTTGCCCAAAGGAGAATAAATGGGAAAGCATGTTATCGAGTCTGGATTATTTTACAGATGATTTTCTGATTGAAACAATTCCTTCGCTGCCGTTAGAGAGTAGGGAGGAAATTAAATGATAAAATATATGCTGGATACTAATATTATTGCGTATGCTATTAATAAAAGTTCTCCGGAAGTTATATCGAATCTTTTGAAACATAATCCTGAGGAAATATGCATATCAGCGATAACTATGGCGGAGTTGGAATATGGTATTATGCATAGTTCTAAACCTGAAAGAAACCGTGCCGCACTTATGATGTTTTTAGCAGAAATATCGGTTGTTTCATTTGATTCGAATGCAGCTTATGATTATGGGGTAATAAGACAGGATTTGCAGAATAAAGGGCAACTGATTGGGGCTAATGATATGCTAATTGCAGCACAGGCAAGATCCTTGGGTGTTACTCTTGTGACGCATAATGTCAGAGAAATTTCTCGCGTTGAGAATCTTAAATATGAAGACTGGTGCGAGTAAAGCGTTTATCGATTGGCATTTCTATAAGCATAGAAAATATACTGTTGAATGACACCATTGTTAGGCTCATAGATTTTATAATCGAAACCTTTTGGAAAATGTTCTGCCAACGCACGGTTGATCCACACATCTTTGGGAAAGAAGTTGAGGCGGTGGAAACCGAATAAAGCAATGCAGGAAGCCACTTTGTCGCCGACGCCCTTCATTTTTTTAAGTTCTTCTAATAGTTTTTCGTCGTCATTAATCTTTTCAAGAGTCTTAAAGTAATTCAAATCTGAATTAACTTTCTCAGCAACTTCAAGAATATAAGGCAATCTATATCCGAGACCGCATTCCGCCAACTTATTTATTGGTGTAGCAAGTATCTGCACAGGTGTCGGAAATGCATAATTTTCATCATCAATTTTATCCCCGCAGAGCTCGCAGAGTCTTTCAATCGAAGTCTTTATTGCGGGAATACTTTTTCTTTGAGAGATGATAAAAGAAACGACCATTTCCCATTTATCCTGATTTAATATTCGCATACCTACGGATTGCTCTGCACAGGTGCATAAAAAGGCGTTGTCTTTTACGGACTTTCTGATGGATGAATAATTTGTATCAAGGTCGAAATATTTATGCCATATCTTTTTAAAATCATCCGAAGAGCAGTCAAAATCAAAAGTGTTTTCGCCCATATCTTTTATGGTCAAAACCTTTCCATGGGCAACCACTTTGTATGTATTTTCATCTATTCTGTTAAATCTGAAGCATTGGCCGCTCTCGGCGATAACGCTTAGATTAAAATCGTCGTCAAAAGTCTTTTTCATATTGATTTCCTCATTTACATACAAAATTTTAGATGAGTATCTTTCTTTTTTCAAGAACAAGAAATATATATTTTTTCGCTATGGGCTATGGTATAATTAATCGTGTGCGGATTAAAGATTTAAAAGAAAAAAACGGAGAAAAAAATGAAGATTATCCACACGGCGGATTTACATCTTGATTCGTCGATGAAAACACATTTAGAGGGCGAAAAAGCAAGTAGGCGTAAAGACGAACTTACGCTTAATTTCGCACGCCTTTGCGAGTCTGCCGAAGACCTTGGCGTAAAGGCGATTATTATCGCCGGCGATCTTTTTGACACGAAGAGTGTGGCTAAAAAAGTTGCAAGCATTGTTCTTACACAGATAAACAAATACAAAGACATAGATTTTTATTATCTTCGCGGCAATCATGACAGGGAAAGTTTTATAAGCTTCATAAAAGGTAACGGAGATGTTCCCGCGAACTTCCACATGTTCGAAGATGAGTGGACATCATATGTATTAAATCCTGCATCGACCGGTAAAAAGATAAAGCTTTACGGCGCAGAATTTAACGACAATGTTTCCTCACTCATGAAACTTTTTACCGCTGATTTTGATGATATAAATATCGTTACGCTTCATGGTCAGGAGAATGAGTATAAAGGGAAAGACAAGACCGAGACGGTTCCGATATCGGAGCTTCGCGGCAGGGGCATAGATTATCTTGCGCTCGGTCATGTGCATGAGTACAAGCTTAAAACTCTTGATTCAAGAGGCATATACTGCTATCCCGGCTGTCTTGAGGGCAGGGGTTTTGACGAGTGCGGAGACCACGGCTTCGTTCTTTTAGACGTGGATGAAGAAAAGGGCGATATCATTCCTTCGTTCGTTGATTTCGCATTCAGAAAACTTCACACGGTGGATGTTGATATTTCGGGCCTCGACAATTCGGGCGAAATCATAGAAAAGGTTAAAAGAGATCTTTTAGAAAAAAGATACAGCGAAAGAGACATGATAAAAATCCGCTTAATCGGAAATGTCGATGAGAACGCTGAGGTAAATGAGAACTTAATTGCAACGGCGGTAATGGATGATTTCTTTTTCGTAAAAGCCAAAAACGAAAGCCGCGTGAGCGTTGATTTTAGAAAGTACGCGCTTGACGAATCTTTGAAGGGCTTCTTTATCCGTCTCGTCGAAGAGTCTGACGAAATAGATGCAGAGACCAAAGGACAGATAGTACGCATGGGACTTAGAGCACTTTCCGGAGAGGAGATTATACAATGAAACTGATTTCCTGTTATGTTTCCGGATTCGGAAAAATCCATGATGAAAAATTTGATTTTAATGACGGACTCAATGTGTTCTGCGAAGACAACGGCTTCGGCAAGAGCACGCTGGCTTCGTTTATTAAAGTTATGCTTTACGGCTTTGAAGATGAGAATAAAAAGAGCCTGAAAGACAAAGAAAGAGAAAAATTCCGCCCCTGGAACAACGGCATTTACGGCGGAAGCATTACTTTCGAATATGAGGGCAAAGAATACGAAGTATCGAGGACCTTTGGCAGGAACGATGCGAGTGATTCGTTTGAAGTCAGGGAACTTCCGTCCAATGCTGTAAGCAACGCATTTGAAAAGAAGTCTCTTGGCAACAGTATTTTTGGAATTGATAAGGATTCTTTTTTCAGAACGGCTTATATCGCATCGCCCGATTTGCAGAAAAACGACGGTTCAGTAACCGATTCAATCCGAGCTAAGTTAGGTAATCTTACCGATGCAACAGACGATATCAACAATTTCGATACCGCGTGTGCAAGATTTGAAAAGAAATTAAACGAGTATTCTCCCGACAGAAAACCCGGGAAAATCAAATGTCTTCAGATTGAACTCTCGGAAGAGAACAACCGCTTCAGAAGTCTGGAAGATACCGAAAAAGCCACGGATATTCTTGAGGGCCAGATAATGGCACAGACAGAGAGAATCGACAACGACCGCCGCAAGATTAAAGATCTTAAAAGAAAAGAATCCGAGGTAATGAAAGCGGATTCCATAAAAGCGAAGAAAAAAATGTATGATTCGCTTAAAAAAGAGTACGAGGAAAGCCGTCAGAAGACAGATGAGATATTTGATTTCTTCGCAGGCCACGTTCCTCCTCTATCCGATATCAACGCAGTCAGAGACAAGGGCATTAAGATGAAACATCTCAAAGAAGAGATGAGAGAAAATGCAATTGTCAAAGACGAAAAGTGGAATACGCTTGAAGACAAATTTAAAAACGGAACCTGCAGCGAAGAAGAGGTTAAAAAATATATTTCTCTCTGGAACGAAACCCAGACTAAAAAGCATGATGTATTGGGCAGGGAAAATGCTCTAAATAACGAAGCTGAAGAGTTTATCAAACAACAGAAAGAAGAGCAGAAGGATAAATACGAGAAAGGCCTCGAGGCTTTCCGCTTAAGCGAGAAAAAGAGAAAGACAAAGCTTGTAATCTTTTTAATCCTTGCACTTCTTTTCTTTGGCACGGCTATTTTCTTTACGGTACTCGGAATAAGAGGCATGCGTGATTCGTTTATTCTTATTCCCGAAGTGGCTGCGTTTCTTTTAGGATTAATATTCGTAATTTTGATTTTGGTCATGAGACTCTTTAAGAAGGGCGAGTTTAACCTAAAGCGCGATACGGATATTACAAGGGACGAGGCGATTTCGCGCGTTGATTCCTCACATTTTACGAGAAATGTAATAAAGTCCGGAAGAGACGACATTCTCTTCGCCAACAATCAGGTTAAAAACTTCTTGGACAAATATAAAGTTCCTTTCAACGAAAATACCGTGACAGACGATCTGGTTAATCTTTATGAAGACGTAAAGGTTTATACCGAGGGCAAAAAGAAAATCGAAACCTTCGAAAAATGCAAGGCAGAATATGAAAAGAACGAGAGCGAAGTGAACGAATTTTTTGCCCTGATCGGAAAGAGCGGAAGTGCTGCAAACGATGAGCAGCTCGACGAGTATCAGAAGAAGTCTGTCAGGTTCGTTTCTTCGATGGAAGAAAGCGAAAGAAAAAAGAATATTTTAGTGCAATTTGAGTCGGAAAATGATATAACAGAGATATGTAAGGAATTGCCTGAAGATTTGCCCGATATCGATGACTTAAGAGACGAAGTTTCGGAGCTTGAAGAAGAGATTGATAAAGAGTCCGATGCTCTCCTTAATTTCAGAAAACGTCTTGAGGAGAGACAGGAAGAACGTGATTCTCTTTTAGGATTGGGCGTTAAGATCGACGAGGACAAAGAGAAGCTCGAGGAGTACGAAAAAGACTATGCTCTGATGCAAAAGACTTTAGAGTTTCTTACCAAGGCAAAGAACGAGCTTTCCTTAAAATATACCGGACCGACCATGGAAGGTTTCAAAAAGTATTCGGAGTATTTTGAAGAGGAAGATACAGACAGCTTCAGAATTGATACCGATTTAAACCTTACCAAGACCGAAGAAGGCATGCAGCGCCGCATAAGCGATTTAAGCCTCGGCCTTCAGGAAGTAACGGATTTCTGTTTAAGACTTGCTTTAATTGATGCAATGTATCAGAAAGAAAAACCTTTTGTGATTTTGGATGATCCGTTCGTAAATTACGATGAGAGCAATCTTTCTGGTGCCATGAAAGTGCTTGAAAGGGTTTCCGAGGATTACCAGATAATATATTTTACCTGCCATGAAAGCAGAACAAAGAGGGGTTAAGTTATGGATGAAAAAGATTCTAAAAGACTAAAAAGCATTTATGTTGGTCAGATAATCGACAGAGTTATTCTGATACTTGTATTTTTCCTGTTAATCGGAAATCTGGTCGGAACGATATATCTCGGAGTTCAGATTAAAAACTTCGCCAATATGCTTGAGCCGGCTCTCGAGGTTTTAAACGATATAGATGTCGAGGGACTCAACAAAACAATCAGTACATTAAACAATGCGGTGGATGTATTTAAGATTAATGAAACACTTGATGCTATCGCCAAGCTGGATTTCGACGGATTCAGCAAAGTATTAAACGGTATAGATGTCGACAAGCTGAATACTACGCTTGAGAAAATAGATGATGCTGCCCAGTTTATGAAGCGTATAGGCGACGGAATGAATAATTTCCTGAATCAGTTCGGCATAAATATTGGTAAATAATTTTCATCTTAAATACAAGGAGGAAAGATTATGAAACTTTTAAAAGAATTTAAGGAATTTGCTTTGAAGGGCAACGTTATGGATATGGCTATCGGTGTTATCATCGGCGGCGCATTCTCCGCAATCGTTACAGCACTTACAACCTGCTTTATCAATCCTTTGATTAACAGTGTGGGTGGCGCAGAAGTTGCAGGTGCAATCAAACTTCCCTGGGTAGATTACTCAGGACTTGATTCCGAAGCAGCACTTGCTTTATCGCTTAACTACGGCGGATTCATTACAGCAGTAATTAATTTCCTTATTTTAGCAGTTATTCTTTTCATTATGCTTAAAGCTATCAATACCGCTACAAAGGCAGCAGAGGCAGCAGCAGCTAAGCTTAAAAAGGATAAAGAGGAAGAAGAGGCAGCAGCTCCCACTACTAAGATTTGTCCTTTCTGTAAGAGCGAAATCAATATCGAAGCTACAAAGTGTCCTCACTGTACATCAGATCAGCCTGCTGAATAATAGAAAATACAATTTACGATATTTCAAAATCCCCCGGTCAGAAAGATTGGGGGATTTGTTTTGTGCGAATACATCATCTTGTATACGTTAAGAATATTATATAAATACAGGGAAATTTATGTTGACACCTAAGTGCACTTTTTGTATAATGTTTCGTGCGAGTCTTCGACTATTGTTAGCCCGATAGTTCGAAGAATTGAGTGAAAAGTTGACCGGCGGCCCGGACATCCGACGGTTTGACAATAAATGTAAAAACCCTTAAACGGTGGATGGAGACCGTTTCCGGGTCAGACTAATGGAGGATATTAAAAATGAAATCTTATATGGCAAGCCCTGCTACCATTGAGAGAAAATGGTATGTAGTAGATGCTGAAGGCCAGACACTCGGCCGTTTAGCTAGCGAGGTTGCTAAGGTGTTAAGAGGAAAGAACAAACCCACCTTTACTCCTCACATCGATACAGGTGATTATGTAATCATCATCAACGCAGAGAAAATTCAGGTTACAGGTAAGAAGATGAACCAGAAGACATACTTCAGCCACTCCGATTACGTAGGCGGTGCAAAGGAAGTAACTCTTAAAGAGAAACTTGCTAAACATCCCGAAGAAGTAATCGAGCATGCAGTAATCGGTATGCTTCCCAAAGGACCTTTAGGAAGAGAAATGTACAAGAAGTTATTCGTGTATGCCGGACCTGATCACAAGCATCAGGCTCAGAAGCCCGAAGTATTAACATTTTAAACCTGAAGTTTTAATAGGAGGATATTGATAATGGCTAAGAAAGCTACAGAAAAGTTCTACGGAACAGGCAGAAGAAAAAAATCAATTGCCAGAGTATACATCATGCCCGGCAAAGGAAATATAACTGTTAATAAAAGAGATATCGATGATTACTTCGGTATGGAAACATTAAAGGTTGTTGTACGTCAGCCCCTTGAAGCTTTAAACGCTACAGATAAGTTCGACGTAATCGTTACCGTAAAGGGTGGCGGAACAACAGGCCAGGCAGGCGCCATCAGACATGGTCTTGCACGTGCACTTGTTAAAGCAGATGAAGACAACAGACAGATTCTTAAGAAAGAGGGTTACTTAACAAGAGATCCTCGTATGAAAGAAAGAAAGAAATACGGTCTCAAGGCTGCGAGACGTGCACCTCAGTTCAGCAAGCGTTAATATGGCTTACAAACCCCGAAAAATCAATACTTTTCGGGGTTTTTTATTTTGTAAGTATTTATATGATTTTGACCTGATTTATTCCATTTTTTAGGGGTTAAACAGGGGTTAAATTCAAAAATGGGTTAAATTATGGGTTTAAGATAGGGAACAAAGTAGTTCGAAAAATCCGTATTTTTAATCCCCTCGTTCAAAAGGTATATTATTACCGTCTTCAGACTCTTCGCTTTTGAAGTAGTTTGTCATAATTTGTCTTAATCTGACGAAACGAAACATAGTTTATACCGACACTCAGTACCGGTTTTGTACTGAGTGTTTTTACGTTTAGGAGGATTAAGACATGTCTAAGAAGTCAGAAGTAATTAATCACATCGAATTAAAGAAAATTATTCCTTTTAAGGATCATCCTTTTCAAGTGAGAGAGGATGAAGAAATGAGTATGCTGGCGGAGAGCATAGGAATGGTTGGTGTTCTTGTTCCGATAATAGTTCGTCCGATTCAAGAAGATAAATACGAACTGATATCTGGTCACAGAAGAAAACATGCCTGTGAAATGCTTGGATATTCTTCTATTCCGGCGATTATTCGTGATATCGACAGAGATGAAGCTATTGTAATGATGGTGGACAGCAATTATCAGCGTGAAGAAATATTACCAAGTGAAAGAGCCAAAGCGTATAAAATGAAATTAGAGGCTATTAAAAGACAGGGAGCCAGGAATGATTTAACTTCTGTCCAAGTTGGACAGAAGTTGTCAAAAAAGACTTCGAGGGATTTGATTGCAGAAAATAGTCCGGATAGTTCATCTCAAATACAACGCTACCTTCGTTTGAATGAACTGATTCCTGAACTGCTTCAAATGGTAGATGAGAAGAGAATAGCACTCACTCCGGCTTCAGAGCTATCTTTTTTATCCAAGGAAGAACAGAAAATGCTTTTAGAAGAGATTGAATGTATCCAAGCTACGCCATCGCTTTCTCAGGCACAACGAATGAAATTTTTATCGAAGAAGGGTTTATTAGATGCTGACATGATTACTGATATTCTATTGGAACAAAAGAAGCCTGAATGTTGGAATATGGTTATTCCCATGAATAAAATCACGAAATATTTTCCTAAATCATATACGCCGAAAGATATGGAGGAAATAATAATCGATTTACTGGGAAAATGGGCAAGGGATTTGTGATTTAATCATTTTGCCTATAGAGAATCCATTGATTTCGGTAATGATTATGTTAGAATTAAATCAATGTAATATACAAGAAATTAATTATTTAGAAATATCGCAATTTTTCTAAATAAATAAGGGGAATTAATACTATGAGAAAACAAATCAAATTTGTAACGCTATTTCTTTCGTTATCTATTCTTTTTGCAGGATGTAACGGGAAGACGGAAATAACGGTTGAAAACGATATTCCAAGCGAAGAACCAACAGAAGTTGCAGAGGGTGAAATACAGTATGACGCTGATTTAAAATATAATACTTATTTTGAGAAAAATGTTTCGACTCCGTCTGATGACGGCTCAAATAAATCTGAAAGTGGTTCAAATTCTGCTTCGAAAGATTATGAAACCAATATAAATACCGCTTCAGATTATTATTTAGAAAAGGGTAATCCTGATTCGGATCCTAATTTAAAATTTAACTATGACGTAGTTGATACAAAAGGCTTATCTGAAAAAACTCTTACAATGTTTGCCCCCTGCGCCATGTATCTGAAGGACTCAGACACAGCCAACGGAGATATATTAAGTTCGAAGAAACGTTTAGACATATTAGGTTTTTCATATGATTTTCCTTTTTATGCAAACGCTACTGAATTTGTGCATGATTGCGAACCGGATAAGGGCATTATGAACCAAAGCAGAATAAAATATGAGGATTGGGAGTATTTAATGCGAGAAGTATTAAAAGAAGAACATCCCGAAAAAGTACTCGACACACTCAATGAAAAATCGACTGAGGTTAATGTATATCTTAATCCTGATGACAACTATGTTTATCTCGAGTTAGGAAGTCTTGGATGGGAGGACAGTGCCAGAGTTAAGGAAGTAAAAAGAGAAGGTGACGCATATATAATCACATATGATTTATATAGTTTAAGCTATTGTCTAACTGGCGTTTCGGAAGTGACGATTGCAGAATCAAATAATAAATATGGTTACAGTCTGGTTAGTGTAAAATTAATTGAAGAATATGAGTGGTAATTACCGTTTTGCTCAATAACGGAGAAGGACAGACGATTATGCAAAATATAATGTTAAAGCAATTATCGTTTTATATGGGCAAACCGGAATATGATATGCTGCAGGGAATTTCTGCTGTGGAAAACGGTTTTACGAATCCGGCATATAACCTTTCTTATGACGAGTATAAAGAGTGGCTGCGAATAACGGATAACAATTCCATAGGCAAAGATTTGCCGGAAGGTTGGATTCCGTATACCACTTATTTTCTATATATCGACGATATTCCTGTCGGTTACGGCAGAGTCAGACATTCGTCATCCGAGTATCTGGAAACGGTCGTCGGTGCAGGAAATTTGGGGTACGGTATAGCAAAGGGATACAGAGGAAAAGGTTACGGTAGTATTTTATTCAAAGAATTATTGAAAAAATGCAAAGAAATCGGATATAAAGAGATAAAGCTGTTTCCAATGAAAAGCAATGAGCCTACCATAAAAATCATGCTGAAAAATGGCGGTCAAATCATAGGAGATTTCAAGGATCTGAAATATATCATCCGTATACCGTTGGAATAAGTATTGAATTAGAAAAATTTATGTTTGTAGAGCGGTTATATTTTGGTTTTACTAAACAGATTAACTTACAGGATAATAGACTAAGACAAATCGGTATTTGTCGAGCTGTGCCTATCTTCTTGACCTAACGGTCAAGAAGCATCCCACGCTCTAAAGAACTCGGACAATTCCAATTTTTTGAATTAAAAAAAGATAGAGATGATTAATAGAATAATTAGGTTATTTGATCAAAATAAAATATTTGATGTTGAAGAATTGCCAGACTATAAAGTGGTAGGGATGGATCTTTTTGGAGGAACTTTCCTATTGAATATAGATGGTAAAATTGATTATTTTGCTCCCGATACTTTAGAATTTGAAAATCTTGAACTTAACTATAATGAGTTCGTGCATTGGACTAAAAATGGAGACATAAAAGGTTTTTATGAGTCTTTATTTTGGGATGGTTGGGAAGCTTATGCAGAACAGGCAGACGAATCTCAAGGAATATCAATTTATCCCCCAATGTGGTCAAATGAGTACAATGCAGAAAGTGCGTCACGTCGTATTGTTCCATTGAAAGAACTATTTGGAGTAAATTTGGAGTATAGAGAAAAATTTATGTTATAAATTCGAGTTTGTCGGGCTGGAGTTGGCGTGTTATATTGGAAGATAATTAACTAAGAATATTTCAGTTTTGCTGAATAGTGTATGCATCCATTTGCTTCGGTGGAACTAGTTGCATTTGATTCAGGAGCAACGTTGTTTTTTACTAAAGATTATAAAATGTATCTTGAATATATGAAATCGAATCCTGAAGCAAAAGATTTGCAAAAGTTTAATACTAAAATTGATGATAGCGAAGAGTATCTTGAATATTGGAAAAAAACAAGAATCTAACCAATAGAAAATTATAGGTATATTAGAAAATTTCGGTTTTCCATAACAGCGAGGATAGAATGAGAAGAAAAGACAGAGAAATATTAGATAAAACTATAATTAAAGATTTTATTGCCAAAGAACAAGTAATGAGAATAGCGTTCTATGATAATGGCGAAATCTATATTGTTCCTATAAACTACGGTTTTATGTATGACTCTGAAAAATATGTGTTTTATTTTCACGGAGCAGCTGCAGGACGTAAGTATGAATTAAGTAAGAAATCTCCCAATATTGGTTTTGAAATTGATGGTAAATATGAATTGTTAGAGTCTGATGTTGCCTGTGATTACTCGGCCAAGTTTCAGAGCGTTATTGGAACAGGAAAAATTAGTATTGTGGTTGATAAAGAGGAAAAAATTAAGGGATTAAATATTCTAATGAAGCAGATATCCGGTAAAAATGCTTGGGCTTACTCAGAAGAAATGTTGAATGCTGTGGCAGTATATAGAATAGATGTTGAAAGGCTTTCATGTAAGGCTAAATAATTATTTGAAATTTCAGTTTTATAAATAAATGAAAAACAACCAGAATAAGTTTATTGAATATGCAAAGGATTTTTCGTTTAGAAATAATGTCCACATTTGGTTAGGCGGTTCTTTTCTCCGTGGAAATGCCTCCGCTTTTTCGGATGTGGATTTAAGTATTGAATGTAATAACACGTTGCTTGAAAAATTCATCTATGGATACGGGAAGCCGGTTTATCTTTCTCATACTTCGAATCCTAAAGGGATACTTATAGTTATATACAAAGATGGTGTGGCTGTTGATTTGGAAGTAATAAAAAGTATAGACAATTCTAACAATGATTTTTTCCATGCCGAAGACATAAAGAAATATGATTATGTTCGCAATGAAGAAACATGTGAGAGTTTTGCTTTACGTAAAGATATACCTTATCAGATGTCTCGCCTTTTTCATAGAAGTTTGATTAAGTTTTTGGCGGGTAAAAAAGAAACCGGAATAAGTGTGGCAAACGAAATATCAACGTACATGGATTGTAAAGATCTGTTTGATGAGAAAAATTATAAACATCAGATGAATCAGGTCCTGAAAAAATATAATGAACAGTATGAACTGACGGAAGAATATCTTAATATTCTTTTTGAACTAATAGGAGAACTGGAATAACAGGTTTGAACGACAGAGAGGCTATAACTTGAATGATTTTTGCCAAGCGTTAACAGAAAAAAATACAACGAAACTTCTTAATGCGCCCAAGAGTGATATTCACAATCATTCTGTGAAAGGGTGTAATAAAGCCTGGCTTGAAGAACGTTTGAATCACAAATTCCCTGACACACCCGATAGATTTGACGGACTGGATGGCATGCAAAAATGGTTTACGGGTTCGATAAAACCATATTGCACCGGTGCAGAAGGGATTATTTTAAGGTGGGAAGGCGCTTTTGCAGAAGCAAAACGAAATAATATTGTTAGACTTGTTATGAATTTCGGCCCTGATGAGATTGAACTTGTTGGTGGCATGAAATCTTTTGAAAGAATTATCACGGATTTCTATTATAAAAATTGTCCGGATACAAGATTTGAGCCGGAGATATCTTATATTTCTTCGTGCGACGTTGATAGAGAAAAGGGCAGAATAGAAGAGTATATTTCGTCCGGCTTTTTTAAATCTATCGATGTTTGCGGTGGTGAGAATATAAGGCCGTTTGAAGATTTTATTCCTTTATACAAAAAGGCGGAAAAATATCATTTAGTAAAGAAAATGCATGTAGGTGAAAGTGGCTCGGCAGAGGATGTTCGGCGTGCAGTCGAAGTGCTGGGATTAAGCGAAATTCATCATGGAATAAATGCTGCAAACTCTAAAGAAGTAATGAGATTTCTGGTTGAAAACGGTATTCAGCTGAATGTTTGTCCAAGCAGTAATGTTATGCTTGGATATGCGGATAGTTATAAAGAACATCCTATAAAAATTCTGTATGAAAATGGGGTTAAGCTTACAATCAACACAGATGATTTGCTTATTTTTGACAGCTCCATAGAAAATGAATATTTTCTTCTTTATGAAGCAGGAACATTAAGTGCAAAACAACTTGATGAAATCAGAATGAACGGTTTAAAAGGCTGAAAACAATATGAATAAAATACTCGAAAACAAAAAAGTTATATTTCTGGATGTTGGTTATACTCTGGATGCACCTGCTTCGGGTGACTGGATGTTAACAAACAAATTTTACGAAGTTGTCGGTGACAGAATAAATGCTATAGATTCTAAGGAGATAAAAAGAGCTAAATATGTCGGAATCGATTATCTTGAAAAAAACCATCTTTTAACCACTATGGAAGAGGAGAATAGACAATACTTTGAGTTCTATTCAATTGTATCAAGGGAACTGGATCTGGGATTGTCTATTAAAGAATTGGAAGAAATTGCCTATGACAGAACTTATAACATGAAAAACTATATTGGTTATCCGGGGACTGTTGATGCGGTAAAAGAATTGTCAAAATCATTCGAACTGGGCATCATCTCCGATACCTGGCCGAGTATTACTCCTCAGTTGGAATATATAGGAGTCTTAAAGTATATATCTTTTTATACTTACAGCTGTTCTGTCGGAGTATTTAAACCTGATGAAAGAATGTATTTGGATGCATTGAGTAAATGTGGGTTTCCGGCTGAAGACACTGTTTTTGTGGATGACAGAATTGATAATCTTGAAGGTGCTGTAAAAGTCGGAATTACACCTATTTTGATTACAATCAATCCGGAATCGGATATGGAAACTTCTTTTTGCAAGATTAAAGGATTAAGAGATTTATTATAATGAAATTGCTGAAGAAAAATTCAGTATTTCTAAATAGATGAATCGTAAATATAGTTAATCAGATTAACTTTCAGTATAAACGGTTAAGCAAAGTGGGATTTATCTTAGAGATAATTGATGGACGAGAATTACCAGAATATATGACAATGAATAAGGGAAGATATGTGGCTAATCATGGCGGCTTTGTCCGCGCTCTTTGCCGGACTTACGGCGATACTTGCGAAATGCGGGATCAAAAAGACTGATTCAGACGTGGCGACTGCTCTGCGGACGGTCGTTGTACTCCTTTTTGCCTGGATCATGGTGTTTATCGTTGGCTCTGCTGGAACGATCACGGAAATATCGGCAAAATCTATCATCTTCTTAATTCTGTCCGGCTTTGCGACAGGAGCCTCGTGGTTCTGCTATTTTAAAGCCCTGTCCGTCGGCGATGTGAACAAGGTCGTTCCCGTCGATAAATCCAGCACGGTTCTGACAGTGCTTATCGCAATCATTCTTTTCAGTGAGACAGAACATCTGGCGGTCAAGCTGATCGGTACTGCACTTCTTGCGGCAGGCGTGTTTCTGATGATCGAAAAGAAGAAAACTGAAGCAAAGGACACGAAGCGCACGTGGCTGCCCTACGCGATTGGTTCCGCTGTTTTTGCTGCCCTGACCTCTATTCTGGGAAAGATCGGCATAACAGATGTAGAATCAAATCTCGGGACGGCGATCCGTACTGGTGTTGTTCTTGTTATGGCTTGGCTGATCGTCTTCGTTAAAGGCAAAGGTGCTGAACTGAAAAATACTAATTCCAAAGAACTTGTATTCATAGCTCTGTCAGGGATTGCCACAGGCGCATCATGGCTCTGTTACTATTACTCCATACAGAACGGCGTCGTCAGCGTTGTCGTACCAATCGATAAGCTCAGCATTATCGTTTCCGTCGCTTTTTCCTATTTCGTATTCAAAGAAAAGTTGAGCAGAAAGGCGCTTGCCGGGTTGATTCTGATTGTTGTCGGCACTTTGGCGATGGCGATCTGGGCATAGGGAACAAATAACGGCAAATTCAAGTTTGTCTGAGCGTGTATGAAATATGGACATCTACGAATTAAGGAATTGATATGAGTAATGTTGTAGAAAAATGGTATGAAGATAAAAATAATGTTGACGAAATGTTTAATTGGAATTCTGAACTTAAAGATTGGGAAAAGTCTGTAATTAAGCATTTTCCTTCAGGTGCCAGAATACTAGACATTGGTTGTGGCTTAGGACGGGAAGCATTTGCATTGTCTGATCTTGGATTTAATGTGATTGGGATAGATATTTCAAAAGAAGTAATACTACAAGTAAAGAAGTTGTCTGCTGACAAAGGATACAAGATTCCGTTTTATGAATATGATGGTGAACATCTGGATTTTTCTGCAGATTCTTTTGATGTCGTATTGATTTGGTCTCAGACACTTGGTTTGATTTATGGAAATGAACGTAAGCAGATGTTTTTGGGAGAATGCAAGAGAGTTCTGAAAAAGGATGGATTACTCAGCTTCTCAACGCATTACTATAATTATTTAAAAGAGAATTATCCGAATTGTTTGGTTGATCAGAAGTTTTATCCTTATGCTAATGCCGAAATATATTGGGAAGCATTTGAAGAAGATGATTTGAAGATGTTTGCAGATCAGGCCGGAATGGATGTTCTTGTTTTTGAAAAGGGAAGCATTTATAAACCGGAAGACGGAACGATCCTTCATTGCTTATGCAGGAAGTAAATTCAAGCTTGAGGCCTATAAAGAAAAAAATATAAAACTGTTTTGGAAATAGGAGCCAATAGTAGATTATTTCGCAATTATATTTGAATATATATGAGTATGACAGATCGGGATTTGTGAGGATTATATGGAAAAAGCAACGAGAAAAGAATTATTCAGAGTAGCGAAGGATATGGCGCGGGCTCCATTTCACGGAACGTTTGACGGGCTGCCGTCCAATCTTGCGCCGATTGTGCGATTGTTTCCGACGTGGAGCGTCAAGGAAGCGGACGGGTTATGGTGCGCGGCGTTTGTGTATTATTGCTGCACGGAAGCGGGATTCGAGATTCCGTACAGACCCAATGAATGCAAAATCTGTCATCTGGCGGCATGCTTCGGTTGGGAGGAATTTGCCATCAACGATCAGCGGATTGAATACCATAGAGGCGCGGAAGAGTTTGTTCCGGAAGCGGGAGACATTGTCATTTATGACAGAGTATTCGAGAACAGAGAGCACGATCATATGGGGATCATCCTTGAGAAACGGGAGCATACGATTATTGCCGCGGAAGGAAATATTAACAACAAGTCCGGAATAATTGAGCGATCAATCGACGGACATATCCGGGCGTATATTCGAATTCCGGATGGATATCAATACAGTTCGGCAGAGTGACAGATTCGAGTTTGTCGGCATGAACGTTGCAACATAAAATCGGAAAATAATTTAGTTGAAATATTACAGTATTTCTAAATAGAGACGAACTATTATGACGATAGAATACAGACAAGCTGCATTAAAAGATGCAGAACTATTGATAAAAATATATAATGCCTCTTTTTATGATGATTACGTTCGATACGGATTTTGCCCGGGATATGGACAAACAAAAGAAAAGATGCAAGAGTCAATCAACAAATATCTGAAACATATCATAATATGTGATAATGAACCCGTTGGATGTGTTTCGTGTATAAAACTTGAGAATAGAGTGTATGAGGTTGGCTGTTTGTGTGTTGTTCCTGAGTATCAAGGTAAAGGGATTGGTACTCAAGCGATAAGATTTATTAAGTCATATTATGAAGATTGGGAAAGACTTACTCTGGTAACACCGATAGACAAGAAAGAAAATGTTAAGTTTTATACTGAGAAATGTGGTTTTAATATTGAATCAACTGAAAGCGACGGGAACGTAGAACTTTATAGGTTTGTTGCTGAAAGATAGATTGGAAACTTTCAGTTTTGCTAAATAGAAAGAATCATAAATAGATGTTGACAGGAAATAGGTAATGTGTTACATTATTTTCAGAAATGTAACATGTTACCTATTTTTTAATTGGAGAGAAACCTATGAATTACAATAAAGAAATGAATAAAACTAATGTCGAATTTGGAGATATGCCTCCGCAGGCGTTTCTTTTAGGGTTGCTAAGCGCTTTTGACAACCGATACCAGGCGGCAGCAGATGAGTATTTAAAAGAAATAACATGGAAACAGTTCTTTGCCATTATTTGTATCAATCTTTGCAAAGAAGCGCCTACAATTAATGAACTCTCTGATGTTATGGGCAGTTCCCATCAGAATGTAAAACAAATCTTATTAAGGTTGGAGAAAAAGGGCTTTATAGCTACTTTTGAAGATGAAAAAGATAAAAGAAAACAACGTATTTACGTTACTGATGCAGCAAGAAATTTTTTGGAGACAAACGATAATAATGGACAACAGAGCCAATATGTGATTGGTCGTATTTTTGAAGGAATAGATGAAAAAAGCCTGATGACTACTATTCAAACGATTATGAAAATGGAAAGGAATCTTAACGAATTATGAAAACACTTATAGTATACACATCCCAAACAGGATTTACTCAAAGATATGCTGAATGGTTAGCGGAAGAAATGAAAGCGGATATCCTTAATCTTAAGGAAGCACAAAAGAAAGATGAAAAATATTTTGATTCTTATGATGCAATAATCTATGGCGGATGGGCAATGGCGGGAACTGTTACAAAAGTAAAATGGTTTCTTGACAAGGCATCTTCATGGGAAGATAAGCGCCTTGCACTGTTTTGTGTCGGAGGAGGCCCCAATGACAGTCCGGATATTGAGGTAATGTTTAATAAAACATTAAATGATAATCAGAAAAAACATATCAAAACTTTTTATTGTCAGGGAGGATTTAATTATGAAAAGATGAATGCCCCCTCAAAGATGGCAATGAAGATGTTTGTATCCTCACAAAAAAGAAAGAAAAATCAAACAGAAGATGAAAAGAAAATGGTGGAGATGATTTCTTCTTCGTATGATATTTCGGATAAGAAATTCATTGCTCCTATTGTTGAATATTTTGAGAGTGAGAATTAGATTATGAAAAAAGTTATAAAGATTATATTGGCAGTTTTGGGCTGTTTAATCCTATTATTGGCAGTGCTTATTTTATCTCTTGTTTTTATGACCGTGAATCATATGAAAAAGCAGGTTAACAGCTTTGACAGAACAAGAATAGAAATATCACAGGTTCAGGATGGAGTATACGAGGGCAAAAGTGAAACCGACCTTGTAAAAGTTGAAGTAAGGGTTACGGTATCGAACGGAGAAATAACAAATATAGATTTACTTAAGCATGAATGCGGTTTGGGCAAACCGGCGGAAGAAATGATTCCGACAATGATTCAAAAGAATGATGTAGAAGTGGACGCGATAACAAGTGCCACTTATTCAAGCGAAGTGATAAAAGATGCAATCCGCAATGCTCTTCGAAACGGAATAGAATAAGTTGAATCGGAAAACGAATTTGCAGAAATTATAAAGATAGAAGATAAAACCGGGGATGACAAATGAAAGAACTATTGTCTTTATTTTTTACATTTGCACGCATAGGTGCGTTTACTTTTGGTGGCGGTTATGCAATGATATCGCTTATTGAACATACCTGTGTAGAAAAGAATAAATGGATTACGCATGATGAAATGATGGAAATTACGGTTATAGCGGAATCCACACCGGGACCGATTGCCATAAACCTTGCAACGTATGTCGGATATAAAAAAAGAAAATTTTTAGGATCTGTTGTTGCCACGCTTGGCATGGTTCTTCCATCATTTATAATCATATTCGTTATTTCATTGTTCCTGGACCACTTCCTTGAAATTGCATGGATTGCCGGAGCATTTAAAGGGATAAAAATAGCCGTTGGGATATTGATAGTTGATGCAGCAGTCAAGATGCTTTCCAAAGGTAAATGGAGGGCATGGCAAATTGTAATATTAATTGTTTCTCTTTTAGGAATTCTGATAATAAGTGCATTATCGCTGCATATATCTTCACTGGTGTTGATGGCTTTGGCCGCTCTTGTCGGACTCCTGACATTTTTTGTAAATAAAAAAATGAAAAAGGAGGCTGATTAGAAAATGGTTTATCTGGATTTGTTAATCGGTTTCCTTAAAGTCGGATTGTTTTCATTCGGAGGGGGATATGTTTCCATAGCGCTCATAAAAGAGATTGTTGCCTCTCACGGGTGGATGGATGAAGAGACGCTGATGTATATGATAGCCGTCAGTGAGAGTACACCCGGACCGCTGATGGTGAACCTTGCGACATACATCGGCAGTTCAAAAGGCGGAATTCTCGGCGCTCTTATAGCGACATCGGCTGTTGTGCTTCCGGCGTATGTAATTATTATTTTAATTATTTTACTGTTAAAAGGTTTAATGAAAAACAAGGCTTTCCAATCGGTTTTTGACGGATTAAAGCCTTGCGTTATCGGTATTATATTTGCAACAGGCCTGTCTGTGGTGTGGAACAATCTGAATATTCAAATCGGAACAAGTTTTGATTATACTGCAGGTATGCTGACGGTTATTCTTGCAGCAATTTATTTCGGATCAAGAAAGATAATAAAAAAAGGCATGTCGCCAATTCTGTTAATTGTGATTTCCGGAGTTGTCGGAATAATGGTTTACGGATTCAAATAACACAAAAACCCGCAAACGATATGTTTACGGGTTTTTCTTTGCGCAGCTCGTAGCGGAATCGAACCGCTGATTCTGCCGTGAGAGGGCAGCGTCTTAACCGCTTGACCAACGAGCCATTTAAAACTAGCAAAAACTATTCTATTATAACGGGGTAAAAAAAGCAAGTGTTTTTTATTTTTCTTATTATACCCCTGTTTCTACCGGTATTAAGAGTTCCTTGAAGCGCTTCTTCTGTCGTGATTTTTGTAATAGTTTTCCTTGTCTATATACATAAGAGAGTCAATGTTATTAAGGAAATCAGATACATCACCCTTTGAAAAATCATATAAAGCAGTACCGATAGCTGCCGAAAGAGCATAGGGTTTTCCGGCGGTATTATTAAATCTCTCAAAAGATTCCAATATTTTATTTTTATAAGATAATAATTCGTCTTCGGATGATGTTTTTATAATGATTACGAATTCATCGCCCGCAAAACGAATAATGGAACCGTTGGAGGAGATGACTTCTTTTAGGATGTTTGCAACGCTTTTTAATGCGATATCGCCTTCTTCGTGAGAATAAAGATCGTTGATGCTCTTAAATCCGTTCATATCAAGCATCATCGAACCGATGGTACCTTTGCTCTTGGATTTAAAGTCTTTTTTGATTTCATCGAGAAAATATCTGTTATAAACGCCGGTCAGTTTGTCGATGAAAATGTTTTCGTTCTGAAGACATAAAACGATACTGCATACCGCTATGCCGATGCTCGGCCAGATAACCGATACGCCGTAGGTAAAGCCCTGTATTAAAGTTCCTAAAAGAATCGGAACCAAAAACTGCCATGCAGGGAAAAATCTTAATATTCTGCCTCTTAATTTGGCCAAAAGGAAAACAAACAGACCATAGGCCATAAGTCCCGCTTCTATAACGATATACATCCAGAAAAGGGATTTTCTTTCGTAAATGTTGTCGGAAGAAATTTCGAATATGATAGGGTTGAAGAAATTAATAACCAGCATAATCATTTCGATTACGATTAAAGTTAAAATAACATATATCTGAATTCGGGAAAGTTTCTTGTTGATATGGCTCGTTAATATTGCTGCGTAGCAGGGACCGATGATAACGTCTAACGAAAACAGAATGGTGTTTAAGAAGAAAAGACAATAATGAATGCCTGTACCGGGAAGGCCTTCACAAACAAAAGAAAGCGGTTCGATAAAGCAACCCGCGAGTACAGAAAGAATCATCAAAAGAACCAGATTTCCTTCGTGCTTCTTAACCCTGACAATCCAGCCGCGACTGAAAAGCAGCGCTATCATTAAGATAACACCGAAGAAATTGGTTATAAAAATAGAAGTTAAATTTAACCCCGTTACAGGGTTCACCCAATGCATATAAGCTCCTTTTTAATTACACCAAGAAAAATTATACATAGGCAAAGTGACATAGTCAATTTACAATTTGTAAATAAGGCGTTTTTGACTTATAATCTTTGAGTAGACAATACAAAAAACATATCTTTTAAGAGTTAACAGTGAAAAAGAATCAGAAACATATTATCTCCGCAGTCGAGCCCGGTTCCATCGCTGAGGAAATCGGTCTAGAAAAAGGAGACGAGCTTTTAAAAATAAATAATGTTGAAATAAAAGACATCTTAGATTACATGTTTCTTGTTCAGGATGATGAGATAGTTTTAAACGTACGCACCAAACAGGGCGAGATTTGTGATGTTGAAATAGAAAAAGATGCGTACGAAGATCTCGGAATTGTTTTCGAAAACGATTTCATGGACGAATACAGATCCTGCAGAAATAAATGCATTTTCTGTTTTATTGATCAGCTTCCGCCGGGAATGAGAGACACGCTTTATTTTAAGGATGATGATGACAGACTGTCTTTCCTGCAGGGAAACTATGTCACGCTGACCAACATGGATGATGACGAACTTGATCGTATTATAAGATACCGTCTTGAACCCATAAACATTTCTTTTCAGACCATGAATCCCGAACTTCGCTGCAAGATGCTTAACAACCGTTTTGCAGGTGAGGCATTAAAGAAAGCAAAGAAGCTTTATGAAGCAGGAATTATAATGAACGGTCAGATAGTGCTTTGCAAGGGCTATAATGACGGCGAGGAGCTCGAATACTCTTTATCGGAGTTATACAAATATCTTCCCGTGCTTGAAAGTGTATCGGTTGTTCCCGTCGGTTTGTCCAAACACAGGGAAGGACTGACAAAGCTCGAGCCTTTTACGAAGGAAGATGCCAAGGCTTTAATTAAAACCGTCAAAAGATGGCAGGACAAGGCATACGAGGAGTTTGGCATTCATTTCGTGCATGCATCGGATGAGTGGTATCTTTTAGCAGGAGAGGAATTACCCGAGCCCGAGACATACGACGGATATCTTCAGCTTGAAAACGGCGTCGGAATGATAACGAGCGAACGTGAAGACTTTTATCCTGTTTACAATGAGTTCCGAGAAAGCTATAAGAGCAATCCAAATCATAAAAGAGTCAAAATAACCTGCGCCACAGGAAAGTTTGCCTACGGACTTGTACAGGAACTCGCCAGAAGAATGGAAGAGGTGTTGGACAATCTTGAAATAGATGTGGTTGCAATAAGAAATGACTTTTTCGGAGAAATGATTACCGTTACAGGGCTTATTACGGCCACGGATTTAATGGCACAGCTAAAGGATAAGGACCTGGGCGATTCCCTGCTTATACACGAATGTATGATGCGTTCGGGAGAGGAAGTCTTTCTGGACGATTATACCCTAAAGGATGTGTCGTCGACTTTACAAGTAAATATCGATATTGTAAAATCAAACGTAGGCTTTTTTGATACAGTCTTAAATATTTACAATAGATATTAAACTGATTATTTAGGTGAAAAATGAGTAAAAATAAAAGAAGACCGATAGTTGCGGTTGTAGGACGACCGAATGTCGGCAAATCGACTTTGTTTAACTGCCTCGCAGGCGAGCGTATTTCCATCGTAAAAGATACGCCCGGCGTTACCAGAGACAGAATATATGCAGATGTAACATGGCTAGATACAAGCTTTACTTTAATCGACACAGGCGGAATCGAACCCGATTCGAAGGATGTTATCCTTTCACAGATGAGGGAACAGGCGCAGATAGCGATTGATACCGCAGATGTTATTATTTTTTTAGTGGATGTAAAGCAGGGACTTCAGGATGCGGATCTTAACGTGGCCAATATGCTTCGTAAGAGCAAAAAGCCTGTTGTTCTTGTAGTCAATAAAGTAGATTCTTTTGAAAAATTCGGTAATGACGTATACGAATTTTACAATCTCGGAATCGGTGAGCCTTTCCCTATCAGCAGTGTAAATAAGCTGGGACTCGGAGAAATGCTCGACGAGGTTATTTCCCATTTTGACGACAGCCTTTATACGGAAGAAGAGGATGACAGACCGAAGGTTGCCATTGTTGGTAAGCCAAATGTAGGCAAGTCCTCAATCATTAATAAGCTTATCGGTGAGAAGAGAGTTATTGTGTCCGATATAGCAGGTACGACACGTGATGCTGTAGATACGCAGGTTAAATACAACGGTAAAGAGTATGTTTTAATCGATACCGCAGGCCTTCGTAAGAAAAGCAAAATAAACGATGAGCTCGAACATTTTATGATTGTTCGTACTGTAGCTGCTGTAGAACGTTGTGATGTCTGCGTACTCGTAATCGATGCTACCGAAGGAATTACTTCGCAGGATGCGAAAATCGCAGGTATTGCTCACGAACGCGGTAAAGCAATGATTATTGCGGTTAATAAATGGGACGCCATAGAAAAAGACAACAAGACAACGAATGAATTTACCAAAGAAATAAGAACCGTGCTTTCATACATGCCTTATGCAGAGATTCTTTTCGTATCGGCAGAAACGGGCCAGAGACTTCCGAAGCTCTTTGAAACCATCGATATGGTTATGGAAAATCATGCTATGAGAGTTCAGACCGGTGTTCTAAATGAAATTATGGTTGAGGCCGTTGCAATGCAGCAGCCGCCTACGGATAAGGGAAAGAGACTTAAACTTTTCTATATCACGCAGGTTGCGGTTAAGCCTCCGACATTCGTTATATTTGTAAACGACAAAGAGCTGATGCATTTCTCGTATACAAGATACATAGAAAATAAAATCAGAGACACGTTCGGATTTAGGGGTACACCTCTTAAATTCATTATCAGAGAACGTCAGGAAGATAAATAATATATGTTCGAAAGGATATTAAGGAATGAGTAGAATCGCAGTGCTTGGTGCGGGCAGTTGGGGAATCGCACTTGCAAAACTTTTATATAACAACGGAAATGAAGTGACCGTATGGTCTGCTCTCGAGGATGAAATAACGATGCTAAAAGAAAAGAGAGAGCATGTCGACAAGCTTCCCGGAGTTAAGCTTCCGGACGATATGATATTTACATCGTCCCTAAAAGATGCGGTCGACGGAAGAGAAGTCATCATCATGGCTGTACCTTCACCTTTTATTAAGTCTACATCAGCTTCTTTAAAGGAGTTTTATAAAGAAGACCAGATAATCGTTAATGTTGCCAAGGGTATTGAAAGCGATACTTTACTGACGCTCTCGGAAGTTATCGAAAGAGAGATTCCCGGTTCGACCGTAGCAGTTCTTTCCGGCCCTTCACATGCAGAGGAAGTGGGAAGAGGAATTCCCACAACAATTGTTGTTGCTACCAAGAAAAAAGAAACAGCAATGTTCTTGCAGAATCTTTTTATGAGCGAAGTATTCAGAGTATATACATCACCTGATGTAAAGGGCGTTGAAATCGGCGCAGCTCTTAAAAACGTAATCGCACTTGCTGCAGGTATTGCTGATGGCCTCGGATACGGAGACAATACAAAGGCCGCTCTTATAACCAGAGGTATGGCTGAGATTTCAAGACTCGGCAAGGCAATGGGCGGAAGACCCGAGACCTTTTACGGTTTATCGGGTATCGGCGATTTAATCGTTACTTGTGCAAGTATGCATTCAAGAAACCGTCGTGCAGGTATGCTTCTTGCTCAGGGTAAGACTTTGGCCGAAGCTCAGGCAGAAATTAAGATGGTAATCGAAGGTGCAAACTGTGCTAAGGCAGCAAAGGTACTCGCTGAAAAATACGGAGTATCAATGCCCATCGTAGAAGAAGTAAACAAAATTCTTTTTGAGAATAAATCTGCAAAAGATGTCTGCAACGAACTTATGCTTCGTGACGCAAGAATCGAAATTAAAGCCGCAGAGTGGAAATAAATTATTCGGAGGGTTATAAAATGGGAAAGGTATACGATAAATTAAAAAATTGTTTGGATTGCGTAAGAAAGCAGACCGATTTTGTTCCGAAGGTTGCGATTGTGCTTGGTTCAGGTCTTGGAAATTACGCTGATAATATAAAGGTTGAATGCGAGATTGAATATTCATCAATCGAAGGTTTCCCTGTATCAACAGTTCCCGGACATGCCGGCAAATTTATCTTTGGTTACGTGGATGATGTTCCCGTTGTTTGCATGAAGGGAAGAGTACATTACTATGAAGGCTATGATTTATCGGACGTTGTGCTTCCAATAAGACTCATGGGTCTTTTGGGAGCTAAGATTTTATTCCTTACCAATGCATCGGGCGGAATCAACAAGGCTTTCAAGGCCGGTGATTTTATGATGATTACCGATCATATCGCAACACTTTTCCCCAATCCTTTAATCGGGCCCAATGTAGACGAGCTCGGAACCAGATTTCCCGATATGAGCCATGTTTACAATCTTGAGTTACAGGATATTATCAGAGAAAGTGCAAAAGAACTTGATATAGACTTAAAAGAAGGCGTATATGTTCAGCTTACAGGTCCTTCTTTCGAATCTCCTGCAGATATAAGAATGCTTGGTATTCTCGGAGCGGATGCCGTAGGTATGAGTACCGTTTGCGAAGCTATTGTTGCTAACCATATGGGACTTAAGATTTGCGGTATTTCATGCGTATGCAATCTCGCTGCAGGCATTTCTCCCACACCTTTAACTCACGAGGAAGTACAGCAGGCAGGAAAAGATGCGGCACCTAAGTTCGAAAAACTGGTTACTCTTGCGGTTAAGAAAATGGCTTTGATCTAATGGATGCTTTTATTTTAATTTCTTTTATCATAGGCGGTATAATTATCGCTCTTGTTGTAAACATTATTACCCAACATAACAAGGTTAAAAGATTTGCCGAAAGACTTAGAAGAAATTTCGGTCAAATCGAAAGAAAAGAATACGATCCCGAAAAAGCTGCTTCATACAGAGGGTATTATTTAAACCATCTGGATGATGACGGTTTTTATATTGATGATATTACATGGAACGACGCGGAAGGCGAGACTCTTTACAATTCGATTAACAAGTGTTATTCATCCTGCGGCGACGAGTATCTTTATTACACTTTAAGATGTATCGATACCAATCCTTCAAAAGAGAAGATTGACAAATATGCTTCACAGACCGATGCACTAATCGAAGATACAGAGTTAAGAGTCAAGCTTCAGCTTTTATTTGCGAAGCTTGGTAAAACAGGTAAGCATTCGGTATTTGAATATATTTCTCTTTTATCAGATGTCAAAAAAGTACCCCTGATACTTTTTTATATTGTATGGCTCGTTTATATTCTTATAATCGGCTCGTTTTTTATTAATGTCACACTCGGCATCTGCCTTCTTATTGCGTGGATGATAGTGTGTGTATTTATCTATATTTCACACAACAAGCTGGTTCAAAACTATATCACATCTTTTGAGTACATAGTAAGAACTCTTATCATCAGCGAAAAAGCAGTCGCAATGAAGATTCCTTTTTATGAGGAAGAGTACGAAAGACTCACAGAACTTCGTAAAAAACTTAAGGGTGTTAAAACTTCTTATCTTTCTTTTATCAAGCAGAGTAACAGAACCGGAATTGCGGATTTGGCAAGCGGTATGACTGCGATTATTAACTGCTTCTTCCTAATTGACATTTTTTTCTTTTATAAGATGTTAAAATATGTAATCGACAACGAGGATGCTTACGGTGAAATATTTGCAATCTTGGGAAAGATGGAAAGCCAGATAAGCGTTGCGAATTTAAAAGCGTCATTAGAGGATACCTGCGTACCGACATTTACGGATGAAAAGATCATAAAAGGCGTGGATATGATTCACCCTCTGGTAAATAATTGTGTTCCCAATTCGTTTGACAATTCAAAGGGAATGCTTATTACAGGCTCGAATGCTTCGGGTAAATCCACATTTTTAAGAAGCGTTTTAGTTAACGCAATTCTTTCCGAGAGCGTATATGTTGCGTGCGCGAAGGAGTTTTCTTTTAGGAGCTCCGAGCTTTTCTCCTCGATGTCATTAAGCGATTCGCTTGGAACCGGAGAGAGTTATTACATGGCTGAGATAAATTCCATAAACAGAATTATCAAGGCGAAGGAATCGGGCGCAAATGTTATATGCTTCCTTGATGAAGTTTTAAGAGGAACGAATACGGTAGAACGTGTGGCTGCGGCAACAGAAATCCTAAAATATCTGACAGGTGAGAATATCATCACTCTGGCGGCTACGCACGATATAGAACTTACTTATCTTCTCGAAAAAGATTATGACAATCATTTTTTCAGAGAGGAGATTAGAAAAGACGATGACGGCAAAGAAGATATTTATTTCTCGTATAAAATAAACGACGGCAGGTCAGATACTAGAAATGCACTTCTTTTGCTTAAGATTAAGGAATACCCTTCGGAAATAGTCGAAAATGCTCAGATTCTTTCCAAAGGTTTTGTGGATACGGGGAAATGGCAGTATGATGAAGGTTAAAATTTATTCCGACGGTGCCTGCAAGGGCAATCCCGACGGTCCGGGCGGTTACGGAACACTTTTACAATACGTCGATAAGGAAAACAAACTTCACGAAAAGGAATTCTGCGCGGGTTACAAGGCTACGACAAACAACAGAATGGAGCTCATGGGCGTCATTACGGGGTTTGAGGCTTTAAAGCAGAAATGTGATGTGGAGGTTGTATCTGACTCAAAATATGTCTGCGATGCATTTAACCAGCACTGGATATATGCATGGATGAAAAACGGCTGGAAAAAGTCCAACAAAGAGCCTGTTAAAAACAAAGAACTCTGGGAAAGACTTCTTAAGGCAATGGATGGACATAACGTGACTTTTACATGGATAAAAGGTCATGCGGGTCACAGAGAAAACGAACGCTGTGATTTTCTTGCTTCAAGTTCGGCTAAAGGCAGTGAACTTCTTGACGATGACGGCCTTTCGATGTATCATAGTTAGTTGGAAATACCTTTTTATTTTGGTATATTTTAAACATTTTCAAAAGAGACTTCGGAGGTCTTGATGTTTAGCGCATTTATTTCAAGTTTATTAAGTTATCTGCTTGTTTTCGCAGTATTTGTGGGAGTTATCGTTTTAGCTGTGATTATAGGCATTCTTTTAAGAAAAGTTGCAGATAAATTGAAGAGGGTTCACAGAGAAGAGTAATTTTTTATGATTTGAGCTGATCATAATATTTCTTCAACAAGAAATTAAGTGATAAATTTTACTTGAATTAATAAGGAGGAGTTCTTATGTCAAAGAGATTTGGGGTTTCAGTTGCATTTATCAGTGCTTTCGCATTTTTCTGCGGATGGTACAGTTTTCCTTGGATTCTTATCGGAACCATTTTAGTATTACTTTTAGCAGGTGAAGAAGAAGTACTTAAAAAGAATGTTCTTAATGCATTCTTCTTATCATTCATTCTTCTTATTGCCAATATGGTTCTTGGATGGATTTCCAGAAAGTATCTCGGAATTTTGTTTGACCTTTCAACTTCTAAGTTTGACTGGGTTCGAACTGTTATGAGTACTGATATTGGAAAGACTGATGTATACACAATATTTACAAAACTTGATATTGCAGGTTTCATTGTAAACATTTTAGGTTTTGTAGAATTTGTGCTTATGGTTATCTTTGTTATCCTTTCACTTATGGGCAAAACAGTAAAAGTACCTGTTGCAAACGCACTTGCACTTAAGGTTATGGGTCTTGCTCCCGTAAAGGAAAAGAAAGAAAAAGCAGCTAAAGAAGAAGTTACTGCAGAAGCTGAAGAAAATCCTATCACAAGCGATAAGGCTACACTTACAGATATTCCTGAGAATGAGAAATAGGATTTATAAAATTTAAATTAAAAAAGTGGGGGAATTAATTTCTCCCACTATTTTATATGTATAAGGATGTAACAAAAAAGGAGATGTTGTTTTATGATCAAAGTTGAAGGACTTTCTAAAATCTACGGCGACCATATCGCTGTCGACGATATTTCTTTTGAAGTAAAAGAAGGTCATATCTACGGATTTTTGGGACCCAACGGTGCCGGCAAATCCACGACAATGAATATCATTACGGGTTATATTTCCCCTTCCGCAGGTACTGTGGAAGTTAACGGTTTTGTAATGGGCAAAGATACCTTAAAAGCAAAGAAGAGTATCGGATATCTGCCTGAAATGCCGCCTTTATACCCTGATATGACTGTAAAAGAATATCTCACTTTTGTTGCAAAGATAAAAGGTGTTGAAAAGGATAAAAGAGCAGAAGAAATAGAGCGTGTTATGAAAGCTACGGATATTGAAGATATGTCCGCACGCCTTATTAAGCACCTTTCCAAAGGTTATAAGCAGAGAGTCGGCATAGCTCAGGCAATCCTTGGAAGCCCCAAGGTAATCATCCTCGACGAGCCCACAGTTGGCCTTGATCCCGAGCAGATTATCGAAGTAAGAAACCTTATCAAATCACTTAAGGGTGAGCATACAGTTATTCTTTCTTCGCATATCTTATCAGAGATAAGTGCTACCTGCGATGAAGTGCTTGTGATTGCAAACGGTCGTATGGTTGCATGCGATACCACGGAAAATCTTTTGAAAAATCATAAAAATGTCAAGACTATTAAACTCAATGTTAAGGGCGCTAAGGACAAGATTGAAGAAGTTCTTAAAGGTATTGATTCTCTTGATGAAGTTAAATTTATCGAGGATAAGGGCGAAAGTTCATTATTTGAAGTTACCTGCGATTCTTCAAAGGACGTAAGGGAAGATATTTCTTTCGCACTTTCCGATGCAAGACTTCTTATCCTTGAAATGAGTGAAGAGACTTCCTCACTTGAAGATATTTATTTGACCCTCGTAAAAGAAGCAGACGAAGCTTATGAGGCCGAACTTAAAGCTATCAGAGAAGGCACGGATTTAGATGAGGTTTTCGCTGATAAGGAAGAAACTGAAGAGGTGCCTGACACCGAAGAGGTGTCTGGCTCCGATGAAGATACAGCAGAAGAATCGGACAGCGATTCCAAGGAGGAATAGAAAAATGACAGCAATTTTATTAAAAGAATTAAGATCATATTTCAAATCGCTCTTTGGATGGATTTTCCTTGCGGTATTTACTTTTTTCGAAGGCGCGTTCTTTGTAGCGAACAATATTAAATACGGATCACCTTATATCAGCGATACGTTAAACTCTATGGTAATTGTTCTGATTTTCATATTGCCTCTTCTTACAATGAGAATTCTTGCAGAAGAGAAGAGACAGAAAACAGATCAGTTCCTTATTACTGCACCTATTTCGCTTGTATCCGTTATTATCGGAAAATTTCTTGCACTTTGCCTTATTATGCTTATGGCTACAGCCATTTGTTCTGTCGGTGTTGGAATAATGGCTATTTACGGAAGCATTCCCGTAGCAGAAACACTCAGTTCACTCGGAGGATTCTTCCTCTTTGGCTGTGAATGTATCGCCATAGGTATGTTCTTATCAAGTATTACCGAGCATCAGTTCCTTGCAGCCATATTTACTTATACCGTGTATATTTTCACCATGGTAGTGCCGGGCTTCTGCAATTATATATTCGGTGCCGAAAAAGTTATTACAAAAATTGTATCGATTACAGATATATTTGCTCCTTTTGACGGTCTTTTATCAGGCGTGCTTGATTTAAAAGACATTCTTTACATGATTTCCGTAATCGCAATATTCCTTATTCTTTCATATAAGGTATTTGCAAAGAATTCCGTACAGCTTTCTGCAATGGGCAAGAACAGATTTTTCTTATCAAATCTGCTTCCCTTTGTAATAATTGCAGCAATTATCGGAGTTAATGTCGGATGTAACTACATTCCCGAAAAATATACCGAATTTGATATCACACAGAACGGCTGGTACAAGATTACCGATGAAAGTAAAGCCGTTCTTGATACATTAAATGAAGATGTAACCATTTATGTAATTTCTTCGGAAGAAGAAGTTGATAATACGGTTAAGCATTATATCAATTCATATGATTCTTATTCGAAACATGTCAGAGTAGTTTACAAACCTACCACGGAATATCCTGAATTTGCCGCTAACTTTACCGATACGGCTCTTTATTACAGTTCTCTTATTATCACAATGGGAGATCAGTTCAGGGTAATTGATTATTACGATATGTTTGAATATACATATGATTATTATTCTTACACATCGAATATTACAGGTATTGATGTTGAAGGCCAGATTACCGCAGCAATCAGTTCAATGATTAACGGCGACAATCAGGTCAAGATTTACTGCCTGTCGGGACATGACGAACCTGCTCTTCCCGATTATATTGCAAGTGCACTTTCAAAGGTCGGATATTCGTTTACCGAGCTTTATCTGTACGGAAAATCTGTTCCCGATGACTGTGACATCCTTGTGATTAACGGTCCCCGTTCCGATTTGGACAATCTTGATATCGAAGCAATCAAGGCTTATATCAACAGGGGCGGAAAGGTATTTATGACCACAGCAACCGAAGATTCGGAATGTAAGAATTACGATGATTTCATCAAATGGTGTGGCGTTGAAGTTACTGAAGGCACTGTTCTTGAAGGCGATTACAGATATATGATTACCTCGGACGATCCCACGTGGATTCTTGCGGTACCCGAAAATTCTTCACCTTATACTATCAGCAATAATAAGATGAACATTCTCGTTTATGCGAGAGGTCTGAAATATGAATATGAGAATATTCCGGCAGATACAAGCATCGGTGATATTTTCGTTTCCAGTTCTTCGGCATATGTGAAGAGTTTAATGTCTGATGAAGTAGCTTCTGAAGGCATAAGCAAAAAAGACGGAGACGAGGAAGGACCTTTATCTCTCGGTGTATATATTACCAAGACAAACAGTGAAACGGGTGAGACAGCCGATATCGTAATCATCGGTTCAGGTGCATTCTTATACGATCAGATTGACAGTGTGGTTTCACACGGTAACTCGGATCTCTTTATCGATGCATCTAAGAAACTTGTAGACAATTCGCTTGTTACAACCATTCCCGTTAAACAGCTTACATACGATCAGATAGTTGTAAGTATAAGCATGGTGCTTTTCTATATTGCAGTTTTCTGTATAGTTGCACCGTTGGCATTAATCATAACAGGATTTGTAATTCTAATAATCAGAAGAAAAAAATAGTATGGGAAACATTAACCTTTGGGACGCCGAACTGAAAAAAGAATATACGGTTGAGAATATCTTCCTTGAAAATCCTATTTCAAGAAGGCTTGAAGCGCTCGGCATCAACGAGGGTACTCCCGTTTGTGTGCTTACCAGAAAAAGATCAGGTGCACTGATTGTAAAAATCCGCGGTACCAGATTAGCGCTCGGCAAGCATATTACCTCCAATATCGAGATAAAGGAGGCAGTAAAATGAGAGAACATCCCAATGGTTTTCATGTTGCATTCGTTGGCAACCCAAACTGCGGAAAAACCACGCTTTTTAATGCAATCACCGGTGCAAGATTAAAAGTTGCCAACTGGCCCGGAGTTACAGTCGAGAAAAAAGAAGGCACCGTCGAATTTGAAGACGAAAAACTGATTCTTATCGACACTCCCGGTATTTATTCGCTTTCAACATATACGATAGAAGAGAAGGTTACGAGAAATTGTATTCTCGACGATGACATCGAAGTAATCGTAAATGTCGTAGATGCGTCGAGCCTTGAGAGAAATCTGTATTTAACGCTCCAGTTACTCGAACTCGGCAAACCCATCGTTATGGCATTAAACATGATGGATGTGGTAGAAGAGCGTGGCATGGAAATTGATATGCACCGTCTTCCCGAGATGTTGTGCGATATTCCTATAGTTCCCGTTTCCGCTATTAAGAAGCGCGGACTTGATATTCTTTTACACGCAATCATTCATCACAAGGAAGCAGTCACTTTAGGTGAAGTATTTTCTTACAGTGATGCGCTCGAAGATAAGATTAAAAAGCTTGAAGTTATCATGGCTGCGAAGTATCCTAATCATTCTTCGGCCAGATGGCATGCGATTAAGCTCCTTGAAGACGATGAGGAAGTATCCGAAGAGCATCCTGTGGATGTTTCGAGAATCGTTGATAAAAGCTATTCAAGACAGATTATTCAGGCAAAGTATTCATATATAGACGACATCATAAAAGAATGCCTCTTTAATAAATCGGCCAAGGAAGCCGGTACCGACAGAATTGATGCCATACTCACACACCCTGTATTCGGTGTACCGTGTTTCCTTATAATCATGGCGCTGGTATTTCTTTTGACATTTACGCTTGGTGACTGGATAAAAGGTTTCCTTGAAATATTCCTTGAATGGCTTCAGCAGACAGTTTCGGTTCTTTTTGACAGCGCCCATGTGGCAGTCTGGTTAAAAGGACTTGTCGTAGACGGTATCATAGCGGGTGTCGGCGGAATTCTTACATTCTTACCCAATATCATTATATTGTTTATTGCTCTTGCAGTACTCGAAGACTCCGGATATATGGCAAGGGTGGCTTATGTTATGGACGGTATAATGGGCAAGCTCGGTTTATCGGGCAAAGCATTTCTTCCGATGATTCTGGGATTCGGATGTACAGTTCCCGCGATAATGGCCACAAGAGCACTGGAGACACCCAAGGACAGAAGAAGAACGATGCTTATCACTCCTTTTATGTCGTGTTCCGCAAGACTTCCGATATACGTTCTTTTCTCGGGACTGTTCTTTGGCAAATGGGCGGCAGTGGTCAGCTTTTCAATGTATGTGCTCGGAATCCTCGTTGCGCTTGCAACGGCATTTATTGCTAATCTTTTTGATAAGAAGAAAAATAAGAATAATCTTTTGATAGAGCTTCCGGAATATAAAAGACCGAATCTTCGTTCCATCAGAATATATGTATGGAACAAGGTAAAGGATTATCTTACAAAAGCCGGAACAACGATATTTATAGCATCAATCATCGTATGGTTTGCGCTTAATATCGGTCCCAGAGGGTTTGTCGGTGAACCTGCTGATTCGTTCGCTGCTATAGTAGCCAAAGTGATTGCTCCTGCATTAAAGCCTTGCGGACTTAATATGTGGGAAGTTGTGGTAGCACTCTTTGCAGGTGTTTCGGCAAAGGAAGTAGTAGTAACAAGCTTTACGGTTCTTTTCTCAAACGCAGTTAACGGTGCAAGTCTTTATGACAGCATTAAGAGCGTTTATCCTACCTTTACAGCGGCCAATGCGCTTGCTTTGATGGTATTCTGCCTTCTTTATACACCGTGCCTTGCAACGATAGCTACTATAAAGAAGGAGAGTGAGTCAATTAAGTTCACTTTACTCTCAATGCTTTTCCAGATTGGCGTTGCTTTTGCGATGAGTACATTGATTTTCAATATAGCCAGACTTTTTGTGGGTTAATTTATTGTGCTATTTGCTGTTATTTAGGCAAATAAATAATAATTTATGTGCATATTGGATATTTGTTTTCGGCTTACAAAAAATTTCTTGAAAAAGATATTTTTTTCAAGTAAAATATTAGTGCTTGATAAAATTTGACAATTATTTATCAATTGTCAATTGAATAATAAATTAATCTAGGAGGATTAAAAAATGGCAGTAAAAGTTGCAATTAATGGTTTTGGCCGTATCGGTCGTCTTGCATTCAGACAGATGTTTGGTGCAGAAGGATATGAAATTGTTGCTATCAACGATTTAACAAAGCCTTCAATGCTTGCTCATCTTCTTAAGTATGACACAGCTCAGGGTGGATACGCAGGAGTATTCGGTGAGAACAAGCACACAGTAGAGTCAGATGACGAAGCTAACACAATCACAGTAGACGGAAAGACACTTAAGATTTACAAAGAGCCCGATGCAAACAATTGTCCTTGGGGCGAACTTGGCGTAGACGTTGTTCTTGAGTGCTCAGGTTTCTATACATCTAAGGAAAAATCACAGGCACACATCAATGCAGGTGCAAAGAAAGTTGTTATTTCAGCTCCCGCTGGTAACGATCTTCCTACAATCGTTTACAATGTTAACCACACAACACTTACAAAAGAAGACACAATCATTTCAGCAGCTTCTTGTACAACAAACTGCTTAGCACCTATGACAAAGGCTCTTAATGATTACGCTCCCATCCAGTCCGGTATCATGACAACAGTTCATGCTTACACAGGTGATCAGATGATCCTTGACGGACCTCAGAGAAAGGGTGACCTTCAGAGAGCAAGAGCAGGCGCTGCTAACATCGTTCCTAACTCAACAGGCGCTGCAAAGGCTATCGGTCTTGTTATTCCCGAACTTAACGGCAAGCTCATCGGTGCTGCTCAGAGAGTTCCTACCTTCACAGGTTCTACAACAATTCTTCACGCAGTTGTTAAGAAAGATGACGTTACAGTTGACGGTATCAACGCTGCTATGAAGGCTGCTACAAACGAATCCTTCGGTTACACAACAGAGAAGCTTGTTTCTTCTGATATCGTTGGTATGAAGTTTGGTTCACTCTTCGATGCTAATCAGACAATGGTTTCTAAGATGGATGACGGCAACTTCCTTGTACAGGTTGTTTCATGGTATGACAACGAGAACTCATACACATCACAGATGGTTAGAACAATCAAGTACTTCGCTGAATTATAATTCTTCTGATAATACTTATAAAAGCCCGGCTTTCGAGTCGGGCTTTTTTTCTTTTAAAATGTTTGGTTTTGTGATATAATTTCTTTGTGTTTATAATAAAAACTATAATGAATAAAGGGTTATTTTTTTATGAGCAAAAGAATTAATGTAGCTCTGATTGTGGGGGACATCAGAGACGTCTACAGCAACAGCGTAACCAAGGGGGCTATGCGCGCTGCACATGAATCGGACTGTAATCTTTTAATAGTTCCGGGTCGCTATTTCCAGGCGAGAAAGGAACTTCTATACGAAGAGTACGAATATCAGTATCAGACTCTGTTTACCTATTTTAAAGAAAAGAATATCGATATTATTATCGCCTGTACGAGTGTGGTAGGTATTGTTTCCGGTTCAATGTCGAGAAATTCTTTAAACGAATTTCTTAAAAACCTGAAAGACATACCTGTTATTACAGTATCCGGAGATTCTAACAAGCTTCCTAATATCTGCTATGACAATAAGGCCGGTATCAAGGAAGGCATGGAAATCATGATCACAAAGCAGAAATGCTCGAAGATTGCTATGGTTGCCGGACCTAAGGAAAACCTTGACTCAATCGAAAGAGTGGAGGCTTATAAAGAAGCACTTATTGAACATGGACGACCTGTAGAGGACCGTCTTATTATTCACTGTGACTTCACCGAAAAATGTATGTTTGACGTAATCAATCTTTTTAAGAGTGTTCGCGGCATAGACGGTGTTGTTTTTGCGAATGACAGAATGGCTATCGGCGGATATGAAGCCATGAAGGAATTAGGCCTTAGAGTCGGGCGAGACGTATCTTTTATGGGGTTTGATAATATCGAAAAAGATATTAACTTAGATCCTCCTCTTGCATCGGTAGTAGCCGATGCCGAGAATATCGGATATGAAGCGGTTAATATGGCGCTTGATTATCTGACATTCGAAGATGATGAAGACAGAATTATTCCTACGCATTTTGTAATGAGGGATTCAATTTATCTTGGAAGCGGAGATGTGGTAAATCTTCAGCCGCATCAGTTTAAGATAACGCCTTCGACGGATTTTGATACATTTGCGAAGCAGACGTTTCTGTTTATTTACAATCCGACCATCAATAATGCAAACAGGGATAATATCTACAGAGCATACCTTTATTTCATCCTCGAGATAGAAAAGCTCTATAGGAACGAGAGAGTAACCAAAGATCTTCTGACATCGCTTGCACAGTATTTCAACAAGCTTTTCGATACGGACGAGAGAAGCGAGATTGATATAGGAAAATTTACCATTTTGATGGAAATGGTCAAAGAATGCATTATGGACGATACAACGTCCAAGATTAAGAGAAATATTATTGTAAATATTTCCGCTTACGTTTACAGAAGACTTGCGTCCATCCTTTCTCTTAGAGAGAGCAACGAAAATTACAAATTGAAAAAGATTCAGCATGAAATCTACAGAATTTCAGCGGATATGATAGGTTTTGAAGCGGTTTCCGAGAAAAACTATGCGTCGATTATTTCCAATTTCCAGAAAATAGGTATTAATCACAGCTTCCTTTATCTTTTCAAAGAACCCATCAAACACGGTATTGATGATAAGTTCTCGCCTGATGAATTTGTGTACTTAAAAGCAATGCAAATTAATGACAGAGTATTCTCACCTTCCGACAGAGAGCAGATGATACCTGTTTCTGAAATGTTTGACTTTGCTTTTTCTAAGATGGAGCTTAGCGGACACCTTGTAATGCTTAATCTCTACGTAAGAGATGTTATTTACGGAGTGCTTGTCTGCGATATTCCCTATAACATTTTCTCGTATTATGAGAGTCTGATTTACCAGGTATCCTGCGCTATCAGAATCCTCCATCTTTTGATGTTTACAGAGGAAACCAGTAATCAGCTAAAGGAATCCTTGGATATCATTACAAAGAACAATTTAAGACTCGACGAACTTGCAAAGCAGGACGAACTGACCGGTATTTACAACAGAAGAGGATTCTATATCGAGTCCGACAACCTCCTAAAAGAAGCGTCTTCGAGAAAGAAATACATTATGGTAGGCTTTGCGGATACGGACAATCTTAAAACAATTAACGATACATACGGTCATGACGAAGGCGATGAGGCCATTATTTCAAGCTCGAATATCCTTTCCTCCACTTTGGGTGAGAGAGGAATCATTGCTCGTATGGGTGGCGATGAATTTGCCTTTGTATTTACGACTAATGACAGGGAAGAAGAAAAGTTATTTTTTGATGATTTTGAGGATAATGTCAGAAAATATAACGAAGAATCGGATAAGGAATACAGACTCTCGATTTCGCTTGGAATGTACGTATATGAGTACAATGACAGCATAAACTTAAAAGAACTGCTCGAATCGGCCGACAGGGAAATGTATCATATCAAGAAAAAACGCCGCATGAAAGAGGAAAATTCGTGATTTCTTTTATGAAAAATAAGAAAGGAATGAGCGAATAAAATATTGATATAAACCGTCTGATTTGGTATAATAATACCGCTTGTGAAAAAAATCTCAAGCGGTATTTATTTAGTTTAAATTCTCCGTAATGATGCGCAGATTACGGAAAATTATTTTAAAGGAGGACATGGCTATGTCATTAAACAAAAAGAGCGTTGATGATTTTAACGCAAAGGGCAGAAGAGTTCTCGTTCGTTGTGATTTTAACGTTCCCTTAAAGGACGGCGTTATTACAGACGAAACAAGAATCGTTGCTGCACTTCCCACAATTAAAAAATTAATTAACGACGGTGCAAAGGTTATCCTTTGTTCTCACCTCGGCAAAGTTAAAGAAGGACCTAACGAGAAAGAATCTCTTGCACCCGTTGCAAAGAGACTTTCCGAAAAGCTTGGAAAAGAAGTTGTTTTCGTAGCTGATTACAACGTAACTGGCGAAGCTGCTACAGCTGCAGTTAACGCTATGAAAGAAGGTGATGTTGTACTTCTTCAGAATACACGTTTCCGTGGCAAAGAAGAGACAAAGCCTCAGGATGCTGGTGAAGCTTTCGCAAAAGAACTTGCTGATCTTGCAGATGATTATGTATGTGATGCTTTCGGTTCAGCTCACAGAGCTCATGCATCTGTTGCAGTTGTTACAAAGTACATCACAGAAAAGGGCGGCACAAACGCAGTTGGTTACTTAATGCAGAAGGAAATCGATTTCCTCGGCAATGCGGTTGAGAACCCCGTAAGACCTTTCGTTGCAATCCTCGGCGGTGCTAAGGTTGCTGACAAGCTTAATGTTATCAATAACCTTCTTGAGAAGTGTGATACTCTTATCATCGGTGGTGGTATGGCATTCACATTCTTAAAGGCTAAGGGATATGAAATCGGTAACTCACTTGTTGATGACGAAAAGCTTGATTACTGCAAGGAAATGATGGCTAAGGCTGAAAAATTAGGCAAGCAGCTTTTACTTCCCATCGATACAACAATCGCTGCAGGCTTCCCTGATCCCATCGATGCAGAAATCGAAGTATCTGTAGTTGATGCTGACAAGATTCCCGCTGACAAGGAAGGCCTTGATATCGGACCTAAGACTGCAGAGCTTTACGCTAACGCAGTTAAGAACGCCAAGACCGTTGTTTGGAACGGACCTATGGGCGTATTTGAGAACCCCATTCTTGCAAAGGGTACTATCGCTGTAGCTAAGGCACTTGCTGAAACAGACGCTACCACAATCATCGGTGGCGGTGATTCCGCAGCAGCTTGCAACCAGCTCGGTTTTGCTGACAAGATGAGCCACATCTCCACAGGTGGCGGTGCATCCCTCGAATTCCTTGAAGGCAAGGAACTTCCCGGCGTATACGCAGCTGATGACAAATAAGGATTGATTATGAGTAACGCTTCACTCAAAAAAGTAAGTCATGTTATATCAGTAGTAAGCATTGTCTTACTACTGATAGCATTATTATTCGGATTTTCTATTTTAAAAATCGGAGTTCAGAATTTAGTCGCTGAAGACAATGTTCACATTGATATCGAAGCTTCCGAGAATACAAGAGAAATTACTCAGGGTACCATTACTTCGATTACAGCGACCACCACTGAAGTTTCATATGTGGCAGAAGACAATGAACTGACTGCAGAACTGCAGATTTATGCCGATGACTTTAGTGTCGGCGATAAAGTGGATGTCTATTATGCCATCAATGAGCCCAGGAATGTAAACAACATAAGAGTCCCTGAATTATTTATTGCGTATTATCATAAAATGGGAACACAGATGTTAAAGATTGGTCTTCTGATCATCGGAATCTGTGGCGGTATCGGTCTTGTGCTGTTTATAATAGCTCTGAAATTAAGAAAGAAATTAGGTCCCGAATAAGTAATAAAAGAGCATATGCTCAAAAAATAAGGAGATATAAAAATGGCAAGAAGAAGAATTATTGCCGGCAACTGGAAGATGAACAAGACTCCCAGCGAAGCTGTTGCACTTTGTGCAGAATTAAAAGATCTTGTAAAGAATGATGCGGTTGACGTAGTTTACTGCGTACCTGCAATTGATATTGTTCCCGTAGCAGAAGCTGTTAAGGGTACTAACGTTAAAGTTGGCGCTGAGAACTTCTACATTGAAGACAAGGGTGCTTACACAGGCGAAATTTCTGCTCCCATGCTTAAGGATGCAGGTGTTGAATTCGTTATTATCGGACATTCAGAGAGAAGAGAATACTTCAAGGAAGACGATGCTTTCTTAAATAAGAAAGTATTAAAGGCTTTCGAAGCAGGTATTACTCCTATTCTTTGCTGCGGCGAATCACTTGAGCAGAGAGAAATGAACGTAACTATGGACTGGATCAGACTTCAGATTAAGTCAGATCTTGCAGGTGTTACTGCTGACCAGGTTAAGACAATGGTTATCGCATATGAACCCATCTGGGCTATCGGAACAGGCAAGACAGCTACATCAGATCAGGCAGAAGAAGTTTGCAAGGGCATCAGAGAGCTTATTGCAGAGATGTATGACGAAGCTACAGCTGAAGCAGTTCGTATTCAGTACGGCGGATCTATGAATGCATCAAACGCAGCAGAACTTCTTTCCAAACCCAACATCGACGGCGGCCTCATCGGCGGTGCGTCTCTTAAGGCTGACTTCGGACAGATCGTTAACGCTTAATAATGAGTTTAAAAGCATCGGATCGCCTTCGGACGGTTCGATGCTTTTTTGCTAAATAAACAAAATAAAATGCTTTATTGTTTCACAATGAAGATTTTAATGCAACATTGATTATTTTATGATGAAAAGGAGAATTTTCTATGGGTAAAAGAGGAAATGGGGATAAGGAAGGCTTATGGTCTTTAATTATCGGAATTATTTTTAACATTGTTAACTGTGTAATGGTATTTATGCCTGTTTATTTATTTGGAGGAATTTTCATTATCTTCCCCGCTGTAGGATTTGTAAAAGGCATAGCAGGTATTAAGCTTGGCGGAGTTCAGACAATCTTAGGAATCATCGGTATGGTTCTTAATGCAATTGCATTCCTTGGTGCACTTGGATTTTTGATTATCGGACTCCTTTCAAAATTAGGTATTTTAAAATAAATTTTTTGGAGTAAAAAATGGTCTTAAGATGTGCAAATTGCGGAGGCGTACTTGAGTATTCGGCAGAGCTCAACAAAATGGTTTGTTCATTCTGCGGTAATTCATATACCATTGATGAATTAAACGAGAAAGAAAAAGAAGTCGAAGAAGCGAAAAAACCTGTACAGCCCGCCGCACCCACAACTTCAAATACTGAGAACAGGATTGTTACCGGTCCTACAATATTCACACTTAAAAATTCTTCAGGTTTCGCTTCCGATGATGTGGGTGATTACAATACCATTCTTAAGAGGAAGAACGAAGAGAAGGCAAAGGAAGAATCCAGAATGCATGCATCGGTTAAGATGCAGATTATGCGTTGTACGGCATGTGGCGCTGAGCTTGCGGTTAACGGCACTGAAACATCTACTTTCTGTGCTTACTGCGGACAGGCGACTGTTGTTCAGGACAGAGTGGATGATTATCTTAAGCCGGATTTTATTATTCCTTTCAAAGTTACGAGGGATGATGCGGAAAAGATAATTCGTACTCAGTTAAACAAGGGCTTTTTCGTACCGAAGGGTATCAAAAATTTCGAAGTTGAAAAGATCAGAGGAATATACGTTCCTTTCTGGCTGTTTGATATGCATTACAGCGACAGACAGTTTTACAAATATTCTAAGAAACAAGGAAAAACTACTGTAACCAGATATGAGTACTTTGAAGCTAAAACATTCTTCAAACAGCTTACTCTGGATGCTTCGCTTAATTTAAATGATGATTCATCTGCAAGACTCGAGCCTTACGATATGAGACAGCTGGTTGATTTCGATATGGCTTATCTTTCCGGATATTATTCGGACAGATTTGATGTCGGAGTGGCTGATATCACAGGCAATGCAGTTTTAAGAGCGGGAGAACTCTTTAATGAACAGGCTATGAAGGAGATTAAGCATAAGACCGGAAAACTCGTAAAACAGGATCCCGACTTTAATGTTTCAAAGACCGAATATGCATTGCTTCCCGCATGGTTTTTATCATTTAAATATGATGACAAACCTTATACGATTCTGGTTAACGGCCAGACGGGAAAGATGGTTGGTGCGGTTCCGTATGTAAAGGCTAAGGCTTATGCGATATTTATTGTTACAGCGCTGCTTTTATGTACTCTCGGAGTTTTGACTTGTACGGCACTTTCATATTTCTTCTTCCTTGAGGTGGGACTTGACGAAAAGATTACATGGCTTTATATGGTCGGATTACCGATTGTAATTTTCTTGATTGCCAACGGTGCCAAGAACAGAATTCAGGCACTTAAGAAGAGCTTAAGTCTTACAACGGCAAGTAAGATAAACAAATTTGCAAAAGAAAGGCAGGACAGATAATATGACATTGGTTTATATTTATGGTGTTACAGCCGGCCTGGCTTTCGGAATATCGGTTGCTTTGCTTTTCACAATCTGGCTCGTAAAAAAATCAAACGATATCGGAGATTCCAAAGGTCAGTTCAATGATTTCTCGGAATATCTTGATGTTATTTGCGATGATGACGATTTAAGACAGGTTTATTAAAATAATAAAAGGACGGAATTTAATGAAGTGAACCCCAAATGTTGGACACTTTAATTAATTGTTTAAGCTACTTCTATGGACTTAGTTCTGTATTGTACAGGACTAAGTCCTTTTAGTTTTTCTTTTATCCTTTTATTGTTGTAATAATCTATATATTCTTTTATGGCAACTATAAGTTCATCTGTTGAATTGAACTTATGGCGATAAAACATTTCACTTTTTAATAAACCGAAAAAGTTTTCCATTACAGAATTATCCAAGCAGTTACCTTTTCTGGACATACTTTGAATAATGCCTTTATCTTTTAATCTTTTCTGATAAGGCTTCATCTGATACTGCCAGCCCTGGTCTGAGTGGAGG
>FNEU01000003.1 GCA_900100245.1 Lachnospiraceae bacterium G41
CTGATGCTTTTCGATAAACACGCAAACCTCAAGTACAAGTTCGGCAATAGACATTTCTGGGCTGAGGGATACTACGTGAGCACAGTCGGACTCAACGAGGCAACAATCAAAAAATACATTCAGGAGCAAGAGAACCACGATATCGCGATGGATAAACTGAGTGTGAAAGAGTATGAAGACCCCTTCAAGGGGTAGCAAAGTAATACAACTGCCCTTTCAAGGGCAGCGACGAGTCAAAGGCAGTTTGGCTTGAACAAAGAGAAAGCCAGCGTCTTTAGGCGCTGGCCGGTATCACCCCCTTATAGGGGCGAGCAAACCACCCGTTTGACGGGTGGTCATGATTTTATAAAAGTTTACATAAAATATGGCATATATTTGATTTTAGTGTTATAATTTAATGGATAATGGGCAAGAATGGGGGATTAGCATGAAATATGACATTATTATCGTCGGCGCGGGCCCCGGAGGTATATTCTCGGCGTTCGAACTGACAAAGTTAAACAGCAATCTTAAAATAGCGATTTTTGAGGCGGGCAATCCGCTTGAAAAGAGAAAATGTCCGATTGACGGAGTTAAGGTCAAAAACTGTATCAAATGCCCGACATGTGCCATAATGAACGGCTTTGGCGGCGCAGGTGCTTTTTCGGACGGAAAATATAATATTACCAATCAGTTCGGCGGTTCGCTCTACGAGTATATCGGCAAAAACGAAGCCATTGATCTGATGAAATATGTTGACGAGATTAACCTAAAATACGGCGGCGAAGGCACCAGGCTTTATTCAACCGCAGATACCAAGATTAAGAAGATGTGCCTTGAAAACGGCCTTCATCTTCTTGATGCGCAGGTTCGTCATTTAGGTACGGATATCAACTACATCGTGCTCGAGAACCTCTACAACTATCTGAAAGACAGAGTTGAGTTCTTCTTCAGAACACCCGTTGAAAGGGTTGAAAAGAATGACGGCGGATATACCATCATTACCGCTGACGGAAGTTATGACTGCGACAAATGCATCATTTCCGTAGGCAGATCGGGCAGTAAATGGATGGAGACGGTTTGTAACGATCTGGACATTCCGACCAAGTCAAACCGTGTGGATATAGGTGTCAGAGTGGAACTTCCCGCAGAGATTTTCTCATCGTTAACAGATGAACTCTACGAGAGCAAAATCGTTTACAGAACGGCTAAATTTGAGGACCTTGTCAGAACCTTCTGTATGAATCCTCATGGCGCTGTCGTAAATGAAAATACAAACGGTATCATCACCGTTAACGGACACAGCTACGAAGATCCCGCGAAACATACGGAAAATACCAACTTTGCTCTCCTCGTGTCAAAGCATTTTTCCGAGCCTTTCAAAGACAGTAACGGATACGGCGAAAGTATCGCAAGACTTTCGAATATGCTTGGTGGCGGTGTAATAGTACAGCGTTTTGGCGATCTTACCAGAGGAAGACGAAGCAATGCCGAGAGAATCAGCGAAGGTTATGTAACACCCACGCTCGCCGCAACACCCGGCGATTTAAGCCTCGTAATTCCCAAGAGAATCCTCGACGGAATCATCGAGATGATTTATGCGCTCGATAAAATTTGCCCCGGTACGGCAAACGACGATACACTTCTTTACGGCGTGGAAGTTAAATTCTACAACATGGAAGTTGAAATCGACAAAAACCTTGAGACACGCAACAAAGGCCTCTTTGTAATCGGTGACGGTTCGGGCGTGACCCATTCGCTTTCACATGCATCCGCAAGCGGCGTGTATGTTGCAAGATATATAGCAGAGTCGATGAAATAAATTTTAAGCCGTATCTTTTATGAGAAGGGCTCCTAAAATAAATGAAAAAGAGAAATGAATAAATGACAGACATTAACGAAATCAGACAGTTCTTTGAAAACGACAGATATGCCACCGAAAACGGAATGGTGATTGATTCGGTGGGAGACAAGACGGCAGTATGCAGTCTTAAAATTGATAAAAGACATATGAATGCGGTCGGAAATGTTATGGGAGGCGTATATTTTACGCTTGCGGATTTTACCTTTGCGGTAGCAACCAACCATGACGAACCGGGCATCGTGTCTTTAAGCTCAACCATTACTTTTAATGCAATTGCCAAGGGCGAAAAGATTATTTGCGAAGCAAAGCAGATTAAGTGGGGCAGGACAACCTGCGTTTACGAAATGTCTTTGACAGACGAGAACGGAAACCTTTTGGCAACGGTTTTAACCACGGGCTACAATACCCGCAAGTAAACAGAGAACAATCCACAGGCGTTAACTTTAAGGAGACGGAACATGTTAAGATTGGGAAAGGTATTCAGCATAACCAAAATAAGTGCAATTCAGACGGCGGCTTTAAGTGCGCTCTTTTTTGCCATCTTTATAACTTCATACAGCAGTATGGCAGCCACTGACACCGAAATGGGCGAGTGGGAAAACACCAAAATCCGCCAGCAGGCTGTGTTTAACGCATCCATAGGAATGGATTCCTATGAGGTTGCAGAGGCACAGATAACAGGCGTTTCCAGACAGATGGAACTTGAAGACGGCTGCAACAAAGAGGTAATAAGCCCCGAAGCACAGCTTTTAATGGATATAAGCAATACTCTTGGCGGCCAGATTGGTATCGCGTGCTGCGATTCATACGTAAATGTACGTACGGCTCCCGATGTAAATGCCGAACCTACTGCAAAAGTTTATGACGGAGCAGTTGTATTCATAAATGAAAAAGACGGAGACTGGTTCAGAATAAAATCCGGTAATGCCGAAGGCTATGTAATGTCCCAGTACTTCCTTTACGGAGAGCATCTTGCAGAGCAGATTCTCATGGACGAGCCTTATACCAGAGAAGAACTTCTCGTGGAAAAAAGCTTTACGGTCGGCATCACACTTGAGGAAGAGGAAGCAATCAGACTTGCCAAGGAAGAGGAAGAGCGTAAGGAAAGAGAAAGAATCGCCAAAGAGCAGGAAGCTGCAAGAAAGGCTGCAATGGCAGCTGGCAATGCATATTCTCTCGAAGATACAACACAGCTTAGAAAAGATTTGGTTAACTACGCTTGCCAGTTCGTAGGACTTAAGTATGTAATGGGTGGCAACTCCCTTGAAACCGGTACCGACTGCTCGGGCTTCACGAAACTTATCTATGCACACTTCGGATACGGCATCGACAGAACGCCTTCCGGACAGTACAACAACAACGGTAAGCTCGTATCCTACGCGGAAGCACAGCCCGGCGATATCATTATCTACGGTAAAAACGGCGTTTGTACACATGCTGCAATTTACATCGGCGACGGAAAAATTGTTCATGCAGCAAACAGCCGACAGAATACATACATCGGTAATGCAACTTATAACACAATTATGGGTGTTAAGAATATTATCGATCAATAAAGAAAACGGAAACGAAGAATGATAAAACTGCCCGAAGAATTTGAAAGCCGAATGAAAGAAATGCTCGGCGACGAGTATGAAGATTTCAGGGCATCATATGATGAAAAAAAGAAAACCGGCATCAGGGTAAACACCCTAAAGATGCCGGTTGAAGATTTTAAAAGAATATTTCCGTATGAACTGACGCCGGTTTTGTGGTGTGACACAGGCTTTGAAGCGGCTTCCGACGAGAAATACGGACGAAGCGCACTTCATGATGCAGGCGCATTTTACATGCAGGAGCCCTCGGCCATGGCCGTTGCTGCAAGCATAGCGGGAATATGCGATTTAAAGGGCAAAAAGGTTTTGGATCTTTGCGCAGCTCCCGGCGGTAAATCCACCCAGCTTGCTTCGTTCATGGGCGGCGAAGGAATACTTGTTTCAAACGAAATCAACCGCGACAGGGCAAATATTCTATCGTCCAACATCGAGCGATGCGGCATTGGAAATGCAGTGGTCTTAAACGAAACTCCCGAGAAAATCGCGTTGGTTTTTGAAGAATTTTTCGATGTAGTCGTTGTGGACGCGCCCTGCTCAGGCGAAGGAATGTTTCGAAAAGACGAAACGGCCATAAAAGAGTGGAGCAGCGACAACGTAAAAATGTGTGCCGAAAGGCAAAAAGACATTTTGGACGAAGCCGTAAAAACGGTTGCGCCGAACGGATATCTGGTTTATTCGACCTGCACCTTTGCTCCCGCTGAGGATGAGGAACAGATAATAAATTTCTTACAGAGATACCCCGAATTTGAGATCGCAGACGTTCCGAATTTTAAATATTTTGACTGCGGAAATTCAGAGTGGGTTTCCACTGACGACAATAAAGAAGCGATTAAAAAATGCGCCAGACTCTGGCCTCATAAAATAAACGGCGAAGGCCATTTTATCTGCATCTTAAAACGCGCGGACGGCGATAATTTCGAAACCATAAAAGAAACAGAATCCGGCAAAAAGAAAAAAGGCGCAGACAAAAATCCAAACAGAGAAATCCGTGCGGACAAGAAAGCCGGAGAGATGATTACTTCTTTTATGAGGGAAAATTTAAAGGATTTCGAATTCGACCGGGACAGGACAGTCTGCTTTAAGGATTCGGTATATCTTCTTCCCGAAGGATTTGAAAAGAACTTAAAAGGCCTGAAGGTCGTACGTCCGGGACTACATCTCGGAGATATTAAAAAAGACAGATTTGAGCCCTCACATTCGCTTGCAATGTTTTTATCGAAGAGAAAAGCAAAACGTGCAGTTGAACTAAACGAGGATGAAGCGTTAAAATTCAGACACGGCGAAGAGTTAAGGAAAGAAAGTGAAAACGGCTGGACGCTTGTGTGCGTTGGCGGCGTATCGCTTGGGTGGTGCAAGGCAGTAAACGGAAGCCTTAAAAACCACTATCCGAAAGGGCTTAGAATAAAGTATTAAAGAAAGGCAACAAAGTGAAAACAAAAGTTTACATAGACGGAAGCGAAGGAACAACGGGATTACGAATTAACGAACGTTTTGAAAACAGGGACGATGTGGAAATTCTCCATATCGATTCCGACAAAAGAAAAGATCCCGAAGAAAGAGCAAAATTCATCAATGCATCGGACATTACATTCCTCTGTCTTCCCGACGCGGCAGCAATTGAAGCGGTAGGTCTCATTGACAAGGATAACGACAAGACGGTTATCATCGATACATCAACCGCTCACAGAACCGACGAAGGCTGGGCATACGGACTTCCCGAACTCGGAAGCACATTCAGGGAAAACATTCGCACGGGCAATAGAATCGCAGTTCCCGGCTGCTACGCATCAGGCTTTATAATGGATGTTTACCCCATGGTAAATAAGGGATACATCGCAAACGATTACCCCGTATGCGTCAATGCACTTTCAGGCTACTCGGGAGCAGGCAAAAAGGGTATCGCAATGTACGAAGCCGAAGACAAAAAGAACGAGTTATACGCTCCGAGAATGTATGCGCTTTCGCAGAATCACAAGCACCTAAAAGAAATGAAAAAGATCGCAGGCCTTGCGAATACACCGCTATTTGTGCCTGTAGTCGATGATTATTACTGCGGAATGATTGTAACATTCCCCGTATATACAAACCTTATGACGAAGAAAGCCACTCCAGAAGATGTGAGAGAGATGTTCGCTGAATTCTACGCAGGAGAACAGTTCATAAAAGTAATGCCCTTCGGCTCAGAAGAAGAACTCGGCAATTTCTTCCACGCAAACGACTACGCAGGAAGAGATGATGCGAAGATTTACATCACGGGTAACGAAGACAGAATCCTTATAACATCCATCTTCGACAACCTTGGCAAAGGTGCCTCGGGCGCAGCCATCCAGTGCATGAATATCCGCCTCGGCTTACCCGAAGAAACAGGCCTTAACCTTGGCTAAAATTTTTATCATAAAAAATACAAACCTGAAACGTATAATTGAAAAGAGGAAATAATAAAAATGCTTTTAATACTTACACTTCTTGGAATAATCTCTGCCGCAGTATCATACATCGTTTGCAGATGGTATGCACTGCCCCTGCCCTGGAATTTCCTTGTTGCCATAGGACTTCTTTTAGCGGGAATCATCCTTTGGGAGGTTATTTACTGGGTAGTTCTTTATCTTTGGTCACTTTTTATCAACAAGAAAAAAGAAGTTACGAAGCCTTCTAAGTTTTATAAATGGATTTTTACCGAATCTACGAGAATCGGACTGTTTTTCCTTAATGTGCATGTTCACGTTGAAGGTGCGGAAAAGCTTCCCAAGCCCGGCACGAGATTCTTAGTAGTAGCAAATCATCTTTCAAATTACGATCCCATGAGTGTAATTTACGCACTCAGAAAACATATGCTTGTCTTTGTCAGCAAGCCTGAAAACTTCAACATTCCTCTTACCGGAGCCATGATGCACAAATCAGGCTTTATGGCCATCGACAGAGACCATGTTAAAAACGCACTTGTTACAATCAACAAGGCAGCAGGCTATATCAAAGATGATTTGACCAGCGTGTTTATCTTCCCCGAAGGAACGAGAAACAGAACGCAGAAGCCTCTTTTAGAGTTTAAAAACGGTGCTTTTAAGATTGCAACCAAGGCAAACTGCCCCGTGGTTATCATTGCAATCAGCGGCACAGAATTTGTAAAGAAAAGAATTCCGAGAAGATCGGATGTTTATTTAAAAATCGTTGATGTCGTACCTGCAGAAAAGGTAAAAGAGTTAAATACCGCAGGTCTTTCCGAGCATGCATTCAAGCTTATTTACGAGAATATTACACACGGCAAGGATGAAAACGGCAATCCTATCGATCCCGAGGCAATAATACCGGGTGTTAAGAAGGAAGAGAAAAAGGAAGAAAAGACGGAAGAATAAATCCGTTTATGGAGTGGGGGAAAAACATGGAAAGAAAAGACGCTAATTTTTTCTCGGCACAAATAAGATTATGGGCAGGAATTTTTGATTACAAGGGAAGAAGCACCAGAAAAGAATACTGGTTTGCTTTTCTGTTCCATTTTGGTTTGGGAGTTCTTGCATTTTTCGGCATGCTGATTTCCTCGGCAATATTCCTGCTGCAGGATTTTGTTGATGCCTCAATTCTTTTGAATATAGTTCATTTCATTCTGCTTATTCCCGCAGTTTTGATTCTTATATATCTCGGCCTTTCAATTATCCCCTGGATTGCGCTTACGGTCAGAAGACTGCGCGATGCCGGAAAGAGCGGCTGGTGGACCATCCTTCTTTTATTCGTCGGAATCGGTCATATAATTCTTTTAATCCTCTGTGCTCTCGGTTCAGCCGTGGTAGGAGTTGCATTCTTTGCGGCCAACAACATTCAGCCGTCTGTATACGGACCGCCCGAATGGTTTGATCCGGATGTTAACATTAATGACGGTGTATACGGACCTCCCGGACCCGATATATTTAACCCGGACGATAACGAAACTCCGACCGTATACGGACCCCCGGAATGGTTTGACGATGACGACGATTTCGATCCTTCGATAAACGACTCTGAGCCGTTATACGGACCACCGCCCTTTGACGAGGACGATTACGACCCGAACATCAATCAGAACGAAGATGTATACGGACCTCCCGAATGGCTCAACGATCCCGATGAGTACGATCCCGAGGTTAATCTTAACGAAGATGTCTACGGACCTCCCGAGTGGTTTGAGGAAAACGAAAACGATTTTGATGTCGATTTAAATATGGAACCCACGGTTTACGGACCGCCTGACTGGTTCGAATAAAAGATACGTTTGGAGAAAAAGATGAAGAAAAAAAACAACTCCGGACTGAATGCAGAAATTAAAAACAATCATATGCAGCAGCTTGCTGATTACAGAGAAGAGACACTGAGACCCCATCCGGAGCTCAGGTCTCTTTTCTTGGAAATTACACCGTTTTGCAATGAGCACTGCCTGCACTGCGGTTCAAGATGCGGCGATATCGATGTGTCCGGAATGCTTACAAAAGACGAAATAATAACTGCATTAAAACAGGTTAAAAGAGATTTTAACATAAAAAGAATGCGCCTCTGCGTAACAGGCGGCGAGCCTTTGCTTCGCCCTGATTTCTTTGAAATAATGGATGCGGCAAACAGGCTCGGATTCGGCTGGGGCATGACCTCGAACGGAACCCTCATAGATAAGGAAGCCGCAAAGAAACTTGCAGAAACCGGCTTAAGAACGGTATCAATAAGTGTCGACGGCCTAAAAGAAACTCACGAGTGGTTCAGACAGTCGCCGGGTTCATATGAAAAGACAATCGAGGGCATTAAAAATCTGCTCGAAGTTAACATTTCCCATGTGCAGATTACCACGGTTGTTTATCATAAAAACATCGGCGAACTAGATGCGATGTATGAAGAATTCAAGAAAGTAGGAGTTCGTTCGTGGCGTGTAATCAACATCGAGCCCATCGGAAGAGCGAGAGAAAATGCGGATTTGATGCTTTCAAAGGATGAATATATCAAGATGTTTGATTTCATCCGTGATAAAAGATTCGAGAGCAAAATGGAAGTAACCTACGGCTGTTCACATTATCTTGGCACTGACATGGAGCGCGAGGTAAGACAGTGGTATTTCCTCTGCAACGCAGGTGTTTACACCGCAAGCATTATGTACAACGGCGATATCGGCGGCTGCCTTGACATCGAAAGACGCCCCGAGCTTATCCAGGGAAATATAAGAACCGACAACCTGAAAGATGTCTGGGAAAACAAATTCGTTAATTTCAGAAATGACTTCAGAAAGACAGGCAAATGCGCCGACTGTCCCGATTATAAATTCTGTGCGGCGGATTCGTTCCACACCTGGAACTTCGATACCATGGAACCGAATCTGTGCATGAAGGGTATTTTATTTTAGGAGAAATTATGGATATCTCATGTGAAGAATGTGCAAACTTTGTATTCGACGATGACGAGGAAGAATACGTCTGCTGCGTGAGCATGGACGAAGACGATTACATCCGTTTAAACACCGACTCGCATTATCAGTGCCCGTATTATCAGTGCGGCGACGAGTACAAAGTCGTAAGACATCAGATGTAATTTTATAAGGGGGTTATTATGGACGAGAAGATTGCCACATTGAAAAAGTGGGTCGACGAGAGCGACAATATTGTATTCTTCGGCGGTGCGGGAGTTTCCACGGAGAGCGGAATTCCGGACTTTAGAAGCGTGGACGGACTTTACAATCAGAAATATGATTATCCGCCCGAGACGATTTTAAGCCACACGTTTTTTATGAGAAAAACGAGCGAATTTTATAAGTTTTATAAAGACAAACTTCTTTTAGAAGGTGCCAAACCAAACAAAGCTCATCTTAAACTCGCCGAGCTTGAAAAGGCAGGCAAGCTTAAAGCAGTCATCACCCAGAACATAGACGGCCTTCATCAGGAAGCAGGCAGCAAGGAAGTCATGGAGCTTCACGGAAGCGTCCAGAGAAACTACTGCATGAAGTGCCACGCGTTTTATGATTTTGCGGCCATAAAAGAAAAAGTCAACGAGGCAGCGGAAAAATACAAACCCGGTGATGCGGACTACATGGTTCCCAAATGCGACAAGTGCGGCGGCATTATCAAGCCCGACGTTGTTTTATATGAGGAAGGTCTCGACGGCCTCACCATGCAAAAGTCCGTTCAGTACATTCAAAACGCTGACGTACTCATCATCGGCGGCACATCGCTTGCGGTATATCCCGCAGCAGGCCTAATCGATTACTACAGAGGCAACAAACTCGTCCTTGTAAACCTTCAGCCCACACCGCGCGACAGGTACGCAAACCTTTGCATAGCAGGCAAAATCGGAGAGGTATTCTCACAGTTATGATCATAAAAGAAAACGACATCCTGGAATTCAAGAAAAAGCACCCCTGCGGAGGCAATACATGGAAGGTTTTACGTGTCGGAAGCGACTGCCGTCTTGAGTGCGTAACCTGCGGTCATCAGATTGAAATTACCAGGAGCAAAATCGAAAAAAACATAAAGGCAGTTAAATAAGAAAGAAAATCTCACGGATATAAAAATTTTTTCTTGCGATTTGCAAATCGCTATGATATCATATAAGTCCGTGATGAAATAATTTCCTTGCTCTTACAGAAGGTAAGGGCCAGAGACCAAAAGGAGGTAACAAGCATGAATAAGTATGAATTATGTATTGTTGTCAATGCTAAGATCGAAGACGATGCGAGAGCTGCGGTAGTTGATAAGTGCAAAGCTTACATCGAAAGATTCGGCGGTACAATCACAGAAGTTGAGGATGCCGGAAAGAAAAAATTAGCATATGATATTCAGCATATGCACGAGGCTTTCTACTATTTCATTCGTTTTGATGCAGAAGCAACTGCTCCCGCTGAAATCGAAAACCGCGTTCGTATCATGGACAACGTATTAAGATTCTTAGTTGTCAGAACAGACGAACAATAGAAAGAAGGTATATATGAATAAAGTTATTCTTATGGGACGTTTAACCAAAGATCCCGATATGAGAGGTGAAGGTACAGGTCTTGTTGCAAGATATACTCTTGCAGTAGACAGAAGATTCTCCAGAAATGAAGAAAACAACACGGATTTCATCAACATCGTTGTTTTCGGAAAAGGAGCCGAGTTTGCCGAGAAATATCTCAAAAAGGGTATCAAGGTTGTTGTAACTGGTCGTATCCAGACCGGAAGTTACACAAACAAGGATGGTCAGAAGGTTTATACAACAGATGTTATAGCCGAAGATCAGGAATTTGCCGAGAGCAAGAACGCTTCAGGCAATAACGGGGGACAGACAGAAGCAAATTCATCTTCGAATAATACCATTCAGGACGACGGTGATTTCATGAACATTGACGCCGGAGTAAAGGATGATATGCCGTTTTAGTTTTTAGGAGGATTAATCATGGCATTCGTTAAAGATAATAAAACAGCCGATCCTGCATTAAAGAGGAAAGGCAATATACGCAGAAGAAAAAAAGTATGCGTATTCTGTGGCAAAGATAACGAGATAGATTACAAAGATACAGCAAAGCTTAAAAGATACGTATCAGAGTCCGGCAAGATTCTTCCCAGAAGAATTACCGGTACATGCGCAAAGCATCAGAGAGCTTTAACAGCTGCAATCAAGAGAGCTCGTCACGTTGCATTAATGCCTTATTCAGTAGAATAATACTTAAAAGGATGTGGGAAACCGCATCCTTTTTCATTTATACTACAAAATGCATTTATATGGCTTTCTTACCTGCGAACATACCATATGTAGTAATGGAATGCAGATAAAAAAAGTGATATAATACACTTATCTTTTGGGTGTTTTGCGAGAGGTTAAATGTATGGCTAAAAAAGTTAGAATTAAAGGCAAGTTAAAACTGTACTTTACACTTCTTCTTGCCTTTGGAATTATCCTTGCAATTATTAATATTCCTATATACATTCTTAATATCATTTCGGGAGTCGTAATATCCGTCTTCCTTGTGATTTATTTTGTCGGAATAATCGTGATGTGGATTTATTTCAGGCAGTTCTTCATCGACGAGATGGTCAACTTCGCCACGGAATACGGGCAGATACAGAAACAGATCCTAAAAGAATTAAACCTGCCTCATGCACTTTTAGACCATAAAGGAAAAATCGTCTGGACCAACGGCGAATTCGAAAAAGTCATCGGTTCCGATAGAGGTTTCGGAAAAGACGTTTCCTCATTCTTTGAGGAACTGACCGAGGAAGTTTTCCCTGTCGAAAGCATGGAAAACGAAGTAAACATCACATTTGAATCAAGAGAATTCAGAGCAAACATCAAAAAAATCTCCATCGAAAATATGGTGGAAAACAGCAGATTCTTAGAGGAAACAGGCAACGGAGAGTTCCTTTACGGATTGTATCTCTTTGATGAAACCGCTCTTAAAATAGCTTTAAAAGAACTCGACGATCAGAGCGTTGTAGTCGGCATGATTTATATCGACAACTACGAAGAAGCTCTCGAAAACGTGGACGATGTCAGAAGATCGCTTCTTTTAGCATTAGTCGACAGAAAGATTACACAGTGTATTTCGTCTCTTGACGGTATCGTGCGTAAGACCGAAAAAGACAAATATCTGCTTATTTTACGAAAGAAATCCTTGAGCGAACTTAAGGAATCAAAGTTTGATATCCTTGAAGAAATAAAGACCGTCAGCATCGGTAACGAAAGACCGATTACACTCAGTATCGGTATCGGTCTGGACGGCCTTACATACAGCCAGAACAATGAATTTGCCAGAGCCGCAATCGACCTTGCACTCGGCCGTGGCGGTGACCAGGCGGTTATCAAATCTCCGGGCAATGTTCAGTACTACGGCGGCAAGAGCCAGTCCTCAGAGAAGAATACGCGAGTTAAGGCCAGAGTTAAAGCTCAGGCGCTTCGTGAAATCCTTGTTAACAAGGACCAGATTTATATCATGGGTCACAAGCTTCCCGACGTGGATTCATTCGGTTCCGCAGTAGGCGTATACTGTATCGCAAGAGCGCTTGATAAAAAGGCAAGCATCATCATAAATGATGTAACCCCTTCACTTAAGCCCCTCGTAGACCTCTTTGCCAACAACGAAGAACAGTATCCCGGCATGCTTGTAAACGGCGAAAATGCATTAATGAATGTCGGCAACAACGCAGCACTTGTAGTAGTTGATACCAACAAGCCTTCAATGTGCGAATGTGCGGACATCTTAAAATACTGTAAGGCAATCGTTGTGCTCGATCACCACAGACAGGGCGAGGAAATCATCGATAACGCGACACTTTCCTACGTCGAGCCCTACGCTTCATCGGCGTCTGAAATGGTAGCCGAAATCCTTCAGTACATTGACGAAGGCGTAAGATTGTCGGGCATCGAAGCAGATGCACTTTATTCGGGCATTATGATTGACACCAACAACTTTATGACCAAGACCGGTGTCAGAACATTTGAAGCAGCCGCATACTTAAGAAGAAGCGGCGCCGATGTAACGAGAGTCCGCAAGCTCTTCAGAGAGGACGCTTCCGAATATCTTGCAAAAGCAAAGACCATAAAAGACACAAACATTTACAGAAACGATTATGCCATTTCCGTATGTGATTCCACAGGTTGCAAGAGCCCTACTATCGTGGCTGCACAGACTGCAAACGAACTTCTTAATATCAACGGAATCAAGGCAAGTTTCGTATTTACAGAATACCAGGGCAAGGTTTATTTAAGCGCGCGTTCAATCGACGAGCTTAACGTTCAGGTCGTAACCGAAAAACTCGGCGGCGGCGGACATATGAACATTGCAGGTGCCCAGTTCGAGGGCATTTCCGTAGAGGAAGCAATCGACAGACTAAAAGATATTCTAGACTCAATGATAGACGACTAAGGAGAACTAAAAATGAAAGTTATTTTATTACAGGACGTAAAACCGCATGGCAAAAAAGGCGATGTGGTTGAAATAAACGACGGATACGCAAGAAACTACATTTTGCCCCAAAAACTCGGAGTGGAAGCAACTGCGGCAAACGCCAACGACTTAAAGCTTCAGAAAGCAAATCAGGAAAAGATTGCTGCAAAGCAGCTTGCCGATGCAAAAGAACTTGCAGAAAAACTTGAAAAAATCAAAGTCAACATGAAGATTAAGACCGGCGAAGGCGGCAAGACCTTCGGTTCGATTACCGCAAAGGAAATCGCAGCAGAATTAAAAAAGCAGCATAACCTCGATATCGACAAAAAGAAAATCGTTGTGGCAGATCCGATTAAAAGTGTCGGCAGTTTCACCGTTACGGTTAAACTTCACACACAGGTAAGCGCTGATTTAAGCGTAAATGTTGATTCTGAATAATTCGTAATATATTGGGGAAGCAAAATGGAAGAAGCTATTGTTAAGCAGGAGATGCCCAAAGATCTCGTTGCCGAAAAAAGCATATTAGGATCCATCCTTTTAGAGCCTGAAGGCGTTATAAATGCCTCCGACATTATAACCGGGGATGATTTTTATTTAAGGGAACACGGCATTATTTTTGATACCATGCTCCAGATGTATAACAACAAAATAACGCTTGATCCCGTCACGTTGCAGGATAAATTAAGAGAAACAAACCTTCCCGAGGAAGCATTCTCGGACGATAAAATCAATTCGTTCGTCGATGTAGCAACCACTTCGATGGGACTTAAACATCACTGCAATATCGTGTATGAAAAAGCAGTCAGAAGACGTCTTATCAAAGCCGGAGAGGGTATTGTTTCAAAGGCATACGGAAAAGGCGATCTGGAAGAAATCTTAGATACCACCGAAAAGTCCGTATTTGAAATAGTTCAAAAGAGAAACACGGAGGATTTCACTCCTATCAGCAAGGTAGTAATGGAGTCCCTAAAAAATATCGAAAAAGCTCACAATACCGACGGAACTGTAACAGGTATCGCTTCGGGATTTACGGATCTTGATTACAAGACCACAGGCTTCCAGCCTTCGGATTTAATACTTCTTGCAGCACGTCCTTCAATGGGTAAGACGGCACTTGCTTTAAACATTGCGCTTCACGTGGCAGCAGTAGAGAGAAAGCATGTTGCGATTTTCTCGCTGGAAATGAGCAAGGAACAGCTGGTTAAGCGTCTTTTATCCCAGGAATCACATGTCGATTCACAGAAGCTTCGTACAGGAAACCTTCAGGATAACGAGTGGGCCGCACTTATCGAAGGTGCAGAGACAGTCGGCAAGTCCTTACTTGCAATCGACGATACGCCCGGTATTACAGTTTCGGAACTTAGATCCAAATGCCGCAAGCTTCAGATGGAGCAGGGCCTTGATATGATTATCATCGACTACCTGCAGTTAATGTCGGGCTCTAAAAAAGCAGAGTCCCGTCAGAACGAAGTATCGGAGATTTCAAGATCCTTAAAGGCTATCGCCAGAGAACTCTCGGTGCCCATCCTCGCGCTTTCCCAGTTAAACAGAAAGGCAGAGGAAAGGTCCGATCACAGACCTCAGCTTTCAGACCTTCGTGAATCAGGTGCCATCGAGCAGGATGCCGATGTTGTAATGTTTATCGACAGAGAAAGAAGCGAAAACGAAGAGGCCAACAAAGCGACCATAATCATCGCAAAACAAAGAAACGGCCCCATCGGCGACGTCAATCTTATGTGGCTTCCCAAATACACGCAGTTCAGGGATATGGACAGATCGCTTGTCAAAGAAGAAACAGAATAAAGACAATAAAAAAGGCAGTTCGTTTAACGAGCTGCCTTCATTTTTTTATGATTTCAAACAACTATTAAGCCTGTGTAATAGCTTCTGCGGGACATCCGTCAGCACATCCGCCGCATTCGATGCAAGCGTCAGCATTGATTTCGTACTTGCCGTCGCCTTCAGAGATAGCACCTGCAGGACACTGAGCTGCACATGCGCCACACATTACACATGAATCACCAATAACGTAAGCCATTATTTTTTCCTCCTTACCATTATATAAAAAACATATGTTAGCCGTACATATATGATAAGTGTATTATAAAACGTTTAAAATATCAAGGTGTTAGACAAACATAACTCTGTGATGTGCATAAATGACAGTAAAACCGTAAAAACACCCTAAAAAAAGTGCGATTTGCAAAAAAGCGGAATCTTTACATGTAATACCTTGAATGATATAATAAATAGTTGATTTTTGCATAAAATAAAGGAGTTTGCCATGTACAACAAAGTCGAAACTGACTTAAATTTTGTCCAGAGAGAAAAAGAAGTCGAAAATTTCTGGAAAGAAAATGACATTTTCAGAAAAAGTATGGAAAACAGAAAGGAAGGACCGACATATACATTTTATGACGGACCGCCTACTGCCAACGGAAAGCCCCACATCGGTCATGTACTTACCAGAGTCATAAAAGATATGATTCCCAGATACCGTACCATGAAGGGTTATATGGTTCCGAGAAAAGCCGGATGGGATACTCACGGACTTCCCGTAGAGCTTGAAGTTGAAAAGCTTCTCGGCTTAAACGGCAAGGAACAGATTGAAGAATACGGTATGGAGCCCTTCATCGACAAGTGTAAGGAATCCGTATGGAAATACAAAGGCATGTGGGAAGACTTCTCGGGAACAGTCGGTTTCTGGGCAGACATGGACGACCCCTATGTTACATATCATGACGATTATATCGAGTCTGAGTGGTGGGCACTTAAGGAAATCTGGAACAAGGGCCTTCTTTACAAGGGCTTTAAGATCGTGCCTTACTGTCCCCGTTGCGGAACCCCTCTTTCGACTGCAGAGGTTTCACAGGGCTATAAGACATTAAAGGAACGTTCAGCTATCGTTCGTTTCAAGGTAAAAGACGAAGACGCATTCTTCCTTGCATGGACGACCACGCCCTGGACACTTCCTTCAAACGTTGCACTCTGCGTTAACCCTTCAGATACATACTGCAAGGTAAAAGCAGCTGACGGCAACACATATTACATGGCAAAAGCGCTTCTTGACAGCGTTCTTTCACCTCTTGCAAAAGAAGGCGAAGCTGCATACGAAATCCTTGAAGAATATGTCGGAAAGGATCTTGAATACAAAGAATACGAACCCTTATACGAATGTGCAAAAGCTGTAGCTGACAGGCAGAACAAAAAAGGTTTCTTCGTAACATGTGACAACTACGTTACAATGTCAGACGGTACCGGTATCGTTCATATCGCACCTGCTTTCGGTGAAGACGATGCCAATGTCGGAAGAAATTATGACCTTCCTTTCGTACAGATGGTTGACGACAAGGGTGTAATGCTTCCCGAAACTCCTTTCGGCGGAATGCGTTGCAAACCTACCGCTGCCGAAATGGAAAGAGGCGCAATCAGTGCAGACCCCGAAGTTATCAAAGAACTTTCTTCTAGAAAGCTTTTATACGATGCTCCGAAGTTCGAGCATGAATATCCTCACTGCTGGAGATGCGATACTCCGCTTATCTACTATGCAAGAGAATCATGGTACATAAAAGAAACAGCAGTAAGAGATGATCTTATCAGAAACAACAATACCGTTAACTGGATTCCCGAATCCATCGGTAAAGGACGTTTCGGTAACTGGCTTGAGAACATTCAGGACTGGGCAATCTCGAGAAACCGTTACTGGGGTACACCTCTTAATATCTGGGAGTGCGAGTGTGGTAAGTTTGAATGTATCGGAAGCAGAGCAGAATTAAAAGAAAAGAGCGGTATGGCTGATGCGGACAAGATTGAACTTCACCGTCCCTACATCGATACCGTAACGATAAAATGTCCCGACTGTGGCAAAGACATGCACAGAGTTCCGGAAGTTATCGACTGCTGGTTTGACTCGGGTGCAATGCCTTTCGCACAGCATCACTATCCTTTTGAAAACAAGGAACTTTTCGAATCACAGTTCCCCGCACAGTTTATTTCAGAAGCTGTCGACCAGACAAGAGGATGGTTCCACTCACTTATGGCTGAGTCCACACTTCTTTTCAACAAGAGCCCTTATGAAAACGTTATCGTTTTAGGTTTGGTGCTCGATGAGAACGGACAGAAGATGAGTAAGTCAAAGGGTAACGCAGTAGATCCTTTCGAAGCACTTAAGAAGCACGGCGCAGATGCCATCAGATGGTATTTCTACACCAACTCGGCACCCTGGCTTCCCAACAAGTTCTCGGACGCAACAGTTGTTGAAGGTCAGAGAAAGTTCATGGGAACACTCTGGAACACATATGCATTCTTCGTACTATACGCTAACATCGATGAATTCGATGCTACAAAGTACACACTTGATTATGATAAGCTTCCCGTAATGGATAAGTGGCTCTTATCAAGACTTAATACAACAATCCGCGAAGTTGACAACAACCTTGAAAATTACAGAATCCCCGAAGCAGGCCGTGCACTAGACGACTTTGTGGACGAGATGAGTAACTGGTATGTTCGTCGCGGCAGAGAGCGTTTCTGGGCAAAGGGTATGGAGCAGGATAAGATCAACGCTTACATGACTCTTTACACAGCACTTGTTACGATTGCAAAGACTGCAGCGCCTATGATTCCTTTTATGAGCGAGCAGATCTACAGAAACCTCGTTTGCTCAATCGACAAGGACGCTCCTATTTCCGTTCATCTTTGCGACTTCCCTACGGTTAACGAGAAGATGATCGATACAGAACTTGAAAAGAACATGGACGCTGTACTTAAGACAGTAGTTATGGGTCGTGCCTGCAGAAATGCATCCGCAATCAAGAACAGACAGCCCATCGCAAACATGTTCGTAAAAGCAGATTTCACACTCGACGAGTTCTACAAGGAAATCATCGAGGATGAATTAAACGTAAAAGAAGTAACATTCACGGATGATGTAAGCGAACTTACAACATACAACTTTAAGCCCCAGCTTAAGACAGTCGGACCGAAGTACGGCAAGCAGCTCGGCGGCATCAAGGAATACCTTGCAAATGTCGACGGCAACAAAGCAATGGCTGAACTTAAAGCAAACGGCGCAATCAAGTTTGAAGTAGGCGGAGTTGAAATTTCACTCGCGGAGGAAGACCTCTTAATCGAAATGACTCAGAAGGAAGGCTACGTAACAGAGGCCGACAACTACGTAACGGTAGTTCTCGATACCAACCTTACAGAAGAACTTCTCGAAGAAGGCTGCGTAAACGAAATCATTTCCAAGCTTCAGACAATGCGTAAGGATTCAGGCTTCGAAGTTATGGACCGCATCAAAGTATACGTAGAAGGCAACGACAAGATTGAGGCAATCGTTAAGAAGAACGAAAAGGCAATCGCCGACAAAGTTCTTGCCAACGAAGTACTCTACGGTACCAAGAATGATGCCGCAAAAGACTGGAATATCAACGGCGAGAAAGTTAACCTTGGTGTAGAAAAAATCTAAAATCAAATAATGGGGGGGACGGTTCCGAAAGGGATATTCTCGGGAACCGTCCTTTAATATGTAAAGAAAGAAAAAAATCGGACGATATGTATTTGGGATAAAAGGTTCGATTAAAATAAATGGAGGAATGAAAAACATATGGCAGCAACAAAGAAAACGGCTACAAAAACAACCGTAAAAAAAGAAACTGCAACTGCTAAAAAGACCTCGACCGACAAGAAAACTACGACTAAAACAACAGCAAAGACAACAGCCAAGGCTCCTGCAAAGAAGGCAGCAACAGCAACAAAGACAACAGCAAAAGCTCCCGCAAAGAGCACTGCTAAAGCTACTACAAAGACTGCAGCAAAAGCACCCGCAAAGAGTACAGCTAAAACTGCAACAAAGACAGCATCCAAGAAAGCTCCTGCAAAAGCAGCAGCTAAAACTAACGCTAAGACAACAGCTAAAGCACCTGCTAAAAAAGCTGCAACAACCAAGGCACCCGCTAAAGCAGAAGTTAAGAAGAGAGTACCCAAGGCTAAAAAGCCTACAATTACATTTGATAAAGAGTTGTTCAAGAGAAGCGTTCTTTACAATGTAAGAACACTTTACAGAAAGAACATGGAAGAGGCCACACCCCAGCAGGTGTTCCAGGCCGTATCCTATGCTATCAAGGATCAGATTGTCGACTACTGGATGAAGACCCAGGAAGCATATGAAAGAGAAGATCCCAAGACGGTTTACTATCTCTCGATGGAATTCCTGATGGGAAGAGCGCTCGGCAACAATATGATCAACTTAATGGCTTACAAGGATGCAAAGGATGCACTTGAGGAACTCGGTGTAGACATCAATGTCATCGAAGATCAGGAGCCCGATGCAGCACTCGGTAACGGTGGTCTCGGACGTCTTGCAGCATGTTTCCTTGATTCGCTCGCAACACTCGGATATTCGGCTTACGGCTGCGGTATCAGATACAGATACGGTATGTTCAAGCAGGAAATCCGCGACGGTTTCCAGGTAGAAGTTCCCGACAACTGGCTTGACAACGGCAATCCTTTCGAGCTTCGCCGTCCCGAATATACCAAGGAAGTTCGTTTCGGCGGATATGTTTCCGTAAGAACAGACGAAAAGGGCAGAAATCATTACTATCAGGAAGGCTATCAGGCAGTAAAGGCAGTTCCTTACGATCATCCCATCGTAGGTTACGGCAACGGCATCGTAAATACTCTTCGTATCTGGGATGCAGAACCCGTTGACTGCTTCAGACTTGATTCTTTTGACAAGGGTGATTATCAGAAGGCAGTTGAGCAGGAAAACCTTGCAAGAAACATCGTTGAAGTTTTATACCCCAACGACAACCACTACGCAGGCAAGGAATTAAGACTTAAACAGCAGTATTTCTTCATTTCCGCATCGGTTCAGGAAGCTGTTGCGAAATACATGAGAAATCACAAAGACATCAAGAAATTTTATGAGAAAGTTACCTTCCAGTTAAACGATACACATCCCACAGTTGCCATCGCAGAGCTTATGAGAATACTTATGGACGAGTATTATCTTACATGGGATGAAGCATGGAAAGTTACAACCAGAACATGTGCTTACACCAACCACACAATCATGGCTGAAGCACTTGAAAAATGGCCCATCGAACTCTTCTCAAGATTACTTCCCAGAATTTATCAGATCGTAGAAGAAATCAACAGAAGATTTATTGCCGAAATCGAAGCAAAATATCCCGGCAACAAGGATAAAATTGCGAAGATGGCAATCGTTTACGACGGACAGGTTAAAATGGCACATCTTGCAATCGTTGCAGGCTACTCCGTAAACGGTGTTGCACGCCTTCATACAGAAATCCTCAAAAACCAGGAACTCAAGGATTTCTATGAGATGTTCCCGAATAAGTTTAATAACAAGACCAACGGTATTACCCAGAGAAGATTCCTTCTTCACGGAAATCCTCTTCTCGCAGACTGGGTAACCGAGCATGTCGGAGACGAGTGGATTACAGACCTTCCCAAGATTAAGGGCCTTAAGGTTTATGCAACTGATAAAAAAGCTCAGGCCGAGTTTATGAACATCAAGTACAAGAACAAGGTCAGACTTGCTAAGTACATAAAAGAGCACAACGGAATCGACGTAGATCCCAGATCCATCTTTGACGTTCAGGTTAAGAGACTTCATGAGTACAAGAGACAGCTTTTAAACATCCTTCACATCATGTATCTTTACAACGAAATCAAAGAGCATCCCGAGATGGAATTCTTCCCCAGAACATTCATCTTCGGTGCAAAAGCTGCGGCAGGCTACAGAAATGCCAAGCTTACAATCAAACTTATCAATTCCGTAGCGGACGTTATCAACAATGACAAGTCCATTGACGGCAAGATTAAGGTTGTATTCATCGAGAACTACAGAGTATCGAATGCAGAGATTATCTTTGCGGCAGCAGACGTATCCGAGCAGATTTCCACCGCATCCAAGGAAGCGAGCGGAACCGGTAACATGAAGTTTATGTTAAACGGCGCCGTAACAATCGGTACAATGGACGGTGCTAACGTGGAAATCGTTGAAGAAGTCGGCGAAGACAATGCATTTATCTTCGGTCTTTCATCGGACGAAGTTATCCGTTTCGAAAATTACGGCGGATACGATCCCATGGAAATTTTCAATAACGATCCCGACGTAAGAAAGGTTCTCATGCAGCTTATCAACGGAACTTATTCCGAAGATACAGAGCTCTTCAGACCGCTTTACAACTCACTTCTTAACACACTTTCAACCAGCAAGGCTGATACTTACTTCATCCTAAAAGATTTCAAATCCTATGCTGCAGCACAGAAGAGAGTGGAAGAAGCTTACTTGGATAAGAAGAGATGGGCTTATATGGCAATGATGAACGTAGCTTGCTCAGGCAAGTTCACATCCGACAGAACCATCAAGCAGTATGTCGATGAAATCTGGCATCTTGACCACGTAACACTGTAAAAAATCATAAAAGAATCTATAGCGGAGCCGGACACGCTTCGCGAGTCAGGCACCGTGCGTTTATCAGAGCCGGGCTCGCTTGCGTGCCCGGCTCTGTTTTTGTTGTTATTTTTCACATCTTTAGGGCATTTTTTATAGTTAGTCCTACAATTGACATTCATTTGAATTTTAGGTTATTATAAAGGGTAACCTTTTTTCGGTTTAGAGGGATTTATTAAGAAAAATGACGGGTAAAGAAAAATTAAAAACGGCGGTGCTGCCGATAATTCTCCTCATTATCATACTGATTATGACCGGAGTATTGCTGGTGCATTTCGGCGTCCCGCAAAGAGCATTTAATAAAATCCGTGCTCTTTCAGACAAAGAAGTTACCGTTTATGAAGAAAAAGTTGATATCGAGGGGCTCGAAGAACCATTTACCATCTTCTTTATAGCCGATGCGCACATATGTCTTTGCGATGACAGAGACGCAGAGGTAAAGGATATTTGCGCGAGCAGATATAAGGAATTTGAGCGCTTTTCAAAGGGTTCGGAAAAGAACTTTTCCATCGTCATGGACTATGTGAGAAAAGAAAATCCCGACCTTGTGATATTCGGCGGAGACTTAGCCGATGAAGCAACCTATGCCTCGATTGAATACATAGAAAAAGAGATTAATAAACTGAAATGCCCGTATTTATTCTTAATGGGAAATCACGATTTCGCCTACGGAAGCGAGTATTTTAGCGACAAAGCCTATTCTGATTATTTTACGAGGTATGACTCGTTAAACGAAGATAAAGATGGCTGTCAGATAAAAGAATACGACGATTTCGCCATACTTCTTTTAGACGATTACAACAACCAGGTCTGTGATGAGACGGTTGATGCAATTCAAACCTTAAAAGAAAAAGGCAAAGAAGTAATCATCGCCGAGCACGTTCCGATTTTACCGCTCTACGAAGAAACGGACATAGTGGAGCGAACCAATGAAATCTGGGGCGGCGATGAATACGGACAGTCCAGAGTCTTAATGGGAGACGGAGCAGTATATCCGAAGGGTGCCACAAACCACCTTATCGCATTTGCTTCTCAAGACGACGGATTGGTAAGACTTCTTTTAGCCGGACATATACATTTTTATCACAAAGATAGAATAAACAACAACGGTGTGCAGGTAACCGCAAAACCTGCGTTTGAGAGGGGAATAGTTAAAGTAACACTATATTGAGAGGGTTTTTTATGACCAGATGGATTATTGTAGTTGACGATGATACTGCCAATCTTCAGATGGCGGGTCATATCCTAAGCAAAAACAACATGAGAGTAACCGCGCTTAGATCCGGTGCCCTTTTGCTTGATTATATCAAAGACAAGGGAATTCCCGATCTTATTTTGCTTGATATTAAAATGCCCGAAATGGACGGTTTCGAAACTCTCAAACGTCTTCGCGAGATGGAAAAAGAAAAAGGAATCAGAGAGATTCCCGTTATTTTCTTAACCGCTGACGAAGATACGAATACAGAGACCAAAGGCTTTGAAATGGGCGTGTCCGATTACATCAGAAAGCCCTTCAATCCCGAAGTTCTTCTTAAAAGAATCGACAATGTAGTTTCCGTTCAAAAGGAAATGAACAATCTTAAAACAGAGGCTACAACCGACAAGCTGACAGGCTTTTTAAACAAGGCCGCAACCAATGCACAGATGCCATCCCTCTGCGTGGCTTCAGTCGGCGCTCTGATGATGATTGACCTTGATTCATTCAAACTCGTAAATGATATTTACGGACATGAGATGGGTGACGAGGTTTTAATTTCGTTTGCCCGGATTATTCGCGACACCATTCCCGCAGGCAGCAAATGCGGACGAATCGGCGGCGATGAATTTGTTGCGTTCTGCAACGGAGTCGAAACCGAGGACGGTGTTGCATCCATTACTGCAAATCTGAATGAAAAGCTCGTAAAATCCGCGAAAAGCCTGATGGGTGCGGATATGAGCATTCCTCTGGGAGCTTCCGTCGGAGCTGTCTTTGTTCCCAGACACGGCAACGATTACAATTCTTTATTAAAACTTGCCGACAAATCCCTTTATAAAGTTAAGAAAAACGGTAAACACGGATACAATCTGTTTAATTCGGAGCTTTTCTCCGAAGATGAGGTTAATTCTCCCTTGCCCGACATCAAGACGATTTCGGAAATCCTCGGAGAAAGAACCATTCCCAATGTGGCACTTCAGCTTGACGCCGAAGCCTTCGCACATGTTTACAGATATGTCATAAGATACATACTCCGTCATCATTTAGGCGCATGCAAGATTCTTTTTACACTTAGTAAAAAAGGAGATATGAGTGACCTTGTTTACAAGGATGCGTGCGATGAATTCGGCAATCATGTCAGGAAATCGCTTCGTAAATCCGACATCCTCATGCGTAACAGATACAATCAGTACTTTGTATTCTTAACCGATGTAAGAGAAGATTCGACAGGAACGGTACTTGAGCACATCATCACAAGATGGCATGAAAATTATGAAAACGATTTAGCCGTTTCCTACGAGACCGAATTTGTCGGAGACAGCAATTTTATATCCACTGTCAAAAAAGAGAAAAAAGTTATCATTGTTGACGATGACGTTCTCAATTTACAGGTAGCGGGCAAGGCACTTAGCATGAGCGGAATTCATGTAATTGCGCTTAAATCCGGACAGGCACTGCTTGATTATTTTGACACTCCTGGAACTAATGCCGATCTCATTCTTTTAGACATTAAAATGCCTGAAATGGACGGCTTCGAAACACTTTCGAAATTAAGGAAAAAAGACTGCGAGGCTTCGCAGATTCCCATCCTTTTCTTAACCGCAGACGAAACGAGCGAGGCCGAAAGCAAGGGTCTTTCGATGGGTGCGATGGACTTTATCAAAAAGCCTTTTGTACCGGAAATTCTCCGCTTAAGAGTAAGCCACATTCTCGAACTCTTAACGCTTCAGAAGCAGCTTAGCAAAGAGGTTGAAGAAAAGACCAGGGAAAACAGAAATCTGTTCCTTCACCTTGTGGAATCTCTCGCGGTTGCTATCGATACAAAAGACAATTACACCAACGGCCATTCGCAGAGAGTAGCGGAGTATTCGAGAGAAATCGCAAAGCGTGCAAGATTTTTGGAAAAGGACCAGGAAGAGATTTATATCATGGGTCTTTTGCATGATATCGGCAAAATCGGAATTCCCGATGCCGTTATCAACAAGCCCGACAAGTTAAACGACGAAGAATACGAAATAATCAAAAAACACCCTGTGATGGGTGCCAAGATACTTGACAATATCAAAGAGGATCCGAACCTCGCACTCGGCGCAAAATGTCATCACGAGAGATACGACGGAAGCGGCTATCCCGAAGGTCTGGCAGGAGATAACATCGCAGAATTTGCGAAGATTATTGCCGTAGCCGACGCATACGATGCAATGTCAAGTTACAGAAGTTACAGAGACGTTCTAAGCCAGGATGTGATCATAAAAGAATTCGAAAAAGGCAGGGGAACGCAGTTTGATCCTAAGTACGCTGATATAATGCTTTCCATTATTCACGAAGACACGGACTATAATCTGAGGGAAAAGAAGAATGAAGAATGATGATAAAAACGACAATTTTCAGGCATCACACTTAATGCTGCTGATCGGTTATACGATTCTTGCAGTCATTCTTGTTGTGGAGTCATTCTTAATGGGATGGGAAAAATGGGCATTAATTCCCATTACCGTTGGAATGGTTTTCAGCTGGATATTCCATATCCGTCAGCTCCTGTCGACCAATGCGAGACTCTGGTTTTATGCCATTTTAATGATGTTCTCGTTTTTCTTTTATGGTATTCACCAGACCAGTACATTCGACCTTGCTGTTGTAATGTCGGGAATCATGGTTTTGTATACTTTAACGGGTAAAAAGGGGCTCATTAATTTTGCGGTCATTACATATTATCTGTCGATGGGATATGCCATCACCGTGATGATTTTAGCAGGCGAAGAGTTTGATTCGCTTGTAATAAGCAGAACCGTAATGCACTGTCTTATTATCTTTTTAATCGGATGGTTTTCAAAGGCAATTATCGATAAATGGACACAGGTACTTGATAAATCCAAAGACGAGATTGTAATGCTTACCGATGCAACCAACAGACTAAACGATTTTCTTGCAAACGTTTCGCACGAACTGCGTACACCTGTTAACGCGGTCATCGGTTTATCGGGAATCTGTATAGACAAGGAAGAAAAGGATGATATCCGCCGCGATATGATTTCGGTCAGAAATGCCGGTAGAAAGGTAGCCGAGCAGATAGGCGATATTCTGGATTATTCGGAAATCGATCGTAAAAACATAGTTGTAAACAATGAAGACTACATTCTTTCATCAATTTTAAACGACCTTGTAACGGAAATCCGTGAGTACAAGTCAAAGGATGTCGAGCTTATCATAGATGTCGATCCCGCGATTCCTTCGGTCATGAATTCCGACGCAACGAAGATAAAAAAGATTTTAAGAGCACTGATTTCAAACGGTTTAAAATACACCCACGAAGGCGGTGTTTATGTTCGTATTTCCTGTGAAGAACAGGATTACGGCGTTAATTTATCAATAGAAGTTACTGATACCGGTATCGGTATGACCGAAGAGGAACTTGAGAGAGTATACGAGAGATTCTATCAGGTTGATTCGGGCAGAGCCAGACTCGGCGGCGGTTTGGGACTTGGTCTTTCAATCGTCTCGGGCTTTGTATCGCTTCTCGGCGGTTTTATGATCATTAAGAGTAAACCCGATGTCGGAACCACTGTACATGTTTCCCTTCCTCAGACGGTTGTCGATGCATCAAGCTGCATGTCGGTTAACAATCCCGACAAGCTCTGTCTCGGCGCATTCCTTCATTTCGAAAAATTCGAAAATCCCGTTGTGCGTGAATACTACAATTCAATGGTTCTTAACATTGTTAACGGCCTCGGTATTCAAATGCACAGAGTTGATAATACAGACAACTTAAAGAGATTAAAAGAATCTCTTCACATGACACATCTTTTCGTCGGAGAAGAAGAATATTGCTCAGATATCGAGCTGATGGAAGAACTGGCCAAGGAAATGATTGTTGTGGTTGTGGCCAACGCAGATTTCACACTTCCCGCAAAGTCCAATGCAAGAATCATGGAAAAGCCGTTCTACTGCTTCCCCGTTACCGCTATTCTTAATACCGATATCAACACGCGTATAAAAGAGGGCGGAAAGCTTCGTCTTAACGGTGTGAGAGCTTTAGTTGTCGACGATGAACCCATGAACCTTGTGGTTGGAAAGAGTATTTTCAAGAGATACGGTATGGTTGTATCTACCGCAACGAGCGGACCGGAATCCATCGATATCTGCAGAGAAAAACAGTTTGACATTATCTTTATGGACCATATGATGGGCGGTATGGACGGTGTCGAAGCCATGAAGAAGATAAGAGGCGATGTAACGGGACTTGACAACAATGTTCCTATCGTTGCGCTTACCGCCAATGCCATGAGTTCTGCAAAGCAGATGTTCTTATCCGAAGGCTTCGACGGATTTGTTTCCAAGCCTATTGAGATAGAGGAACTTGAGAGAGTATTAAAACAGGTACTTCCGAAATCTTTATTAAGCTTCGAGTATGAGGACGAAGAAGGAAATTCATACATCGGCGAAGAGGAAGATGAAGAACCTGAAAATAAGGCAAAAGCTGCCCCCATAAAAGAAACAGAAAAGCAGACGCTCGCCGAAAAGCTTGAAGGCAGCAATATAGATGTTGAAGCGGGCTTAAAATATTGTCTCGGAGACGAGGAATTTTACAACACGCTTCTTATCCAGTTCGCGAACGAAGCTTCAGAGAAGATTCCTGCCTTGATGGACTTTTATGAGCAGAAAGACTGGGGCAATTACGAGATAATAGTTCATGCGCTTAAGAGCACGTCGAAGATGATCGGTGCGATGGATTTATCCGAGGAAGCTTTGAAGCTTGAAAAAGCTGCCAAGGAAAAGAGAGAGAATTACATCTTTGACAATCACGATCACGTGATGAGCGTATATGAGGTTTTAAAAGAAAAGATAAATCAGGCTACCGGTTCCGGTTCGGGAATTGAAGGAGATGGTGAAGTCCTCGAATTTAAGCCCGAAGGCAGCATGGAAGAGAAGTCATCCGATGATGTTTTAGAGTTTGCACCCATGGAGGAAGAATGAAGCACGAAGGATTTAAGGATAAACTGTATAACAACGACACAGACATCAGACAGCGCCTCTTTGTTTTAACCACGCTGATTACGGAAATACTTTTAGTGGTGTCTCTGATAGAAATCTTTATAACGGACGACCGACTTTTAGACAGAATTCTTATAGGAGTGGCTATTCTGTTTGTTTTTGCCATAGCCATTTTCTCCGTCAAAAAGAAAAAGATTAAATTCGGCGCAAGCATGATATGTTTTATGCTCGGATTTATTTTCTTCCCGATGACGTTTATCTATGGCGGCGGAATCAACGGAGATGCACCGATCTGGTTTATTTACACGATACTTGTAATAAGCCTTCTTTTAGACGGAAAAACCAGAATTGTTTTCTATGTGATGGAGCTTTTCGTTGCTACAGGTTGCTATTACATTAACATCATGCATCCCGAAATCGTGGTTGAGTCATCGCGAATCATGGGAAATATTTTCTCATTCGTTTCACTCGTACTTATAGGCCTTGCAATCAGCGTTTTAGTCGGTCTTGAAGTAAGACTATTCACGAAGGAGAAAAAGAGAGCGGAGGAGCAGAAAAAGGAAATCGAAATGCTCAATGCCGCACAAAATCAGTTCTTCTCGAGCATGAGCCATGAAATCCGTACACCGATTAATACAATCATCGGTCTTAACGAAATGATTCTTCGTGAAAACATCAACGATGAGGTAGTCGAAGATGCGGTAAATATCCGTTCTGCCGGAAAGCTTTTGCTTAACCTGATTAACGACATTCTCGATATGTCCAAATTCAAATCCGGCAAAATGCATCTTTTAATCGGTCCGTACAACACGGGCAATATGCTCTCCGATCTCGTCGGAATGCTCTGGATCAGGGCAAGAGAAAAGAATCTGCAGTTTAGAATCAATGTTTCGCCCGATGTTCCCGCGGAATTAGTCGGAGACGAAGTAAGAATCAAGCAGATACTCATAAATGTTTTAAACAACGCCATAAAATACACCAAAGAAGGTTCGGTTTCGTTAAACGTTCAGTGCGAAATGCTTGATAATGAAACCGCCAATATCATTTATTCGGTTTCCGATACCGGTATAGGCATTAAAAAAGAAGATATTCCGTTCCTTTTCTCAGCTTATAAAAGAGTCGATGAGGACGCTACGACACATATCGAAGGTACGGGCTTAGGCCTTTCAATTGTAAAGCAGTTTCTTGATTTGATGGGCGGTAAAATCGCTGTTAACAGCGTTTATACCAAGGGCTCGACATTCATCGTTGAGATTCCTCAGAAGCTTGTAAATGACAAGCAGATTGGTGAATACGATTTTGAAAAGAACCACGGATACGGTAAGAAGAGCGCATACAAGCAGAAATTCGAAGCGCCCGAAGCAAGAATCCTGGTGGTTGACGACAATGAAGCCAACCTCATGGTTGTATCCAAACTTCTTCGTGACACAAAGGTTGTAATCGATACCGTAAGAAGCGGCGAAGCTGCACTTAAGCTGACGCAGAACATCGAATACAATGTTATATTTATGGACCATCTGATGCCCGAAATGGACGGTATCGAATGTAAGAAACGTATTCGAAACCAGACAGGCGGCAGTTCAAGAAACAGTAAAATTGTTATCCTTACCGCGAATGCGGGCGAGGAAAATAGAGACCTGTATGCTAAAGAAGCCTTTGACGGTTATCTCGTAAAACCCGTCAGCGGAAGCGAACTTGAAAGCGAACTCTTACGTCAGCTTCCTAAAGATATGGTAAAGGTAATGGGCGGTGATGAAGAAATCCTCGAAGAGACCATCTCCTGGATGCACGGAAGCCAGAAGAGAAAGATGGTTGCGATTTCAACCGAGAGCGTAGCAGATCTTCCGAAGGGCTTTATCGAAAATTACGGCATAGCCATTATTCCGCACAGAGTACGTACCGCGGAAGGTATGTTTAAGGACGGCTACGAAATAGATACCGCAGGCGTAATCAAATACATGGAAAACTCCACGAATGAAATCCTGCCGATGGCACCCGATGCCAAAGAGCATGAAGCATTCTTTGCGAAGCAGCTTTCGTATGCTAACAATGTCATCCATATTTCGATTTCTTCGGGAATTGAAAACAGCGGATGTCCGAGCGCAATGGAAGCAGCCAAAGCATTCGACAATGTATTCGTAGTCGACTCCGGACACCTTTCAAGCGCACAGGGTCTTATGGTGCTTGAAGCCTGCAGACTCGCAGAAAGCGGTATGAGTCCGAAGCATATCATCGAGGAACTTGAAAACATCAAAGGTAAAATTCATACAAGCTTTATCGTTGATAACCTTGATTATCTCGCAAGAGCAAAACAGGTTCCCGTGAGGTTGTCTAACCTCGTAAAATCACTGATGGGCCGTCCGGTACTCGTATTAAAACGAGGAAAGATGAAGCTTGGAAAGATTTACTTCGGCTCATCCAAGAACGCATGGAAAAACTATATCAACGCGTGCCTTTCCGCAGGTTCTAAGATAGATACAAGCGTATTGTTTGTAACCTATGTAGGACTCAGCAAAAAAGAAATGGATTGGATAAAAGAATACATCGAAAAGAAGATGAAATTCGACCAGATTATCTTCAAGCAGGCCTGCGCTTCCATCGCAGTTAACTGCGGACCCGGAACCTTTGGCCTTCTCTTCAAAGAAAAGTAAAGAAAGGGGACGGGGGTGTAGTGTCACATTTGTGACACTACACCCCCGTCCCCCGTGTCATTCGCCAGGTCTACACTCTATTTTTCCACGAGTACTTCTATATAGCCAGGCAGCATATTTGTTATTTTGGTCAACAGTCCAAGTGAAGCTATATTCTTTTTGCTAACCTTCGCCACAATCTTAAGCTCAGGGTGATTCACCTTCATATATGTGATGCAGTTAAGGCATGCTTTGAAAGCATAGCCTTTTTTTCTTTTATCCTTTCGAATCATAAAGCCCAGCGAGACGGTGGATTCGTCGAAATACTCAAATCCCACGCGGCCGATGACTTCGCCCCCTTCTTTTAATTCTATAATCCACATTCCGTACTCAAAGAGCATATAGCCGTTCTTGACGGATTCATAGCGTCTTTCGGGAGTGATGTAATCGGGGGGAGAATTAAGAGGTGGCAGGGGCTCCAGGAATTCCTTGCAGGCACTGTCCTCGTACATTTCAAGGATCTTTGGCAAGTCCTCGGGGCATTCCTCACGTATGATGAAGTCCTCGTCTTCGCCGATTACGTAGGGGATATTTTTGATATGACAGTAAACCATATCCAGGTGTCCTGAATATTGGACACCTTCCGTGATAAAATATTTATAACCTTCAAAGGCGGGCAGTTGCTCCTCACTATTCACACATATACAAACTGCTTCGCCTTTGGATGTCAGATAATCCGCAACGTCTCTTTTAGACGTTATATAAAGCGCGGGCTCTTTGCAGGGTGTGTATTCGGTTATATCTTTTATGGTGATGTGTTTAATCTCTGTCATAATTGTAAAAAAATAAGCGAAATCCAACAGTAAATTATTGTATAATAAATAATATATTAGCACAAAGAATTTAGAAGAGGAACTATATGGCACTTCAGTTTGTTTTGGGCGGCTCCGGAAGCGGTAAAAGTGAATATGTCAAGAAGCTCGCAATTGACCTTGCGACAGCGGACAGAAGGAACAATATCCTCATGATTGTTCCCGATCAGTTCACCATGCAGACGCAGTGGGATATGGCGAATTCGCACCCGGACGGCGGTATCATCAATATCGACGTCTTAAGTTTTTCGCGCCTTCCGAGAAAGGTTTTCGAAGAGGTCGGACAGCCTAAAAGAATGCTTCTCGACGATACGGGCAAGTGCCTGTTAATTAAGAGAGGTGCCTCTAAAATAAAAGACGACCTTCGCGTACTTTCAAGGGGTATGGAAAATGCCGGCTGGGCAGGAGAAGTTAAATCCGTTTTGTCCGAATTTATGCAGTATAACGTCAGTCCCGAGGACCTTGACGGCTTTATTGAAAAATGCAATTCCGAAGCGCTGAAGCTTAAGCTTGCCGATTTAAAGCTTCTTTACGAAGTATTCATAAAAGAATGCGAAGACAAATACATCACGAGAGAAGAGCTTCTCGACATGTTCATTGAAAGACTCCCTTTGTCCAAAAAGATGGAAAAGAGCGTCGTTATTTTCGACGGTTTTACGGGCTTTACTCCGATTCAGATAAAGGCGATTGTCGCTGTTTTAAACAAGGCAAAGGACGTTTATATTACGTTTCCGTTTGATAACGACTTAAGCGTTAACCCTCATAAAATCACAGAGAACGAGGATACATTATTTAATCTGACCAAGAGAAATATGGCAGATATTTCAAAGGAATACGATCCTACCGGAGTCAATATCCGCGAGGATATCCGACTAACAAAAGATTACAGACACGAAAACAACGCGGAACTTGCGTTCCTTGAAAAGAACCTTTTCAGAAAAGAAAACGAAAAGATAAAGGCAACTGGCGCAATTAAGATTTCAAGATGTGCAGACATAGACAGCGAGTGCCATATTTTATGCGAAGAACTTCTAAAAGAAATCCGCGAAAAGAATCTTAGATTCCGCGATGTGGCCGTTATTTGCGCGGATATGACCAGATATCAGAAGCCTCTGGCCAAATATCTGGACAGATATCAGATCCCTTATTACATGGACGCCAACAGAAGCATTGCGAGCAATCCGTTGGTCAAATATATTCTCTCAATCACGGAGATTTTACGAAATAATTTCAGACAGGAAGACGTGCTTAAGTTCCTTCGTACCGGCATTTCTCCTTTAGAAGAGGACGAGATTGACGAACTTGAAAACTACATCTATGCGCGCGGCATCAAAGGAATCGCAAAGTGGAGAGAGGACTTTGTTTATTCAAGCAAGGAACAGAGCTTAAACAACGAGCCCATAGATAAAATCAATTCCGTTCGCGCAACGTTTTTTGAGACTTTTAAGGACATTACCGTTTTTGGCACCAAGAAAAGAAAACTCTCAAAATGGATCAAACAGATTTATGCCATCCTCGAGAGCGGAAAGATCTATGAAAAAATGAGTGAAATGGCTTCCGAACTTAGGGAAGAAGGCTTATTCGGAGAAGCCATGGAATACGAAGGCGTTTACAACAAGGTCATTGAACTCTTCGATGCGCTTTCAGACCTGATGGGTGATGAGGATTATTCGGTTAAAGAATTATCGGATATTCTTAAGGTCGGCTTTTCAGAAATACGTGTGGGCGTGCTTCCGCAAAAAGTTGATTCTCTTTTAGTAGGAGATATGCAGAGAACCAGACTGAAAGAAACAAAAGAACTTTTCATCCTCGGCGTTAACGACGGTAATATTCCAAAAGGCGCTTCGGACGGAGGTCTTTTATCCGTACCTGACAAGGAAGAATTAAAAAAGGCCGAATGCCGCTTAGCACCCACGAGCGTGGAATTGGCATTTATAGAGCAGCTCTATATTTATCTTAACCTCACAAAACCCACGGACAGACTTTATCTTTCATATGCGAGCGTGGGCGGAAAGGGCGACAGCCTCATTCCTTCATACTTAATCGAAATATTGGAGAATATGTTTGAAGGTCTTGAAGTTACGGACAGCATGGGCAAAACTCCGGAGCTCTTTTTACAGGACATAAAAGAAGAAACCGGAAAACTCTTGGGTCTCTACGTAACGGGCATTGCTAACAAAGAGCAGGAAGAGAAACTGTTTGACAATATAAGCATCATAAAAGGAAGCGAAGGCGGAGAAGAATGGTGCAAAAAGATTATTTCCAACGCGTTTAGGAAATATGAAGCAAAGTCGCTTAATGAAGAAACCGCGAAGAAGCTTTACGGAGATCTTTTAACCGTATCCGTTTCGACGCTTGAACAGTTTGCGGCCTGCAGATATGCGCATTTTGTAACCTACGGCTTAGCCCTTAAGGACAGGGAAGAATACGGCCTTGAGAGCGTTGATATGGGTAATCTTTCCCATGATATACTTGAGACGGTAGGACAGAAATTAAAATCGGAGAACCTTGATTTTTCAACCGCGGATGAAGAGGAGATGACAAAAGAAATCGACATGGCAATAGAGCATCTGACGGGCGAATATAACGGCGATCTTTTAGTATCAGACGAGAAGACAAAATATTATGCACGCCAGCTTCAAAGAATCATGAAGCGAACCGTCAAGACACTCGGCTTCCAGCTTTCAAAGGGCAAATACAAACCCGAGATGTATGAAGCATCTTTTAAGAAAATGCACGATTTATCTTCGGGCGATGACAATAAGAAGGTTATTCTAAAGGGAAGAATCGACAGGGCTGACGTATACGATGATGAAGACAAAGAATACGTAAAGATTATCGACTACAAATCTTCCTCGCATAAAATCGACGAGAAGAAGCTCGAAGAGGGCCTTTCGCTTCAGCTTGCGATATATATGAAAAACGCGATTGAGCTCATAAAAGAAAGACATCCCGACAAAGAAGTTCTTCCCGCAGCAATGCTTTATTATGCGATAGAGGATCCTTTCTCAGAAAAGAGAGAGGATTATGAAGCAGATATTCGAAAGCAGTTAATTCCCGTCGGAGCTATTGTAAACGACGACAAAGTACTTGAGAGCCTGGACGAATCGCTTCTTACACCCGGCGCAAAATCCGAGGTTGTAAAGGTATCAAGGAACAAGGATAAATCCGTCAGCAAGGGCTCAAATGTCTGCTCGAAGGAAGAATTTGATTCAATGCTAGATAAAGCTGAGGACAAGGCAAAAGAACTCGCGACGGATATTTTGGCGGGGAAACTTGATATTAATCCTTATTACGAGAAAAAAGAAGACAATGCCTGCCGGTATTGTGTGCTTAACGGAATCTGCGGATTTGATCCGAAGATAAAGGGCTTTGAATACAGGAAACTGTCAGATGCAGAACCTGAAGAGGATGAGGAATAATTATGGATTTTACTCCTGAACAGAAAAAAGTAATAGATTCAAGAAATCAAAATCTCATAGTGTCTGCCGCCGCCGGTAGCGGAAAAACGGCCGTTTTGACCGAAAGAATCGTAAAGAAAATCTGTGAAGACGAGAATCTTTCCGTGGACAGAATGCTCATAGTAACCTTTACCAATTCGGCCGCAAGAGAAATGAAGGAGCGTATTGGCAAGAAACTTCGTGCAGAGCTTGCCAAAAAACCTGACGATGCGCATTTAAGAAAGCAGATTGCGATTCTTCATACCGCACAGATTACAACGATAGACAGTTTTTGCCTTTATATTTTAAAAAACCATTTCGAAGAAATCGGTGTCGATCCTTCGTTTGCAATCGGAAGTGAAGGAGAGATAACCCAGATTTCCGATGAAGCCTTTGACGAGGCTTTGGAAGAGGCTTTTAAGGAAGGAAATGAAGAATTCTTAAACCTCGTTGAAATGTATGCGCCGAAGGGTAAATTCAATAAGTTTTATGAGCTGGTAAAAGATATTGCAACAAAGGCCGACAGCTCTGCATATCCTTATGAGACGCTTGAAAACTATATCGTGGAAGATATCGGAAACGTCTGGGAACTTCCTTTTGTTAAGTTTAGTATGGAGTTTGAAAACGAGTACTTAAAAGAAGCGCAGGATATATACAGAGAGGTAAAAAATATTGCAGAAGGCACATTCCTCACAAAGCATATTGAAGAGGCTGACTTAACAATACCGTTTATTGATGACATTATATCCTCCGATATTCGTGAAAGAATCGTCAAATATCCCGAACTCAAAAGGATTACTCTTAATTACGGAAGAAACTTACCGGATGAAAAAGAGGCGCTCAAACAATATGCGAATTTGGTTAATGATAAAGCCCGCAAGATTATAGACAAATGTAAGGAAAAATACAAAAATCTGACCGAAGCCGATTTTGAAGAATCGGTTAAGGAAGGCTATGCGGTCACGAATTCTCTTTTACGATTTGTAATGTCGTACATGCATATTTTTGAAGATAAAAAGCGTGACAAGGGCATTATCAGCTTCTCCGATATGGAGCATATGGCGCTTGAAATCCTCGTAAAAAAGGAAGACGGAAAGATTGTTCCCACTCCGACCGCACTTCGCTATAGGGAGTACTTCAACGAAGTAATGATAGACGAATATCAGGACTCAAACGATGTTCAGGAGACCATACTTGCTGCGGTTTCAAAAGACGAAAAGCTTTCCGGCAACAGATTCATGGTGGGCGATATCAAGCAGAGCATATACAGATTTCGTCTTGCAAAGCCTGAGATTTTTAAAGGAAAATGCCTCGAATATTCTAAGGAAGGTGACAGGGACGAGAGGATTATTCTTTCATACAATTTCAGAAGCCGCAAGGAAGTAATCGATGCAGTAAACTTTGTATTTGAACGCTGCATGATTGAAAAAATCGGCGGTATAGAATACGGAGAGGACGAGCGTCTTAATTTAGGAAAGACGGATTATCCCGAAAGCAACACGAACAATAAAGCAGAGCTCATTTATTTTAGCAAAAAAGAATTTGACGAGGATGAGCGCTACAAGGATTTAAGCAAGGATGAGATAGAAGCGGGCCTTGTTGCAAAAAAAATCAGAGAATTAAAGGAAGCCGGAACGAAAGTTTATGATGTAAAGACCGATTCCATGAGGGAAATGAGATATTCGGATGTTGCAATTCTTCTTCGTTCGATGACCAATTCCCGCGACGTGGTTTTCCAGAAAGCCTTAAAGAACGAGGGCATTCAGGGATACGTTATTTCCAAGTCCGGATATTACAATGCGTGGGAAGTGCAGTTAATCCTTAATTTCCTTTCTGTTATCGATAATCCGAGACAGGATCTGCCTCTTTTATCAGTGCTTCATTCTTTTATAGGCGGTTTTAGCGAAGAAGAGATTGCAAAGATTCGTATCGTCGAAAAAAAGAAAAGACTTATCGACAGCCTTTATCAGTATATTCTTGTCGGAAGCGATGAAAAGTTAAAGGAAAAGGTTTTGAACTTTACGACAGAACTTGAAGAATTAAGAAAGCAGGCCATGTATACATCCGCATCGGACATGCTTCGTATGATAATTGAAAAGTACGAATACGGCGTGATGGCTTCGTCACTTCCGGGCGGAGAGCAGAGACTTGCAAACGTCAATCTCTTGGTGGAGACTGCGGACGAATACGAAGAGCAGGGCATTTTCTGTATTCATGACTTCGTAAAATACACGGAAAAACTTAAAGCAAAGCAGGATATGGGCGAAGCAAATATGCTCGATGAAAATGCCGATGTCGTACAGATTTTAACCGTGCATAAATCCAAAGGCCTCGAATATCCGATTTGCTTTGTGTCGGGACTTCATACCGAATTCAGGTACTCCAAGGATACAATTCTAATGGATGAAGAACTCGGAATCGGCGGTGATACATATAATCTCGAAAAGAGAATAAAAGGAACTTCTCCGGTCAGAGAGGCTCTTTATTCCAAGGAAAAGATTAACAGCCTCGGCGAAGAAATAAGAGTTTTATACGTTGCGATGACCAGAGCAAGAGAAAAGCTCATCTTAACCGGAATGCTTGACGAAGAACCTGAAGGAAAAGATACGCTTTCGTTTGCGAGCATAATGGATTCGGGATCTTTTATGAAATTACTTTTCCCGATTATCTGCGAGAAGCCCGAATTGTTTAAGATAAATAAAATCCGTCCCGAAGACGCAGGCATCAAAGAAGTATTCGATGAAGCCGAGAGAATATCAAAAAGACAAGTTCTTGAAAGCATTCCCGCAAAAGCAGGCTTCAAAGAATTTGTTTATCCTTACGAGTCGCTTGACAACCTTTTCGTAAAGACCACGGTTTCCGAACTTAAGAAGGCCGCATATCTTGAAAACGAAGACGGAGAGAACACTCTTTATCACGAAGAGGAAGTAAGGGTTCCGAAGATTATTGCCGAAACAGAGGCGGAAAACGGCGGTGCTGCGCGCGGTAGCGCATATCACAGAGTAATGGAGCTTATGGACTTTGAGCATATTTACGAGGGTGATATTGTTGCAAACTTAAGAGCGCACAGAAAGAAATTGACGGACAATCTCTTCATCTATGAAGAAGACGATGCGCTTGTAAGCGAAGAAAAGGTACTAAAATTCCTTGATACAGATCTTGCAAAACGTATGAGTGAGGCTTCTAAAAGAGACAAGCTTTATCTCGAGCAGCCGTTTGTTTTATCCGTTCCTGCGAATGAAGTAAACGAAGCATTCCCCGAGAACGAAAAGGTACTGGTTCAGGGTGTAATCGACGTCTATTTCGAAGAGGACGGCAAGCTTATTCTGATGGATTATAAAACAGACAGAGTGGATAATGCACAAGAGCTTGTTAAGAGATACAAGACGCAGCTTGATTATTACAGCGAAGCACTTTCGAGACTTGAAAAGAAACCCGTAGCAGAGATTATGATTTATTCATTTGCGCTCGGAGAAGTTATTACAGTTTAATATCAGAGCCGGACACCCTTCGGGAGTCAGGCACTGAAAGATGAAAGGGGGGCCGGTTTCCCGGCACCCCTATTTTTACACTTGATTGAGCCAGGCACCCTTCGGGAGCCAGGCACAAAACTCAGTGCCAGGCTTAAAACTCACAGTGCCTGGCTCGCATAGCGTGCCTGGCTCTTTTTATTTCTTTCATCGATGTCGTCTAAGAGTCTACCGACATGTCTCTTTTCAAAGAACATATCTTTGTTTGCAATTACGATGATGATTGCAACAATTGTTACCACGATGGTTTCAACGCATTTGGTCTCGGGTGTCATTGCTATTTTTTCCTGCAGGAAATTAATTACCAGGTGATAAATCATGCAGGCGAGGATTGAACGGCCGCTTGTCAGATAAACCCATGTGATGATAAAGCCCATCGGGATTGCGCTGACAAAGAAGTTTATTACGAACAAAGGATTAACCATGAGTGTTGCCTGGTAAGTTCCTTTGATGAAAATAAGCGGAAGGTGCCACATTCCCCAGAGTAATCCGAAAATCATCGACTCCCAGAACCAGTTCATATACTGTCCGATTGAATCTTCGCAGTATCCTTTCCAGCCGACTTCCTCGATGATGGCTGCAACAGTTACCGAAACGAACGCTCCGGCGATTCCGACGCCCGTAAAAGAGAAGTCGCTCGTAAAAGAAAACTGATTTAAGGACTGTCCGAATAAAAGTGAAAGTAAAATCGAGGCAGCGACGATTCCTGCGAAAACAAAAATTGCAAAGAGGACATTTAGCCATTTAACCTTATAAAAGCCGATTAATTTAAGCTTTAAGTCTCTTTTAAGAGCGGGAGAACCCGATGCGAGCACAAATATTGTGGATACTACTGCGGGAGCAAGAAGTCCGATTAACATTAATACTGCGCCGAAATTTTCACTGACGAAGATTGCGGGGATCCAGAAAATCCATGTAAAAAGATATGCAAGTGCGAAAAAGAGAACGGGTCTGTATTTATAATCTTTATTATCCGATTTCATATTTTACCTCCTTGTGTTCGAGTGATTTGATATTTTTGCGGAAGAAAATGCCCAGTGAAAAAACCGTGAGGCAAAGTCCGGAGATTATGATTAAAAGTGCCGAACCTCTTCCGACTCCGCGGTTTCCGATTTTGCCGAGAGCATCAGCCAGTACTCCCGATACGGCGTAAGATACCACATATCCGAGCTGGGATATAAAACCGATTAAGCCCCAGACTCTTCCCTGCTTGTCGGCAGGTATGTTGGTTCTTGCCAGATAGTCCATGCAGTTGTTTGCAACCGGAAGTACCAAGAAGAAGAGAAAACCGAATATGCATACGGGAATTATATTTTCAAAAAGACCGAAGCCGAACATGCACAATCCGGACAGTGACAGTGAAAGGGCGAGGTATGTCACATAGTTTTTCTTAATGCCTTTGATTCCGAGTATTACTCCGCTTACAAGCATTCCGCAGGCGCAAATCGTTTCCGCGATTCCGAGTGTTTTTTCATCCTGAAAAGAAAGGATGAGCGGTTTTACAAGTGTCTGAAACATTCCCATGAAAAGTGTGATTACGGAAGACAAAGAGACAAGGGCGAGGAGTCCCTTTGTTTCGCGTATAATTTTCCAGCCTGATTTTATACTGTCAAAGAATGCTTCTTTTTCTTCAGTTTCTTTTACGCCGATTCCTTTTCTTACAACAGCAACACCCGTCACGGTTAAAAGGAAGGTTGCAATATCAATGATCAGCAATAATTTTACGTCGCTTATTGTAAGAAGAAATCCGGCAATCAGGGGTGAAAACAGGTATCTCGAGCTTCCTGCGAGCGAAACGAGGCCGTTTGCTCTGGAGAATTCTTCCGCTGTCAGAAGATCCGTAATGGTTGCGCGGTAGGACGGTTCAAGGAGTGCCGAGAAAATCGCACTGACCGAGACACCTATACATATTTGGAACAGAGAGGCTTCACCGCGAATCATGCAGATTAGGATGAAAAGTACTCCGAGAGCAGAGAAGCCGTCTCCGATCATCATTAAAAGTCTACGATCGTATCTGTCGGCCAAAATGCCTGCAGGTACGCTTAAAAGGAGTGAGGGAAGAAATCCTAAAAGAGTTACAAGCGCCATGCTTGCCGCACTTCCCGTCACTTTGAAAATGTAAACTCCGAGTCCGAAAGCCGTCAGGCCGCTTCCTATGGAGGAGACCAGTTCTCCGAACCAGAGAAGAAGGAATTTATTGAAATTGCTTTTTTGTTTCATTATCTTTCTCCGCGTGCAATCATGTCGCGAACAAATTCCATGGTTCCTTTCTTGGCTCCTAAAAGTTTTTCCGTGAGGTCGATGAATACTTCGATGTCTTTTTCGGTAAACTGTCCTTCGTCAAAAGTTTCGCTGCTGACAAGCAGCATCATTTTTACTCTCTCGGGAATATTTGTGCAGTCGAATATTCCCTCTTTTATGCCTTCTTCAACAACCTCTGAAAGGATGGGTGTCGCAACATCATACAGTTTCTGTTTTATTTTTTTATGCATAAGGGCGTTTTCAGGATTTAAAAGTGCCTCTTCAATGGTGAACTCTTCTTTTTCAGGCTGAAGGGACATGATTATTCCGGTGATTTTAACGGGGATGGGAAGGTCGGATTTTAAAACTGCCGTTGCAGCCTCGGCTTCCTTGTTAATCATCATGCAGATTACTTCTTCCAAAAGAAGCTCTTTGCTTTCGAAATAGTAGTAGAAAGTGCCTTTGGCAATCCCTGCCTCTTCGATGATTTCATCCACGCTCGTGTTCTCATATCCTTTTGTCAGAAACATACGGTATGCTATCTGTACGAGTTCAAGTTTTCTTTTTTCGCCCTTTTTCATTGTTTTTCTCCTTTTCGACTATCGGTCGGTTTTATTATAACAACACGAAATTTTGTTTGTCAAGTACTTTTTCGACTAAAAGTCGGTTTTTGTTTTTTTGCCACTCTCTTTGAATTGACAAAAGCATAAAAAAAGCCTACAATTCTATATGTTCGTGAAAGATTTCGCCTGCGTTAAATGATGCGGCGTTTCAATATTTTAGGAGGTATTTTATGAATATTTTGGTAATTAACTGCGGAAGTTCATCACTCAAGTATCAGCTTATCAATTCTGAGAGTGAAGCAGTGCTTGCAAAAGGACTTTGCGAAAGAATCGGAATGGACGGCTCCTGTATCAAGCATACTCCTTCGGGAAAGGATAAAGTAACAAAAGAAACTCCGATGCCCGACCATACTTATGCTATTCAGGCAGTTATCGATGCTTTGACAGATGCAGAACACGGCGTTGTTAAGTCACTCAGTGAAATCGATGCAGTAGGTCATCGTATTGTGCACGGCGGTGAGAAGTTTGCGAAGTCTGTTGTTATCACAGACGAAGTAATGGATGCAATCGCAGAATGCAACGATCTTGCTCCTCTTCACAACCCTGCAAACCTTATCGGTATCAACGCTTGTAAAAAGATTATGCCCGGCGTTCCCATGGTAGCAGTATTTGATACAGCTTTCCATCAGACAATGCCCGAGAAAGCATATATGTACGGACTTCCTTACGAATATTATGAGAAATACAAAGTTCGTCGTTACGGATTCCACGGAACCAGCCATGATTTCGTATCTGCAAGAGCAGCAGAGATCCTCGGCAAGAAGAGAGAAGATTTAAAGATTATCGTTTGCCACTTAGGAAACGGTGCAAGTATTTCTGCAGTTGACCACGGCAAGTGCGTAGATACATCCATGGGCCTTACACCTCTTGAAGGTCTTATCATGGGTACAAGATGCGGCGATATCGATCCCGCTATCATCGAGTTCATCGCAAAGAAAGAAAACCTTTCAATCTCCGAGATCAACACCATCATGAACAAGAAGTCCGGTGTTGAAGGAATGTCAAAGGTTTCTTCAGACTTCAGAGATTTATCCGCAGCTATGGATCAGGGCAATGCTCTCGCAAAGATGGCTCTTGAGACATACACATACAGAGTTGCAAAGTACATCGGTGCTTACGCAGCAGCTATGAACGGTGTTGACGTTATCGCATTCACAGCAGGTATCGGCGAGAACGACGGCAGAGTTCGTTCTATGACAGGCAAGTACCTCGGATACCTCGGAGCAAGCATTGACGAGTCCAAGAACAATGTTCACGGTGACGAAGCAATCATCAGTGGCGATGGCGACAAAGTAACCGTTATGGTAGTTCCTACCAATGAAGAATTGGCTATTGCAAGACAGACAGCAAGTTTGGTAAAATAGTTAAGTCGCGTTTAAAGACATCATAAAAAAGGTGCTCGTCAAACGGCGGGCACCAATACATGCAGACGTATCGAAGCGGTCATAACGGGGCGCACTCGAAATGCGTTTGACCTCCGGGTCACGAGGGTTCGAATCCCTCCGTCTGCGCGCAAAAAAGGAATGCAACGGCATTCCTTTTTTTGTGCGCGCTAGACGGAGGGGTTCGAACGCAAGACAAACTGCGAAGCAGTTTAGAAAGCTCCGGTGGAGCTTTCGTGTCGTAGCCGGCCTGAAAGGCGGCCGAGCCGCCGGTGGGAATCCCTCCGTCTGCGCTGGCAAGCCAAGGGATTCGAACGCTAGGCAAACTGCGAGAGCCAGGACTACGCGCATAAAGCAAGAGAAGCCCCAAACGCGCGTAAAGTTAAGCCGGCAGAAGCCGAAGACTACGCGCGCAAAACAAGAGAAGCCCCAAACGCGCGTAAAGTAAAGCCGGCAGAAGCCGAAGACTACGCGCGCAAAGCAAGAAAAGCCACAAACGCACGTAAAGTTAAGCCGGCAGAAGCCGAGGACTACGCGCCCAAAGCAAGAAAAGCCCCAAACGCGCGTAAAGTTAAGCCGGCAGAAGCCGAGGACTACGCGCGCAAAACAAGAGAAGCCCCAAACGCGCGTAAAGTTAAACCGGCGAAAGTCGAGGACTACGCGCAGAAAGCAAGAGAAGCCCCAAACGTGCGTAAGAGTGCTTTATTTCACAAAAAATGATAAGAAAACCCAAGAAAATGATAAGTTTTCTAACCTTAAATATGTTAATGTTGACTATGGAAGAGTCGATATAACATATAGATTATGTAATGAGGAGGTAATCTATGAGGTACTATGTGAATTGTAATGTTGATGTATCGGGGGATGGATCACAGAATGCTCCGTTTATAACAATTTCGGAAGCTGCTGAAATTGCTACGCCGGGGGATGAGGTAATTGTTGCAGACGGTATTTACCGCGAGCATGTCAATCCGAAAAATGCCGGAAGAGATTACGCAAGAATTACGTATCGTGCACAGAACAAGTTAAAGGCTATAATTACCGGCGCAAACCGTGTCAACGAATGGGAAGAAGTTGAGCCTCATGTATGGAAAACGGTTTTCGACAATTCTTATTTCGGAAATTACAATCCTTTTACGACACTTGTGTCCGGTGACTGGTTTGATGCCAATTTCACCGCGCATACAGGCGATGTCTTTTTAAACGGCAAATCAATGTACGAAGTTACAAAGTACGAGGATGTTGTAAATCCCAAGGAAAACCTGTCTTCATGGGACAAGGATTTTACCGTTTACACATGGTTCACCAAGCAGGAAGACGACAAGACGGTTATTTTCGCCAACTTCCAGGAGATTGACCCGAGATATGCAGTCACAGAAATTACCGTCAGACAGAACTGTTTTTATCCCCTAAAAGAGGGCATCGGCTATATCACACTTGACGGTTTTACGGTATGTAAGGCTGCTACGCAATGGGCTCCTCCCACGGCGTATCAGGACGGAATGATCGGTCCTCACTGGTCCAAGGGATGGATAATTGAGAACTGCGATATATTTGAGTCGAAGTGCTCGGGTATTTCGCTTGGAAAATACCTTCAGCGCAACAACGATAACAAGTGGCTTAACTGGAAATACAAAGACGGTACCCAGACCGAGCGTGACTGCATCTGCCAGGCACAGATTGAGGGCTGGAATAAAGACAGAATCGGTTCCCACATTATCAGAAATAACAATATTCATGACTGCGGACAGACAGGTATCGTCGGACATCTCGGCGGAGTGTTCTCAATCATTGAAAACAACCACATTCACCATATAAACAACAAGCAGAATCTTGCGGGCGCGGAAATCGGCGGAATCAAGATGCATGCTGCAATCGATGTTATTATCCGAAAGAATCACTTCCATCACTGCACCAGAGGTCTCTGGCTTGACTGGCAGGCACAGGGAACCAGAGTTACGCAGAATCTTTTCCACGACAATGCACTGCCTTATGATTATCTTTTACGAAAAGAAAATCTTGCAAACCTCGGACTCGGTGAAGATATTTTCATCGAAGTAAGTCACGGACCGACATTGATTGACAACAACATTCTTTTATCAGACAGAGCATGTAAACTGCCGACACAGGGCGTTGCGTTCGTGCACAATCTGATTGCAGGCTCATTAACTGCTGTCGGAAGAGGTGTGGATAACGGCGCCAAGACCATGAAATCACCGAGATATACACCTTATCACGTGCCTCACAGAACAGAGATTGCGGGATTTATGACCATTCTTCACGGCGACATGCGTTTTTACAATAACGTTTTCGTCCAGAGAAAGATACGTGAGCAGATGCTCGAAATCTGCAAAGGTTTTGAAAATGATGAGTGGGACGACGGAAACATGGAAGTCGGAACCATTCCTTACAACGATTATCAGACCGAAGAAGAATGGAAAGCAATGTTCGAAGGCTATTGCGGAATGGGTTCGGAATTAAGCGACAGATATTATCTGCCTCTGCCCGTATGGACCGGCGGAAATGCTTATTTTAACGGAGCGAAGCCCTGCGATAAGGAAAAGGATGCCTTCGTAGACACAGAGCACGAAGTAGAAATCAATCTTCATATCGACGGCGACAGATGGGAGATTTCAAGCGAACTGTTTGATTACCTTCCCAAGACCTGCAACATGATTTCAACCAAGACACTCGGCAAGGCATTCGAGCCCGAGCAAAATTATGAAAATCCCGACGGAAGCGACATTTTCTTTGACATGGATTTCTTTGGAAACAGACGTGAACTTAAAGTAATTGCAGGTCCGTTTACGGATTAATGGAGTAAAGGAATTAGTGGAACATAAAAGAAGGATACCCAAATTATGGGTATCCTTTTTGATTGAATTGCTTTGTGGTTTAATTATTTATTATTCAAACACACCGAAATCTATTTTACCCGAAAGATGCTTAAATCAAAGCATTTCGAACTCTTTTAGGATGTATTTTCTTTACATAAAAGAAGACAGGTATTATAATAGTAAGGTGCGACTTTTCTCACCAAATTTATGATTTTGCGAGTATTAGCCACGGAGAAAAAATATGGAAAAAGGGAAAAACGATAAACCAAAAAACACAATCTGGCTCGGATTCAGTGTATTTCTGATTATTATAGCGATTATAAGCGCCAGTTTTGTGGTACTTCGATATATCAGCAGAGTGTCTGCCAACAAGAGAAATCAGGATCTTCGAGACCAGGTTAATGACGGCGTGGATACTTCAAATCCCGTTATTATAGATACTTCACAGATAAGTGTCATTACTCCGAAGGAGAAAGACGGTGAAGAAACAGAAGAGGTCGAGCCCGTAAAAGATTGGTCCGAGTGTACTATGGAAGAAAAGAAGGAAAGATACCTTCAGACCTACGGAATCATAGTACCCGACAAGACTCTTGATTTTGACGATTTAAAAGCAACTGTCAACAAGGATATTTATGCGTGGATTTATATCCCCAATCTTGATGTGGACGATCCGATAGTACAGCACCCTGACGACGATGCGTATTATCTTAACCACAATCTTGACGGAACAGCCGGATATCCCGGCGGTATTTATACCGAACCGACTTACAACAGTACTGATTTTATGGACAGAATGACCGTTGTTTACGGTCACAATATGAGAGACGACAAGAGATTTTCGTCACTTCACAGACTTGAGGACAAGGCTGTTTTTGACGAAGTCCAGTATGTATTTATTTATATGCCTGACGATATTCTGGTATATAAAATCGTGGCAGCTTACGAAGGCAGCAATCTTCATATTCTTGCCACACACATCTGGGATGACGAGACCTGGGTTGAGTATCTTTACGGAGTTACAAGCTTTGACGGCCCCAGAGACAATACCAGGGAATACGAATTTACCCCGGAAACCAAAATGCTTACTTTATCGACTTGCATAAAAAACGTTCCTTCCAACAGATATCTGGTTCAGGGAGTTTTACTGGATGAGTGCAGATAAACATCATAAAAGAAAACCGAATATTAAAAGAATCGTAATTGCCGTTCTGCTGTTACTTGCCGTAATAGCGGGCGGCTTAATTATTTCTTTTTTCCTTTTCAGAGCACACGGCAAAAAAGAACTTCAGGCTGTTAATTCAAGGGAAATAAAGATTCACGAGATTATTCCCGAAGAAGACATCGAGGATGACGGAACGATTAATTACAAAGGCGGAAAATACATATTCAATCCCGATGTAATGACGTTTCTTTTTATGGGAATCGATCACAGGGGAGAGCTCGTGGATGCCGATGAAGTGACGGATTTCCAGAAAGGCGGACAGGCGGATGCCCTGATTTTGATGGTGGTCAATCATAAAACAAAAAAGGTTAACCTCATAAATGTTAACAGAAACGCCATGGCGGAAATGGAAGTTTACAGCAAAGACGGAGAGCTCCTTGATACCGAAGTTAAACAGATCTGCCTTGCTCACGGCTACGGAACAGGGCATGAAGACAGCTGCGAGAGACAGGTTGAAGCAGTATCCCAACTCTTCAATTTCCTGCAGATAAACGGATACTATTCGCTTGAATTAAATGGTGTAGCCGAGCTTAATGATTTTATGGGCGGAGTGGAAGTCGAAGTTCTCGAGAATATTCCGAAGGGTTCGAAAGAACTCAAAAACAGCCAGGGAAAAACAATTACTTTAAAGGGGGATGATGCAAGAATATATGTCCAGTACAGGGATGTTAAGAGTTTCAATTCCGTTGAATCCAGAATGGCCAGACAGAAGCAGTATATCAGCGCCATGTTTGCAAAGATTCTGGATAAGACAAAAGAGGATGCAACTTTCCCGGTAAAACTCCTGGATGTTTTAAGCGATTATACCGTAACCGATCTGGATTCCTCAAAAATCTCATACCTTGCAACCACATGTATAAATTATGAGTTTGATACGGAAAACATCTATACGCTTTCCGGTGAAACGGTGGAGAACGAGGAAGGTTATGAAGAATTTTACGTTGACGAGGATTCTTTAAAAGACTTGATTTTTGAACTGTTTTATGAAAAAATCGAATAGGATTATTTAAGATAAAAAACCATTGTTTTTTATACAGTAAAACTTCCTTAAATTTGGGCAGAAGGACCAAAAAGGTTGTTAGCGCCGGGCCACATAGAGGGTGACGAGGGTTGGCAGTTATCGAAAGATTCGGCGGATGCTGCCACGGCGAATTTCTTTTATGATTTATACTTTGTATGGACAGAGAAGAAGTAGTGCGTCGTCAGAGAGAAATGAAAAAGCGGAATCAACACCGTAACAGAGGTTCTCTTATCACTGTAATATTTTTATATTCTATTGCAGAAGATAAGGAGATTTTTATATGAGAGTAGTTATTCAGGACAATTATGAAAAGATGTGCAAGTGGGCAGCAAACTATATCATAGCTAAAATCAATGCTCACAAGGAAGACAGACCTTTTGTTTTAGGCCTTCCCACAGGTTCATCACCCATCGGTGTTTACAAGGAATTAGTCAGAGCCAACAAGGCAGGCGAAGTATCCTTTGCAAACGTTGTTACATTCAATATGGATGAATATCTCGGACTTCCGAAAGACCACGACCAGAGTTACTGGTACTTCATGCACGACAATCTTTTCAATCACCTTGTTGACATGAAGCCTGAAAACATCAACATTCTTAACGGTATGACAGACAATCCCGAAGAAGAGTGCGCAAACTACGAGAAGAAGATTGCTTCATACGGCGGAATAGATTTATTCATGGGCGGTATCGGTGTAGACGGACATCTTGCATTTAACGAGCCCTACACATCACTTGCATCACGTACCGGTGTAAGAGACTTAACCACAGATACACGTATCGTAAATTCAAGATTCTTCGGAAACGATCCTGAGGCAGTTCCCGCACAGGCGCTTTCCGTAGGTATCGGAACAGTTACCGATTCCAAAGAAGTACTCGTACTTATCTCAGGTCACAACAAAGCAAGAGCTCTTGCAGCTACAGTTGAAGGCAGCGTAAGCCAGAAATGGACCTGCAGCGCACTTCAGATGCACAACGGTGCAATCATTGCCTGCGACGAAGAAGCATGTGGCGAACTTACAGTTGATACATACAAGTATTTCCTCGATATCGAAAAGAAGCAGAGACTGTAAAATATCCTAAAAAAATTAAGCCGGTGGAGCATAAGTTCCATCGGCTTTTTATTTTTGCAAACAGCCCCTTTTTTATTGAAAAAAAGCCCTAAAAGAGATACAATATTCTATGTATGTATTTGCTATGGGGTGCAGTATGAACATAGAAGACAGAAACAAGATTCAGGATAGATTTCAATACATTCTCAATATGAGACCTGTGCTTAATAAACAGGCTCTGTTCTCGGATACTACGCAGGATTATGTCACTCCTGCGGAACCCCGCTTTAAAGAAAAAGTTACAGTCAGATTCAGGACTGCGAAAAATAATGTGGATGCCGTATTTCTTATCTCCGGCAGCAAGTCGGTTGAGATGGTAAAAACCGAAGTTGACGCACTGTTTGATTACTATTCGTGCGTCATCACCATGGATGAAAAGATATTCGGATACTGCTTTCAGATCATAGCCGGTAAGGTTATGTGTTATTTTAATTCGCGAGGAATTTCCAAAGACATTCAGGAATACTACAATTTCCGACTTATCGCAGGATTCAGGACGCCCACATGGGCCAAGGGCGCCGTTATGTACCAGATTTTCGTGGACAGATTTTATAACGGCGATAAATCAAACGACGTTCTTACCAACGAGTACACGTATCTGGACGGTTATTCGGAGCAGGTTACCGACTGGGGAAAATATCCCGCACAGATGGGCGTCAGAGAGTTTTACGGTGGAGACTTGCAGGGTGTATTGGACAAGATGGATTACCTCGAAGATCTCGGTATCGATGTAATTTATTTCAATCCTCTCTTCGTATCGCCCTCAAACCACAAATACGACATTCAGGACTACGATTACATCGATCCCCATATCGGCAAAATCGTTGATGACGAAGGCGAGCTCTTAAAAGACGGTCAGAAAGAAAACCGTTTCGCCACCAGATATATCAACCGTGTAACCAACAAAAAGAACCTTGAAGCAAGCAACGAGCTTTTTGCAAAAGTCGTAAAAGAAGCGCACAAGAGAGGCATTAAGGTTATTCTTGACGGTGTATTTAACCACTGCGGTTCATTCAACAAATGGCTCGACAGGGAAAGAATATACGAAGAGCAGGAAGGTTACGAAAAGGGCGCATTCATATCCGAAGACAGCCCTTACAAGGATTATTTCAGATTCCACAAAGATGACTGCTGGCCTTACAATCCGAGCTATGACGGATGGTGGGGACATGATACACTGCCTAAGTTAAATTATGAAGGCAGCAGAGAACTGACCGATTATATCATGAAGGTCGGCCGTAAATGGGTTTCCGCACCGTACAATGCGGACGGATGGAGACTTGATGTGGCAGCAGACCTCGGACATTCGCCCGAATTTAACCACAGATTCTGGAAAGAATTCAGAAAATCCGTCAAACTTGCAAATCCCAATGCGGTTATTATTGCGGAACATTACGGATATTCGAGAGAATGGCTGCAGGGAGACGAATGGGACAGCGTCATGAATTATGATGCTTTTATGGAGCCTGTTACCTGGTTCTTGACAGGTATGCAGAAGCATTCCGATGACTACAGAGAAGATTTGCTCGGCAATGCAGAAAGCTTTTGGGGTGCAATGACACATCACGGCACCAATTTTACGAACTCGTCTCTTCAGGTTTCCATGAACGAGTTAAGCAATCACGATCACTCAAGATTTTTAACCAGAACAAATAAAAAGGTCGGAAGACTTCACACACTCGGTTCAAAGGCGGCCGAGGAAGGCATAAACAAAGCTGTTTTCAGAGAAGCTGTTGTGATGCAGATGACATGGCCCGGCGCTCCGACGATTTACTACGGAGACGAAGCCGGAGTCTGCGGTTTCACAGATCCCGACAACAGAAGAACGTATCCCTGGGGACATGAAGACAGAGAACTCATCGAATTCCACAAGCAGATGATCAGAGTTCACAAGTTAAACGGCGTTCTTTTAACAGGTTCTCTTATGAACCTTGGCGAAGATTACAACTATGTTGCTTACGGCAGATTCGACAAAGAAGAGCAGATAGTCGTAATGGTCAACAACAACGACCACGAAATCGAAAAAGAAGTTTCAACCTGGCGAATCGGCGTTCCTAAAAACGCGCAGATGCAGAGAATCGCTTTCACCGACCAAAACGGATTTTCGTTTAATACCGTTACAATCCGCGCAGAGGACGGAAAGATTAAAGTTAAACTCCCGGCAGAATCCGCCTGCGTATTTAAGGCAATCATTTCCGAGAACGGCTTGAAGAGAACTCCCGTCAGCGATGAAAACATGGTCGACAAGCAGTATCCCGAAAAGGTAAGCGAAACCGAAGTTAAGAGCAAGGGCAAGGCTGAGGAAGTAAAGAAAGATGCCGACGAAAAAGCCAAGAAAGCAGACAACGCTGAGCTCATAAAAGAAGAAAAACAGGATAAGAAGAGCGCTGAAAAGACTGAAGCCAAGCCTGACAAGGCAGAAGCTAAATCAGACAGTAAAGCTGAAGGTAGCAAGCCCAATACAAAGGCTGAAGGCAAGGCAGATGGTGCCAAATCTGAAGCTAAAGCAGACAGCAAAGCTGAAGGCGGAAAGTCTGATGCGAAAGCCGAAGGAAAAATAGATGGTGCAAAGTCTGATAACAAGACTGAAGCAAAAACTGACAGTGCGAAATCTGAAGCAAAAGCTGACAACAAAGCCGAAGCGAAGTCTGACAACAAAACCGAAGGCGCAAAATCAGACAATGCAAAGGTTGAATCAAAAGCTGAAGGCAAATCCGATGTTTCAAAGTCTGAAACTAAATCCGACAGTAAATCAGGCGAAGCAAAAACCGAGAGCAAAGCAGATGGTACAAAGTCTGAAGCCAAAGCAGATTCCGACAAGAAAGATAAAGCTTCGTCTAAGGATGCTGTAAAAGCAGACGCAGACGCTAAGAAAGATAAAGCAGATACCGACAACAAGGATAAGGCAGCCAAGGCTGATGCAGGAAAAGAAAAGGCTAAAGAAGCCGTAAAGGCAGAGCCTGAAGAAACCAAGCCCAAGAAATCTGCGTGGGAAGTTGCAGAAGAAGTTTTGGGCAAACCCGAGGACAACAAGAAGAGCTGGTTCCCGTTCTTCAAGTAGTATTTAGGAGTAGGAATGATTACAAAACAGGTTATCAAAACCAGTATTGAAGAATTAAAAGAAGTATCCAAGACCGATTTTTTCGTAGTTGACGGACAGGGCCTTTTAATGGCAGCAACAAGCAAGGATATCCCGAACACCGAGGCTATGGTTGAGTTTTTCTCATCAAAGGCTGACAGCCAGATAATCGGAGACGTGACTTTGTTTAAGATCAAAGACGAAGACGAACCGGTTTTCGTACTAGCTGCAAAGGGAAATCCCGCAGACACTTATGTTTACGGAAAAATCTGTACCAACGAACTGACACATCTTTTAGTAGCTTACAGAGAACAGTTTGATACTACGATTTATTTCCAGAATCTTTTACTGGACAATCTTTTATCAGTGGATATTTATAACCGCGCAAGAAAGCTTGGCATCTCTCACAACGCAAAGAGAATTGTGTATGTGGTTGAGGTTTCAAGGGAAAAATCACCCGAAGCAATGCAGGCATTAAAGAGCGCATTTGCCGAGGAAGGCGATTTTACTGTCAGCGTGGATGATAAAAACATCATTCTTATTCACACACTCGGCGAGGACGAAGACCTCGACAATATCGAAGATATGGCGAAGTGCGTGGAAGAGATTTTAAATACCGAAGTCATGATAAAGACCAGAGTGGCTTACGGCGCAGTGGTTGAAGATTTACGTCTTTTATCACAGTCATACAAAGAAGCCAAAATGGCACTCGATGTCGGAGCCATCTTTTATTCGGAAAAGACCATTATGGCCTACAATTCGCTCGGAATAGGCAGACTTATCTATCAGCTTCCGGTTAATCTTTGCAAAATCTTTGTGGATGAAGTATTTGGGGACGAGTTGCCCGAAGAGGTTGACGAGGAAGTCATCAGTACCGTAAATGCATTTCTTGACAACAACTTCAACGTATCCGAGACCGCAAGAAAGTTATATATCCACAGAAATACCTTAGGATACAGAATTGAAAAATTAAAACAGTCCACAGGACTGGATGTAAGAGAATTCAACGATGCATTAACCTTCAGAATTGCTCTGATGGTTGTCAATTACATCAAGTTTGTAGAGGAAAATCAGAAGATTTAAGCGATACCTCTTAACGAAGTATTTACTCCGAGAGAAATAAGCATATCGCGAATACCCTTAAGTTCTTCGTTTGTGTAAGGCGTGAAAACGGTAGGGAATGATGCCTTGAAATCATCGTCCATCATATGACCGAGCAGTGTTTCCGCCGGACGATAGGACTGAAGGTAATAAGCAGAACAGCCCTTTATCCATTCGGCTATTTCGCGAAATTCTTTTTCGGAATGAAGTTCTTTCATGACAGTGGTTCTGAATTCGTATTCGATACCGGAATTCATTAAAAGATTTACCGATTCTTCGATTACGGAAAGATCCATGCTTTTAAGACCGCATGCCTTAGGATAGCCTTCTTTTGAAGACTTGATGTCCATGGCGATGTAGTCAACAAGGGAACTGTCGATTAAATCTTTTATGATGTCGGGTCTGGTGCCGTTTGAATCAAGCTTTACCAGCAGGTCGCGCTCTTTGATTTTCTTGATGAAATCAACCAGATCGGCGTTTACGGTAGGTTCACCACCGGTGATTGCGACACCCTCGAGACGGTTTTTACGGCTTTCGAGAAAAGCAAAGAAGTCTTCCTCGGGAATTCCGGGTTCGGAATCGGGACAGAGAACAAGTTCTCCGTTATGGCAGAAAGGACATCTGAAATTGCAGTGACCGGTAAAGACGGTGCATGCGAGATGGCCCGGGAAATCGAGAAGTGTGGTTTTGCTTAATCCGTGAATTTTCATAAAAACCTCCAGAAAAGCCCTATATAGTGGCTAAAGTTTAAATAATCATAAAATTTACACAATTTATTGTGGTTTTCATTATACCACATAAAATAATAAATATCACGGAATAGATAATTTATGTTACGGATGCGTATTCTTTGATCGGGAAAAATAAGATAATATCAAAGTGTACTCAAAATTTTTTGCTAAAAATTTTATATAAAAGGGGAAACGGGAAATGGCAGATTTGAAAAAACTAATGCTGGATGAGATCAGAAAAAATTCTCATATCCAGTCGTCTTACATTGATGAGACGGAAGAACTTATTGACACGGGGCTTGAAAAAAACGAGGATAACCTCAATGCGGTTGCACTTGCGTATCTTGATGAAAAGGGATACAGAAGAATAGCCGAAAATGTGGATATCACCAAAAAGAAAATTCTCGAATTATCCGAGGGCTATGACACCCTTATCGTAAAGAAAAACAAAGTTGTCGAGATGGATATCTTCGAAAAAGCATCTGTTGCGGAGTTAAGAGATGCTCTTGAAGTATGTCTTGTCAACACGACTTCTGAGATTCATTCAACTCTTAAAAGAATCGCAGACAATGTTTATGATTATAAGGTTGAATGTGTTGATTCAATTAAACTTGAAAAAGACAGACCTAAAAAAACACGTTTGGGCGAAGAAGATTTCGAATCCCTTGAAGAAACGCTTAACAGATATGCGCGTAAGGGATATGAGATTCACAAGATCTTTCCCGAACCCAAAGGAAGCAAGATTATTCTTGTATTTAGAAAAGATTTAGTACCTTAGGAGACAGGGGCTCTTCGGAGTCCTTGTCGTTTTGCGATTAATGAGATTTGATTACGACCACGAAAAGTTCATGAAGAAGGCCATGCTTCAGGCAAAAAAAGCCGCGTCTATCGGCGAAGTCCCCATTGGATGTGTCATCGTAAAAGACGGAGAAATCATTGCGCGTGGCTACAACAAGCGTAAAAAAGACAAGAATACGCTGTCCCATGCCGAGCTTACGGCCATCAATAAAGCCTGCAAAAAAACTGGCGACTGGAGGCTCGAGGACTGTGTACTGTATGTAACGCTTGAACCCTGTCAGATGTGCGCGGGAGCTATCGTTCAGGCGAGAATTCCGCTTGTGGTAATAGGCTGCAAGAACGAAAAGGCAGGCTGTGCAGGCTCGATACTTGATCTTTTTAACGTGGATAAATTCAATCATAAAGTAGAAAAAATCGAGGGCGTTCTCGAAGAGGAATGTTCTCATATGCTGACCGAATTTTTTAAGAGTTTAAGGCTCAGGCTAAAATCGGAAAGGGAAATCAATGAAGATTAATACCCGACTGATAATTACATTCATTCTCTTTTTCATAGTTCCGACTTCACTGGTAGTCGGAAGTTATATGATTTTGCGTCATGTTTTCGGATTCTTAATTGTTGAGAAGGTCGTAGTTAACGGACAGACAAGCTTTGCCATAACCCAGGAATCGCTGCTATCGGCGTTAATAGTTATTTTCTGTGTAATTGTTTTAACAGGTATCGTACTTGTAAACTGGCTTATGTACGGTTTCATCAAACCTATCAACCAGCTTAAAAAAGCGCTTCACAGCATCGAGAACGGTGATTACGACACATCGTTAATCAAGCCTAAGCAGGCTGAATTCGAAGGTCTTTTCAAGGATTTCGAATCCATGAGAATAAAGCTTAAGGAAAACAGAGACCGAAGAAATTTAGCGGAAAAACAAAACAAGGAATTGATAGCAAATATCACGCACGACCTTAAAACACCTATCACTTCAATCAGAGGTTATGTCGAAGGAATCATGGACGGTGTAGCGGACACCGATGAAAAAATGGACCGTTACATCAAGACCATTTACAACAAAGCAAATGCTTTAAATGCTCTAATCAACGAGCTTACCGGTTATTCGAAAATCGACGCACGTGAAATCACCTACAACTTCGGACGTATTTCCGTGGACGAATATTTCGGAGACTGCGCTTCGGAGATGATCTTCGATTTGCAGGAACAGGGAGTTAAATTTGTTTACGACAACAGAGTTAAAAAGAGTACCGCAGTTTTGGCCGACCCCGTTCAGCTAAGTAAGGTAATTCACAACATCATTTCAAACAGTGTTAAATATAAAAGCCCCGAGCGTTCGGTAATAAGAATGCGCATAAAAGATATGGGCGAGTACATACAGGTGGATGTCAGAGATAACGGAATGGGCATTCCCAAGGAAGATACGGAAAAGATTTTCGACAGATTCTTCCGTTCGGACGTATCGCGTAACTCCGACAAGGGCGGAAACGGTATCGGACTTTCCATCGCAAAGAAAATCATTGAAGACCACGGCGGCAGAATTTGGGCCACAGTTGACGGCTCGGTCGGACTTACCATTCATTTTACGCTTAGAAAATACACCGACGAAATCATGGCGGACTACACCAAGGAGCCGGATCAGATTAATATCGATATAGAAAATGTATATTCGGAAGATGAAGAAAAGAAAGTACTTCCTGAAGAACCTGATATAAAAGACATAGATTCTTCGGACAACTTAACCGAGGAAAAAGTCGAAAAATACAGCGAAGTAATCAATATGCTTGGTGACTTTGAAGACGAGAACTAAAATTTTCGGAAACCATTAACATTTAGACGAAAGAGACAGGGTGGGTTTATGAAATTACTGATAGTTGAAGACGAACTTGCAATTGCGGAACTTGAAAAAGATTATCTTGAAATGAACAACTATACCGTTGATGTAGCCTTAAACGGCAAAGACGGTCTTAAAATGGCGCTTGAAGGCGATTACGATCTGGTAATACTCGATCTTATGATTCCCGAAATCGACGGACAGACGGTCTGCAGGGAAATCAGAAAAGAAAAAGATATTCCCATCATCATCGTATCCGCCAAGAAAGAAGACTGGGACAAGGTTCAGCTCCTCGGCATAGGCGCGGACGATTACATGACCAAGCCTTTTTCGCCCAGTGAACTTGTTGCCAGAGTAAAAGCACATCTTGCAAGATACAGCCGCCTCGTCGGCTCGGCACATCGTGGTGAGAGCGAAACCATCGAGGTTAACGGCCTTAAAATCGACAAGCTTGCACGCCGCGTATTCCTCGAAGGCGAAGAAAAATCCTTCACCGGCAAAGAGTACGACCTGCTTTTATTCCTCGCAGAAAACCCCAACCGCGTATTCGGCAAAGAAGACCTCTTCCGCGAAATCTGGAAAGCAGAGCCCGCAGGTACCGACATCGCGACCGTTACCGTTCACATCAAAAAAATCCGCGAGAAAATCGAGAAAGACTCCGGCCACCCCATCTACATCGAAACCCTCTGGGGTGTTGGTTACCGTTTTAAAATGTAATTTACTTGGGGGATGGCGAAAAATATTTCCGCCATCCCTATAAAAAAATACATCATAAAACCGTTAATGTAACATTGGAGCCGAGATAGTTATTCGATTAGGATTTAAGGCAAACAGACAATAAATAAAGGTAAAATATTTAGATAACATTGGACATTAAAGTTATATATAAAGATTCTGAAATTATAATTGTTAACAAGCCCGCGGGAATTCCTGTACAAACCAAAAGCATTACGCAGAAGGATTTGGAGTCGGAAATAAAAAAACTCTTGGTAGCTGAAGGAGTTAAAAAACCTTATTTGGCAGTAATTAACAGACTTGATCAGCCGGTAAGCGGACTGGTGCTTTTTGCCCGCAATAAAAATGCGGCGGCTAAGCTTTCGGACGACCATGTGAAAGGGCGTATCGACAAGTATTACAGGGCTGAGGTTTTAGGAGAGTTCGAGCAAAAGGAAGGCGTCCTTGAGGATATGATTTACAAGGACGGAAAGACTAATATGTCTTTTAGGGTGGATGAAAAAGACCCGAGGTACAAGGATGCAAAGAAGGCTGTTCTCGAATATAAGGAAGTGAGTCCGGGAGAGCTTGAGATAAAGCTTATTACGGGCAGGCATCATCAGATAAGAGTGCAGCTTGCAAATGCCGGACATCCGATACTCGGCGATACGAAGTACGGGAATGAGGCATCAAAAGAAGAGGCTTCTAAAAGAGGCATAAAGGAACTGAAGCTGAAAGCTTACAAATTAGAAATCAATCATCCGAGAACGGGCGAGAGACTGGAATATCAGATTTAATAAATATTGAAACAGAGGCGCGGGTCGCCTTCTTTTATACAAAAATAAATTACTGAAAGGAAAATACAATGGCCAGTGAAATCAGAGACGCGAGTCTTTACGAAAGTGGAGAAAAGAAAATAGAGTGGGTAAAAAGAAACTGTGATTTGCTCAGAACTCTGGAAGGAGAATTTGAAAAGACAAAGCCTTTTGCGGGAAAGAAGATAGCTCTTTCGGTACATCTTGAAGCAAAGACAGCATATCTTTGCAAGGTACTTAAAGCCGGCGGAGCAGATATGTATGTAACGGGTTCGAATCCTTTATCCACACAGGACGATGTGGCAGCAGCGCTTGTTAAGGCAGGCATCGAAGTTCATGCATGGTATGACTGCAACGAAGAAGAATACAACAGACATATAAGAAGCGTACTTGAAGTCGGACCGAACATCATTATCGATGACGGCGGAGATCTCGTACATATGATGCATACGGAATTTGTAGATCTGATTCCGAATGTAATCGGCGGATGCGAAGAGACAACCACAGGCATTATAAGACTCGAGGCAATGAATAAGGCCGGCGAGCTTAAATTCCCGATGGTAAAAGTAAACAATGCAGACTGCAAGCATTTCTTTGACAACCGCTACGGCACAGGCCAGTCCGTTTGGGACGGCATCAACAGAACCACAAACCTTATCGTTGCAGGCAAAATCGTGGTTGTAGCAGGCTACGGCTGGTGCGGCAAAGGAACAGCAATGAGAGCCAAGGGCCTAGGTGCCAGAGTAATCGTTACCGAAGTAGATCCCGTTAAGGCAATCGAAGCCGTAATGGACGGCTTTGATGTAATGCCGATGAAGGAAGCAGCAAAGGTCGGAGATTTCTTTATCACGGTTACAGGCTGCAACAAAGTTATCGACGAAGAAGACTTTGCAGTCATAAAAGACGGCGCAATCATGTGCAATGCCGGACATTTTGACTGTGAGATTGATATGGCATGGCTTAAGGCAAATGCCGTTGAAACAAAAGAAATGAGAAAGAACATTCAGGGCTACAAGCTTCCTACAGGTCAGTGGGTATTCGTACTCGCAGAAGGAAGACTGGTTAACCTGGCAGCAGGCGACGGCCATCCCGCAGAGATCATGGATATGAGCTTCGCAATTCAGGCTCTTAGCGCAAAATACCTTGTGGAGAAGAACGGACAGGTTGGCTCAATGCTTATCGACGTTCCCAAGGAAGTAGATATGGATGTAGCAACAAGGAAACTTAATTTCCTCGGCAAATACATTGACAAACTCACACCCGAGCAGGAAGCTTATTTAAACTCCGGATTATAAAAGAAAATCATAAAAGAAACAAAAAAGTCGTGCACAAAATTAAATGTGCACGACTTTTTTTATGAGTAATTTTTGAAAAATTTTATTTTGCTTCTGCTTCTTCGTCATCGCCAAGACTGTCTTTTGCTTTAACAACGATTGTCTTTTCGTATGAACGGAATGCGTCTGCGATAACGTTTTCATCAGGCTTCTTGGTAATTAAGCTTACCAGAGGAACTATTAACAGTCCGCCGACCATTGCAACAACGCCGGAGTTAATTGAGGACTTGAAGATGTATCCGAAGAAAGGACCGAAGTTTGCAACGGGAAGCTTGGCAAGTGTTACTACCATCTGGAAGACTGCTATGCCACAGCCCCATACGAAGCATACTGCTGCGGAAGCCTTGGTAACTTTCTTTGAGTAGAGTGAGTAAAAGAATGGTGCCAAAAATGCTCCGGCAAGTGCGCCCCATGAAACACCCATCATCTGTGCGATGAATGTTACCGAAGGATGTGAATCCTTGATAACTGCGATTACAGCCGATATTGCGATAAAGAATACGATGAACAGTCTCATGATGAATACCTGCTGTTTTTCTGTTAAGCCTTTCTTAAATGCAGGCTTGATAACATCGAGTGTAAATGTTGAACTTGATGTTAAAACAAGTGATGAAAGAGTTGACATTGAAGCCGAAAGTACAAGTACGATTACGATAGCGATTACGATATCGGGCAATGTGGAGAGCATTGCGGGTACGATTGTATCAAATAAAGGCTTTCCTGTTGTGGTGTTGTAAATTACACCTGAATCTGCGTAGAGTCTTCCGAAACCGCCGAGGAAGTAACATCCGCCTGCAACAACGATTGCGAAGAATGTTGAAATAACGGTTCCTTTATGAATATCTTTTTCACTCTTGATAGCGTAGAATTTGCCGACCATCTGAGGAAGTCCCCATGTACCGAGTGATGTAAGGATTACTACGAAGAGTAAAGCCAAAGGATCGGGTCCTAAGAATGAGGAATATGCTCCTGCCCAGCCTGCATCACCTTCAATAGTGGAAAGTGTTCTCATAGCTGCTACTAGACCGCCGTTTTGTACTAAAACAGAAATGATAACTGCGGAAATACCAAACAGCATTATGATACCCTGAATGAAGTCGTTGATGGCTGTTGCCATATATCCGCCGAAGATTACATATATACCGGTCAGAACTGCCATTACGAGGATAACTACCCAGTAAGGAATTTCAAATACAAGACCGAAAAGGCTTGAAAGACCGTTGTAAAGAGATGCTGTATACGGAATCAAGAAGATGAATACGATGATTGAAGCAGCAATTTTAAGTGCTTTTGAATCAAATCTCTTTCCGAAGAAATCAGGCATTGTCTTTGCATCGTAATGCTGTGTCATAACACGGGTTCTTCTGCCTAAGATGTTCCAGGCAAGTAACGAACCGATAAATGCATTACCAAGGCCCGCCCATGTACTTGATAAACCGAAGTTCCAACCGAACTGTCCTGCATAACCTACAAAGATTACGGCTGAGAAGTAGGATGTACCGAACGCAAATGCCGTAAGCCAGGGACCTACGCTTCTGCCGCCTAAAACGAAGCCGTTTACGTCGGTTGCTTTCTGTCTGGTATAAACGCCTACACCGATCATCAGTGCAAAGAAGCATACCAGAAGGACTACAGTAAGTATTTTCATAAAAATCTCCTTTTGCCTCTTTTATAATATATAAGGAGAAGAGGCAATTATTATTAACGCTTTAGCGCTTTAAAGTTTAACACTTTGTGGTACTAAATTATCATAGATTTAAAACAATGTCAACAAAGAATAAGGAAAAACCTTAAGATTTCTTATTTTTTGTTTGACAAACGAAAATTTCAATGATAATGTGTATTGAAACTATTAATCTGATAACTGAAGTTAACGGAAAGGTGCGGAAATGAAGAAGTTTAAGGATTTTTTGAAAGAATTTTTTATTGACGGATTAAGCGGAATGGCAACAGGACTTTTTGCCACTCTGATTATCGGAACCATTATTTTACAGATCGGAACGGTTATTCCGGGTAAAATAGGAACGTATGTTACACTCGTCGGAAAAGTAGCCCAGATGCTTACGGGCGCCGGCATAGGAAGCGGTGTAGCAATTAAGTTAAAAGCTAAACCTCTTACGGTTTTATCGGCAGCAGTTTCAGGTATGCTCGGTGCATTTGCATCACAGATTATCGCAGGCACAATTCTTGTTGAAGGAAAGATGACTCTTTCCGGCCCCGGCGAACCCCTCGGTGCATTCCTTGCTGCAATCGCTGCAGTATATTTAGGAAAAGTTGTTGCAGGCAAAACAAAACTCGATATTCTTGTTACGCCTCTTTGTCTTATTACAGTAGGTGCAACGGTCGGACTTATCCTCGGACCTCCCATCTCAAAGTTTATGACTTTTGTAGGCGATATGATCAGATTCGGTACAGAGCAGGCCCCCTTCCTTATGGGAATCATTGTATCGGTACTTATGGGTATTGCTCTTACGCTTCCCATATCTTCGGCAGCAATCGGCGTCATCCTCGGACTTTCGGGTATCGCGGCAGGCGCCGCAACAGTAGGATGCTGTGCCAACATGATCGGCTTTGCAGTAGCAAGCTTTAAAGATAATAAATGGAACGGTCTTTTTGCACAGGGCTTGGGAACCAGTATGCTTCAGATGCCCAACATCGTAAAAAAACCAATCATATGGCTGCCCGCCATTATATCCAGTGCCATCATCGGACCGATTTCAACCATGGTTTTCCACTTCGAAAACAATGCAACCGGTTCAGGTATGGGTACAGCCGGTCTGGTAGGACCTATAAATGCATTCCAGGTTATGACGGCAAACGGAACACCCGCATGGCTTGTACTTGGTGAGATTGCACTTTTATGCTTCATTCTTCCCGGAGTTTTGTCATGGCTTATTTCTCTATTGATGAGAAAGCTTGGAGCCATCAAAGACGGAGATATGAAACTTAACTAAATTTTCTAAGGATAAAAAATCGACTTCGGGAGTATTTTCCGAAGTCTTTTTTATGCTAAAATAAAAAACTGTATGAAAAGCAAACATCAGGAATCGATTGAATTTTATATAAAAGTTTTTAAGCTGGCGCTTCCGATAGCGCTTCAAAGCCTTATCACCATCGGCGTAAACATGCTTGACACCATGATGGTAGGAAGTTTGGGAGACAATTCGCTTTCGGCGACTTCGCTTGCGAACTCTTTTATAAGCGTTTTCCAGATATTCTGCATGGGACTCGGAATGGGAGCATCGGTTCTCGTTTCAAGATACTGGGGCATAAAAAAAGTCGCAAAAGACGAGAAAGAAGCGGGTGACGCAACAAGAGCCTTAAAGCAGACGGTCTGCCTTGTAATAAGATTAAACCTAATTCTCGCGACGCTTTTTGCGCTTGCAACATATTTTATCCCGGGCCTTATTATGAGAACCTACACCGACAAGACAGCGATAATAGATCTTGGTGTTACATATTTTAAGTTTTCGGTTTTAACTTACTATTTTGTCGGATTATCCCTTGTGGTAACGATAGTTCTTCGAAGCGTAGGACAGGTAATGTTTCCGCTTATCGTATCTTTCGGAGCATTTTTCGTCAACCTTGCGATGAACTATACTTTTATCTTCGGTAAGTTCGGAGCTCCGAGACTCGAAGTTGCGGGTGCCGCACTTGGTACACTTATTGCGAGAATCTTTGAATTTACGATGATTCTTGGATATCTTTTCTTCATTGATAAAAAGATCGCCTTCAGGATAAAAGATATGATAATGAAGACAGGATCCCTTTTCTGGGAATACGTCCGCATCAGTATCCCCGTGCTTATAAGTGACGGCATTTTAGCGCTTGGAACCAATGCAGTTGCAATGGTAATAGGACACCTCGGCGAGACCTTTACGGCCGCGAATGCGATAACAAGTGTAACGCAGCAGCTCAGTAACGTAGTTATTTCGGGCGTCAGTCAGGCCGGCGCGATAGTTACGGGAATTACGCTTGGCGAGGGAGATAAGGAAAAGACGATGAAGCAGGGCTACCGGTTTTTTGGACTCGGACTTTTCCTCGGAACTTTGTCTGCGCTCTTTATATTTATTTTCAGCGACATGATTATAGGTTTTTATGATAATGTCAGTCCCGAAACGGCTCAGATTGCCAAGCAGCTTATGAATGCAATCTGCCTAATCGTGGTATTTCAGGGCACGAACAGTATTATGACCAAGGGCGTCCTTCGAGGCGGTGGCGACACAACCGTACTGATGGTTGCCGACAATATCATGCTTTGGGTTCTTGCGATACCGCTTGGAATACTCGCGGGATTTTATTTCAAATTCCCGCCGTTTTGGATTTACATCTGCCTTAAATCAGACCAGATTGTTAAGACAGTATGGGCATTTTTGAGGCTGCGCAGTAAAAAGTGGATTAAAAAGATTTCAACGGAGTCGGCAAAGAAATGAAAACCAAACACTATATATACATTCTCGAATGCTCGGACAAAACGCTTTACACGGGCTACACCAACGATCTTGAAAACCGCTTAAAAGCGCATAATGAAGGGAAGGGTGCGAAGTACACCAAAAGCCGCCTGCCTGTAAAGATGGTATATTCCGAAACTTTTGATGATAAAAAAGAAGCGATGAGCAGAGAGTGGTTTATAAAACACAGATTAACAAGAGAAGAGAAATTAGAACTCATAAAAAAAGGGAAACCGTTATAAACGATTTCCCTTTTACTTTTGTTATTATCTTTTATTCTTTTTCGTGCTTTTCAACTCTTTTATCATTTGCTCCTACAACCATATTGAACACTTTTTTAAGGCCGCATCTGAAAACAAGTAGCATTCCGAATACCGCACCAAGGATTCCCTGTGCGAATTCATAAGGAAGCTTCATAATTGCGTACTCGGGTGTTGAGTAGATAAATGCCTTGCCAAATGTGTAGCCTGCAACCATTATGATGACGCCGAGTGATACGCCGATACCTGCTGCGATTTTAGGGTGTTTCTTTAATACATAGTGAGCAAAGACGGATATAACGAGCGCCTGCAAACCGTGTGTTACCAAAGATACAAACATGGGCAGGGGATAAAAAATCATATCTCCTAAGAAAGAGCCGATACCGCCTACAACGAATGCTTCTAAAGGATTTAACAAAATGGCAGCGGTACAGATTACTATGTCGCAAAGATAGAGATGTCCACCGGGAACGGGTACGCCGAAGGAAGACATAGCTATGTTCATTGCCATGAATAATGCTGTTACCGTAAGTCTTATAGTTGTGAATTTAATCTGGTTTTTAGTCATTGTTTTTGTGTCCTTTCCTAGCATAGGACAAGAATAAAAAAATTTTGATATTATTAAAATAGCCAAATACAGATAAAATTATAAGACCAGATTTGCATTTCTCTTATTTTTTAAAAGAAAATCCCTTTACATGAACCTTCTCGGTAAATTCAAAACTAAGGTCGTGAACACCCTTAAGCGGCTCATCGAATTTCCAGGTATCTTCCTGATAAACATTCCATATGACGTCTTTTTGGTAAACGAATTCCCCGATTAACTTTCCGCCTTTAGAGGGAATACCGTCATAGATTCTGAAAGTATGAGGCTCGTTTACAAGCGAAAAGATTGGAATTGTTATTTCATCCGACCCAATTTCGCCAAAGTCGACATCTTTAAAGCATACCAGGGATCTTTCGTCTCTTGCGGTGGAAAATCCCATTTCGTTTCCTGTGGAGATTTTTCCTTCCGAATATGTATATGCGCTTCCGTATATAAAATCATAGGGGTCGAGAAGAGCAACTCCGATGCCTTTTATGTTAAATTCGAGTTCGGAGATGATTCTGACCTTGTCACTGCCTGATTTGGATGTGCATCTTAATCTGAAATCGCCGTCTGCGATTGCTTTAATCGTTACTTCATCGCCGCCCGGAATCAATTCCGCGATTTTGACGGGGAAGCCCTTGTCTGAAACCGCTTCGAAAGTGATGTTTTTATCCGTGGCGTTTTCGGGATAGATTTTAACCTTCGCTTTAACTTCTCTTTTATCAGCCGTTAAGTTTCTTTCGGGGGCGATTATTTCGAGTTTTCTGACGGGGATTTCATCAGCTTTTCCAAGACAAATCTTTCTCGATGTATTCTCCTCAAAGTATCTCTCTGCGCCTTCATCAAAAGGAGAAGCTTCTTTTATTTCGTCCGAAGGGAGGCATTTAAGGATTTTTGATGTACCTTTTAATCCCTTGGAAGAAATTGAAAGCGTGATATCGCCGGGTTCACTGCCTGCTGCAATAATAGCAAGAAGTTTTCCGTTAAAAAGTCTTCTGGATACACCCTTGTAGCTGTCCCTGTCGGTGCTGTCGCCGTTATCTAATCCGACGAGCCGTCCGCTTCCTTTTACGATTACTTCAACTCTGTCCGCTGCGTTTTCCACGGGATTACCGGACTCGTCAAGCGCACTGATTTCTGCGAAAATAAGATCGTCTGAGCCTGCTTTTATGCTGTCTTTGTTTACGCAAAGCTTAAGGGAAGCACTGTCCGTAAAAGATTTTCGCTCGGTCTTTGCGCTTATATTACCTTCCTTGTCGTAAGCGACGGCTTCAAGTATGCCTTCTTTGTAAGGAAGGCGGTAGTCGGCGATTATATGAAGTCCCGATCCCGGAGCATGTGTGAGTGTCTGTTTACCGAGACTTTCTCCGTTAAAGAAAAGCTCCACATTGTCTTCGTTTGAGCAGACTCTCACATCTATCATCTGGCCCGGGTTAAAATCCCAGTAAGGGAAGATGTATACGAAAGGCTCTTTTACGGGGTCTGTCCAGGCGGACTTGAATACATGGTAATAATCCTTCGGGAAGCCTGCGGTATCGAGCATTCCGAAGTAGGAATTCTTGGTCTGATAGGGAGTGGGTTCTCCGATATAATCAAAGCCGGTCCAGAGGAACTGACCTGCGGAAAAGTCCATATCCCTGTCATCGCAGATACAGTTCTCGACACTTTTCGCACCCCAGCTTGTGATGCAGTTTCCGAGAGACGAACACTGCTCGTCTTCGTCGGAGAGCTTAATAACAGAGAGAGGGAAATGATAGACTCCCCTGCTTTGTACGAGACTTGAAGTCTCGCTTCCGTAGATTATCCAGTCAGGATGCTCTTCATGGTGTTCCCTATAGAGATTTTCCGTGTAATTGTATCCTGCGACTTTTAGGATGTCGGCGCATTTCTGGGCACCTTTCCATGGCATGTAATTGGAAGCAAAAGTAACGTGGGCATTTCCGTAAGGGTCATATTTTTTGACGGTATCCGCCAGATGTTCGGTGATTTGGGGAGCATTAACGTCCGCGTGGCAGTCGAGTATTTCGTTTCCGATACTCCACATGATGACCGATGGATGATTGCGGTCCTGCTTTATCCAGCTTTCGATATCTTTCTCGTGCCAGTCGGCAAAAAATCTCGAATAATCGTAATCGGTCTTAGACATATACCACATGTCAAAACCTTCGGACATAACGAGTATGCCCATTTCATCCGCTAAATCAAGCACCTCAGGCGCAGGCATATTGTGTGAGGTTCTTAAAGCATTAACTCCCATGGTTTTAAGAATCTCAAACTTTCTTTTCATCGCGCATTTATTGAATGCGGCGCCCAGGGCACCCAAATCGTGATGTTCGCATACGCCGTTAAGTTTGACTTTTCTGGCGTTTAACAAAAATCCCTTATCGGGGTCAAAAATAATATCGCGTATTCCGAAGCGAAGAGTGACTTCGTCGGTATCTTCCCCCGCCGTCATCAAAGCTTTTAAAGTATAAAGATAAGGGTCATCGATATCCCAGATATGCGGATTTTCGATTTCGTAATCGGTATCGTTTATTTTTTTAAGAAGACAATCGGAACCGTCTGCATCTTTTATGATATAGGTCATAACGGCATTTTGGGCATTCCGGCCTTTTACTTCGGATTCGATTTTAACAATTCTTCGTCCGTTTTCTTCGCGTGAGGAAACATAGACACCGTCTTTGGCGATGTATGTTTCATCCGTGTTTCTGATACAGACATTTCTGTAAATGCCGGCGCCCGAATACCATCTGCTGTTTGGCGCAATATGCGTGACGGATACGAATATGCGGTTTAATCCTTCGCGGATTTGATCCGTGATATCGCACTCAAATGCGGAGTAGCCGTTTTTCCACTCGCATACCTTTTCGTCGTTTACATACACGGCGGAGTCCATATATACGCCGTCAAATTCGAGGAAATATTTACCTTTTTTATCGTGAATTGTAAGATCCCTTTCGTACCATCCACGGCCGTTTCTGTAGAGATCCTCGGAATCATAGATAAGCCAGTCGTGCGGAATCTGTACGCTCTTAAATTCGTCCAATCGCTCTTTGACTTCAGACAGCGTCGAATCCACACCTGCTTCAAGAAATTTCCATCCGTCATTAAAAGAATATCGCATATATAACCCCCAATTATTTTACGGATAAAGATATCCGTTAATATGTGTACGGTTAGATTATAGCATAATAAGGATGTGATAGATTATTTATTTGGTTTCTTGCAAACTATATCTGATATGTGCATAATAAATGTTGATAAAGAGAGGACGGTATTATGAAATTTATATCATGGAACGTAAACGGATTAAGAGCATGCATGGGCAAAGGCTTCATGGATTTCTTCAATGAAATCGATGCCGATATATTCTGTCTGCAGGAGACAAAACTTTCCGAAGGACAGATTGAACTTGATACTCCGGGGTATCATCAGTACTGGAATTATGCCGAGAAAAAAGGTTATTCCGGAACGGCGGTATTTACGAAAAAAGAGCCGATAAGCGTGACATACGGTATCGGAATTGAAGAGCATGATCATGAGGGAAGAGTGATTACCGCGGAGTTTGACGACTTTTATTTTGTGGACGTATATGTTCCGAACTCCCAGAGAGAGCTGACCAGACTTGATTACAGAATGGTCTGGGAGGATGCGTTCCTTTCGTATGTAAAAAAACTGGATGAAAAGAAACCGGTCATTTACTGCGGAGATTTAAATGTCGCACACAAGGAAATTGACCTTAAAAATCCCAAGAGCAATCATATGAATGCAGGGTTTACGGATGAAGAAAGAGCATGCTTCACGAAGGTGACCGAGAGCGGATTTATCGATTCCTTCAGATATTTCTATCCCGACGAAAAGGATAAATATTCATGGTGGTCTTATATGTTTAAGGCCAGAGAGAAGAATGCAGGGTGGCGTATTGACTATTTTGTCGTATCAGAGAAAATAAAAGACAGAATGGTTGATGCGAAGATTCATGCGGATATTTTAGGGTCCGATCACTGCCCGGTTGAGCTTGATATTAAATAATTGGAACTATGAAAATAAATTTACCGAAAAATGTTGAAAAAATAATAAATGCACTTTATGTGGCCGGATACGAAGCGTATGCGGTCGGTGGCTGCGTACGCGATTCAATCCTCGGACGCGTTCCGAATGACTGGGATATTACGACTTCCGCAAAACCCGAAGAGGTTAAGGCGATATTTAAGAGAACAGTGGATACAGGTCTTAAACATGGTACGGTGACGGTTCTTTTCGGAAAGGAAATGTATGAAGTCACGACCTACAGAATTGATGGCGAATACGAGGATTCGAGACATCCTAAAAGTGTTGAGTTTACCGCCAATCTTAAGGAAGATCTTTTAAGAAGGGATTTTACCATCAATGCGATGGCCTACAATGATACCGAAGGGCTCGTGGATATTTTCGGCGGAATGGATGATATTGATAAAAGAATCATAAGATGTGTGGGAAACGCAAAAGAGAGATTTACGGAAGATGCGCTTCGTCTTTTACGAGCTGTAAGATTTGCGGCTCAGCTTGGATATGAAATCGAATCCGAAACTTATGAAGCCATAAAAGAGCTGGCGCCTACATTAAGTAAAATAAGCGCCGAGCGAATTCAGGCGGAACTTAACAAAATTCTTTTATCAGATAATCCCGCGATGTTAAAGACCGCGTATAAACTCGGACTTACCAAAGAATTTCTGCCTGAGATTGATAAATGTTTTGAAACAGATCAGCATAATCCTCATCACTGTTACAGTGTCGGAGATCATATCATAAAATCGGTCGAAAATATAGAAAAAACCAAAGCACTTCGCCTTTCGATGCTTCTGCACGATATAGCAAAGCCTGTATGTCTTACAACGGATGAAAAGGGAATCGACCATTTCCACGGACACCAGTTAAAATCTGCCGATATGTCAAAGGAAATCTTACGAAGGCTTAAGTACGACAACGACACTATTGACATGGTTTATAAGTTCGTCAGATACCATGACGAGAGACTTGATGAAGGCACAAAAATCATGAGACGTGCCATGAACAGAATCGGTGTCGAAGCATTTCCGGATATATTCAAAGTCTGGGAAGCGGACCTTTTGGCACAGAGCGATTATCAGAGAGAAGAGAAATTTGCGAGACTTAAGAAAAACAAAGAGGCTTATGCTGAGGTTGTTGAAAAGGGCGAATGCGTGAGCTTAAAAGAGCTGGCCGTGTCCGGAAAAGACTTAATCGAAAAAGGAATTCCTTCGGGACCGGCAATCGGAGAGCTGCTCAACAAAATGCTTGAGGAAGTAATCGAAAATCCCAAAGCAAACGATAAAGAGTATCTCTTAAATAAATATCTTAAATAAAAAAACTGTTAATCTTAATGCATTGGCAATTGAGGTTAACAGTTTTTTAAATCAATCTCGCTCCCAGTCACGGGCGTGTTCCACGGCTTTGTGCCATTTGGCGATTTTCTTCTCCTGCTCTTCGCGGGAAATCTGAGGCTTAAATGTCTTTTCTATGGAGATGTTTGTTAAGACATCTTCTTTGTTTTTCCAGTATCCTACTGCGAGACCTGCAAGATATGCAGCGCCTGCGGCAGTAGTTTCAACGCATTTCGGACGGTTAACTTCGGTCTGAATGATATCGGCCTGCATCTGCATCAAAAGGTTGTTTGCGCTTGCTCCGCCGTCCACATTTAATTTCGAGAGTTTCATTCCCGAATCGGTTTCCATTGCGGTTAAGACATCGTAGGTCTGATATGCAAGGGATTCGAGAGTGGCACGAATAACATGATATTTATTTACGCCACGAGATAATCCTACGATTGCACCTCTTGCGTAAGGATCCCAGTAAGGAGCACCAAGTCCTGTAAAAGCCGGAACCACGTAACATCCGCAGGTGTCCTTAACCTTTGAAGCAAAGAATTCGCTGTCTGAAGCCGAATCCATGAATCTAAGCTCGTCCCTAAGCCACTGAATTGCACTTCCTGCCACGAAGATGGAGCCTTCGAGAGCATATTCAACTTTTCCGTCAATTCCCCACGCAATGGTGGTAACGAGTCCCGATTTTGAAAATACGGGCTTTTCGCCTGTGTTCATTAAAAGGAAACAGCCTGTTCCGTAGGTGTTTTTTGCCTGTCCTGCGTTAAAGCATGTCTGTCCGAAAAGAGCAGCCTGTTGGTCTCCAGCAGCACCTGCGATAGTGATTTCACCGCCGAATAAATCAGGCATTGTTTTTGCATATACTTCGCTTGACGGTCTCACTTCAGGAAGCATGCATGCCGGGATGTTTAATTCTTTTAGGATATCTTCGTCCCATTTTAAATCGACGATGTTAAAAAGCATAGTTCTGGAGGCGTTGGAATAGTCCGTTATATGGACGCTTCCGCCTGTCAGTTTCCAGATAAGCCAGGTTTCGACTGTACCGAAGAGAAGTTTTCCTTCTTCGGCTTTTTGTCTTGCACCTGGAACATTTTCAAGAAGCCATCTTATTTTGGTCGCACTGAAATACGGGTCGATTACAAGACCGGTTTTCTGACGGTAAGTGTCTGTAAGGCCTTTGCTTACGAGGCTTTCACAGTAGTCGGCCGTACGTCTGTCCTGCCATACGATTGCGTGATATATAGGCTCTCCGGTTTCTTTGTCCCAGACAATCGTGGTTTCACGCTGGTTGGTAATACCGATAGCTGCGATATCTTCGGCTTTGGCGTCGGCTTTTGCAAGTGCTTCGCTTGCTACCGAGTATTGTGTCAGCCAGATTTCCGCCGCATCGTGCTCAACCCATCCCGACTTCGGAAAATACTGCGTAAATTCCTTTTGCGCAAGAGATACTATCTCGCCTTTTTCATTAAATAAAATACATCTGTTGGAAGTAGTTCCGGCATCAAGTGCCATTACATATTTAGACATATATACCCCCTAATGTTTTTATTCAAAATCGAATTTGTAAGGAAGATTAAGCGCATCGCGGACTTCGATAATGTCTTTCTGAACGGATTTGCTTACGGGAACGCCTTTTTCTTTTCTCTCAAGCCATACGAGGTATTCTTTCTCGCCTGCGGTATAAATTCTGTCGCATCCGGGAGCTTTCTTGGAAGCGCGAAGTGCACGACAGATATCTCCGGCGGTTTTCTTAAAAGTATCGAGTCCCGAAAAAGCTTCGGGATCCACTACGAAGAAGAAATGTCCGAGATGGTACATCTGAGGTTTTCCGTTTTCGTCAACGCCCGTAAGTGCTTTCATAAACTGACCGCCTGCAAGTGCTGCGGAAAGAATTTCAACCACAGCCGCATAGCCGTAGCCCTTATATCCTGCGAGATCTTCGCCGATACCGCCTAAAGGTGCGAGTGCTGCGGTTCCGTCAACAAGTGCTTTTAAGATTTCTTCGGAGTCGGTCATCGGCTCACCTTTTTCGGATACGACGGTTCCTGCGGGTGTTGCCTTGCCTTCTCTTGCATAATATTCGATACGTCCTCTCTGTACGATGGATGTAGCGCAGTCAAGGCAGAAAGGGAATTCTTCGTCTGTAGGAAGAGCGAATGTTAAGGGGTTCGTACCCATCATGTTTTCAACGCCGAATGTGGGCGCGATAGAAGGACGGGCATTGGTACCGGTCACACCGATTAAGCCTTCCTTGGAAGCCATTGTAGCCCAGTATCCCGCGATACCGTAATGCGTTGAGTTTTTGATAGCGCCGCCTGCCATACCGCATTTTTTGGCCTTTTCGATGAGCATTTCCATCATCTTATGGCTGGCAACCATACCCATTCCGTCATGGGCATCCATGACCACGGTGGTGGGCGTTTCTTTTATGATTTCAATATTGGTGACGGGCAGAAGAGTGCCCTTTTTGATTCGGTCGATATAGATGGGTTTGAAGCGGTTGCAGCCGTGGCTTTCGATTCCGCGTCTGTCTGATTCGAGCAGCACGTCCGCGCAGATTGCGGCGTCCTCTCTCGGCACTCCGTAGCCCACAAAAGCATCAATTAAAAAGGAATTCATGAGATCCCATGAAACACATGCACGATTATCCATATGTATACCCCCATTCATAATTTGTATAAGATAAATATAATGCAGATTACCTTTTTATTCAATTTTTAAACTAACCAAAAAATAATCTTCTGTGGCGGCATTATTAACAATATGCGGTAAAAATCCGATTAATATATTGAGAAGTTTTTTATATGATTTTTCCGGAAGGGGCATATTATGAAAGCAAAGAAATACACGCATATTTCGGGAACCGACAAACTGGAATTATCGGTGCTTAGGTTCGAGCCTGACAATGCGGAAGATATAAAGGGAATCGTTCAGCTGGTCCACGGCATGAACGAGTATAAGGAAAGATATATTCCTTTTATGGAGTTTCTTACCGACAACGGATTCATCACTGTGATTCACGATCACAGAGGACATGGCGCGAGTGTTAAAAGTCCCGATGATTTGGGCTACATGTACGAGGGTGGCTACGAGGCGCTCATAGAAGATACCCATGAGATTACACTCGAGACAAAGGCGTATGCAAAAGAACTCATAAAAGAGCCGCTCCCCTATATTCTCCTCGGACACAGCATGGGTTCGATGGTCGTAAGGTGTTATTTAAGAAAATATGATGCGGATATCGACAAGCTCGTTGTCATCGGCTGTCCGTCAAAGAAACCGGGAATGAAGCCCGGACTCGCTTTAATAAAAATGGTAACCAATATTAAGGGCGAGAAAACGAGGTCGAAATTTATATCGGATCTTGTTGTGGGAGATTACGAGAAAAGATTCAAAAAAGAAGGAGTGCCGCATATGTGGGTCAATTCCGATCCCGAAAAGGTCAAGAAGTATAACGAAGACCCGCTTTGTAATTATATGTTCACCTTAAACGGTTATTTAAACCTCGTAAAACTTACGATGTTAACATATACCGACGGCGGATATGTGATGAAAAATCCTGCACTTCCCATCAGATTTTTCTCGGGCGCAGAAGACCCCTGCGCAGTAAATGAAAAAGCTTTCGCAGAGGCTATGGAGCTCTTACGAAAGCAGGGTTACACGGATGTCGACGGAATAATGTATCCAAGGCTTCGTCACGAAATCTTAAACGAAGACGAGAAAGATATGGTTTACGAAGATATCCTTAATTTCATCAAGTAGATATATTAGTTCTTTCTACCCTTTTGGCTCCCTGCTGATGCTTTTTATCAGTGGGGAGCTTTTTTTAGAAAAAAGCCGGCTTTATTTGCCGGCTTTGTGATTTCTGTAAATCCATAAAAACGAATAATATATGTAAAAGATCAATGATGATTTCATGCAGAGGTTCATCATTTTTTCTTCTTCTTTGTCGGGAATCGAATAGTATTTATTCTTCATAAAATCAGGGAATTTTTTCTTGAAATCCCGTTTCATGTAATAAACAAAAGAGAACTTCTTTTCCTTGCATCCAAGCATATAACTAAAGAGCGTGATTCTGAAACCAAGCTGCGTGTACACATCCTCGATTTCGTCCTTATACTCATCGTACAGCCCGCGTTTTGTTAGCTCATCAACCATCGTATTCATGGCCGAAATTCTGTCGAGGCACCTTTGCTCGGTGATGGTGTGAACCGTCGAGGTATCGTGCTGAAGATAATAATAATTGTCTTCATTTATGTATTCGAAATGCTTAAAATACGGTGCCCAGACTCTGGCGGCACAGTTATCCTCATAAAAGATACCTTCGGGGAAGCCTAAGTTGTTTTCTTTTATGATTTCATGTTTGTAGATTTTTATTACCATGCTTCCGAAAGATCTGAAAAGATTGCTCATTCTTTCTTTGGTAAGTTCTCCGACCTGGTCGAAATTGTTGGAAGAAACATGGTTTCCGCGAACATAGGTGTGAGATGATACGATATTGTAATCGCAGCCCACGATATCGGCGCCCGTTTCTTCCCCCTTTTTTATGAGCTTTTCGTAATAATCCCTGCTTATCCAGTCATCGCTGTCGATAAAGCCGATCCACTCGCCCGAAGCGACTTTAAGGCCTTCGTTTTTGGCGCCGCCCTGCTTTTTGTTTTCGCTGTAAGTAATGACTTTAAAAAGGTCGGGGAATTTTTTTTCGTATTCGTATAAAACATCAAGCGAATCGTCCGTAGAAGCGTCGTTTACTGCAATTATTTCCATGTCTTTTACGGTCTGATTGACGAGCGAATCCAGACAGAAATTTAAATTTCCGTCGTGATTCATGTTGTATACAGGTACGATTACGCTTAATTTTTTACTGAATTCCATACCTACTTGCCGTCCTTTCTGTGAACGGACGGATCCTCATATTTATCCATAAAATCGTGGCCGAGATACACTTTTTCCTTCGCAAACTTAACTGAGTCAAGCTGGGTGTAAACCGATACAACTTTATCAAAACTTATATCTTCGAAGAAGTTTAATATCTCCATCGGAACGGTTCGGTCGAACTGCTTAACATCTGCGAAAACACTCGGATAATCAAGCTCGTCCCTCGGATGAGGCTTAAGGAAAACGCAGCCTTCCTTTGAGTATTCGTCAATTAAATCCTGGAAGAGTTTTTCTCTGCCTTTTAAATCCGTCAAAAGAGGCTCGGTGAGAATGATGATGTTTTTCTCGCCCTCTTTTACGTTTGAAAGCTGTGCCTTGAAGGAATCGAAGTCTTTTACGAAGACGCGCATCATAAGTTCCTTGTCGTCTTTAGTAAGAGCCTCTGCAAGGGCGGTACGCGATACTTCGACATACTTCCTAAAAGAATCCTTCACCACCGACAAATCGTTTACTTCCATATCGATGCAGTATTTGCTGTATCCGTCGCGAATGAAGATAAGATTAAGTCCCATGCTGAAGAATTTCTTTAAGCCCCAACAACCTTTGTTGTCGGACTTGGCGGGAACGGGATCGTAGAATTTAAGATAGTTGAAACCGTCCTCCAAAGCGTGGTATTTCACTTTTTTCTGATTTAAATACAGTCCGATGGGATCGACGTCACAGAATACGCAGACATCTTTATATTTGGAAAAATCCACGGGAACAAAGGGCTCCTGCGCCTTTGCGAATGCCTTCGTGAATTTGATTCGGTTAATCATGTTTGAAACGATATTGCCCCTGTCTTTTTTAAGTTCTGCAACTTCAGGGAAATATGTTTCTCTTTTTTCGTCGAAAAGATATACATTTTCGAATACGCCGTTTTCTTTTACTCTTTCGGCAAAGGTTTCGAAGTCATTGGACATAAGACTTAAAACCAGGTCGGCTTTAAATCTTTCTTCTTTGGGGAGATTTAATTCTTTTAGGAGCGCCACATATACGTGATAGTAGGTGTGGCAAACGTATACTCTGCCTTTTTTATCCATAATGACTTCTCTTTTACTCTTATCAATACTCTAAAAATGATAGCATACATTCGCCGATATCTCAAGGATGAGGGCGCTGTGACGTTGAGTTTTAAGGCAAAAAATGATATTATTGAAATGTTGAGATTATGATGGAAAAAAGAAGAGAATTATACAAAAAAATATGTGTTGTCGCACTTCCGATAGTGTTTCAGAATATCATCGACGCCGCGGTATCAAGCGCCGATGTTCTAATGCTTAATTACGTCGGACAGTCAGCGATAGGTGCCGTTTCTCTCGCCAACAGCATGGTGGGAATTCTTTTTATGTTCCTGTACGGAATCGGTACCGGTATTGCAATGCTCGCCGCGCAGTATTACGGCAAGGGCGATATGAAGACCATCGAAAAGGTCGAAGGCATAGGCCATAAATTCGCGCTGTCGGTGGCAGCTCTCGGAGCGCTTTTATGTCTTTTAATACCGCGAACGCTGATGCGGATTTACACAAACGACGAAACTTTAATCGAAATCGGTTCAAAGTACCTTATGTTTATAGCGCCCGGCCTTTTATTCTGGGCGGTAAGCGCGGTTTATATGTCGATTTTAAGATGTATCGACAAGGTAACCGTAAGCACCGTGCTCGAAGCGGTTGCGTTAGTATGCAATGTGACTTTGAATGCGGTATTTATTTTCGGACTTTTCGGTGCTCCCAAACTCGGTGTTATCGGCGTTGCGATTGCGACCACGACGAGCCGACTCATTCAGTTAATCGGATGTATTCTGGTATCGGTATTCATGAAGCCCGGAGTGGCGCTTACATTAAAAACCATGTTTCAAAGGCATAAAACTCTTGAACATGACTTTTTTACGATGGCTATGCCCGCTATCGGCAACGATCTTGCATGGTCGCTTGCATTCAGCGCATATTCGGCCATTATCGGACATCTCGGAGAGGATGCGGTTGCCGCGTATTCGATTATCAACGTGGTCAGAAACTTAGGATGCGTAATGTGTTACGGCATCGGAATGGCTTCGGGAATTATAGTCGGTCAGATCTTAGGCGAGGGAAATGTGGAGGACGGAATAAAAGCAGGTCATATCTGCTTAAGACTGGCGGTTGTGACGGGTATTCTAGGAGGACTCTTTGTAGTTGCGATAATGCCTCTTGTATTCATGTTCACCGATTTAACGCCACTGGCTGACGAATATCTTAAATTCATGCTTTTAATCAATTCGTATTATATTACAGGTACGGCTGTCAACACGTGTCTTATTGCCGGTATATTCAGAGCCGGAGGCGACTCGAAATTCGGTTTCTGGTGTGACCTTATAGACATGTGGGCTTATGCGGTACCGCTCGGACTGCTTGCGGCGTTTGTGCTTAAACTTCCCGTAAAATGGGTTTATTTTCTTTTATGTACGGACGAGTTCGTAAAATGGCCGTGGGTATTTAAGCATTTTTACAGCCACAAATGGGCGCAGAATATCACGAGAGATAATGTTGACTGACGAAAGATTAGGTTAAAATACAGTGTAAAAAAGGGAAGAGGATATGAAGAAAAATCTTAAAAGAATCGCATCGGGTTTAATAGCATTAAATATGCTTGTCTTTCTGTTCGCCTGCACTCCGACGGGTGTAAACACGGGAAAAGACGACAACTTGTCTCAGGCTCAGGTTAATACGGCAAGCACAAATGCCAATAATAACGATACTTCCGGAAACGGTGATTCAAATACCGTAAGTCCCGCAGACAACACTGATTACGAAGTGCCCGAGTTTAGCGAGAATGCATTCGCATCGAAAATCGAAGGAACATATTTTGGAATGGATGAAGGGGATATGCCTTTTTACCTTTCGATATACAATTTCTGCGGTAATGTATATGCTTACGGCGGATATACCGCAGAAGAAGACGAAGAGGAAGTTTATTCATTCTGGGCAATGGAAATCGTTCCCGAAGATCCCAGAGATTTTTATTATGAAAATACGGACGAGTGCAGAGTCGGAGTTACGGCCTGCTCGGTAATGTCCAATATGTGCAGATACTGGAGCGCGCCCGTTACAGGAAACATCAAGCTGACGAATGACGGCATTACGGTAACAGGTGACGGGGATTTATGTCCTCTTTATACCAACGGCAAAACCATAGATCTTAAAAGAAGAGATGACCTTAGAGATTTCTTTGAGGATGAAACAGCCGTAGATATTGCGGATGGTTTTTATGCAGAAAATTCAGATGAAAACCTTTACGGTCTCTGGAAGTTAAAAGATACGGAAGAACCCTGGTTTGTTTCTTTTGAAAAAGGCGAAAGATATTCCGAAATAACCGTAATTCAAAAAATCGACGGACTCGAGGTAACTCTTTTAAAAGGCTTCTTCGAAACCGACGATTCAAATAACGGTAGGGCGTGGATGAAATATTTTATGAGCGGTTCTCCCGAAATATTCAATTTTGAATACAGGTACGAAGGAGACGACCTGGTATTTGACAATATGAGTAGCGGTTTTCCTTTCTGTGAAAACGATGCAAAAGAGTCTGTTTTAGAAAAAGTCGGAATAAACGATGTTCCTATAGCAATGCTCGTTGAACCTGACAATCTTGATGCGGTTAAGGGTACGCTTGCAGTTAATATAGGCGGAGAAACGAGAGATGTTACCCCGTTCTTTAAAGACTGTAACGACGTGGAAAATAACGGAACAAATTTTGTAAGAGTAGGAAATCTGGTATTTTTCAGATATTATGATCCTTCGGGTTATAATGATCACCCTATTTATGCCGATTGGGGTGATTTCAACAATCATTACGATTTTGATAAAATCGGCTGTGTCTGCTTTTATGATTTAAGAACAGGCGAGACCGGGCTTGCATACAGGGATTATAGCGGAGGCGCCCTTTACTATATGAACGGCAAGTTTTATACCGAGAGATTCGAGTCAAATGATTATTATTCGGTAAACTACATTGTGGCCTGCTACCCTGATGGCTCGGCACTGGAAGAAAAGAGTGATACGAATACTCATTCCGTTATTGAGGCGGTTTCCGATAATAATGATGCGATTGCGGTCGATCAGTTTTTGGCAGGACAGTTTTATATTGACTACGGCAACGAGTATCGCAGCACTCTTCAGCTAAAAGACCAGGATTATGTGCTGGCTGCAGAATTTGCAGATGACTATATCTATGTGGTTACAACGGGTTATAACGACGATGCAATCCGTTTGACCGAATATCAGAAGTTTTACGGAGAAGTAGGAATCCAGTTGGCCGAGTATGACGCAAAAGACATATGGAAAAATGGCATTCCGAGAGTATATCAGATATTTGTAACAGAAGACGAAGTTTACATGGGTATTAACGCCTATGAAGATTCCGAACTGAAAAAATGCGTCGTAGTGGAAGCAGATCGAAACAAAGAGGATTCGGGAAAAGTTATTTATGAGGGAATGCCTGACAATATCTGGGCTTTTGACAGACCTTATTCCAGCCCGTATTTCTATTTCAATTATGCGGACGAGATTTTCTTTGCGCAGCACAACGTCAATGGCGAGATGGCTCTTTCCGAAGGAATTTTTGGAGATTTAATTTATTACGATTCGCCTTATTCGGCAGACTTAATAGTGCCTGATTTTATGGAAGACAGTGTGGAAGGCATTTATGAAGGAATGTCCGCAATTATTCTTCAGGATGGCCAGCGCATAAAAGATAAGTACTTTGTCATAACGGCCAATGCCACATACGATGCTAATAAAAGTATAGGAAATATAAGAAGTTTCGAATTAAACGATATTATTTATACCGTATACGATTCCGACAAGAATGCAATCAGACTTGAACCTGCATTATAATCCATCGGATTCATTGACATTTACACGATAATTTTATATACTCAAATTCGCCCTCAATGCAATTTGAGTTCGGCGTATGTTTCAGATAAGCGGTCTGGGTTTGGGTCTTGCGCGACGGAAATCCACGAACCGTGTCAGGTCGGGAACGAAGCAGCACTAAGAGGAATCTTCCGGGTGCCGCAAGGGTGCCTGGGTCCGGCCGCTTATTTGAGATATATGCTTTTAAGTTGCATTGAGGGTATTTTTTATGAGAGGGTCTACATGAAAGAAAACTACAACAACGAAGTAATGTATTATACGTTTCCGGATTTTGAGCAGTTTGATTTTCTTGTTCATGCGTTTTCTTCGAGAGAGGGTGGCGTGAGCGAAGGATATTATTCTTCGATGAATCTCGGAATCAAGACTGACGATTCAAAAGAAAACATCCTAAAAAATTACGAGCTTTTCACGGATGCTGTCGGAATTAAGCTTGAAGATGTAGTAATAGGCAATTTAAATCACGGAAACAACGTCCGTGTGGCAACCAGAAACGATGCGGGCTGCGGTATTTTAAAGCCTTTCAATTACATTAACGTGGATGCGCTTGTAACCAACGAGCCCAATCTCGCAATTACCGTTACATGTGCTGACTGCGTGCCTGTTTTCTTTGTTGACCCCATAAAAAAAGCAATCGGTATCGCTCATTCGGGATGGAAGGGAACGGCTCAGGAAATATCCGCAAAAGTAGTGGAAAAGATGGTCGAAGAATACGGATGCAAACCCGAAGACATTTATGCTGGAGTAGGTCCCTGCATAGGAATGTGCTGTTATGAAGTAAGCCGTGATGTTTTTGAAGAATTTCTTGAATTCGATTATCTGGACGATGCCTGGTATTTCGAAAAAGACGATGATAAATTCGATCTTGATTTAAGCCGAATTATTTTCGGAACGCTTGCATATTCGGGCATTTTACCCGAACACATCAGCATTTCCGGACTCTGCACCTGCTGCAACAACGACGTGTTGTTCTCGCACCGCGCGCAGAAAGGCAAACGCGGTACGATGGCAGGAATGATAATGCTTAAAGGCAATTGATCGTGGCATAAAAGTTCGGAAATATTATTTGGAAAAATATAAAATGCGTTAATGTCGATTGACATTAACGCATTTTTTTAATCTGTCGGCTGATAGTGAAGTTTTCTGTATTCCCGAGGGGAACACCCCATTGATTCGAGAAATACTTTGTTGAATGTGGTTGTGGACTGAAAGCCCGCCATAAAGGCGCATTCAGTAATCGAAAGAGAGTCTTCGGTAAGCAGCGCGATGGCATTTCTAAGCCTGATTTTAGCCAGATATGCAGGGAAAGAAGTCTGCAGATATTCTTTAAAAAGTTTGGAAAAATAAAACGGAGACAAACCGATTTTGTCTGCCACATCCGTCTGGGAGATATCTTCGGTGCTGTGCTCGGATATGTAATTGCATGCCGAACGTATGTAATTCCAGGAAGTTGCCGAATAATTGACCGGCCCAAGCCGACCTTCGCTTTCACGCATGACATATTCTCCGACCAGAAGAAGAAGTTCGTATAAATGAATTTTTATTCTGGTCTCGCTGAAAGACGGTTTTTTGTCATAAATATCCTCTATTTCCAATATTATTTCTTTTATCTTTAATGCCGTTTCGGGCTCTTTTTTGGCACTTATTACGTGACAGGCACTCATGAATCTCGCGGCGGATACCAGATCGAGATTATTATCGGTTATATCCGATGAAAACTGCACGAATACGGAACCGTCTTCAGGAGAAGAGACTATTTCGTGAAGTTCTCTCGGCCAGATGAGAAGCACGTCACCGGCGTTTAATGTATATTCTTTGTCTTTGATTCTGTATTTGCAATTATCTCTGAAAATAAGCGTAAATTCGGAAGCATTGTGCCAGTGCGGAGGGAAATATTTGGGAGTTTTCCTGCTGCTTACGATAACGCCCGGAATTGAGGGATATTTGATTATTTCTTTTTCCATCTTTTAAGCCTTTCATTTTTTTATGCATAAAACAATAATAACAAAAAATGGGCAAAACACAATAAATATCTGCTATTTTTGTGACACAGAGGGTTTTATGATTATGATGTCACCTATAAAACTATTCAACGGAGGGTTACATTATGGAGAATTTTTACTTTTATTCGCCGACAGCATTTGCTTTCGGAAAAGATACGGAAAATGAAGCAGGAGCTTTGGTTAAAAAGTTCGGCGGAACAAAAGTTTTGATACATTACGGCGGAAGCGTCGTAAGAAGCGGTCTTTTGGACAGGGTTAAGGCTTCTCTTGAAAAGGAAGGCATTCCTTTCAAAGAACTTGGCGGAGTTAAACCCAATCCGAGAAGCGGCCTTGTATATGAAGGCATTGATTTATGTCGTAAGGAAAACATTGATTTTATTCTTGCGGTCGGTGGCGGCAGTACTATCGACTCGTCAAAAGCAATAGCGGCAGGTGTACTTTATGACGGCGACTTTTGGGACTTTTATGAGGGTAAAATAGTTGAAAAAGCTCTTCCCATAGGAACCGTTCTTACAATTGCAGCTGCAGGAAGCGAAGGAAGTCCCGATTCTGTTATTACAAAAGAAGAGGGAATGCTTAAAAGAGGCGCCAGCGGAGATGCCATAAGACCTAAGTTCAGTATTCTTAATCCTGCACTTACACAGACTCTTCCGCCCTATCAGAGTGCGGCAGGTATCACAGATATAATGGCACATCTTTATGAGAGATATCTTACCAACTCCAAGGAAGTTGAAGTAACCGACAGATTGATCGAAGCGCTTTTGCTTACAATGAAGCATGAAGGCCCCAGAGTAATCGAGAATCCTGATAATTATGAAGCCAGAGCCAATATTATGTGGGCAGGAATGATGGCTCATAATAATTCATGCGGCGTGGGAAGAAGTCAGGACTGGAACAGTCATACCATCGAGCATGAACTTTCGGCACTCTATGATTGTGCGCACGGTGCAGGCCTTGCGGTTACGATGCCTGCAGTATTCAGGTATGTATACAAGCATGACGTAACGAGATTTGCCAAGGTTGCTGTCAGAGTATGGGGATGCGAGATGGATTATGAAAATCCCGAGAGAACAGCGTTAGAGGGTATTGATGCCTTGGAAAACTTTTTATACAGCATCGGTATGCCCGGAAACTTGGAAGACCTCGGTGGTGATGCGGACGATATTCCCAAGCTTGTCAATACATTATGCCGTACATCGGGACGTAATGGCTCTATTTCAGGTTTCATAACACTTAATGAAGAAGATTGCACAAATATATATAAGTTGATGATATAAGGAGTGAATATGAAAGCGTTATTTATAGGCGGAACGGGTACAATCAGTACAGCTATAGTTAAGCGTCTGGCCAATGACCCTTCGTGGGAAGTCTGGCTAATTAACCGCGGAAACAGAAGCGATGCGATTCCCGAAAACGTTCATCTTATCAAAGCAGATATGTCCGACGAAGAAGACGTTCGTAAAAAAATCGAGGGAATGCACTTTGATGTGGTCAGCGAATTCATCGGTTTTACGGTAGATCAGGTAGAAAGAGACTACAGACTTTTTAAGGGGAAAACCAACCAGTATATATACATCAGTTCCGCATCGGCATATAATAAGCCTGCGGCAGATTACAGAATCACCGAGGGAACAACCTTGTCAAATCCTCACTGGGAATACTCGAGAAACAAAATTGCTTCGGAAGAATTTCTGATGAAGAAGTATCGCGAGGAAGGGTTTCCTGTTACAATCGTAAGACCGAGTCATACCTATGATGAAAGAAACGTTCCTTTGGGAGTACACGGCAAAAAGGGCTTTTATCAGGTTATTAAAAGAATGCAGGAGGGCAAACCCGTAATCATTCAGGGAGACGGAACATCGCTTTGGACCCTTACATTCAATGCTGATTTTGCAGTCGGCTTTATCGGCCTGATGGGAAACCGCCATGCTATAGGTGAAGCATTCCAGATAACAGGAGATGAAACCCTTACCTGGAATCAGATTTATGCTACAATAGCCGATGCGCTCGGTGTTAAATTAAATGCTTATCACGTTTCTTCGGAATATTTAAGTGCCGTCGGAGATAAATACGGTTTTGATTTTGAAGGAAGCCTGATTGGCGATAAAGCTGTATCGGTCGTTTTTGATAACAGCAAATTAAAAAGAATCGTTCCCGAAATGAGAACGAATATTAGTTTTAACAAAGGTGTGAGAATAGCGCTTGATTATGTTTTGTCTCACCCTGAATGCCAGGTTGAAGATCCCGAATTTGATGCCTGGTGCGATAAAGTAATAAATGCGTTAGAACAGGCAAAGAAAGACATCTAGTTATATGAGCAAAACAAAAAAGAATCCTGTAATTAATGAAAAAACACCGCTTCTTGTGATAGCGGGACCGATGTTCCTTGAGCTTTTCCTTGGAACAATGCTTAACAACATCGATACGTTAATGCTTAGTCATTACGACGAATATGCGGTTGGCGCGGTAGGAAATGCAAACCAGATAATGTTTATGATTAACATTCTTTTTAACATTATCGCTACCGCCACATCGGTTGTTGTGGCGCAATATCTCGGCGCAAAACAGTACGACAAGATGAATATGATTTATTCGTTGGCAGTAATGTTTAACGCAACATTCGGCGTAATACTCAGCGTCGGAATCGTACTGGCAAACCCGTTATTTATGATGCTCCTAAAAGTATCGCCCGAAATGAAAGGTTATGCCATGACCTACATTTACATCGTAGGCGGCGGAAGCTTTTTAATGGCAGTTTACAACGTTATGATTCAGATTCTTCGTTGTAACGGCTATCCTAAAATAGGCATGTATATTTCCCTCGGAATCAATGTGATTAATATCGGCGGAAATTATCTTTTCTTGTACGGACCGTTAAAAGGGCTGAATATGGGCGTTGCGGGTGTTGCAATTTCTACGTTTGTTGCAAGAACGCTGGCAGTCATAGCCGCACTTGTTTTCTTTTACGCTGCTAAAATCGGAAAGATTTCAATTCGCTACATAAAGCCGTTCCCGTTTGACCTTCTTTGGAAGATGATAAAAATCGGACTTCCTTCGGCAGGCGAAAATCTTTCGTACACAATGTATCAGATGTGCCTTCTTTCATTTGTAAACGGAATGGGCAACGATTCGGTAAACGCACGAGTCTACTGTAATTCGCTAATCTCTTTTGCCCTGTTGTTCTCGAACGCATCGGCGATGGCAACCCAGATTATCACAGGCCATCTGGTAGGAGCCGGCAAAGAAGATATGGCGTATAAAAGAGTGTTTAAAACCCTGCTTGTATCTATGCCGATAACTGTCGGGCTGGCAACACTCAACTGGCTTTTAAGTCCGTTTACACTACGAATATTCACTCAAAACGAAACCATTATCGCCCTCGGCTCGATGATAATGTTAGTCGACATTTTCCTTGAAATCGGCCGATGCCTGAATATGACATTTATATGCTCACTAAAGGCAGCAGGCGCATACATCTTCCCTCTTATAGTCGGTCTTGTGACCATGTGGGGACTTGGCTTAACCTTCGGCTTCGGCCTCGGCGTTCTCGCCGGCATCGGCGTCGCAGGTGTATATATGGGCACCGCCACAGACGAATGTATCAGAGGCCTGATAGTCATGTACTACTGGTATAAGAAAAAGTGGTACGGCAAAGCGGTTGTGGATAAAAAGACAGATTGATTGCCAAACGAAAGGGGCTTTTCGAAGCCTCTTTTTAAATGGTTTTTATATCCATTTTTCAGAGATTTTTTCAAGACGGACAAAGTCCGAAGATCTATGAGTTAGATTACGATTTTTTTCAGGATGATTCACCACTAAATCATATACTTTGTTTGCACGATTTTCAATTGTGTCAGCATGCAATCTGCACCAGTGTATTTGTTTATGCAATAGAAGTTTGAGATTTTTGATTTCCGGAGAATCATTATAATGAATAATTAGATCAATTTCGTTAATTACTTTATCAGTGACGGGAATCATATTATTGATGTTTAAAACACCTATAAGCTTTGGATTATTCTTGTTTTTATCATCATATATTTTTATTAAATCCAGTTGACTCTTTTTTTCTTTAAATTTTTCTTTTGGGGAAGTAAGAGGAATGCAATATTTTTGCTTGTTTAAAAGAAATATAATGCCTACGAACGGGCGATTTTGTTTCCCTCGCTGTGGAGAGACAGATAAGACATTATCATCCGCGTTTGATAAATCGCGGATATACTTTAGATTGATATAATATAAATTTAGTTTTTTCATTTACTCCTTTCTAAAGAATAATTAACGGGCTGCGTCATATGAAGCAGCCCGTGTTTCCTTTTTTGCCGGTAGGGTTCCCGCCTGATAAAGTTCCCATTTGTTTTATATGGTAAGGTTCCCATCTCTTAAAGTTCCCATTTGTTTTATATGGTAGGGTTCCCATCTCTTAAAGTTCCCATTTCGCTTGGCAAGGCAACCAATAACATCCAAAGGATGGTAAAAGAATTATAGAATTGTAGCGATAGTTTAGTCAACAGGAAAGAATCATAAAAATAAAGTTTGTGAATAATCACGAAAAGTAAGAAAAATCGGCCTTCAAAAACCCATTCAAACGCCCTGTTTTACAGCATTTTTTACTTGTCAAAAGACCCCCAAAACACGAGCAAAATATAAGCTTTTAACTAAATTTTGTGCCCCTTTTTTCTTTAGTTTGTCTAATAAAATATCATTACTCTTTTTTATATAATATAAAGTGAGTTTATATGGATTATTTGATTAATATAAATTCGAAATATAGCAATAACGGAGGTTTAATATGTTACGAAAAGTCATGACCGAAAACGGTATGGTTCGCGGTTTAGCGGGAAATAATACAAGAATTACGGTGTTTAAGGGAATTCCCTTTGCAGCACCTCCTGTGGGAGACTTAAGATGGAAGGCTCCTCAGCCCGCAGCTAACTGGGAAGGCGTGCTTGATGCTTATAAATTCGGTCCCATCTCTATGCAGGATGTTCCCGGGCTTTCCGATGACATATATGTTCGTGACTGGCACGTTGATCCCGAAATTGACATGGATGAAGACTGTCTTTACCTTAATGTCTGGACCAACGCAAAGAGCGCAGACGAAAAACTTCCTGTACTTATATGGTTCTTCGGAGGCGGTTTCCAGTGGGGTTATCCGCCTGAAATGGAATTTAACGGAGAAAACATTGCCAAAAGAGGCGTAATTGTCGTATCCGTTAACTATCGTCTCGGTGCATTCGGATTCCTTGCCCATGAAGAACTTTGCCAAGAAAGCCCTGAAGCACCTACTAACTTCGGTCTTTTAGATCAGCAGGCAGGTATCAAATGGGTTAAAAGAAACATCGCTGCATTCGGTGGTGACCCTGACAATATAACAATTATGGGTCAGTCAGCAGGCGGCGGTTCAGTATTTTCACATCTTACAGGTTCATCACAGGGACTTTTCCAGAAAGCCGTAATCATGAGCGGTATTATCGGATTCCCTTATTTTGACGACTTTGTAATTGTTCCCCGCACCTTTGATGCCGTAAAAGAAAAAGGTGCCGAGTTTATCAAATCACTCGGCGTTGACACAATAGAAGAAGCAAGAAAACTTGATGCTGCATTCGTTCGCGACAAAGCAAGTGAATTCAGAAACAAGAACGGTTTCTTCTTCTGTCCTTCGGTAGACGGCAAATTCCTTACCGACGTTCAGACGAAGCTTTTCCTCGAAGGCAAGCATGCGCATGTTCCTATGATGGCAGGCAATACCAACGATGAATTTAAGAGCTTCATCATGGCTGAAAATGATGCCGAATTCGAAGAGAAAGCAAGAGCAATCTTCGGTGACAAGGCGGATAAATTCCTGTCATTCAAGAATGTATACGAAAAGAAAGGCAATCAGTACGCTGAAGCAAACGGCATAGAATGCGCAATTAAAGGCGTATTCGAGCATAACGACAAGGATTGCTACTACTATCTTTTCAATCCCGATATTCCCGGCTGGGACAAACCCGGCACTTTCCATTCTGTAGACCTCTGGTTCTTCTTTGAGACCTTAGGCCTCTGCTGGAGACCTTTCGTCGGAAGACATTTCGATCTTGCAAGACAGATTTGTAACTACCTTACAAACTTCGTTAAAACCGGTGATCCTAACGGAAACGATGCTGACGGAACGCCTATGCCTACATGGGTTCCCTATACTGCAGAAAATAAAGCTGGCATCGAATTTACTCCCAACGGCCCCGTTCCCGCAGTGCGTGATTCGGAGTTTGGCGAGTTCATCAAAGACTGGCTTAATGAAAAGGCAATGAAATAATTCGGAAAGGATTATCTATGAAACAGGCGTTTAATCCGTATTTACCTTCATACGAATATGTTCCTGACGGCGAACCGCATGTGTTCGGCGACAGGGTTTATGTATACGGCTCACATGACAGATTCGGCGGACATTTCTTCTGCCAGAATGATTATGTGTGCTACTCTGCACCCGTCGACAACCTAAAAGACTGGAAATACGAAGGCGTTATATATACAAGAAAAGACGATCCTTTAAACGTAAAAGACAATATGTGCCTCTACGCACCCGATGTAACAAAGGGTCCGGACGGCAGATATTATCTTTACTATGCGCTCGACAAGGTATCCAATATTTCCGTTGCGGTCTGCGACACACCTGCGGGCAAATATGAATTTTACGGATATGTTCATTACGAAGACGGCACGAAGCTTGGAGAAAACGGTGAAGAGCATCAGTTCGATCCCGCTGTAATCACGGAGGGAGACACCACATACCTCTATACAGGCGGAGTATGCGCATTCGGAGACGCATCCGTTCACGGTTCAATGTGCACCGTGCTCGGCGCAGATATGCTCACCATAAAAGAAGCGCCCAAATTCGTGGTTCCTTCACCCGTATCGGCACTCGGAACAGACTATGAAAAACACGGATTTTTCGAGGCTTCATCCATCAGAAAATTTGACGGAAAATACTATTTCGTATATTCATCCGAGGTAATGCATGAACTTTGCTATGCAACAAGCGATTATCCCGACAGAGATTTCAAATACGGAGGGGTTATCGTTTCAAACTGCGATATAGGTATTTCCACCTACAAAAAGGCGGAAGAACCCGCAGCATACGGCGCAAACAACCATGGCGGCCTCTGTGAGATAAACGGTAAAAGATACATCTTTTATCATCGTCAGACCAACAACGACTGGTATGCACGTCAGGGCTGCGCAGAGGAGGTTAAATTCCTCGCAGACGGAAGCATTCCTCAGGTTGAAATCACTTCCTGTGGCTTAAACGGAGGTCCTCTTTCGGATACCGAGGAATATCCTTCTTACATCGTATGCAACATGTATACAGACAAAGAAAGAATCCCTTATGTCGGCGGACATCACGTTCCCAGAGTAACTCAGGACGGAAAAGACGGCGAAGAGTGTGTGGGATACATTTACAATATCGTTGAAAACACAACTCTGGGATTTAAATATTTTGATTTTAAGGGGGTAAAAGGCATCGAACTTGATGTATGCGGATACGGCAAAGGTGACTTTGAAGTACGCACAACTCCCGACGGTCCTGTTTATGCGAAGCTTGGTGTAGATTTTGAAACGGTATGGGTTACCTATAAAGCAGAATGTAATATTCCCGACGGAGTATCGGCATTGTACCTTAAGTACACCGGCTTTGGGAATATGGGACTCAAATCCTTCAGATTTCTTCATTAAATTTTTTATACATCCCTTCGAAAAAGGACTGCGAGAGCGGTCCTTTTTTATTCTTCTAAAAGAATAAAAATCACGACAAATGCCTAAAAATAGGGATTTGTCCCGATAAAAGAAAGAATAATCACGAAAAATCTGAAAAAATTAAAAAATTATTCTTTACAAATGTCAAAAAATAACTTATAATCATTTTCACCACTAAAAATTGAGACTCCTCAAATTGGGATAAATTCTCCCCAAATTTTCCTGATTTAAAATTACAACTGAATATAGTTAAAAATCATGAAAGGAGTATAAAGATATTTTATTGATACTTTTTTTAATCGGCGCGACAGCGTTTGATTTTGGTACCGATAAAATCCCTAACTGGTACATTCTTTTAGCTTCATCGATTCTTCTTACAACAAAAATCATTCAAGACAACGGGATTGATTTTTTCGGTACTTTTCTCTCGATTTTATTTCCCATTTTAGTTTTGTTTCCGCTTTTCGCACTCGGATTCTTCGGGGCAGCGGATGTAAAACTCTTTGGAATGCTCGGAATTTGTTTTTCTTTCAAAGAGGTTATGCTAGTTTTTACAATTTCACTTTTTGCAGGTCTTGTTATTGGCATAATAAAGGCCGTTAAATACAAATCTTTCGGCGAAAGATTTAAGTATTTATTTAATTTTTCAAGAAACCTGCAGAGGAAAATTTTAATGAAGGAAGAAGGTATTTTTGATGAATCTTACATGGATACCATCGACAAGGAATTGTTGAAAAAGGGAAAGATTCATTATTCGTTGCCCATACTACTGGGGGTTATAGCAATAACTATATGTTAGGAGGATTTGTATGAAGAAAAAGGTTCTAGGCTTATACGACTCTAACATTACATACATGGAAAAACTCTATAAATATTTAGAGGATGACAGAAAAATAGGATTTTCAATTTGTGCTTTTACGAGCGAGGAAAAACTTACAGACTTTTTAGAGAAGGAAAAAATAGATTATTTAATCGCTTCGGAAGACAAAATTAAGAAAATCAAAGGGGTAGGCAAAACAATATACATTTACGAAGATGCACAGAATGACGGTATTTTCAGATACAGTCCCGGGGATGAGGTAGTCGACAGACTTATAGAAATCATCGGATCGGGCGAAGCTGATATCTGCAATCCGACAGCTTGTAAAACAAAGTATATTGGTGTTTTTTCACCTGTAGCACGTTCTATGAAAACCTCATTTTGTACGGTACTTGGGCAAATGCTTGCAAAGAAATACAGGGTATTGTACTTGAATTTCGAAAGTTTTTCGGGAATGTCGGTAAGTGAACAATTTGGAAGAAGAGGGGATCTTTCAGATGTTCTTTACTATTTCAAAAATATCAGACAGGAATTCATATCGAAATTCAAAAACAGTATCGTTAGTTACAATGGGCTGGATATGATAAAACCTGCATATTATTATCTGGATTTGTCATATATTACGCCGGATATATGGGATGAATTTCTTTCAGAACTGTCAGCCATGAACGAATACGACTATATCATCATGGACTTATCGGACTATCTTCAGGGACTATTCGATTCTTTTCTTTCCAGATGTTCCATAGTTTACACCATGACGGCGAACGATTCTCGGGCGCAAAGTAAAATCTTTCATTATGAACAGATTCTGAATGAATATAACCACGAGGATATCCTGAAAAAAACAAAGAAATTTGTGATCCCGACGATTAAAAATCTGCCGGGTGAAATTGACAGGCTGCTGTATACGGAACTGACGGACTACGTAAGGAAGGAAACCGCTTCGGAGTTTAAATGGTAATAAACGGAGGTAAAAATGATTGATGGGAAAGAGACCGAAAGGCTTATTGCCATTGTACGAAGTGAGATAGATCTTTCATCGGATCCAAGTGAAGACGAAGTCAAGGTTTTAATATCGCAAACGGTCTACAGGGAAACTTTTGAAAAAAACTTTTCTTATAAAGACAGAGACACTCTGGTAAAAATCATATTTGATTCCATCAGGAAACTGGATATTTTACAGGAACTCATAGAAGATGAGGAAATCTCGGAAATAATGGTAAACGGATATGACAGAATATTTGTCGAAAAAAGAGGAAGTATTTTCGAGTGGCCCAAAAAGTTTGCATCAAAAGAAAAGCTTGATGACGTAATACAGCAAATAGTATCCTCCTGCAATAGGGCCGTAAATGAAAGCGAGCCCATTGTAGATGCCAGGCTGCCCGGGGGAGAGAGAGTAAATATTGTGCTCTCTCCGCCGGCGGTCATTGGTCCGATAATGACCATCAGACGTTTTCCAAAAGAAGTATTTACGATGGAAAAACTGGTGGATAACGGAAGCATCAGCGCGGAAGCAGCAGAGTTTTTAAAAGCTGCTGTCAAATCGGGATATAACTGTTTTGTATCTGGAGGGACATCCAGCGGAAAAACAACTCTTTTAAATGTTTTATCCGAGTTTATTCCCAAAGGGGAAAGAGTGATAACCATCGAAGATTCTGCAGAACTTCAGATAAATTCGGTGGATAATCTGGTAAGGCTGGAAACCCGAAATTCAAATTCTTCGGGATGCGAGGCAATTACCATTAAAGATTTGATTAAAACCGCCCTCAGAATGAGACCTGACTGGGTAATAGTCGGAGAGGTCCGAGGAGCGGAAGTGGCAGATATGCTTCAGGCAATGAATACGGGGCATTTCAGTATGTCGACGGGACATGCCAACAGCTCCAAAGATATGATTACACGACTTGAAGCAATGTATCTTCAGAATGCGGAAATACCTCTTGAATCCATTAGACGACAAATTGCTTCAGGTATAGACATTATGATTCATCTTGAAAGAGGAGAGAACGGAATAAGAAGGGTTACGGAGATAAGTGAAGTTACATTTGATGAAGACAAAAGCATTGTTTTAAGGAAAATATTTGATACAGAATTTATGGGTTCAAAGTATGTATTAAATAAAGTCGGAGAACTCAAGGATACTTACAAAATGGAAAAAAGAAATGAGATACGACAAATACAAACTTAGTTTAAAAGAATTAATTTTAGGTATTTTAATCTGGGCAGTGGCATCTGTTATACTTTCATATTTCTTTTACAGATCTATTATTGCATGTTTTATAATTTTTATTTTCTTTCCGGTATTTTTGATATTTGTAAAAAAATATCTTTTGGAAAAAAGAAAATGGAAAATGACACTTGAGTTTAAGGAAATGATACGTATAATCGCCGTTAATTTGCAGGCGGGCAGCTCTGCGGAAAATGCCTTCAGAAGCGCATATCGGGAAATAAGATATATGTTTGGCGAAAAATCTTTTATGACAAAGGAATGCGAAGCCATTGTCAGGGGACTTGAGAATAACCTCGTTTTGGAAAATCTTTTGGCTTCTTTTGGGGAACGAAGCTGTATTGAGGAAATAAAAGATTTTTCCGAGGTTTTCTCCATCGCCAAACGAAGCGGAGGAAATTTAAAAGAGATTATAGCTGATACAACAGATGTTATAGATACAAAGATAGAGATGAAAAGGGAGTTTAGGACATTAATTTCTTCTAAAAGATTTGAACACAGACTTATGTGCATAATTCCGTTCGTTATTCTTGGCTACATAGGAACGACAAGCCCGGGATATTTTGACAATCTGTATGGGAATATGCGTGGAGTTGTAATTATGACAGCCTGCCTTTTTGTATATTTGGGAGCTTTCTTATGGGGAGAAAAAATAGCGGACATAAAAGCATAAATAAAAAGAATATAAAAACAGCAGGAATTGTAATTCTTTTAGGAGTGTTTTTAACAATCGTTCTTTTGTTAAAAAGCGGGAGAGATACGACTGATACAGATGTTCTTATCAGAGAAGAAAACGGTAAAAACCAAAATATCAGACTTGTGGCAGAAAGTGAATACGGGGAAGAAGATATCGAAATAGAACTTCTTTCAAGAACTTATTCTGAAACTGAAATCGAAAATATGAAAACAGATTTCCTGGATGAATTAAGATTCAGTATTCTTTCCGGAAACAGTTCTTTTGAAGAGATATACGAAAATCTGTCATTTCCGGAAGCAGTGGAAGGTTATCCTTTTACATTAAGTTACAGAGTCAGGCCCAGGGGAATATTGGATTCGTCGGGAGCGATAATAAACGATGTTGACGAGGAAACACCGATAGAACTGGAAATAACATATTCGCTGGATAATTTTGAAGAAAAGGAAATTATAGAAGGAATTATACTGCCGCAACAAAAGAGTGAGGAAGAATTATTTGCGAAGAAGCTCAGAGATTATATCGAAGGAGAAAATGAAAATAACCGAAACAGCAAAACCATTATTCTTCCGACACAAATAAACGGTGTAAACGTTAAATGGAGTAAAAAGAAGAGTTCAAAAGTCCCGGCAATTATTGTTTTAACAGTAGTATGTGCCGGTTTTGTGCTTTTTAAGGACCGAATTTTATCCGGAGAAAATGAGAAAAAAAGGAGAGAAAAAATAATCCTGGAGTATCCGGATTTTGCGGTCAAATATGCTTTATTAAACGAAGCGGGTCTTACGCACAGGCAGATTGTGGATAGGCTTGGCTCGGAATATGAAAAAAAGAAAAAAGACAGTCCGATCTACGAGGAAATATATAAAGTCAGTATTGATGTGAAAGGAGGAGTACCTTTAACGGATGCTCTGGAAAGCATGTCAAAAAACTGCGGAGTAAGAGAAATTACATTTTTTGTCGGGCTGATAAACAGAAACATAAAAAAGGGTGGCAGAGAAATATCTGCCGAATTAAGAAAAGCGGCGGATGAGAGCAGTAGCGAAAAAAGAGAGAAGATACGAAGAAAAGCCGAAACTGCCGGAACAAGACTTTTAATACCGATGGTTTTTCTTTTAATAATAGTGTTTGCATTGATTATGATTCCGGCATTCGATAGTTTTTCGTTCTAAAAAATGCGAAAGGAGGAAAAACAATGAAATCTGCACTTGGACTTATAAAAAGATTTGCATATGATGAGACCGGATTAAGCACTGTCGAAGTAATTCTGATTTTGGTTGTACTGGTAACGTTGGTAATTATTTTCAGAGAAGAGATGATTGATATTGTTGAAGATGTTTTTAAAGCAATTACAGATAAAATTAAAAAAATCACATAGCCCCGAGGGTGAAATATCGATATATCTCAGTCTTGTATTTACGCTGATAATATCATTGCTTTTAACAGTTATATCAGCAGCGAGAGGGGCAGCGCTCCAGGTGGTGTATGAATGTGCCGTGGAGAGTGCGCTTCTCTCGGTTTTTGGAGAATACAACCGGGAACTGTTGGACAGATATGATGTGTTTTTTATCGATTTATCGTATCTTTCGAACAGTCCGGATCCTCAAAATCTTGAAATAAAACTGAATGAGTATTTTGAAGATAATTTTCATCCCGAAAACGGAACGTCTTTATTGTTTTATTCGGATTTTCTTGATGTTACAAATACTAATGTTTCTTTAACCGAATATGAACTTGCAACGGACAGTTATGGAGAACCTTTTAAGAAACAGGTTGTTGAATATATGTCCAATCTGGTTGGCGTAAATGATGTAAAAGATATGACAAATCTTATCAGTGTATGGGATTCATACAGTCTTGATACGGAAAAGTTTCCAGAGATGCAGGAAAAAGCAGTCGAGAGCTTTACTTCATCAGATGAGGACAACTGGGAACAGACGGTAATAAAGGATAAATTCAGAACATTTATTATGTATGATGAGCATGCGCTAATCTTGATGGGAATGGATTTTTTTAAACTCTCCTTTGAGACAATTTCCGTATCGGACACACTCCTTCATCGGGATAAAGAAAAAGGAATCGGCGATATGAGAGAGCATGATTTTGATCCGACCGAGAACATCTTTTTTATTGAGTACATAATGAGCAAAATGGGGAATTATCTTGACCAAAGAGAAGATACGAAGCTTAAGTACGAAGCAGAATATATCGTCTTTGGGCAGGGAGCGGACATTATGAATATGGAATGTATGGTTCAGAATTTGTTTAATGTAAGAGCACTGGAGGATTACATTTCTTTAAATCTTGCTACCGATAAAGTGGATGCGGTCAGGCCGATAGGAGAAGTGCTCGAGCCTGTTACTGAAATACCGGAACCTGTCATTACTCAGACAATTCTGCTTATATGGGCGATGGCGGAAGCGGTAACTGATGTCAGAGAATTAATAAAAGGAGAGAGAGTTCCGTTAATAAAGACATCAGAACAGATAAATGTAAGTATAGAAGGACTAATTAATCTTATCGGGGAAGAAGTTGAACTTGACGGTGAAGTTACGGAAGCACCTGTCAGTGAAAACGGAATTCCAAATATAACCGTAGGGTATTCGGATTATTTACGAGTTTTTTTGTATGCACTTCCTTCGGTGTTTAAGGTATACCGGACGATGGATATGATTGAACAGGATTTGAGGATATCCGGAACAGGAAATGAGTTTTTCAGATTTGATGTATGTGCGGATAAAGTTAAGGCTGTATTCAGCGTTGAGACGGGATTTGACTATCGGTTTGTCGGTGAAAAAAAGTATTCATATTTCTAATCATAAAAGAAATTCTGGGAGGAAGGACGGATGAAAAAAACAAAGGGCAGTCTGACACTTGAAGCAGCAATTGTTTTACCGATTTTTTTAAGTCTGGCAATTTCTCTTATATCTGTTTTGGAAATGATGAATCTTTATGCGAGGGTGGAATTTGCTTTGCATGAGACGGCGAGGGAAATATCACTAATGGAATACCCCGCTAATTATGTGAAGACCTTCGGAGAGGAATTTCTTGACAAAGATTATGAAATTGAACTGCCTGATGCGAATATCCTAAACCCTCTAGTATCCGAAACGCTTGTGCGAGCGATGTTTACTGACAATTTCGGATATAAAAATCTGAACAATTCCCTGATAAAAAACGGCGAAGCGGGAATCTTCTTTTTCAGAAGTGACATTATAAACGAAAAAGGCGACATAGATCTGATAGTAACCTACAAGGTTGAGCCGCTTTTTAATATGTTCGGTCTGGGCAAAATGACATTTTGCAACAGGGTAAAAATGCATTCATGGACCGGATATATAAAAGAAAAACATGAAGAAGATGAATATGTTTATATAACGGATAACGCAAGCGTTTATCACACAAGGAGAGATTGCACGCATCTTTGTCTGACTATAAATTCCGTTACGATATCGGAACTGGGTAAATGCAGAAATAAAGACGGTAAAATCTATAAGGCATGCAAAAAATGCGGAAGCGATGAAAACGGATCGGGGTATTTTTATATCACTCCTTATGGGGAGGTATACCATACAAGTCTTTCGTGCAGCGGGTTAAAAAGAACCATATATAAAGTCAGGCTTTCCGAAGTCACAGGACTTGGTGAATGTGAAAGATGTAGGAATTATAAAGAAGGTGAAATCATAGAAAAGGGAGAAAATGGATCCGATTAAAAGCGTAAGGTTTGCACTTGTTTTTATTGTGCTTGTTATTGAAGCATTAAAGGATTTTCGGAAAAAAGAAGTTAATATTCCGGTTTTAGGGATTTTGGTTGTAGCAGCCATGGTTATGATTTTTTTAGGAAAAGATATTTCTGTATCAAATGCAATAATCGGGCTTGCGGAAGGTTTATTGCTGATTCTTGTTTCCGTTATGACAAAAGGCCAGATTGGAATGGGAGACGGGATACTGCTTGCGGCGTGTGGTCTTATGCTTGGAGGGAAGGATAATATGGTAATGTTCTTCTTTGCGTGCTTAAGCAGCGCAATTGTTTCGGTTTTGATAATGATAATTAAGAAAGCTGATAAAAAGACAACGATTCCGTTTGTTCCTTTTATGATCCCGGGGTTTCTGATTATGGTTTTGTTGTCGCTTGGATGACAGAAAGCAGGATAAAGGTGTTTAGGAAGACAGAACTTAAATATATTAAAGGAAGTTTTACCATTGAATGTGCATTGATTATGCCGGTTATTCTTTTATGCATTGTTTCGATAATGTGGCTAATGATTTATATGTATGACGAAAATGTGATTTACAGGTCATTGGTACATGCGGTATTGGCAGCAGATTATCACGAGTCGGATTCTAACAACGAACTGAAGAATGAAATTGAAGAAAGAGTTTATGAGGATTTGAAAGGGCAACTTGTCGGAGTTAGTGATGCAGAAGTTATTGTAAAAGTTGGAAAGAATAATGTTAGTGCAAAAGTGGAGGCAAAACTCGGAATGCCCAAGGATATCCCGGGCATGTCAGAACTGGGCGAGATAGAAGTTGAAGTAAAAGGAATGAGAAAGTTTGGCGCGGATATTATTCTTGATGTAAGAAGAGTTAAGGCAGTTTATGATATAGCAGAAAAACTGGCTGGGAGTGAAAATGATACGGAAATCCCGGAACTGGAGGGAGAATGAAGGCGGAATGTGTAAGAGACTTAAACAGAAAATATTTGGTAATGACAGATGATTCTGACGGCTATCAGACAGAAATGCTATTAAGAAACAAAGCCGAAGGATTTATTCCGGTTAAAAAGATTGACTGGGATAACGAAATCAGGCTTTATTACGATATTACAGGGAAACAGTCCCTGGACAAGGGCTTTGTAAAAAGGAAAATATCTTATCAGGAACTTTCGGAACTTTTATACTCAATTAGCTGTCAGGTAAAGGAATGTAAGAGATTGTTCCTTGATGTTTCGGGTATAGTTCTTTCACCGGAATATATCTATATGGATTTGAGTAATGACAGATTCTATTGGATTTTTTATCCGTGTAATAAGGATTCGCATGAAATTATGGATCTGGCGGAATATCTATTGGAACATATAGATAACAGCAATCATGCGGCGGTAAGAACAGTGTATGAACTGTATCGAAGGGCAAAGGAAGGCAGTATTGATGCCGAAAACCTGTATGAAATCCTTAAAGCCGAAAAAGAAGAAGAGGAAACAGTCAGCCAGGAAGTCAGCGACAGCATTCAAAACAGTAAAAAAGCGGTTATAAAAGAAAAGGAAATGCATAAAAGCAAAATTGAGAAAGCAATTGACAGGCTGTTTGATTCATTAAAATCCAAACTTGCGGAAAGAAAACCGCCGGAAAAAGAGTTTGAATATGAGAATTTTGATAATGAATTAAGAGAGGAAGATGATATAGTGGCCGACACGGAATTCGGAACGGTACTGATAACTCTTCCTGAAGGAAACTCAAGAAAATTAATCAGCAGAGACAATTCGATTCCCGATGCAAAACTGGACTTTTTCCCTTGTGTTTTGGGTTCCAGACAGGATTGTGTGGATATTCTCCTAAATGACAGGAGTGTATCCAGAATGCATGCTCAAATAGATGAAGCTCAAGGGAGATTGTATTTATATGATCTGAACTCAACCAACGGTACCTTTGTAAACGGGCAGCGCATTAAATCGGAAGAGTATGAAATAAAGGAAGGAGACGAGATACAGATAGGAAATGTAAGGTTTGTTCTTGCATAAAGGGTTTAAAACCAAAAACAAGGCTTGCCGTCTTAAATTTGCTTGCTTATAAAAATAGACGATATTATAATTGAATATGCCGAGTAGTAAAGTAATTAGGGCGTAGAAAAATACTTAATCAGGAGAAAACAAATGAAAGACGATTGCATTTTCTGCAAGCTTGCAAACGGAGTATTTCCCACCAATTCAATATATGAGGATGAGGATTTTAACGTTATTCTCGACGTAGGTCCCGCTACCAAGGGTCATGCGCTCATCTTACCAAAGGAGCATTATGCGAATCTTTATGAGCTTCCCGAAGAAAAAGCTGCCAAAGTCATGATTCTTGCGAAGAAACTTGCTACCAAGATGACCGAAAGACTCGGAGCCGACGGATTTAACCTGGTTCAGAACAACGGTACCTGTGCCGGTCAGACTGTTTTTCATTTCCATTTTCATCTGATTCCCAGATATGAAAACGACGGTCAGAATATGCTTTGGAATCCGACCTCGCCTTCAGCTGAAGAACTCGCTAACATTAAAGATATTCTTACAAAATAATTTGGAGGTCTTTATGGCTGAAACAACTGAAAAAACCACAGCGAGTGTTTCCGCTGAAGAGAGCGTGAACGCACTCAGAATTAAATATCTTCAGGCAGACATAATATGGAAAGTTGTTTCCCTGCTTGTTTTTGTTGCTACAGGAGTATATGTAGTCCTTGTTTTTAAGAAGGTCATTAACCTCACGCTCTGGGGCAATTCATTAGTTGTGCTTTTGCTTCTTGTAGCAATTTTTGTCTGTGTTTATATGCTTCCCCATTTCCTTAAGATGGGCTCGAAGCACAAAGCATATTCGTCCAAATACAAAGAGGCGTTTTTAAAGCCCACACTCGAGGAAGCTTTTTCAAAGGGCGAATACAACGAAACTGAGAAAATTTCCACGAGAGATTTAACCAGAAATTCGATGATTAAAAAAGCAAAGAGTGCAGTGGCAAATGACTGTATCAGCGGAGTTTACAAAAAGATTCCGTTCTTAAGATATGATCTTGCTCTTCGTTATGGTAAGAAAAAAGCCGGTTCGGACTGCGTAATGATAGTGGCGCAAATCAAGACCCGCTTAAAATCCGAAGTGCAGATAATCGGAAACGATTTTAAAATCGGCGGAATGGATTATGAACAACCTGAGTCTTTCTGCAAAATATTAAGTTCAAATGAGAAATTTGATTCGAAATTTTCCGTTTATGCCAAGGATCAGGACGACGGACAGAAATTCTTAAGAGATTCTCTTGCAACAAAGATAGCCAAATTCAAAGCAGGAGGTCCGATTGCATTATTCTTTGACAAAGATGAAGTAAGTCTTATCATCAGACGAAATAAGGATGCAATGGAAGCGCCTGTATACAAAAAAGTCCAGAAATCTCGCGCCGTAAAAGAGGCCAACGACGAAGTAGAAATCATAAAAGAATGGATCGAAGTTCTGGAAGACTGTATATAGTCTATAAGTTTTTATTTTGATAATTTGTATTGGCAGATAAAAAAGAGATTCGCTGTTTAAACGAATCTCTTTTTTTTTCTCTTTCTTATGGACGGTTTATAACCGCATCCTCAATGAGTGCGATTATCTTGTCAATTGCATTTATCTGATTGCTCTCACTCATCGCTGCAATATATTTTTCTTTATTTTCATCGAGCTCTTTTACTTTTTGTACCAGTGTAATCTCGTCCAAATCTTCTTCCTGAAGAACCAGTGAAAATCCCTGCGATTCGAATGAGTTTGCATTTAAAATCTGGTCTCCTCTGCTGGCGGCCTTGGATAAAGGAATCAAGAGATTGGGCTTTCTTAACGACAAGAGTTCGCAGATGGCATTTGCGCCGGCTCTTGAGATAACCAAATCGCTCATTGCCATTACATCTTTTAATTCACTCTTTAAATATTCGTACTGCTTGTAGCCTTCAGTGGTTAAAAGCAGATTGTCAATTCTTCCGTTACCGCACAGATGAACTACCTGATAATCTTTTAGGAGTTCGGGAAGTGCCTTTCTTACTGCCTTGTTAATCGCAACTGATCCTGTGCTTCCGCCGATTACCATGATGACGGGTTTTTCTTTATTAAAGCCACACATCTCTCTGGCAGCGTCTGCATTTCCATCAAAAAGTTCCGCTCTGACCGGAGAGCCTGTAAGTTCGGCTTTATCCTTTGGCAGTTTTTCCACGGTTTCGGGGAAATTACAGCAGACCTTAAGTGCCTTGGGAATGCAAAGTTTGTTGGCAAGTCCCGGAGTTAAATCCGATTCGTGAATAATGCAGGGGATTTTTAAACTTGCAGCTGCACGTACAATGGGAACGGCCACATATCCGCCCTTTGAAAATACCACATCGGGTTTGACTTCTTTTAGGTATTTTTTTGCCTCATGATAACCCTTGATAACCTTAAAAGGATCGGTCAAATTCTTTGGATCAATATATCTTCTTAATTTTCCGACGGGAACTCCATAGTAAGGAATGTCAAAATCTGCGATAAGTTTCTTTTCGATTCCGTCCACGGAACCCATGTATGTTACTTCGTATCCCAACTCTTTTAATTTGGGCAAAAGCGCCAGATTCGGCGTTACATGACCGGCTGTACCACCACCGGTAAGAACTATTTTTTTCATTTCCATAACCTCAAAACTTTTATATTTTTAGCAAAAATATATTAAGCCGAACTTTCGAAAAGCATTATAGCAAAAAAATTCGGGTATTTCCATTATTTTAAAACATCTGTTTATGAATGTTATGTTGATAAAAAGGCAATACCAGGGTATAATGTGTGTACAGGATGTATGTACACAAAGGAGATGCACTATGACAACGACTAAAGTATTTAAAAACGGTAATAGTCAGGCTATTCGTATTCCGCAAAATATGAGAACGGACCAAAAAGATTTTTTCATACAAAAAATAGGAGAAATCTTTATTGCATATCCTACAGACGACCCTTGGGCCTGTACTCGTCAGGCTATCGGAGCATTCCCGGATGATTTTATGAATGATCGCGAACAGCCTTCATGGAAGGAAGTATCCTCAAGGGAGGATTTGTAGTGTTTCTTTTAGATACTAATATATGTATATATCTTATGAAAAATACCTATCCGAAATTAACGGAGAGGCTTTTTTCTCATGACACTTCGGATATGGCGATTTCCGCTATTACTGTCTATGAACTCGAATATGGAGTGGCCAAGAGTAAATGGGGAGATAAAACGAGGCAGAATATGCAACTGTTTCTGGCACCTTTTACTATAGTTCCGTTTGATGCGACAGATGCAATGATAGCAGGACAGATTAGAAAATATTTGGAGCAGGAGGGTAACCCAATCGGTCCATATGATCTTCAGATTGCATCTCAGGCAATCGCGCGTAAAATGACCGTCGTTACACACAATGTGGATGAATTTCGACGTGTTCCCGGGATTGTACTTGAAGACTGGGTTGTTTGATTGTACAATAAAATTTCATTTACACCCAAGGAATTATCTAATAAAATATATATGCTAAAAGAAAGCATAAAAAAATATTCAATTGAAATAAATTCGGAGGATAAAATTATGGCAGAGTGGAAAAACCTCGACACACTCGGGGCATTTAAAGAACTTAAGACTTTGGATAAGGTCAGCGTAAAAGAAGTCATGAGCGGCGAGAACGGCGCTAAGAGAGTTAAGACTTACAGCGTACCCATGGCAGCAGGCCTTTCATATAATTATGCGGCAAAGGCAGTAAACGACAATATCCTTGACTGCTTTGAGAAACTCGCTGCAGAGGCTGAGCTTACAGAGAAATTCGAAGAACTTTTCAACGGCGCAGTTATCAATACAGGTGAAAAGAGACTCGTTCTTCATCATCTTACACGTTCACAGCTCGGAAACGACGTTGTCAAAGACGGCGTAAACAAGAGAGAATTTTATGTTGCACAGCAGAAGAAAATCGAAGAATTTGCCAACGATGTTCACGCAGGCAAGATTACAAACGCAGCAGGCGAGAAATTCACCACAGTAGTTCAGATAGGTATCGGCGGTTCCGATTTAGGCCCCCGTGCAATCTATATCGCCCTTGAAAACTGGGCTAAGAAAACCGGGAATTTTAACATGGAAGCAAAGTTTATCAGCAATGTTGACCCTGATGATGCAGCAGGCGTTCTTGCGGGAATCGATGTTGCACATTCACTTTTCGTACTTGTTTCAAAGTCCGGTACCACACTTGAGACATTAACAAACGAATCCTTCGTAAAAGATGCGCTCGCAAAGGCTGGTCTTGACGCATCCAACCACATGGTTGCAGTTACAAGTGAGACTTCACCTCTTGCTTCAAACAGCGGATATCTTAAAGCATTCTTTATGGATGACTTTATCGGCGGACGTTTTTCATCATGTTCTGCAGTTGGCGGCGCAGTTTTATCACTCGCGTTCACTCCCGAAGTATTTGCACGTTTCTTAAACGGTGCTGCTGAGGAAGACAAGCTTGCAACAAACAAGAGCATAAAAGAAAACCCTGCAATGCTTGATGCATTAATCGGTGTTTATGAAAGAAACGTTTTAGGCTTCCCTTCAACGGCACTTCTTCCTTATTCACAGGCATTGAGCCGTTTCCCCGCACATCTTCAGCAGGCTGATATGGAATCAAACGGCAAGTCAGTTAACAGATTTGGCGAGTTCGTAAATTATCCTACAGGCCCCGTTCTCTTCGGTGAGCCCGGTACCAACGGACAGCATTCGTTCTATCAGCTCTTACATCAGGGAACAGACATCATTCCCTTGCAGTTCATCGGATTCAACGACAGCCAGTTAGGTGTTGATGTAAACATTCAGGGCTCTACCAGCCAGAAGAAACTCTGTGCTAACGTTGCAGCTCAGATTATCGCATTTGCATGCGGCAAAGATGACGAAAACAACAACAAGAAATTCGCGGGCAACCGTCCTTCAAGTATCATCATCGGCAAGCAGTTAACTCCCGAGTCGATGGGTGCACTCCTTTCACACTTTGAAAACAAGATTATGTTCCAGGGCTTCCTTTGGAATGTAAACAGCTTCGATCAGGAAGGAGTTCAGCTCGGCAAAGTTCTTGCAAAGAAGGTTCTTGCACATGATACAGACGGAGCTTTAAAAGAATATAGCGATCTTTTCGAAATCTAAACTTATATATCTTTTATGATTTTTTGCCGGATACCCGCGGGTGTCCGGCATATTTTTTTATCGTTAATGTTTTCTTTTTACGTGCCGATATATAAATATAGGGTTTAGAGATATAAGGAGTTTAGCATTGATCGATCCGTTATCAATACAAAAAACATTTCTTCTTTTTGAAGCAAGCTTCTGCGTATTTGTTTCACTTTTTACGGTACTGCTTGTAATAAACGACAAAAAGAATTACAAAAATCAGCTGATTATGTTTGGCAATTTCTTTGCCGGCTTACTTCTTTTCTCCGATTTTTTTACATATGTCTATGACGGTGTAGAAGGCAGAACGGCGTTTGTAATGATCAGAGTGGCGAATTTTGTTCTCTTTTTTTCCACGTTTTTAATCGTAATCACAATCACCATGTATGTCGCCGTGCAGCTCTTCGGAACCGCGGGAATAAAGGTAAAAATACCCGGGCAGAAAAGATTTTGCACGGTTTACTGGATAGCGGTTTTCTGTATGATAGTGCTTATTGTATCGCAGTTTACCGACATTTTATATTACTTCGACGAAAGCAATGCGTATCATCGAAATCCCTTCTTCTTCGTGACCATGGGATTAATTGGGATATGCCTTCTTTTAAACATTTCCGTTCTGATTGAAAATCGTAAAAAAACGGATCTGGTGACATTCCTGTCGATGCTCGCATACATCATAATTCCGGGAATTGCAACAATTATTCAGAGTATCTTTTACGGTTATTCCTTCGTAAATATCTCGATAGGCTTTGTGCTTATCATCATGTTCATTCAAAACAGTTACTCGCAGAGCCAGGAGGTTTTGCGAATCTCCAAACTCGAGGTCAGAACCGGACTTTTAAACGAGCACGGCTGTATCGGAGAAATTGAAATGCTTCGAAGCAAAGGCAAAGTCTGCAATTATTGCGCCATATATTTCGACATCTCGAAGTTTTCGTATTTTAACAGAAAATACGGAATGATTGCGGGAGACATGCTTCTGAAAAATTACTCAGTTAAACTTCGCGGAATTTTAAAATCCGACGAGTTTCTCGCAAGAGAGGGAAGCGACCATTTTATAGCCGTTGTCAAAAAAGAAAATCTCGAAAAAATACTTGATTTCCTAAAAGAAACGGAAGTGGAAATCACCTACGGACCGGGAGAGGGAAAAAGCATAGTCGTAAAAGTGTCTTCGGTTGCGGGTGTCTATGAGATAAACGAAGAATACATGAAGGCGGAGGATATTTTATCCAACGCATACACGGCTCTTTTATATGCCAAAACGGTCAGCAAAAAGAGCGTGGATTATATGAGCGAGGAGCTTAAGGAAAAGCTCGAAAACGAAAGAAAATTAAAAGGAATACTTTTCGAAGGACTCGAAAAGGAAGAATTTCAGGTCTATTACCAGCCCAAGATTGACATGCAGAGCAATACTCTCTGCGGAGGAGAAGCACTAGTCAGATGGATGCATGATGACAATGTCATTGCGCCAGAGGATTTTATTCCGATCATGGAAAAGAACGATTCCGTCTGTACGCTGGATTTTTATGTTTTGAGAAAAGTCTGCGAAGACATAAAAGAGTGGCAGAAAGAGGGGCTTGACATACCGACGATATCGGTTAATCTTTCCCGAAGAAACCTCTCGAACACTCATCTGGCAAAAGATATCGACAATGTGGTTAAAGCCTACGGAATTTCGAAAGATTTAATTGAAATCGAAATAACGGAAACAAGCGATGAATTTCCGGCGAGCGTCTTAAAAGAATTTGTAAGTTCGCTGCACGAACTCGGCTACAAAGTGGCAGTGGATGATTTCGGCTGCGGCGCGGCATCGCTTTCGCTCCTTAGGGAGACGGATTTTGATACGTTAAAGATTGACAAGGGATTTATTCACAGTGCGTTTGACAAAAATCTTACCATCCTGACACATATCGTCAATCTTGCCAAGGCAATCGACATGAAAATCGTTGCGGAAGGCGTGGAGACGCAGAAGCAGAAAGAAATTCTGATGGGTCTTGGCGTAAATGTCGTTCAGGGATATTTTTACGACAGACCTCTGCCCAAAGAGGAAATGTCAAGCCGAATAACGGGCAAAGTTTATAACGCCTGAAGAATCAGTATTTAACGACGCTGACTTCTTTTCCCGTAAGCGCGCCGGTTTTTTTATCATCATAAGTAACCAAAAGACGGCATTCGTCATCGATTCCGGTGACGAGTGCGTATTCTTTTTTTGAGGGCTTTTTGTCATTATGAATACGAACGTATCTGCCGATTAAATTCGAGTGCATACGGTAGCCGTCAAGAAAAGTTTTTCGGTCGATCTCGGATAGAAATACGTAAAAATGTTTTATGAAATTAATGCAGAGCAGGTTTTTGAGATTGTCGGTATTATCGGCTTTTTTGATTAAAAAACCGGCTCTTTTTTTAATGTCCGAAGGAAGTTCTTCGCCGAAAGGGTAGATATTTATTCCGACTCCGACCACGACGTATTCGGGAAATTCCTCTTCGAGAGAACCGAAGGTTTCGGTTAAAATGCCTGCGATTTTTCTATCCTTCAAGAAGATATCGTTTACCCATTTGATCGAAGTCTCGATTCCGAGAGTATCACGTATAGCCAAAACCAAAGATTCGGCCGCAATGCAGGTAATATAGGTGGCTTTTGAAAATGGAATCTCGGGGTGTATTAAAAGGCTGAAATACAAGCCGGTGTTTTTCGGAGAAAAGAAAATCCTGCCCTTACGGCCGCGCCCGTTGGTCTGGGAATCTGCGGCAATAAGTATGTCGCTTTTTTCGTTTGCATGCTCTCTTGCGATATCGTTCGTCGAAGTGACTTCTTCGTACGAATAGTATTTAAGGGGAAGATTTTCAGGCAGGCTTTTTTTGATAAAATCCATATTGATTCCGTCGTAATCCAGGACGAGACGATAACCTTTGTTTGTTACGGACTCTATCGTAAAACCGCTTTCGCGCAGGCTTTTTATCGCTTTCCAGATACCCGCTCTGGTTAAAAAAAGCGTATCGGCGATTTCCTGGCCGGAAACAAATGTATTAGGGTTTTGCTTTAATATATTCAGTACTTTTTCCCTGGTTGAGAACTCTTTTTCCATATTTTCTTAAATTCCTTTTTTACAGTTTTTGCCCGATTGTAAACTTTTTTGATAATCAGGTTGACGATAGGGTAATTGTATTGTAAACTCCCATCTTGAAATTGTAAACCAAAGGGAAGAATAAATATGAAAAACAAAACAAGAATAACGACAATAACCATCACAAAGGTAGCGCTTTCGACGGCAATAATATGTATTTTGGGACCTCTTTCTTTTATGATTCCCATAAGTCCCGTCCCGATTTCCTTGGGAATACTGGGAATATTCTTTGCGGTATACGTAAACGGATGGCTCTGGGGAACGGTCAGCTGCATTCTGTATCTTTTACTTGGATTCGTGGGAGTTCCGGTATTTACGGGCTTTAGCGCAGGTGCCGGAAAACTTCTCGGACCCACGGGCGGATACATGATCGGATATATTTTCTTATCGCTTGTGGCAGGATTTTTCATTTCAAAGTTTGAAAAAAACATTCCGCTTCACATACTCGGAATGGTTCTCGGAACGGCCTGCTGCTATGCACTGGGCACCGCATGGCTTGCAATATCGTATAAAATGAGTTTTGGCGCCGCACTTATGGCGGGAGTGGTTCCGTTTATCTTAGCCGATGCGATTAAAATGGCAGTTGCGGTTGCGGTAGGAATACCGGTTCGAAGTGCTGTAAGAAAAATGAGCGTCAATACGGATTCGGCTCAGTAAAAAGTATTTGAAACCATAAAAGATATCCCGAATGGGGTATCTTTTTTTATGAGTGCTTTTTACCCATTTTAAGTGACATTTAAGGGCGAAACGTGGTATAATAAGAAGTCGGATTTTGCCGACAAGACAGAAAATGAAAAATTAATCGGAGGGGTTATATGACACCGTTTGAAAAATACGGCAAATTGCATGTAGAGGGGAAAAATCTCGTTGATGCAAACGGCGATATTGTGCAGTTAAAAGGAATCAGCACACATAACTTAAACGAGTATCCTCAGTATGTCAACGAGGAGGCTTTCAAGCAGTTTCGTGACGAATACAAAGTTAGCATCATGCGTCTTGCAATGTATTCGGGCTTTGCCGACAATCACGAAGGCTATGCGGATTCAAATGACGAGCACAGAGCGGAGCTTGAAGAAATCATTCTTAATGGAGCAGAACTTTGCAAAAAGCTTGGCCTTTACTGCATGATTGACTGGCATATTCTTTTAGATTACGACCCTAATATGCATACGGATATGGCCATCAGATTTTTCAAAAGCATCTGTCCGAAGCTTACCGCTTACGACAATGTGATTTACGAAATCTGCAACGAGCCCAACATGAACCTTGAAACCAAGGAAAAAGTTACCTGGGACGACATCAAAAACTACGCCAATCAGGTAATACCCATCATAAAAGAAATAGACGATTCAAAGATTATTATAGTCGGAACCACCATCTGGTCACAGGGCGTGGATGAGGCTGCGGATGCACCTCTTGATTATGAAAACATAATGTATACTCTGCATTTTTATGCAGACACACATCGTGATAAACTCCGTGATAAATTCACATACGCAAGAAGCAAAAACCTTCCTGTATTCGTAACCGAGTTCGGTGTCGGAAGAGCCGACGGCGACGGAGATATCAACGAGGAACAGTCGGAAATCTGGATTAACCTTCTTAACGAAGAGAAGGTAAGCCACATTATCTGGAACCTTTCAAATAAAGACGAAACATCTTCCATCGTTGCAGCAAAATGTGACAAAACCTTCGGTTTCACAGACGAAGATTTATCACCCTGCGGACTTATGATGAAAGAAATAATGGCAAAATAAACCTGTAAATTACGGGCGTTGCCCATACACGAGGATTTGGCATGTCATATCTGGCATTGTATCGTAAGTTCAGACCGCAGACTTTTGATGAGGTCAGAGGTCAGGACGCGATAGTTACCACACTGAAAAATCAAATAATTCAAAACCGAATCGGACATGCGTATCTTTTCTGCGGTACCAGAGGAACGGGTAAAACCACACTTGCCAAGATTATGGCGAGAGCGGTCAACTGCGAACATCCGGTAAACGGAAATCCCTGCGGAGAATGCGAAACCTGCAAGGCGATTGCAAACGGAACCTCTCTTAATATGATAGAGATGGATGCGGCCTCAAACAGAGGTATCGAAAAAATCCGTGAGCTTATCAACGAAGTGGATTACAGACCGGTCAGCGGAAAATATAAGGTTTACATTATCGACGAGGCACACAACCTTACAAACGAGGCTTTCAATGCGCTTTTAAAAACGATAGAAGAGCCGCCCGAACATGTAATTTTTATCTTAGCCACAACGGAAGCGCATCAGATTATTCCTACGATTATGTCACGTTGCCAGAGATACGATTTTAGGAGAATTCCTCTTGAAACAATCGCAGGCAGAATGCGTGAACTGACGGATAAGGAAAATGTTTCCGCTACAGATGAAGCATTAAGATATGTTGCAAAGGCAGCAGACGGTTCAATGCGTGACGGCTTATCTCTCCTCGATCAGTGCATTGCATTTTATCCGAAGGAAGAGCTGACTCTGGACAAAGTACTGGTTGCACTCGGAGCGGTAAAGACAGATATTTACTCAAGAGTTTTCAATGATGTTATTGCACAGAACGTTACAGCAGTTATCAGAGACCTTGAGGAAGTGGTAGTCGCAGGTACCGAAATCAACAGATTTGTTGCTGACTTCACATGGTATTTAAGAAACCTGATGATTATAAAAAGTTCCGATGCTCCCGAAAAGATACTGGACGTGACGAGCGAGAGTTTTGCCGAAATGCGCCAAGACAGCGAAAAAGCAGAGCTTCAGACGATAATGCGTTATATAAGAATTCTTTCCGAACTTACGGGTGCGCTTAAGACAACCACGCAGGCAAGAGTTCTGACGGAGATGACGCTTATTAAACTTTGCACACCTCAGATGGACAGAAAGCCCGATGCTCTTTTAGACAGAATAAGAAGCATCGAAAAGAAACTCGAAGACGGTGCATTTGTGGTTGCAAATACTTCTTCTGAGGGAAACAATACACCTTCCACACCTCAGGAAAAAAAGATTGAACTTCCGACTGCGATTCCCGCCGACATTCAGCAGATAGCGGACGAATGGAGTTCGATGACGGATAACGCCGAGGCTCTCGTAAAGGGCTTTATGATAAAAGTAAAATGTTCGATGGATGCAACAAAGCCGAATGTACTTATTCTGGCATGTCCTTCAAAAATGACTTACGAAGGGCTAAAAGATCCGGAGAGAGCAAAGGTTTTACAGGGAATATTAAACGAACGCGTCAGAAAAGAAGTTACCTATGAACTGGTGCTTGATGAGAACGGATCGAAATACGATTCGATTCCGAATTCAAAGAAGCCCAATATGGAGATAGAAGATTCGGACGACGATTTTCCCAAAGAAGATTTTTAAAAGAATTTAATTCAGGAGGAATAAAGAAATGGCAAAAAGAGGCGGATACCCCGGAGGAATGATGCCCGGCAATATGAACAATCTGATGAAGCAGGCACAGAGAATGCAGCGTCAGATGGAAGAAAACCAGAAGGCAATGGAGACCAGGAAATTCACTGCTACAGCAGGCGGTAATGCAATCAGCATCACAATGACCGGCAAGAGAGAAGTGAAGAATGTAACCATAAATCCCGAGGTTGTGGATCCCGAGGATGTTGAAGATCTTCAGGACTTAATCATGGCCTGCATGAACGATATTTTAAATCAGATTGAAGAAGCCAATAACGATGCGGTTAACTCAATGACCGGCGGTATGAATTTCGGCGGACTCAACTTCTAAAAGATGGAAATTAACAGCGGATACATAAACAGATTAATAGAAGAACTCGAGAGGCTTCCGGGAATCGGAAACAAATCGGCTCAGCGAATGGCATATTATATTGTCAGCCTTCCGAACGAACGCGTGGAGAAGCTGACGTCGGCAATTGACAATGCAAAAAAACATACGCATTACTGCAAAGAATGCCTTACGATGACCGATTCCGAACTTTGCCCCGTTTGCGCTGACAAGCAGAGAGACCATAAAACAATTATGGTTGTCGAAAATCCCAGAGACCTTGCGGCATACGAGAAAACAGGCAAGTACAGAGGTGTTTACCATGTGCTTCACGGCGCCATTTCTCCGATGCTTGGCATAGGACCTGCGGACATCAGACTAAAAGAATTAATCTCCAGACTTGAAGGCGATATTGATGAAGTAATCATCGCAACCAACGCTTCGCTTGAAGGCGAAACCACCGCGATGTACATAAGCAAACTCATCAAACCCACGGGCATTAAGGTTACCAGAATAGCTTCCGGCGTGCCGGTAGGCGGAGATATCGAGTATATTGACGAAGTCACTCTTCTTCGTGCGCTCGAAGGAAGAGTAGAATTATAAAAAAATTATCTCAGGAGGGTAAAAATGGGCGTTACAGTTAAAGAAATAGGAAAAGGACCTAACGGTGAAAATTTATTTAAATATACTATGAAAAACGAGAACGGAACTGAACTTTCCGTTATCAATTTCGGATGTATTATCACAAATTTTCTCTTTGCGGGAAAAGACGGAAAAGTCAGAGATGTAATCCTCGGATATGAAGATGTAAAGGATTATTTCACTGATGATAAGTGCTTCGGTGCTATCGTAGGACCCGTTGCAAACAGAACGGCAAATGCAACTTTTGTGATTGACGGAACCGAGTACAAGCTTGAAGTAAATGACAACGGAAGAAACAACCTTCACACAGCAAGACTCGGCTCGCTTCAGAAGAGAGTATGGGACGCTGAAACGGGCGACAACAGCGTTACTTTTACGATTGACAAAGCCGACATGGATTTGGGGCTTCCCGGAAATCTTAAGGCAAAAGTTGTTTATACACTCACCGAAGAAGATGAAATCAAGATTGATTATGATGTAACCACAGACAAAAAGACAATCATCAACATGACCAATCATACATACTTCAACTTAAACGGACATGATTCCGGAAGCATTCTTAATGAATCCATCGTTTTCAATGCAGACAGTTTCCTTCCCGTTGACGACGAAAGCATTCCTTCGGGCGAAATCAAAAAAGTTGCGGGAACTCCGATGGATTTCACCGAAGCTAAGAAGATTGGCGAAATGCTTGATATGAATTACGAGCAGCTCGCATTCACAAACGGATTTGACCACAACTACTGCATCAATGACTGGGACGGCAGCTTAAAGGTTGCCGCAACCGTATTTGACGATGAGTCCGGAATCGTGATGGAAACATTAACCGATCTTCCCGGCGTGCAGTTCTATATCGGCAACTATGTAGGCGGCGAAAAGGGCAAGAACGGTGCGGTTTACAACCAGCGCCAGGGTCTCTGTCTTGAGAGCCAGTACTTCCCCAACAGTGCAAACGATCCCGCTTTCGCAAGACCTTTATTCGATGAGAACAAGGGCTTCAAATCAACCACTGTTTACAGATTCAGCACAATTGCAGACTAATCTCATAAAAGAAATAAACCGGAGAAAAATGGATTCTTTTAGGATTCATATGTTAATTTGTAACCGATGAAAAAAGAGAACGGAAACATAAAACAATTTAAAAAGAGCGATACAAAAAAGGACGACGCTAAAAAGAGTGCAGCAAAAAAGGATAATCTTTTTGCGGACTTTAACAAAAAGCGTGCAGGCCATCAGGTAAGCAAAATGATGTGGGTTTTCATCATCGTTTTGGCTTTGTTCTTAATTGCCGCTGTCGGATTTGTTGTTGCCAGAGTATTCTTTATTAACAAGGAATACACGAGTGTGACCGAAGTTTCTTCAACGGAGTTCTTTATTTCGACGGGCTCGAAGGTTGAGAGATTCGGCAACAATTTCATCGTTTACAATTCGGACGGTATTAAATGCGTCAATTACAAGGGCGAGCAGATCTGGAACGAAGCTTTCCAGATGCAAAAACCTTTAGTCGATATTTCAAACGGTATTGTTGCGGTAGCCGATTATAACGGCGGCAGCATCTTCCTTATGGATGAAAAGAATGTCCTCGGAAAAATCGACACAGGTATGCCTATTCGTAAGTTCAAAGCCGCAGGCAGCGGGTATGTTATGGCGGTTTTGGACGGAGACGACAATACCCCCATTTACATTTACAATACAGCCGGCGAAGAAATGATTTTCTTTAATACGACTATGAAAGGATACGGATATCCGCTTGAGATAGCCATTTCGGACAACGGCGTTTTAGGCGCGGTATCGTATCTTAATGTCGACAAGGGCTCGTTTTACACTTCTGTCGGATTTTATAATTTCGGTCAGGTCGGACAGAATTCACAGGACAGCTTGATGTCGAGTTACATTTATCAGAGTGCGCTTGTTCCGGAAATAAAGTTTGCGGGCAACAGCAAGGCAGTGGCTGTTGCCGACAACAGACTTATGTTTTACAGCGGAGACCAGAAGCCGCAGAGCTCCGGAGAAATTCTTCTTTCCGAGAAGATTCTTTCGGTTCATGAAGACGACAAATATGTTGCTCTTTTCTTTGCGAGCGACGATAGCGAGCACAAGTACAAAGCCGAGATTTATGATTATGATGCGAAATTAAAAGACAAAATGTATTTCGACATCGACTTTTCGGATGTCTTCTTCGACGATAACAGAATCGTTTTATATAACGGCGAAGAGGTCTTAATCCATATGATCGGCGGAAAAGACAAGTTTGTCGGAAACTTTGAAGATCCGATATTGGCGCTTATTCCCACTTCTTCACCCAAGAGATTTGTTCAGGTTACACCTGATGATATAAAAACTATCGAGTTCAATTAATATGGAAAACAAAGAAAAAAGTATCCTTCCTCCCAAAGGGACGGACGGGCGTTACAAAGACATAATGCTTCTTCACATCCAGGGCCTTGTGCTGGTCCTGGTTTTAATTATTGCACTTGCTTCTTCATTTTCCATTTTAGGCAGAACTATAATTTCCATGGCAATGGATTCATTCGGAGGTTCGATTTCTTCCGATGATTTTAGTATGGTATTTGATATTTACGGACTTGGCGGAATGGCCGAAATCGGCCTTAAAATCTTTTCAGCCGTAACAGGCGCGCTTGGTGTATTAAGTTATGTGGCTGCTTTTGTTTCTCTTGCCGCAGCAATCTTTATTATCTTTCGCATGAAACAGAGAATTTCTGATATTGTCGATGATTCCGCACCTTATGAAAATCCGATTCGTGTTAAAAAAGCACCGTTTGTATGGCTCGGCTTTTTGCTTGGAGCATACGGCGGACATCTTTTCGTATTAAAAAAGAAGAAGGCCTGGATATTCCTTCTTCTCGGTGTTCTCGGAATGGAACTCATTCCGCTGTTTCTTTATACTTCGGGCATCAGCTTTGCGGATGCTTTTATGGCCTGCTTTATCGAAAAGGATGAAGAGGGCTATATCGAAATGGAAGATTATCCTTACTGGATTTAATCTTTCTTTTCTTCTTTTTCTTCTTTCTTTTCCCCTGCAATATAACGAATAAGAGAATCGCTTATAAGATATATTCCGTCAAAGTTCGGGTGAACTTCGTCTAAAAGATACGTTTCGTAATTATCTTCATTTATCTCAATAACATTAAGTGAATCAATCCATTCTGTTTCAAGTTTTTCGGATATGAATTTACCCATATCCCTGTAGGTTTGTAAAGGTGCACCCACTTCCGACATTATGCGTTCGCCGGCCTCAAAGTAATTGGTGTAAATCGGCGAAAGGATGCAGATTTTTGCGTTAGGATAAGAAGATTTAAGCTTAATGATGCCGTCGGTCATAGAGGCTTCATACGAATCGTACGCATAATCTTCGTAAGGAGAACCTGTATTTACATGAGCGGGAACTCCCATAAAATAGTCGTTTACTCCGTAATTGACTATGAAGTAAAGTTCTTTGTTTTCATCATGCTCTTCTTCAAAGCGCTTAAGTTCATTTTTAAAATCTTCATCTTCGATATCTGATAAAGAACCGCTTCCAAGGAATGCATCAACCAGTTTGTTAAAATCACAGATGGCGCTTGTTCCGCCGATACCGAGATTATATGTGTCAGCACCCGAAAGACTTGCCGATTCGCCCGGAATCGATAAAGGTCCGTGATAATTGCCCATTATACTGTCGCCGAAGAACACGATTTCTTTTCCGGATAAATCAGGATATTGGATATCTTCTTTTACGATCTCTAAAAGAACGTCCTTTTCGTCCGTAAAGGATTTTTTATCCACAGAATACTTACGATTACAGGTTGTCAGTATCAAAAGATTTAATGCTACATCGGACTGAGGCACTTCATTTGTATAATTGTCCGGACTTTCGATGAGCCATTTGTTGCTGCCGGGCCAGTACATATGAAGGTTATCGTTATGAGTCAGCGTTTGGATACAGGACTCGTATTTATCGAGAGTTTTGGTTCGCCCGTCTTCGCTTAAGCTTTTCCAGAAGGATGCTGAAGGATAGGAAAGAATTGCATAGAAAGTTACATCCGAATACTTTTCTATCAGTTTATTAAAATATTCAAACTCTGCTTTGCCTTCTTCTTTTTGGAAGGTCACGGGATCGATTTCGAAGAATGCATATTTCAAACCGTTTTTTGCGGCCGCCATATCAAGCAGTACATTTGTATCCTCGTATTCGATATCCGAGGGTGTTATAAAGATGGGCGTTGTTCCGAAGAATGTGGGGAATTTGCCGGCATCTTCAATCGATGAGCCCAAGAAACTGTAATAAAAACTGTCATATTTTTCGGACGCAAGGCGAACCATATTGTTCTGGAAAATACGATTGTCGAAGTAATCAAAGTTTTTATAGGAATAAACGGTATATTTCGTGTCGGAATAAATGATTTCGCCGAACTTTAATGCGAGGGAAGACGAGAACTTGTTTACGGTCTCGTTATCGTAGATCATATAAAAAGGCTTTGATTCTCTCGTTACTCTTTCATAAGGTGTGGGAAGTGTGTCCTCTTTTATTTCAACGCTTGTTAAATCTTCGGGAGATACGACCGGGGCAATTTCAACCTTTTCGTTTCCGATTACCGCAACTTCGTTTATTATCGTATCCGTGCAGTAAGCAAGCTTTATTCCGTTAGAATTAAGATAATTGATAAGCGGCTTGTAATCGCCCGTTAAGTCAACTGCTTCCTCCTTTGCAGACAGATTAACTGATAAAAGATTCGAATTGTCGAAAGAATGCTGCTCTTTCATATCATGCATATAAATGCCGATAATGATAACCGGAATGACACAAAGAAGAGATATTACTATTTTAAAAGGAACGGGAACCTTAAATCTGATGCCGTGAATTAAAAGGCCGAGGCAGATAAGCACAGGAACAAAAATCGTTAAAATGTAATTAACGTCATAAACCGCCTTAAGTCCGATAATGGCTAAAGGAATGGCGGGAACGGATGCTATTATATATGTATAGAATTTCTTTGCATGAAGCGAAGTAACAAAGAAAATATATGCAGCCGAAAAGATTGCATACACGGCGGTCACGGATTTTAAAAGAGCATCTTGCCATGTTGCATAATCATTTAAATAATATGTAAGAAAATATCTGGTTGATAAAGGAATAAAAGGTTTTGTTGAAATCCATCCGTCCGCAAAATCATGGGAATTATGTGCAATCAGATATTTTACGAATGCGAGTTCGTCGATAAAATCCTTTGTGAGAACGGGTGAAAAGTTTATACGAAAAACAAGATACGGAATGAGCAGAGTCGCAATGGGAAAGAAATAAAAAAGAAGAATAAAAAGGATTTTAAGGGCCTTTTTTTCATCTTTTTTGCCGTGCTTTTTTTTGGAAGGCGAGGACTTTCTTCTTATATTAATAGTATCTGCTCTTTTTTCCATATGTATATAATATCTTTTTTCGAAATGTATTTCAACAACGCATTTTACTTGCAATTCGCACTTTATCTATGTTAAACTTGATAATGCATTAATCTATAATGATTATTAACCTAAAACAATTATGAAAGGGGAAAATAAAAAATGAAATGCAGTAGTTGTGGATTTGAATTTGAAGGCGGAAAGTTTTGCCCTCAGTGCGGCGCTAAAGTTGAAGAAGCTGTAGCAGAAGCAGTTGTAGAGGCAGCTGAACCCGTTGTAGAAGCAGCAGCAGAACCCGTAGTTGAAGCAGTTCAGGCAGCTGAGCCCGTTGTAGAGGCAGCAGCTGAGCCCGTTGTAGAGGCAGCAGCAGAACCTGTAGTAGAAGCAGTAGAGGCAGCAGAAACCGTAGTTGAAGAGGCAACAACAGCAGCCGGTGCAGAAGCAGGCACAATGCCCGTTTACACAGACTACAGTTCATATGACAATGCAGAAGAGAAGAAAGGCATCAATGCTCTCGGTCTTGTTGCAATGATTCTTGGTATTGTTTCACTCGTTGCACTTGTTTGCGGATGTTGCATCGGTACTTCAACAGTAGTATTTACAGTACTTAAATTTATCTTAATCTTTGCAAGACTTATCATGTCTCTTGTTGCAATTATTTTAGGTATTGTTGGTATGAAGAAAAGACCCGATCAGAAGGGCATGGCAATTGCAGGTCTGGTTCTCGGTATTATCGGATTACTCCTTGGTGGATTAAGCCTTATTCTTACAATAATCGGTCTTGTAAGCAAAGCTGCTCTCGGTGGATTAACCAGTACTCCGGGATTCCAGGAATATCTTGAAGAATTACAGGATTCATTAGAGTCTACATATTAATAACTTAAATAAGAACTAAAGTGTTTAGCGGAAATTCTTCATTTATATAATGAAGAATTTCTGTTTATAAAGGAGAGAAAATGGATAACAATTCTCAGAATTACAATAACTATTATTACGGAGAGGTGTATAATTACGAAGTTGTAGCACCGAAGAAAAATATATGCGGGCTTCTTTCGTTCATTTTCGGTCTGGTAATAATAGTGTTTAATCTTTGCGCATGCATGAGTTCCCTCTTTTTATTTATTCCGGGATTGAATGTTATTGTGGGATTCTTAATAGGATTCATTAATATCATTGCACCTATTGTTGTTATAGTCGGATTTATTCTGGGTATAATCGGCGTTACCAGAAAGAACTGCCCCAAGGGACTTGCTATAGCGGGACTTATTATCAACATCATATTATTGCTGTATTATCTGCTGTTAATTGTGATTGCAATTCTTGCCGCACTCGGAATAGTTACCACGGGAGTATTTGCGGGATTGTCACAGTATTTACAGTACAACAATCTGCTGAATCATTAACAATTCTAAAAGATATATATGAAAAGGGGTTTCGGTCCAAAAGACCGAAACTCTTTTTACGCTTATACACTGCACACTATATATAGAAGCTTTACAACTAAAAGTTGTGCCTGAATGTTGTGTGTAGAAATTTATTGAAAATTTTTGTAAAAAATGCTTGAAATTAAAGAATTAATTTGATAATATAGCATTTGCTGTGACATTGATAGCAATGATGTGTAAGGTTGCTGCGATAAAAAGCAGGTTTTTACACGGAGCGAATGTCAAGTCGAGATACTGACGACAAGTCACTGTACAAACATTATAGTCTGCTTCAAGCAGAAACGACGTGTGGTCGTTTATTTTTTAGAAAAGGATGCGACACACACGGGAGAGTGTACAGTCGCCGCTTGTTGTACTTGAATCTTAAAGTACAAAATATGAGAGGAGACTTTTTTTATGGCAAATCAAGTAATGAGAATCACACTTAAGGCTTACGAGCATCAGACAGTTGATGCATCTGCAGCTAAGATTATCGACACTTGTAAGAAAAATGGAGCAAAGGTTAGCGGACCCGTTCCCCTTCCTACTAAGAAGGAGATCATTACAATCATCCGTGCCGTACACAAGTACAAAGACTCCAGAGAGCAGTTTGAACAGAGAACTCACAAGAGACTTATCGATGTTCATGAGCCCAACCAGAAAGTTATAGACGCTATGCAGAAGCTCGAAATGCCCGCAGGCGTTTATATCAATATCAAGATGATTTAGTTAAAACCCAAACAAATCATCAATCGTTACATTATTAATAAGAAAAACAAAATGACTTCCACAACTAGTATGCATCCTTTACGGATACCGCTGTAGTGGAATCAAAAGGAGGTCAAAAAATGAAAAAGGCTATTTTAGCTACCAAAGTCGGAATGACTCAGATCTTCGCTGAAGACGGTACACTCATTCCGGTAACAGTTCTCCAGGCAGGTCCTTGCGTGGTTACTCAGGTAAAGACCATCGAGAACGACGGATACGAAGCAGTTCAGGTAGGTTTCGTAGACAAGAAAGACAAGATTATCAATAAGGACGCTAAAGGCAAGAAGGAAATTATCCACGCTAACGGCACAACAAAGGCTATGCAGGGACATTTCAAGAAAGCCGGCACTACAAGCAAGCGTTTTGTCAGAGAGTTTAAGTTCGAGAATGCTTCCGAATACGCTCTTGCTCAGGAAATCAAAGCAGACATCTTCGCTGAAGGCGACAAGATTGATGCAACAGCAATTACCAAAGGTAAAGGTTTCCAGGGTGCTATCAAGAGACTCGGTCAGCACAGAGGACCCATGAAGCACGGTTCAAAGTTCCATCGTCATCAGGGTTCCAACGGCGCATGTTCTTCACCCAGCCGTGTATTTAAGGGCAAAGGTATGCCCGGTCAGATGGGTGGCAAGAAGGCTACAGTAAGAAATCTTGAAGTTGTCAGAGTTGATGCTGAAAAGAACTTACTTTTAATCAAGGGCGCTGTACCCGGACCCAAGAAAGCCATGGTTACTATTAAAGAAACAACCAAGGCTGAAGCTTAATCGGACGAAAGGAGGAACACACAGATGGCTCAGGTATCTGTTTACAATATGGAAGGCAAGGAAGTCGGAAAGATGGATTTGCTCGATGATATTTTCGGTATCGAAGTAAATGAACATTTAGTACACATGGCTGTAGTTCAGCACCTTGCAAATATGCGCCAGGGAACACAGAAAGCCAAAACCCGTTCGGAGGTATCCGGCGGCGGTGCAAAGCCCTGGAGACAGAAAGGAACCGGTCATGCAAGACAGGGTTCAACAAGATCTCCTCAGTGGAGACACGGCGGCGTAGTATTCGCACCCGTACCCAGAGATTACTCATTCAAACTTAATAAGAAGGAAAAGAGAATTGCTCTTAAGTCCGCTCTTACAAACAAGGTAACCGAAGGAAAGCTCATGGTTATCGACGAAATCAAGTTTGATGAAATCAAGACAAAGAAGTTCGCAGAGTTCTTAAACAACATCAAAGCTGAGAAGGCTTTAGTTGTAATCAAAGAGAACGATGCTAATACGATTTTATCCGCTAGAAACATCGCAAACGCAAATACAGCTGTAGCAGACAACATCAATGTTTACGACATTATGAATGCTAAAACACTTGTACTTGCCAAGGATGCGGTAGAAAAGATTCAGGAGGTATACGCATAATGGCAGATCTTAAATATTATGACGTTATTTTAAAGCCGGTTGTTACTGAAAAGAGTATGTCCGGTATGGGCGACAAGAAGTATACCTTCTTAGTAAATCCCGATGCTACCAAGAATCAGATTAAAGACGCTGTTGAGAAAATGTTTCCCGGCACAGAGGTAGCAAGTGTAAACACAATGAATTGCAACGGCAAAAACAAGAGACGTGGCAATGTATATGGCAAGACTGCCGAGACAAAGAAAGCTATCGTTAAGCTTACAGAAGGCAGCAAGGATATCGAGATCTTCTCAGGTATCTAATACGCCAATCTATATGCAATGAAGCATGATAATAAATAACAGTAAAGGAGAACAAAGAAATGGGAATTAAGACATACAATCCCTATACACCCTCCAGAAGAAATATGACTGGCTCTGACTTCTCTGAAATTACCAAGAAGACACCCGAGAAATCACTCTGTGTCGCAATGGAGAAGACAGCAGGACGTAACAATCAGGGTAAGATAACAGTTAGACACCATGGCGGCGGAGCCAAGAAGAAATACAGAATCGTAGACTTCAAGAGAAATAAAGACGGAATTCCCGCTAAGGTAATCGGAATCGAATACGATCCCAACAGAACAGCAAATATCGCACTTATCTGCTACGCAGACGGCGAGAAAGCTTATATAATCGCACCCGAAGGCTTAAAGGACGGAATGAAAGTCATGAACGGACCCGATGCCGAAGTAAGAATCGGCAACTGCTTACCTCTTGACAAGATTCCCGTAGGTACTCAGGTACACAACATTGAGCTTTTACCCGGTAAGGGCGGCCAGATGGTTCGTTCAGCCGGTAACAGTGCACAGCTCATGGCTAAGGAAGGTAAGTACGCAACACTTCGTCTTCCTTCAGGCGAAATGAGAATGGTACCTATCATGTGCAGAGCAACAGTAGGTATCGTAGGTAACGTAGATCACAACCTTATCAATATCGGTAAGGCAGGACGTAAGCGTCACATGGGCATCCGCCCTACAGTACGTGGTTCTGTAATGAACCCCAACGACCATCCTCATGGTGGTGGTGAAGGTAAGTGTAGTATCGGTCGTCCCGGTCCCTGCACACCTTGGGGCAAGCCGGCTTTGGGCTTAAAGACCAGAAAGAAAAACAAGCAGTCTAACAAGCTCATCGTAAGAAGAAGAGACGGACGCGCATTAAAGTAAGCGCATATTGATAAGGAGGAAAATAATGGCAAGATCATTAAAAAAAGGACCCTTTGCTGATGCAAGCCTTTTAAAGAAGGTTGACGCAATGAACGCAGCGGGTAATAAATCAGTAATTAAGACCTGGTCACGTCGTTCCACAATCTTTCCCTCATTTGTAGGACATACATTTGCGGTTCATGACGGTAGAAAGCATGTTCCCGTATATGTAACGGAAGATATGGTTGGCCACAAGCTCGGTGAGTTCGTAGCTACAAGAACATACAGAGGCCACGGTAAAGACGAAAAGAAATCTAAATCTAAGTAAGGAAGGAGGTTTTAATCCATGGAAGAAACAAAAAGCAGATCACAATACAAGAGAGAGCGTAATAAAGAGAACAGGGAGACAAGACCTTCGGCAAAGTTATCTTACGCAAGAGTATCGGTACAGAAGGCTTGCTTCGTACTTGACGCCATCAGAGGCAAAGATGTTAATACGGCTTTGGCTATTCTGGAGTACAACCCCAGATATGCATCAAGCATTATCAAAAAGCTTTTACTTAGTGCTATCGCCAATGCCGAAAACAACAACGGCATGAATCCCGAGAAGCTTTACATTGAAGAATGTTATGCAAATAAGGGACCCACAATGAAGAGAATCAGACCCAGAGCACAGGGCAGAGCTTACAGAATCGAAAAGAGAATGAGCCACATTACCATCGTGCTCAATGAAAGATAGGAGGAACAGTATGGGACAGAAAGTTAATCCTCATGGTATAAGAGTTGGCGTTATCAAGGACTGGGGTTCTATGTGGTACGCAGATGCTGATTTCGCTGATTGCCTTGTTGAAGATTACAACATCAGAAAATATTTAAAGAAGAAACTCTATACATCCGGTATCAGCAAAATCGATATCGAAAGAGCTTCAAATAAAGTTAAAGTTACCGTTTATACTTCAAAGCCCGGTCTTGTTATCGGTAAAGGCGGCGCTGATATCGAAAACACAAAGAAAGAGTTAAAGAAACTCACAGGCAAGAATGTAAACGTTGACATCAAAGAGATCAAGAGACCCGAGAAAGAGTCACAGCTTGTTGCAGAAAACATCGCTAAGCAGCTCGAAGACCGTGTTGCTTACAGAAGAGCAATGAAGCAGGCTATGACAAGAACCATGAAATCGGGAGTTTACGGTATCAAAGTTCAGCTTTCCGGCCGTTTAGGCGGTGCTGATATGGCTCGTACTGAGACAATTAGTGACGGTACTATTCCTCTTCAGACATTACGTGCCGATATCGATTACGGTTTCGCTGAGGCAGATACAACCTACGGCAAAGTTGGCGTAAAGGTTTGGATCTACAAGGGCGAAGTTCTCCCCGTAAAAGAAAATAAAGAAGGGAGTGCAAAATAATGTTATTACCTAAGAGAGTTAAACATCGTAAGCAGTTCCGTGGAAGTATGAAGGGTAAAGCTCTTTCGGGCAACCAGATTACTTACGGTGAGTATGGTATAGTAGCAGCAGAACCCTGCTGGATCAAGTCAAACCAGATCGAAGCAGCCCGTGTTGCAATGACCCGTTACATTAAGCGTGGTGGTCAGGTATGGATTAAGATTTTCCCTGACAAGCCTGTTACAACAAAGCCTTTAGGTACTCGTATGGGTTCCGGTAAAGGTTCTGTAGAATATTGGGTAGCAGTAGTTAAGCCCGGCAGAGTAATGTTCGAAATCGCCGGTGTTTCGGAAGAGGTAGCAAAAGAAGCACTTCGTCTTGCTACACACAAACTTCCTTGCAAGTGCAAGATTGTTTCTAAGGCAGAATTGGAAGGAGGAGACAATTAATGAAAAGTAATACATATGTTAATGATTTAATGAAGAAGTCCTCCGCTGATTTAGAGAAGGCTTTGGTAGATGCGAAGAAAGAACTTTTCAATTTGAGATTCCAGAATGCAACCAACCAGCTTGACAACACTGCAAGAATCAGAGAGGTTCGTAAGAACATCGCTCGTATTCAGACAGTACTTACAGTTAAGAAGAACGAAGTTAACGCATAAGGAAGACGATTGAGAAAGGAGAAATCGCTGTGGAAAGAAATTTAAGAAAAGTGCGTATAGGTAAAGTAATCAGCAACAAGATGGATAAAACTATCGTAGTAGCTGTGGAAAACCATGTAAAGCACCCTCTTTACGGAAAAATCGTAAAGAAAACATATAAGCTTAAAGCACATGACGAAAACAATGTTTGCCAGATCGGCGACAAAGTTAAGGTTGCAGAGACAAGACCCCTGTCAAAGGATAAAAGATGGAGACTTGTTGAGGTTGTAGAAAAGGTTAAATAAGGAGATAAGAGCATGGTTCAACAGGAAACTAGGTTGAAAGTTGCCGACAATACAGGTGCCAAGGAACTCCTTTGCATTCGCGTAGTAGGCGGCTCAACAAGAAGATATGCCAACATTGGCGACGTCATCATTGCCAGCGTTAAGGATGCTACTCCCGGCGGCGTTGTAAAGAAAGGTGATGTAGTTAAGGCCGTTGTTGTTCGTACCGTAAAAGGTGCAAGACGTAAAGACGGTTCTTACATTAGATTTGACGAAAATGCTGCAGTTATCATTAAAGACGACAAGACTCCCAGAGGAACTCGTATTTTTGGACCTGTAGCCAGAGAGCTTCGTGAGAAACAGTACATGAAGATTGTTTCCCTTGCTCCCGAAGTATTATAAGGAGGTGCCCGACTATGATGAAGATTAAGAAGGGTGATACAGTTAAGGTTATCGCCGGTAGCTCAAAGGGCAAAGAAGCTAAGGTTTTAAGTGTAGATACTGACAAGAAGAAAGTAGTTGTTGAAGGCGTTAATGTTGTTACAAAGCATTCAAAACCCTCAGCAGGCAACCCTAACGGCGGTATCATCACAAAGGAAGCCCCCATTGACATCTCAAACGTAATGCTTGTAGAAGGCGGCAAGGCAACCAGAGTCGGCTTCAAAGTTACAAAGGATGAAAACGGCAAAGTGGTTAAGAAGGAACGTTTCGCGAAGAAGACCGGAAACGTAATTAAATAATTATTTATGAAAGGAGGTCTAGATTCGTGAGTAGACTGAAAGATCAATATAAGAATGAAATTATAGATGCAATGCAGAAGAAATTCGGCTACAAGAACATCATGGAAGTTCCCAAGCTTGACAAGATCGTAATCAACATGGGTGTCGGCGAAGCTAAAGAAAACGCTAAGGCACTTGAGTCTGCTGTAAGAGATTTGGAAATCATTTCCGGACAGAAGGCAGTTCTTACAAAGGCTAAGAATTCGATCGCTAACTTCAAGATCAGAGAAGGTCAGAACATCGGTTGCAAGGTTACCCTTCGTGGTGACAAGATGTATGAGTTCCTTGATCGTCTCGTAAATCTTGCATTGCCCCGTGTACGTGACTTCAGAGGTGTAAATCCCAATGCTTTTGACGGCAGAGGAAATTATGCTCTTGGTATCAAAGAGCAGCTCATCTTCCCTGAAATCGAGTATGATAAGGTTGATAAGGTAAGAGGTATGGATGTTATCTTCGTAACAACAGCTAAAACTGACGAAGAAGCAAGAGAGTTATTAAGACTCTTCAACATGCCCTTCGCTAAATAGTATCGTTGTCTTTTATTTAAGGAGGTATATTTCATGGCTAAAACAGCAATGAAGATTAAGCAATCACGCCAGCAGAAATTCGGTGTAAGAGAATACAACCGTTGCAGAATCTGCGGACGTCCTCATGCATACTTGAGAAAATACGGTATCTGCCGTATCTGCTTCAGAGAGTTGGCATACAAGGGCGAAATTCCCGGCGTTAAGAAAGCAAGCTGGTAAGATAAAAATATATAAGGAGGCACAACAATGACAATGAGCGATCCTATTGCAGATATGCTTACAAGAATCCGTAACGCAAACTCTGCAAAACATGATACGGTAGAAGTTTCCTCTTCAAAGATGAAATTGGCGATTGCTAAGATTTTATTAGATGAAGGATACATCAGATCCTACGAATTAGTTGATGATGGCAATTTCAAGAATATAAAGATTACTTTAAAATACGGTGCAGACAAAAACGACAAAGTTATCTCCGGTATTAAGAGAATCTCCAAACCCGGTCTTCGCGTTTACGCAAGCAAGGATGAGTTACCCAGAGTACTCGGTGGTTTGGGCGTAGCTATCATTTCAACAAACCAGGGCGTTATCACAGATAAGGAAGCCAGAAAATTACAGGTTGGCGGCGAAGTATTAGCATTTGTATGGTAGTCGTAGTCGCAAGAAATAATTAAGGAGGTACGGGCATGTCACGTATAGGAAGAATGCCAATCGCAATACCTGCAGGTGTTACTGTAGATGTTGCAGAAAATAATAAAGTGACTGTAAAAGGTCCCAAGGGTGAATTAACAAGAGTTTTACCCTCTGAGATGGAAATCAAGGTTGAAGGTGCCGAAGTTCAGGTATCAAGACCCAACGATTTAAAGAAAATGAAATCCCTTCACGGATTAACAAGAACACTTATCAACAACATGGTTGTAGGTGTTACTGAAGGTTATGTTAAGAAACTTGAAGTAAACGGTGTAGGTTACAAGGCTGCTAAGGCAGGCAAGAAGCTTACATTGTCTCTCGGATATTCACATCCGGTTGAAATGGAAGATCCCGAAGGTATCGAGACAAGCGTTGAGCAGCAGGGTAGTGCTACTGTAATCCTTGTTAAAGGTATCGATAAAGAAAAAGTCGGACAATTCGCCGCAGAGATCAGGGATAAGAGAAGACCTGAGCCTTATAAGGGCAAGGGAATCAAGTATGCTGACGAAGTAATCAGACGTAAAGTCGGTAAGACCGGTAAGAAATAAGAGATAAGGAGAGTATAAAAATGGTTAGTAAGACATCCAGACAGGAAGTACGTGCTGAGAAGCATAGAAGAATTCGTAGCCGTTTAAGCGGAACTGCTGACAGACCCCGTTTGGCAGTATTCAGAAGCAATGATCATATGTATGCTCAAATTATCGACGATACGGTTGGAAACACACTTGTAGCAGCTTCTACTCTTGACAAAGACGTAAAGGCAGAGCTTACAAAGACCAACAACGTTGAAGCAGCAGCATATTTAGGAAAAGTAATTGCTAAGAAAGCATTAGACAAAGGTATTAAAGAAGTTGTCTTTGATCGTGGCGGTTATATATATCAAGGTAAAGTCGCAGCTCTCGCTGAAGCAGCAAGAGAAGCCGGCTTGGAATTTTAGGAAGGGGAGGATTTGCAATGGTACGCAATATTATTAACCCTGCTGAGTTAGGTGAATTATTTAGTGATACAATCGCTATTAAAAGAGTCAGCAAGACTACAAAGGGTGGTCGTGTAATGAGCATCGCAGCACTCGTAGTTGTTGGTGATAAGAACGGTCATGTTGGCGTTGGTACAGGTAAGGCCAAAGAAAACGGCGAAGCAATCCGTAAGGCAACTGATGATGCTAAGAAGCATCTCGTATCCATTTGTCTTGATGAGAACGCATCCGTAACACATGATTATATCGGCAAATACTCTTCGGCAAGCATCCTTTTAAAGAGAGCTCCCGAAGGTACTGGTATCATTGCCGGAGGTCCCGCACGTAAGGTGTGTGAACTCGCAGGCATCAGAAACATCCGTACAAAGTCATTGGGTTCAAACAATAAAACAAATGTAGCACTTGCAACAATCGAAGGATTAAGCAAACTTAAGAGTCCCGAAGATGTTGCCAGAAATCGTGGTAAGTCGGTAGAAGGCATTCGTGCTTAAACCGCGGTTAGGAAAGGAGACCAAAATGGCAGACAAAATGTTAAAAATCACATTGGTTAAGTCCCCTATAGGTGCTGTTCCCAAACACAGAAAGACCGTAGAAGCAATGGGTTTAAGAAAGCTTAACAAGACTGTTCTTTTACCTGACAATGCAGCAACTAGAGGACAGATTCAGCAGATCGGATACCTTCTTAAGGTTGAAGAGGCATAGAAAGGAGAGTCGCAATGGAATTATCTAATTTAAGACCTGCGGAAGGCTCAAAGCACAGTGATAATTTTAGAAGAGGACGCGGCCACGGTTCAGGAAACGGCAAGACTGCCGGCAAGGGACACAAGGGACAGAAAGCTCGTTCAGGTGCACCCAGAATCGGTTTCGAAGGTGGTCAGATGCCTTTATACAGACGTATTCCCAAGAGAGGATTTACGAACAGAAATACAAAGGAGATCATTTCAATCAATGTATCGGCACTTGAGAGATTCGAAGACGGTACTGTTGTAACAGTTGAAAAGCTTCTTGAAGAAGGTGTAATCAGCAAAGCAGCAGACGGTGTAAAGATTCTCGGAAACGGTGAAATTTCCAAGAAATTAACGGTACAGGTAAACGCTTTCAGCGAGACAGCTAAAGCAAAGATTGAAGCAGCAGGCGGCAGCGCAGAGGTGATCTAGTGTTTAAAACATTTATCAACGCTTTTAAGGTAAAAGATATCAGAAAAAAACTGTTATTTACCCTTTTAATGCTTGTTATAGTGCGACTCGGATGCCAGATAGCTTCTCCCGGTATCAACCAGGAGTTCGTTAAGCAGATGATGGAAAGTCTCTTCGGCTCAGACGGAAACGGCGGTCTCGGAATCCTCGGTGCATTCACCGGAGGTTCATTCGAAAGAATGTCCATTTTCGCACTTAACATTACTCCGTACATCACTTCATCCATTATTATGCAGCTTATGACAATAGCTATTCCCAAGTTAGAGGAAATGCAGAATGAAGGTGAAGACGGACGTAAAAAAATCGCTGCTATCACCAGATATGTGACGGTTGGACTTGCATTAATCGAATCAGGTGCCATGGCAATCGGATTCGGTTCACAGGGGTTACTTACAGAGTACAACGCATTAAACGTAATTACCGTAATTGCAGCTATGACAGCAGGTTCCGCATTCCTTATGTGGGCAGGTGAAAGAATTACAGAACACGGTGTAGGAAACGGTATATCCATTATCCTTATCATCAACATCATTTCATCCTTCCCTTCGGATGCAAAGACGCTGTTCGAACAGTTCGTAAAGAACAAATCGATTGCAATCGGTGTTCTTAATGCAGTAATTATACTTGCCGTAATTGTTGTGCTTATCTTAATGGTTATCTTCTTAAGTGACGGCACAAGAAAGATACCTCTTCAGTATGCGAAGAAGGTACAGGGCAATAAGATGATGGGTGGCAACACAAGTTCGATTCCCATCAAAATAAATACGGCCGGAGTTATCCCCGTAATCTTTGCTTCATCAATTTTACAGACCCCGATTATCATCTCCAATATGGTCGGATTTAACGGATCCGCCAAAGCCGAGACAGGCTTCTGGGGATGGGGCTACATCTGGGGCGAGCTCTTAAAGTTCATGAATGCGAGATACTGGTTTAACAAGAACGACATGATCTATACAATCGGAATAATCGTTTATGTATTCTTGGTAATATTCTTTGCTTACTTCTATACATCGATTACTTTCAATCCTATGGAGATTGCCAATAACTTAAAGAAAGCCGGCGGATTCGTACCGGGTATCAGACCCGGCAAACCTACAAGCGATTATCTTAACACAGTACTCAACTATGTTATCTTCATCGGTGCCGTAGGACTTACAATCGTAGCGGTTTATCCCTACGTATTCTCGGGACTCTTCGGAGCAAGTGTAAGTTTCGGCGGAACGAGTATCATCATCGTTGTCGGTGTTATCATCGAAACGGTTAAGCAGGTTGAGTCACAGATGCTTGTTCGTAATTACAAAGGATTTTTAAATGACTAAATAAAGGACGAGGACACTCCGTTTAGGAGTGTCTTATCGTGCCTATAAGCGAAAAGGAAAACTGAAATGAAAATTGTTATGCTTGGCGCACCCGGTGCGGGCAAAGGAACTCAGGCAAAAATGATTGCCGAGAAATATACCATCCCTCATATTTCCACAGGAGATATCTTCAGGGCAAATATTAAGGAAGGAACACCGCTCGGACTTGAAGCTAAGTCTTATATGGATCAGGGAAAACTCGTTCCCGACGAACTCACGGTTAAGATTCTTCTTGACAGAGTATCAAAGGACGACTGCAAGAACGGTTACGTTCTCGACGGATTCCCCAGAACGATTCCTCAGGCAAATGTTTTAAAGGAAGCGCTTGCAAAACAAAACGACAAGATTGACTATGCAATCAACGTTGATGTTCCCGATGAAAACATCGTAAGAAGAATGTCGGGAAGAAGAGCCTGTGTTACATGCGGAGCAACATATCACATCGAGCATGTACCTCCCAAGACAGAGGGTGTATGCGATAAGTGCGGAAGCGCTCTTATTTTACGAGATGATGATAAGCCCGATACTGTTTTAAACAGATTAAAAGTTTATCACGATCAGACACAGCCCTTGATTGACTTCTATAATAATGAAGGAATCTTAAAAGAAGTAGACGGAACAATTGATGTTAAAGACGTCTTCGAAAACATTGTAAAAATCCTCGGATAAAACAAATCGAAGACAGACACACATTTCCGCCGAAGAAGATTCTTTAGCGGAAAAGAAGAGAGGAAAAAATGGCAGTATCAGTAAAATCTGAGAGAGAAATTGAATTGATGCGAGAATCCTGCAGGATTTTAGGAGAGGTTCATGACAAGCTTAAAGAGATTATAGCACCCGGTATATCCACACTTGAGATTGATATCGAGGCCGAAAAACTCATAAGAAGCTACGACTGCATTCCGAACTTCCTTCACTACAACGGTTTCCCCGGATCGGTTTGCGTTTCGATTAACGAGGAAGTCGTACACGGAATTCCTAAGAAAAGCCGCAAGTTAAAAGAAGGCGACATCGTAAGCCTCGACTGCGGATGCATTTACAAAGGGTATCATTCGGATGCCGCCAGAACCTATCCGGTCGGCGAAGTTGATCCCGAATTATTAAAACTCATAAAAGAAACAGAAAACTGCTTTTTCGAAGGCATCAAGTTCGCGAAGGAAGGCAATCATTTACATGATATATCAAACGCCATCGCGGATTACGCCGAAAAGTGCGGATACGGAATAGTTACCGCGCTCGTAGGACACGGAATCGGAACTTCACTTCATGAAGATCCGTCAATTCCAAACTACCACATGAACAACCGAGGCATTAAGCTGGTGGCAGGCATGACGCTTGCCGTTGAGCCCATGATAAACCTCGGAAGAGGTGATGTAGATTTCTTGGATGACGGCTGGACATGCGTCACAAGCGACAGACTTCCGTCATCACATTATGAGAACACGATTCTCATTACAAAGGGTGAACCTGAAATACTCACATTACCCAAACGATAAATTATGAAAGGATAGTAGCGATTAGTCGCCGGGTACAAGAATTGTCAAAGTTAGATGTTATTGAAATCGAAGGTGTTGTTACGGAGAAACTTCCCGGAACCCAGTTCAGGGTTGAACTCGAAAACGGCCACGAGGTTATTGCTCACATAAGCGGTAAGCTCAGACAGAATTACATAAGAATTTATCCCGGGGATAAAGTTACTTTAGAAATGTCTCCTTATGATTTGTCCAAGGGACGTATTATATGGAGAGAAAAATAAATCCTTTGCGGAAAAAATTTTTCTTGCATACTAATTTTCCGCGTGTTACAATGGTAAACGGACTTTTTTGAGAAGGAGGGCTTTATCGTGAAAGTTAGATCATCGGTGAAACCAATTTGCGAAAAATGCAAAGTTATCAAAAGAAAAGGGAGAATCATGATAATCTGTGAGAATCCCAAGCACAAACAGAGACAAGGATAATTCGTATTCTTGTTCTATTTGTCGTTAAGCGGCTGCGGTCGATATTATTCCGTCAAATAATGTCGGCTAAAAATAAATGTGAGGAAGGCTTTAGCCTGTCCGTGCATTTACTTTTTGATACCGAGAAGCAAGATCAAAGTATCGGAAAACCGGTTTATGCCGGTCGGGTAGAAATACCCCTATCATTTAGTAACTGTTAATCAGAATTCGCTATTTACCGCCGGATAGTCCGGGGCGCGAATTCAAAAGAAAATGGAGGAAAAAGAAACATGGCTCGTATTGCTGGTGTTGACCTTCCGAGAGATAAGCGTGTTGAGATCGGTCTCACATATATCTACGGAATCGGCAGAGTAAGTTCAAACAAAATTCTTGAGGCAGCAAAGGTGAATCCTGATACTCGTGTCAGAGATCTTACCGATGATGAAGTTAAGGCAATCAGTGAAATCATCGCTGAATCCTACATGGTAGAAGGTGATTTAAAGAGAGAAGTTGCCCTTAACATTAAGAGACTTCAGGAAATCGGATGCTACAGAGGTATCCGTCACAGAAAAGGTCTTCCTGTTCGTGGACAGAAGACAAAAACAAACGCTAGAACCAGAAAAGGTCCCAAGAAGACCGTTGCTAACAAGAAGAAATAATAAGGTAACATTAGTCGCTTTCATATTATATGGAAGAAAAATGATTTATAAGAAAGTAGGTTAGTTTTTATGGCAAACAAGGCAGTAGCTAAAAAAGGCGCTAAGAAGCGTGTCAAGAAAAACGTTGAACATGGACAGGCACATATCCAGGCATCTTTCAATAATACAATCGTTACCATCACAGACGCTGAAGGTAATGCATTAAGCTGGGCAAGTGCTGGTGGTCTTGGTTTTAGAGGTTCAAAGAAATCTACTCCGTATGCAGCTCAGATGGCTTCAGAGACAGCTACAAAGGCAGCTCTCGTTCACGGATTAAAAACAGTAGATGTATTTGTAAAAGGACCCGGAACAGGAAGAGAAGCAGCTATCAGAGCATTAGCAGCTTGTGGCTTACAGGTTACAACAATCACAGACGTTACACCCGTTCCCCATAACGGATGCCGTCCTCCCAAGCGTAGAAGAGTTTGATGGACGATTCGTTGTGATTATTGGATTGGTATAATTTAGGAGGAAACAAAAAAATGGCAGTAGATAGAACGCCTGTGTTAAAAAGATGCAGACACCTTGGTATCGAGCCCATGGTTTTGGGTTATGACAAGAAGTCTAACAGAAAGTTTTTACATGAAGGAAGAGGTAAAAAATCTGAGTACGCCAACCAGTTAAGAGAGAAGCAGAAAGCTAAATTCATCTACGGTGTACTTGAGAAACCTTTCAGAAATTACTATGAAAAGGCTGACCGTATGAAGGGTATGACAGGTGAAAACCTTATGATCCTTCTTGAGTCCAGACTTGATAATGTTGTATTCCGTGCAGGATTTGCAAGAACACGTCGTGAAGCACGTCAGATGGTAGATCACAAATTTTTCCTTGTAAACGGAAAATGCGTAAATATACCTTCATATCTTATTAAAGCCGGCGACGTAATCGAAGTAAAAGAAAAATGTCGTTCAACACAGAGAATTAAAGATGTATTCGAAGTAACGGACGGAAGACTTACACCCAACTGGATGGAAGCAGATCATGAAGCTTTCAAGGTAGAGGTTAAGTCACTTCCCACCAGAGAGGAAATTGACGTTCCCGTAGACGAGATGCTTATCGTCGAATTGTATTCGAAATAATAGCATAGCATGATAAGGAGGGTAGTAAATGTTAGCATTTGATTTTGACAACCCCAACATCGAGGTAGTTGAGATTTCAGAGGATAATAAGTACGGAAGATTCGTTGTAGAGCCCCTTGAGAGAGGCTACGGAATTACACTTGGCAACTCGCTTAGACGTATCATGCTTGCTTCATTACCCGGAGCAGCTGTAAGCAAGGTTAAAATCGACGGTGTACAGCATGAATTTTCGTCCATTAAGGGTGTTAAGGAAGATGTAACCGAGATTATCATGAACATTAAGAATCTTGCAATCAAGGACAGCTCCGATAATGACGAGCCCAAGAAAGCATACATTGATTTCACGGGCGAAGGCGTAGTTCGCGCATCAGATATTCATTTCGGTGATGATGTTCAGGTAATGAATCCCGACCAGGTAATTGCAACCATCAGCGGCAAGAACAACGGTTTATACATCGACCTTACAATTACCAAGGGCAGAGGCTACGTAAGTTCTGACAAGAACAAAGACGAGAGCACACCCATCGGAACAATTGCAATCGACTCAATCTACACACCTGTAGAAAGAGTTAATGTAACAGTTGAAAACACACGTGTAGGCCAGATGACAGATTATGACAAGCTTACACTTGATGTTTACACAAACGGAACACTCGGTCCCGACGATGCAGTAAGTCTTGCAGCAAAGGTTCTTTCCGAGCACCTTAAGTTGTTCATCAACTTATCCGAGAATGCAAGAAATGCAGAAGTTATGGTTGAGAAAGAGGAAGACAACAAGGGCAAAGTGCTTGAAATGAGCATCGAAGAACTTGAACTTTCCGTTCGTTCATTCAACTGTTTAAAGAGAGCCAACATCAATACCGTTGAGGAACTTGTAAACAAGACATCCGACGAAATGATGAAGGTTCGTAACTTAGGACGTAAGTCTCTTGACGAAGTTCTTCAGAAATTAAAAGAACTTGATCTTCATTTAAGAGACAGCGAAGACTAAGATAAAAAAATGCGGTAAGTCTGAAAAGCACGCAGGAAACTCTGAAATGGAAAAGGTTCAGGACAAGTAAGACCAAAGGCGTTGCCCGGGACCCCAGGTTTGGAAAAGGAGAAAAAAATGGCAAAGTACAGAAAATTAAGCAGAACAAGTGCACAGAGAAAGGCACTTCTTCGCAACCAGGTAACAGCACTTTTATACTACGGCAGAATCGAAACAACCGAAGCTAAGGCTAAGGAAATTCGTAAAATCGCTGAAAGCCTCATCGCTTTAGGTGTAAAAGAAAAAGACAACTATGAACTTGTAAAGGTTCAGGGTAAAGTTGCTCGTAAAGACAAAGACGGCAAGAGAGTAAAAGAAGTTGTAGACGGTAAGAAAGTTACAGTTTATGACGAAGTTGAAAAAGAAATCAAAAAGGATAACCCTTCAAGATTACATGCTCGTCGTCAGATGTTAAAAGTTCTTCAGCCCGTTGTAAGCGTTCCCAAGGATAACGCAGGCAAGAAGAAAGCAACAAAGAAAGTTGACATGGTTGCAAAGATTTTCGATGAACTCGGACCTAAGTATGCTGACCGTAAGGGCGGTTATACAAGAATTATCAAAGTTGGTCCCCGTAAGGGCGATGCAGCTATGATGGTTATCATCGAATTAGTATAATTTTTACAATATTTTAAGAACTTTAGGACTTCCTATTCACGATAAAATAAGTTATAATCGTGAATAGGGAGTTTTTTTCTTCTTAAAATTATATTTCATATCATATATTGAAAAGGGGAGGATTAATTAGTATGAATTTTGAAGAACTCGTGGAATATGCGAAACAGAATAAATGTTCCGATATTCATATCACCGTAGGAACAAACCTCGCTATCCGTAGATACGGAACGCTTGAGATTTTGGAGCCTTCACCTACAGCAGAAGAATCAAGAAACATGATTTTCTCATTCCTTGATCAGGAGCAGGTTGAAAGAGTATCCAGAGGTGAAGACCTCGATGTTGGTTGTATGCTTTGGGACGGCACCCGTATCAGAGCGAACATCTATCATCAGAGAAACAACCTTGCAGCAAGTATCCGTCTTTTAAACCAGTATATCCCTACATTCGAGGAACTCGGACTTCCTCCTGTTGTAAGAGATCTTGCTGAAATGCCCAGAGGTCTTGTTCTTGTTACAGGTCCTACAGGTTCAGGTAAATCAACCACACTTGCTTCAATGGTTGACTATATCAACAAAACAACATCAAGACATATCATGACAATCGAGGATCCTATAGAATATGTATATCCTCATAACAAAGCTATGATTCACCAGAGAGAAGTCGGTAAGGACGTTAAGTCATTCGCTACAGCTCTTCGTTCAGCTCTTCGTGAAGACCCCGATATCATCCTCGTAGGTGAAATGCGTGACTTCGAAACAATTTCCGCTGCTATCACAGCTGCTGAAACAGGTCACCTCGTATTGTCCACACTTCATACAACTAGTGCAGCTCAGACCGTAGAACGTGTTATCGACGCTACTCCTCTTGAAGGCCAGGATCAGATCAGAACTCAGTTCTCCAACGTTATCCGTGGTGTCATCACACAGTGTCTCCTTCCTGCAGCTGACGGAAACGGACGTCACGTTGCTACAGAAATCATGGTTGCTAATGCAGCTATCGGAAACCTTATTCGTGAGAAGAAGACAATCCAGATTCCTTCTTCAATCCAGGGTGGCCGTGCACAGGGCATGCATCTTCTTAATGACGATCTTGCTTCACTCGTACATCGTGAGAAGATTACCAAGGAAGAAGCTATGAAAGTTTCCAACGACCCTGCTTCACTTGACAAGATGTGCTAATTATAAAAGGCAGAATATCAGTATTTAATGAATGAAACGATAAAAAATTCAAAATACGGTTTAAACAGGGGCAATCTTAAAATGATTGCCCTGTTTTGTATGGCTTTAGACCATTTCGCAGGAATATTTCTGTCGGCCTGGCTTGATACATTAAGCAAGGACAGCGCGTTATATACATGTGATTTGCTGCTTATAATTCTTTTAAGATTTATCGGCAGACTGGCTTTCCCGATTTTTTGCTATTTTATTGTGGAAGGCCTGTTACATACAAGAAATGTATTTAAATACGCGGCGAGACTGTTATTGCTTGCGTTTATTTCCGAAATCCCATACGATCTTGCCCATGCGGGAAAACTATTTGATTTAAGCGAACAGAATGTGTTCTGGACACTGTTTTTGGGACTTGTTGCAATATACTGCATCGACGGGATTTACAGAAAATTTAAATTAAAAAAACCGTCAAGGGCTCTTTTTATTATCACAATAACCGTGCTTGCGGCATTGGTGGCATTTGCTCTAAAATGCGACTACAGTTCCTTTGGCGTTATTACCATAATTATCATTTACCTGGTTGAAAGAGAAGAATATTACCTTCCTGTCGCAATAAATGCCCTGACCTTATTTGTATTTTATTTTGTAGTGATAAATATGCCGGAATTAAATTTCGGAGAACTTGCAAAATATGTACCGATTGCGGTTGGAGTATACCTTGCTTTTGTACTGACAATTTCCACGATTGCACTTATCTTAAGCAGGTTTATAAAAAACAAAAACACACGCAAAATGTTTGCGGCCTGCGTTGTTCTAAGTTCCATGACTCCGGACGAACTATTTGCGTTTCCAAACGTTTTTCTCATAAAAGATTACAACGGCGAAAGAGGACCGAAAATCGGATGGCTCTTTTACATTTTTTACCCGCTTCATCTCGCAGCGTTATTTGGAATGTGTAAATTGTTCGGATTTTACTAAAATGTGGCAAAGTATATTTTCAGGAGAATCAATTGGATATTATTAAGACTGAAAATTTAATATATGAATATAAAAGACGCGATGAAGAAGGCAATATTGAAGGAATCGACCGCGCGATAGATAATGTTTCTCTCGAAGTAAAAGAGGGGGATTTTATTTCTATTCTCGGTGCGAACGGCTCGGGAAAGTCGACCTTTGCGAAGCATCTTAATGCGATACTTGTGCCGACAGAAGGAACAGTCTGGGTAGACGGAATGGACTCGAAGGATGAGGAAAAGCTTCTTTCTATCAGACAGACCGCGGGAATGGTTTTCCAGAATCCCGACAACCAGATAATTGGTCAGGTGGTTGAAGAAGATGTTGCTTTCGGACCCGAGAATATGGGCATTCCGACAGAGCAGCTTCGTGAAAGAGTTGATGAAGCTTTAAAGACTCTCGGAATGATGGAGTATTCGAAAAAATCTCCGAACAGACTCTCCGGCGGCCAGAAGCAGAGAGTGTCGATTGCGGGCGTGCTTGCAATGCATCCTAAATGCATAGTGCTTGACGAGCCGACGGCGATGCTTGATCCCGCAGGAAGAAAGGAAGTAATAAGGGCTCTTCGTGCATTAAACGAAGTTGAGGGAATAACAATCATTCTTATCACGCACTATATGGAAGAGACCATTTACTCCGACAAGATTTTCGTAATGAACAAAGGAAAGATTGCAATGGAGGGAACTCCACGCGAGATATTTAAACACGTGGAGGAACTTGAAGGATATAAACTCGAGATACCCAAAATCACATTGCTTGCACACGAACTTAAGAAAAAAGGAATTGATATTCCGGAGTGCGTTTTATCGGACAAGGAACTGGCCGAAGCACTTAAAAAACTGATTTAACAAAGAAGTAAAAAAATAAATCTTTTAGGATAAAAAAATGCCAATTACCGCAGACCACCTCACATATGTTTACGGTGGAAACAAAAAATTAAAAACAACGGCGGTCGATGATATTTCGGTATCAATCGATGACGGGCAGTTCATAGGACTTATAGGTCATACGGGTTCGGGCAAAACCACGTTTTTACAGCTCCTTGCAGGGTTAATCAAACCCGAATCGGGAACGGTTTTAATTGACGGCGAAGATATTTTCGCAAAGAACTTCGATCTTCATTCAATCCGCGGAAAAGTGGGAATAGTTTTTCAGTATCCCGAGCATCAGCTGTTTGAAGAGACGGTTTTTAAGGACGTTTGTTACGGACCCAAAAACCTCGGACTTGAAAAAGAAGAAATCGAAAGCCGTGCAAATGAGGCATTAAGGTTAGTCGGAATCGACGAGGCCATCTTCTCACAGTCTCCGTTTGAATTATCCGGCGGACAGAAAAGAAGAGTCGCAATAGCCGGCGTAATCTCGATGAAACCGAAGATTCTCATCCTAGATGAGCCCACGGCCGGACTTGATCCCGCAGGACGAAAAGAGATTTTAGGGCTCGTTTCAGACCTCTGTCGCGAGCAGAAGATGACGATAATACTTGTTTCCCACAGCATGGATGACGTGGCGGAATACGCAGACAGAATCCTCGTAATCAATGACGGGAAACTTGCAATAGATGCAACACCGCGTGAAGTCTTCAATCACAAGGAAGAACTCGAAAGCTTCGGACTTTCGCTTCCGCAGGTGACCAAAGCCATGGTAAGGCTTAAAGAAAGCGGCATTCCGGTTAATACCGATGCGATTACCGTGGACGAAGCACTAAACGAAATATTAAGAGTTTTAAAATAACTCATAAAAGAAATAATATGCCATAAGGCAAAAGAAATGATTTAAAAATGTTTAAAGATGTAACCCTGGGACAATATTATCAGGCGGATTCCGTTATCCACAGACTTGATCCGAGAGTCAAGCTCGCGGGAACCTTCCTGTATATGATTTCCCTCTTTGTTTTCAACAATATAATATGCTATCTGGTATCGGCGATTCTTTTAACAGCGGTTATCATCCTTTGCAAAATTCCCGTAGGATATATGTTAAAAGGATTGCGCGCCGTACTTTTTATCATGGTATTTGCGGTAGTTTTTAACGTGCTTTTTACGGAAGGTGATACTTTATTCGAATTCTGGATTTTCCATGTATCCCTAAAAGGCATCAAACTTGCATTGTTAATGGTAATAAGGCTCTTCCTTCTTATCGTATCGGCTTCGATTATGACACTTACAACAACGCCGAACCGCTTAACCGACGGCCTCGAAATGTTGTTCAGACCCCTTAAGATTTTCAAGGTTCCGGTTCACGAGTTTGCAATGATGATGTCTATAGCTTTAAGATTTATTCCGATTCTCTCGGAGGAAGCGGATAAAATCGTAAAAGCACAGACAGCCAGAGGTGCAAAATTTGATTCAAAAAAACTGACGGACAGAGTAAAAAGCCTTATACCCCTGATCGTTCCGCTGTTTATCTCTGCATTCAGACGTGCGGCGGATTTGGCACTTGCCATGGAAGCGAGAGGTTATCACGGGGGCGACGGCAGAACAAAACTCTATCCTTTAAAATACGCAGCAAGAGACTATGTTTCGTACATAGTACTGCTTCTTTACATCTTAGTTATTGTATTTTTGGGAATTACATTTTCAAAGCTTGCACAGGTTTTGATTTTGTATTTCGCAAACACAGATTTTGGAAATGTATTAACCTGGCTTTTTAATTAAACGGAGTAAAAATGAAAAGAATTTTTCTTCGCGTGGCTTACGACGGAACGGATTTTGTCGGCTGGCAGATCCAAAGCGAAGGCCGCACGGTAGAGGGAGAATTAAATAAAGCGATAAACGCCTTAACGGGCGAGACGATTGAAGTCATCGGTGCGAGCAGAACCGATTCGGGAGTTCATGCCAAAGGAAATGTGGCCGTATTTGATACCGAATCGACCATTCCCGCAGACAGATTTATGTATGCGCTAAATTCACTTTTGCCCGAGGATGTTTCCGTCGTCGAGTCAAAGGAAGTGGCAGACGATTTTCATCCGAGACACTGCACAAGCATTAAAACCTACGAGTACAGAATCTTCGTATCGAGAATAAACGATCCTCTTAAAAGAAGATACGCCTACAGATTTCCGACGGATTTAGATGTAAACAGAATGGATGAGGCCGCAAAATATTTAATCGGTGAGCATGATTTTAAGAGCTTCTGCTGCGTGCGTACGCAAGCCGAAACCACCGTCAGAAAATTATATTCCGCGGATGTGTTCCACGACGGCGACGACATTGTAATCCGTGTAAGCGGCGCGGGATTTTTATACAACATGGTAAGAATCATTGCGGGAAGCCTCATGGAAGTGGGCTCAGGCAAAAAAGACCCCATATTCATAAAAGAAGCACTTGAGGGGACGGATCGAACACTTGCGGGACCGACAGCCGAACCGCAGGGACTGACGTTAATCAATATCGAGTTTGCCGACGAAGAGTAAATTTAGTTTGTTAGCAGACGCGAAAAATGATAAAATAGCATTATCAAATTATTGGAGGGATTTTTTATGGGATTATTTGATTCAATTTCACGTAAAGCCGGCAGTGCCATAGGCAATGCGGCAGCAAATGCGGTAACGGGTGCAGTAAACGAAGCTGCAAGAAAAAGAGAAACATTTACATTTACAACAATCCCCAGAAGTGTTGAGGATTTAAAGGCTCTTCCCGAGAGCGATTTATCCACACCTTTTAAAACATGTGCGCTGACAATGCTCGTTCTTTTAAACTATGGCGACGACGTTAACGCAACTATCGAAATGCTCAACTTCCTTAAAGGACCCGAGCCCATGAATCCTTATCAGATTCAGTTCTTAAAAGACAGACTCGTAGGCAAGGAATATGTTGTTCGTTCATTCTTTGAAGGCTCTTCGCCTCAGAACAATTACATTCCCACAGAACCTTTAAAGATTACGGTTTTTGACAACCCTTACAGCTATCCCGAAGCAGGATGGGCTACACTTCACATGAATTCAACGGGCGCTGATTCACCCAGACAGATTAAGTGCAGACTTAAACCCAGCACCAATCAGTGGTTCCTCGTTGAGAACCTTGCTCTTTCGGATATCAGAACTCCGGTTGCTGCAGATCCTTGGGCATAAAAAATCATAAAAGAATCAAAACGGACATCAAAAAAGATGTCCGTCTTTTTTGTGTAAAATGCACAAAAAAATAAAAATGTCCGATTCATGTCCACAAATTTCAAATTTGCTATAAAGAAAAATCTAAATAGGTCGATAAAGAATACAAAGGTTAAATTCGGAAGGAGGGATTGGCAGTGACGCGGACTGAAACGCTCCAACAGTATCCGCAAAAGAATACGTTGAAAACAAATGAAAAAACCGTTTCAAACTTTTCGGACAAGCTGCTGATTTCATCTATGGGTAAAGATTATAACATAGCCAGAACGGCTTTATCATCTACACCGGATATCAGGGAAGATTTAATACATTCCATCAAGGAAAGGATTAAAAACGGAACATATGAAGTAAGCGGCGAGGCGTTTGCGGAAAAGATCCTAGAGAATTTCTTCAGACGGCCGCCAAATCCAAATATATTTATTTGAAAAGTCGGAGCGTTTGCCGAATGTGGCGGGCGCTCCGCCTATTATTTGTAATGCTTTAAAAGTAACTTATATGATATAATAAGTTCTGTATGAAAGAACTGATAAAATTCTTAAAACCATATACAAAAGAAAGCATCCTCGGGCCTCTATTTAAACTGACCGAGGCGACTTTTGAATTGTTTGTGCCCCTCGTGGTTGCGGCCATTGTCACTAACGGTATCGAAAAGAATGACAATGCCTATATTTTAAAGATGGGTGGGCTCATGGTTTTACTCGCACTCATCGGATTAATCTGCGCGCTTACGGCACAGTTCTTCGCAGCAAAAGCCGCCACGGGCTTCGCGGCGAGCTTAAGAGAAGCAATTTTTGACAATATCCAGTCGAGGACTTACTCCGAACTTGAAGAGCAGGGTACGGGTGCACTCATCACACGCATCACGTCCGACGTCAATCAGCTTCAGACCGGAGTTAATCTTTTCTTAAGACTTTTCCTTCGTTCCCCCTTTATAGTATTCGGCGCCGTAATCATGGCATTTACGGTAAATGTAAAAGGTGCGCTTGTCTTCACAATCTGCGTTCCGATTCTTTTCCTCGTGGTTTTCGCCGTTCTTATAAAAAGCATTCCTTTATACAAAAAGGTTCAGAGCTCGCTTGAGACGGTCACTGTCAAAACCAGAGAAAACATCACGGGTATCCGTGTAATCAGAGCGTTCAACTGCGACGACGAAGAGAGCGAAGCATTTGACAAAGAAATCGACACCTTAAAATCCCTGCAGCTTCTTGCAGGCAGGGTCACCGCAATAATGAACCCCGCCACGTTTCTAATCGTAAACGTCGCAACACTCGCGGTCCTCTATGTCGGTGCATCACAGGTAAACGCAGGAATAATCGAAAGAGGTGCTCTGATTGCGCTTTTAAACTACATGGCACAAATCCTCGTCGAGCTTATTAAACTTGCCAACCTCATCATCACAATGATCAAATCCGTTGCCTGTGGCGACAGAATTTCAACGCTCCTAAAAGAGAAAAACACCGAAGAATTACCCCTCATAAAAGAAAACAAATTCGAAAAAATCGATTCCGTCGAATTCGAATCGGTCGGCTTTATATATCCCGGCGCTTCCAAGGAATCGCTTAAGGACATTTCTTTTAGGGCGAAAAAAGGCGAGATAGTAGGTATCATCGGCGGTACCGGCTCGGGTAAAACGACGCTTATCAATCTTATCTGCGGATATTACGGAGACTATTCGGGTACCATAAATGTAAATAAAGAAAATTTAAAGACCTTCGCAGAGAAGGAATGTGGCGAAGAAGCAAATGCCTCAAAAATTGCGACTGTCCTTACAAAGGCCTTAAGAGGCTCTGTAGGCATCGTTCCGCAGACTGCGGTGCTTTTTGCGGGAACCGTCGAAGATAACCTTAAATGGGGCAAAAACGACGCTACAAAGGAAGATATGGACCTAAGTCTTAAAAGAGCCGAAGCATATGATTTTGTTTACTCCAAAAAAGGCGAGCTTAAGGCAGAAGTTACCGAGGGCGGCAAGAACTTCTCGGGCGGCCAGAGACAGCGTCTTTCAATAGCAAGAGCATTCATAAAAGAGCCCGAAATCCTAATCCTTGACGACTCAACATCAGCCCTTGATTTTGTGACGGAGAAAAAGGTCAGAGCGGGCATACGCGAAATAGCCAAAGATTCCATATGCTTTGTCGTATCACAACGTGCGGCCAGCATAATGGATGCCGATAAAATCCTCGTTTTAGACGAGGGAGAACTCGCAGGGTGTGGCAGACACGAAGAGCTAATAAAATCCTGCGAAGTTTACAGAGAAATTTACAAATCACAGTTCCCCGAAGCAGAGATTTAAAAGGAGAAGCGGATTGAAAAATCAATCGACATTTTCTTTTATAATTAAATACGTTTTTAAAAAGTGGTTTCTGCTTTTAACCGGTATCGTTACCGCGCTTGTAACCGTTGCCGGAACGCTTTACATTCCCATCTTAATGGGTAACGGCGTCGATATGGTAGTAGGGCAGAATAATGTGGATTTTGACGGCATAAAAGCACTTATCATAAAAACACTGATCGTTATCGCAATTACGATAGTTGCACAGCTGCTTTTAAGCCTTTCAAACAACCGCCTCACGGCATCATTAGTTGCCGTTATGCGAAAAGACGTAATGGAAAAAATCCACAAACTCCCGGTATCCTATGTCGACACCAATCCCGCAGGAGACCTCGTATCAAGAATGACAGCCGATGTGGAGACGCTTTCGGACGGTCTTTTAATGGGCTTTACGCAGGTATTCACGGGCGTTCTTACCATCCTTGGCACGCTCACAATGATGGTCGTTTTAAACTGGAAGATTACGCTCGTGGTTGTATTTATAACTCCGCTTTCATTCTTCGTCGCAGGCTTTATTTCCAAAAGAACCTTCAATCTTTTCAAAAAACAGACTGAGGCGCGAAGCACGCAGGTTTCTTTTATAAACGAAATGGTTTCAAACCAGAAAATCGTTCGAGCCTTTGGCAAAGAAGAAGAAAATATGGACCACTTTAAAAAGATGAACGAGGAGTTTAGGGACGCTTCGCTTAAGGCCACATTTTTCTCGTCACTTACCAATCCTTCGACCAGATTTGTCAACTCGCTTGTATATGCGGGCGTTGCGATTTTCGGAGCATTATCCATCGTAAAGACGGGCAATCTTACTGTCGGAGCACTGACCATTTTCCTTTCGTACGCAAACCAGTACACAAAGCCGTTCAATGAAATCTCGGGTGTTTTGACAGAGTTTCAGAATGCACTTTCATGTGCCGAAAGAATTAAGAATCTTTTAAACGAACAGGAAATCACAGAAAAAGAAGACGCCAAGACCGAGCCCAAGGCAGACTTCGAGCATATCGAATTCAAGGACATCAGCTTTTCATATACCGAAACCCAGAAGCTCATCGAGAATTTCTCGCTTAAAGCAGACAGAGGCAAGAGAATCGCAATCGTCGGACCGACAGGATGCGGCAAGACCACGCTTATTAACCTCCTGATGCGCTTTTATGATGTTAAATCGGGCGAAATTCTCCTCGACGACGAAAATATCAAGGACTACACGAGAGTCGCATACAGAGACAATTTCGGAATGGTTTTGCAGGAGACCTGGCTTAGAAAAGGAACGATTAGAGACAATGTTACGCTCGGCCGTGATTTTACCGACGAAGAAGTCATAAAAGCCTGCAAAAAATGCCATGCGCACAGCTTCATCGAGAGAATGCCAAACGGCTATGACACGCTTATATCCGAGGACGGCGGCAATCTTTCAAACGGCCAGAAACAGCTTCTTTGTATAGCGAGAGTAATGCTTGTAAATCCTCCGATTCTAATCCTCGACGAGGCTACAAGCTCCATCGATACCCGTACCGAATTAAAGGTTCAGGATGCGTTTGCAAATCTTATGAAAGGCAAGACGAGTTTCATCGTCGCACACAGACTATCGACGATTAAAAACGCAGACATCATTTTAGTCATGAAGGACGGTAACATCATCGAGCAGGGAAGCCACGACGAGCTCATAAAGAAAGGCGGCTTCTATAGGGAACTCTACATGAGCCAGTGGGCCGACAAAGAAGTGAGCTAAGCATAATTAATCGCAAAAAAAGAATTAAATGCACATATTTTACGAAAAGAATAATATATTCATAAAAGATTGAATTATATAATTGGAGACATAAAAGACATGGTTGTTATCGAAGAAAACGTCGAATTTAAAACGGATTTTGACAAACAAAAGATTGCCGAAGATGTGGTAAAATCAATCCTACTAAAAGAGGGCTGCCCCTTTGACTGCGAAGTGGATATCCTAATCACGGATTCCGAAGAGGTTAAGGAGTACAACAAAGAATACCGCGACATCGACAAAACAACGGACGTGCTTTCATTTCCAAACCTTGAGTGGGAGGCACCCGCAGATTTTGAAAGTATTAATGTCGAAGATCTTGAAATGTCTGTTAATCCCGAGACGGAGCTTACGATTTTAGGGGAGATTTGTTTAAACAAAGACAGAATCATATCGCAGGCAGAAGAGTACGGACATTCCATAAAAAGAGAATATGCTTTTTTAATCGCACACAGCATGCTGCATCTTTTAGGATATGATCACATAAAAGAAGACGAAGCCAAAGTGATGGAAGAAAAGCAGGCCGCATATCTTGAAGAACTTGGAATCAAAAGGTAGAGATTAGCAAGATTTTGACGGTACTTTCAACAAGAAAATCCTGTTTAAAAAAAGACGTAATTATGTTACAATTTATGGTGTGTTTGACATTTAAAGACAATCGATAACAGATATCAGTCTGAATCAATTGTTAAGGAGGAAAGGCAATGGCTATAGGGATCGGCAAAGGACATTCACGCGGTGGCAGACCTAACATGGGAGGCGGCGGTGCATTCAGAGGCGCATCAAGCGGCTTCAGATCAGGCATATCAAGCGCACCCAGAACATCGACCGGTTTCAGAGGTACAAGCGGTTTAGGCGGTTTAGGCAAAACAGGCGGTTTCGGCGGTATGGCCGGAGGTGCAGGCGGTATGGGCGGCGGTTTTTCCGCACCGAGTTTTAACAGACCCGCAGCTCCTATGGGAGGTATCGCATCTTCACCCATTAATATAAATATCAACAAACCTAAGGTAAAATACGGCGGTGGCGGCGGTATGGTAAGCTCGCTCGTTGGAAGCGCAGTGAGCGCGGGAGTAGGCGTTGCGTCAGCTGCAATCGTTAATAAAATTCAGGAAAGTTCTCAGCTTAAACTGCAGGAAAAACAGGCTCAGGCACAGGCAGTTTTACAGCAGCAGCTGGCTGAACAGCAGGCAGAGTATGCAAGACAGCAGGCAGAGTATCAGCTTGAACTCGAAAAGCTTAAAACACAACAGGAAGAAATCAGACGCGATGTAAAGCAGGAGAAAAAATATTATGCGAACTGCCCTTACTGCCTCGGCGTAAACAACGGCGGAAAATTCTGCCAGTTCTGCGGAAGCTCGCTCGCATATTATGACGACGACGATGACGAAAAGTCTGATAATAAATCCAAAGAAGCAAACGATAAACAATAAACATTCTGTGTAAGGTAACCTTTTTCAGGGTTACCTTATTGCAGTTTTTAAAGAAAGCAAAAAATAATTAAAACGGAGGGAATTTTATGCAGTACGTTTTATACAACGAATTGTCCAACAACGGAAAGGGAAAAGAAATCCTTGAGGTTGTAAAGGGTAAAGTAAACGGTGAATACGAAATCGTAAATGTAGTCGGTCTCGACCCCAAAGAATTCGTGCAAAAACTTACGGCTGACGATTTGATCATACTTTGCGGAGGAGACGGCACACTCAACAAATTTGCCAACTACACCGCGGATTTGGAGATTCCCTGCGACGTACTTCTTTTCCCCGCAGGAACGGGCAACGATTTTTACAGAGACATCAAAGAGAATTACGACGATTCCGAGATGCCTTCGATTAAGAAGTATTTAACAAATCTTCCTGTTGTAACCATCAACGGAAACAACTACAGATTTTTAAACGGTATCGGCTTTGGCGTTGACGGTGTATGCTGTGAAATGGCAGACGATATGAAAGCCGCAGGCAAGAAGGACATTAACTATACTTCGCTTTCAATCAAAATCGTGCTTTTCAAATTCAAATGCCCTCATGCATGGATTACCGTAGACGGCGAAACAGTTGAATATAAAAGAGCATGGATTGCTTCCGCCATGAACGGCAGATACTACGGCGGCGGAATGAAGGCTGCTCCCGACCAGGACAGACTCGGCGATAAATTAACCTGCATGGTATTTAAGGATAAAGGCCGAATCGGTACACTCATGGGCTTCCCCGCAATCTTTAAGGGCGAGCATGTTAACAACAAAAAGCTTGTTGCGGTAAGAGAGGGTAAGGAAATAACAGTTAAATTTGACAGACCCACAGCGCTTCAGATTGACGGTGAAACCGTAAGAGGCGTAACGGAATACACAGCAAGAAAGTAGAATGACGGTGCCTGACTCGCGAAGCGTGTCCGGCTCCAAACATAAAAGAGAAATCAGGATTTTAAGATGAGAATCATTATAGTCGGCTGCGGCAAAATCGGTTTATCGATTATCAAGCAGCTTGTTATAGAAAAACATGATATTACGGTAATTGACAAAAATGCGGAAGTAATAAACGACATCACCAACAATTACGACGTAATGGGCTTAGTCGGAAACGGTGCTTCCTACTCGGTTCAAAAAGAAGCCGGAGTAGACAGAACAAATCTTTTAATTGCGGTAACAGGTTCCGACGAAATAAACTTACTCTGCTGTCTTTTCGCGAAGAAAGCAGGTAACTGCAATACAATAGCGAGAGTCCGAGATCCCTTGTACAGCAAGGAAATTCAGTACATAAAAGACGAACTCGGCCTTTCGATGATTATCAATCCCGAGTATGCGGCAGCAGTCGAAATCTCGAGACTTTTAAGATTCCCTTCGGCAGACAAAATCGATACTTTTGCGAAGGGCAGAGTAGAACTTTTAAACCTTGTTATCACAGAGGATTCGCCTTTTGTAAATAAGACACTTATCGATGTTGCAAAGAGAGTTCTTTCCGACATACTTATCTGTACGGTTGAGCGAGGCGACGATATCTTTATCCCGAACGGTGCATTTATTTTACGAGCAAATGATAAAATAACCATCGTTGCATCGGCGGTTAATTCAAGAGAATTCTTTACCAAAATCGGATATGATACACATCAGGTAAAAGACACGATGATTATCGGCGGCGGTACGATGACATATTACCTCGCAGAGATTCTTTTAAAGATGGGAATTAAGGTAAAAATCGTCGAGGTAAACAGAGACAAGTGCGAAGACTTAAGTGAGAACCTTCCTAGAGCCACCATCATAAACGGTGATGCAACGAACCAGGAAATCTTAATCGAGGAAGGCATCAACGGCTGCGATTCGTTTGTTTCTTTAACCGGCATCGACGAAACCAACATTATCCTTTCGCTTTTTGCAAAGACACGCACCTCAGGCAAAATTGTAACCAAAATCGACAGAATTTCTTTCGATGACATCATAAATACATTCAACGTGGGAAGTCTGATTTATCCCGATAAGATTGCTGCGGACTACATAGTTTCCTATGTCAGGGCAATGCAGAACTCCATCGGCAGCAACGTGGAGACTCTTATCAAGTTAAACGGCGGCAGAGTGGAAGCACTCGAATTTAAGATCCTAAAAGGCTCGCCCGTCATCGGAATTCCCCTTATGCAGTTGAATTTAAAGAGAGACATCCTTATCGGCTGTATCAACAGAAGGGGAACGATTATCATTCCCAAAGGCCAGAATACCATCGAAGAGGGCGACACGGTTATCGTCGTTACCACCAAGAGCGGCCTAAGCGATATCAAAGACATTCTCGAATAATAGGGAGAGTCCGGATAGTAATCCGGAAGCAGAGTTATGAATATATCTATAATCCTGTATACGCTCGGAAGAGTTTTGGCCATTGAATCGGCATTTATGGTTCTTCCGGGAATAGTGGCGATTATCTACCGGGAAAATAACTGGTGGACTTATTTTGTTGTCGCTTTAGTTGGTATGCTGGCAGGACTTCTCATCTCTTTGAAAAAACCTAAAAACACCCAGTTTTTCGCCAAAGAGGGCTTTGCAAGCGTAGGTCTTGCATGGTTTTTAATCAGTCTTACGGGAGCACTGCCTCCTTTTATTTCCAGAGAAATTCCCAATTACATAGATGCCGTATTTGAAATGAGTTCGGGCTTTACCACTACCGGAGCGACAATTCTGACGGATGTGGAAGCAATGAGCCACGCGACTCTTTTCTGGAGAAGCTTTTCCCACTGGATCGGCGGTATGGGAATCTTCGTTTTTCTTTTAGCCGTAATGCCAATGGTCGGCGGCGTAAACATGCACCTTCTACGTGCGGAAAGCCCGGGACCAGTAGTAGGCAAGCTCGTTCCGAAGATGAAGGATTCCTCGCAGATTCTTTATTTTATTTACATCCTGCTTACACTCGTTCAGATAATATCCCTCTGGATTATGGGCATGAGTTTCTTTGAAGCCGTATGTACTTCGTTTGCAACGGCCGGCACCGGCGGATTCGGTGTTTACAATTCAAGCATTGCCAATTTCAGCACACTTATCAAGTGGGACGTAACAATATTCATGATTCTCTACGGAATCAACTTTAACGTTTATTTCCTTATCCTGGCTCGTAAATTCAAGAACATCTTTAAGATTGAGGAAGTCAGAACATACTTAATAGTGATTGTTGTATCGGCGGCAGTCATTACATTAAACATATTCAAAACCTACGATTCGTTCGGAGGAGCCCTTACGGATGCGGCTTTCCAGGTAGCTTCGATTATCACCACAACAGGTTTTGCGACCTGCGACTTTAATTTATGGCCGTCGCTTTCAAAGACGATTCTGGTTCTTTTGATGATAACCGGTGCCTGCGCCGGTTCAACGGGCGGCGGACTTAAGTTTTCCAGAGTCCTAATCTTAATTAAAGCCGTCAGACAGGAAATAAATTCGTTCATTCATCCAAGAAGTGTAAAGGCTGTCGGTATGGATGACAGAACGGTGGATAAAACGGTAGTTAAGAGCGTCTGCGTTTATGCGGTTTTATTCGCACTTATTTATTTCGGATCGGTATTTATCGTATCCATAGACAAATACGATATGGTAACAAACTTTACCGCCGTACTCGCGACAATGAACAATGTCGGCCCCGGATTAGAAGTGGTAGGCGCCACGGGCAATTATGCGGGATTTAATTATCTTTCGAAGATAGTTTTCATCTTTGACATGCTTGCGGGAAGACTCGAACTTTATCCGATTCTTCTTCTCTTTGTTCCCATGATGTGGAAAAAGCATTAGTTATAAATTTTGGCAAAAAGCTGTATGGGTAAGTTATTTGAATTAATCAACAAAGACACAAAACACAAAAACGAGAGCAAGCGCATGACCGTAATCATCAGACAGATGGTGCTTATCTTTATGTGCGTTTCGCTCTTTAATCTTGTGCTGGATGCATGTTTCATAAAATCGGTTCCGGGATCCGTATTCTGGGGCATAATGCTTGTTGTCGACGGCATAACTTTTTACATTTCCTATAATGCGCGAAAGCTTATTATACTTACAATTTTTGTATTCCAGAAAGCCCTCTGGATAACGGCTGCAGTCGTATTGTTCGGCTGGGAAGGCGGCTTCCAGTTTTTCTTAATTCTCTTGGTAATTATGTATTCGTTCGGCGAGGCGGGCTACAACAGGAAAAAGGTTCTGCTCGATTTCTGCCTCTTTGCAATGTTCATTGTTTTCCTTATCTTTTTTAAGGGCAATCAGGGAAAAATATCCATTGAACATTTCGACAAGAGCATTCAGGTGGTAAACGCCCTTGCATTCGTGATAATGGTTTCCATCATTTCTTTCTCGTTTTCCAAAGAGAGTCAGCACATGGAAGACAAGCTGATTTCCTACAACAATCAGCTAAGAAAACAGGCTTCGGTTGATGCGCTCACAGGTCTTTATAATAGAAGAAGCACAATGGAAATAGTCAACGACATAGTATTGCAGAGACGTGTGATGAGCATCTGCATCGGAGACATAGATTTCTTTAAGAAGATTAACGACTCCTACGGACATGATTTCGGCGATACCGTGCTTGTGGCAATTTCCGAAGTTTTAAAGAAAGAAACCGAAGAGTACGGCTTCGTAGCAAGATGGGGCGGTGAGGAATTCTTAATCGTTTTCGCAGACTTAAACGGAGATGATGCATATATCAAACTCTCACACATAAGAGACGCCGTAAAAGACTTAAAACTTAACCACGGCAAAGAAGAAGTGAGAGTAAAAATGACTTACGGCCTGACGGAATACGATTATTCGAAATCTTTTGAAGACAACATAAAAGATGCCGACGAGAAACTGTATCTCGGAAAACAGAACGGCAGAGACATGATAGTATATTAAATTTCACATAAACGGAGGTTAACTATGGGAGCAAAAGAATTAATTGAAGCAGGGAAGGCTTATCTAGGAATCGAATTCGGTTCAACGAGAATCAAGGCTGTAGTATGCGATGAAGCCGGAAACGTTCTCGCAATCGGCGGATTCGGCTGGGAAAACAGCTTAAAAGACGGTATCTGGACCTATTCCGAAGAGGAGATTTTCGCAGGATTAAAGGCCTGCTATTCGGATATGGCCAAGGACATAAAAGAAAAATACGGCATAGCTGTAACTTCGTTTGCGGGCATCGGTATCTCAGCCATGATGCACGGATATCTCGCATTTGACGCGTCAGACAAACTCCTCGTTCCTTTCAGAACATGGAGAAACACCATTACGGGCGAAGCCGCAGAAATCCTTACAAAAGAATTTAATTACAACATTCCCCAGAGATGGAGCATTTCACATCTTTATCAGGCAATGTTAAACAAAGAAGAGCACGTAAAAGATATTGACTTCTTCACAACTCTTGCAGGCTTTGTTCACTGGAAACTGACTGGCAAGAAAGTACTCGGCGTGGGCGATGCTTCAGGTATGTTCCCCATCGATATGAGCACCGGCAATTATGATGAAAAGATGATTGCAAAGTTTGATGTTCTTGCCAAAGAAACCGCACTTGCAAAAGGCCTTAAGGATCTTCTTCCCGAAGTTTTATCCGCTGGCGAAAACGCAGGTATTTTGACTCCTGAAGGTGCTGCACTCCTTGATGAAAGTGGCAATCTTATAGCAGGTATTCCTCTCTGTCCTCCCGAAGGCGATGCAGGAACAGGTATGGTTGCAACCAACTCCGTTAAGGTAAGAACAGGTAATATTTCCGCAGGTACATCCGTATTTGCAATGGTTGTTCTCGAAAAAGATTTATCCAAGGTTTATCCCGAAATCGACCTTGTTACAACACCCGACGGCGCACTTGTAGGAATGGTTCACTGCAACAACTGTACTTCCGAGATTAACAACTGGGTTAAGGTATTTAAGGAATTCCAGGAACTTATGGGCGCTCCCGTCGATATGAACGAGCTCTATACAAAGCTTTATTCCGTAGCTCTTGAAGGCGATGCAGACTGCGGCGGACTTACACTCTTTAACTATCTCTCCGGCGAACCTGTAACCGGATTTGAAGAAGGTGCATTACTCCTTGCAAGAAAGGCAGAGGATAAGTTAAGCCTTGCAAATCTTATGAGAGCAAACCTTTATTCCGCAATGGCAGCATTAAAGATCGGTCTTGATCTGATGTTAAAAGAAGAGGGCGTAAAGGTAGATGAAATGTACGGACACGGCGGATACTTTAAGACCAAAGGTGTCGGCACCAAGATTGCCGCAGCAGCAATTAACGCACCCGTATCCGTAATGGAAACCGCATCCGAAGGCGGTGCATGGGGTATCGCACTCCTTGCCGCTTATATGGACAATAAGAACGGTATGTCCTTAAGCGAATACTTAAGTGCAAAGATATTCAACAATACAGGCTGCGAGAAATGTGCTCCCGAAGCTAAGGATGTTGAAGGCTTTGATGCATTCATCGAAAAATACAAGAGGGCAATCGCTGTTGAAAAGGCAGCAGTTGAAAATCTGTAAAAAGAAAAAAGGTGCCTGGCTCACGAAGTGTGCCTGGCACCTTAACAATGAAAGGATAGAATTATGCTCGAAGAACTCAAACAAAAAGTTTACGAAGCAAATATGCTTCTTCCCAAGCACGGACTTGTAACATTTACCTGGGGAAATGTTAGTGCGATTGACAGAGAGAAAGGTCTCTTTGTAATCAAGCCTTCAGGTGTTGATTATGATGTAATGAAACCCGAAGATATGGTTGTTGTAGACCTTGAGGGAAATGTTGTTGAAGGAAAGCTTAATCCTTCTTCTGATACACCCACACATCTGGAACTCTACAAGGGCTTCCCTGAAATCGGCGGAGTGGTACATACACATTCCACATATGCTACAAGCTTCGCACAGTCGGGAAGAGATATTCCCTGCTACGGAACAACCCATGCGGATTATTTCTACGGAAGCATTCCCTGCGTAAGAAATCTTACCAAGGAAGAAATCGACGAAGCATACGAACTTAATACAGGAAAGCTTATAGTTAATGAATTTAAAAGAATGAATATCGATCCCGAAGCGGTTCCCGCAGTACTCTGCAAGAACCACGGACCTTTCGCCTGGGGCAAGGATGCCAACAACGCAGTTCATAATGCAGTTGTACTTGAAGAAGTTGCCAAGATGGCACTCTTTACCGAACAGATAAATCATGAAGTAATCTCGGCTCCTCAGGAGCTTCAGGATAAGCATTATTTCAGAAAGCATGGCGCCAACGCATATTACGGACAGAAATAGTATCTTTGGCTATGCGGAATCAATGATTAAAAAGAATAAGGATTAAAAAGCAGAGGACTGCATTTTTGCAGTCCTCTTTTAGGTAAAAACAAATTATCATTGAACAAAATCAAATCTTACTCCGTTAATCACAATTGCTTCAAAATCATCGGGGTTAACAAGCTTGGGCTTTCCCTGTATGGAGTCTGAAAAATCCATAAATCTGGTACTGTAGAGCATTACATCCGAGTAATGGTTCTCTTCTTTGGCCTCTGTAGCGGAGTGGGCTCCTGCGCATAGATTTTCTTTGCTCCCGTCTTTTAAGATAAAATATGAATTCTTTTCAAGTGAATCAAGTTCTTCATCCGGCAGAAGCCAGGTTTCACTTGTGTATTCTCCGTTTTTTCCCGATGTGATTCTTTCATACACACCATGGTTTTGGGCGTAAATTACAAATGTCATCGGAGAGATTTCGATATATGTCGGCGTATAATAGTCAGATGCTTTCTTGCCAGATTCCAGTTTAAATGACCGGATTTCAACATTTCCAGAAATATCCAGCATTACTTCTTCTTTACTTTCTGTCATCGGGAAAGATAAAACTCCTTTTTTTTCAAAGTAATCACGACTGTCGGCACTAAGTTCAACCATAAAAATGCGTTCATCTTCACTTGCATATTCGCCCATTTCCACAGTGCCCCAACTGAAATTGGTTCTGTGACCGGGTATTTCGAACATAGCAGGTTTTAAATATAAAGAATTGTTATCTGCTACTAAATTTTCAAGCCATTGCTTGCCGTCATCGTCGAGGGCAGTGTATTTTACGGTCATATTAACAACCTTACCGTCAGACAACATTTCTTCTACTGACATTTTTACATGTTCATCCGACTGTGTGTAAACAGATGTTTCGATAGAGTCTGAAAGAGGGGCATATGAAGGTGTTCTGTTTATAATTAAAGAACGTATTCCGGCTGCGATTACGGGAACTGATATACCGAGTACGCAAACAACTGCAATTGCGGCAGCCAAACCCTTCCAAGCCGGTGCGGACTTTATTTTTTTCATCGTTACGGGTTTATTCTGTGCCTCGGGATTAAACAGATTTTTCTTTATTTCATCTTTTGCATTTTTATCAGGAACGATTGATTCAATTGCTTTTATATAATCATTTGGATACATAATGGTACTCCTTTCAAATTAATTATTCCAATTCCATTTTCAATATTTCTCTTGCTTTAGCCAGACGCGTTTGTATTGTTGAAGGTTTAGAATTAAGCATTTTCGCAATTTCTATTGTCGAATAACCCTCGTAGTAATACAAATATATCGGAATTGAATATTTTTCTTCCAAAGCCATAACGGATTGATATACATCATTTGCATAATCATCTGTCGTGCTCATTTCAACTTGATTTCCAATTTCTTCATCATATGAGACAGTTTGCTTTTTCCACCATTTTTTTAAGTTGTTTTTACATATGTTTGATGCACAAACAATCAGCCATGCTTTGGTTTTTTCATCTGATTCGTAATTGAAGGGTTTATGAAGCATTTGGTAGAAGGTTTCCTGTACCATATCTTTCGTGTCTTCAGGATTCTTCATATATAGAAAACAAACTTTGTAAACCGTATCAAAATACAAATCATACAGACGTTCAGGTTCAAACACCTTTCACAGTCCTCCTTTATGCATTTTTAAGCGCTTATATTAATAAAACAATTTAAAAGCTCAATTCATCCTAAAAAAATATAATAAAAGATAAATCAAAGAAAAAGATATTTCATAAAAGAAATATCTTTAAAATAAATATATTAAGAATTAAATCATTTATAAATACTTTTGAAGCAATTAGAAGTCTCCATTTAAAAAGTCTTCTACGGAAATATAATGGCTTTGCAGTTCTTCGTAGCTAATGATTGTATAATCATAATCATCGGTATCGTTTATCTCGAAAGGATAAAACACGCTTCCGCAGGAATTGTGATTTTTTGCAATCTCAACGATTTCTTCCTTGGTGGCAGCAGTTCCGGAGCCGACCAGAGTTTCGTTCCACTTTGTACTTCCCCAGCTTTCGGTAATGGCTTCGACATTTACATATCTGTAAGTGCCGTCATCGTTTTTGTATACATAGGTTTTCTCTATGATTTCGCCTGCGCCGTCGCTTAAAACTGCAATATAATCGTTGCCTGCTTCAAAATCTTCACGGTAATTTCCCTGGAAATTTAATTCAGCTCCTGATGCTGTTACAACTTTCACTTCTTTTGGAAGAGAACTTAAACGAATGTAACATATGGGGCAGGTAAAGGCTTCCGTCACCACAGTATCGGGAGCGGGTGAGTTTTCTTTTACGGTGATGGTCATCACGGGATCTTTATAATCAATGTCGGTTATTTCAATCGAATATCCGCCGGTACTTCTTTTACCCGAACATATAGCAAGGATTACTTCATCGGTTTCATCGCTTGCCATTAAAAACCATCCTCTGTCCAAGAAAAATCCGCTGTCCATCGAACCTTCAAGAATATATTCAAAATCACCGACAGTTCCGGTTTCGCCAAGTTCCTTGACATCGCCTGTATCTTCACTTTCAGCGGTTGAATTCTCATCCAAAATTTCACCGGCAGTTTCAGTTTGCCCATTATCAGTAGCATCTTTTTCTGCAGAATTTGTCGAATCATTCGCAGGCTTTTCTTCTTCAAGCGTATCTATGGTAACAATTTCCGGCAATATTGAAGCCTGATTTCCACAGCCCACAAGCATTCCTGCTGCAGCAAGTGAAACTGTCAGGCACAAAACAAATGATTTTAAGTTTTTTTTCATTCTTTTTTCCCTCCGTCAAATGATGTAAAATAATTAATGTATGGGGTTTTCTAACAAACATACGAATAAAGAAATAATATTTATGGAAAAAAATAAAAATATTCAATAAATTCAGATTGCTTATTCGTATCTTTTACATAAGACAGATGACGCAGGGAGGATGGACCATGAAGAACAGATTATTATTGATAATTGCAGTGCTTTTAAATGTTCTTTTTATTGCAGGCTGCGGAAAAAAATTAAATACATATACTTACAACTTAAAAGACATCAAACATTGTGATGATTTGTATATAACCAAAACCGAATATTATGATGACAGGGTGGAAATCTCTTTTAAGAGTAAAAGAAATAATTTTTCGCTGGATAAATTTAATTTTTATGGAGATGATGTCCATGGTAAAGAACAGGAAACAAAAAACAATACCCTGATTATTTATTCGGATAATGCTGAGAATATTAATTCTGTTATTGCAAGTTGTTCGTGGCTTGAGGTAAATTTCAGATACCTCGATTCTGACGAGTATGCGACAATCTGGCACTACTGGGCTGACGATCTCGGATGGGTTGATTATGAAGGTGATACGGAAAAATACTATACACTCGAAGAGCAGAGAAATCAGGCAATAGCAGAGTACCAGAGACAGGAGAACATTAAAAAATCCCAGGAAGAAAGCGCTAATATTCTTGCTATGATTAAGGGTAAATGGGTCAGCGAAGACGGTTCTTTCTTTGATATAGACGACAAGAGTGATGTTTACGGCTATGTACTGATCTATGATGCGGACAGGGAAGGTTTCAACGAATGTCCGGGTGTCGGTTTTTCCTGGATTTCGGAAGATGAAAAAAGACTGCAAATGGAATACGGAAATCCTTACGGATGGGGATGTTTCGAAACATTTGAAGTAGTGTTGTCCGAGGATAATAAATCATTTGAGTATGAATCAAAAACCTATTATCTGATGGATGAGGAAGTTTGGGGTAATGTAGATATTGAATATGTTCAGCCTTTAAATGTTCTTTTTAACAATTCGGATGAGTGGGAAATTGATGAGATTTGCGTTGAAACAAACGAAATTGAGCCGGAAGATTCAGATACAGCTGAAAATGAGGAAACAGACGAGGCTGAGAACGAAGAAAAGGCCGAACTTATATATAAATATGCCGTTACCGATCTTGATATGAACGGCTGTCCCGAAGTGATAGTTTCAGGACGTGATACAGATGACACCTGTTTCTTATATATTTATGAAACCACAGAAGACGGAAGCATACAAAGGGTGAAAACAAATAATACATCCATACAGCCGGCTTTGTATGATACGAATGAACTACTTTGCTTCTATTCTTACAACAAATATCAGGATATATACAGGTATCTGGCAGAGGGTAAAACAAATTACAGTGAAGACACTTATTTTATTCAAAATTATTACATTTCAATCCAGATAAATTCCGTAGTATTTGAAAAAGTCAGTGCACAGGAATTAATCGAAGACGAAGACGGCAGGAAAGCCACTTACTTCGATGATAATGAGAATGAGATAAAATCTGTTGATTACTCAATATTAATGAATCATGTTAGAGATGATGCCGATAAAACCGTCAATCTTTTATGGTTTGACGATGTTACAATCGAAAATTTGGCGAAGTCCTTCGGAGTATTCCTCGAATCAATGAATTACGAGGAAGAATAGTGTGTTGTATAAAATAACGATAAAATCTATTATTCATTGTTGCATTGGGGACTGTCATTTATTTGATAAGTCATGACACAAAAAAATAACCGCCGGTCCAGGGCAGTTATTTTAAGACTTTAAAATTCTGTAGGGCAACCGTCTATCGGTAGCACCTATAATTATTATAAACCAATCAGTTGTGAAGTCAAGGATATTGAGTATCCTGGCTTTTATTTTTTGTGGGAAGAAGTATAATATATTTATATAGTTTTTGATTAATGAACGGATAAAAAAGAAGGTGATTTAATCATGAGTATGGTAACTGATGTGACCAAAAAAATTATTCTTGCCGGACTGGGAACCATAGATGAACAAAACGAAGAAATAAAAGACCTGCTTCGCCGCGGAAGCGAAGTGCTGGGTCTGGGAAATGTTGACAACGAAGAGCTCCTTTACAACGGCAATCGCGAAGAAATCATGCGTAAAAGAGAAGAGCGAAAGAGAGAAGACAATTCGCTTGATCTCGGAGACGGAAAGAGCCTTTATTTTAATGAGGTTAAGGACGACGACGGAAAAGTAATAGAAAGAAATCTCGAACTGTCAAAGACTCCCGTTTACGGAACCAAAGAAGTATCCGTAGAAGCCATAAAAGAAGACGACGGCAGAAAGGCCATAAGCGTTCATACAGCGAGAGGAGGTGCCGAAGATGACAAGAACTGAAATGAAGTTACGAAGCATCCCCCGCGAAATGTTTGATGAGACCAAGCGTCTCGAAGAAATATTAAGTGTTATTAGAAAACACAACATCGTAAAAAACGGTCTGACACCCGAGAACTTAAGACATATCTTAGAGGATCTCGGTCCGACTTTTATAAAAATCGGTCAGATAATGAGTTCAAGAGGAGACTTTCTTCCCAAGGAATACTGCAAGGAACTTGAACTTTTACGTGCGGATGTAAAACCGCTTGATATAGAAATTATTAAAAAAGAAATAGAGAGCGAACTCGGCAAACCGATTAACGAACTCTTTAAATCCATAGACGAAAAATCTTTAGGCAGCGCATCCATAGCGCAGGTTCATGCAGCCGTCCTTCCTGACGGAAGAAGAGTTGTCATCAAAGTTCAGCGCCCTTACGTGGCTGATATGATGATGAAGGATTTTGCGCTTTTAACCAAGGCTGCAAAGATGGCCAAGATCTCTCCGATAAACCAGACCATAGACTTTAACATGCTGGTCGAGGAGTTAAAAGAGGTTTCAATTAACGAACTGGATTTCCGTATTGAGGCTGAAACCACGCTGGAATTTGCCCGCAATATGGAAGGCATAAATTATGTAACATGTCCTGTAATCGAAGAGGATTACACCACACAGAGAGTCCTTACGATGGGCTATATCGACGGCTTTTCTATCGGCAATATAGAGAAACTCGACAGCGAAGGATATGACCGAAAAGAAGTTGCTACCAAGCTTGTTAATAACTTCCTAAAACAGGTACTCGACGACGGACTGTTCCATGCGGATCCCCATCAGGGCAATCTTGAGATTTTAAATGGCAAGATTGTGTGGCTTGACTGGGGCATGGTCGGACGCTTTGGCAAAAAAGAGCAGAACATTCTTAAAACAGCCATCACAGCTGTAGTTCAAAAGGATGTCAATCTGATGAAAAATGCGGTTCTTTCCTTAGGAAAACCGCAGAAGGAAATCAACCATCCGGAACTCTTTAACGACATCGACGATATGATGGACCGTTACTGTTCCATGAGTCTTGAGGACCTCAATATGGGTGAGCTTTTAAACGATGTGGTCGAACTTGCAGCCGCTCACGGCATTTCGCTCCCGAGAGGTTTCTCAATGCTTGTCCGTGCGCTTGTCACAATCGAGGGTGTGGTCACAAGCCTTAATGTAGATGTAAATATGGCAGAACTTTTCTCCGGCAAAGTCATGCAGGATTTGCTCAATGAATTTGACTTAAAGCAGGAGATGATAGGCGACGCCAAAGCGGTATATGATTCGGCTAAGAAATCACTCACGATTCCGTCGCTCTCGGCAGATATGATGAAGTCGGTTATCAAAGGCCAGACGAAGATTAACATCGAACCCGTCGGATTTGACTCACTTATGAGGAGAGTGGAAATATTAGTCGGAGACATGATTCTTTGCATCATCATGGCTTCTGTAATCATCAGCTCGGCCATGATTTGCACCACCAATATGCAGCCTCAGGTCCTTGGCATTCCGGCACTCGGATTCGCCGGATTTGTCGGCGCTTTCGGTATGGGTGTATTTTTGATAATCACAATTCATAAAAGAAGAAAATAAACATGAAAAAATCAAACACTAAAAACATATGGCGTAAGAGAATCTCGATTGTTGTTCTGGCATTTTTAAATGCTTTGTCGATCAGTTATATTACGGAAATCACAGACCCGCAGAGAGTCTTTTTCGGAACCGAAATCTATGGCTGGAATCTTTCATGCATAGCGTTTTTTGCGCTGGATATTATCCTTTTAAACCGCTTCTTTACCAAAGAGGTCATAAAAGATAAAAGAAGAATCATCTTTTCTTCGATACCGGGATGGCTTTTAAGCCTTGGTTCGGTTTGGGCTGCTTTTATGGTCTTTGGAAACAATTCACTTCTAGCAAAGGGAACGACAATTCTTATTTCCATTCCTTTATCCATAGGGCTCGCATTCTTTGTAATCCCTCTTTTTAGTGAACTTTTCGGATTATTAAACAAAATATCGGACGGTAAAAAAGAAGAAAAAGCAAACTTTCTTACCAAAAAACCATGGCTCGCATTTGTAATTATTTGGGCTTTAATTTTTTTAAGCTTCGTTCCGATTCTTTTATACTGGTGGCCTGCAAATTTCGTATATGATGCGGACGATCAGGTTTACACATATATGACGAACAGCCTTTCCACGCACCATTCGATTCTTCATACGCTTTTCCTCGGAAAGGCCTACGAATGGGGTTATAATCGCGGCGACGTCAATTCCGGAATGATTTTCTATTCGCTTATTCAGATGCTTATTCTTTCGGGCTCTGAAGCCTTTTTCATGGAATATCTTTACGAAAAGAAAGTTAGAAAGGAATTAAGGCTTGCGGCTCTTTTAGTATTTCTTTTAAACCCCGTAAATGCATGGTTCGCCATCTCCACCATAAAAGGTGTGCTCTCCGCTGCATTTATCGTAGTCGCATTAACCTTCTTCTTAAGATTCATAGACGATGCTTCAAAGGGAATAGGAAAAAAGATTGCACTCGGAATAGGAGTGGCGGTCTTCCTTGTTCTTTCTTGTCATTTCAGAAACAATATGATTTATGCGGTTGCGGTCGGAGGCATCATAGCAATACTCCTTCAAAAGGGCTTAAAGAAAAAGCTCGTATTCCTGGGAGTTATCCTTGCAACCATCCTTTGTTTTAAGGGCACGGAGAAGCTCTTAATAAACACTACGGGTGCATACGTAAAAGATACGCAAAGAGAGAGTATGTCGGTTCCCCTTATGTGCCTTGCAAGAGTGGCAAAGTTCCACAGGGACGAACTCACTGATCTTGAATATAACGAAATCTGTGCATACATACCAGAGGAGTCCCTTGAGAAATATTCCTATGTTATTTCCGACGGAATTAAGAATAATGCAAATGAAAATCTGCTAAAAACAAACAAAAAGAATTTCTTAAAACTGGTCGCAAAAATCGGACTCAAACATCCTGTGGAATATATCGAGACCTTTGTCGGACTTACGGCGGGTTATTTCTATCCGTTTGATTATCCGTACTTTTTAGGCGGTACCACGAAACTTTTCGCCGAACCCATCTACGGTGATTATCCGATGGTTGCAAACAAAAACCTGCTTCCTTTTGGAACCTCCGTTATGGATTATCTTTTCAAGGATACCGACGGCAGACTTCGCATACCTCTTTTAGGATGGATGTGGAAGAGCACCATATATGTTTGGGGATACATTTTTGCTTTCTTTTATCTTTTATACAGAAAGGATAAAAAGGGTCTTTCCCTGATGATTATTCCGCTTATGTATCTTGCGACATGCTTTTTAGGACCTGTTTCATGGCTAAGATACATATATATAAATATCGCTACAATGCCTGTAATTACGTACCTTTGCACGCATTCCGAAAAAAATAAATAAAAAAATTTTTAAAAAAACTATTGACATACCAAATTGGTAGGTTTATAGTATCGACTATCGAATTGAAAGGAGACATGACAAATATGAAAACATTTGCAAATAATTACATCTCAATGTGTATGTGTTGCTGTCGAATGCTTTTCTCCCGGGCCTGTATGAAAACCGGGTGTTTGGCTCATTTGTCATGCACCTGCACGGATTAGTTTGTCATTTCGAATGAAACGTTAATTTGGCTCGGGAGTTTAAAACCCCGGGCTTTTTCTTTTGTAAAGGAAAAGCCGCAGGATGCAAAAATACAGAAAATACACATAAGTAATTATTTAAGAGAAAAGAGGATAAAAAGATCATGAAAAAGAATTTTGGAAAAATATTAACAGGAATTTTAACAGCAGGACTTGCTATAGCATCTTTTACGGGATGCGCTAATACAGCTTCGGGCGGAAACACAGTAAATGTTACCGAAGCAAATGCCACAAAGGTATACAGAACACTCGATGAAATAAAAGAGAGCGGAAAGATAAACATCGGAGTTTTCTCAGACAAAAACCCGTTCGGTTATGTGGATGAAAACGGTAAATATCAGGGCTACGATGTTTACTTCGCAGAGAGAATCGGTGAAGACCTCGGAGTAGATATCAACTACGTCTCCACAGAGGCAGCCAGCAGAGTTGAATATCTTGAAACAGGTAAGGTTGATATCGTTCTTGCAAACTTTACCGTAACCGAAGAGAGAGCCGAAAAGGTTGACTTTACACTTCCTTACATGAACGTGGCACTCGGTGTCGTATCACACGAAGACAACGTAATTACAGACCTTTCACAGATTGGTGCTGACGATCAAGTAATCGTTATTTCAGGTACAACAGCAGAGACATACCTTGAAAAGAATTATCCCGACATCAAGCTTCAGAAGTTTGATACATATGCATCGGCTAAGACATCCTTTGAAAACGGAACAGGCGTTGCATGGGCTAACGACAACACAGAGGTTATTGCTTACGCTATCGAAAACCCCGGATTTGTGGTTGGTATTCCGTCACTCGGAAGCCAGGATACAATAGCTCCCGCAGTATCAAAGGGTAACGATTCTCTTGCAAACTGGTTAAATGAAGAAACGGTTAAACTTGGCGAAGAGAACTTCTTCCATGCGGATTATGAAGCAACACTTATTGATACTTACGGTGCGGATTATGAGAACACACTTGTAGTTGAAGGCGGTAAAGTTGCTGAAGCAGATGCAGCAGAAGAGACAGATGCAGCAGATATTCCCAACGGAAACGGCGAGACAATTAAGATCGCAGCAACACCCGTTCCTCATGCAGAGATTCTCGAAGAAGCAGCCAAGATTCTTGAAAACTACGGTTACAAACTTGATATTGTAGAATTTGACGATTATGTACAGCCCAACCTTGTAGTTGAGTCAGGCGAATTTGACGCAAACTATTTCCAGCACGTGCCTTACCTTGACAGCTTCAACGCTGAACAGGGAACACACCTTGTAGTTGCAGGCGAAATTCACTATGAGCCTTTCGGAATTTATCCCGGCAAAAAGGCAAGCCTTGACGAAATCGGTGACGGCGACAAGATTGCAATTCCCAACGATACAACAAACGAAGCAAGAGCACTTTTACTTCTTCAGGACAACGGTCTCATCACCTTAAAAGAGGGCGTAGGCCTCACAGCAACAGTAAACGATGTGGTTGAAAACCCTCACAACATTGAATTCGTGGAACTTGAAGCAGCTCAGGTTGCAAGAGTCGTAAAGGAAGTTGAATACGTTATCTTAAACGGCAACTATGCACTTGAAGCAGGCTATTCCGTAGGAAAAGATTCAATTGCATACGAAGCAAGCGATTCCGAAGCTGCCAAGACTTACGTAAATATCGTTACCGTTCTTGAAGGAAACGAAAACAGCGATAAGATTCAGGCTCTTGTAAAAGTTTTAAGATCCGATGAAATTAAGAAATTCATCGAAGACACATATGACGGTGCAGTAATCTTCTATGAAAAATAATTGCATTTAGGCTAATCGTCGGGCGGAGGAGTCAAAGCCTCCGTCCGGATTTTTGCACTTAAAAGAATGAAGTGCATGAAACTTGGAGTAACAAAAATGAGCGAAATAGAGATAAAAAACCTGACTAAAATATTTGAGATAAAAGGGCATACGGTGACGGCGTTAAGCGACGTTTCGCTTTCAATAGAAAAGGGGGATATTTTCGGCATTATCGGAATGTCCGGAGCAGGGAAAAGTACACTCGTCAGAACGGTAAATTTCCTGGAAAAACCCACTCAGGGCAGCATTCTTATAGACGGTATCAATCTTTCGACATTAAGCGAAAAAGAGTTAAGGAAAAAACGCCGCGAAATCGGAATGATTTTCCAGAATTTTAATCTCCTGGAGCAAAAGAATGTTATCGACAATATCTGCTTTCCCCTGGAAATTGCGGGAGTTAAAAGAAAAGAGGCCAGAGTAAGAGCCAAGGAACTTTTAAAGACCGTCAATCTTGAAGACAAGGAAAAGGCTTTTCCCTCTCAGCTTTCCGGCGGTCAGAAACAAAGAGTCGCCATAGCCAGAGCACTTGCAACCAATCCGAGCATTCTTTTATGCGACGAAGCAACCTCTGCGCTTGATCCTCAGACCACCGACTCGATATTAAAGCTCCTAAAAGAAATAAACGAAATGCTCGGAATAACTATTGTTATCATCACGCATCAGATGTCCGTTGTCACTGAAGTTTGTAAGCATGTCGCAATTATCGACAACGGAAAACTCGCCGAAGAGGGAGAGGTTGATAAAATCTTCGAATCACCCTCATCCGATGCGGCAAAGGAATTAATTACGGGCAGCGAAATCAATTACACACCGCTTAAAAGCCTTGATACAAAAAGAAAAATCAGAATTGTGTTTAAGGAAAATTCGGCATACGAGCCCGTCATTTCAAATATGATTTTAAAATTCAAAACACCGGTTAATATTCTGAAAGCCGACACGAGAAACGTGGGCGGAAAGGCAAGAGGCGAAATGATTCTTGCACTGCCTGAGGATGAGGCGGTATCGGAAGAGATTATTTTATATCTGAAAGAGAACGGACTGGCTGTAGCCGATTATGAAGGCGAAGCATAGAGGTAAGAAAAATGTTTGACAGCAAAGTAATAGGAATGATCATTGAAGGAATAAGGGATACGTTATACATGACGTTGGGATCCACATTTGTCGGATACCTGCTTGGGCTTCCTCTTGGAATTCTTCTTTATGTGACGAATTCCAAGGGGCTTAAACCCAACAAAATAATTTACGGAATCGGTGATTTTGTCTGCAACATCATAAGAAGCATTCCGTTTCTTATTTTACTGATTCTGTTAATCCCTTTTACGAGATTAATAGTAGGAAAAAGTTACGGTTCGACGGCCACAATAGTTCCGCTTGTAATCTGCGCGGCGCCTTATATAGCAAGAGTTGTGGAGTCGTCCTTAAACGAGGTTGATGCGGGTGTAATCGAGGCCGCAAAGGCGATGGGTGCGAGCAATCTGCAGATAATATTTAAGGTGCTTTTGGTTGAAGCGAAGACTTCTCTTTTTACGGGAGCAACGATTACCACAGGGCTTCTTTTAGGATATTCGGCAATGTCCGGAACCGTCGGCGGCGGAGGCTTAGGCGATATCGCAGTCAGATACGGCTATTACAGATGGCAGACCGACATTATGATAGTAACGGTTATACTGCTTATCGTAATCTTCCAGATTATTCAGAATCTCGGAACATTCATGGCAAAGAAAATCGATCACAGGAAAAAATAATGGATTTTAACGTAATCAAGGATTATCTGCCTTTGTACATAAAGGCATTTATGCTGACAATTAAAATAGGGTGGATCGGAATCGCTCTTTCTCTCGGGATAGGAGTGATTTCGGCGTTTATATTACATTTTAAAATTCCGTTTTTCTCGGCAGTCGTAAAGGTATATGTTGAGCTTTTCAGAAACACACCGCTTCTCGTGCAGCTTTTCTTCGTATATTTCGGGCTTCCGAAACTCGGAATATCGATATCGGCAGAGGCCTGCGGAGCCTTGGGACTCGGACTTTTGGGCGGAGCCTATATGGCAGAGAGTTTCAGGAGCGGACTTGGCGCGGTTAAGCTATCGCAGACCGAAAGTGCGCTGGCACTCGGCATGAAAAAGAGACAGCTTTTCACATCCGTCATTCTTCCTCAGGCCATAACCTTAAGTGTGCCTGCGGTAGTCGCAAACCTCATTTTCCTCCTAAAAGAAACAAGCGTCTTTTCCGCAATAAGCCTGATGGATCTGATGTTTACGGCCAAGGATTTAATCGGCCTTTATTACAACACAACGGAATGTCTTTTTATGCTTGTAATTTTTTATGTGATTATGCTGCTTCCGGTATCGGTTTTAGGAAGTATCGTTGAGAAAAAAGCAAGATTTAAAATGTTTGGAGATTAACATGGGATTTGAAGTTCTACTCAAAGGAAATAATATGCTCCGCCTCCTTGGAGGCCTTGGTGTGGCGCTTTATATAAGCCTTATTTCCGTTGCCATAAGCATTTTTCTTGGAATCATACTCGGAGCGCTGATGACGCTTAAAAATCCTGTTATCAATGCGTTCTCAAGGGTATATTTGGAAATAGTCAGAATAATGCCGCAGATGGTGCTTTTATTCATAGTTTATTTCGGTGCCACCAAGGTTCTAGGAATTAATCTGTCTGCAGAGGTTTCGTCCGTCATCGTATTTACTTTTTGGGGAACCGCGGAAATGTCGGATTTGGTCAGAGGAGCGCTCTCGGGTATAGATACCATTCAGTATGAAAGCAGTGCGGCGCTTGGGATGAACACGGTACAGACTTATTTTCACGTTATTATTCCGCAGATTATAAGGCGATTAATACCGCTTTCGATAAACCTTATCACCAGAATGATTAAAACCACGAGCCTTGTCATGATGATAGGAATCGTCGAGGTTTTGAAAGTGGGACAGCAGATAATAGAGGCCAACAGAAAGAGTTCGCCGAATGCGGCGTTCGGAGTTTTTGCCACGATTTTTCTTTTATATTTTCTGGCATGCTATCCGATAAGCCTTTTGTCCAAATATCTTGAAAAGAAGTGGGAGAACTGATATGGAAGAGATTTTAAAAGTTAACGGATTAAGCAAACAATTTGATGATTTACCTGTGCTCGACAATCTGTCACTATCGGTTAAAAAAGGCGAAGTAGTGGTAATAGTGGGACCCTCGGGCTGCGGCAAAAGTACTTTTCTTCGCTGCTTAAACGGGCTCGAAGACATTGATGAAGGCGAAGTTCTTTTAGGAGAAGAAAAGGTAAATCCCAACAAAAAGAATTTAAGCAGGACCAGGGAAAGAATCGGAATGGTATTTCAAAGTTACGACCTTTTCCCTCATAAAACAATTCTTCAAAACATCACTTTAGCTCCGATAAAGGTTAAAAAACGTAAAAAAGCCGAGGTCGAAGAAGAGGCCATCAAACTTCTCGACAGAGTAGGACTTTTGTCAAAAAAAGACAGTTATCCGAGGCAGTTATCCGGCGGACAGAAGCAGAGAGTAGCGATAGTAAGGGCACTTATCATGCATCCTGAGGTTTTGCTTTTGGACGAAATAACAGCGGCGCTCGATCCCGAGATGGTAAGGGAAGTTCTGGATGTTGTTCTTTCTCTCGCCAAAGAAGGCAGAACCATGCTTATAGTCACTCATGAGATGGCATTTGCAAAAGCGGTTGCCGACAGGGTTATTTTTCTTGAGAACGGTAAAATTGTCGAAGAGGGAAGTCCCGAAGAGTTTTTTGACAATCCGCAAACGGACAGACTTAAGAGATTTTTGAAAACTTTCAGTTACGAGAAATAAAGGAGGACGGGGTATTTAAGCCCCGTCCTTTTATGGATACATTTCCAAAATGATTATATAAGAGATTATATATGCCAGAAGAAAAACAAACGATTGTATCATTCTTCGTTGCTGTACTCGAGGATATCGCCCGGCTGGCACTCGAGTGCTTCACAGATGGCTTCCAAAGTGGAGAAGCGGATCGCACTTATCTTGCCTGTTTTCATTTTGGAAAGGTTGACATTGGATACACCGACTTTCTCGGCGAGTTCGTTTAATGACATTTTTCGGTCGGCCATAACGCGGTCGAGTCTTAAGATAATTCTACCCATAGTGCACCTCCCTATAATGTTTCGTCAGACTGAATCTGAAGCTCTTTGCCGTACTGCATGATGGTGATGATAGCCCAGGTTACGAATCCGCCGAGGATTGTAAAGCCCCAGCCTATTGTTCCTCCTAAGATAAGATCTACCAGTATAAGGGAGATTAGAAGCCTTCTTATTACTTTGTCGCTGAAAGGCGTTTCTTCCTTTACAATGATGTCAAATACACTGTAAAAGAGTGCAAGCACGATAGTTGTGAAAACAAGAATTCCGAATACTATGAATAAGTATAATCCGAATACAAAGCTTATAGAACCTTCGTCAAATTTCTCCTGAATTGCGGGTACATCGGAATGCCAGTTATCGGGGTCGGGTAAATCTACTCTGCCGATTTTCATTCCGTGATACATGATGTCCACATCCGTATTGCCTTCGGCCTGTGCCTGCTTAATATACGGATCAATTTTGGAAGATCCGGCCGTCATGATAATACCTGAGGCCAGGGCGAGTATTGTGGCTACGATTGTTGTTATCAAAAGTATCAGAGATACTATTTTAACGCCTTTACAGCTTTTCTTAACTGCCAATAATTTTTCATTTTCCTTGCTCATTTTTATTCTCCTTTGGGGTTAACCCACATCATATTCTTAATTTGTTACTGTTTTCCTCACGTGATTATGTATCATTAAACTGCTTTTGAATCTCCGGAAATTCATCGGCGGTTTTCCTGTTTACGAGACAAGAATAACACCCAAATTTATCTTTGTCAACAAAAATTTAACGATAAACATTAAAAATTTAACGAAAATGATAATTTCAAAATCATAAAAGACACGCAAACGCCCTGTTTTCAGGCATTTTCGCTATTTGAAAATATTTTAAAAACTTTTTGAAAAATTGCTATTGACAACTTTATTTGTCATCGCTATACTGTTTTTGACAATGAAAGTTGTCAAAACGACAAAATTTGTTGTCAGACAAAATTGCATCTTTTATGAGATTTTAAAAATCTTTTATGATGTATTTCTTAATTTAATTTTTATGAGGTGATATGAAATGGAAAACAGCAGTTTAATGAAGAAGTCGTATTCGAGATATGCTTTTTCGGCAATAATGTTCTTGGTGGCAGCGGTCATAGTTCAGCTTTTTAATAATATTGTTCTTGCGAACGTGCTTCCGGAAAGTTTTACGAATTCAAGTATTTTTTCATTTTTGAATATTATTATTCCCGAATATTTCGTAGGATTCCCGGTTCTAATTATTCTGATTATGTTTGCATTCAAATTTGATGTGAAAGCACCCGAGAAAAACAAATTCGGCTTCGGAAAATTCATAGTAGTTTTGTTTCTGATGATTGGTGCCGTAGGTGTCGGAGCTGTTGTAGGTGCAATAGTAAACTTCGCATTCACACTTCCTTTTGGAGTAAAAGTAACCGATACCAATGCACTTGCAAAGCTGATGACAGGTTCTAATGCGTTTTGGAGAATTTTAACCGTCGGCGTTCTTGCACCAATCGTAGAGGAACTTGTTTTCCGTAAGTTTCTTATAGACAGAGTGGTTAAGTACGGTGAATGGGTAGCAATTATCACTTCCGGATTAATGTTCGGTCTTTTCCACGGTAACTTCTCGCAGTTCTTCTTTGCTACATTAATTGGCGGAATATTTGCTTATGTTTATATCCGCACAGGAAAAGTATGGATCACAATCATATATCATATGTTATTAAACCTTGCTACCAGCGTAGTCACCACGACTCTTTTGGGAATGGCAGATTATGAAGCAGTTACAAGATATTCGGAACTCAGCAAACAGGTATTGGCCAACCCCAACGATACAGCGCTTCAGGCAGAGATGACCGAAGCTATGATGGCATCGATTCCATATATATTATTAGCCTTATGGTTTATTTTCCTTATTTTCCTTGCAATTGTCGGAATAGTAGTATGGATAATAGTTCTTGCCAAAAAGAAAATCAAAGTTCAGCCTACGGAAGCTCAGGTTGAAAAAGGTATGAAATATGCCTGGGGCAACATCGGAATGATTATTTTCATAATCGGAACCGGCGCACTCTTCGTATTTAACTACCTGGCAATGATAATACCTGCGATAAAAGGATAGATCATAAAAGAATTGAGATTATAAGGATTTGCCGATGTCTCTTAATAATCATTTGAAAGAGTACCGGGCGCGGATAGGTGTTAACCAGCAGGAGCTGGGCGCCATGGTACACGTTTCAAGACAGACAATCAGTTTGATAGAAAGAGGAGATTATTCTCCGTCAGTGACCTTGGCCTTAAAACTGGCCGGGGTTTTTGACGTTAAAGTTGAGGATATCTTCGAGTACACGGATGACGGAAAGGATGAAAGCAATGAATGAAGAAAAGAAAATTGAAGAGATAAAAAAAGAAGATTCTGTGAAAGCACCGATTTTCTTTATAGTTCTGGCCGGCCTTTGTGTCTTCGGTGGTTTCTTTGGCTTTTTTATAGGCGCCATGCAGGAAAAAATGGATTATATATTGAGTCTTTGTAGAGAGAATACGCAGATTATAAGTATCTTTTTTACCATGCTTTTAATTCTTACCGGAACGATTTTTTCGCTCTATTTTATAATTCGATTTTCTATGCTTAAGAAACTTTGGGCGAAGGAAGAAGAGCGTGACGATAACTGGGATTACATTGAAGATAAACTTGCTGCACTTCTCACTGCAGTGAGCTGTGCAATTATCATAACCTTCTTTTTATACGGCTGCGCCGTGTATAATATCCGAGGAAATTTAAGCGTAATAGAGCCCGGAATGAGAATCATAGATAAGCTGTATGATATTGCTTTTGGATGTTCTATTATATTTATGTTGATTTTCAATTTTGTGTTCTTTTATATGCAAAAGAAACTCGTGGATTTTGAAAAGATAATGAATCCCGAGAAAAAGGGAAGCCTGTACGATTTTGGTTTCAACAAGAAATGGTATGAAAGCTTCGATGAAGCAGAAAGAAATCAGGTTGGAATAGCAAGCTACAAGGCATTTATCATAGTAAGCAAAACCTGTCTTATAATGATAGCGGCTCTTATGTTTTTGGGAATGGTTTTGGAAATAACCATTTTACCGCTTTTAAGTGTCTGCGTTCTATGGCTGGTACAGGTAATTGCATTCGGAATCGAAAGCAAAAGAGCATCAAAGAAGTTGTTGTAATCCCAGAACACTTTCAAACTCGGCATAAATCATGGGCTTTATTGAATCATCCGCCGGAGCCTGATCCGGAATAAAGATGACTTTAAGACCTGCATCATATGCACTTTTAACACCGTTCGGAGCGTCTTCGACAGCGAAGCATTCGGACGGTTTTTTATTTAATTTTTCGCATGCAAATTTATAAATGTCGGGCGCGGGCTTTCCGCATTTCACCATGGTAGCACAGATAATATCCGTGAAAAATTCGGAGATTCCTGTCATTTCAAGATATTTGGTTGTGCGCTCCAAATCTGTAGCCGTTGCGATAGCTACGGTTATGTTTTTTTCTTTTAGGAGCGTGAGGATTTCCTTTACTTCCGGACGAAGATCGATGCCGTATTTTTCGATATGTCCTTCGACATATTCTTTTCTTCTTTGTCTCACAAGATTGTAATCAAAATCTTCCCCGTACCAGTCTTTAAACTGTCTCGGCGCAAAAGGCCTGCCGAGAGAACGAAGCATCAGTGCACGCTCGTCGGACAACTCATATCCGTAGTCTTTAAGAGCCATCGGCCAGTATTTTCTGTATAATTTTTCGGTATCAATTAATGTACCGTCAAGATCGAATATAAATGCGGGTTTTTCCATTTTCTCCCTTTCAGGCATTTGGGGACGTGTGCGGAGCACTTGGCGAGGTTTTTTCGAGCCTAGTGCGTGCCATGGGATTCCACTTGGTGAGGTTCTTTCGAACCTAGTGGAAGACCAGTGATATTTTGGCTTTTTGACCACCCGGGGACAGTTCTCCTGCCGTCCGACCATAATATAATATCCGAAAAAAGCGGAGAATTCAATTGGAGAAAAAGCAATAAACGTAAAAAAGTACTTGAAAATACATCGGCATACCGATATAATTTTAAAAAAGAAGGAGATGAAAAATATGTTGATTAATGACAAACTTATAGAAAAGAATATGACAATGTATCGTTTAAGTAAGGAAAGTGGCGTTCCACAGGCAACGCTAAATGATATATGCAGCGGGAAAACCGATTTAGAAAAGTGTGCGGCAGGGACATTGTATAAGATTGCGAAAGTTCTTAATGTTTCCGTAGAAGATATTCTTGACTCGGCGAATATTATTCGGAGTGAATTTGAAACATTTAAGAGCAATACTTGTCATTATGTAAAGGATATGGGTGATATTGATTTTATGATAGATGTTTTGGAGACAGATCAAATAAGCGCTTTATACAAAAAACGCTGGTATCCTGAAGCTTTTTATCTTCTTGCTATGGTGGATTATCTTTCCAAGGAAAATAATATCCCTCTTTGCACAAAATATGACGATTTACGCACTAAAAAATTGCAGAAACCAATCTATCCTGCAGGTGTTCTTCTGACTAGTGAAGTCCTAAAATCAGATGAACCCATAAAAAAAGCAGAGGCAGATGCTATTCCGGAATTTAAAAAATTTAATATTATGGAAAGTGAGGTGAGAAATGTTGTATGATAAACCTTTTTCGAAAGAAAATTTGGATGTTTATTTAAAAGAATTGGCTAAAGAATATCGGAAAATAAATGGGAAAAATACTCCAGCAGAAATCATTTTGGTAGGAGGAGCAGCAGTTATTGTCAATTATGGATTCAGAGAAATGACTTATGATATGGATGTGATAATCAATGCTTCTTCCTCAATGAAAGATGCAATAAATTATGTCGGGGACAAGTATGGGCTGCCTATGGGATGGATAAATGAGGATTTTAAGAAAACAACTTCATATACTCCTAAGATTATCCAATATTCCAAGTATTACAAAACATACTCCAATGTAGTTACATTTAGGGCTGTCTCAGGAGAATATTTGATAGCAATGAAATTAAAGTCCGGAAGAAAGTATAAGTATGACAGATCCGATGTGATTGGTATTTTATTAGAACAAAAGAATTTAGGAAGTCCAATAACATTTGAGAAAATAAAAAAAGCAGTCATCAATTTGTATGGTTCATATGAGGTCCTTTCAGAAGAGATTCGTCAATTTATTGAAAGTGTTATCGAAAATGGAGATTACGAGGAATTATTTAAAAAGACACGTCAGTACGAGAAAGAGAATAAAGAGAACCTGATTGAATATCAGGAGGAAAAACCCGGAGTGATAAACGGGAATAATTTAAACGATATTATTGATATTTTACGTAAAAGAAAAAAAGAAAATGAATAAACAAGAAACAGCGCCTGTTACAAATTGTAGCAGGCGCTTCTATTATTTAATGATTACTCTAAACCAACCGTCTTTTATTTTTATCTTTGATTTAAATCCCAGGTTGTCTAAAATGTTCTTTACTATCGATAAACCAAGTCCGGTTCCGTTCTTGTCACTTCTGCTTGGATCACCCTTTACGAAGGGTTCCCAGAGTTTTGAAGGTTTAACATCAATGGCATCAATGGGTGTGTTTTCTATTACGAAAACATGCTTGCTGAAAGGTTTGTCTTTAGCGTATACATTTACATTTCCGCCCTCTTTGGTATACTTTGCGGCGTTTGATAAAAGATTATCCATAACCCTTTCAAGCGAGGCTCTGTCGGCATTGCGATTAAACGAACCATCGACAGTTAACGTGATATTTCTCTCTTCCAAAAGAGGTTTAATTCTTTCGGCCTGAGCCTTTGCAATTTCGCAGAAATCCAGCTTTTCGACTTTGTTTTTTGCGGTCTCTTCTTCGAGCTTTGCGAGGCCTAAAACATCGGTTATTATGCCGTTCATGTAATTGGTATTTTCAAGTATAGCGTCGGCGTAATGTTCGCGTTTTTTGGTCTGAACATTTTCCTTCAGGTTCTCTGCATATCCCGACATTACGGTAAGCGGAGTTTTAAGATCATGCGCCATCGAACTCATCAGCGCTTTTCTGTAGTCCTCGTTTCTGTAAAAGCCTTTGAGCTTTTCGTAGGAGATCTTTGAAATCAAAAGACATATTCCTGTGTCAATAAATAAATAAATTAAAGCGAGGAGAATCATTACTGACATGTACGCTTTAGTGAAATTATCACTTAACATGAAGTGAACCGTATATGTGTTGCCGCTTGCATCTTTTATCTGCTTGCTGATATGCGACAGATGGTCAAGGTATGTGACTTTGGAAGTAACGTCTTTTACGCTTTCTTTTCCGCCGCAAAGAAGAGTGAAGCTGCTGATTAATTTTCCGTCAAAATATCTGGTTGTGCTGTTTTCATCAGGAATCGAAGCAGAATCCGAAACGGCGTTATATTCCAAATATCCCGAAACATCCGCAGGTGTTAAATCGGTCTCCACTTTTTTAATATAATTTTCATATAACTCTTCTTCCGATTCATATCCTAAAAACATCTTTGTTTCATAGTACGGGAATACGCATTTTCCGACATAAAATTTGTGTGTGTCGGGATCGGCATATCCGGTAAGAATTATAGGATGAGAGTCGACTATTTTTCTGGGTAAAAGAAATTCAAGCACCGTATCGCTGATATAAGCCTCGTCGCGTCTTAAAAGATCCGCAAATTCGGGGTATGAATTAAGGTAATCAAGGTCGCATGTATAAACATCCGTAAGGCGGTTTGTTATACCTAAATCCCTGTCGATAATCAGTATCTGTATTGCTTTTTCGCTGTCCAGAACAACTTCCCCGTTCGCGTCTTCGACATATGCGATTGATTTATATCCCGGCCATGCAAAAACAGAAGAGCTTTGATAAAGACGTAAATTTAATCCAATCAAGTCCTGCTTTTCCGCGAATGAATATTCGTGTAAATATTCTTCGATATTTTTTATCCGGCTGTCGGAATAAATTTCATTATTTCTTTCAAGTTCCGATTCCGAACGCATATTCATAAAAGTAACCGTAATTATGAAAACGATAATAACAATCGGTATTGATATTAAAAATTTAGGAATAAAAACTTGGATAAAGTTTTTTCGTTTGTTTTTAGCCATAATACTTCCTCCGCTTTAATCGGTCAGTTTGTATCCTTTTGAAATGATGGTCTTAATCTGAGATCCTGCACTGCCGAGAGATTTACGAAGTTTTTTGATGTGATTGTCGACAACTCTGTCGCCGCCTTCGTATTCGTAGCCCCAGATGGATGAAAGCAGAGTATTTCTGCTTATTACCCAGTCTTTGTGTTTTGCAAGATACGAAAGAAGTTCGAACTCTTTGGGTGCCAGTTCTACGGTTTTTCCGTCAGCGATTACTTCCATGGAATTGAAGTTGACAGAAATTTTTCCGATGGTAACGGAATCGTCAATTACCGTGCCCTTGGCCCTGTTTAAAAGTGCAATGCATTTTGCGTATAAGGTAGCGAGCGAAAAAGGTTTTAAAACGTAATCGTCACACCCGGTTTCAAACCCTGCAAGAACGTCTTCTTCGAGAGTTCTGGCCGTCAGGAAAATTACCGGAACATCACTTTTTTTACGAATCATTCTGCACAAAGAAAAGCCGTCCAGATAGGGAAGCATAACATCTAAAAGAATCAAATCGTATTCATTCTCCGATATCATTTCCTCTGCGACAAGTCCGTTTTCAGCCGCAAAAAACACGAAGGTATTGTCTTTCCTCGAGGTAAAATAGTCTTCGATTATTTCGCGAATCTGTGCATCGTCTTCAACACAAAGCATTTTGTAATTCATAGCTCGGACCTCATTTCATGACTTTATGATACAAAGCGGATGTATCCTTTGTGTATCCTTGAAGTAAAATGATTATAACATGATAAAGATTTATACGGTATTGTCTAACGCGGAAAATCATTTTATAATTTTTGCAGATTTGTTTTTATTTTTTTACGAAAGGAACATAAAAAATGGTAAAGCATGTAATTGTCTGGACACTCAAAGATGAGTATTCGGCTGAAGAAAAAGAGAATATAAAAAAGGGTATAAAAGAAGGGCTCGAAGGCCTTAAAGGAAAGATTCCCGGACTTGTTGACATCAAGGTAAACATCAACGCACTTGCAAGCTCGAATGCAGATCTTATGCTTGATTCGACATTTGAAAGCGAAGAAGCTCTCAAAGGCTATTCCGTTCATCCCGAGCACGTTGCAGTTGCAAACGGCAAAGTCAGACCTTATACCGCAGTAAGAAGTTGCCTTGACTTCGAAGTATAAAAGGAAATATATGAGCGCAGTTGTAATACTAAAAAAGAATGAAGGAAGGCTCCTAAAATCCGGCGGAGCGTGGGTTTTCGACAACGAAATCGAAAGCATTTTGGGCGAGTATGAAAACGGTGAAATTGTCATTATAAAAGATAATGACGGCATCACTTTAGGTAAAGGTTTTATCAATGATAATTCCAAAATCAGAGTAAGACTTTTATCGAGAAATGCAGACACCGAAATCGACAGAGCGTTCCTTAGAAAACGTGTAAAAGATGCCTGGGAATACAGGAAAACCGTGATGAAAGATTCATTCGAGGATTCCGATTCCCTACGTCTTATTTTCGCGGAAGCTGATTTCCTTCCGGGCCTTGTAATAGATAAGTATAACGACGTCCTGGTTGTTGAATCTTTAGCACTCGGAATCGATATGCTTAAGGATGTAATTATCGAAGAGTTAAAAGACGTTCTTCGTGAAGACGGCATCAACATTAAAGGCGTATATGAACGTTCCGATTCGCCTGTCAGAAAAAAGGAAGGAATGTACCTTCACAAAGGCTTTATCGGCGAAGAATTCGACACAAATGTTGAGATAAAAGAGAACGGTATCAAATATATTGTGGATGTTGTAAACGGCCAGAAAACAGGATTTTTCCTTGACCAGAAATACAACCGTCTTGCAATGCAACGTCTCTGCAAAGGTATGCTTGATATGTCCGATAATTTGGACGGCAAGGGTACGTTAAAGGTGCTTGACTGTTTTACACATATGGGTACTTTTGCGCTTAACTGTGCAAAGGCCGGAGCAACTAATGTAACAGGTCTTGATATATCCGAATTTGCCGTAGGACAGGCAACAGAAAATGCCGTCAGAAACAATCTTGAGGATAAGGCAAAATTCAGGTGTGCAAATGTTTTGGACGAACTTCCAAAGCTCTACGCGGAGGGAGAGAAATACGATCTGGTCATCCTCGATCCGCCTGCTTTTACGAAGTCAAGAGAAGCCACTAAAAATGCAATAAAAGGCTATCGTGAGATTAATATGAAGGGCATGAAATTAGTCCGCGACGGAGGTTATCTTGCGACCTGTTCCTGCTCACATTTTATGACCGAAGAACTGTTTAAACAGACGATTTTACAGGCGGCAAAAAGTGTTCATAAAAGACTTACTCAGGTTGAATTCAGAACCCAGGCGCCCGACCATCCGATTCTCTGGGCAGCCGATGAATCATACTATCTTAAATTTATAATCTTCCGCGTGACGGATGAAAAATAAACAGTAAAGTGGTCCCCAGGGCCACTTTTTTTATGAGGAATCCTATAGTATAATAAATGGGTAAAAAAATTATGTATGGAGGGATACATTTATGGAATTAAAAGGATTATGGGAAGTTTGTTCCGCACAGATTTTCGATATGCAGAATATGGGAATGGTGTGGAAAACGAAAGAAGAAGCGGCAGGCATCGATGATGATATGATCAAGATGGTTTTCAGCACGCTTTTTGATTTTAAGGACGACGGTGTATTGGGCATGATGATAAAAGGTCCCGCTGCCGATTCTGTTCCCAAGGACGAACTTGATGCTGCCGTTGCTGCAGGAAAAGTAGTAGTTGAAGACGGATTCTGTTATATCTGTGAAGAAAAAGGCTGGAAAGAGGAAGACGGAAAAGTCTTTATCGACAGCAAAGAATCCGGAGAAATCTTCGGCGAAGCCATCAATCCCTGGAAAGAAGTAATCGAAGAGGGCAATACCCTTATAGTTCTTGAAAATTATCAGATTGTAAAGGTGGGTGAAACTCCGACGAGTGTTCGTAAAGTCGAGCAAAAAGAACTTACCGAAGAGATGAAGGCCGCAGTCGGTACTTACAAAGGTTTGTACACGAGAATGATTTGCGATGACAAGAAGAACGAAGAAGAATTTTCTCTTGAATTAAAAGATGACGGAAAGGGAATATCAAAGAGAGACGGTCTTGAGATAAAAGTTCCCGACTGGTGTGTTGAAAACGGCGAAGTTAAATTAACCGAAAAATATCTCGGAAAGATAGATTACACAGGAAAACTGGAAGGAAAGAGCCTTGTTCTTTACAACGGCGATCCCGAAGCTCCCATGACTTACGAATACGTATACGAAAAAATCTGAAGATAAAAAATTTAAGGACTCGTTCTGACGGGTTCTTATTTTTTATGAAAATTAAAAACAATGATCGAAAATGCCTGTGAAACCGCAGTTTTCACACTTTTAGGCAGTGGTTATTGTCCCTCTTTACATTGACATTTTACCCGCTTAATTGTATAATGTCGTGTGGCGTTTATGGCAGATACAGCGTTTTAAATACATAAAAAGAGAGATATATGAAGAAGATAAAAGCAGTACTTCTGATGTCGGTTTTAAGTGCGGTTGCGATGCTTGCTGCCTGCACTAAAGAAACCACCGGAGATCCAAAAGTTAAATATTTCGTTGACGGCGTGGAAGCAGAAGCTGCGCCGGACAAGAATTTTTATAAAGCAGTTTCAATCGAATCCAACAGCAAGGAAGCATCCATTGTTTGGGATGTTGCAACATGGTCGCTTGAGACTTCAAACACAACAGGCAAAGAAACGGTTAACGTTTATTTTGAATATCAGAACAAGCCCGTCACCGTAGACGGAATCGGATTTGATTCCCTTCAGGATGCGTTCAATTACATAGGTGACGGTTCTAAAAGAATCTATCTTACCCGCGATGTCAAAGGTGGCGGAAATACCGCTGAAGGCGCTGAGATCAATATTGAACTCGGCGGTTTTACTATTGACGGAATCGGCGAAGACACGATTATCAACAATGGAAAAATGACCATTTACGGTGCAGGTACGATTACCAACAGCGTAAACGGAGAATATTCAAAGAGTATCGTAAACTACGGCGAACTCACTCTTCAGGGAGTAACCGTTACCAACGATACCGATTCTGTGGCAATCTGGAATTCCGAGAACGGCAGCAGTGTTCTTACCATCAAAGATTCGGATATTTCTCACAGTCATACAAATGTTATGACTGTGGTTAATTCGGGTACCATGGAAATAGTCAGCGGAAGCATTACCGGTGTCGGTGATTCTTTCCATCCCGTGATTTACAACAATCGCGGATCTGCCGTACTCACACTGACAGGCGGCAGTGTTACAAATAATGCGGAAGGCTATGCAATCTACAATGAGTCCGGGGTTATCAATCTCGGTGGGACTACCTATACAGAGTCCTACAATATGCCGTCTGCAGAATAAAGGAATTTCCAAATGATACAGTTTTTAAGTGACTTGGTTCACAACGAAGTATTAATGTCTGCGGCTTTAAGCTGGATACTGGCGCAGATCATAAAAACAATCATCCACCTTTCAATGACAAAAAAATTCGTGCCTGAGAGACTCATAGGCCCCGGCGGAATGCCAAGCTGCCATTCTGCAGCGGTTTGCGCCATGGTAACGGCACTTGCATTAAACGAAGGACCCGGCTCATATCTCGTAGCGGTAGCCGGACTCCTCGCAATAGTGGTAATGTACGATGCCACGGGCGTTAGAAGAGAAACAGGCAACCAGGCTAAAGTCCTAAACGAATTCATCGAAATGTTCAAGAAAAACGGTTCGGAACTTTCAAACGATGAAAAGCTAAAAGAGTTCGTCGGACATACTCCGCTTCAGGTTTTCTGCGGAGCACTGCTCGGAATCGGGTTTGCATTCCTCTATTGTCTGGTACTTGTAAAATTGTAAAAAAAAACCGCATGTTTCCATGCGGCTTTTTTAATTATTTTCATTCAACCATTTCATATACTCTTTCAGTGCATCATGCCAGTCGGCAAACATAAATCCGTTAGTGATTTTAAACATATAGTTTTCAAGAACCGAGTAAGCCGGTCTTTTTGCTTTTGCGGGATATTCGTCACTGGTAAGTCTGTTTACCTTTACGTTCTTTCCTGCGATTTTAAAGATTTCTTCAGCAAAATCAGCCCATGAGCAGACGCCTTCGCAGGTTCCGTGGAAGGTTCCGTAGTTTTCGGTGAAAAGAAGCGAATCCATAGCCTTTGCAAGCTCAAATGTACTTGTAGGGCTTCCGACCTGATCGTATACAACGCCGATTTCGTCGCGGTCTTCGGCGAGACGAAGCATAGTTTTTACGAAGTTTTTGCCGTCACCGTAGAGCCATGCTGTACGGATGATAAAGTATCTTGTGGAAAACTCTTTTACGAAGTTTTCACCTGCGAGTTTGCTGGCTCCGTAAACACCCTGGGGATTGGGAATATCAAATTCCTTGTAGGGCTCTGTAGCATCACCTGCAAATACATAATCCGTGCTGATATGCAGGATTTTCGCACCGTTCTTTTCAGCTGCGATACTTAAGTTTCTGGGGCCGATTGCATTGATTTTGTATGCAAGTTCTTCCTGATCTTCGCAAAGATCTACAGCGGTGTGAGCCGCGCAGTTGATGATTGCGTAGGGTTTGCAGTTTTCAACGAATGCGAGAACTTCCTCAAGATTTGTGATATCAAGTTCTCCTACATCGGTATTGATGCATTCGATGTCTGCCCTGTCCTTGTAAAGATTGTTTATGGCGCGTCCAAGCTGGCCGTTTCCGCCGGTAATCAGTAGTTTTATCATAATATTTTCTCCGAATTTCTTTTAAAACTTTCAATGCAAATTCTAACATCATTCCAAGCAAATGTCCAATGATGGACAAAAGGCGAACAATTAACATAATTTTGTGGTATATAATTAAGTATTATGTTATAATACACTTAATTATGAGAATTTGAATGATATGATGGGTTAAATATGTACGGATATCGATTTTCATTATTTGACCGCGGGAAATTCTGATGAGTAAAAAAGAGACTGAGAAGAAAAAAATAAATAAGACGAAAGAGGTTAACAAGAGCAGCAAAGATGTCAAAGAGATAGTACTTAAAATTCTTTTCATCTGCACTCCCTTAATCCTGTCGTTAGTTTTTATGATCATCAAGTGGATAACGCAGGGTTATGTTGCACTTCCCGGCATTAAGTGGAACGACGAAGCCGTATATATCAAACTGATTGAAACATATTCGAGATACTTTTCTCCCAAGGGCTACTGGGGATTCGATGCAAACCACGCAATCCTCGGTACGGGATCCGCATGGAGCCCCGCAATACTTGCGCCGTATTTTATACCCGCCATCATTTTCCCCGTAGGATATTCCTTCGTGTATATCTGCAATATGGTTTATGTCACGGCGGCGAATGCGATTTTTATGGTGCTTACCAAACCTAATTGGAAGAACACTTTAAAGCTTATTCTCGCAGAGGTTACAAGCGTTGTTTTCATACTGTACTTAAACACCAACATGTCCGAGATTTTCAGATACGCGCTTGCAATTCTTATCGCCGGACTTTTATACAAAATGTTCTTTGACAAATGTCCGAAATGGCTTAAATACGTTGTTACTCCGCTCGTAATCATCTACGCGGTTCAGGTTTATACATTTTTTGCATTCTGTATTCCGATTTACGTATTTGCGCTTCTTGCCAAAAAGAAACTCTGGATAAGAATCCTCGTTTCCGTAATCGCAATGGGCTTTATCGCAACCGCAAGCTACGGACTGCTCCACTTGATTTCGAGCAACTACAACATCGGCAAAACCGAAGCGCTTTTAAACGCAGTCAGCGGAGGACATATATTTGCGGCAATAAAAAGCTTTCTTGGAATGATGCGTGACGGATTTGTCGGTCTCTTTTATTTGAAAAATTACATCAGAACCAACGGCGTTTACATCTTCCATGTGATGATTGCTTTGCTTGTAATCGTAAGTTCGACGCTTACCGCATTCTCGAAAAGCTCATCCGAAAAAGACAGAGTGATTGCGATTGCATCGGTGTATTCGATTTGCATCTTCTTCCTGATGTACTTAACGCTTTACACCATCGTTCCCGACACATTTATGAGAGGAACCGAAATAGCAATTATCTTCTGTCTGTACCTTCTGATGATGACCGAAGACAAATACCTTGCATGGACCATCATCCTTTGCAACGCGACCGGGCTTTTGTTCCTTCCGCTTAACCTTAAAAATTTCCAAGGAACGGAAAGATATTACACAAGCGAAGTTACAACGGAGTGGAAGAGTCTTGAAAACGAACTAAAAGACGTAATCACCCTAAAAGAAAGCGACAACCCCTGGGACAACACCATCATCATGTACACGATGGAACCGAAAGCTATCTTAGCAATGCCCGAGGGATTTGGAATCAATTTTGTTTTAAACAATGATTTCTACGGAAGCGACGCCGAATATCTTTTCATCCCGAGACACAGGCATTTCAGAGATGACTGGATAGAGAATGACTACAGCGATCTGATGATAGAACACGCACTCAGTGTGGATTATTTCTACGAGATTGTTTACGAAAACAGCAGTTACATCTGCTACCGCAAAAAAGATTTGTAGCCGAGGATTAACGGATTTGATGGAAGACAAAGTCAGTGTTGTAATACCTGTTCACAACGCCGAAAAGTTCATAAAAGAAACGGTCGAAAGCGTATTCTCGCAAACCTACGACAATATCGAGCTCATCCTTTGTGAGAACAATTCGACCGACTCCACAAGAGACATCCTAAAAGAAATGACCGATCCGAGAATAAAGGTACTTAACTTAACGGATGTCAATGACGCAGCGGGCGCCAGAAACGCAGGCGTAAAAGAAGCGGACGGCAGATACATTGCATTTCTTGATGCGGATGATTTGTGGCAAAAAGACAAGCTCGAAAAACAGATTGCGTTTATGAAAGAAAAAAATGCCGCATTCTGCTTTACCGGTTACGAGTTCGCGGATGAGGATGCAAAGCCTCTTGGCAAAATCGTAAAAGTGCCCGAGACCATCTCTTACAACGAGGCACTTAGAAACACGACGATTTTTACATCTACCGTTGCATTCGATATGTCCGTCCTTTCCAAGGAGCAAATCGAAATGCCGCATATAAAGAGCGAGGACACCGCATTATGGTGGAAACTTTTAAGAACGGGTGTTGCGGCATACGGACTAAACGAAAATCTCGTGTACTACAGAAGACCGTCCAAATCGCTTTCGTCCAACAAGCTTGAAGCGATCAGACGAATCTGGAACCTTTACAGAAAACAGGAAAAATTAAGTCTCGCCAAAAGTGTTGTCTGCTTCATAGGCTGGGCAACAAGAGCGGTAGGACGAAGAATATAATTTACAAAACTATTGAAAGGCGAGCCGTAAATACGGCGAATGAAAATGGGCAAAAAAGATTCCATAAAGCGAATACTGGTTTTACAGCTGGCAACATTCGAGTTTTTGCTTGATGTCGGCGGATACGCTTTTATCTGGTTTTTCTTTTACAAGAAAATGGTTGAAGTCAGATTCTGGCAAAAGGGCGATGCTTTGGTACTCGCACTCTACGCAGTTATTTTAGCCGGATTTTTGATTGTATACGGTGGCGGAAAAATCGGATATTTAAAAAGCTTTGAAATATTCTTATCGCACACATTCTCGATACTTGCGTCAAACATTTTTGCATACGGCATCATCTGCCTTATGAACGGAACCGCAATCGATCCGAAATACATGATTATCCTTACGCTGATTCAGCTTTTGTTTGCGCTCGGATGGTCATATCTTTCAAACTACATTTACCGTTCGGTATTTGCACCGAGAGACCTTTTGTTAGTCTGCGGCGAGAGACCGGTCGATGAAATCATTGAGAAATTCAAGACCAGAAAAGACCGCTTCCAGATAGTCAAGATTATGAATGTTTCGGAAGGTGAGGAAGCAATCCTAAAAGAAATACCCAACAGATATCAGGGCGTAGTGCTTTGGGATATCCCGATGAACTTCAGAAACAATATTTTGAAATACTGCTATGCGAGATCAATCCGCGTTTATCTTATGCCCAAGATTTCCGACGTTATCATTCAGGGTGCCGATGTGCTTCACTTCTTCGACACACCGATTCTTTTGACGAGGGAATATCCGCTTAATTTCGAGCAGCGCTGCATCAAGAGAATGATTGACCTTTTCTGCTCGATAGTTTTAATCATTCTTACCTCTCCGATAATGCTTATCACCGCGATACTTATTAAGATTACCGACGGCGGTCCTGTCTTTTATAAGCAGACGAGAATCACGCTTAACAACAAGCCTTTTAAGATAGTCAAATTCAGATCCATGAAGGTTGATGCCGAGGCCGACGGAAAGGCCAGACTTGCATCCAAAAACGACGACAGAATCACGTGGATCGGTAAGTTTATCAGAAAAGTGCGTATCGATGAACTTCCCCAGCTCTTTAACATTTTAAAGGGCGAGATGTCCTTTATCGGACCGCGTCCCGAGAGACCGGAAATCATCGAGCAGTACATGCAGGAAATCCCTGAGTTTTCCTTCAGAACCAAGGTAAAGGCAGGGCTTGCGGGCTATGCACAGGTTTACGGCAAATACAACACAACGCCGTACGACAAACTGAAACTCGACTTAGCATACATAGAAGGTTATTCGACCTGGATGGATATAAAACTTATGCTTTTAACATTGAGAGTGCTTCTTACTCCCGACGCAACGGAAGGAGTGGGCGAAGATCAGGTTACGGCTATGAAACCCGAGGAGGACAACGATGAAAGTACCGTATAGCAAAGAACCCGTGGATTTCAGACTAATGGTTCTGGTCTCAATCAGAAGAATCAGATTTATCATTTACGGAATATGCTTAGGCGCCCTTATTTTCGGCGGCGGTTATTATGCTGCGCGAAACATATTCTCGGGCAGACCCGAATACAGGGCTGAGGCCAAAGTATATCTTCAGTACATCGACAATGTTGAGATTGAAAACATATACATCAACAAGCAGACCTGGGAAGACCTCGTTTACAACGACATTATTGCAGAGTATGCAGCCGACGAAATCGGAAGAAGCCTTGAGATAGAAGAGGTAAAAGAAAAGGTTTCAGCTACACTTCTTACAGACACCAGAATAGTTGTTGTAACAGGCCAGTCGACGAGCCAGGCAGAGGCTAAGCTTCTTGCAAACAAATATGCTTCCGCCATTTGTCGTTTTGCTCCCGAGCTAAAAGAGATTGAAGATGCACGAATCATATCAAACGCAAACCATGCCGAAAAGGTCGGCTTTGAAGACAGAACCTGGGCGATGTCCGCAAGCGGCGCCATCTTCGGTGGTATCGTATCTGCAATCTGGCTTTTCCTGTACTTTATATGGGACACATCAATTTACATTCCTTCCACAACGGAACTAAGATACGGCATTCCCACCCTCGGTCTTACCACAGACCAGATGAGAAAGTTTTCCATCAAAAAGGACGACAATTACGAGTTTGAAAAACCGAGAGAAAACAAAAAGACCGAATTCTACAGACTCTGGCTTCAGGTTAATTTCTTAAAGATTACAAAGGGCTTAAAGAAGATTGCGATTGTCGACACATCGCTTACCGACGATTCGCATTATGTAATTAACCTTATACACAGCATCCTAAAAGAGCAGAGAAACAAAGAAATATCCGACATCGAATGCGGAAAGCTTAAAAAAGAAGATGCATATTTCTCTTCACCCGAATATGAAATCGTTGCACCGGGATCTGTTAACAACGATCCTACGATTGCAGCAACCGCAGCTAAATGTGAGGCTACAATTGTGCTTATCAAATCCGGCGATCACAATGGAAAGATGATAGAACGTGCGCTTGATCTTTTAAGACTTCAGGAAGCAAATGTTGTGGGCGCAATCCTTTATGATGTTAATTCGTCGCTTATTAAGAGCTATGTATTCTCGACATTCTCAAGCTCCACGAGAAAACTGAAAGAGAATATTTACAACACACGAAACGAAGAAGCAGGTGCAGACAATACTTACGAGGACATTCCCGAAGTCACAGAGACAGAGGAAGACAAGTAATTAAGAAGCCCGGAGACAGAAAATGAGTATGACTTTACTCGTATCCGCACTGAATGTAAATCCTGAGGAATTACTTGAAAAAATGGGCGTTAAAGGCAATGCCGTTATCGTCAATCAGTGCGACAAAGAAAGTAAAAGAGAGATTGGAAAAGACGATTTTAAAATCGTCATTATCGAATCGCCTACACGAGGTGTCGGCGTTAACAGGAATCTCTGTATAGACAATTCATTCGGCGATATCGTTCTTTTCTCGGACGATGATATTGTTTACGACGAAGATTATATTAAAAAGGTCGAGGAAGAGTTTGAAAAACATCCCGAAGCTGAAATGATAATGTTTAACGTTTCGGTATGTGATGAAAGAAGAACCTACGTAAACGAAGGCTTCAAAAAACTCTCCCGTTTCAATATAGGCAGATTTCCCGCATACAGCATTGCTGTAAGAAGAAATGTGCTTTTAGACAAGAAAATAAGATTTTCCGAACTGTTCGGCGGAGGCGCGAAGTATTCAAACGGCGAAGACTCACTCTTTTTAAGAGATGCGTATAAAAGCGGTATTTCGATGTATGCGACCGAAACGCATATCGGAAGTGAAATTCCGAGATCCTCCACGTGGTTTGAGGGTTATACCGAAAAGTTTTTCTTTGACAGAGGAGTGCTTTTCGCGTTCCTTTACGGCAAAAATGCATGGCTTTGGAGAACACGTTTTATCCTAACGAAAAAAGAAATGTTCCAAGGCAAGATTGACCGTAAGAAAGCAAACAAACTTATGAAAGCCGGAATTAAGGAAGGCTACAAGATAAAGAAAAAGGGTGTCTGATGGCGGTTTACCTGGTACTTGCGGCAATAACGATTGCGCTCGGATTCTTTGTTGACAGCAAAGTCGAAAAGTATGACAAGTCTTTTTTCGAAGAACCGAACCGCTCGAGGGGCCGTGCTTTTAACAAGTTAATATACATACTGATTTTCTTCCTGCTCTTCGCGGTATCCTCCACCAGAATTGCGGTCGGCGGAGATTACTGGAGCTATACTTCAATCTTTAATCTTCTCGCGCAGAACAGGGATAAATCCGTAGCGACCGAATTCGGCTTTAATATCCTCGTTAAGATAGTACAGCACCTCTTCGGATATGACGGAAAGCAGTACATCATTATCTTTGCGATAGTTGCGTTTGTTACGATTCTTTTATTCATAAAAGGACTCGACGAATTAAGCGAAGATTTCGCAATATCGTTTGCGATGTTTATGCTGCTCGGTTACTACGCATCGAGCTTTAATTCCATCAGAAGTTATCTTGCGTTTGCCGTTGCTTTCTATTCGGTCAGATATATTTTTAAAAGAGAATTCTGGAAGTTTGCACTGCTCGTACTTTTGGCATCGACATTCCATATATCGATACTGATTGTGCTTGTGGCGTACCCTCTGGGACTGATTAAATGGAAACCCTGGATGTATGCTATCCTTGGAGTATTTTCCGCGAGTTTCCTCATCATTCCGAACGTTTACAGAAGACTGGTTTTCCTGATTTATCCTCAGTACGAAAACACGATTTACGATACGGGAGAAGTCAGTTACACCAATATTGCAAGATGCATCGGCGTTTTGATTATCGCGATTATCCTTTACAAAAAGGTCATAAAAGACAGCGAAAAGAACAGATTTTATTTCACCATGAACATCTTTGCAACGGTGATTTACATATGCTGTTCGTTCCTGCCGGTTGTATCGAGAATCGGATATTACTTTAATATTTTCCAGATAATACTGGTGCCGATTCTAATTGATGCCATTCCAAAGAAATGGGTTCGGATTGTACTTAAGGTTTTACTTATTGCGTGCGGATTCGGATATTACATTTATTTCCTTTATTCGAGTCAGTTTAACGGCACGAGACTCCTGCCGTATTTTAACTGGATTATAAATTAGTTTGAGAAAACAAAATGCTCTTTTCTATCATAACGGTATGTTTTAATGCCGGCGACAAATTGAAGAACACGCTTGAAAACATTCTTTCTCAATCTTACGGAGATTTTGAAATCATCGTAAAAGACGGAGGTTCTAGCGACGGAAGTCTAGAAGCGATTCCGAAGGATGAAAGAATAAAGGTTTTTTGCGAAGAAGATAAAGGCATTTACGATGCAATGAATGTTGCTGTGTCAAAGGCTTTAGGTGACTATGTGATATTCATGAACTGCGGAGATTCATTTTATGATGAAAACGTACTTAAAAACGCCGCAGCTTATATGTCCGATAAACCGGACAGCATGATTTACTACGGAGATGCATATTTTGCGAGTGCAAAGGAAATCATTTCGCAGCCAAAGGAAATCACCGAGTCAATCTGCTACAGACATATGCCTAATCACCAGTCCTGCTTCTTTGCAAGAAGTCTTTGGGAGGGCGACGGACTTGATACCAAATATAAAATCCGCGCGGACTACGATTTCTTTTTAAGATGTTATTTTGAAAAGAATATTCGTCCCGCATATCTTGGCATCACGGTTGCATCCTATGAGGGCGGAGGATTTTCAGAGTCCGACAAAAAACTTGATAAGGAAGAGCATCGCGAAATAGTAGTTAAATACATGGGCGAGAAGAAAGCGAATCATTACAGAAGAATTATGATTTTAACACTTCAGCCACTTCGTACATGGATAGCGCAGAAAAGCATTTTTGCAGGCGCTTATAACTCGATAAAGAAAAAGGTCTATTCATAAAGCCGGTGCCTGGCACGCGTCGCGTGTCTGGCTCCGTGAAAAGGAAAATACATGAGAGTACTTTGGGTTGTAAACCAGTGCATTCCGGTCATAGCTAGACATCTGAATATCGAAGTGCCCAACAAAGAGGGCTGGCTTTCCGGTTTGTCGGAAAAACTAATCGCCGAAAAGAATGAAGATCTAACTCTCGGAATATGCTTTGACGCAGGTTTCGAATACGGAAGATACAAAGGCGAATATGAAGTTACAGCATACGGTTATGACGACGATCGAAGTGCTCCCGAGATTTATGACGAATCGCTTGAGTACAGATTCAGTGAAATCATCGAAGACTTTAAGCCCGATGTGATTCACATCTTCGGAACGGAATATCCGCACACGTTGGCGGTCTGCAAAGCAGCGAAAGATCCTTCCAAAATCCTTATCGGAATTCAGGGTCTTTGCAGCGTTTATGCAAAGCATTATTTCGACGGTCTGCCTGAAGAAATGTATGTAAAAGAAACGCTTCGCGACAGGATTAAAAGTGACAATATAATCGAGCAGCAGGCTAAGTTTGTTAAGCGCGGCGAGTATGAAATCGAAGCGATTAAGTTAGCAGGAAATGTCACGGGAAGAACTTCCTGGGATAAAAAATACACATCCGAATACAATCCTGACGCAAAGTATTTCTTTATGAACGAAACCTTAAGAAATAACTTTTACGTGGATAAATGGGAGTATAACAACTGCGAAAAGCATACGCTTTTTGCGAGTCAGGGCGATTATCCGATAAAAGGACTTCATGTTCTTTTGAAAGCTTTGCCCGAGATTAAAAAAGATTATCCCGATGTAAAACTGTATGTTGCGGGTAACAAAATTAACGGTGAAGATTCGCTTAAGAAAAAAATCCTCATCGGCACATACGGCAGATATATCAACAAACTCATAAAAGAAGGCGACTTATCCGAAAACGTAGTTTTCCTAGGCTCTCTTTGTGCGTTTAACATGAAGCAAAGATATTTATCATGCAATGCTTTTATTTCTCCTTCGATGATGGAAAATTCACCCAACTCACTCGGAGAAGCAATGCTTCTTTCGATGCCGGTGATTTCATCCGATGTAGGCGGAGTAAGAGATTTAATGAGTGAAGAAGAGGGATTTATTTATCCTCCGCTTGACGAAAAAGCGTTAGTCGAATGTGTGAAAAAATGCTTCGAGCAAAACGGAAGCAAAGCACAAAAAGAGATGTGCGAAAAGGCCGGTGCGAGAGCACGCATCACACACAATCCTGACACTAACTACAAGCGCCTGCTCGAAATCTATAACGAAATTGCAAACAAATAATTTCTGTGTGCCTGACTCCGAAGGTGTCTGGCTCACAAAAGAGGTAACATGAAATTAACATTTGTTTCCAACTATATAAATCATCATCAGATACCGCTTAGCAACGTGCTCTATGAGAAGCTCGGCGATAACTATGCATTTATCCAGACCGAGCCGATGGAAGAAGAACGTATCAAGATGGGCTGGGGCGGTGATTTTGACAATATTCCGTATCTTAAGAAGTATTACGAGAACGGACTGGAATGTAAAAAACTGATTATGGAATCGGATATCGTGGTATTCGGAGGATGCGAGGACGAGTCGATAATCGAAGACAGACTTCATGCCGGAAAGCCCGTCATCAGATATTCCGAGAGACTTTACAAAGAAGGTCAGTGGAAATGCGTTTCCCCGAGAGGCCTTAAAAAGAAGTATCACGATCACACCAGATATTCGGATAAAAAGGTATATCTTTTATGCGCGGGAGCATATGTGGCAGACGATTTTAACATCATCAAAGCATACCGCGGCAAGAGATTTAAATGGGGGTACTTTCCCGAGTTTAAAGCCTACACCGACGATGAGAGAAAAGAGAGAAGAGACGAGAGAAGAAGCCATTCGAAACTCGAAATTCTCTGGGCGGGAAGACTTATCGACTGGAAGCATCCCGAGAGTGTAATTAAGCTTGCAAAGACCCTAAAAGAAAAAGACATTCCCTTTGAAATTTCCGTTATCGGCGAAGGCAAGATGGAAAAAGAAATCGAATCTGCCATCGAAAAGAACGGACTTACCGAAGAAGTTAAACTTCTCGGAATGATGAAGCCCGAAGAAGTCAGAAACCACATGAAAACAGCGGATATTTTCCTCATCACCAGCGATTACAAAGAAGGCTGGGGCGCGGTCTGCAACGAAGCAATGAACGAGGGCTGTGTAGTGGTTGCATCACATGCGGCAGGCGCGGTTCCCACACTTATAAAGCACAGAGTAAACGGCATGATTTTCCCTTCGGGAGATTTTGCGAAAATGGCTTTCCAGATTGAAGAGCTTTCAAAGGATCAGAAGTGGAGACTCTCTCTCGGAGAGAATGCTTACGAGACACTTGAAAACGGCTGGAATCATGTAACCGCTGCAGAGCGACTGCTTAAGTTAAGCGAGGCCATAATGGAGGATAAGCCATTCTTTTATGAGAAGGGGCCGCTTAGCGAAGCAAAGGTAATTCCCGAGAGAAAGATGTATCGTAAAGTCATCGGTATTGAACAATAAAAAGGTGCCTGGCTCACGAAGTGTGCCTGGCTCCAAGGAAAAATATGAGTTCACTGGTTTCGGTCATTGTACCGGTATACAATTCAACTGCATATTTGAAAAGATGCGTGGATGCGATTCTCACGCAGACTTACAAAGACCTCGAAGTAGTGCTCGTGGATGACGGCTCGACGGACGATTCCCTTTCAATCTGCAGGGAATATGAAAAGAACGATTCGAGAGTAAAAGTTTTCCACAAAGAAAACGGCGGGTCTTCATCTGCAAGAAATGTCGGCATAAAAGAAGCCACGGGCGAATACATCTGCTTTTGCGATTCGGACGATTATTATGAGCCTGATATCGTTGAAAATCTGATGAAGGTTTTCAATGAAAAGGACGACTGCATTGTAGCTCAGTGCATGGCAGTCTGCAGATACGAGGACGGTACGCTTGAAAGTGGCCCATTAAAGAATTCGGGCGAGATTGTTCGTGAGACTAACGAGGAATATTTCAGAGAACTTCTTTTACATTTGGGCGACAGTTCATTTTGTACCAAGATGATAAAAGCAGATTTTATGAAAAAATTTGCTTTTAACGAAGGAAGATTAAACGAAGATTTCGAACTCCTTGTATATATGCTGCAGGAGTTTGACTGCATATACACATACGAGATTACGGGATACAATATCATACTTCGCTTTGGCAGCAACACGAGAAATGTTTACAAAAATCTCTTTTATGATTGCATGATTGAAAACTCCGACATGGCTGCAGCACTGGTTGATGAAAAATATCCCGCATTAAAGGAAGAGGCAAGAAAGTTTCAGCTTTACCAGAGACTTGATTACACGCTTCACACACCTTTATCTAAGATGAAAAACAATCCCGTCGCAGATAAGGTTTTAAAAGAATTAAAACTCTGGCGTAAGGATATTAAAACTAATCAGTACCTTGCTCCTAAGGACAGGCGAAATTTAAAGATATTAAGCCGTATCCCGCGCATAAGCAAGTGGGTTCATAACAAGATTATGTTTTTGAAAGGAAAACCCGTAGAGAAATGAAAATTTTAAAGAAGCTCTCCAAGCTTCTGGACGCAAAACAGAAAAGATCATTAGTCGGACTGGTATTTCTGATGCTAATCGGAGCGATATTCGAAGCGTGCTCCGTAGCGCTCATTATACCTGTTGTTACGGTACTCTTTACTCCCAATGCAATTCAGGAGAAATGGTATCTTGCGCTTGTTTATGAAGCATCGCCGTTTACGAGTGAAAAAGCATTTTCGATAGCTGTTCTTTTAAGCATTATCGTTGCTTTTGTAATAAAGAATTTATTCCTTTTTGTTGAGCAGAAATTACTTTACAGATTCATATACACCAACCAGTTCAGAACATCCGAGAGGATGATGAAAAACTACATCAGAAAAGATTACGAATACTACTTAAACGCAGACAGCGCGGTTATTCAGCGTAACATCACATCCGATGTAAACAACATGTATGCATTGATTCAGTCTCTGATGCTTTTGATATCCGAGCTAATTGTATTCGCAACTCTGATTGCTCTATGTATCGGCGAGAGCCCTTTGATGACTGCATTCTTTGCGGTTCTTTTAGGAATTACTCTTTTAATCATTAAGATTGCCTTAAAGCCGGTTTTATACAAGGCAGGCAAGGACAATCAGGACTTTTATGCGGGTCTTTTCAAATGGATTAATCAGACCGTTACGGGTATAAAAGAAGTAAAAATCGGCGGCAAGGAAAAGTACTTCTCGGACTGCTATATCGAGTGCGGCAGGGGATATGTAAACGCCGTTCAGAAATACACTCTTTTAAGCAATGTTCCGAGACTTATCATCGAAGTTGTTTGCATCATTGCGATTGTATTTTATCTTCTGACCATTTATCTCGAGGGCGTCAATGTTTCGAATGTACTAAGGACAATGGGCGTATTCATAATGGCGCTTATGCGTCTGATGCCATCGGCCAACAGAATTAACAACTGCTTAAACAACATTTCATATTTCGAGCCGTTCTTCATGGGTGTTTCGGACAATCTTCAGGATGAAATATCCGACAAGAATTCCGAAGTCGCTTCTCTTGAGAGACCGAAGGATAAGCTTGAAGTAAAAGAAAAGATTGAGATAAAAGACATCAAGTACAAATATCCCAATACCGATGTTTATGTATTAAACGGAGCCAGTATGGAAATACCCGTCGGTTCCGCAGTCGGAATCGTCGGTACTACAGGTGCGGGCAAATCCACTATCGTGGACGTAATGCTTGGTCTCTTAAAGCTTGAATCGGGCCAAATTTTGGCGGACGGCAAGGATGCACTTTGCAAAGAAAACTACCGCAAGTGGCTTAAAAATATCGGCTACATTCCGCAGACCGTATTTATGCTTGATGACTCTATCAGAAAGAATGTTGCATTCGGTATACCCGAAGACGAAATAGATGAAAACAGAGTTTGGGAAGTTCTAAAAGAAGCACAACTCGACGAGTTCGTCAAAGGACTTCCGAACGGCCTCGAAACCGGCATCGGTGAGCGTGGCATCAGACTCTCCGGCGGACAGCGCCAGCGTATAAGTATCGCCCGTGCTCTCTACGAAGATCCCGAAGTGCTCGTTCTGGACGAAGCCACCAGTGCTCTCGACGGCGACACAGAGCAGGCCATCATGGACTCCGTCAACTCACTCCACGGCCGAAAGACTTTAATCATCATTGCACATCGTCTTCAGACAATCGAGAAATGTGATGCAGTATACCGCATAGAAAACGGCAAGGCAAATCGCGAGAGATAAAGAAATATGGATATTAAATTGAGTATCATAATTGCATTAAGTGATACATACACAGATGTTGGGAAAATTAAAAAAACCATAGATTCCACGCTTGAAGCTTACCGAGAAGGAACAGAGATTGTTATATCGGCAGACATTCCTTCAGTCCCTGTAAAAGAATTGATTTCCGGATACAGCGAAAAGTACCCCGACATTATAAAGCTTTTATTCACCTCAGAAAGACGCTGTAAAGGCGGAGCGTACAATCTGGCGCTAAGAAGTTCGGAGGCCGAGTGGGTTTCTTTTATGAATGCGGGAGATACGATTGCACCGTCGTTTGTAAAAGCCATGCTAAAGAAGGGTGAAGAAACAAATGCGGATGTTGTCGGATGTGCGAACGATTCGGAAACGAATGATGGAGATGCTGAGATTTTCAAGCAGCTTCCCGATATGGAAGAGGATGAAAAGAAGGCGATTTTAATAGTCAATCCCGGGCAGATGGAGTCGAAGATTTTTAAGAGAAGTATCTTTGAAAAGAACGGACTCTGGTTTCCCGAAAAACTACTTTTTGAAAAACTCGGTATCGGAAGACTCGCACTTTCGGAAGCGGAGAAATTCGAATACCTCGACGAATGCCTTTATTTCTTTGACAAGGATAACAAACCATCCACCGAGGAAAGCGATCTTTTCGAAAGACTCGATGTTATGACATTCTTTATCGAGGAGTGCTTTAAGAGAGAAATTCTTGAGGAGTTTCCCGAAGAGGTTGAGGCAGCGTTTATCGATGATATGTATATGAAAACGCTCTTTACATACATCGCAGTTACACCAGGCGCGAAGCGCAAAAAATCATTCCTTGAGATGCTTCAGAATGCAATACTTGACTGCTTCCCCGAGTTTGAGACCAACCCTTATTACTACGAGAAATACGATGACGATATAAAAGATTTGGTATCGCTTCACATCGAATCTCCGGGTAAGTTTTTAAAGACAGTTAAAAATTTCGATTCTCTGGAAATCGAATAAAGATACGGTAACAGAAACATAAAAGAAAGAAGAAAAATGAGTAACGAAGCAAAAGAAAAATGTACAATAATCGTTCCGTGCTACAACGAAGAGGAAGCAATCCCTTTGTTTTACGAAGCGACCAATGAAGCGCTTAAAGACTTTGCGATTGATTATGAATATCTCTTCGTAAACGACGGTAGCAAAGACAAAACGCTTGATGTCTTAAAAGACCTCGCCGGAAAAGACGAAAAAGTGCACTATGTTTCTTTTTCGAGGAATTTTGGCAAGGAAGCCGCAATGTATGCAGGCCTTAAGGAATCGACCGGCGATTATGTTGTAATCATGGATGCAGATTTGCAGGATCCGCCCGAACTTATTCCCGGGATGTACGAGAGCGTCATCAACGAGGGATATGACTGCGTTGCCACGAGACGTGTAAACAGAAAAGGCGAACCGCCCATCAGAAGCATGTTTGCAAATATTTTTTATCTTCTGATGCATTTCATTGCGAAAGTGGATATGGTTCCCGGCGCCAGAGATTTCAGATTTATGAAGCGTGTCATGGTGGATGCGATTGTCGAAATAGGAGAGTACAACAGATTCAGCAAGGGTATTTTCGGATGGGTCGGATTTAATACCAAATGGATTCCTTTTGAAAATCGTAAAAGAGTCGCAGGCAAGACCAAGTGGTCATTCTTCAAGCTCTTCCAGTACTCGATTGAAGGTATTGTTGCATTCTCAACCGCGCCGCTTGTATGGTCCTCAATTATCGGACTTATCTTCTGTGTACTTGCGTTTATTGCACTTATATTCCTTTTCGTAAGAGCACTTATTTTCGGTGATCCCGTCAGCGGCTGGCCTTCACTTGCATGTATGATTACATTCTTCGCAGGCCTTCAGCTTTTCAGCGTGGGCATCATTGGAATGTATATTTCAAAGACATATCTTGAAGTAAAGGGCAGACCCATTTACATTGTGAAAGAGAAAAAATAATGGAAAAATTAATCAACAAACTTAAAGAAGAACAATACAAAATACCGTTTATGTCGGGAATTGTGATAGGACTCATCACTCATATGTTTATGATTGTAAACAAGTTCCCGAACGGCGATTCCCTGACCAACTTTTACTTTGACCAGAACATGGTTACAAGCGGAAGATGGTTCTTAACGGTTGCTTGCGGAATCTCATCATTTTATGATCTGAATTTTGTAAACGGTCTTTTGGCGATTATATTCATAGCGATAAGCGCAGTTTTCGTCACAAGGTTTTTCGATGTTAAGAAAAAGACCACGCTGATTTTGGTACCTGCGGTTATGGTTACATTCCCCGCCGTTGCGGCAACAATGTCGTATATGTATACGGTGGACGGATATATGTTAGGCCTCTTGTTTGCAATCATCGCAGCATATGTAAGCAAGAAATACAAGTTCGGATTTTTCGCCGGAATGATCTTCCTTGCATTAAGCCTCGGTACTTATCAGGCATATGTTTCGGTAGCGATTCTTTTATGTCTGTTCGATATTATCTTTACGGTCATTGACAACGAAGATATTTATACGCTTTGGAACAAGGGCTTTAAGTACCTGATGATGGGAATCGGCGGCAGCGCATTATACTACGCTATATTAAAAATCTGTCTGCTCGTTCAGCACAAAGAACTTGATACATATCAGGGCATCAACGAAATGACTCACATCAGTCTTTCATCAATCCCCGAAAGAATTTACGGTATGTATTACGATTTCGCCGCATTTGCATTCAGCGGCCGAATCTTCGTCAACAATCTTTTAACGATGATAATAATGAGTACGATAGTCTCGGCATCCATGGTTGCAATCTTCGTGCTCTTTGTCAAAAACAAGGTGTACAAAAAATGGTACAGCTGGCTGATTTTATTCCTTTGCATAGGACTGATGCCTTTTGGTGCCAACACCGTGCTCCTTTTGATGTCGCAAACCGGTGAATACCATCTTGTTATGAGACTGCAGTGGGAAATCTTCATCGTTGCAATCGTAATTATATCCGAGCGAACCATCACTGCATTTGAGACCGTAAAAGACAAGCTCATCATTCCCAAGACCGTATCGGTGGTGCTGGTGGCGTTATTATGTTATAATTTTCTGTTAATGGATAACATTGCATACTTCAATATGCAGCAGCAATATGAGAAATCTTACGCATACTGTGTAAGGCTTCTTGACAGGATTGAACAGACCGAAGGTTACGTTCAGGGAATGCCTATTTGCCTGGTCGGAGAGATCAGTGAAAAGAGTTATCCTCCGACAGAACTGACCTATGATATAACATCGAAGATCCGCGGAACCGACAAGAGTTTCTTATTCTACCGCGGTGAGCAGTATGAAGAGTTTATCAAGAATTATTTAGGCGCGACGCTTAATATTCTTGAAGGCGATTATGTAGTGGATATGTATTATTCCGAAGAATATTCGACGATGTCTTCGTTCCCGGATAAGAACAGCATCAAGATTGTTAACGGAATCATGTTTATTAAACTGGAGTAAGGGATATGGGAAAACTTACCGTTATCATTCCTTCATTCAATGAGGAAGACAATATCGAGAATACAGCCAAGACTATCGGCGAGACTTTGCAGGGCGCAGGTATTGATTACGATCTGCTCTTTGTTTCCGACGGCTCGACCGATCAGACCTTTGATATTGTGGAAAATCTTTCCAAAGCTGATAAAAGAATCGGAGGCATTCAGTTTTCGAGAAACTTCGGCAAGGAAGCAGCAATTTTCGCAGGTCTTGATTATGCAACGGGCGACTGTGTGGCTGTAATCGACTGTGATCTTCAGCATCCTGCCGCAGCTTTGGTTGAGATGTATAAGCTCTGGGAAGAAGGCTATGAAGTAGTTGAGGGAATCAAGTCTAAAAGAGGCAAGGAGAATCCTTTCTACAAACTTTTCTGTGCTATCTTTTATGGAATAATGAGTTCCTTAATGAAGATGAATTTAAACAAGACTTCGGACTTTAAACTGCTTGACAGAAAAGTAGTCGATGCTCTCCTTGATTTGCCTGAGAGAAATACATTCTTTAGAGCATTATCATTCTGGGCAGGATTTAAGAGAACGAGCGTAACATTCGAAGTAGCTGAGAGAAAAGCAGGGAAGAGCAAATGGTCGTTCTCGGGACTCGTGGCATATGCAATTTCAAATACCACATCCTTTACGACTGCACCTTTAAAGGCAGTATTTGTACTTGGTGTGCTCCTTATGATTTTCTCCGTTGCACTCGGAGTAGAGACACTGGTTAATTACTTCCTCGGAATAGCAGCGGACGGCTTTACTACAGTTATTCTTTTACTTCTTATCATCGGCGGATGCATTATGATAAGCCTCGGAATCATGGGACATTATCTTGCACGTATTTACGAAGAAGTTAAGGGAAGACCGAGATACATTGTTTCAAAAACAACTAACGAAGAATGAGCGAAAAAAAGAACAGACAACTGAATATGGAAGTCCTAAGAATCGTTGCGATGCTCATGATTATAACGCTTCATTATCTCGACAAGGGCGGTGTCTTAAAAGAGTTTGAGCTTAAGATGGGCTTAAACAGAAACCTCGCCTGGATCATCGAAGCGCTCTGCATGGGAAGCGTTAATGTTTATGTGCTTATAAGCGGATACTTCCTTTCAAAATCAGAGTTTAAGATTAAAAAAGTTGTTTTGCTTTGGGCACAGATTCTTTTTTACTCATGGATTATAACGTCAGTCTTTGCGATTGTAACAAAGGGCCATCTTGGACTCGCAAACGGTATTTATGATGTGATTCCTCTTGTAATGCCAGTGACCGGCGGACACTATTGGTTTGCAACGGTTTATATGCTTCTTTACCTGTTCTTCCCGTTCCTAAATAAAGGAATCGAGGCAATGGATAAAAAGCAGCTTAAGGGCATTATTATCGCCGCGATAGCAGTGTTCTCAATATGGAATACAATCCTTCCTTTTACACAGCCCCTTGCGGACCATGAAGGAATGGATATCTGCTGGTTTGCATGCCTCTATCTTGTTGCAGCATACATCAGAAAATATCCCGAGGATTTCAAGTTGAACAGATGGATTTATTTGCTAATCTCGTTCATATCCGCAATATGCGCATTTGTACTTGGAAAAGGAATTTTATTAATAGATTTGTATGTAGGAAAGCTCGGCGGATATGCCAAGAACTTTTACCCGTACAATTCGCTTTTCATACTTTTAGCAAGCGTATGCCTGTTCCTCTTCGCACTTAAGCATGAGACAAAGGCTCCGAAGTGGCTAGCAAGCGTTATCCTTTTCGCATCACAGGGAACCTTCGGTGTTTATCTTTTACACGAGCATAAGCTTTTAAGATATCTCTGGCCCAAGTGGTTTAACGTGGAAGCGGTTTCCGGCACACCTTTATTTATACTTCATTTGCTCGGAACGATACTTGCAATCTTTGCGGTCGGAATATTAATTGATTTTGTAAGAAGATTCCTTTTTGGATTGTTCATAAAAAAATCGTAAATCAGGAGAAAACATGATCAGATTTAACGTACCTCCCTTTACGGGAAAAGAAATGGATTATATCAAAAAAGCCGTAGAGAATCAGAAGATCTGCGGTGACGGAGAGTTTACGAAAAAGTGTAACGAGTGGCTTGAAAACAAAACAGGCACCACGAAAGCACTTCTTACCACCTCCTGCACACATGCTACCGAAATGGCAGCAATATTAAGTGATATCAAACCCGGCGATGAAGTAATAATGCCGAGTTACACTTTCGTTTCAACAGCCGATGCATTCGTACTTCGCGGTGCAAAAGCAGTGTTTGTGGATGTTCGTCCCGATACGATGAACATTGACGAAAACTTAATTGAAGATGCCATCACTGATAAGACAAAAGCAATTGTTCCCGTTCATTACGCTGGCGTTTCCTGTGAAATGGATAAGATAATGGAGATTGCAAAAAATCACAATCTTATGGTTATCGAAGATGCCGCACAGGGAATTATGTCAGAGTATAAAGGCAAGGCGCTCGGTACATTCGGAGAGTACGGATGCTTTTCTTTCCATGAGACGAAGAACTTCTCCATGGGTGAAGGCGGAGCGCTTTTAATCCGTGACAAGGAAAACATCGAGCACGCTGAAATCGTAAGAGAAAAAGGTACCAACAGAGCGAAATTTTTCCGCGGTCAGATAGATAAATATACATGGGTTGATGCAGGTTCATCATATCTTCCGAGTGAACTTAACGCAGCATATCTTTATGCACAGCTTGAGCTTGCAAACGAAATTACCGCTGACAGAATGCATACCTGGAATATGTACTATGATGCATTTGAAGAGCTTGAAAACAAAGAACGAATCGAGAGACCCTTCATTCCGAGCGACTGCAAGCACAATGCACATATGTTTTACTTAAAGTGTAAGGATCTTGAAGAGAGAACTGCGTTTATCAAATTCCTCGGAGAAAACGGTATACTTGCAGTATTCCATTACATCCCTCTTCACGGTGCGCCCGCAGGAAAAATGTTCGGCAGATTTAACGGCGAAGATGTATACACGACAAAAGAAAGTGAAAGACTTGTAAGACTCCCTCTTTACTACGGCTTAAAAGAAGAGGAAGTAGAATACATCATCGGCAAAGTAAAGGAATTCTACAAGAGATAGAATGAATGGTTCCTGGCTCCCGAAGGGTGCCTGGCTCCATCAAGAATAGAAGATATGGCAGAAATTACAATTCGCCCAATTACATACAAAGACACGGAAGACATCATCAGATGGCGCAATTCCGAATACGTAAATGCACGTTTTATCGACCGCAGAATGTTTACGAAAGAAAGCCACGAAGCATGGCTTAAAAACTTCGTTGAGGCCGGCAAGGTTGCACAGTTTATCATTCTTTTAGACGGTGAAGGTGTTGGAAGCGTTTATCTAAGAGATATCAATCATGATAAAAAAGACGCTGAATTCGGAATATTCATCGGCGAAGAAAGTGCAAGAGGAAAAGGCGTCGGCACCAAGGCAGCAGAGATTATTTTAGACTATGCCTTCAGAGGTCTTAAGCTCGATAAAGTTTTTTTACGAGTGTATAAAGATAATCCCGGCGCAATCAGAAGTTACGAGAAAGCCGGATTTAAAAAGACGGACGTCGTCGAAAAGATAAATGATAACGGTGTGATTCGCGAAGTGATTTTTATGGAGCTGGAGAAAAAGGATTTTGAAAAGCGATAAAAAGAACAAAATAATAAATGCGTTTTTTATTATCCCTGCCATAATCGGCTTTACGTTTTATTGTTTTGAACTCGTACTTCTTCATTACAATCAGACGCTCTTTCCGGTCACGGGAAAGTATGAATCGGATCTTTTCGCACACATAGAAATGGCACTCGACGGCTGGGGATACAGTATACTTGCGGTTATTTACAGACTGTTTGCACTCCTGCCCGAGTTTGGTTTTCATTTTGCGATAGCAACTTTCCTTTGCGTATGTGAAGCCGGAACGTTAGCACTGACATTTATCATTTTAAGAACAAGCAAAATCGAAACAAAAACAGCGATTATATTCGCAGCAATATCGGGCTTTGTTGCACCCGCATACATAAGAGCGATACAGCCTTACAGATATATCGGTTATCAGTCGGGCAGCATATGGCACAATTCGACATATATCGTGATGAAATTCACGGCACTTATATGCATTGTTTTGTACCTTGCGATATCCCAAAAGTACAAAGAAAAAATGAGCGCGGGAGAGGTGATTGCATTTGCAATTCTCCTTGCAATTACAACTTCGGTAAAAACAAACTTTATCCTGGTGTTTGCACCCGTTGCACTTTTATTCCTTATAATCGATTGGATACTCGGAGTACCGTTTAAAAGACTTCTTTTATGTGCGCTCACAGTTATTCCTTCGGTGGCTGTAATACTTTTCCAGGAGTATGTTTTATTCGGCGAGAGCACGGGAAACGGAATTATAATAGACCCTCTTTACAGTGTTTATTTACGCGCGGAAAAGCCATATTTTACCATGATACTTTCCGCAGCATTTCCGATAATGATATTGCTAATTAATATTATCCCCATCCTAAAAGATACGTTCCTTGATTTTAAGGATAAAAAAAGAGGACTCACGCACCGCTTCTACTTACTCGCATGGTCTATGTGGTTTGTGGCATTTTGGGAGTATATATTACTTCGCGAAACAGGCGAGAGAGAACTTGATGATAACTTCGCGTGGGGATATGATTTTTGTATCTTTATTCTTTTCGCAGTCAGCATTATTTATTTTATAAAAAATATTTATGCGTTAATCGGAAAGATAACCAAAAAGAATATGTCCGATTTATCGGACACATCAAAAGAAGAAGCAACGCCTGCCAAAATAAATGCGTTTGATATCTTTAAAGCTGTATACCTTATCCTTGCTTTAGCACTTTTGATATATCACACATACTGCGGAGTATTCTTCTTTGTAAGACTTACTCAGGGTATAACATTCTTTATGCAGTAAAAAAATAATTAACGGAGAGAAAAATGAAAATCAGTTTTGTAATCCCCTGCTACAGATCGGAGAAAACGCTTCCCGATGTAGTGGAGGAGATTAAAACCACAATGGCGACTATCGGAAACGAATTTGAAATCATTCTTGTTAACGACTGCTCGCCCGACAAAACATTTGAGGTAATAAAAAAACTCGCAAGCGAGAATGACAATATTCTCGGAATTGATCTTGCGAAAAACTTCGGCCAGCACTGCGCACTTATGGCCGGTATGAGACATACTTCGGGAGATGTGGTAGTTTGTCTTGACGACGACGGACAGACACCCGCAGACGAAGTAGGAAAGCTTCTCGACAAGCTCGATGAAGGCTATGATGTCTGCTACGCAAGTTACGGTAAAAAGCAGCATTCAGGCTTCAGAAATTTCGGCAGCAAAGTCAACGAGCTTATGACTCGAATCATGCTTGGCAAACCCAAGGAACTTAAGGTATCAAGTTACTTCGCAGCCAAGAGATTTATAGTTGATGACATGCTTCGTTATGAGCAGTCTTACGCATACGTTATAGGCCTTGTTTTAAGAGCCACTAAGAACGTTGCAAACGTTGAAGTAAACCACAGAGCAAGAAGTGTCGGCGAGAGCGGATACACACTTGCAAAACTTTTCTCGCTCTGGTTTAACGGCTTTACAGCATTTTCGATTAAGCCCTTAAGAATCGCAACAGGCATCGGAATCTTTTGCGCATGCTCGGGCTTCCTTTACGGAATATACACGATTATCAAAAAGCTGGTTCTTGTCGATGTACAGGCAGGTTTCTCCGCACTCATGTCGGTACTTGTTTTCATCGGCGGAATGATTATGCTCATGCTCGGACTCATCGGTGAGTACATCGGTCGAATCTATATCTGCATGAACAATTCACCTCAGTATGTAATTCGTGAAAAAGTCGGAAAGATTGATAATTAATGGATAAGACAGAAAAGAAGAATAAAAATACAAAAACAAAGCTCATAATAATGGACTGCATATTCCTTGCGGTCCTTGTTTTGTTTCCATTTCTTCATCTTGCATTCGGTGTAGAATTCACCGATACCGCATATAGCCTCGGCAATTACGAAAACCTTGATAAGATGAATCTTACCTGGACTGTGGCTACATTCTGGGCCAATATGATGGGAAAATTTTTTACCATGCTTCCGTTTGGCGCCACATGGATAGGAATGAAATTTTATACGACTCTCGTACCTGTTGTCGGTGTCGTTTTTTCATATCTTTTCCTAAAAAAATATATGCCGAGAGTATTTGTTTTTATCGGAGAGATTCTGGCAATTTCTCTTTTCTGGTGTCCGACCACACTTCTTTACAATTACCTGACATATCTTCTTTTTACCCTCGCGGTAATAGTTCTTATAGAATCCCTTGAAAAAGAAAAAAGATGGGGTCTTGCATTCGCGGGAATCATCCTTGCGTTCAATGTTTTTGTAAGATTTCCTAACATTACCGAAACCGCACTTATCGTAGTGGTATGGTTTAGCGCAAGCCTTAAAAAGAAAAAATTTGTGTACGGTTTAACGGACACATTAATTTGTATCGGCGGATTCCTGGCGGGTATAGCCGCAAACGTCGGATTGGTAGGAATCAAATACGGATTTTCATCGATACCGAATATGGTCATTTCTCTTTTCTCCATGACCGGAGAGAATACGGGCTATAAACCAACAGGAATGATAATGGCCATCATCACCGGATACACGACTTATTACAAGAGCTTTATCCTTCTTGTTGGCATTACCGTTTTATGCTTTGCGGTTAGCGCGATAATGAAGAGACATTATGTGAGAATAATCACGGTTGTGGCTCAGTTTATTTTATACGGAGTATTCCTTATCTGGGCTTACAGGAACCATGTGTTCACTCTAAAATACAGCGATTATTCCTCAATGTATTTCTGGATGGTTATTTTCTTTGTAATTGCAAACATTATGTCTGTATGGACTATGTTAAGAAAGCGTAACGAACTTGTTCATAAGCTTATTGCAGCAGCTGTTCTCGTGATAGTGTGGATCACGCCTCTTGGAAGCAACAATGCACTTTTCCCTTCGATGAACAATCTTTTTATAGTTGCACCTGCTGTTTTGTTTATGATCTGGAACGAACTTTTCAAGGGAAGAAACTTTTATGAGTTACTCGATCTTGAGGCCAGAAATACAATGGTTGCAACCAGAATTTCATTCTTTTTACTTATTGTATCAATTACGATTCAGTGTATTATTTTTGGCTTTGTGTTTATTTTCAGGGACACAGGTTTCCCTGCTAAAAACAGCACTAAAATCGAAGGTAACGAAGTACTCGTCGGAATGCATACCAATCCCGAGAGAGCGGCACTTATAGAAGCCTTGACATCCTATGTGGAAGATAAGGGATATGAGGGAAAGAGAGCGATTTTCTACGGAGATATTCCGGGCCTCGAATATATATTAAAAATGCCATGCGCGATTTCTCACACATGGCCAAATTTAGGTTCGTTTTCTTATGATGAATTTGCAAACGATATCGACAGTATAAAAGATAAGCCGATTGTATTTATAAACACTGATTATATGGCGAATCCGTACAATCCGAACAAATCCGAACGCAAGGAAGAATGCCTTGAAAAATTCCTTGAAGAAAACGGATATTCCTTAAGTGCGAAGATTGAATATATAGCCATTTATTCGGCGGATTAGGCTTTAATCCATCTGCCGCTGGCTCCGCATGGAAGTACCAGACCGTTTTCGGACACGGGAAGGCCTATTTCATCTGAGACAACCTCTCCGCCGAATTTGGGTTTGATGCATGTATTAAGCATATATGAAAGAACTGCAGGCTGAAGTCCCGTAGTATATGAGTTAATCAAAAAGAATGCGGACTCTTCACTTAAAAGCTCAGTAGTCAGTTCGATAAAAGGAAAAATGCTTTCCTCGATTTTCCAGATTTCGCCTTTAGGACCTCTTCCGTATGAAGGCGGATCCATGATGATACCGTCATATTTGTTTCCTCGACGGATTTCTCTTTCGACGAATTTGACACAGTCATCCACAAGCCATCTTATCGGCGCATCACCCAGGCCGGAAGAAATGGCGTTTTCTTTTGCCCATGTAACCATGCCCTTAGATGCATCGACATGAGTTACCGCAGCGCCGGCTTTTGCCGCAGAGAGTGTGGCACCGCCTGTATATGCAAAGAGATTTAACACCTTAAAAGATCTGCCCGGATTATCGGACAGCTGCTTTTTTATAATATCCGAAAACCAGTCCCAGTTAACTGCCTGCTCGGGGAAAAGCCCCGTGTGCTTAAATGCAAAAGGCTTTAAATTGAATGTGAGCTCATTGTAATTAATGCTCCATTCCTCGGGAAGATTTTTAAACTCCCATTCGCCTCCGCCTTTGCTTGAGCGGTGGTAATGGCCGTTAAAATGCTTCCAGCCGGGATTGTACTTCGGCGTATTCCATATTACCTGTGGGTCGGGTCGAACGAGAATATAGTCGCCCCAGCGTTCGAGTTTTTCTCCACCGGACGTAGAAATGACTTCATAATCTTTCCAATTGTCGGCAATCCACATGATAACCTCCGATTAAAGTAATTTTCACAAAGAGTATTATATCATATTATGTCCAAATTAAACGAGTACTGCAAAAAGAAAAACTTAAGAGACATGGATATCGAGTATCTGCTTCTTTATCGCATTTGCCTTGTGTTGCTCCCTTTTATGATTGGTGGAACGCTTCTTTTTGTATTCTTTGGAGATAAAATACTTGCTGCCGGAGGTGAATGCCTGTTCAAAAAGATTTCTGGCTTTTACTGCATTGGCTGTGGCGGTACCAGAGCATTCAACTATCTCGTGCATCTTCATATCCTAAAAAGTTTCTTTTATCATCCTTTCGTACCCTATACTTACCTGGCATATTTTTTCTACACGATCAATTCATTTCTGTATCGTCACAACAAAAAATGTTTCGCCAGACTGAGCCCCTTTGTTCTCATTTACATCGGGGTTGGCATTTTAACTATAAATTTCATCGTAAAAAATATTTTCATATTTTTCGGAATTTACCTGATTTGATTAATTATTCCATCATAAAAAAACTCTACAATAATCCATAAAATAATGTTATGATAAAAAAGTATTTCGGCTGGCAGATTGATGCAAAGTTCGAACTACTTTTTTCATGTTAGGAAAAGGAAAAAGGAACGAAGTATGAAGAAAGAATATGTCATGGGCAATCAGGCGATAGCGCTTGGTGCAATGGCGGCAGGAGTTAATTTGGCGTGTGGCTATCCCGGAACTCCTTCGTCCGAAATCGTCGATACGATTGCTAAAAGAAATAAGGATAAGGCTATTCATGTAGAGTGGTCTATCAATGAGAAGGCAGCCATGGAAGTGGCAGCAGGTGCTTCCTATGCGGGCGCAAGATGTTTAGTCACCATGAAAATGATGGGACTTAATGTTGCATCCGATGCATTAATGTCGCTTGCATATGTCGGTGTTGAGGGCGGACTTGTAGTAGTTTCTGCAGACGATCCCGGCCCCATTTCATCACAGACCGAGCAGGATACGAGACTCTTTGCAAAGTACTGCCGTATTCCTGTATTTGATCCCGCAAGCGTAGAAGAAGCATATGAAATGATTCAGGACGCTTTCGAATATTCGGAAAAATATAAAACTCCCGTACTCTTCAGACCGACCACGAGAATCGATCATGCGTACGGTTCCATCACATATGATGAAAATGCAAAGCCCAAGGAAGTTCCCGGATTTGTTAAGAACTCCAAGCGTTTCGTAATCTTCCCCCGTCTTTCGAGAATGAATCACGAAATGATTGAAAAGAGAAATCCCGCCATCGGCGACGATTTTTCGGAGTATAAATTTAACACCATTCAGGGTAAGGCAGGTAATAAAAAAGCAATCCTTGCAGGCGGTGCAGGATATGCTTACGCCAAAGAATTTATTCAGGACAGAGAAGACGTTTCTTTGATCAGAGTGGCAACACCTCATCCTCTTCCCGAGAAGTTTCTTTTAGGAGCTTTAGAAGGCGTGGAAGAAGTACTCGTAGTGGAAGAACTTTTCCCTTATCTCGAAGAAGAACTCTTACAGTTAATCGGCAAGAAACAGCTTAAAATAAAAGTCTTAGGAAAGCATACAGGAAACTCACCTCTTGCAGGCGAAAACACAGCAGAAGGTGTTGCAGCTGAAATCGCAAAATTCCTTGGCGAAACAATCGAAGAAGTGAAAGTGGATACATCAAATGTTCCCGCACCTCCGATGCGTCCTCCCGTACTCTGCGCAGGCTGTCCTCACAGAGCAAGTTTTTATGCGGTTAAACAGGCGATGAAAGACAGAAAGGCCAACTTCTCCGGAGACATCGGCTGCTATACACTCGGCAACGCAATGCCTCTTGATATGGTAGATACATGCCTTTGCATGGGCGCAGGAATCACAATGGCACAGGGCCTTCACTGGACAGATGAGAAGACAGTCAACTTTGCATTTGTCGGCGACTCCACATTCTTTGCATCAGGCATGACAGGAATCGCAAATGCGATTTACAACGAAGCAGATATGATTCTCTGTGTGCTGGATAATTCCACCACGGCCATGACCGGACATCAGCCTCATCCCGGCACCGGAATGAATATGATGGGAGATGTCGTAAATAAAATAAGCATCGAAAAGATTCTTTTAGGAATGGGCATCGAAAAGGTATTAACTGTCAATCCGCTTAACCTTGAAGAAGCTAAAAAAGCAATAAAAGAATGTGCCGATACCAAGGGTGTAAAAGCAATTATTTTCAAATCACCCTGCGTGGCACTTTTCAAACCGACAGAAAAATGCGTGATAACAGATAAGTGTATCGGATGTAAAAAGTGCATCCGCGAAATCGGCTGTCCCGCAATTTCGGCAGAAGATAAAAAGATCACAATTGATACATCAATGTGCACCGGCTGCAGCCTCTGTGCTCAGGTTTGCCCGATGGGTGCCATCGAAAAGGAGGTGCGCTAGATGTCTTACAATATTTTACTTTGCGGCGTAGGCGGACAGGGAACAGTTCTCGCATCCAAGCTTCTTGCGGCAGCAGCCGAGAAAAAGGGCGAAATTGTTCATTCTGCGGAAACCATCGGAATGGCTCAGCGTGGCGGTCCCGTTACAAGCCACGTTCGTATAGGCAAAGATGCATACTCACCTTTGATTCCTAAAAAATGCGCGGATCTTATCATAGCATTCGAGCCTTCGGAAGCAGTCAGAAACTTAGACTACCTTAAAGAAGGCGGAGCGGTTATCACCAACGAAGTATGCTTAAAGCCCGTAACAGAATCGTTAAATCCCACAGGATACGACGGAAAAGAAATGACCGAATATCTTAGAAAGACCATCGGCAATCTCGTTGTACTTAACGCAGATGAACTTTGCGCAGAACTCGGTTCGTCCAAGTTTTTCAATGTGGCAGTACTCGGTGTAGCCAAGGGTGCAGATTTCCTTCCTTTTTCCGAGGAGGATCTTTTATCAACCATCGAGACAAGCGTAAAAGCTAACTTTGTGGAAGTTAACAAGAAGGCATTTCTTCACGGCGTCGAAGTCGGAAAGAACAATAAATCTATATAATATAAAATATAAATATAATATATAGATATTAATAAGATAATTAAAAAGTATATAAAAAACTATAAGAACAACGACGGTGCACGGCTCCCGAAGGGTGCCCGGCGCCGAAAAAAGGAGTAAAAGATGAAACCCACCAAAGAACAATTGGAACTCATTGACAAGCAGGTTAAAAGACTTGTGGCCGGCGACAGCTATTACGGTAAGATGTATCGTGAGGCGGGCATCACGGAAGTTAAATCCGAAGAAGATTTCTACAAGATTCCTTTTACAGACAAGCAGGATTTAAGAAACGCATACCCCCTCGGAATACAGGCAGTGCCGGACGAAGAGGTTGTAAGAATCCACTCTTCTTCAGGTACAACAGGCAAACCCGTTATCATTCCTTATACCAAGAAGGACGTTGAAGACTGGGCTATTATGTTTGAGAGATGCTATCGTCTTGCAGGCATTACCAATAAAGACCGTATCCACATTACACCCGCATACGGACTCTGGACCGCAGGAGTAGGCTTCCAGGCAGGCTGCGAAAGACTCGGTGCAATGGCTATCCCTATGGGACCCGGCAATACAGAAAAGCAGATTCAGATGATGATAGACTTAAAGTCTACCGTTCTTTGCGCAACTTCCTCATATGCGCTTCTTTTATCAGAAGAAATAAATAAAAGAGGAATCCGCGACAAGATTCATCTTAAAAAAGGCGTTATCGGTTCGGAACGCTGGAGCGACAAGATGCGCCAGACCATAAAAGAGGGGCTCGGCATCGAACTCTACGATATTTACGGACTTACAGAAATTTACGGACCCGGTATCGGTATCAACTGCCCCGGCGAAACAGCTATGCACTGCTTCGATGATTATTTATACATAGAGATAATCAATCCCGAGACGGGAGAGAACGTTCCCGACGGCGAAGAAGGCGAGATTGTAATTACTACCCTCGTAAAAGAAGGCGCACCTTTGCTTCGTTTCCGTACGCATGATCTCTCAAGAATCGTTCCCGGCGAATGCAAGTGCGGATGCAAGTATCCGAGACTTGATACCATCAAGGGAAGAAGTGATGACATGTTCAAGATCCACGGTGTCAACATGTTCCCTGCACTTGTAGAAGAGATGCTTGCGAAGGTTGATGGTGCAACCAGCGAATACCGTGTAACACTTGCGCGTGATGATGATAACAACAAAGATGTCTTCCTATTAACGGTTGAAGGAGAGGGCAGAGTAAGCTTTGAAAACATGGCCAAGGAAATCAGCTATGCATTCAAAACCTATGTAGGCGCAACTCCCAAGGTAACAATCGTTCCTATCGGAACACTTCCGAGAAGCGAGAAAAAGACCAAGAGAGTTACGGATTTAAGAAGTGAATAAGGAAACAAACATAGGGCTGCAGAAATGCGGCCCTTTCACATGCTAAATTGTTAGTGTATTAATACATGATTATAAGAAATAAAATTATTTAAAAATTTCTTAAAAAAGTTGTTGACAAGCCCATTTTGAAATGATAATATAGTCAAGCACTGCCCAAGCGGGAGAGTGCAAAGAACCTTGACAAATAAACAGCAATGCAACCCTGAAAATTCTAAAAACCATCATAAAAGATGGAGAGTAAATTTCAGAGAAAGAAACCTAAAGTAAACGTTAAGAATAAGCTAAGCAGTTTATTCGGGACGGATTAAATTCAAACATATTTTTATAGAGAGTTTGATCCTGGCTCAGGATGAACGCTGGCGGCGTGCTTAATACATGCAAGTCGAACGAAGACATCTCGCCGAAGCTTGCTTCATTGAGATATCTTAGTGGCGGACGGGTGAGTAACGCGTGGGTAACCTGCCTTACACAGGGGGATAACAGTTAGAAATG
>FNEU01000005.1 GCA_900100245.1 Lachnospiraceae bacterium G41
GCAGGAGATTCGGTATGCGATTACTTCCTAAAGAAAAGAGAAGAAGGTAAACCTTATCGTGTAGCAATGTTTGCAGCATACAATAAGTTCCTTCGAATATATCATTCAAGAGTATCGGCGCTTTTGAATGAAACAGAAGCATAAATAAATTCCTACAAAACCCAACGAAATACAAAGAATTAGAAGGTCAGTAAATTGTCTGGCCTTATTTGTCGTGGTATAATTTAAGATAGTTATAAAAAGATGAAAAACAGATAAAAAAAGACTTGCAAACTATTAGCAGGTTTTTCTAACTAATGCATATGGAAAAATGTGACGATTTCAAAAAAATATTTAAAGTAAAATATATATCAGATTTTCCATCGCCATATTTTAAAAAGGGCGAAGTATATGATGCTTTTTTACCAGTGGATAATAAAAGTGGTAAATACTTTGCTTTTCATATAGAAGAAGATGATGAGCCAGGCGATTATGCTTTTCCATCATCAAGATTTGAAGTTGTAGAATAATTAAATGTTTTCTTATGGAAGGGGACATATGAGAAAAGTAATAGGTTTTCACAAGCCTGATGAAGAGTATGGATTCTTAAGCAATTGGTACTTATCTGATTTTACTGTTGATGGAATAAAGTTTTCTTCAATGGAACAATACATGATGTATATGAAGGCTATAGTTTTTGATGATAAGAGTATAGCATCACAAATTATGGAAACATCAGATGTTGCGACTATAAAAGACTTGGGACGCCGTGTTTCAAACTATAACGATACTATCTGGAATGGAATGAGACAGCCCCTTATTTACAAAGGTTTGCTTGAAAAATTTAGACAGAATGAAGAATTGAAAAAAGAATTGCTGGAAACCGAAGATGCCATTTTGGCTGAATGCGCATATAGCGATCTGATCTGGGGAATAGGAATTCGAATGGACGATCCTGACAAGAATGATATGAATAAATGGAGAGGGACTAATTTATTAGGTTTTACTCTTATGCTAGTTAGGAATGAAATAAAAAAATAATTAAATACTTTGGTTTGAAAAGCGAGTTATTAGCGTAAATAACGAAACACAAGCGATATGGTATGGCGAATACGGTATCGCTTTTTTATTGGAGGTGAATATATGCTATTTCAAAGAACCATTTATAACATTTGTAAAGTAAGTAAATCTTCGGAGGAACTTATTGAAAAACTAAAGGAGAAAAAAATCCCCTTTGAACTGTGCGGAGGATGTTTTGTCAAAAACCTTGATGGAGAAGTGATAGGCAGGTGCCTATGCAACATAGATCTAGGAAAGATTGACAGCTCTTACTACGCTGAAGAATACAATGGTTATGACATTATCGAGATGGATAAACCATTTAAATATTTCTTTTATTCGAAAACAGAGACTTAGGGAATTTTAAATAGAATTGTCCGTGATGCCGGTATGTGAATACATATCGGATTTTTTATACCCAAACGGAAGTAAGTATGAAAGGAGGAAGAAAGAATGGAATTCTTCGCGGCAACTATATCGGTTTTAAAAATCGTATTAACTGCAATCGGCGCCGGTATCGGTATCTGGGGTGTGGTTGAATTACTCGAAAGTTACGGAGACGGTGGCGGTTCATCTCGATCAAAAGGAATTAAGCAGTTAATGTCAGGCGGGGGGATAATAATCGTCGCTCAGACAGTTATTCCGCTTATGGCCAATCTGTTTAGTACCGGAGGTTGATAAGGCATGGACAAATTAATTAATGGCATAAGCGAATACTTAACGGAAGTACTTATCGGTCTCATCGAATTTTGTCTAAAAAACATGTTTACGGACGTGAATGAGGGCATGAAAAACGTTGTGGTTTTAGCAGGGTACGGACCCGGCACTTTAATGCCTGAAGCGTATGAGATGATTAAGAAACTATCCGACAGCGTAATGCTGCCGATATCGAGTATCATAATAAGCTTTATCATGACATATGAGCTTATTACCATGGTTATAGATAAAAACAACTTACATGATATCGATTCGGCTGTATTGGCAAAGTTTTTATTTAAAGCATGCGTGGCTGTGGTGTTACTTACACACAGCTATGAAATAACGATGGCTATCTTCGATGTAGGTTCGTGGTTGGTTCTGGAAGCCGGCAAGGTAATAGTTCATAACACCAACATGTCGATAGAAAGTTCCCTGATCAGCACGTATGTAAATTCATTATCAAGTATGAAACTATGGGAACTGTATGCGACGGCAACTGCGGTAGTCTTAGAGATGTTTGCATTTAAACTCTTTACGATTTTAATCCTAGTTTTAAGTTATGGAAGAATTGTAGAGGTTTTCCTGATGGTATCAGTTTCCCCTATAGCTTTTGCGACACTCGGTAACAAGGAATGGGGAGTAATAGGAACCAATTACATAAAGGGCTTACTAGCACTTGCTTTTCAGGGCTTTTTCATAATGGTTTTGGTCGGTATATATGCAGCCTTAGTTAAGGGGCTTTCAACCACAACAAATCTAACAGCGATGGCAGCTAACTTATTAGTCATATGCGTTTTATTCTGCTTTGGCTTATTTAAAACGGCAAGTCTTTCAAAACAGATATTTACGGTAAGATAGGAGAAAAAATGGAATTAGATGAAAATATAACAGGCGATTTATCAAAGATAAAAGCCAAGATTGTGTTTGGACTGACGCTTCGTCAGATAATCTGTTTTGGAGCGGGACTGGCCGTATCGCTTCCTTTCTTTTTTCTGACAAGGAAAGTGATTGGCTTAGAGATGGCGGCGATGTTAGTAATGATTATAGCATCGCCCTTTTTCATCCTGGGCATTTATGAAAAGAACGGCTTATATGTTGAATGGATCCTTTTCTTTTTTATAAAGAGAGTGAAACTAAGAAGCCAGATACGAAAGAGAAAGATTATTACAAACAAGGAGAAAGAGGAGCGAAAAGAGTTCGTAAGAAAGGAGATTAAGGAACTTGAAGATAAAGAAAAAAACAGTTTACGATCAGGTGAAAAATCAAAGGCTTTTACTTAAAAAGCGAATGGATCTTTATCTTGAAACAAGAAAGATGAAAGCCTTAAGTAAAGACGAGAAAAAGAAGCTTTATAACCTTAAACTCGAAGAAAACGGACTCTTAACTGAACAGATAAGAATAAGTACAGCGGAAGAGAGCGTACCGTTTATAAGGATGTACGAAGAGGGTATCTGTCAGGTGACGGATACCTTCTTTAGTAAGATCGTCGAATTTGACGACATCAACTATAAACTCCTGGATTTTGAAAGAAGGAGGGATATAAGAAACAAATACGAAGATCTTCTTAATCACTTCGGAAATGAAATGAAGGCGGAGTTTTTCTACTTTAACAGGAAGATCCCGGAAGAAGTATTTAAACGAAGGATTGAAATAAAAGATAAGGAAGATGACTTTTCTTTAGTCAGAACCGAGTATGCAGAGATGCTTAAAAACCAGTCGGCTAAGGGAACAAATGGAATAAAGAAAAGCAAGTATTTACTCTTTGGAGGAGAGTTTGAATCATACGAGGAAGCAAGAAGTAAGCTGATTGATGAAGAAGGTGAAGTCGGGAAACTCTTAAGCGGAATGGGTGCCAATCCTAAAAGTTTAAACGGGGAAGAGTGGCTTACCCTCTTACATGAATACTTTAACCAGCCTGTAAAAAAGGAATATAAGTTTGATTTTAAAGAGGTTAAAGAGAGAGGCATAACTGAGAAAGATTTAATTGTACCGAAGGCATTTGATTTCAGTGAAAAAGATGAGTTTAGAAGTGGCGGTAACTATGGTAAATCTTATGTTCTAAACCTAATAGGCCCTGTTATAAAGGATGAGTCTTTCTCAGGAATCTTATTGCTGGAAGGGAATTTTTCGGTATCAACACACTTTTATCAGGTATCAACCAAGGAAGCGATTAAGGAAGCAAAAGAAGCCTTAACGCGAGTTCAGTCAAGAAAGATTGATGAACAAAAGAAGGCATTCAGGGAAGGATACGACATGGATATACTTCCTTCGGATATGAAAAAAAGCGAAGCGGATGCTTTGAAATTAGTTGATAACGTAAGCGGATCCAACCAGAAGTTATTTCATACCAACATAATTATCACGGTGTTTGGGAAAAATAAAAAAGAGCGGGATGCCATATATAAGAAGGTTAGTTCAAAGATCGAGATAATGAAATCGGAACTGGTAATGTATGATTCACTGCAGGAAGAGTGTTTCTTTTCCGGAGCACCGATTCTTTATAACGGGTTCTCTGAGATAAATGAAAGAACGCTTTTATCAAAGGATTTATCAATACTTATTCCTTTTACAACACAGGAACTGATTATGAAGGGCAACTCCATTTATTACGGTCTTAATCTTTTATCTAACAACCTGATTTTAGCGGATCGTAAGAGGCTTATTAACCCGAACGGACTAATTATCGGAGCACCTGGATACGGTAAATCATTCTTTGCTAAAAGAGAGATAATAGCATCGTTTTTACAATCAAATGATGAGATTATCATATGCGACCCGGAAGGTGAGTATTATCCGGTTGTTGAAGCGTTAGGCGGTCAGGTTATTAGGCTTGCAGCTAACTCTTTGGAATTTTTAAATCCCATGGACATACAGGTTTCACATAAAGATGATACTGAGGCACTTAGACTTAAATCCTCATTTATTATTACTTTGCTAGATCTCATAGCAGGTGATATGGGAGAGTTGGAAAACGATGAAAAAGGTATCGTAGATGATTGTATAAGAAGTATCTATGATGAGTATTTCTTAAATCCTACTCAAGAAAACATGCCTACGTTAGAGGATTTATATAAGAGGCTTTTAACATATAATCCTGCAGAGAATAACCCATACATGGACATAGAGATGATTGCCGAAGTAAAAGCACAGGCTATAAGGATTGCAAACAGCATGAAGCTATATGTTTCGGGATCTCAGAACTATTTTAATCATCAGACAAATGTTGATTCGAAAAACAGAATCATATGTTTTGATATAAAAGATCTGACCTCACAACTTAAAAAGATGGGTATGCTAATTGTTCAGGATGCGGTCTGGAACAGAGTTTCCAAGAACAGGGAACGCGGTATTGCAACCAGGTATTACTGCGATGAGTTTCACTTATTACTTAAAGAAAAACAGACTGCCGATTATTCGATAGAGATGTGGAAGCGTTTCCGTAAATGGGGCGGTATTCCTACAGGATTAACCCAGAACATAAAAGATTTTATGGTAGGAGATAACGTATCAAGTATTGTTGAGAATACTTCGACGATTATCATATTTAACTGCGGTCCGACTGACAGGGAGATTCTGCAGGCTGCATATAAGCTAACGGATAAGCAGATGGATAAGATAAGTAATGCTGAAAAAGGATCCGGACTTCTTATAATGGACGGCTATGTCATACCTTTTTATGACAGATATCCTAAGGATACGGAGACTTACAGGATAATGAATACGAAGCCTAAGGAGGAGACTTTCGATGGATGATGGTTTTAGTAAATCTGAAAGGCTTCGTGCTGCAGCTGATATAGGTAAGAAAGTCTTAAATAAAGAAATCCCGACAATAGAATTAAACCGCGTGTTTGATGAAGAAAAAGGTAAGGCAGTATTTAAGCCTGAATTATCAGATAAGACGATTAAACTTCCTAAGGAATCTGAAACGGCTGAGAAACTAAAACAGAAAACCAAGGCAGAGATACGTGCCAGGATAGACAGGGAATTAGCCGAAAACGAAGATGATAACATTGGTACCGAAGCATTTAGAAAAGGCGGTAATGCATCACTTGAAGCCAGGAATGCGATAAAAAAGAACTTGCCGGATGATAAGCTTATAAAGCAAAAGACCATCGAAGCACTAAGGAAACAAAAAAAGAAGTTAGAACGCGAGAGACGATGGAGAGAATTTAAGAAAGAAACGCTTGATAAGGCAAAGAAAGAATCTACCAAAAAGGCAGCAAAGAAAACTGCAGAGACAGGAGCCAAGACAGTTGCAAAAGAGACTGGAAAGGAAGCTCTTAAGGCAGAAGCCAAACATGAATTTCATAAGCTCCTTTTTAAGAAAGCTCAACGTGCTGCGGCAAAGGAAGCAGCTAAAAAGACAGCGGAAGCTGCTGCAGTAAAAGCCAGCGCAGATGCAACGGTAGCCGTAGCAACAACAGAAACCACGAAACACGCCGTAGGAATTGCTACAGGCGTTGAAGAAGTACTTCTTATCATATCAGCTATAATCATTGGGATTATATTGTTAATAATCCTTATTGCTGTAGTACTTACGTTTATCTTCTTTCATTCGTTCTTTCAGACAAATATTGCTGCAGGAATGTATCAGGCGGAGGAAACTGAGATAGAAGAAGCAGAACTCCATATGACCTATCTTGAAGCAAGTTTAGTAAATTACATGTATAACCTTCCAGGATACGAACCCGGGTATGACGGATATGTAATCGATTCATCCTTTTCAGTCGGTCATAACCCATTTACATTAATTAATTATCTTACATGCAAATATGATGATTTTGAGTATGCGGAAGTAGAAGATGAGATAAATGATCTCTTTAATACAATGTATACGCTTGATAAATGGATAGAAGTAAAACAGGTTTTGGTAGTAAATGAAGAAGGGGAAGAAGAGTTAGAAACTGAATACATACTTCATGTAAAGCTGACAAGAGTCAATACACTCGATGAAGTCGTGTCAACACGACTAAGTGATGAGGAAAAAGAACAGTATGAGGTTTTGGATGAAACCAAAGGCGGACTTCAATTCATTGCATCGCCGACAGGAGAGGATTATTACTCGAGTGTATCTTCAGCATATGGCTTTAGATATCATCCGATAAATCATAACCTTTCAGTTCACAGGGGACTGGATATAGCACTTCCGGAAGATACACCTCTTATAGCAGGTATATCCGGGGAAGTAACATTTGTAGGTAATGATGAAGGAGGGTACGGCAATTATATAGTTATAAAGAATGATAAGGGTGAGGAAGTAAGATACGCTCATATGAATGAAGTTACATTAAACGTGGGTGATACGGTTATTAAAGGTGAAACAGTACTGGGGCTTAGCGGAAATACCGGAGCAAGTACTGGACCGCATGTACATATAGAAGTATTAAAAGAGGGCGAATACAGGAACCCTCTTTTTTATATAGCTGATTCATAGAAAGGAGGGCATATGGATAAAAGAAGGAAAGAACTTTGTGACAGACTGACGGAAGCAAGAGATCAGCTTGAAAAGAAACAGAAGTTAGTTAAATACTGCGAGGAACAACTGCAGATCTATGATACCTCACAGGATTATAAGATCTTAAATAATCATCATATAACACCGGGCGGTCTTAACTTACTATTAAGCAAAATGAAAGAAGACGGAAGTCTTAAAGTATCTAAGGAAGGAGTAACTTATAAGGATGAAAGAATTGATATATAAAAGGACGTGCCTTACTTTCTTTCTGGTGGCGATTTTAATATCGTCACTTTTTTTATTTACAACCACGGTTCATGCAGCACCGGAGGATGAGATTCAAGAAGATATCCCTGTAATCATAAAACCCACACTTAATGCAAGCATATCGGATAAAGCATTAACGATTAATGCTGAAAGCGAGAAAGGTATTAAAGCAATCTACGTAAACGGATATGAGTTCGAACCGATAGACGGAAATCTGAAAATCAACCTTACACGCTTTGATGCGGGTTATGAGAAATTCTTTATCTTCTGTGAAGACATGGAAGGAGTAAGATCTGATATCTACGAAGTGGAAAACCCCTACTTTGATACGAATCTTAAGGATACGGAAGATCCTTCAAAAGATCTGCCGACAGATGCAGATGCAACACCACCGTCTAGCGCAACAGGGGAGATATCAGAACATATAAAAAGCGGAGGCAGGGATTATTACCAGATAGAAACAAAGGGAGGCAGAACCTTTTATCTGATTGTTGACTGTTTAACCGATGAAGAAAAGGTTTATTTCCTTACGGAAGTAAGTGAAAGAGATCTTCTTAATGCAACAAATGATAATTCGGAAACACTTCCCAGAAACTCGGCAGTTCCAGATGAAGGATTAAACCCTGAGAGTGTCAGTACAAATAATAACGCGAAGGAAACAACTATAGAAACCGTGTTTGGAGAGAGTAAACCCAAAGAAAAGGAGACAAAGATGGCAGATAAAATAAACATTTCTTCGATGTCCGGATCATCATTTATGCCATATGTGGTGATCATTATAGGCGCGGCAGCATTTTTTGTAATTCTCTTATTCGTTAAAAAGAAAAAGAAGAAAAAGGATTCACTTGATACGGATGAACTCTTTGAAGATGACGAGGAAGAAAAAGAAGATAAAGAAGATGAAGAAAGGAGGTAGGAAAGATGGATAAGAACATAACACCTGAGACAGATAAGGTTAACAAGGAAACCCAGAAATTAAGACTTGAAGCTTACGCAAACAAGATGAAAGAACTTAAGGATAAGAAGGAGAAGAAGTAATGGATTTTAATGAATTTAAAGAGGAAGTTAAAGAGAATATAAAAGATTTCCTTCCAGAAAGATATGAAAACGCAAGTGTATCAATAAGTGAGGTTATAAAGAATAACGATACCAAACTTTACGGATTAACAGTCCGCATGGAAGATCAGACAATTGCTCCGACTTTGTACCTCGAAGACTATTTCAATGAATTAGAGTCCGGTAAGAGCATGGATTATGTTTTGGATCATATAGCAGAAGTTTACGATGAAGCAAGCGTTAACGGCATTGATATTGATACAAAAGATATGATCGATAAGATAACCAATTATGAAGAGACAAAGGGAAAGATAGTACCAAGAGTCGTAAACCGCGAATCAAATGAAGAAAGATTAAAGCGTATGCCCCATACCGATATGGGAGATTTGGCTGTTACATATCATGTTGATTTAGGAAACTCCGAAGACGGCCAGATGAGTGTAGCAGTATCAAATGAGATGTTGGATAAATACGGCGTATCAGTAGAAGAACTCCACGAAAAAGCATGCGAAAACATGAAGGAGATATCTCCTACTTCATTTGAAACAATGGTGGAAACACTGGCTAATCTTATGATTCCAGATTATGAAAACATGACTCCTGAAGAAAAGGCGGATGCCAGATCCCAGTTTGATATGCCGGATCCCGGTATGTATGTTTTATCAAACGGTCCTAAATCATTCGGAGCCGCAGCGTTACTTGATACCGACACGATGGATAAAATCGAAGCCGAAGTCGGAGACTTTTATATTTTACCTTCATCCGTTCATGAAACACTTATTGTTCCCATAAGAGAGGGAATGGAATTAAAAGACCTTGAAGCAATGGTACAGGAAGTAAATGCCACACAGGTAGCTCCTAATGAAGTTCTTTCAGATCATGTATATAAATATGATTCAAAGAATAAAGAAATCTATAGAGCCGATAAGGAAGCAGAACACTTCAAAGAAAAGGAAGAAAAACGCCCTTCTTTAAAAGGCAGAATAGAAGAAAAAAAGAAAGAAGTTAAAGAGAAGGATTCAAAGACCGATAAGGTTAAAACTAAAACGGAAGTGAGGGAGTAAGATGGCAGATACAAAAACAGATGCTCCCGAGATGAGCATGAGAGAAAGAGTTAAGGAATTAACCGATAAACTCGAACAGGGTCTAAAAGAAGTGTTTGAAAGTGATAATTATAAGAACTACTTAAATACCATGGCTAAATTTCATAATTATTCAGTCAATAATACACTTCTTATCAATCAGCAAAAGCCTGATGCCACATTGGTGGCAGGTTACGATTCCTGGGTTAAAAACTTCGATAGACACGTTAAAAAGGGTGAGAGGGGCATAAATATAATTGCCCCCGCTCCGTATAAAACAGAAAGGGAAGTCCCGATTATTAATCCCGAAACCGGTCAGCCAATACTTAAAAGAGACGGAACACCTTTTACAGAGAAGAAGGAAGTAACAATTCCGTACTTCAGGGTTACAAAGGTATTTGATATCTCCCAGACCGAAGGTAAGGAATTACCGACTATAGGCGTTAATGAATTGCTAAAGGACGTAGACGGAGCAAAAGACTTTATCGAATCCCTTAAAAAGGTAAGCCCCATCCCTATCGAATTTGGTGAAACGAACGGGGACTCAAAAGGCTTTTATTCTCCTGTAGATAATAAGATCGTAATTAAGGATGGTATGAGTGATGCACAGACCATTAAGACAATGGTTCATGAAATAAGCCATGCCAAATTACATAACCCTGAGAGAGCAGTAGAAAACGCAGGTAAGAGTAAGGGTACCATCGAAATGGAAGCTGAATCCATCGCATATATCGTCTGCCAGCATTTCGGTATAGATACATCGGATTATTCATTCGGATATATAGCAGGCTGGTCTGAAGGAAAAGAGACGGATGAACTTAAAAAGAGCATGAATACCATAAGAGAAACCTCATCCGAAATGATCTTCAGGGTAGAAGGCTCAATGCGACAGATTGACCGCGACCGCCATAAAGATTTGTTCGTCGATAAAGATACGGAATTTCTTGATGTAACAATCGAAACACCTTTCGATACGCCAAAGCAGAAGGAAGAACTTAAAGAAAAAACAAAAACCTCCTTAAAAGATAAGATAAAGGAAAAAAAGGAAGAACTAAAAAAAAGAGACAAAACGACAGTCCCCAGGGAGAAAATAAAACCGGAAAAGGAGGTACGTTAAATGATATCGAACATGTTCACTGATACCGAAGAGCGTATTATGGATCTTTATAAAAGACGGACGAGACTGGAGGTGATAAGTCATATAGAAACAGCCCTAATACTTGTAAATGATCCTGATATGATAGACGAATGCCAGAACCTTTTAATCAAATTAAAGGACATGAAAGATGAAGACTACCTGAATCTGGACCTATAAAACATCACGGAAAACCCTTTGGTCAAGGAAGGGGGGAACAAAATCCCCCCTTAAGGAGATAAATGGAAAAATTAAATGAAGGCGATATCGTCTATACCATAGAAGAAAACAGAATAAACACAAAGAAAGTAAAGGAAGTCTCGTATTTTAAGGGCTTCATGCTTGAAGACGAAACACACTACCACCAGTCATTCGAACTCGGCGTCAGAGTCTTTAAAACAAAAAAGGAAGCAAAACAAATCCTAAAATACAAACAAAAGAAGGGCTAGAGCCCTTTTTTTATTGCAAACCAAAATCAAACCAACAAAACCATAACAAAAAGCAAAACAGAAACCACGAGGTCTTATTCGGAGGGTGGGATTGGGGATGCATCGCTTTTCAATCATGAACAAAATAAGACCACCCGTAATCGGGCGGTCTTTAATGGATTAATCGAGAAAACATATGATTACTTAGTGAAGTATTCAGGATGCTCTTGTTTTGCTTTCTCTAAAGCGGCAATGCGATACTCCTGGCCAACATGCTCGTCGTATGCCCATTCATAACTATCTTCCTTGTAAGGGGAGATATTCAGGCGCCAGCCTCCGGATTCATCATCGCAACAAGAGTAAGTTCCATCATTCGTATCTCTGTCAATTATATTCCAAATATGATAGACAAACAGTTTTTGATCTATCTGAACGAATTTTATACTTCCGGCTCTTGCATCTTCACCGAATCCGCAATCTTCGGAATTGAAATAGTATTTGACGGTTTCCTCCTTGGAATCAAAAGTAATTTTTTCTTCAATATGTTTGCAGTCTTCTCTTGCTTCGCAAAAATTGCCGGCAAATATAATATCATCCCAATAGGAAACTGCTATACCTTCTACACAATCATCGCCTGTGACAAAAAAGACTTTGCAGTCTTTTGCGTCCTGTTCAGTATCAGAAGTGTTTCTAAGCTGAAAATAAAGACATTTTTCACCATTTCTTTCGAAATATATATCTTCATCCATAAGTTCATTCGGTTTAATTGTGTAGAACTGACCAAAAAATTCCAACTCGCCGTCAAGTTCTTTTGTTGCTATATCAATAAATTGGCCATAAGTAATACCATCGTCTAAATTAATAACTTGATTTCCAACCTGAAGAATTCTGTCTGTGATGTTAGAATTTTTGATTTCATCTTTAATTTCTACCATATCAGATTTCGAAGAAAGTGAATTGTCTGCTTCTTCTTCGGTGGGCTCTTCTTTAACAGTTTCTTTAGGCATGTCATTATCTTCTAAAGATGACACTGCTTCTTCGGGAATTGCAGTATCATTTTTTAAGTTAAAGCAACCTGTCAATGATATAGCAAGCATGAATACAATGGATAATGACAACAAATTTTTAATTTTCATATCAATCCTCCAGGAAAAAGTGTTTTTAATACTGTCTGAATACTTCCAAATATATATATATATATATAAATTGTCAACTTTTTGCCTAAAGGGGACTCAATTCTTTTTAAGCGCAAACAGAACTTAATAACAAGTCATAACTAAAGAAGCAAAAAAAGAAAACACGACGCTATTTTCGGAGTGTGGGATTGTATATGCCCAGCTTCAAAACACGAATTTTCAAACAAACGTTCCATCCAGGAGGTGTTCTTATGGGACAGCACAAGTGTTATAATTTGATAATAAAGTGATAATAAAGAACAGATCTGAAGTAAAAAGGGCGACGTTATGGATGATAGCAAAACAGTTGAAGAAATTATAAGGGATTTACCAAAAGCTGAGAAAGAATTACATGAGCAACTTGCAAAATATCCAAAGAAAATAAGGAAAACTATACGAATTTATGAGTTTACTATTATCGCCGAAGATGCTTGGGGTAATGTATTTTTGTTTTCCACAATAGAAGAGGATGCAGACGGAAATATCAGTTTAAAAGTCATTTACGAAAATAAAATATATGCTTTGGATATTGTTAATCAAGAAGAGTTTATTCAGAAACTTAGAGCGTTATATTCGATAAATGGGAAGAGTTATGAGTTTATAACGGAAGATGGTTATAACTGGTGTTTAAGAATAGCATATGATAACAAAGTCATAGTTTCATGTGGCATAAATGCCGCCCCTTCAAAGTTATATAAATTCTTTAAATCTTTTGGGATAGAAATAGATATTTTTGATATGAATATCGGAAATCAAAAAATTGTAAATATGAAAGAAGGCGATGATATCTATATTATGGGAAATATAAAAATGCTTAATCGTCATAGGCAAGAAAATGCTGCATGGATTGAGAATGAGAATAAATACAAAGCCCATGTTTATAATTCTGATGAATGTGGAAGAATTAAGATAGGCAGCAAGGGATAAAAATACTGAGGATGCTATGTTAGAGTACAAACTAAAAGAAAAAACTGAAGAAAAAATCACATTTTATTTTTATCCTGAGGGCAGCAAAAGACCAGGTGAGGTTGTCTTTTATTCTGATGGAAAGATTGAAATTACCATGGATTCGCCTGACGATGTAAAACGATATTATGCGGGACATGCTGTTACAGGAATAAACAAAGAAAAAACATCCGGGTATATAATATGGATGTAATGATATTGATAGTCTAAAAGATATTGTTATTCTAAGGGAGGTTATATGGAAAAACAAATTGGATGTCCTAGATGTGGGAGTAAAAATGTAGCAAGATATCTTTATGGGTATCCTGCGTATAGTGAAGATTTGAAAAAGAAGGTAGATTCCGGCAAAATTGTTTTTGGCGGATGCTGTTTATCGAGCGTTGATGTAAACGGAAAACAAGTTTTTTATATGCCGGAATATTCCTGCAATGAATGTAAGAAGAATTTTGGAACTCCACCCATTTTTTACAATAAAAAAGAAGATAGGTGGGAAGATTACAGAGATATTGTTACCGGTATAAGATTCAACATCGGGGGATACTTTGGAGGATTTACAGAGATTACAATTAAGAAAAACAAGCAGGGCGCAACAGTTCATGTGAATCAACCATTAGATTTGCCGATTAATCCGGATGAATTTAAGGGCTTGGAAGACAAGCAAATAACAGCTGAAAAATGGAATAAAATAGTTTGTAAATTATATGACAAGTTTTATATACATGAATGGAATAAGAATTATGCGGATATAGGGGTTCTTGACGGAACACAATGGGAGGTGCAAATAACTTTAAAAGGATCAAGAAAGCGAACCTATGGTGGAAGTAATGCATATCCACCCAATTGGTCGGCCTTCGAAAGGATATTTAAAGAATTTGCAAAATTTTAGTAAGCCATAAAGAATGTTTGGATTTCTTTAAAAAGAATTTTATTCCTGTGAAATATAAGTAATTTGTCGATTCTGAGTTATAAATTCAATTCCAGTACACGTAAATCCATTCTCCTTTGCCAGTTCGGGAACTGCTTCACGCACTCTTTGGATAAGATCATCGTATGATTCGGATTCCAATATAAGGCCAATTCCCTTACCGGCTGCAATCCATACTTTTGCTTCATCATCCCAAAAAACATTAATAGGAATCAATAATTACACCTCCGTTATTATTTTTTTTCACACATAATAATCATAACATAAGGTGCAAAAAAACACGAGGTTTTACTAATAGGGTTGGTTAGCGGGATGGCATCCTCAAACCCTTCCCAAACAATATAAAAAGATATAATAATATTCACTAATTTGACACCACACTAAATCATATGATACCTTTTAGATATAAAAGTCAGCTTTTATCTGATAATCAGGCTGACGATCTGAATAATTAATGCGGCAACATTAATTAATGGTAAAACCGGCACAGAAATGTGCCGGTTTTTTAATTTCATTATAGTACAATGAAGTCAATCGCGTTATTTGTATGCCCCAAATGACTGCAAATAGGGACTTTTTGGAAATACAAAAAAATATTTGACAACAAATTTTGTTGCAATTATAATAATTATCAAAAGGTGGTACCACCCTTGATTTCGGAGAATGATATGGCAAGATTGAATCTTACATTAAGCGATGAATTTTATAGCGTTATTGATGCTGATGCGAAGGAAAAAGGCGTTTCAGTCAATAATTTGGTTTATAACGTTTTGGTCCATCATTTCATAGATACTGATTTTGATATTCTGGAAGAATTTGAAAAGATAAAGAAAGAGGCTTCAGAACGGGAAGGTAATTATTCTCTAAACGATTTAAAGTCTTTTCAGGATTTGGATGATAAGTTAAAAGAATCAAATTATCCGGAATCACTTCCCCAAGTCAAATCAAGAATAAGTTTGATGTTTAAGAATTCTGTGGAATATACGATTCACACTGAAAACGGTGATTATACGATTCATCAGGATGAGAATGATAAAGAGAAAACATATGATAGAGCGGTTTCATATTACAATCTCTTTACGGGTAAGAAGAAGTAAAGGAAGTTAATTATGGATGGTATTTTAGGAAAAACCATTATAGTCAAATCGATTCATTGCCCCTATTGTGGCAAAGTACTTAATAATGATAATGCTTGGTTTGATAGGATAATCAGGTATTCGGATTATTACGATTATGATAAATTGATAATTCAAAGATTTGTCTGTGAAGATTGTGATAAGAAGATGGATTCAAGCTACAGACGAGCTTATACGTATTACCATAAGTTTGCGTTGCAAAAAGGATATTTGGATCCGGCTTCTGCTAATGAGATAAATGACATTGAGGATTATTTAGGTGCTTAATTAATGGTTGTTTATTGTACAAATTATTATATGTTAGGAGGGTTGAATATGAACTTAAAGATAATTTTAGGTACAATTACAATTTCGTTATATTTAATCAGCATCGGATTAAATATTGCTTTTATTATTCTTAGAAGAAAAGAAAGAGTAAAATCATTTAACGAAGAAGACAACTTTGAAAGATAAACTATTTCTAATTTGACTTCTCATAAAATCATGTGCTAGTATCTATATAAGTTAGGTTTTATCTTGTGAGCAAGATGACTATCTGCAAGATTAATGCTGCTACATTAATCGTAAAACCGGTACAGAAAATGTACCGGTTTTTTGTTTTGATTGGTTCGTAGAACAATGAAGCAATAAACTTAACAAATCAATTCAACGTACCTAAAATAGGGCGTTTCGAACTACAAATTTTACAATAAAAGACGAATGACAACAAAAAAAATTGAAAAATGTTGTAAAAATAATTTGACAAATGAAAAAGTGATACATATAATAAGTTCAAAAGATGCAACGCACCTTGTGCAAGGTACGTCAAGGAGGAAAGATGCCAAGGATAAATTTTTCAGTAACAGACGATCTTTATAAACAAATAGAAGAAAAAGCACAGAAACGTAACGTAAGTGTGAATAGCTACGTGTATAACATAATAGTTAAACAATTCTGTGATAGTGACTTTGATCTTCTTGATGAATTTGAGAATCTTATTAAGGAAGCAGATTCAAAAGAGGGCGATTTTAGCTTAAACGATCTAGATACTTTCAAAAATCTAGATGATAAGTTGAAGGAAACCAATTATCCAGAAAATGTTAAGCAGGTAAAAACCAGACTAGGAATGATGTTTCAGGATACTGTTAAGAATAACGTTGATTATGAGGTTAATAACGTAATGACAATTAGCAGGGATGGTAAGGAAGTAGAACGAACTTCACATAGAATGAAATTGTATTCGGCAAAGTTACAGGAATTATCAAAGGGAAAGGGGAAAGAATAATGGATGTAAATAAGGTTTATGAGTTAAGTAAGAATGAAATAAAACTATTAAGTTGGATTGCAAACGACATCTGTGAAAATGGTATAGGCGACAGATATATTGATGTTGGTCTGGCTTCTCTGATTATGGGAATTAAAGACGTAAGTGATCCTAAAAAACATGATTTGGTTTTCGAAGCTGTCACAAACATAATGATGTATCCAATTCTTATAGGAAACAAGAATTATCCAATCTTCGATTCACTTGAATCGGATGGAAAGAAGATAATCGCAAAGATACATCCTGTTGTAAAAGAGAACGCAAGTGAGGCCGTAGACTATCTTCTGGAGTGCGTTCTTAATCCCGACAAACAATCATTCTTGGTAACAGGAATTAATATTGAAGCATAGTAAAAGGAATTTAGTGTATTAATTGTGTAAAAGGGAAAATTTGGAGGAAGATTTATGGGAAACTGTTCACCGGAGGTTTTAGCTAATGCTAGCCAGACTCTTTACAGTTTAGCAGAGGATGTAAAGAAATACGAGATTATAGATGCACAGCTAAGAAAATTGGAAACGGAGTATAAGAAACTGTCGGATTCTATAAAAAAGAATCCGCATAACATGTCTTATGCGTATGGAGGCATAGGAGCCGGAGTTGGCTTTTTGATACTTCCGACGATAGGCTCTACCATCAGTTTGTTCTTCGGAGCGGCTATGTCCGAAATATTTAACTTTGATTTATTTAGTTATTTCCTGTTTTTTGTATTATTAGGACATTTTGTAAGAGTTATTGCATATCCTATTGCTTTGTTTGGAATAGTAAGCTTAACTTCTTATCTCATAATGAAATTTAGTAATTATAGAGAGAAAAGAAGGACCAAATTACAGAAGGATATAGATACAAACTTGGATAAACAGGAAGAACTTAATGCTGAGAAAGAAAAATTGTTAGATTTCTTCTACAGTGGAGAGTGTCCACTTTCACGTATTCCTCAGAAGTATCAGAATTCCTTTGTAATCAGTAAATTTGCGGAATATTTTGCTCAAGGAAGAGTAGAACGATTAAAAGAAGCTGCTAATCTTTATGAAATGGAAAAGATATATGAGCAGCAACAAAGACAATTACAGCAGATTAATAACAATATAGCCGTTAATAACGCGTTAAATGTTGTTGGTGTTGCGGCTGACGTAGTAACAGATGCATTTTTCTTTGCATCGTTCTTATAAAAAACTTGTGAATTGGGGTAATCATTTAATGAAAGGAGATTTGCATTATGGAAGAAAGAATGCGCATGATATTACCTGACAGAGATATGGAAAGAATGACAGTAGATAATGAAATAGTAACAGTTAACGTACATGGATTATCGCTTAATGCAATGATCCGCTTGTTAAAGAACATTTCAGTTATATGCATGGGAACATTTACACTCCGCATTATACACGGATTTAATCACGGAACCAAATTGAAGGATGCGATCAGGACGGAAGGTTTGTTCCTGCGTTCTTATAAAATAGTTCCGGATCAGACAAATCCAGGTGTTACAATGATCGTGTTTGCTTAGGAGACAAAATGGTTAAAGATACAGAATATGAGCATGACCTAAAAGTGTTTGAAAAATACGAAGCAGATAAGAAGAACGGTATTGTTAAGACAAGACCTATAGAAGAATTATTTGAAGAGATGGAAGGAGGAAATAATATATTGAATTATCAAGATCAGATTAAAGAAGTATTGCAGAAGCCAGGGGATAATATTGAATTCCGCTTTAAAGAGAATGACATAGAGTACAAAGCATATTACAGATACAATGAAGCGTTACAACATATTAAAATAATAATTAGCTGTAGACTTGATTCCTCGAAAGAAATATGGGGAGATGTAGAAGTCTATATAGATATAGAAAACCTAAAAAACGAGAATAGTGCGGGATTTGGTTATTTAGAAGTACCATCGATGATTCAGAATAAAGGAATTGGAAAACTGTTAATGAGAAAAGTCATTGATTATGTCAGGGCTTTAAAAGTTTACTATGGAATAACGGAGAATATACGGGTTTCTGGATTCCTTTCCCAAGCGGATTGCATTTTGGAAAACTGGAAAATTTCCGTACCGCTTTATGAGAAAGTTGGAAATATAGAAAACGTTAAAACAAGTTTTTATATAAAAAATAGCAAAAAATATGTGGAGAGTGCCAGAGAATTTTTGGAAAATGTAGGACCATCAGAAGGTGAAATAATATATTTCATCTAATTTGCTTTCCTAATTCACATTTGCTATAATAAATATGTTAAGTGAGGATACTCCTTAATGAAATGTTTCTTGCCTCGGGACCACTACATCCCGGGGCACTTTTTTTAAGAAAAAACATAACTATCAGATTATGGCATATAAATACATTCGGATGTTATAATATACCCATAAGGAAGCTGAACTTGATAACGTAATCCTTTGAACTGGGAGTAAGATTCTTTAAAACCAGGAAGGAAGCAAGAAAGCAAATCAAATATCACAAAAAGAAGGGCTAAGCCCTTTTTTTATTGCAAAAAAGAAAAAAACACGAGGTCTTATTCGGAGGGTGGGATAGAGGGATGGCGCCCGGAAAGAACCCCAACAAGAATTATTTAGCCGTATGTTTTCACGGGGTATTATGATAAAATACATATATACAAATGCAAAGAATATTTTATTTAAGATGTTTTTTTGAACGGCAGTTTAGGATTTGAAAACCTACCTGCCATACTAACTAACACGAGATTAGAAAATGCAAAAGATTCAGCGCATAATGCTGGGGGATAATTAAATGAGTGAATCTATTATCTTGCATCATACATATAGTGACATATGTTTTATTCATTATTATATACCTGTAAGAGATTTTCCATATAATTCAAAAGAGGATGTGGATTTTAGCAGGGAATTATGGGATTATAAAAAACTTATTCCATATGCCATGGAAAAGTATACGGACGAATTAATGCAAGCAATCAGTCAGATGTCCCGTAATATCAGTAAAAATAAAATTGGATTAGTGGCTGTCCCGCCTTCTAAAGTGGATAAAGAATCTGCTGTTCGAAATAGTATAAAAATTATAAAGGAATGGTATGATCAGGGACTTGTGAAGAGAAAATATGGATGTGATAAGCAGATATATGACTATAGTGATCTGTTAAGTCGAGTAGAAGACATACAGACATCACATGAAAGCAGAAACCGTCCATCATATGATGATCAAATGGATACGATTGCCTGTTCTAGGGACAGGCTGTGGCGTTACAGAACTGCATTTATAATTTTAGATGATGTAACGACTTTGGGGACAAGCATGGATGTGTGTCGAGATATTTTAATCGAGAATGAGGCAGATGAGGATCAAATATATAGACTAGCTCTCGCAAGGACAAAGTAGGAAAAAAATATATGAACAAACTTAAGGAATTACTATTTTTTAATAGCATAAAAGGTATTGGAAAAACTGCAATTTACAGAAGATACTTTGATGATCTGCAAAAAGCAGAGGGAATCGAGTTCATCAAAGAAGCAGTAAAACAAAAAGATAAGCATATTTCCGAAGAGGAAATGGACTTGGCAGAAAGAAAAGCAGAGGAGTTATATTCTAGCATTGCTTCGGATCAGAGTATTAAAGCAGTCACTGTGTTTGATGAGTTATATCCTAAAAAACTTGAAGTTATGGGAATGAAAAAACCATTGGTTTTATACATTAAAGGGGATGCAAAAATCTTATCAGAGCAGAATGTTGCAATAATAGGAACGAGAAAGCCTACTGAATGGGCTGAAAAGGTTGAAAGAAGACTTGTTAAAAAAATCATCGAGATTTCCGACAGAGTAGTTGTCAGTGGATTAGCTTTAGGATGTGACAAAATAGCTCATGAGGTTGTGGTAGAAGAAAAGAAAAAAACAATAGCAGTATTGCCAAGCGGAGTAAATGTTATAACACCGGCATCTCATAAAAAACTGGCTGAGATGATTCTTGAAACCGGAGGTTGTATTGTTTCTGAATATTTGCCAGATGCTATAGCATTCAAAACTTCTTATATTGAGAGGGATTCGATAGTTGCAGCTCTTTCGGATATTGTTATTGCGGTAGAGTGCGAGGAGAAAAGCGGAACGATGCATACCGTGAAAGCAGCTAAAGAGTATAAAACGGTATTAGGCTGTTATTATAATGAAAAAATGGGAAAGAGTTATAGTGGAAATCTTTACATGGTAGAAGTGTTAGGCGCGGAAAAAATAATGGACACTGAAGATTTAGAAAGAATATTTACGCAAACTCCCCCAACGGCGAACAACGATGAAAATCATCAGGTAACAATTGATGAGTTTCTAAATCCTCCGCAAAAGAATTAAATTTTTATAAAATGAGAGAATAAGTATTGAATGACAAAAAAAGATAATTCCAATATCAAAATTAACAATAAGTACTCAGAGTACTTTAAACTGAATAATACCAATCTTTTAAAAAAATCGCTTTCTGAGGAACAATTTGAAGGTGTAAGAAAAATATTTATAAAAGATATAGTTCTATCTGTTTCACCAAAGCCGGAATTAGTAAAAAAATATCTTTCTGAATACTTAGAAACACGTTGGTTTTTTGCACCCGTATACGTATTAAAGCATGGCGAAAAATACTATGCAGAGGGAAACGTTGAAATAGTCGAAGCGGCTAAGGCCAGAGGACATGAATGGATATATTGTAAGTATGGAACTCGTGAAGATGCTGAAAATGACAATAAATATCGTGAAATCGGAACAAAAATTAATTTTAATAATGAATTTACCGGAAAAGTATACTTGTCAACACCTAAAAAAATAGGGCTTATTAATCAGAATGGCGAGAAAAGAAATATAAATTTGTACCATCATCTTAAGAATAATTCTTTGAAAATTCTATGTGACAATTCAAGAAGAATACATATAGTTCCTCTAATGACTGATGTTGAAAGGGCGATGAAAGAATACCACAATCAAAATAAGGAGAAGTGTTTATTAGCAAATTATTTCATTATAAAAAAAGAATATATTGGTATTGAGTTTGAAGGGATAAAAAAATACCATAAAAAAACCAGGCTGGTATTCAATGTAAATAATACAAATTCAGATATATTTAAACCTCTTTTGAAAGACGTTACACTTGATGGAAAAACAGTCGTTAAGCAGGCAGTATTAAGCGGAGAAAAAACAAGAGAAGTATTTGAGATTGCAATACCGAATATCAAAGATATCAATGAACATATAATTACTTTTTCAGCTATAGTCAATGAATCCATTAAATCGGATAAAATAATAGTAAAATTTGATTTACGTGATAATTTGATTCAAGTGAATGAAAAAACAGAAAAAATAACACTTCCAAGACCGATAAAAAAGACTAATGTTATTGACACAAGATCCTTTGCAATTCACTCAGATAACTATAATGAATGTGTCGGTCATAATGTAGAAAGTGTAAATGCAGTAATAGATATATTTGATGGAAGAGAAGTTAAGCCGGTCAATGTTCAGGCTTATTACTGTTATAAATGCGGAATATACTATATAAAAGAACAGGAATATTTAAGAATAAAACGATTAGGAAAAACAATATGCCAGATTCTTTCTTTGGATGAATACAAGAAAATCAAAAAGCATATAGGCAACAAGTTGAATCCGGAATCCATACTTAAAAGATTTGGATACAGCGTCTCCCAAGAGAGTCATTTGTCAGAAAAACAAAGAAGGGCTATTTTAGAAGTTATAATTGAAAAAAATGTTTTATCAAAAAAAGAAACTATAGAGTATTTAAAATTCTTTATAAGATATCATCCACACATGTCAAAAGCTATAGAGAAATGGCAATCGGATATCTCATATTTAAATGGATATAATAAAGGAAATCCCAGGTATATCAAAATTAGTAAAATCATATTCTAATTCTACATGGCAGAAATAAAAGAGACTTATATTTCGGTTCAACAAATCGTTAAAGAAATCAATGAAATGTGAATATTTAAAGTTCTTTGATGGTTTTATGATTAAATTATCAAAGAACGGAGGTGACCATGATGGATGGCAAAACAACAGCAAAAGAAATAGGGACTAGAATAAGAAAATTTAGACAACTTAAGGGTTGGAGCCAGAAAGAACTGGGGGATAAGATAGGTACCTCATCTGCGGCTATTTCAAAATACGAAAAAGAAGGAGTGCACGATATTGAGGTAATCCAAGATTTGTCTAAGTCATTAGAAGTTGATCTTGTACAGGATGAGATGGATGTTGAAGGCGAGGTCGGTGAGATTGGATTAGAAATACTTGTGTTATTGTTATCGGAAGTGGATGATTCGGATCTGTTTGCTGATGAAGAATACCACAATGGTAGCATGGACGCGGAGGAACTATTTGACGGAGAAAAACTTTACGGACTCGATAAGCAGAGAATCATACATGAATTAGGAAAATTGGAAAGTTGTGGTTTGTGCGTTAGAGAGCAGTTTTTGGATTTTGATAATGAAAATAAAGATATAATCTTTATAACTGCTAAAGGGGTTATCGCAATAAAGAGAAGAATTCCGGATTTTGAATTCCCAGACGAAGTAAAAACTTACGAAATGTATTGCGACAATCATTCTTGTGTGCAAGAATACATAGATTCATTCGAAATCCATAAAGAAATTGAAATGATTGACATTTCATCAGCGTTTAGACTAAACTTCTTTGCTTATATCTCTAGAATACTTCGTGAGAAAGATTTTAGTGAGAACCGCACGTATTTCAATTCATATTTCAGTGGGGTCAGCAGTTATACAGATATACTCTATAGTATGCTACTTGAAATGAACAGAGAAGATGCGGATAGGCTTGCCAAGGGGAATTTTTTCGAATGTGAGGAAAGTGAAGAATTAAGTAAAATCCAAAATCCTGAGAATGACTGGATTGAATATATGGAATTAGATAAAGAACACTTAAGAGACGAGGCAGAAGATTTATTTATCAATTATTTGTCATACAGATTTGGAAAGAATTACCTGATTCCTGCATCCGAAGAAGAAAATGAATCTATGAGAAACAGGATTTCTAAGGAAGAAGAAGTACTAAGACTTGAAGAAATAATTGCCAAGAAAGCGGAAGAGCATGAAAAATTCTTCAAAAAATATGATAAAAGAATAGATAAATTAAAAGCAGTAAAAGAAAAAAAAGATGTAAGAAAAGAGTTTACAAAGGATCAGATAATAAAATGGATTAATGCTAATATTCTTAAACCATCTAATGAACTTGAAGAAATAAAACAAAATATGATGGAAAAATACTTAAGGCGATACTATATGGCAAGAGACTACTTTTCGTTTCCACGGGAATGGGAGAATAATGGGATTGCGGATATTGTCAGAGAGGCTTATGGTATAACTGAAATAATGAAAGAGTTCGAAGGCGAAACGTTCGATAATAACAATGATGATATGAAAAAAACATTTTATTATCCGAATGATTTTTATCCGGACTAAGAGGAAAGAAATAGGTAAATGTAAGGAGAGCAGGCAGTAGAGAGTCTGCTCTCCTTTTTGATTTTACGATTTGTTGAGCGATTCAACAAACCGTTGAAACAATAATCGGATTAAATGTTGTAAGATGAATTCAGATAAGGAAAACACGTTAGTTTTCTTTCTGGGGGCAGTAAAAAAGAGGGCTTAGGACAAAAAGGAGAGAGCAATATGAAGGTTACAGTGAAGACAGATTACGCTACCAATAATATGGAGCCTAAGGTTGAAATATACTTTAGTAGCAAACCGGATGCTAAAGTCTTAGCAGATTTAAAGAATAATAGATGGTGGTGGATTACAAAGAAAAAATGTTGGTCTAAAAGGTTCAATAAGAATAATCTGGATTTTGCAATGAACCTTTCAAATAAATTCAATAATGAGTATCAAAGGAACTCAAGAACATATAAGAATAGATGCTACCGTTCCAATAACGATGAATATGAGGAAGCTTTCTCATATTTACGCGCTAAACATCCAATGAGGAAAAGACATGATTACGGTGAAAGGACCACTACAAGTGCTATTACTACAAGCCAATTTGATGTGAGAACCCGTCTGGTGTCATGTGTTTCATAAAACTGTATTAGTGTGGTACTTTTCGAATGAAATGATTCTCTTCCTGAGTAGTAGAAGAGTACCTCCCACAGAGTGGGACATATGCCTGGTTAGGAAGATATAAACGCAATCAGATCAGGACTCCTTTCTTTCTGAAGTAATAACTGGAGGTTCGTATGGATAAATCGATGAAACAATCAATTATAGTATTTATAGTGGGTTTATCTATATTTTTATTAGGTACGAATATAGATTTAATTCATAAGTGGATACAGGACAATAATGATAGGAAGTGTGAAGTATGCCGTAAAAAGGCTAAAGAACCTGGATTTTACTTATGTGAAGATTGTAATGAACTATATTGCAGACCTAAGAATACTAGTAATACTTATTCGTATACAAGCACTAACTATTCAAATAGCAAGAACTTCACAGATACATCGTACTTGAGTAAAGAGAGCAATTATTCAAATAATTCAAGTGATACAAATGGGAAGAAAAACACTAGCACTTATAAGAAAGATGAAAGAGATTTGGAATATGATCCAATCGATTATGACGATCCGGATGAATATGCAGATGATGCATGGGAAATAGACTTTGATGATTATGATGATGCGTACGATTATTGGGAAGATTACTGATTGGAGGTGATAATATGTGGGATTACAATCATGACGGCGTTATAGATTATCAGGACGAAGCTGATTACTGGGATGACATTTATTATGAAGAGCATAGAAATGATTATAGTGGAGGTTTATTCAATAACAGGTCATATATGCCTTCAAGCAAGGGAAAAAAGTCAACGACAGACGATATAGGTGTCTTTGGCACAATATTAGCTATTTTGGGATATTGTGTTGCCATTGTAGTTTGCGTATTTATAGCTTTTGCAGGCCTGGGGATATGCTTTGTATGTCCTCCATTGGGAATTATTATGTTGATACCATTGTATAAGATACTTGGCGGCAGATGAATGTCCAAAGATTTAGAGATTTGAATAAAGAATTTGAAGAAGAATTACCTCATATGGGTAGGCCATCATTTAGCAGAATAAAAAGATAAGAAGGGATATTTTGTATGAGTACGCAATTATCGAATATGAATAAAGCAAAACAACTATTATTATGATATGATTATTGAGAAGAATATTGATATTTAGGAGTAAAACTATGCAAGAATACGAAATTGAGAAAATATATGAAATGAGTATAGAGGAATTGGAATTATCAATTCCAGCCTTTAATAATTTAAAAAGGATTAAAGTAAATACTGTTGAAGAACTTTGCAATATGACATTATCAGAATTGAAAGAATCCAAGTATATAGGAAGAAAAAATTTAGATGAAATCTTACAAAAACTTGAAGATTTAGGTGTAAAACCTAAGGAAGAGAATCCGGAAGAATCAAAGGATGGATCAGTCGTTAGAAGTAAGTCTTTTAGCTGCGAAATAAGAATTATACCTAAAAGTGAACCATGTGAAGAATACATAAATCTTATTTCAAAGACCTTAAGAGAAAAAACTCTTAATTCTACATGGCTCTCATGGTTCAAAAAGAATGAAATGGGAAAAAACAAAATGCCTGTTGATGGAAAAATAACCATAGGTACAGATGACACCAGCATATTTGCTCATCGTTCTGGAATTCCTATATATGGTCAAATAAGCCTAAGAGATTACTCAAAATATGATATTCATGCGATTTTGGAGTCCTGTGGGGCAGATATTAAAAGTATTTCACTGATAACCGAATAAAAGACTAAAAATTGGAGAAAAAATTCGCTTTGTTTGGCTTTTTGATACATCGTTTTTAGCGCGCTGGTTAACCGGATATGAAGAAATGTCAAAAGTCTTCACTGAAGCGGTCTATTGCAATAATATTTGTTTTATGTTATAATACAAAAGTCATTTGATTCAGTTCGAATCAGAATTTCCCTTTACAATTGAATATGGTAATTCTAGGTACTTTTCGAGAGCATTTTATGTTGTTGGCTTGGTTTTTTTACACTTTTTGTTTGAACTAAGATTAAAGGAGGATTTACTGTATGGAAGATTTGCGCTATTTACCTACAAGGTATTATTTGAAAGTTAATGTTGATGGAAAAAATGTAACTGTTAATGTTCATGGCATGGATCGAGAAGAAATGGAACGACTAATCAAATTTATTGCATCTCTGCTGAGAGGAATAGAGTTTTCGCTAGTGATCATTCATGGATATAACCATGGAACTGTTCTTAAAGAAGCCATAAGAAAAGATGAGTTTGTGTCACGGCCTCATACTGTGGTGACAAATAAATTCAATCTTGGAATAACTACATATGAATTTGCAGCTTAATAAAGAAGGAGAGTGTATAATGAAAAAAGGATTTTCGTTTAGTTATATTGAGAAAAATAACATGATTATCAGACATCTGCTTAAGGATGGCAGAATTAATCCATATTATAGAATGATTGTTAAATATTCAAAGGATATGGAATTATTTGAGCATCCATTTCTATCCTGGGATAATCTTTCGTATTTTTGTGATGAACCGGATGAAGATGGATTGGATGATTATCTTTTGAACCATGCGCTTCAGGAAGGAAAGAAGACGTCTATTTCTGTAATAACAAAAAGATCAGAAGAGATTAAAGAGGCTTTTTCTAAAGAATACCTCATACATGAGATTCCTAGAGAGAATGGTTATTCAAGAGTATATGTATGCCGTAAAGGATCACTAATCGATTACTTTGATGAGGATTCATTATTTGATTATTATGAAAAAACAGGAGTACATTTTAATGATGGATCTTTAACTATTCTTTTAAATACACCGATGATAGAAATTGTTTCAGGAAAGGTAGATTTCAAAAACAATGTTGTGTACAGTCCAATAATGAGAATGGATGGAAGTGATGGTATATCTGTATCGTACGGAGGTGCGGCCGGGCTAATATCCGGATTATTATTTGGATACCCAATCGAGTCTTCAATATCCATGATAGAATACAACGCATTTGGAAGAGATTAGTTGAATATTGAGTTACGTCATCTGACAATTTTTGAGAGGAGAGTTTATGAAAGATTATATTTCTCTTTATAATTATATTGATTTATTCGTTTATGACGAAGATAAAGAGGAAATAAATGTAATCCCCTGTGTAATTAAAAATCAGGTTATAGATGCATATAATGAAGCATTACAAGCGATGAAAGGTGATAAAGATGAGATTACTGCAAAACAAAAATGGATGTTTGACGTTGCAATTGATTTTGTTCGCAGGCTTCCGGTAGAGGATCAATGTTATCTTGGTGAATATACATGGACATCATCACATAGAGGATGGCTTGAGTGTATAAAAAACAGATATGTTTCTAAATCAAGTAAGGTTATAAGCCCATATGATGACGATGAAACCTCTGTCGAGATTATGAAACAAGCTTTTTCTATATTAAATGAGGACTATGATTATCGTAATGAAGAGTTTGTAAGTTTTCATGAAAGCGAAGAATATTCTTTGATGTTTTCGTATTATCATCGAGATTATCCTGATATATTCAGAAAAGTTGATTTATTGCTTCTTGAGGAAAAAGCATCGTTAGTTTCCTTTCAAGCGGAGGAAATACTACGAGAGATGATACTGAAAGAAGTAGGCAAAAAGGAATTTACAAGAAAATTCAAATATCTCTTTTTTGAGTATTTAGAGAAACGTGGTGACTATATTTGGCAGAGAAATTATGGTCGCCTAGAGAAGGATTTTGCAGATAGTTTATATAACAGATGTATCCTTTTCCCAAATGAATGCGAAAAGGTGCTCAAGCTTAAAGAGGAGGGTATTTTTGTAAAATTCTTGCAGAATGAGTTTAAGACTAAAGAGGAATGTGGTGATTTTATTGAATTAAACCTGGAAGAAGAGGGTTCGGATTCGGAGTTCATTACGGATTGTTTTTGGGAGGTGTATCAAGAATATAAAGAACATTTCTCTTTTGATATTGATGAGTAGTATATGAATTTGTATGATTAAATCTTGCAAAAAATATAGAAAAGCAAAAAAGTCTACATAATTGTAGGCTTTTTTGTAATCTTGGTATCAAAGGTAAATATAGCCTATATATAAACTTAAATGTTATAATATACCTAAAGTTTCAAAGGATAAAAAACATCCGAAAATCTTTGAATTACTCTGAACCTTCAGAACAATTTACGAGGGAGAATATGTCCATATGGAATCCGTGGCACGGATGTAAGAAAATAAGCCCGGGGTGCGTAAACTGCTATGTCTACAGACGAGATGAAAGCATAGGAAAAAATGCATCGGAAGTGTCAAAAACCGGAGATTTTGATCTTCCGGTAAAGAAGACAAGAACGGGTGAATATAAACTTAAAAAAGAAGACGGTGTGGTCTATTCCTGTATGACTTCGGATTTCTTCCTGAAAGAAGCTGATATCTGGAGGGATAAATGCTGGGATATGATAAAAGAACGTAAAGATCTCGAATTTCATATCATAACCAAAAGAATAGACCGCTTTGAAGCCTGTATTCCCGAAGACTGGGGAGACGGATGGGAAAATGTGACCATATGCTCTACCTGTGAAAATCAGGACAGGGCAGATTATCGGATCCCAATACTGCTTAAGTCTCCGATTAAACACAGACAAATAATTATGGAACCGATGCTTGAAGAGATAAAGATAGATAAATATCTCGAAACAGGTCTTATAGAACAGGTTACCTGCGGCGGTGAATCGGGCGATAATGCAAGGGTATGTGACTTTAACTGGATTAAGGAAGTAAGAAGGGAATGCGTAAGAACAAATACAAGGTTTTATTTTAAACAAACCGGAGCATTCTTTAAAAAAGACGGACAGATTTATAAGATAGACAGAAAAGATCAGTTAAAACAGGCCGATAAAAGCCATTACAGCTATATTCCAGGAACTAATGAAGCAGAAAAGATTGTGTATAATACACCGTCAAAAGAAAACCTGCTAAATCGTTTAAAACAATCAAAATTCAGACAGAACTTTTATCTTAACGAAGAAGATATACAGTATATAAAAGATAAAGGCCTGGATAAAATAAGGGAACATGCTAAGGATTTTGTAAAAGACAGACTCTCAGCGCAGAATCCCGATAATGACGGAAAACAAACCCCGATGAGAGGCCATCCTGTATTTAAGGCACAACACGCAACGGCAACGTGCTGCCGATCATGCCTTGAAAAATGGCATAATATCCCGTCCGGGAAAATTCTGAATGAAAAAGATCAGGAATATATAACCGAAACCATCATGGACTGGATTAAAACCCATGGGCGGGATTTAGGGATAAGCCATCAGAATTCTCAAAGGGAATTTACCTCTTAACGGCTAAAAGGAATAAACAATGATATTAGGATTATCCTTAACAGCCCTGTTTATTATCGTAGGATCCACCTTCTTTATATTCTTACTTATTCTGCTGCTTGTACTGGCGTCAAGGTATATTGAGCCGGGGCACAGAAGAGCAGGAAGAAGAGGCGAAGAATACGTAAGTGATTTAATCAGGGATGTACTTAACGAAGATGATATTCTTTTAAATAATGTGTCAATCCTGGCTGACGATAAGGAAGCTGAACTTGATAATGTAATTGTTAATAAAAACGGTGTATTTGTAATTGAGGTAAAGAATTACAGCGGAACACTTGTTGGAGAAGAAGATGATTACGAATGGGTTAAAAAGAAGATTTCATCCGGCGGAGAATTATATATAAAGAATGTCAAAAACCCGATAAAACAGGTAAAAAGACAGGTTTATGTTCTGTCACGGTTTTTAAAAGATAATAAGATAAATGCCTGGATAGACGGATATGTATTCCTAGTAGAAAGAAACAGCCCGGTAGAAAGTGAATATGTGCTTGAATCCAAGAGCGACATAAATGAAGTGATTCATAGACCTGGAAAGAAGCCTCTTTCTGAAAAAACAGTAAAAAAAATATGCAGTTTATTAGAAATAAACGACAATGAAGAAATATAAATAAATTTATATGCGGGAGAAAGATAATTGAAAAATAAAGAGAAAACAAAAATCTGGGATTTACGAAAGAGTAAAAATGAAATAATCCAGGTTGGAGAAGAGAAGAGTATTCTCTTGTTAGCATTAATATTTGTTTTATCCGCTATCCCGGTGGTAGCGTTGTATTACGTCAATCTAGAAAAGGAAGTGGTAGCACCTCTATTTGGTTATATTAGTGTTGCGTTGGCATTTGTGGGCGCTTTTGTATATGATTTAAAACTATATTTCTTTAATGAATATAAGGATTTTTGGGGCATAGTTTTATTACTTTTAGGTACTATATTTGTTTTATTTAATCTCCCAGGAATATTAATTACCCTATTGATATTGTTTATTTGTGGTTTGACTGTAAAAAATATAGATAATTTTAGTAGAGGCATGCTGATACTTGGGATTGATTGGATTATTATATCAGTTTCGTTTCTAGCGATGACTGCAAAGCCAGATTATCTAAATGGCATTTTTGATCATTTCGAAGGAAAAGGATATAGTTTTTCTGATTTTTTCTTTATCTCAACGGGGTTATTATTATTCATAATAATAGCTGTCTTGAATAGGTTTATGGTTAATCGAATAAAAGGAATTACCAGTGAAGAAAAAGAAAAAATAATACATCTTGTTTCCTACTTCATGCTTGTTATCCTCATAATAACATATATTGCTGACAACATTTTTAATATAGCTGCTCCTTTTTCGGGTGAGTTATCAACCGTTTTAACAATTGTTTCGTTTTTGGTTTTATTATTTGATAAACTCAAAGAATGGTTTAACAAGCCAGATGAAGAAAAACATAAACAAGAAGAATTAAATGAGTATTTGAACGCGGAAATACAAAAACAAGTTCGTATTGAAAGCAAAAAAATGAAACCATCAATATCTTCAGAGATAATAACAATTAATCGTAAAACGCATTACTACCTTGAGGATGGAAAGTGGAAAAAGGTTAAAGAACGAGAAACTTTAAAAAACAGATTTTATGATTAGCAGAAAAGATAGTCAATAAGCATATTGTAAAAAAGGAAAGTATATAATAAGAGGCTCTTTTGCGGAGCCTCTTATTTGTATGGTTATTAAGAATGATTGTTATCTTTAGTGTAATTCATTATGTCTTCAACATTGCAATCGAGAATTGTGCATAATTTATCAATTGTATCTGTAGTTACTCCTTGATTATGTTTCAAGCGATCAAGAACTGACGGACTAATTCCCATCTTTATAAGTTTATATTGAGATATATTTTTTTCTTCAAGAAGAGACCAAAGCCGATTATATATAATCATCGTCTGATATACTCCTATTGCTTTTTTTATAATTATGACGTATAATTCCGAAAAAGGTTAGTATCTAAAAACGGATAATATCCGCAAAGGGATAACATTATGGATGTTAATTATATATTGGTAGGAAGAAGAATAAAGTATTTCAGAATACAAAAAAATATAACTCAGGAAGAATTGGCTTTTGAGATAAATACCTCTCCGGCATATATAAGCAATATAGAACGAGGCAAGAAAAAGCCAAGCTTACAAAAACTGTTTGAAATATCCGATATTTTGGGCGTAACCATTAATGATCTAGTTTACAGCTCATCAAAGAATACGGTATTTCTAAATAATAAGGAGTTATCTGAATTATTATCTCTTTGTACTCCAGATAAACAACAACTTGTAATAAATAGTATATCTTCCATAATACAGTCTTTTATCACTTGATAACCGTCTAGAGAATACTCTGACGGTTATATTTTTTTACATTTTTAACCTATAGGTTAATAGATTAACCGCAGGGATATGGTTGAAAAATATTATTTATATTATTTTTGTGATAATCATAAAAAACGTAGGAGAACAGTATGGAAGAAAAACGGGATGATAATAAAACGATAAAACAAAGAATCAGAGAAAGATATAAAGGCGTTGATGAAGAAATACTGGATGTAATACCTGCAGCTCCTCAAGAAGACTTTTATAGATCTGAAGCACACAAGAGAGTTGCTGTGTATGCAAGAGTCTCGACGGATGATCCAAATCAAACCTCCTCGTACGAATTACAGAAAAATCATTATGAAGATTTGGTAAATAGAAAACCTAACTGGGAACTTGTAGATATTTATGCAGATGAAGGTATTTCCGGAACATCTCTACAGCATCGAGACAGTTTTGTTCGTATGATAGAGGATTGCAGAGCCGGGAAAATAGATTTAATTGTAACAAAAAGTGTATCTCGTTTCGCTCGAAATATTATTGATTGTATAGGATATGTTCGGCAGCTAAGAGCGGCTGAACCTCCGATAGGTGTCTTTTTTGAAACTGAAAACATCTTTACTTTGGATGAAAACTCGGAGATGTCTCTTTCGTTTATAGCTACGCTTGCTCAGGAAGAAAGTCATACAAAATCTGAGATCATGAACGCATCCATAGAAATGCGATTCAAAAGAGGCATTTTTCTTACTCCGGTGCTTCTAGGCTACGATCATGACGAGGATGGGAATCTAATTATAAATGAAGAGGAAGCAAAGACAGTCAGACTTATATTCTTTTCATATCTATATGGATACTCGGCGCAGAAAATTGCAGATGCATTAACGGAACTGGAACGTCTCACTAAAAGAGGAAACCAGTCTTGGTCATCAGGAAGTGTTTTGCAGATATTAACGAATGAGAGATACTGTGGCGATGTTTTGGCTAGGAAGACATTTGTTCCCAACTACCTTAATCATAAATCAAAAAAGAATAATCACGATCGTAACCAGTATCGCCAGAAGAATCATCATACGGCAATTATTTCTAGAGAAGATTTCTTCGCTGTCCAGAAAATGATAAGAAATGCCAAATACGGAAATAAAGGTTATTTCCCGGAAATGCGAGTGATTAAAAAGGGTCCGTTAACAGGGTTTATAACGATTCATCCTAAGTGGGCGGGCTTCACGATGGATGATTATTATCATGCCTGTGACAGTGTTTTAGAGGGAATTACAAAAATACCATCTAATCAATTGAAGTATGAAGTAAAAAAGGGTTCAGTGGATTTAAGCGGGTATGAACTTGTGCGGACACAATTTATGACCTCTTACGGACAGATGGAAATGACTATATCACCATCAAGAATCTTATTTAACAGAGTTTGTGTTAATAAGATGAAGAATATAAACAGAATTGAATTGCTAGTGAACCCATATGAAAAAAAGATTGTTGTACGAAAATCTGCGGGAAATTCTAGACATAGCATAGAGTGGAGCAGAGTTAAGGAAGGGCAGTGCTACCCCAAAATAATAAGTGGAAGTGCATTCTTGCCGACTATTTATCGCCTATTTGGCTGGGAGAATAATTCAGAATACAAGATTATAGGAAAAATGTTTGGAAACGGAGAGGACAGTTATCTGATGTTTAATATGTCGGAAGCGGTTTTGCTATTATGCCAGGAAGATGAAGAATACTTTGATGAGGAGAACTGTAAAAAGCGTATACGTCGAATAAAAGCATATCCTGCAAGATGGGCTCATTCTTTTGGAGAAAAGTACTATGAATCTCAGGTTATGACAAAAATGGATGAGAAATATGATGAGGAAATATATATGACAGAGGATGTTATATACAGCGTAGGCTGTGAAGGAGTAACAAGTCATCAGGAGGTAGCTAACCAAATTAATGGATTATTGAAAGATATGGGGGTAAACGATGGTTGAATTATTATCCAATAACGGATTAGAAGAGTTGGAAAAAGATAATGCGGTTATACATGATAATGATTTTTCGTATGAAGGTTATCAGGTTGTCAGAGGAGAGTTTTTTGCTCACCTGTTTGAGCCATCGGTGACTCTAACAGCGGAAAAGGTTTCAGTAAACGCAGCATGTATAAGAAAACTTCCTAACACAGATTATGTTCAATTCCTGGTAAATCCTACAGAAAAGAAACTAGCTGTCAAACCGTGTTTAGAAACGGCAAAAGACTCGTTTTGCTGGACAACTTTAGGGAAAGATGGGAAAAGAAAGCCAAAAGCCATATCATGCAGGATCTTTTATGCTAAGGTCATGAACCTTATGGGATGGGATCCTACATTACGCTATAAGATATTAGGAAAACTAATTCGTACAAAAGAAGATTTGTTGTTTGTATTTGATCTTAATTGTGCTGAAACATATCAAAAGAGTAATGCAGAGGATGGAAAGAATCCTCGCAAACCGATTTATCCGAATGAATGGAAGGATCAATTTGGCGTTCCTGTAAAGGAACATCAGGACATAACGCTGGTAAGTATTTTTGATGATTACACTGTGTTTAGTATAAATAAAGAAGAGGAAAACAATGATGAAACCAACAATAACTCTGGATATGAAGAAGAATCGGATTCGGATTCATAAGAATACGCTAACAATGCTAGATTATCCGGATTATATATACATCCTTGTGAATCCGGAGAAAAGGAAAATAGCAGTGTGCCGTGCGAATAATACGGATAAAGACGTTATCCATATAACATCTACACATTGCTCTTATTGCGATATATACAGTACGGAACTGATGGAGCAGATCTCGTCATTAAACGAGAATATTATTAGTAATCTATCCTATAGATTACAGGGAGAGAAAAAGAACAATTATATAGCTTTTGATATTAGATTATTTGAAATAATCAAGTAAATCCGGGAGGTTGATATGAATGAAAAAAATAATTGTACCCCAAAAGTATTACCGTTATTTAACAGGATGGTTCAGCCCTTAAGTGTTCATGAAGTAGAAGCACTTAAAATAGAACTATTAAACAATACTGAATCCAGAATTATATATACTTGGAGGGGTAATCATTTAGGAGATCAGGAGAAGTATGAAATATGTAAAAGTATGCAATACCCGATACGTATTTCGGAGATATTCTTTGATGATTGGATGGAAGCTGCCATTTATTTGTGTAAAAACCAATTAAAAAGGAATAGCCTAACGGGAGAGTATAGAAAGTATCTGATAGGAGCTTTATTGCGTTATAAACTAACTAAAAGTGGCGATACAGGTAAAGCTGATACTAAAACAAGAATTGCGCTTGAAATAGGTAAAAAGCATTATATTTCTGTTGGTACTGTTCAGAAATATTATCTGTATGCAGATGCTATGAATTGCATTTTTGATGCGAGTGAAGAGTTAGCAAGGAGAATATTACTTGGACAAACGCGGGTTTCGCATGAAAACGTGATAGAACTGTCACGCTTAAGTAAGGATGAAATAAAAGCAATATCCAACAACGTTCTTGAGAAGAAAATAGATCACATATCTATAGGCTATCTTCGTAATGAGGTTAAATGGAGTCATATTCAGGAAGGGAAAGCAGATAGCAGAAGGTCGAAACGAGAAAAAAGAGAATCTAACAATGCCGGGATACGACAAATGCCGCAATATAATCCGGATTCTGAGGTAAATAGTTTGTGCATGACGATTGACTCGTGGATATCATCTATCGAAAGAGTTAAAAATTCCGATAATTTTGGAAAGATTACCGGGGAAGCAAGTGATTATTTAATGAATAAACTGACAAGTTTGGATAATACTATCGGCCGTGTACAAGAATCACTTATGGAGAGGGAAAGCGTATGAGAAGAGAATATGAAGATTTCATTCCTAAAGTTCATTTTGAATTGATACCCATTAAGGAACTTGTTTCAAATCAGGAGTATCAAAGAAATTTATCAATGGGTCATGTTAAGAAAGCGGTTGATAATTTTGATCTCAACCAGATTAATCCTATAAAAGTTAGCCGCAGGGATGGAGTGAATTTTGTTTTTAACGGACAGCATACTGCAGAAATAGTAGCTATGGCATCTGGAAGTCGTGAAACTCCGGTATGGTGTATGGTTTATGATGATCTGGAGTATTGTGAAGAAGCAGACATCTTTGCTAACCAGATGAAGAATGTAAAACCCTTGCAACCCATTGAGATATTTAATGCCAACTGTGAAGCCGGGAATGAAAAGGAGTTACTTATTAAAGGGTTGGTAGAATCGTATGATCTAAAGATAGGTGTATCTTCGGCTCCGGGATTTATAGGTGCTGTAGGAACATTGGAGAATATTTATGATAAGTATGGATATGATGTATTGGATAGAGTTATAAAGATGATTGTTATCACATGGGAAGGAGAACTGAAATCCTTTTCAGCAAATATACTAAATGGAGTTGCACGCCTTGTTAACGCATTTGGAGACAGCATAAAAGATGAAACCTTTAAGGATAAATTGGGAGAAATATCGATAAAGGAGTTGTCAAAGACTGCAAGAGAAAGACGAGCGGGATCTTTAGGTTATGCAGAGGCAATGCTTCTTTTATACAATAAAAGAAATAAGTGCCCATTAAACTGGCAGAAATTATATTCAAATAAAGTTGTCCCAATGACTGATGAAAAAATGGCTGTTAATCAATAACCAATAGAAAAAGAAGATGAGCATTATAAAAGAAAAAGCGTGCTAGTTAGAATATGGAACAAACTAATAAAGTAAAGAAAGGCATTAGGTAAAGGACTAAACTATATCAAATTAGATTATTAAAGATAAATATTTTTAAATTCTATTATTTTTGCTTGACGGTGCTGCACCGTCAGGTTATACTATGAAGTAGCAGTGCTGCACCATCACAAAAAAGGGAGGTAATAGATGTTAAACAAAGAATTATCAACAAGGTTCTGCATTACGCTGCCTCGTGAAGCCGCAGAAGAACTTTACAGACAAGCTGATTCGTTAAACTTAAGTGTATCGGCCTACGCAGGGCAACTTCTGCTAAAACATTTAAATTTTTCTTCTGATAATCAGTTCTTGCCAGAGCAAATAAGTAATATGATTAGTGAAGCTGTCAAAGAAAAAGCCGCAGGTGAAACCTTTACTGTGGCCGATCTACTCCCTGCACAATGGAAGCAACTAAGTAGAGGGCAGAAAGGCATAGCAGCTAAATCGCTAGCGGCTTTAGAACGCGAATCGGAAGATATAGTTAAATTCAAAATAGTTTCTAACACAACTGTATACCTAAAGAAAGGAGTATGAAAAAAATGTACACTAAACCGTCAAGTGATCGTTACGAGGATATAAAAGATGCTATTGCAAAAATGAGTGCTGGCACGAGATTTTTGTTGAGAGATTTGACTTATGTGGGGGTATTAGGGCCTACAGTATGTAGAGATCTCCATATGCTCGGTATTCGTATAGTTGGAGATGACAGTACTGGTGTTCATGTATACGAAAAATACTAAAACACTTATTTCCAAGGCAATTTTCTTGTAATTATTTTATTTTTGTTGAGAATATATTTCGTTAACGAGGAAAACGATGAGCGAATTAATTGCATATGGATCTGAAATTAATAATGTTTTTCAATTAATAGGTAAGAATGAGAATGATATTACAAAAAGTATTGCTTGGGCAATAAATAAATGCCCCTCATTTGCGGATGAATTAATTAAAAAGTTGATAAAAATTGAGGAATATGGAGAGATAACCATAAAATACCAAGAATATGAAAAAGATAGGGGTATTACAGATCTTGAAATATTTGATAATAATACATTTCACTTAATAATCGAAGCCAAAAGAGGATGGATTCTTCCAAGCAGTGAGCAAATTGAAATGTATTCATTAAGGCGTTCTTTTGTAGAAGATAAGGCTAAGCATAAAGCTATTGTTACTATGTCAGAATGCAGCGAAGAATATGCCAATATATATCTTCCGTTAAAAGAAGCCAATAATATTCCTGTTAAACATATTTCATGGAAAAGAATATATGATATTGCATCACAATCCGTGAAAGTATCAAGAAATTCTGAGAAGACTCTATTAAGGGAATTGATGTCATATTTAGGAGGGTTAACGTCCATGCAAAATCAAACTTCAAATTGGGTTTATGTTGTATCTTTATCGAGAGGAAAAGCTGGAGGAAACTTAAGTTTTTTAGATATTGTTAATAAGAAAGGCATATATTATCATCCGGTAGGAGGAAATGGCTGGCCCAAAGAGCCTGTTAATTACATAGCATTTCGTTATGATGGTAAATTGCAATCCATTCATCATGTTGAAAAATATACAATTACAAAGAACATGCATAAAATCATAAAGGAAATGCCAGATGAAGAATGGGAACAAGATCATTTTGTATATACACTGGGACCAGTAATTGAGCCTACCAAAGAAGTGAAGACAGGTAATATATACGCATCTGGAAGAAGATGGGCAATGTTAGATGCTCTTTTGACATCGGAAACGATAGAACAGGCTTGCAATATTTCAAAGAGACGCATGGAGGAATCAGAATAGAATATAGTATTCTAGAGAAAAATGTAAATTTTTTAAAAGAAGAATAGTTTTTAAAGATAATCGTTGTTAATTGTTATTAACAACGATTATTATTTATTGATTTTATTATATTTATCGAGTAATATAATCATACAACGAAAAAATCGCCGTAAGTCTGGTTCCAGACTATTTTTTCCAAATTATGAAACTTAAAACATAGAAGCAATTATGGGGGTATTTGCCTATGGCTATTTATTACGTTGACTTTGAAAACGTGCATATTGGGGGTTTAAAAGGAGCGGAGTCTCTTGATCTGGAGGATACGATTCTTGTTTATTGCAGGGATAATGATGTTCCTGTGATTAAGGAAGCGTGTAAGAAAAGAAAGATCAAGGCTTGTGTTAAATGCTGCGTAGTAACCGGAACGACCAAGAACGCGCTTGATTTCGAACTTATATCTGATCTTTTTATGGATAAGACTGAAGAAATACGGTATATCATAAGCCATGATAAAGGATATGAAGCTGCAGTTGAGAGAGGTTTAAGAAAAGGGTTACTTTGCTTTAGGAAAGAAAACATAAAAGATACAAGCTTTTTGCATTCTCTTAATTTCTATAAAACAAATTGTAAAGAAATCGTCGTAAAATAAACAATCACATAAGTCAGGAGGTGTTTTTATGGGACACCTAAAGAGGTATAATATTATTATAAAGAAATAAAGAATAATACTTGAGGTGAGACATGGACGAGACTAGAAAAACTGTTGAAGAAATTATTAAGAAGAATGGTAGCATCAAACTTACTAGCCTACAAAAAGAAATTGAAAAAGGCAAAGGGGGTGTTGATTCTTTAGACTGGAGCAAACTCGATTTAGCAAAGATATATTTTAATGGACAACCTAAGGCTTTCGAGATACTTAGCAATCCAGTGGAATTAATACAGTTTCTTTCAAGTGCCGGAAAAAACAATGGGTTATCAGAGCATTACGTTTCTCATTATACAAGTGTAGAGACTTTGAAGAATATATTAAATGGCCAGACATTTTATTTAAATAATCCTAGAAATATGAATGATGGTTTGGAGTTTAAATGTGAGTCATTTGATTGTACAAACTTGTTTTTTACTAGTTTTTCATTGGAAAATAGTGAGAACATGGGAATGTGGAGCATGTACGGTCAGCCATGGAATCAAGGTGTTAGGATATCTATTCCAAGGAAAACCTTTTTGAAATGGACAGATTCAATTTCGGAAGTAAAATTGGTAGATAAAGACAATCAATCTATGCTGACGGGATTTAAACCTTCGATAAGCCGTGTGGCTTACGTTGAATCAAGTGATGATGACTCAATAAATAATATCAAATGTGGTGATGCAAAACCTAATGAAAAAATAAAGAGCATCGATCATCCTTTGCTTGCGGGATATGTTAAAGATTCGGCATGGAGTTATGAAAAAGAAATACGTTTACGAGTTGATATAGACAAATTTGTAAAGGATGCTGGCGAACGAGTTGCTGTGAAGATTCCGGATGATATATTTGAGGAGATGATTATAACAACAGGACCGAGATTCCCAGAAAATTATGATTTAAGTGATATAAAGAAAGATCATGAAATTAGAAAAAGCATATATGATGGAAAACTAAAATATGTTTATTGTGATAAATGCGTAGCAAAGAAAAAGTGATACTGTAATTATGAATTTGGATATATAATGGTCTCAGATGCTTTAAACCCTATATGGACGGTTAAAGATTGGAGACGAAAATGCCAAAGAACGAGAATCAGAAACTAAAACTGTACTATCTTGCAAAGATAATGCTAGAAAAGACGGATGATGAACATGTCCTGTCCATGTCAGAAATCCTTGAAGAACTTTCCAGGTATGGCATCTCAGCCGAAAGAAAGAGTATCTATAGAGATTTTGACGTATTAACCGAAACAATGGGTATAGAAATAGTAAAAGTACCGGATGGCTCTTACTTTTATTATCATGTTGGAAGTAAAAAATTTGAACTTCCGGAATTAAAACTCCTTGTGGATGCCGTACAGTCATCCAAATTCATTACGGAGAGAAAATCCGCCAATCTTATTAAGAAAATCACGGAATTTGCTTCCGTGTATGAATCCCAGGAATTAAAAAGACAGGTTCATGTCCAGGGAAGAATAAAAACGATGAATGAATCCATCTTTTATAACGTGGATGAGATACATAAGGCAATAGATAAGGACTCACGCATATTCTTTAAATATATGCAGTGGGGCAAGGATAAGAATTTAAGCCCTAAAAAAGATGATGCAGGTAATGTAAAACAGTATGAGGCAAGCCCCTGGGCACTTACATGGGATGATGAAAATTATTACATGATAGCGTTTGATCATGCCGATAGTACCATAAAACATTACAGAGTCGACAAAATGGAAAAAATCATCATTGCCGATGAAAAAAGGGAAGGAAAGGAAGAGTTTAAAACATTTGATATAGCCCAGTATGCAAATAAGAACTTCGGAATGTTCCGGGGAACGGAAGAAAAAGTGATACTTACATTCCCTGAAGAACTCGTCGGAGTGTTCCTTGATCGATTCGGTAAGGATATTCCCGTGGTTGAAATAGAAAAAGGAATCCTTAAAACAACCGTAAATGTCTTCGTAAGTAATCAGTTCTTCGGCTGGATATTCGGCCTTGGCCCTAAAGTAACAATAACAGGCCCCAAAGAAGTGAGGGAAAAATATATAAAAACAATAAAGGATACCCTTAATAACTATTAAACAAACAACAAAAGACAGGACAGCAATGCCCTGTTTTTTTTAATGTCAAAACAAAAGGATAAAGGGAGGGATTGGGGAATGCTCCGCGAACACTTTCAAAAGTCAATTGACAGAATGGACAATCTATTTACCGACAAAACGGAAAAAGTGTTGTAAACTAAAATCATCAAAGAGATGCGCATCTTTGAAAACCGAAAGGAGACAAAGAAATGGATATCGAACTTAGAAGTATTTTAGGTAATCAGATTAGAGAAGCACGTAAGAGCAAAGGCATGTCTCAGGAAGAATTAGGAGAAAAAATCCTTTATGGCAAACAGTCTGTCAGTAACTGGGAGACAGGAAAGAGTGAAATTCCCGATGAAGTGCTAATGAAACTTAACGAGATTCTCGAAACAAAATTTTCAAAAAAAGCATTTACGGATTTGGAGGAAAAGAAGATGCGCGGTTTAACAATTAAGTCAATCGAAGAGGTTGACAGATATGAAGATTATTCAAAGCTTTTTGATGAAATAACCGGAAGGGTTTTTGATGGCGATGAAAGCAAGAGGGCATATGAGATTGTGGTTAAAAAGTTCCTGCATGTGGCTGCAACACTTGCCCTTATCGAAAGAAAGCATGGCGAATGGGAATCAAATGATAATGTCTGGCATATAGTTTCGTTTAAACTGTTACAGATAATTAATGAAAACAGTTTTGCTAAGGCAGAATGCGAGGAAAGAAGCGAAGGCATAATTGCACAGCTTAATTTGGCAGACGAATACATCCAGGATTCCTATAGTAACATATTTAATTTCGGGGAACTTGGAGATAATATCGTCCTTGAAAAAAGACACGAGGAAGAACTCGGAGGATATGCAAACTGCTATATCAGCGACATTATCTCCATTCTTCCGAAGAAGGAAAACGCATTTTTAACAGAGCTAATGGTATATCTTATTGAGACAAAAAGAATACTGGATGAATTATAAGAGATTAAGAAGTAATTAAGGGCTCCGGAATCTCCGGGGCTCTTTTTGACTCAAAAATATGGGATTCAGAACGGTTGTTCTATTCAGGAGGTGTTCTTATGGGACACCCCGGGTGGTAGAATCTGATTATAGTAAAGATACAAAATCAAGATTAAACGGAAGGAGACCTGCAAAATGGAAGAAAGAATCAAACTTGTTTTACCTGAAAGAGATGTGGAAAGATGTGATTTTACCTTAACTGATGTGGTTACGGTTGATGTTCACGGTCTGTCATTAAACAATATGATCAGACTTTTGAAGAATATAACCTGCATTTGCAGGCAGTCTTTCACCCTGCGTATTATTCACGGCTTTAATCATGGTACAAAACTTAAGGATGCAGTCAGAACAGAAGGCATGTTTACACGTTCTTACAGAATAATACCGGATCAGACAAATCCCGGCGTGACAATGCTTGTTTTTGCATAAAGGAGGAATTCATATGGAATCGACAGTTATAATCGCACTGATAACAGCACTTGCAGCAATAATAGCCCCTTTAATAACGGCTATAGTAAATAATCGGACTGCAATAAAATTAAAGAAGATAGAAGAGAAGGGCGAAAAGCAAAGAAATATTACTCTTCATGAAAGAGAGGTTTTGGAAAACGCGTTGATGGGAATGGCGGTGCTAATAGAACATCAGTCAAAAGAAAGGTTTTTTGATGCTTGCACAAATACATTAAGAGCAATGGCTTATGTGGATGATATAACCGGTGAAAAGTTGAGAAAGATTGTAAGTGTGGCTCGTGAGCAAACACCTACAATGGAAGAGTATTCGGAAGTATGTATTTCTCTCAAAAAGGCTATTGAAAAAAGAATTGTGGAATAAGAAAAGGAATTGGTAAATGAAAAAAATCAGGTTTTGGATATGGAAGTGCTTTCACAAAAAAGAAGTGGGGTGCAAGTGTTTTTGTCCCAGCTGCGAGTATTTTGAATTCTGCGAAGGCATAAAGGATAACGAATAAGGAGGAAGATTAAATGGATGAAATCAAATTAACATATGTCGAACCAGCTGATTATTTTCCCAAAGAGATAAGAGAGAAGTATTTTAAGGACATAGAAGATGAAGATGAATCGTCTCAAAAGAAGACTGACGAAGATATAAAAGAGTAGTTGGAGACTATTACCACAGGAAAGAAAAGAGATGTATAAAATAATAGCGATAGCCGGATTCTTGATCAGACAATTTATAATACCCAATCCCTTTTCTGCATTTGGAGGATGGGGAGAACTCTATAATTTTCTTGCAAGTGGAGTAATTGCAACAATCACGTATTTCACTGTTGGTTTATTTTATGAAAAGGGGGAGGCTCCGATCATAGGCTCCATCATGTATTTAATTGCATATTCATTATATACATTTGAACTTTGGCTTATATTGTTACCTTATCCGAATTGGTGGTTCATGGGTTTAATCTTTGTTTTGATATCTGTGGCTGATATTGCGATAATTCATTTCATAAGAAAATACAAGGTATGATGATGTTGGAGGTGCTTATGTTTTTTGGATTGTTTGAAGATGATAATAATAACGATTATGACTATAAAAGAATTCGCCGAGATCTTGAAGATGAATATGCTATTCAGAGTGCAACATTTTCTGGAGGTTTCGGATTCTGCCAGATGATAGATGCTTCGAGTGCGAGCAATGAAGAGTTACTCAAAATGGCTAGAAGAGAAGGATTTAATATTAACAAGTACAAGAAATAGAAAGGTTTGTATAGAGTTCAATGGTAAAGAAAAAAATAATACAAGAGAAAAAATACACAAATATATTTAATTCCTTTGATTAATATGTAGATTTTTCGATATCTCGCATTTTTTATTTTCTAAATCGAAAGTGCTTTGATATAATATAAACGTGGTTTTTTAATATTTTGGAGGCTACGTTTATGGCTATTTCATATAACAAATTGTGGAAAAAACTCATTGATGAGGGGATAAATAAAACTCAACTTCGTGAAAAAACTAAGATGAGTAGTAGCACTATGGCGAAAATGGTTAAAAATCAACCTGTTGCTCTCCCTATTTTAACGAAAATATGTGAGGAATTAAATTGTGATATTGGCGATATTATGGAGTTTATACCTGATAACAATGGAAATGTAAAATAGAGTAATGTTTTGATAAAAAACAGTTTCAAGATATTTAATTGCGTATTAACGATGACGTCGGATAGGGGAACTGTTTTGGAGTGATGTTAATGGTAAAACAAAGACCTTGGGATAAATATGAAGCAGCTATATTGTTGGATGCCTATTTAAGGGTGCGAGATGGTGAATTGAATCGAAAAGAAGCCATTTCATTAGTATCTGACAAGCTTAGAAGAAGAGCTATTATTTTAGGATTTGATATAGATGAAACCTATCGCAATGAAGCTGGAATACTGTTTCAGATGCACAGCATGGAATCTGCATATATGGGATATACCGTTTTAAAGCCGGCATCTAAACTTTTTTTGGATGTTGTTGAAATATGGAAAAACGATAAGGCTGAATTTATGTCAATTTTGCAATTTGCTATGAATAAATCCGACAACAAATCAGTTGAGGGGGAATTTTTATCGTGGCTTGCGAGAAGAGTAAATGACAAACAATTGTCTGAATTATATATAATGTTTACTCAGATAGATGATTTTTGCCTTGAACAGGACATATTATATGATCATTTGTTTAGAACAACAGATTTAAAAAAACTATTAGATGTTGAGAAAGCCATAAAAGAAAATGAAGTTTTTTTGAAGAAATACAAAAGACAGATAAATAAAATGTTATCAGCGATAAATTTTTATTTATTATACGTAAAAGAAGAAATAATAGAGAAAGCAAATAGTATTGGTTTGGAGGATAAAAATCAGGGTAAAGAGAACAAAAAAAAGATTTCTTCAGTTAGTTCGCGTATTACGGAGAATAAATCATCTCAATTTGTCGACATTAAGAAAAGGCAGAAAGAGTTTACGGATTGGATGATACAAAATAAAACGAATTCATTTACCTCAAAAACATATTTGTCGTCACTTAGTCTTGCGGGTGAAATCGCGTCTGCCAAAGGGATTATTAATGGAAATATTTATGAAATTCATGATGAAGAACTTCTTAGGGAATCATTAGAAGAATTATTGACGATACCGGAATTTTTGAAAAAAAACGAAGAACGATTTAATCAATTAGTTACTTCATGGAAGAAGTATATTGATTTTACGGGCTGCGTTAATTCATATCAAGAATGTGAAGATATAGATTTATATTCTACAAGAAGTATTTCTCAAAACGATAAAAACACTATCTATATGAGGCTTAAATCGATGGTGAACGTATATGGAGTTTTGGAAAATGTTAGTTTGGATTGGATAAAGACAAATATAAGAGTAATTGTTGAAAAGGAAGAATTAAGAGAGATTTTAAATGAGTTATCTTGGGTTAAAAGAGTTGACGAAGATAAATATACCATTATGTTGGATGATGGGAAGAAAAGAGCAGGTGATGAAGAGCAGGAACCCGACCATATAGAGGTAAAAGTTAATAAAGATATAGATTTGGGATTTAACAAGAATTCGTTTGTGAAAGTTTTGATGATGAGATATCAAAACGGGATGAAGTTTGATTCCATTGATATAGAAAACTATAAAGAAACTTATCTTGACATTATAGGCGAGGAAATTAATTTATCTGATGAGAAATTGGAAAAATGTCTTCATAAATGCGGAATTATGTATCAAGGCAGATTGTTTCCGGCAGAGGGAATAATAAATAATAGTGTTCGAGAAAAGTTGATGGATTATATATATTCTAATTTTTCAAATGGAAAAAATGTTCTATATTATAAATCCATTTTATCAGATTTGTCGGATGCTTTTGCATATTGCTACAATCTGACAGATTATAAAATGTTAAAAGCTTACCTTGAATACACATGCGAGCAAGATGAATTCTATTTTTCTGATGAATATTTATCAAAAGAGAAAAATGTGAGCATAGATCATGAAAGCGAAATAGAAGATTTCATGCTTATGAATAGAAGGCCGTTATCATATGATGAGATTTATTCGGGTCTGTCTCATATTTCAAAGGATATAATTTTTAATGAGATAAGAAGCAATCCTAAATATTTATTAAACGAAAAAGAGCATTATTATCATTTTGATATATTTGAACTGTCCTCAGAAGAAGCAGATTTAATTACAGATTATATTAATGAAGAAATATATGATGAAGGATATTGTATTTGGTCTAGAATATATAAAAAGATTCAGAATAATCTTCCGATTTTTATTGAGAATAATGCATGTTTATCTTCTTTAGGAATACGAAATGGTCTTTCGAAGAAGCTAAAAGGTAGATTTCATTTTGATGGAGAAGTGATAAGTTCTTGCAAAGAAGCTCTGAATATGTCTGCAGTTTTCAGATTATTTGGGGAACACCATGCTCCGTTTACAGATGAAGATTTGTATAATTTCTCTAAAGAAGTAAATAGTGGAGGGCCATATTTCGAATCACTATCAGAGACTACGATAAGGGTAAGCAAAGAATTATTTGTTTCAAGAAAGGATATTACATTTGATGTTCAGTCTGTCGATGAAGCGATTTCAACTTATTTTTCGGGGGAATATGTTTTAATAAAAGATTTCGATTCTTTCTTGATGTTTCCGACGGTAAATTATGAATGGAATATATTTATGCTGGAAAGCTATTTGATTTATTTCAGCAAGAAATATACGCTTCTAAATAATGGACGATCGTTAGGAAATGTTGCAGGAGCTGTTATCAAAAAGGGCGGCATATATAAAGATTTTGAGGATTTATGCGCAGATGTAATTGCAAATAGTGCCTGTGCGTTGACAAAAGATAAGGCGCTTGATTTACTTGCAGAAAAAAATTTATTGACAAGAAAAAGCTATAGCAAAATAGAAAATGCTATTTCAAAAGCAAAACAAATTAGAAACAGAAGGGGATAAATTTAATGTACACTTACGAATGGGATTCTTCAACTGGCGGGTATGTATTAACACCTATGCCGTTAACTTTTTCGAAGGAACCACGCCCGGTATATTATAAGGAATTGGACATATTAGGTTTTGATAAGTACTGGATTTATGATAAAAATGACAGTTTTCCGTATATGTGGGCGGAGGCTAATAATTATTTTTATCGAGGAAGACTTGTTGCTAAAACCAAAGGAGGATCTGTTTATAATGCTCCTGAAATAGAAATAGTTGAAGCTCCAGAACCAGAGGGATATCCTTTGCGATATGTAGATATTCCAGCCATGATTAACAAGAATAAAGATATCATGGAACAACTTGAACAGGAAACTATCAAAAAAATATATAATACTTATATTTCTTACAAAAAGAAGGTAGATGTGTTTTATGTCGCTTTTTCCGGCGGAAAAGATAGTATTGTTGCGTTAGACCTTGTTCAAAGAGCTTTACCTCATAATGAGTTTAAAGTGTTGTTCGGCGACACTAGGATGGAATTTCCTGATACGTATTCTGTTGTAGAGGAGATTAAACGAATGTGTTCCGAACTAAAAATAGAATTTATTTCAGCTAAATCGAAAATGTCCCCTTTGGAAACTTGGTCAATTTTTGGACCTCCAGGGCAAACAATGAGGTGGTGTTGTAGCGTACATAAAACCACTCCTCAAGTGTTAGCCCTTAGAGAATATACAAATAATCCACATTTTAAAGGTATGGCTTTTACAGGTATTAGAGGGGATGAAAGTGCCTCAAGAAGTGAATACGATGATGTTAGTGAAGGAGAGAAAATTAGGGGTCAGTTTAGTTGTCATCCGATTTTAGAGTGGAATTCGGCTGAATTGTTTAATTATATTTATGACAAAAAACTGATTATGAATGAAGCTTATAAAAAAGGCAACAGTCGTGCGGGTTGTTTGGTTTGTCCTATGGCAACTTACAAGAATATGTTTTTTAAAGAGGTGGCTTATAAAGAAAGAGTTGGGGATTGTTTATCCACGACAGACTTTAACAATATAATTCTTAGTACCTCTTCTAAACCATTATCTTCAAAAAAACAGATAAAAGAATTTATGGAAACTGGAGGATGGAAAGCAAGAAGAAGTGGAAGAGAGTTAAAGATAGCGAAAAACAAATGTTCATATACTTTTGAAAAAGGTGTTTTTGCTATTAGTATTACTGAGATAAAATCAGATTGGAAAGAATGGGCAAAAACATTAGGCAAAGTTGAATATCCATATCCAGGAACGGTAGAAATTTTATTTGAAAATCAAAAATATATTGGTGAATATCAGGAAGAAGAAAATGGCCTAAGATTTGAGTTCAACATTGAAACAAATACTAAAACGGACATAAATTTCATGTCAGCGTTTAAAATAATAATGCGAAAAACAGCTTTTTGCGTAATGTGCCAAGTTTGTGAGGCAAATTGCCCACATGGATGTATTCATATGATGGATGGAAAGGTAACAATAGACGATAAATGTATAAAATGTAGAAAGTGTCATGAGGTCGTTTATGGGTGTCAATTAGCAAATTCAATGAGATTGCCGAAAGGAGAAGGAAAAGTGGCAGGTATTAACAGATACGGGAATATGGGTATTGAATATGGATGGCTAGATTTATATTTTAAATATAAAGATGATTTTTGGACATCGAGCGATAATAATTTAGGTTCAAAAAAAATAGAGTACATTGATAAATTTCTTTTAGATAGTGGTTTGGGTAAAAAAGAGAAAAAAGGTAATAAATACCCCTCTCTGACACGATTTGGTGAAATTATATCAGATATAGGAATTGACACGAGTTTGGCGTGGGCTTTTATTGCTGTGAATTGGTCGTATTCTAGTCAATTTGGATGGTGGATTAAGAATATAGAATTGAACAACACCTATTCTCCAGAAGCTATTTATGCTATGTTGGATGATTCGGTAAGTGAAACTGTAAGAGAACATATTATTTCTGCATATAAGAATACTTTTATTTCAAATGAAATATTAGGTAAGGATCTTGGTTTTGGAGTTTGTGATTATGAAGAGAAGCGAGGTCGTACTTGGATATCTGTTATTAGATTTCCGTGGGCAAATCCTGATGAAAGAGTAATTTTGTATGCATTATACAAATTTGCAGAGAAGTGTGGAAACAGAAAACAATTTACATTAACAGAATTATTAGATAATTCTATCGAAAGAGATGGAATAAGTCCTACTCAAATTTTCGGATTAGATAGGGAAATGATGGAAAAAATATTAAATGGACTGACATTTAATTATCCGGAGCTGATAGAGGCTAGATTTACTCTTGGATTAGACAGCATAACTTTAAAGAGTGACGTTTCATCAGAAGAATTGTTGAATCAAATGTTTTAGGAGGAATAAAAATGAGTTATCGCGATTATTTTGATATTGATCCAGATTATTTCCCGCAAGTAGATAAAAAAATTATAGAAACGGTACCAGATTTGTGGAAAAAGTTTTATCCGCATCCTTCATTTGTGTCGTTACTTAAATCAACGGTAGATGTTTTAAAAAGAAAACAAAAGCTGTCCATATGGGTTGATGGTGCTTATGGTACAGGAAAATCACATGCGGTTTTGACCTTAAAAAAATTGATTGAGGCTAACGAGGAGGATACAAAGACATATTTCGAAAAATATAAGTTGGATAACTTTTTGTGTAAAGATCTAATGGCCCAAAAAGAGGCGGGCAAAATTTTGGTATGTCATCGTTATGGTTCTTCGGATATAAACAGTGACGTTGATCTTATTGTGGCTTTACAAGAAGGTATCGAAAAATCTCTTGCGGAAAATGGTATCGATAATAAAGCAAATTCATCAATTAGGAAAGCTCTTATTAGATATTTTGAAAACGAAGAAAATCAGAAGAGTTTTAACATTTTTGCATCAGGATCGTATAAAGAAATCCTTGGCGGAGATATGGCCGAGGATATTTTAGATAAGCTTAATTCTTATGAGGATGATGCGCTTCGTGCATTAATATCAAAACTGTTTAAAGTGAAAATGGTTAAAGGCAGTTTTTCGTTAAACGTAGAGGAACTATGTGATTGGATAAGAGAAATAATTGAAAAAAATGATTTATATAATCTAATTTTTATTTGGGATGAGTTTTCAGAGTATTTTGAAAACAATTTACATCATTTAACAGGGTTTCAACAAATTGCAGAATTGTCAGCCACGGCTCCGTTCTGTTTAATGATTGTAACACATAAGGCTGAGGGCTATTTTTCGGATGGTGACCCCGATAAAAAGAAAATATTAGATCGTTTTGTTCCGCCGATACATATTTCTCTTCCAGAGAATATTGCATTTGCATTGATGCATGAAGCTATGAAAATAACAGAAGATGAATCGTTAGCTTCAAAATGGGAAAAGAACAAAGGCAGCCTTGACAAAAGAACTATGCAAAGCAGAACGGCTGTAAAGAATAAAATTGGGTTGACTGATGCTGATTTGTCAAATGTTTTACCGATTCATCCATATGCAGCTTTATTGCTTCAACATATTTCTATTTACTATACTTCAACGGCTAGAAGTATGTTTAATTTTATTAAAAATGATGAGGGTGATGAAGTTAAAGCTTTTCAATGGTTTATTGATAATTATGATTTTTCTTCGCAAAATCCATTTATTACAGTGGACATGTTATGGAGCTTTTTCTATGAAAGTGGTCAGGACAAACTGGCAACAGGAATAAAGGAAGTTCTGAGCTGCTACACGCCTAAACTTAACAAAGAACTAATAGAGGATGAAAAGAGAGTACTAAAGACAATCTTGCTTCTACAGGCTGTTTCAGATAGGATGACGGGAAATAGAGATATATTCTTACCTAACGATAAGAATATTACGCTTGCATTCGAAGGAACAGATTTAGAGTTTCCGGCAAAGAATCTTGCAAAAAAATTATTAAACGATCATGTTGTTTCGAGAACGCCTCTTACAGGTGAAGTATTTTCATATTGCTGCAAAAATACAGGGGCAAGTATCGATTCCACACCTTTTATTCCGGTAGCCAAAGGAAAAACAACTAAAGATATGTCCTTTATGACAGGAAGTGATTTGAGAAATACGATTGAGTTGTCAGGGGCATTAAAAGCACGATATGTTTTATCGTACGCAACCTTATCAGACATAGATAGTGAATTAAAGAAGGCCAATAATCCAGAGGATACTGGAAATAGATTATATGCTATTGCAACCATAGCGCGGGATGATGGGGAGCGTGCAACTATCCAAAAAAAGATTAAAGGATTTTTTGAAGCCAATCCAAACTCAGATGTTGTTGTTATAGATGCTTCTAATACGATTTTGGGAGAAAATGCATATAATGAATTTCTTGAAAACTATGCTACTGCATTAGCTATCGGAAATAGTGACATTTCAAACAGAAAAATTTATGAAGGGTATGCTACGGATGTATTAAAAGATTGGGCAAAAAGGATTAAGAACGGCGACTATTATATTTATTCAACATATGTTAAAGCAGGCGATAGGGTAGCTAATAGTTCTGAGTTAGTGTCTAAACTTTTAGAAATTGACAAATTTCATTATCCTAATAGTTTAGAAATTGCATTTCCGAATGTTCTTAATACGATGTATGAATCAAGTTCGCTTGCTTCAGGGGCACAATGCGGTATTACAGAGGAAACAAAAGGAACTTTTAGATCCGCTAATGAAGCTACAAAACTTGAAAATGCACTAAAAGATGCGTGGAAAGTAGAAGAATATTGGAAAAAATCGCATTCCTATATAGCTAACCTGAAAAGAAAAGTTGATGAAATTATTTCAGATGTGTATAAAGACCATGATAGGGTATCCATATCACATATTTATAATATTTTAAAAGCTGAACCTTATGGTTTTATGCCGTGCAATTTGACAGCTTTTATTCTTGGATTTGTGTTAAAAGAATATGCCAATAGTATTTATTCATATAGTGATAATATGACAACAGATACTCTTGATACTGAGAAACTTGCAACAATGATTTCGGAAATTATCAAGCAGGAAAACACGCCAGATAAGAGATACAAGGATAAATTCATAGTTACATTAACAGAAGAAGAGCGAGCATTTAATAATGCCACTGCACAGGCATTTAATGTAGATCCTAAATACTGTGTTTCTATAACTGATACAAGATCCAGGATAAGAGAACAGATGAAAGCCTTCTCTTTCCCGATTTGGCTGATTGAATATGATATGGATGATGTGATATTCAAAACCAGTAAGGAAATTGTTTGCTCGTTAATAGATAATTACTGTGCAATAGCTAACAATCAAAATGATGGAAAAGGAAAAACTGACAGTGATATTGCACTAGAAATAGGCGAGATTTGTATCAAAAATCCCGAATCTATTGAAGATTTAAAGAATGTCTTAACGAAAGACAGATGCAAACGTGGAATGTTGAAATATCTTGAATCATATGATGGAGGAAAACTTGTATCAATTGCAAAATCGGTAGGAGATGGTGGACAGTATATTAACCATTTGGAGTATAAGTTTAGTTCGGATGCAGCAAACTGGGTTTGGAACAAAGATACTGTACATAGCAAAATTGATGAATTAACGATTGAATATGAGATTATAGATACAAGCAATAAGGTTCTAGCAAAGAATACAACATACATAGAGACAATACGTGCATGGTGCGATAAGATTGGGCAGATCAGATTGGCTTATTCGGTAATTAAGAATAATATTGACGCTGGAAAAGAATTCTATGAGATGCTTCGTGATTTGAAAAAAGCAAATAGCTTGCTTGATTCCCAAAAAAAGAAATTCTTAGAATTATTGGTTGCAAATGTTGACAATTTCAGAATATTTATGTCTTCGCAAGCGGAGTTATTTGAAAAGTCGTGTTCACATTATCTTGAGGGTCTTACACTTGATGATGTTAGAAATATGTTAGAGGATGATCAGTATGGCTTCAAAGGTTCTTATACATCTGAACCTGATAAATACGTAGAAAAAGTTCAAAAAGCGGTTGCATCTTTTAAAGGATCGCTTGAAATTGTTAAACTTAGAAATCTTTGGAAAGAAAAAACTGGCACAGAACGTCCTAATGACTGGTCAAATCAGTATAATATGCCAATCATGGCCATGGTTCCAGAGCAAGAAACAATTATGGCAAGAAAAGCGTTTTCTACAATTAATTCGGGGAAGAATGATTCGGAAGCAATTGAAAGTGCAATGGATTATGTTTCTAAAATGACATATTTTGAAAAATTAAATAGTCAAGAAGAAAGAGATAAAGCATTTTCGGAGACGCTTTTAAAGGATTATGCGGCATTGTTTGAAAAAGTGGATGATGTTAAAGATTATCTAAGAAAACATGTTTCTGAACAACCTCAGTTTTGGCTTGAAAGTAAAGATGTTCAAAACAAAATAAAGGCTTTAGCCTCTGCAACTTATATGAAATCTGGATATGGAAGGGCCAAAAAAATAATTGATGATATGCCCGCAGAAAAAGTTAAGGAATATCTAAAGCAAATGATTGAGGATAATATTGTTGTTGGTGTTGAAATCATTAAAGGAAATGATTGATAGCGAGGTGGGGTTATGACTCTTGAAAAAATAGAGAAAAGAATTGAAAATCTTTTGACGTCGGATAATCGATGGCCTATTGTTGTCGATTTTTCTAATAAGGCGGATATGAAAGAGTTTCTCTATCATTTTAGTGTAGGAGAAAATAAAATACTCTCTGCAGGTGATTTTTGTGGAAAAGATGGAACACTGAAATTTGAAGAACTGTCTAACCGAATAGAGAAAAATGATAGTGTGATGTTTTTGATTAATCTAACAGGTTATCTGAAACTATGTGGAGAAGAAATCTTAAAAAATACACTAAAAACTATTATTTCAAAAAGTATAACCGGACATGTAATTATTATTACGTATCAATGTAGGAATTATTTGAAATTTTCCGACAGCAGATTTGCTGAAAGAGGGCAGATTCTTATTGTTGACGGAGAATTTGATAACTCATCAAATATTTGTTTGATTTCTCCAGAATTGGAAGAAGCTTTTCTTAATGCATATATTGGATTTGAAAAAATAGGAGAAGCCTATGATAATTGCTACGATAATATTATTTATGTGGCAACTGACGTAAGCAAAAAATTATTTAATTTATCGCTTATAAATATTTCTCAATTAAACAATGGATATGATATCTTGTGCGCAAAAGACTCGAGGATAAAGAATGTGCCCGAAAGTTTTGGCAGCCCTAGCCAATGGAATGGATTGCTTAAGGATATGGGAAAATTTGATTTTGCATTTGTGGCAGAAGAGTTACTTGGGCCGTCATTGAATTTGGTTGAATGTGTAAAGCAGTATCCAAGCTATTCAGATAAATTGCAGTGGTTATATTTTATTGCAACATCGATAATGGGTGCGAAAACGGATTCTTATGTTATGCTTGCAATGGAAAATGCAACGAATTATAAGGATGTTCCGCGTGCCGTTTTTAGAACTATTTTAAATATCAACAGAAAAGATGATGATTTCTTTAAATTATATGAGGAACGTAAAAATGTTTTAAAATATTTTTCTGCATATTTGGGTGAGGCAGTTGATTTTTGTAAAATAGTTTCCTCTAAACAGGAAGATGCAATTTACTATTTAACAGATATATTTCAGCCAGAAAAAGAAAAAATGATTGAATGGCTTGACATATATGGATGTAAGTACACAACGGATGAATTAGATGATATCTTCAAAAATATTGCTCCGGATATAGCTGCTTATTTATCAAAATATCGATTTAAAAATGATTTTTTAAATGATTATTTTGAAAAGTACAAGTATCAAAAACTGATAAATAAATTACTTCCCGAATTTAAAGAGATTGTTGAAAAACAGGCTACTGAGTTGGAATTTGTAAGTTTATTAAAACCAAGAACTCAATTGTTTGACAAGATAGATTTAAAACATACTCGTACCTACTTTGTTGATGCATTAGGAGTGGAATATTTGGGGTTTATTCAGTCTAAGTGTAACGAATATGGTTTATTTGCAGATATAATGTGCGGACGATGCGAATTACCTTCATTAACATGTTTTAATAAAGATTTTGTAAATGAATGCAATGAGAAGGGATGTCCTATTTCAGACATTAAGGAATTGGATGAGATAAAACATCATGGTGAAGATGGATTTGATTATGAAAAGACTAAAACCCCTATTTATCTATTGCGAGAATTAGAAATTATAGATAATTTGCTCCGGAATATACAGGCAGCAATACTAAACAATAATTATGAAAAAGCAATTATTGTTTCCGATCATGGTGCAAGTAGATTAGCTGTTTTAAATGAAACTGAAAACATTTGGGAAATGGAGACTAAAGGTGTTCATTCTGGTAGATGTTGCCCCAAAAATGAGATAAATGAGAAGCCTAGTTTTGCGATAGAAGAATCGGATTATTGGGTATTAGCAAATTACGACAGATTTAAAGGAAGTCGAAAGGCAAATGTTGAAGTACATGGCGGTGCAACTCTTGAAGAAGTCACAATTCCCATTATAGCAATTACTAGATGTATTGATGGAATAGAATCATTTATTCTTGATGAATGTAAAGTTATTACGTTATCAGCAATGGAAATACCTATTCTCAAGGTTTATGTTGGAACGATAAGCGATAGTATTACTATTAAGGTGGATGATAAGTTTTATGATGCCGAACCTACTGCAGATAAATATGTTTATGAGGCTAAAATGAAGGAATGTACGAAGAAAGGAAAATATTCTGCTGATATTTTAAATGGTTCAAATGTATTATCAAGTGGAAATGTATTTGAAATAGATAAAAAGGGAATGAAGGAAGTCAGTTTGTTTGACTAGGAGGATTAGAAGTGGAAGATAAATTAAGGAATTATTTTGAAGAAATGGTTGTCTATAAAGATTTAAGAAATAGCAATTATTTCGCGTCATTAGGATTGCCTGCTTTCTTAAGAGACTATCTTCTAAAAACGTTTAGTGATGATTATGGGCGTTTTGATATGGAACAAGTTTCTGAGTTTATAAAAAAGTACATACCTAAAAAAGAAGACTGGATGAGGATAAAAAATCAAATTATATATGAAAATGAAACAGTTCAGATTCTTACCAAAATTTCGGTAGATATAAATATTAAAACTGGCGAAATTTCTTTTTCTCTTCCTGACTTTGGTGTTACAGAAAAGGAGACTATGATAGAGCCCTCAATTTGGGAGTTGTACAAAAACGATCTTGTACAAAGCGGAGAAGTGTGGGGTATTATTAAACTGGGATATCGTCAACCTGACGAAACTGCAAAACCAAAGATTCCAGGAAAAATCAAACTGGTGGGATTCAAGAATTTTTGCCCATATACAGTGGATTTAGATTATTTTAAGGATATGAGAAGCCATTTTACAACAGAAGAATGGATTGATATTGTTTTAGGAGCAATAGATTATAACGCAGATGGATACGAGACTGAATTACAAAAATTGTCTATGTTAACTCGGTTATTGCCTTTTGTTGAAAAAAGAGTAAATATAATAGAGCTTGCTCCAAAAGGTACAGGAAAAAGTTATGTTTTTGGCCATATAAGTAAATATGGGATGCTTACAGATGGAGGGAAGGTTACAAGGTCAAAAATGTTTTATGATGCTGCTCGAAGAAAGCCTGGATTTATTTGCGGACCAGATTATGTTGCTATCGATGAAGTAAAACTTGTAAGCTTTGGCGATGAAAATGAAATGAGATCGATTTTACAAGGATACCTGGAATATGGAAAGTTTAATTCGAACGGTTATGATGGCGAGTCAGATGCAGGTGTTGTCTTTCTGGGAAACATCAAAGAAGAAAAAATGAACGAATATGAATATATGTTATCTGAATTACCGACACTATTCCAAGAAACAGCTTTGCTTGATAGAATCCATGGATTTGTAAAAGGTTGGGATATTCCTCGAATGAACGATAGTCTAAAAATTACTGGATGGGCATTAAATTCGGAATATTTTTGCTCGATTTTGCATGAACTAAGAGGTGATACCAGTTACAGAGCAATCGTTGAACGAATAGTGGATGTTCCTGAACATGCAGATACTAGGGATACAGAAGCGATAAAGCGCATTGCTACCGCTTATCTAAAGCTTCTCTTCCCGCATGTTAGGAGTGAGAATGATGTAGATCGACAAGATTTTACAGATTATTGTTTAACACCTGCAATGCGCATGCGCAGAATTATAAAATTACAACAGGGAATGGTCGATACGGAATATAAGGGAAAGGATGTTCCTTTCTTGGCCGTAAAGGGGTTGCAATAATGGAAAAAGAATGTTTGGCTTGTGGAAAAAAACCATTAGATAAAAATACGATAGGAATAAATAAAAAACTAATTGGCAAAAGTATTAAAACCTTTTATTGCATGGGTTGTTTAGCTGATTATTTAGGGTGCAGCGTTGAGGATTTAATTGAAAAAATAGAGGAATTTAAAGAGGAAGGTTGTACTCTTTTTGAGTAATATTATGAAAAGTATAATATATGCTGATAATGCAGCTACTACAAAACTTGATATAGAAGCTTTTGAAGAGATGAAGCCATTCTTAACGGAGGAATATGGAAACCCTTCACAACCCTATTCATTTGCCAAAAGTCAAAAAAATGCTTTGAAAAAATCTAGAGAAATAATTGCAAGGAGCATTAACGCTGAACCAGAACAAATATTTTTTACCTCAGGTGGGACGGAAAGCGATAACTGGGTTATTAAGGAGTTCGGAGTACCTACAGATGAAAAAAGAATAATTACTTCTTCGATTGAACATCATGCAATAATAAATGCGTGTGAATGCATGAGGGCGAGTAATCGTGCAACTGTTACGTTTCTTCCGGTTGATAGTAAGGGATTGGTTTTGACAAAGACATTGGAAGAAGCTCTTAAGTATGACAGACAATCAAATTCATACCCTGCATCGACATTAGTTTCAATAATGATGGCTAACAATGAAATAGGAACAGTACAAGATATTAAAGAGTTATGCAGAATATCACATAATCAAGAGGCTCTTTTTCACACAGATGCAGTTCAAGTTGTTGGTCACTTACCCATAGATGTGAAGGAATTGGGAATCGATTTTTTATCAGCATCTTCACATAAATTTAATGGTCCGAGAGGAATTGGATTTTTGTATATTAAGAATGGAAATCTTTCAATCCTTCATAATGGTGGGATGCAAGAAAAAGGGTTGCGTGCGGGAACTGAGAATGTTGCGGCAATTGTAGGCATGGCAAGAGCTTTGGAAAACAATTGTAAAAGAATTAAGGAGAATGCAGAACATATTTCTAGTCTTGAAAGAAAACTTTTGAATAGCCTTTCGGACTTGTCGTTTGTAAGAAATGGATCAAATAATTGTCTTCCAGGAAATATAAGCCTATCATTTAAAGGGTTTGAAGGCGAACTTATTTTACATAGAATGGATCTGATGGGAATATGTATATCAACCGGATCTGCGTGCGATAGTGTTAATACACAAACGTCACACGTTTTAAAGTCAATTGGTCTTGAAGAAGAATATGCAATTGGGACAATTCGAATTAGTTTAGGGAAGGATAATACAGAACAAGACGTAGATGAGATTGCTTATGCTTTGCACAGGATTCTTAATTCGTAAGGCATTTATCAGTGAAAGTTCTTGATAAAACTATTGCGGTAAAACGCAATGATTTATATAAAAAAATACGAAATATTATATTTTTTCGAAATAAAATACAATAAGTGCATAGATATATTCTCTAAGAGAGGTTTTATACTATGCCTGAATTTGATTTTAAGAAGAGGATGGCTGAGATCTGCCAGAAAAAGGATATAAGCCTTTATCGTTGGTGGAAGGGAACGGAGATATCACAAAGTACCTTTTACAGCCTCGCTAATGGCAGAACCAAGCGCCCGAGTTGGACGGTGATTCAACAGATATGTAAAGCGGCTGATATGGATATCGAAACATTCTTTTCAAGCGGAAAAACAGATGATTATATTCCATTATCCCGTAAAGCCGACCTGATTGCACTTGGGAATGAACCTATTGCGATATACAGCAATGTTATAGGTTATTATAAAGGGATAAAGAACAAATAAAGTGTTATGCCATAGAACAATTAGGCGGGGTTTAATCACCCCGCTGTTTTTGTGCGTCTTTATTCTTTTCGTTTGTTTCTTTTTTCGGATTATCTTTGTTGAAGAAACGGTTGAGAGTATCCTGATGCCGTTCGAGCTCTTTAAGCTCTTTTTGTATTGATTCGTTTTCGTTTTTTATTTCGGATCTTCTTTCTTCCAAATCAGATAATTCATCTCTCAGTCGGGAATAACATTCATCTGATGGCACCAAACCATGAGAAGCAAGAATAGCAGCTGCTCCATCAAAAAGAGTAAGCTTGCTTTCGAATTGCATGAGGTATTCTTCCGGATTCCTTGAATGCTCATAGGCATTCTTATATGCTTTTGTATCCAGGTAAATTTGCATATAACGGAGCTGTTCGGAAAGTATTCTTTTCTCTTTATCGATGGATACGATTTCGCTACGATTGCTGGCGCATTGTTCCTTAAGAAGATTGATTTTTTCTTCAAGTTCGATGGAGGAACCTACAGAGGCATATGTACTTGCCGCAATCTTTAGGTTTGTAAGATTAGCCCAGTTTGATAATCCAGGATTAGCGGTAAATTTGTCAGAAGAGGTATCTATAAGATTCTTCTCGTTAAGAGGAAGGGCCTTTTGCTTTTTAATCCAATCTGCTCTTGATTGTAAGTGTTTTTCAATTCTTTCTATGATTTCTTCTTTTGTATATCCCTTGCCTAAAGTACGGTGTGAACCCCTGATGAAATTGCCGTATCCCTGGGGCTTGAAGGATATGTATTTCGGAGCATCCTCGCCCAATTCAAAACCTTTTATTTCATAATTCTTATTTCTCATACGTTTAAGAAAGTCTTCATAATCCTCGGCAAAGCGAATGCAGTCGAAGATGTCTTTCTTGAGATTCAACTTGAAAGAGTTGTTCTTTTTCTCGGCTTCCCATTCATTATATTTTTTCCCTTTTTCAACTCCGGGTTTAATAACGGATAACCCATGTTCTTTGCATAAACGGTCGGATATGTTTCGTAGATTCCGATAAGAAGCTCTGTTTGAATAATACCTCTGATTTTTCAAATAATCAGTTGAACAGAAGATGATATGGTTATGCACATGCTCCTTGTCTATATGCGTAGCCAGGACGAAAGCTCTGGAGGAGCCGAGAAGTTCTGAGGCAAATTCCTGACCTATCTGATGTGCTTCTTCAAATGTGACTTCGCCAGGAGCAAAGGACTGGATCAAGTGAAAAGCAGGTATGGCGTTTTCTTTTTGTAATGCTTTTGTATTATCCATATAAAAATCCAGGGCGGCAGTTTCTATCCCGCATCCGTGGTGATCGATTAATATGCGATTGTCAGTTTTATGCGGATTACATATATAATCTACTGATTTTTGAACTGTAGATCTGATAGCATGGATTTTTGTGATTGCCATACTTCCTCCATTATTTTCAAAGCTTCTTTTAAATCAGAATTGGTAGCATATCCGCTCGAGTTTGCCTGGTGGGCAATCTGATTTAGGTTGTTAGACAGATTGGATAACAGCCAGTTGTATTTATGAAGCTCACTAAAATCTACGGTGTAGGTGAAACCGTATACCACAGACTTTCTTACGAAATCCGCCATACTTGTCATGCCGGAATCTATGGTTCTTTTCTTTAGCAGGGCATATTCGTCCTCACTGAAATATAAGTGAAACTGAACTTTCCTTTCTCGATTCTTCATAATCAAATCCTTTCGTTTAAATCAAATTGGGTTAGGGACCCGATTCGTCAATGTTACAGATATGTAAATATCGGAAACATCGACAGAATGGGTGTGTACACACATTCAATGCTTGCTAAACTAGCAAAGATACCCACCCAAATCTAAGGACCTTCAAAACAGTCCCGGATAACAAAAAAAGAACTGCAGGGCATACTATGCCTCAGACAGTTCTTAACAAAATACTAATAGTATTTTTTAGATAAAGCAAGACAAATTTGAGAGAATCCATTTTCCAGTCCCATAAAAAGGACACATCAGTTTTTGCGGCTCAGGAGTCCAACGTATGGGACTGACGGAATGAGATAATGTATTATGGAAGCGTTTGTTCCGAGGGTTGATGGGGATTCGAATATTTGTATTGCTGAAAAATGCCTATTTCTTACAATAGGCGTTTTTTTATTTGTTATTGCGATTTATCGCAATAGCTTACTGTCGCTCACTCTCTGGCGTGGTGGATAATTCCCACGTTTGTCGATTGTACCGACATGTGCGAAATGATGACGTGTGTTTTAACACTATATATTCTATATTGTAAATAAGGAGAGTTATATGAAGAGAATCAAGACGGCTTTACAAAAGCAAATGGGAATCAGATTGGATCAGATCAGAGAAGAACTTGGTCTTACAGCTAATGACATGGCCGCGAAGATAAATGTATCCCCGGCGGCACTTCGTTCGTATTTCAGAGGTGAAGTTCTTGTCGGAACCGATACATTGGAAGAATTGGTTAAGACCTACAATATCAATCCTGCCTATTTGTTTATCGAAAACGAAAAAGAAATGTTCCTTTCTGATGATCACATATGCAGGGATGATGACTGGCATTCTCTCCAAAATCTACTAAATGAGTATTTTCATCTTACTTTGGGACTTCCGGAAGACAGAAGAAGAGAAAGCTTGAAAATGCTTCTTGAAATCGGAGCCCAGCTGACAGAATACTAAGCGAATAGAATAAGGAAAGTTTATTATTTCAACAAGATGCATGAAGATCAGACAGTTCACTTTCCTTCGTGCATCTTTTTGGTTAATGAACCAACTGTACATTGACAACTGAATATCTAACACAAACAGGAACGTTAGAGTACAAGGAGCCGAGACGTTTGATGCGCGATGACATCGATGAAACTTAGTCGGGAGAGCGAGAAACATGCTACGTAATAAAGGGCGATGATCTGTACTTATGATAATGATACTTCCGGGATGCGACCCGGCCAATTAGAGAAGGTGGTGCAAGTCCAATGTGGAGCTTTTGCTCACCTGTGAGTGTTATTTGATGAGCGTTTGCTCATGGATGATGAGATGAAAAGGGGGACAATTATGCAAGGATTACCGGCTCAGTATAAAAATATGAGATTGGAACGATTCGATAAAGGGGCAGAGAAATATCAAGTTTGCAAAAAGACCTTTGTGAAGATGGCAAAAAATGCAAATGCAGTTATTGTAATGGATGGAATTCACTGGGCAGATCTTAACAAAATTGATGAGTTTCTTGACTCCTGCAGAATTACTACGAATGAAGATGAAGAATATTATTAAAGGATTGTTTGTATTATTGACTTTGTGTTCAACCTAAAGTAAAATAGAAGTAAGCAAAATTGTTTCTTCTATATATAATGCATTTAACTTTGGAGGTGAACGCAGAGCAAGTTTAAACAATTAAATGTTTTTACTGCATTCTTATACTTTTCCTTCTTCTTTTTAACAGGAAGGAGAGATAAATATGCAAGGATTACCTAAAGCTTACAGCAAAATGAGATTGGTACGGTTTAGAGATAACCCTCACAAAATGTATGGTATCGGAATTGGAAAATTCAGGACCTTGGCTAAAGATGCGGGTGCAATCATTAAGATTGGAACGATAACGCTAATTGATTTAGACAAATTTGAGAAATATCTCGAAACTTTTAGGGTCGATCCGGACGAATATTATTAAGGAAAAGTATAATGGGAAGTTTTATTAAGAAGAAGGTTGCTTAGAACATTAGGAGGTAAATACATGGCTAAGATGGGAAGACCGGCGGTCGAAAATCCAAAGAAGCATATGGTCGGCTTGAAAATGACAGATGACGAGATTGAAAGATTAAAAACATATGCAGCCAAAAAAGGAAAAACCGTATCTGAAGTTCTGCAGGATGCAATCAATCTTCAATATGAAGCAGACAAAAAGAAGTAACCCATATATTTTTCCCTTTTTAAATGAAGGGAGAAACACATGGCAGAATCAAGAAAAGACAGTAAAGGCAGGGTATTAAGAAAAGGTGAAACGCAACGCAAAGATGGAAGGTATTCGTATTCCTATACGGATCCATTTAAAAAGCGTCACACCATTTACTCAAGAAGCATCGTCGAACTTCGAAAGAAGGAAGAACAACTCGTAAAAGATCAGTTAGACGGAATCAAAGGATACGTAGCCGGTGTTGCGAGTGTCAATTATCTTTTTGATCGTTATATAAGGACGAAGTCTGAACTTCGTTCAACGACGAGAGCCAATTATATGTATATGTACGAGCATTTTGTACGTGATACATTTGGCAAAAAGAAAATTGGAGAAGTAAAGTATACAGATGTAATCTTCTTTTATCAGCATCTTTTAAATGAAAGAGGACTTAAGATTAATACACTGGATACGATACATACGATACTTCATCCGACATTCCAAATGGCGGTAAGGGATAACATTATCCGTGGAAATCCTACAGACGGCGTTATGGCACAGTTAAAGAAAACGTCTGGAAAGAACAAAGGAATAAGACACGCCCTTACCATTGAACAGCAGAAAGCTTTCGTTAATTATATAGAAAGAAAACCGGAATATTATCAGTGGTTACCCTTTCTTAAGTTTCTTTTAGGAACAGGATGCAGAATTGGCGAAGCAATCGGAATCCGTTGGGAAGACGTAGATTTAGAAAAGGGAACGATTAACATCAATCACAGTCTGGTCTACTATTCCAGGGAGTATAAGGAACACGCCATTTGTTCATTCGGAGTATCAAGACCGAAAACAGAAGCCGGCATAAGAATCATTCCAATGATGAATTCAGTAAAAGAAGCATTACAGATGGAATGGGAAGATCAACAGATTTATGGTTTTAACAAAACGGTTATAGACGGAATGAGTGGATTTATATTTATGAATCGTTTTGGCGATGTTCATAAACCGGGCGCTGTGAATCGAGTACTTGGAAGAATAACTGATGCATATAATGCTGAGGAAGAAGTTGAAGCTGCAAAAGCAAACAGAGAACCTATATTATTGCCCCACTTTTCATGTCATCATCTAAGGCACACGTTTTGCTCCAGATTATGCGAGAACGAAACAAATTTAAAAGTAATTCAGACTATCATGGGTCATGCAAGTATAGAAACCACGATGGACATATATGCGGAAGTCTGTGGAGATAAACTTGAAGATTCAATGAAGTTGTTAGAAGACAAATTGGATATCTTTTGATAAGATCATTCAGATTTTGACAGAAAACTGTAAATAGACTACAAATTGACAACAAATCGAGATTCTAATATTACCTGATATGATTCAGGGCGTAAAAAAATAGAACGCCATTTTTCTTGATATGCATCGGGATGGATTGATATGGACTAAAAGAATCATTAGTCCCGACAATGAAGCAGCAGAAAGATCAGTAAAGCGACAGAGTTTAAAAGCAAAAAGCATAAAAGCAACAGAATCAGGCCTTCCGAGATTTTTCGGAAGGCTTTTTTGTTAGCCTACGTGCGTTTCGGCGCAAACTTGTATTCCGCGCGTAGATTCAAAATGAATTTAAAGATTGTTAACTCGAACTACACCCTCAGAAGATTATTATGATAAAATGTGTTTGTTAGGGAGATTCACTTCTAGGGTAAAGGACTGAGACAAATCGTAATTTACTTTTCCAAAACAGGAAGGTTGGATTAATGTGAATATTATTGCTATGACTTGTATGTGCGTAGATGTTTTTGATGATACTGGAGAAATCCGTCCCGGTGGTGAAGCATTGAATTTTGCTGCAATTGCATCAAAATACAATCATATTTCAGTTGATCTTCTTGGTGCAATTGGTGACGATGATTATGGTAAGGCAATATTGAAATCTATTGAAAATAAACCTATCAACAAAGAGTTTATCCACATTATTTCAGGCTCTGCTACTGCAAACCATAGGATTTATCTTAATGAGAAAGGTGATAGATATTTCAAGGATGATTCATGGAACGGTGGTATTCATGACACATATCTTCTTAGCGATTCTGACAAGAACAGAATTGCAAGTGCTGATATTATCTTTATAACCTATGATTCTCCTAATTTTGATGATGTATTAGAACTTAGAAAGAGTTGTCGTTTTCAGCTTGCCGTTGACTTCAACGTGCTAAGAGATTTTAAGAAAATAGAAACTGTTGTACCGTACATTAACTTCTTTTTTATCAGTGGTGAGAAGAGTATTCTTTTACAATTTCAAAAATGGTCTGAACGGTATGACAACATATTTAACATTACACTTGCAGAAAATGGCAGCGTTACTTATTATATGGGAAAAGAATATAGAGTGGATGCTGTGCCGGTCAATAATGTAATTGATACAACTGGGTGCGGTGACAGTTATCATGCTGGCTTTCTTTGTTCATATTTGAGAGATTGTGATATTATAAATGCAATGAATGAAGGTTCAAGAGTCGCTTCTAAAACATTAAGTCATATTGGCGGCTTTTAACGGGTATATGTTAATCTTGCAACATCAAATTCCCGTTTGTCGGGATGAAGTGATAGCAAGTTATATCAGAAGTTAATTAACTAAGAAAATTTTGGTTTTGTATACTAGCCATATTTAATCCGGAACGAGGGGGAGGAGAAAAAATGTCTTTTGATAAAGCGGAGTGGCAGTACGATACTGCTAGAGAGAGTTATTGTGAAAAGTATAATAAGAATCCTAATTCATTAACTGATGAAGACGAAGAAATAATATGGGGATTTGCGGGAAACCATATAGCATTATTTATTATATGGTTAATTCGTCATGATTTTTTAGGCGATTTGCATCACGAAGAGGATTTTGAAGAAAAAGATCTTGAAGCCGTCAAAAACCAAGAAAAGACCGGCATGGATATATTTAGTCAATATTGCGATATGAAATTTACGGAAGAAGATATCTGTGATGAGATTGCTCCGTTTATTGAGGAGTATTACGAAAAAAAATATTTAAATGACTATTGTAAGTGCATAGGAAATGAAAAAGTATTGTCAACTACATTTTCATGGGAAGATTATTTTAAACTTGAACCGGTTTTGGATGAAGCTTATAAGAAATTCTTGGAAAGCAAATAAATTTGGGTATAGAAAATAATCAGTTATATTTACAGGGAAATGCCAAAATGAATATTGAAGGTAATAGTATAAAGCGGATAGATTGCAGCGAGATTCAGAATTGTTTTTCATTTTGGGATTTCGAGAAAAACATAGAGAAAAGAAAAAGAATAGAGTTCGAGGTTGAGAACAATATCCGGATAATGTATGCCTATATTTTGAATAAAAGATATATTGCAGGCATGTCTTTGCGTCCGATGGATAATAGAACGATGTACTTATCATATCTGGCCGTGAATGAAGAATACCGTAATCAAGGGATAGGAAGCGAAATGATAAGGTATGCTTGTCAAACAAGTAAAAATATTGGGTTTTCTTATTTAATACTGAATGTGGATCACGATAATACAAGAGCCGGAAGTTTATATAAAAAACTCGGATTTTCCGAATTTAAGAACGACGGCAAAACGATCGTAATGTGTAAACAGCTTGATTAATCACGAATTCATAATATGTTACCTCCTTAATTAATATTATTTTATAAATGATTAAATTGGTTTTCGTACACCCCAAACGATAAGAGGGTAAGTGACTTGATAATAATTCCTGTTTCCTTAAGAGCCCAGGTTTTCAACCTGGGCTTTTAGATTATATGAAATAGTGGGCAGTAAACTGGGCAGTGAAAAAATAATGACTTCTCAAACTTCTTTATTTATCGTTTATTTTTGAAAACAAAAAGAGAACAAATATTCGATATATTTGTCCTCTTTTCCTCACACACAATTTCCCACAGGAATATACTTTATTACTTTTTACTTTCCGTTGCTTACTGCTTTTGTTACTTCGGTTCATCCGCCTGTTCCGGTAGAATCAGTTTCAGCGAATTTGCATATTTCTCTGCCGGCTTTGCATCGGTCACTATAATCGCATCGCCGATGTCCGCAAATTTAACGGTACTGATTAGTCCGAATTTATCGTGATCCGCCAGAATAAAACGCCTTTGGGGAGCCGTACACTGAATTGCAACCTTCTTCATGGTCGCTTCCCTGATATCCGGTGTCGTAAATCCTCTCTTTAAGCTGATTCCGTTCGTTCCGAAAAAACCGACGGAAAAATGATATTTCTGCAATGAAAGAATCGCCGTTTCACCGATGATTGCTTCCGTTGTTTCTTTTAATTCCCCACCGATTAAGAATACCTTAAATCCGCGAAGTACGAGATTTTTTGCATGTGCCACCGCATTGGTAACATAGACTGCTTCTTTTTCGGAAACGGCATCCACCAGAAATCCGGTCGAAGTTCCCGAGTCGATGTAAACACAGTCGCCCGGTTTAATCTGTGTCGCCGCAAGTTCTCCAATTATTTTTTTCTCATCCAGATTAATTACGGATTTCTGCTGCATGGAAAGTTCTTCAAACGACTCCGTTTCGTTGACCGAAATGGCACCGCCGAAAACCTTGATTAATTTTCCTTCCCGGTCAAGTTCCGTAATATCCCTGCGTATAGTAGACTCCGATGCATCCAGAAGTTCCTTTAATTCGCTGTTTGTAATACTGCCTTTTTCCTTTACTGCGTTAAGAATCTGGAATTTACGTTGTTCCGACAACATATGAGCAACTCCTTTTAGCCATAAATCAATACTTTCAAAACCGTGCTTAACCGAATCACGGATGATTCCCTAAGCTTTCGCACAACTCCCCGAACAGTTTGATTCATCAGGGATTTGCTTCATTCAGGCTCTTCTTATACTCCGAAACATCGGTTTCCAGAACAATCTTCCGAAGAGGAAGAATACGTCCTGGCGATACGGATAATTCATCGAAGCCCATTGCCAGAAAATCTTTGGTAAGAGTCAGATCCGCTCCGAGTTCTCCGCAGATTCCGGCCCATGCGCCGTGTCTGTGCGCCGCATCCACAATCATCTTAAGCATTTTTAAAATTGCAGGATGATGTGAATTGTAGAATTTTTCAAGTGAATCATTCTGCCGGTCGATTGCAAGTGTATACTGCGTCAGATCGTTCGTTCCGACGGAGAAGAAATCAACCTCCTCTGCCAGTTCGTCCGCAACCATAACGGCTGCCGGTGTTTCTATCATAATACCGAGTTCGATATTTTTATCGTAGGAAATTCCGGCATCATCCAGTTCCGTTTTTACTTCGTTTACGATTCCCTTAATCTCTTTCACTTCTTCCAGCGAAATAATCATCGGAAACATGATTGCGATTTTTCCGAATGCACTCGCACGAAGAATTGCACGAAGCTGTGTCTTAAAGACTTCCGGTCTGGTTAAACAGATGCGGATTGCACGAAGTCCCATTGCCGGATTTTCTTCTTTCGGAAGTGCAAAATAGTCGGCCTGTTTGTCCGCACCGATGTCCAGGGTACGGATTATAACCTTCTTTCCGGCCATCGTCTGTGCAACCGTTTTATAAATCTCAAACTGCTCTTCTTCCGTCGGATAATCCTGAGAACCGAGGTAAATAAATTCCGAACGGAACAGTCCGATTCCGCCGGCGTCATTTTTCAGAACAAGTCCCAGATCCTTGGTATTTCCGATATTAGCATAAAGGTTGATATGCTGTCCGTCAAGCGTCACATTGTCCTTGCCCTTTAACTGTTCCAAAAGAGCTTTCTTTTCCTGCTCTTCCTCATAGAGTATCTTCTTTGCGGCCATGGTTTCTTCATTGGGTTCGATATAAACCTTTCCCTCAAAACCGTCCACAACCGCCATCTTTCCGTTTACGGTATCATCAAGAGGAATGTCACATCCGATCATGGCCGGAATGTTCATGGTTTTCGCAAGAATCGAAGTATGGGAATTTGCTGAGCCGTGTACGGTTACAAAGGATAAAATTTTATCCTTGTCCATTTGCACGGTTTCAGAAGGTGCCAGATCGTCCGCTACGATAATTACCTGCTCATCCGTCTGAATTCCGCCGCTTCCCTTTCCGGACAACACGCCGATCAACCGTTCCGAAATGTCATGTACATCTGCCGCACGGCCCCGGAAATATTCGTCCTCCATGTCGAGGAACATCTGTGCCATCTGGTCTCCGGTCTGAGCAACCGCATATTCCGCATTCACGGACTGTGTACGGATAATATTTTCCACGCTGTCGATATAATCGCCGTCATCCAGCATCATCTGGTGTGCTTCAAAAACACCTGCACCGTCTTCTCCGACTTCCTTCAGGGCTTTTTCATAAAGAACACCTAGCTGCTCAATTGCAACGTCTTTCGCCTCATGATATCTTTTGATTTCCGCTTCGGGGTCTTCGATTCTCTCACGCTTTACCTGGGAATCCTCTTTGGCATACACGCAGATTTTTCCGATTGCAATCCCGCCGAATACGGATTTTCCGCTATAAACTACCATATGCTTCTCCTTCATCATTCAAATCATACGGGTTACCTGTATCTCTCTGAAACAAATCTGCCTGCAGATCCGTTTACAGATTGGCTTCCATAAATGCTTTTACTTCTGCCATCAGTGCATCAGCCTCTGCACCCTCAAAGGAAAATTTAACGGAATCGCCCTGCTTTGCACCTAAGGACATAATTCCCATAACGCCCTTAAACGGAACTTCCTTATCGCCCTTTGCTACTTTAACAACACAGTCTCTTCCTTTGATCAGTTTGAACAGCTCCGTTGCGGGACGAGCATGAATTCCGTGTACATCCTTAATTACATAATCAAAACTTGCCATAATAAAAAACCTCCTTATATTTTTTGTTTACCTTTATAATTTATTTTATATTGTGTTTTTACTTTCCGTTTTTCCCGGTTTTGATTTCTTATTTTTCAGCCGGTTTCTTAAAAATTCCGAGTAAGAAGCAGGTTACGGCACTTCCGATTAACCATGCTACTACATAAAGAAGCGGGTGACCTACGGTTGCAAAAACAAATACACCGCCGTGAGGAGCCATCAAAGTACATTTAAAGAGTGCTGCAAGAAGTCCTGCCACACCTGCGCCTACCATAGTGCAGGGAATTACATGAAGCGGATCTGCCGCTGCGAAGGGAATCGCACCTTCCGTAATGAAGGATGCACCCATAACCAGGTTGGATACCACGGAACCTCTTTCTGCCTTCGTAAACTTCTTCGGGAAAATGAAGCATGCAAGTGCAATTCCGATAGGAGGAACCATACCGCCGACCATAACTGCTGCCATTGCAATGTATGCCATTTGCTGGAATGCCGGATTGGTGGAAAGTGCTGCCTGCGCCAGCATACCGGTACCGAATACATAAGCGGCTTTGTTGATCGGACCGCCCATATCAATTGCCATCATGGCACCCAGAATAAGTCCCATCAGCCAAACCATGTTTGCGCTTCCGATAGCGGTAAGTGCATTTGAAAGACCGGTATTAATCAGTCCGATTACGGGATTTAAAACGAAGCACATAATCACGGCTTCACAGAAAATACCGACAAGCGGGTAAATCAGGGTAGGCTTTAAACCGTCAAGTGCAGCCGGTAATTTTTCACCGATCTTCTGAAGACCGAGTACCAGAAATCCTGCAAGGAAACCTGCTGCAATACCGCCTAAGAAACCGGATACGGTATTACCGCCGTCAGGCTGCTGGAATGCAAATTTCATCAAAAACTGTCCGAAACCGCCGACTGCCTTTCCGTCCATTAACGTTCCGGATGCAAAACCGAAGTTGGAAAGAATTGCATTTCCGTTTGCGGCAAGAATACCTCCTACAAAACCAACCGCAAGACCGGGACGGTCTGCAATTGCATATGCGATATAACCTGCGAGAACCGGAACCATCAGACCCATTGCCAGTCCGCCGACATATTTCAGGAATGCCGCAAGCGGTGTGATGCTGCCGAAATCTCCGCCGCCGGTTGCACCGTATCCGGCAATCGTATCAACAAGGAATGCAAGTGCCACTAAAATACCGCCGCCGATAACGAACGGAAGCATATGGGATACACCGCTCATCAGCCAGGTATAAACTTTATGTCCTACGCCGCTCTTTTCGGAAGACTTGCTCTCGCCTGCTTCCTCGGCTCCGCCGCCGTTAAATACGGGCGCATTTCCCGACAATGCAAGGGAAACGAGTTCGTCGGCCTTATTGATTCCGTCTGCAACCTTTCGCTGAATGACTTTCTTTCCCGCAAAACGTTCCATCGGAACTTTCGCATCAGCGGTTACGATTACGCAAAGTGCATCTTTAATATCATCCGCGGTCAGTGTATTCTTTGCACCCGAAGATCCTCTGGTTTCGATTTTAATCGGGATTCCTGCTTTGGATGCTGCCTTCTCCAGTCCTTCTGCTGCCATATAGGTGTGTGCAATACCGGTCGGACAGCTTGTTACCGCTACCAGATACCTGCTTCCTGCATCAATTACCACATCTGCAAGACCTTCATCCACGCTCTTCTTTTCTTCGTCCGCCTTGTCAATGACTGCGAGGAATTCATCCACGTCTTTAGCATTGATCAGGTTGTTTCGAAAATCCTCATCCATCAGCATCATGGATAATTTACTCATTACATCCAGATGAACATTGTCCTTGGTATCGGGTGCCGCAATTAAGAAAAGGATATTGACAGGTTCGTCATCGAGTGCTTCGTAATCCACACCGTCCTTAATAATCATTGCCGCAAGTCCGGGCTTATCGATGCAGTCACCTTTTCCGTGAGGAATTGCAATTCCTTCTCCGACACCTGTCGTGCTTTCTTCTTCTCTTGCGTAAACAAGTGCCCGGTAAGCTTCCTTATCCTGAACTTTTCCGCTTGCCGCCATGAGTTCTACCGCCATGTCAATGGCTTCCTTTTTGGATTTCGGCGCCGCATTCAGATCAACGCTCCGCTTATCCAGAAGTTCCGTAATTCTCATACCCTCTCCTCCTTTTCTTTTTTGCTTTTTGTTCTGTTTCCTTTTGTTTCTTTTTTGTCACTATGTCTGCCGCCCGATCAGTGGCCTAAACTCCGATAAACCGCTTCCACTTCTTCCTTTGTTGCCAGATATTCCGAAAACGCACTTGCAGAACCTGTCGAAAGTCCCATCTTAAAAGCGTATTCATACTCTCCTTTTTCCAGGAATCCGTATAAAAATCCGGCCACCATGGAGTCTCCCGCGCCGACGCCGTTTACAAGTTTTCCTTTCGGTGCCTCGGACATATAGATACCTCCGTCCGCCGCTGCCAGTACTCCGCCTTCGCCTGCCATGGAGATTAATACGTTCTGTGCTCCCATCTCCTGCAGTTTCTTTGCATACGGTACAACGCTTTCTCTTGTTTTTAATTCCGCACCGAAAATCTCGCCGAGTTCATGGTTATTCGGTTTAATCAAAAACGGATGATACTCAAGGACATTTACCAGAAGATCCCTTGTTGCATCCACCACAATCCGGATTCCTCTTCCGTCAAGCTTTTTGCAGATATCCGAATAAATCGTGCCCGGCATACTGGACGGAATGCTTCCTGCAAGGCAGAGCGTATCTCCTTCTTTCAATGCATCCAGTTTTGTCATGAGAACTTCCAGTTTTTCCGGACTGATTTCCGGTCCCATACCGTTGATTTCGGTTCCGTCGATGCTCTTTAATTTCAGATTGATTCTCGAGCACCCTTCCCCGATTTCTATTGCATCCGCCAGAATCCCGCTTTCCTTAACCTTTGCGGTAATCTCTCTTCCGACAAAACCTGCCGCAAAATAAAGTGCCGTATTCTCGATTCCCAGATTGGATAATACAATGGAAACATTAATGCCCTTCCCGCCGGGAAGCATTAACTCGGACGTTGTCCGATTTGTAAGACCGAGTTTGAAATCATCAACAGTTACGATATAGTCTAAAGACGGGTTGAAGGTTACAGTGTAAATCATATTGCCCCTCCTTTGCATGTTCATGACCGATTCAATAAAAAAGACCGAATTCAATCGTATTACTCCCTACAAGAATTATAATACGGTCAAACTCGGTCAAAATCAACCAAATTTCTCCACAAATATAATTTATTTTTTTAGTAAAATCTGCCAAAGTCAATCATTTCGCATGTAAAATCGTGCAAAATCGTTCATGTTTCCATGCATGGCTTTTTGTATTCCCGCAGATTATGTATAATGAACAGTATAGACAAAGCAATGTAGCTTGCGGATTTTTCGTTTTTTATTTGTGGAGGGGAACTGTCTTTTAAAACTTTTATAAAAGACCATCATAAAAGAGAAGGGGATAAAAGATGAAATATACAAAACTTGGAAATTCGGATTTGAATGTATCACGTATATGTATGGGTTGTATGGGGTTTGGCGATTCCGCAAGAGGACAGCACAGCTGGACGCTTGACGAAGAGCATTCCAGAGAAATCATTAAAAGAGGCCTTGACCTTGGAGTAAATTTTTATGATACGGCGATAGCTTATCAGAGCGGAACCAGTGAGCAGTATGTCGGCAGGGCGCTTAAGGATTTTGCGAAGAGAGAGGATGTTGTACTTGCAACGAAATTTCTTCCGAGAACTCCCGAGGAGATTGAAAAAGGCATCACAGGTCAGCAGCATATCGAGAACATGATTAATACAAGCCTTCAAAACCTTGGCATGGATTATGTGGATTTGTATATCTATCACATGTGGGACTGGAATACTGATGTGTACGATATAATGGACGGATTAAATCGAATCATCAAAGCAGGCAAGGCAAGATACATCGGCATTTCAAACTGCTTCGCATGGCAGATTGCGAAGGCTAATGCACTGGCGGAAAAAGAAGGCTTTGCAAAATTTGTTTCGATACAGGGACACTACAATTTAATCTTCCGCGAAGAAGAGCGTGAGATGGTTCCTTACTGTGAAGAAGAAAACATCGCACTTACTCCCTACAGTGCACTTGCAAGCGGAAGACTTTCAAGAAAGCCCGGAGAAGGCGATACCAAGCGTGCAACAGAGGATACCTATGCGAAGTTTAAATATGACGCTACGTCTTCTCAGGATGCAGTGATTATAGACCGAGTGGCAGAGTTTGCAGAGAAACACGGCGTGACTATGACAGAGGTTTCTCTTGCATGGCTTCTTACGAAAGTTACAGCTCCCGTAGTGGGAGCTACAAAGCTTCATCACATAGAAGGTGCGGCCAAAGCAGTGGATTTGGAACTGACCGATGAAGAAATTCTTTACCTGGAGGAGCCTTATGTTCCGCATTCACTCGCAGGTGTTATGGCACAGAATAAAAGAACGGATGCATTAGGGAAACATGTATGGTCCACAGGTGATCAGAAGATAGGAAAGTGAGGTAAACGACTATGAGCGAAAAAATCGTACAGACAGCAGGAAGAAATCGCAGCAATCATAACACATGCAACCATGTATGTCGGATGGCCGAAGGGCTGGGCAGTATTTCGTCTTGCAAAGGAAGTGTGGAATGAAGATTAAAGACACCATAAAAGATTATGACGAAGTTTGCGCGATAAAACACGCGGCGCATGTTAGGCCTAAAAAGCAGTCGGTTTTCCTAAGAAAACTGATCAAGGTTTTATCGAAAGGCGAATTGAAGGCGACGCATTTTACGTATGAAACGGAAGGCATGGAGAAGCTTGGCAAAGACGAACCATGTCTTATTCTCATGAACCATTCGTGCTTCACGGATTTGCAGATAGTCGGTACCCTCTTTGCCGACAGGCAGTATCATATCGTCTGCACCAACGACGGATTTGTGGGAAAGGCCGGTCTGATGCGAAAAGTCGGATGCATTCCTACCTGCAAATTCATAACGGATTTAAACCTCGTAAAAGACATGAAATACGCTTTCGAAGAACTTAAAAGTTCGGTAGTAATGTATCCCGAAGCAAGCTACAGTTTTGACGGAACCGAGACTCCTCTTCCGACGAGTCTGGCGAAATGTCTGAAACTCATGAATGTGCCGGTTGTAATGATTAAAACCGAGGGTGCTTTTCTCAGGGATCCTTTGTACAACAATCTTCAGAAGAGAGATGTAGATATAAAAGCGACCGTAAAATATCTGCTTTCGCCCGAAGACATAAAGCAAAAAAGCAACGAAGAACTGGTTGAAATCTTAAGTGCCGAATTTAAGTACGACCATTTCAAAGCACAGCATGAAAAGAATATAATCATCGATGAACCCTTCAGAGCGGACGGACTTCATCGCGTACTTTATAAATGTCCCGCATGCAAGAGCGAGGGCCATATGCTCGGCCAAGGAATTCATATAACCTGTGCGGGCTGCGGCAAAGAGTATACGCTCGAAGAAAACGGAACGCTCACCGCATCGGACGGAAATGCCGAATTTAAGTACGTGACGGACTGGTACGCGTGGGAAAGAGAAGAGGTCAGAAAAGAGCTCGAAGAAAGCACGTATTTACTTGATACCGATGTCGAAATCAAAATGCTCGTTGATATGAAGAGCATTTACAGCGTCGGCGAAGGGAGACTTATACATAACAAGGACGGCTTTGAACTGACGGGCTGCGAAGACAGATTAAAATATATCCAGTCGGGCAAAAGCTCCTACAGCCTCTACGCCGATTACTTCTGGTATGAAATCGGCGATATGATTTGCATCGGAAACACACAGGTCCAGTATTACTGCTTCCCCAAGAATCAGGAGAAGGCCATCGTTGCCAAAGCCAGACTGGCGACTGAGGAATTGTATAAAATGACACAAAACCCCCGTCCCCCAGTGTCAAAATTGCTGCAAGAAAATGACGGGTAAAGCTATCAACTAGAATTTTTTTGTAATCAGTAAGTATTGTTGAGCCAAATTTAGTATTATATAATACTTTTACATTAAAAATTTCACATAAGTTCATGTTTTAAGGAACGCCCGAATTATCGAGCCTTGACGTTATTTATCAGGAACGCCCGCATTACCGAGCCTAGACATTATTTCAATCCCAGTGGGGATGGAAAGAGTCACGGCTCTTTTTTAATTCTTTTATCATAAAAGAATTGAATCAGAAGAGCCGCCCAAATAGGAGGATAAAAGATGAAAAAACAAATCAAAAACAAAAACACAGCCCGTGCGATAGCATTTGTTCTTGCGACTGTTGTTATGGCGACAAGCATTCCGATGACGGCCTTGGCGGAGGGTGAGAATACAGAAGAATTCACACTCACTGAAGAGAATAAGACTTCGGATATAGATGATGCAACAACTGAAAGCAATGAACTGGACGGCTCTGAAACAAAGGCTACGCTGGATTCTGCGAATTTAGCTTCAGAGTCAGTTAATAAAATGGAAAATGTTATTAAGGCAGAAAACAATGATTTAGGTATAAAAGATTACGCCGATAAAGTTGATGAAATATATGAAGATTTGGATAAAGCTTCAGAGCTTGTTTACAATATTTCTTCAAAAGAGGACGGTGAGGAAGGTTATGTAGCGAATCTTGAGCAGCAGATAGAAAATGCACTTGTAGCAGGCGAGAAAATAGATAACATTCTTCAAGGCGTTTCCGCGGAAGATGGAAAGGTATTGGTTGATGTTCCTGTGGTTGATGAAAACGGAGAACCTGCAACAGAACAGGTTGATTTAAACGAAAGCATCAAGCCTATTCAGGACGATGCGTTCTATAACGATGAGAAAACAGGTTTAAACGCGGGCTTAGATGCAGTTACGATAGCAAAGCAGAAAGCTGCTGAATCCAACAATTGGGACAAATCAATTGAGGAGAGAAAAGACGCTCTGACCATGGCGGAGAATCAGCTCAATATAGCAGACAGCATCCTAAAAAAAGCAAACGAAGATGTTGACAAGGCACAGGCAGCAAAGGATGCAGCCAAGAAAAAACTTGATGAGGCTATAAAAGTAAGGGATGCAGTTCTTAATGGTGCTGAAGAAGCTGAAGAATGCTATATTAAGGGTGCGGTTAAAGACTCTGAAGCAGCATTTAAGGCCATAAAAGATGCCAAGGATAAAGCGGGAGAATTACAAGAGGAAGTTGATGAACTCTACACTAATATTAAAAATATTGAACTTCTAGAACAGATTCAGGCAAAGCAGGAAACTATTCAGGAAATCGTAAAAGATGATCAGGATTTCAAAACCAATCCTTATTACCAAAAGGCAACCAAAGAACTTTGCAGCCTTATAATACAGTACAATATTTTGGATAAAGATGGAAAAGATATTGAATTGGGAACTGATTTTGAAGTTACACTTATTCAGCATGATCCCGAAGATCTCCAAAATGCTACTCTTGATGAAAAAACCAATATGTATACGCTTGGTGAGAAGGAGGTATCGTATACTCAGGATATAGATGATGATGGATGGCTTATATTCAACGCAGATATGGAAAACTGTTTTGTTGTTAAGTTCAAGGATAAAGATGGTAAAGAATATACAAGATATTACAACTACATTTCTAATAATGACGGTTCAATCTGCGTCTATGAGAGAAGCTATACTGTAAATACAGAAGATGTTGATGAAGTACCTGCTATAGAAGCGACAGAAGATCAAATCATTCCTGCACACTGGACCGATAAGGACGGAAATACTCCTAAGGAAGGTATGAATGTTGCGACCGTAAAAGTAGGTGAAAGCCAGAATATTAAAGAGATTGGCGTAGCATATGATCCAGAAAATCCTAAAGAGAGTAAAGTTGAATCTTTAAGTTCTGACGGAAATACTAAATATGTTCCTATCATTGATGGAACAGAAGAAGTGACCACCTCATATAATCAAACTACAGGTGAGTTAACAATCAAAACGGAATGCAGAGTTAAGAGGTATGAAAAGAAAACCACTGAAAATTGGTCAGATGCGAGTCATTATAATTATTCGGATGAAGAAATGGTAAAATGGGTGGAAGAAGCGATTGAGCGAGATCCTCTCTTCAAGGAATTAAAGGCTATCAGAAATGATCCCGGTGTCATTGATTTCACGATTGTGCCCGAACCGATACCTGTAAGTCCTGATAAAAAGGGTTTCAGAGTAGAATACTATGAATATGTTAAAGATTCTGAAAATACACAGCTTTATTCCGAATATAAGTATGACGTAACAGAATACGATACTTTCGTAGCACAACAGACAATTCAGGGCGAGCCCGCAAAGCCCGGAATCAAAGCCTATACCGACGAGACAGGTATCACATGGGACTTAGACATAGATAGTATCTTAGAAGCGTTTGAAAACGGGTATATCAAAGAAGTTCAGACTGATGATGAAGAAAATATTATATCAGCAGAGAACGTAGATGAATACAACTATCTAATACTTTTGGAGAATTTGAAGAAATATCAGGAGCAGAAGGAAGCGCTGGAAAAAGCAAATGCTGAACTTTTAGTGGCCCAGGAAAAATTCGAGGCTCTTAGAGATCAGACCAAGAAGCTTAAGATGTATGTATATGACACAAAGGAACTTGAGTATCTTGAGAATCAGGTAAATATAGCAGAGTCTGCTCTTGCGGATGCTAAAGCAACAAGAGATAAGCTTACAATAGAGATTATCCAAACGGAAGATATTATTCAGAGAAGTATGATTCCCGATCCTGCTCCCTCTTTTAATCTTACTTTAAAACAGCTAGAAACATCAGACGGTAAAATCGCAGAAATTGTTGAAAAAGATTCGGGAGTTGTAAAGTTGACTATTGAAGACACCGGTGAAATCAAAAAAACATCTGAAGCTCCAGAACCGGTTATTAAAACTATTGAACCGACTGTTGACATTGATCTGCCGGAAGAAGGTGGTGCCGGTCGTGTGAAACCTGACACTCCTTCAGGTGTAGCAGGAGTAAGAGTTGATAATGGTGATTCCAAGAAAAATGATAAGCCTGAACTTGGAGTTAAAACAAACGATAATACTAAATTCGAACCATCGATAACTGTGGCACAGAAGGATACTAATAAGGATGTGACAACGAACAAAACAAATATAAATGTGACAGACCTCGTAAACGATAAGCCTTGGGATGAATATAATTCCGGCGTTTCACCTGTTTATTTTGCACTTCTTGTCGCTTTAGCAGCGGCCGCAGTAGCTGGCGCAGGCACAGCTTTTGGAATCAGTAGAAGAAAAAGAGCATTGAGAGAAAATATGAAAAAAAAGAAATAATATGATTTAAGACCTACCATAGGCGTCGAAAGATAATTCTTTCGGCGCCTTTTTTTGTAAACGCATCAGAAAAAGTGTAAAAAAAGTTGATTTTCTAACGGAAAAAGTGCAAATCTTAGCAAAAAACAATCGGAAAAAGTGCAATTTTAATTACAAAAACCTTGAAAAATAGCTGTTCTCTGCCTATAATATACATAAGGAGAGAAAAACTATGTTAGTAAGACATTTAGAAAAAGAAATTAATGAATGGATAGAGAACGGAAAGAACGCATTGCTTGTAAGTGGAGCACGCCAGGTTGGAAAAACTTTTCTTATCAGAAGTTGTCTGGATAAGAATAATTCTGATTTTCTTGAAATTAACTTTATAAAAAATCCGGAAATTATTGATGCCTTCGAAAACAGCAAATCTTCCAAGGATTTGAAGATTAATCTTTCAGCGGCTATGAATAAAAGCCTTACTGAAGGGCAAACCATATTGTTTCTTGATGAGATTCAAGAGTATAAAGATGTTGTTACTAAGATAAAATTCTGGGTAGATGAAGGCAGTTTCAGATTTATAATGAGTGGTTCTCTTTTAGGAATAGAGCTAAATGATTTAAGATCGGCACCAGTGGGATATTTGGATGAAATAATAATGTATCCCCTTGATTTCACAGAATTTTTATGGGCCTGCGATGTTAGGGAAGAGGTTATAGATTATTTAAGGGATTGTTATGATAAAACCGAAGAAGTGTCTGAAACTGTTCATAATAAAATGATGGAACATTTCAGAAGATATTTGGTTGTCGGCGGAATGCCTGCATGTGTAGATGAATTTGTGAGAAGTGGTGATATTAAAAAAGTATCGAATATACAGAAAAATATAATTTCGGAATATAAAAGGGATTTTACCAAGTATGAGAGTAAAGAGAAAAAACTGATGCTCCAACAGATATATGATTTAATTCCTTCTGAATTACTAAAACAGAACAGACGATTCAATTACGCAGATATCAAAAAAGGACTTAGATTTGAGCGTGTAGAAGACAGTTTCCTTTGGCTAAAAGCAGCCGGCGTTTCAATATGCGTTTTCAATGCCACAGAACCTAAAATATCACTTAATCAAAATGTTAAAAGCAGCCTGCTTAAACTATACTTATCTGACGTCGGTCTCTTGACATATACATATGGTCCGGCTATGAAATTGGGACTGCTTTCAGACAATAAAACTCTCAACTGCGGTGGTATATATGAAAATGCGGTTAATCAGGAACTTTTCGCGCACGGATTCAAGTTATATTATTACAACAGCAAAAAAAATGGAGAACTGGATGTAATAATAGAACATGAAGGACACGTGCTGCCTATTGAGGTGAAAAGTGGAAAAGATTATTCAGTTCATTCTGCGTTGGATAATTGTGTAAATAACGAAGAATATGAGATTGAAAAAGCAATTGTTTTTTCCAACTACAATGTTTCAAAGAATGGAAAAACTTTTTATTTACCGATTTATATGATTACTTTTTTGAAGGATGATTTTGAATTGCCGGTTCTGAAACCTGTAAATATTTAATGCCTAAACCCCGTCCCCCGATGTAAATAAGGTGAAGCAATTTGCTTCGCCTTTTTGATTTGAAAAAATTTCAAAAAATTTCAAAAATTTGTGAGTAAAATCTCCTCGAACTGCAATTAACTATATAGAAGAACAAAAAGAAGGGCAGGAAATCAACTACTAATAAACCGGAGCCAGACACGCTTCGCGAGTCAGGCACCAATCATAGCAGGCAGAAATGCCTTGTCATCAATATAATAATCACATGTAATCTTCCGGGAGTTGTTGCCATAGAGTTCGACAATTTCCGGAAGATTGTCGTTTATGGCGTCGAAAGAAAGCTCATGTTCGCTGCACCATGATACTGCGCGATCGAGCGCGTCTCCGGCACGGCAAGTCCAGAGAATCAGCTTGTTGCCCTGCTTCTGCCAGGCTTTCAGATATTCAATTAAGGGAAGGTTGGGCTCTCCGAGTTCGGGCCAGTTGCTGTAGCAAAGGGTTCCGTCGAAGTCAACCGCGATTATCTGATAATTCATACGATTCTCCGAAATATATCTATAGGGTGCCTGGCTCATACTAGGGAACTTCGTTCCCGTCGGTGCACCTGGCTCCCCTGTTTTTAGGGGGTAAGCATATAATAGAACAAATGTTCGAAAATGTAAAGAGGTTTTTGAAAGTTTTTTCGGCGTCAAAAATGACACAACAACCCCGTCCCCCAGTGTCCTTTTTGTTTTCCATCATGTTTGTTGGATTCAAAAGAATATGCTAAAATAATAAGTGAAATTAATACCAATTACGATTTATACAGAAATGTGAGCTTTGCTATCCATTTTTCTGTAGGTTTAGATGATAAGTATTACATATATTATTTCGAAAATCGCGGCTTTAATGACTATAACATTGTTGAGAAATTTGAATTTTGAAAAGGAGACGCTATGGATGAGTTAGTTATGAAATTGAATAGTATCCCCAATTCGTATTTTGGGTTTGTTGCAGGTGTTACTTCTTATGCGAAAAAGAAACCCGAGAGACTTAAAAAGGTCATGGATTTCATCAATAATAGTGAATCTGTAACTACGTCAGATATTGTTTACTTTATTATGTCTCAACCTGATTTTCATGAGGATGGGTTGAGTTTTAAAGAAATGGTAGGGTAAGAGACAATTTATAAATGTGACATACATACCACATAGCCCGGCTCGTTAGAGCCGGGTTTTTCTTTTTTCTTGGCTAGCCAACATCTTCCTCAAAATGACACTCCACCCCCGTCCCCCAGTGTCAAAATTTGTGGTATAATATAGTGGCTATCCAAAAAAGTAAAGGAGAACCAACCATGGACGGAAATTTCAACAACGAACAGAACGATTTTGTAACAGAAGAGTATACAGATAACACCAACGCCAAGCAGTTTGACGAAGTAGCGCCTGATCATCTTCCTGAGAACCAGGGAAAGGCTAAGCTTTCGTTTGAATTTGGCTTGATTGGATTATTGTGCAGTATCGCGTGCATCTTCGTTTATTTTGTATTAAACAGAATGATGTACATCATGATTCTGCTCCCAATTATGCCTGTTGCAGGTATTGTCAGCGGTATTGTAGCACTCAAGAGCGACCGCGGCCTTCCCAAAGCATACATCGGAATTGTATTAAGCGTACTTTCAATACTTCCGACTTTATTATGCGTATTTCTGTTTTTATACGAAGTATTACTTTATCGTTTCTTCTAAAAACCGCTCATAAAAGAAACACTAGAAACACGAGGCACAACAATGCAATTCAACGGAACACAAAAACTAATAGGCACCGGCGCGCAGGCAGAGGTTTTTCTGTACGAAGGCTATGCCTACAAAGTATATAAACCAACCTATCCCGCGGAGTGGATAGCGTTCGAAAAAAGCCAGCAAAAGGCCGTCAACGACGCCGGACTTTGCAGCGTCAGGTATTATGACACGGATGACGAACACATCATCAAAATGGATTTCGTGGACGGTGAAATGCTTGAAAAACGAGCGCTGACAGGCGACATCACCTGCTTTAATACACTGGCCGATGCCTTCCGCTTCGTACACAGCACAGACGCTACAGGCATCCAAATGCCCCTCCTAAAAGACACTGCAGGCATGGGCTTAAGCGATGCCGACCGAGACGAAGTCCTTGAAATCATCACGCGTCTATCAGACAAAGAGAAAAACTGCGTATGCCATCTGGACATGCATTTTCTAAACATCATGCTGCCGCGCGATAAAGCAGACTACGTAATCATAGACTGGATGAACGCAAGGCTTGCACCCGCCGTATTCGACTACGCCCGCACATACGTTATATTTGACGAGTTTTCGAAGGAAGGGCTCGAAGCCTATAAAGCAATTGTCTTGCCCAATCTTTGGGCAACAGGCATAAAAGAAAGCGACTTCATGGACGCAGTCCGTGCCTGCACAATAATTAGGAAGAGAGAAAAAAATGAAACAACGTAAAAATGACACTACACCCCCGTCCCCACGCAAGTTGGCAAAGGTATTTCTTGCGCTTGCCATTGCCCTGGTGGTACTATTGGCAGGCCTCTTCATCTTCCACAAAATCAAGCATTCTGCGGATATGAAATTCCTGACCGAACAAGGTTATTACAATCCGGTTTCAGTCGGAGATTATTCGATGAACGTGGCAAAATTCGGCAATGAAAACGGCAGAGGAAACATCGTCGTTTTAAGCGGAATGGGCGGTGGAATGTCGGCTGAAATAAGACCGGTCTTAAAAGATTTTGAAGACGATTATCAGTTTATTTACGTCGGAAGACGCGGATGGGACGCGAGCGACGATACCAAAGAAGCCAGAACTGTCGAAGCAATCGTTGAAGAATACCGAAGCGCCGTAAAAGCTTCAGGCATCGAAGAGCCCTATATCCTCATGGCACACTCCATGGGCGGTACATATGCTTCCTACTGGGTCAGCAAGTATCCTGATGAAATCAAGGCTTTCATCAACATTGACGGTACATATGTTGAGCCTATTGCAGAGGAAAATTTGCAGGGCAAAGCCTCGGGAACATTTTTATACAAAGTAGCCGCAAACTTCGGCCTCGGAGACATTCTGCTCCCTGCATTGCTTACGAATAATGCAGGCCTTTCAAAGGATGAATGGAGAGCATATTGCATCCTCCAGCAGTTATCAATTCCGTCCGATGCGACTGCAAATGAAGGCGCGATGGTTAACAGAAACCGCAACACCACCTGGAACACCCTAAAAGAGACGGACGTCCCGAAACTCTATATCTCCGCAAGGCACGGAGATTTGTCGGATCCCGAGAGCGAAGAAGCGAATAAAAAAGAACTGCTCCCGTACCTTAACAAAATGGGTAATTATCAGATAGCCTATCTTCCGGGCAGCCATTTTATATACAAAACCGAACCTAAGGAATTCAGGAATTATGTCAGGAATTATTTGGATAGTGTAGAGTAATTTTTGAGTAAAATGACACACTAACCCCGTCCCCCAGTGTCATTTGGGGACGGGGTTTTTGTGTCAAAATTTCAACAGCATGCCATCGATATCTTTTGCTCTTTTTTCATTAATGCCACACTTTTCTGCGTAATCCATCCAGTGATTAACAATATTGGAAATCTCCATGAGCGCCTTTCGACAATATCTTTCGGAAATTCCAATTCTTTTTCCAAAAGCAATCAAATCATTAGATTCAAAATCGGAGTCCTTTCCGTTTAATGTCATTTGATGTGATCCTAACCATATATGATTAGGCTTAAAGGCGAATGTAATGTCATAAGCAGGAGCCATTTTCCATTCGCCTCTCTTATTCATCATAAAAGAAAAATTCTTTACATGATCATCACAATTCATGGCAAGTATGTTAAATACAGCTCGTCGGTATAATTCCTTTGTTGCTTGAAGGCTAGGATTTAATTTTGCAGCAAATCCGGCATACTCTTCATAACTGCAACATCTAGGCTGGTTATAATCGAAATGTCCCAATGCAGCGAGCGTTTGAACATGAATTTTATTATTACCTTCACGATCATATCGAAGTGTCATAAAATGACTTCTTCCATCTTTTTTAAGTATTCGGCATTCCTGCATATTAATTCCCGCATCCAGCGCCATCAAATAGTATGCATATTCCACCAGTGTATGTTGCTTCTTGTCGGCAATTCCTCGGTCTCCGTTACCATCTACACCGTCGAATTTAATCAGCCAGTGACTGAAACCCTCGCCGGCATCTATTTGACCTGATTTCACCTCTCCGGTTTTTTCGTTCCATGCTATTACCGCCTTAGCCCTTGCGCCTCCGGCAGAAGAGCCTATTTCCATCATTCTGGCCAGACTTAAATCCCAATCTTTTATCTTTTGATTTTCTTTTCCCGACAAAATTTGTGATGCAAAATCTGCCATTTCATTTACATCAATTTCATCATCGTCGGAAACGGGTCCTGTAGCCGGAACGTACTCTAACGCTCCCATACCTCTTTTACCCGTGTAACACAATCTCTCAATAGCGCTGAAACTCTCGGGATTTCTTCCATGTCTTTGTAACCATTCATTGATAACAGCGTTTCCGAATCTGTCAGGAAGCGAATCCGCAAGCAAGCCGGGCATTCCGTGAAAAGAATCTAATCTCGAGAGTTCAGGGAAACTGTACGTTTCGCTTGATAAAGGCATGCGAAAAGGAGATAATTCAATCGAACTTTTTACGAAATCATCATCATAAAAGAATTTAGCGCAAATATCATCTTCAGTTTGCCAAACTGTTCCTATTTTTGTTCCCCATAAAAAAATCTCTGCTGCATGCGTCATTTTTCATCTCCCCATTTCCAATCCTGCTTAGATTCTTTTTTGTTTGAGACTCGCTTTCTCGGTTTATATACTTCAACCAAAAAAGTCGGGCGTTGCGATTGATCGGACAAAAGAAAATCCAAACTGTCCAACAAGTTAAGAGCTTTTAATATTTTCAGGAAATTCAAAAGACTGATTTCTTCGCCTGCCTCAAAACGTTTAACAGTTCGCACTGATACCATAGCAGAATCCGCAAGTTTTTCTTGTGTAACACCTGCGAGTATTCTGTGTTGTTTTACTCTTTCTGTTATTTCTTTTTTTGCTGCTTCCGGAGATAAATTATTATTTATTTTTTCTGACATATCGCAAACCTTTCGATAGTGCATTTAATTGCACATTAATTTTAATTTTAGTATTCTATAGTACATATATTGCACCTTAATTATATTAGATTTGTGCTTTTTTTGTCAATAAAGAAATTGGCAACTGAATGACACTGGGGGACGGGGTTAGTGTGTCAAAATAAAACAAGACACAATGTTGACAAATTCGAGGAATAATACTAAAATATTATGTAAATAAGGGCAAACTATCCGAGAGGGTAGGACGCAAAGTTGTAAGCCTCAAAGTGTAAACGGAGGCGGTTTAACTGCAATCAGATAAGAATATCTTGTTTGGTTGCTTTTTTGTTTTAAAAGGGAAAACGGGAATTAAAGGGTCATTGGAGGGGACGAAAATGAAAAAAAGTGGAAGAAGAATTTTATCGTTTATCTTGACGGCAGTTATGACATTTGCGTTATTGCCGGTAATCGGTAATCCTATGGTTGTAAAAGCTGAGGATACACCAGCGGAGCATGTGGCGCATGATGAACAGTGTTCGGCAGAGGAAACTGACTGCAAATACCATAAAGATTGGACCAAGATAAGTACTTGGACGGAATTAAAGAGTCTTGGAGAAAAAGGCGGCAGCGGATATCTGGTAGATAATATTAAAATCTCTAATGCATTCAAGATAGAGTCGGGTAAAACAGTTAATTTATGTCTTAACGGTTTCAGTATAACTCAGACTGAGGATGTTTATACTATAACTGTTAATGGCACATTAAATTTGTATGATAAAAAAGGTAACTTAGGGATAATAACTCATGCTGATGGAAAGAATGGCATTGGAGTATTTAATTTAGGAACCTTTACAATGAACGGAGGAACAATATCAGGGAATAAAGCCACGGAAGGCGGTGGAGTAGTTAATTTAGGAACCTTTACAATGAACGGAGGAACAATCTCCGGGAATAACGCTGATTATGGCGGAGGAGTATCTAATAAAGGAACCTTCACAATGACCGAAGGAACAATCTCAGGGAATAAAGCTGATAGGGGCGGTGGAGTATTTAATGGTAATAAAAGAACCTTCACAATGAACGGGGGAACAATATCCGGGAATGAAGCTAAAGTTTATGGCGGTGGAGTATGTAATTATGGAACCTTCACAACGAACGGGGGAACAATATCCGGGAATGAAGCTAAAGGTTATGGCGGTGGAGTATATAATTCTTATGGAACCTTCACAATGAACGGAGGAACAATATCTGAGAATAAAGCTAAAACAGATGCAGACGACAATTCCTATGGCGGAGGAGTATATAATACTAAAACTTTTACAATGAATGGTGGAACAATATCCGGGAATGAAGCTAAAGGTTATGGCGGAGGAGTATATAATACTAATGAAGGAACCTTTACAATGAAGGGTGGAACAATATCGGAGAATAAAACTATACAAGAGGGAAAAAGCAATTCCTATGGCGGAGGAGTATCTAATAAAGGAACCTTCACAATGGAAGGTGGAACAATATCTAAGAATGCAGCTATACAAGAGGGAAAAGGCTATTCCTATGGCGGAGGAGTATCTAATAATAATGGGACCTTCACAATGAAAGGGGGAACAATATCAGGGAATAACGCTACTTATTATGGCGGAGGAGTATTTAATCATAATAAAGGAACCTTCACAATGGAAGGTGGAACAATATCAGGGAATAACGCTGATTATGGCGGTGGAGTATTTATTTATGAAGGAACCTTCACAATGAACGGGGGAACAATCTCAGAGAATAACGCTACTAATTATGGCGGTGGAGTATTTAATCATAGTAAAGGAACCTTCACAATGACCGAAGGAACAATCTCAGGGAATGAAGCTGATTATGGCGGAGGAGTATATAATTATTTAAAAGGAACCTTCACAATGAACGGGGGAACAATCTCAGGGAATAACGCTAATTATAATGGCGGTGGAGTAGAGAATTGGTATGGAACCTTCACAATGACCGAAGGAACAATTAAGGATAATACAGCTTCTGGAAAAGGAAGCGGAGTATATATTACCCAAACTTTCGTAAAGGAAGGCGGAGAAATAGATGGTTCTATAGAATCTGTAAATGGTACCGCTTGTACTGTCACATTTAATCCAAATGGCGGATCTAATAATACAATTATTCAATATGTCGTTCCAAATGTGGATACAAAACTTGCTCCAAATAAGTTTAGTTATGTGAATGATAGATTTAATTGCTGGAATACAGATTCTGAAGGAAATGGAAAACAATATCAGGATGAAGCCACAATAAATATTAAAAGTGATTTAGTACTATATACTGAATTTTATAAAAAAATAAAATATAAGGTTCAGTTCGTAGTAAACAACGGCTCCTGGTCTGACGGATTGACCTTAAATGAGGTTGAATACTGGAGATATGAAGACGAGGATGGAGTACTTTCTTTAAAAGCAGAAGATATTCCCACACCCGAAAATCCCAATAAAGGATATAAAGCAGGAAGTTGGGATGCTGAACCTGAAACAGAAAAAGCAGTTTCAGAAGATCAAACAGATACATATACCTACACCTTCGCACCAATAGAATACACCATCAAATACGATTCCAACGGCGGAACCGGAAAAATGAATAATCAGAGCAGAACATACGATGATGAAATTGCTTTGACAGCCAATTCATTCACATATGAAGGCAAGACATTTAACGGATGGAATACTGAAGCTGACGGAAGCGGAAAAGATAATTATTCTGATGGAGAAATTGCCAATATTTCGAATAAAGACAATGACACAGTGACTCTCTACGCACAGTGGACTACAGGTACTTTTACGATTTCATGGAAAAACTACGACGGAACAGTGCTTGAGACTGATAAGAATGTAGCTTACGGCTCAACTCCTGCCTACGACGGAGAAACGCCTGTAAGAGCTAAAGAAGGCAACAAAGTATACACCTTCACAGGCTGGACGCCTGAAGTAGATACCGTAAAAGGTGCAGCTACATACACAGCAACCTACAGTGAAGAAGTTGTTGAGCAGACAGAACCTGAAACACCTCAGAATCCGACAGAACCTGAAACACCCGAAGAACCCGAAGAAGAAATTCCCGAAAAAGACTGGCTCGATGATTTAAGACTTGCACTTAACATTGCAGCTGAGCCCGATAGTGAAAAGACGGTGGAATACAGCGGTGATTTTGCACTTCCTTACGAGATAATGAATTTCCTCGTAAATCATCCTGACATCACATTCGTTTATCATGTAACCTACGAAGGCCAAGAATATACAATCACAATTCCTGCAGGCAAGGCAGTTGCTTATGCCGACACCCCTTGGTACGGACCTTTGTGGCTGCTTGCCAACTATGGCGGTAACAACGCACCCACAGGTGCTAAAGGAAACGGAACCTATATTGTAAAGGCAGGAGATACGCTTACAGGAATCTCTGTAAGGCTTGGAGTAACGATTCAGTATCTTGTAGACAAGAACGGAATTAAGAATCCTGATTACATCGTAGAAGGTCAGGAATTAATCTACTAAAACCCAATAACTTCGTACAATTTAATGTAACGAATAGAAAAGGATAAACCTGTAATAAAAATATCAACAAGGTCTGAAAAATGCTTTTTATTCAATCGCTAAATACGTATTACGATAAAGAGGAACGGTCTTCGGAATATGCCAGGTTACGAAGCGAAGATTTGTTTCGTGAAATTGCTGTGGAAAAATTAAAAGAATGCGAAGTATCTGCGCAGATTCTGGACTTTAAATATGAGGCAGGTAAGTGTTCGAAGGCAAAGCCGTACGAAGAAACTTACAGGCAGTATGGCACGGAAATATTTACCGAGGGTACCAAGGACCGATACGCTAATTTCAACGAGCTGTTACAGTTTATCCGTATCTTTAAGGAAGAAGATAAGTACAGGATAATGTTTTGCGATGAAGATGTTGAGTGGTGTCCGACTAAGCGTCGCGGACACAATGAGGCATTTAATGATGAGGAATCGATACATTATCGCAAAGACAGGCTATATGAAACAGCTTTCATACTTGGTGAAAATCAATACGGAAGAATAATATATAACAACCGCTATGTCGATCCGGACAGCCAGAACTGGATCTACGGATGGCATGTTTACAATATAATCAGCTGCGATAAGTCAGAGTGTAAGGAAAAAATGTTTTTTAAGAAAGAGCCTGGTTTTATATACAGGCAGCTGCTGGATCTCAGATAATACGGAAGGTATAAAGGGGAGTTTATTATGAGCAAAAACAGAAAAAAATTATTACTGCCGTTGATTCTCTCGACGTGTTTTGAAGTGTTTTATATCGTGATGATGATAGCTTTCTGGGGCAAGATTTACAGCCCCGTCGGAGTAATAATATTTGGTGCGATACTCACGCTCTTCTTTGTGATGAGTATAGTGTTCTTTATATCCCCCGATAAGTTGTTCTCAGATGATAAAAATGATAAAAAAAGAAAAGTCCGTGCAACTCTTTTCGATACAAATGTTGAGGTATATGATGACGGTGCAACGGATGAGTATATAAACGCCTGTATCAAGTTCTTTAACTCAATCCCCAAGGAAACCATAGTCAACAAGGCACACGAGCATTTCGAGCAAATAAGAAGCATCAGCGAGGGCCCGGGCATAGATGAAGTGGCCGACTACGGCGACGGTGATAATATCCTGCCATACATCAAACTCAAGGCGATGCATGTATCCACCATAAAAGACGGCGACCCCGAACATGTATGGTTCATCATGGAGGGCGACACTCCCTGGAGTGACGGCTTTGAATTTGTGGTTGCTGATAACCAGCTTGTAAAGGTTGGAGAGTATACGGGGGATTTTGAGGTTAACTAGTTAATATGAAAAATAGTAGAAGAAGAAAAAATAAAATGATAGAAGAAATCTGCTCAGCAGGTTCTTCTATTACCATGCTTGCGATTCTCTATCTAAGCTTTAAATATCGCGAACACTGGCAAGTGGTTACCATTGGAGTGGCAGTATTTCTTATATGCCTATTGATACTTGTTTTCTTAATTACTCGAATTATCAGAAAGAAAAGAATTGAGAAAGCAATGGTAACGCAAAACTATGATTCAATGTCTGGGGAAGATTTTGAAGAGTTTTGTGCAGACATTCTTCGTGGAAATGGTTTTTCCGATGTAGAAGTAACAAAAGCCTCTGGTGATCATGGTGTAGATGTTCTTGCGAAGAAAGACGGAGTAAAATATGCAATTCAATGTAAAAGATATTCAAAACCCGTCGGAAATAAAGCTGTTCAAGAAGTCTATTCCGGAAAAGATATTTATAAAGCGGATGTTGCTGTTGTAATGTCTAACATGGACTTTACAGCTCAGGCAATTGAAGATGCAAAGAAATTAAAAGTTGAATTGTGGAACAGAGAAAAGATTTATTCATTACAGAAAGCGGGAAATAAAGAAATAGTTCCGACACCTGTAAAAGAAAATGCTTTAGTATGTCCAAATTGTGGCGGAGATTTAGTTTTTAGAACTGCGAAGAAAGGTCCTAATGCAGGGAGTCAGTTCTACGGATGTTCTAATTATCCGAATTGTAAATATACTCGCTCAATAAACTAGGCTATAAAAATATTTATATAAGAGGAAGCTAGAACATATGAAAACTAAAAAAACAGAAACTGAAAAGGACCTTAGAAAACTAAAGTTTTGCTCTAGAATTAACAAAACAGCTCTTTGGGTGTTAACCGTCACGCTGGTTTATGGTTTTGTTTTTGCAATTATTCTATTTGCAAAAATAATATTGAGTATTATTCAGCTTATTAGACCAGAAGAATTGATTTCAGAGATTTTGACTATTTATTCCTTTTTAGAGGAATGGTTATCTGGAATTATGATAGCGTTAATTTTAATTAGCTCTCTTTTTATATTGGTTTACTATTCTAGCCTTAGGATTTTTGAAAAAAATATATTGAGAGTGATGCTAAATGAAAAAATAAAAGAGTTGTATGATAATGGAAAAATGAACAAACATAGCACATATATTTTTAAGTATTTCTATAGACTTTATGACTCAAATAAACTAAAAACAGAACTAACTTCTAAACAAAGAGATATATTCAGGGCTTTAAATGAAGTCTTTTATGCGGATTCTTTTTGCCTGGACGATATGGAAGGGTTTAATTATGATTTGTTTAATAAATCATTTAAGGATATCTTGATTGATTTATGCAAAGATTCCACTCCTAAAGGAATTGATGACACAATAACAAAATATAAAAAAGAATTAGATTCTAAAAAAATAAAAAAACTAAATAAAACGTTTTGGAAAATCCAAAATCAAATTACTATAAATTTATATTTGTTTTTGTTTAAAACATTTCTTTTGGTTACGATGATTGCTTGGCTTTTTGATAATATAATTAACCATACAAGGGCTTATGGCCCAATTGGTGGAAATTATTTTAATATATGCGCAGTAGTTTTACTAGGAATTGATATATGGGAACGGCGAGGGGATTTGTTTTTCCTAAGAAATATGGATGAAATTGAAATGAAGGATAAAAAGGAGAAATAGTTTATTCTTTTCTGAAATTATAAATGATAATTGGAAATGGTTACGATTTGCTTAGTAAGGAAGTAAATCGTAACTTTTTTAATTTAGTTGAGGTGTCAAAGATGTGGCATATTTGTTATAATATTATAAATGCAACAACAACGAGATTATAACCATGAATAATATTAGTGATTTACGCCGAGGATTTGAAACAGCTTTTATAGACGGTTCTGTAGTTTCCGATCCTTTGTGTACACCGCAATTTGTATCTAACAATTACAAAGAAGGAAAGAAAGTTTTCTCATCCATAGAGGATGAGCTTTTGTCGTGCGATCAATTCTTTATTAGTGTAGCATTTATTACTTTTGGCGGAATTGAACCTTTATTGCTTACGTTAAGGGAACTTGAGAGAAAAGGGGTAAAGGGCCAGATTCTCACAACGAATTATTTATATTTCAGTGAGCCGAAAGCATTAGAAAAACTTAGCGAGTTATCTAATATTTCTTTGAAAATGTATGATGTTGAACAAGCGGAAGAAGGCTTCCACACTAAAGGATACATTTTTAAGCATGAAGAGATTTACAGAATCATAATCGGCAGTTCCAACATGACTAAAACAGCGTTAACAACCAACCGTGAATGGAACACAAAGATTATTTCGACTGAGCAAGGTAATATAGCTCAGGAGATCATAAAAGAGTACAGAGAACTCTGGTCGTCGCAATATGCGTATGACTTCGAAGAATTTTATGAGAATTACAAAGAGAAGTTTAAGATTATCAAGCATCAGCGTGAGATTGCAAGACAGGATGAGATAACTTCTCTTGAAAAATATAGACTTAAACCTAATAGTATGCAGGTTGGTTTTATTTCAAACTTGCGCAAGATAATTGCAGCAGGCGGAGAACGTGCGTTATTGATTTCAGCAACCGGTACCGGAAAGACGTATGCGTCTGCTTTTGCTATGCGTGAACTTGGCTTTAAACGTGTTTTGTTTTTAGTTCACAGAGGCCAGCTCGCAAGACAAACCAAGAAATCATATGAGAGAGTATTTAACAAGAGTGTTTCGATGGGACTAGTCGGTGCAGGTCACAGCGAATACGACAAAGATTATGTATTTGCAACTGTTCAGACCCTTAATCGTGATACTCATCTTTTTGAGTATAAACCCGAAGAATTTGATTGTATTATCTTGGATGAAGCACATCATTCTTCAGCTAATACATACCAGAAAGTAATGAGTTATTTTAAACCTAAATTATGGCTTGGTATGACTGCAACTCCTGATAAAAGAGACGACAGTATTGAGGGAAGAAATATCTATGAAATTTTCGACTATAGGATTGCATATGAAATAAGACTTCAGCAGGCTATGGAAGAAAATATGCTTTGCCCGTTCCATTATTTTGGCATCAGCGATTTAGCAGTGATTGGCGATGAACAAATCAAAACCAGACAGTTATCATCAAAGGATTTTGCGTTATTAACTTCGGACGAAAGAGTTAAACATATCGTAAAAGAAGCGACATATTTTGGATATAGCGGAGATAAAGTTAAAGGCTTGATATTCTGCTCAAGAATAGATGAATCTGAAGAGCTTTCAAGGAAACTAAATGCTACGATTAACCCTGAAACAGGAAAGCCTTTCAGAACGATTTCTTTAAATGGTAGTGCAAACGAAGAAGAAAGACAGCAGGCTTTCGAAAGACTCGCTGTTGATGAAAATGATGAAAGAGTATTAAAAGGTGAAATAAGTCCTTTAGACTATATTCTTTCTGTTGAAATTTTAAATGAAGGCGTTGATATTGTTGAAGTAAATCAGGTAATAATGTTGCGCCCTACAGAGTCACCCATAGTGTTTATCCAGCAGCTCGGACGTGGATTAAGAAAAGCAGAAGGAAAAGAGTTTGTAGTTATCCTCGATTTTATCGGAAATTATAATAATAACTTCATGATTCCGATTGCTTTGTCGGGAGACAGATCCTATAACAAAGACAACATTCGAAGATATGTTATGGAAGGCGGAAGGGTTATTCCCGGAGCATCCACTATCCATTTCGATGAGATAAGCAGAAAGCGTATTTTTGCTTCTGTTGATAATGCGAATTTCAGTGATGTCAAACTCATAAAAGAAAACTATACAAACCTTAAAAACAAGATTGGCCGTATTCCTGCATTAAAAGATTTTGATGATTATGGTGAAATGGATGTCTTGAGAATATTTGATAATAATAGTTTGGGTTCATATTACAAATTCCTGGTTAAATATGAAAAGGAATATACCATTCGTCTCTCAGAAGATGAAGGGAAGATTGTTGAATTCATTTCCAAGAAGCTGGCCAGCGGAAAGAGAATACAGGAACTTGAATTATTAAAGCGAATTCTCGCATATTCTAAAGGCCTGTCAGATATCGGATTGTTTGAAGGATTATCCAAAGATTTGCAGAAATACGGTAAGGCCTTAAGTGCAAATCTGAAAGACAATTTAGTCAATATAATGACCAATGAGTTTTCATCAGGTTCAGGAAAAAAGACTTACGAAAAATGTATTTTTATTGAAGAAAATAAAGGCGATTATTTCCCCTCAGAATTGTTTGTTTCACTTCTCAAAAATGAAGATTTCTACAACATAGTTAAGGAACTTGTTGATTTTGGAATTAGCAGATTTGAAAGAGATTATAAGAACACATATAAGAAAACAGATTTAGTTTTATATCAAAAATATACATACGAAGATGTATGCAGATTGCTTAACTGGGAAAACAGTGAAGTGCCTTTAAATATCGGCGGTTATAAGTATGATAAAAAGACCAAAACCTTCCCTGTTTTTATCAACTATGATAAGGCTGAAGACATTAGCGATACCACGAGATATGAGGATCATTTTACAAGCCGCCAAACCCTTATAGCAATTTCAAAATCAGGTCGTAGTATGCAGTCCGAAGATGTTCAGAATTTCCTTAAAGCAAAGGAAAGAGGAATACAGGTTGAATTGTTTGTTCGTAAGAATAAAGATGATAAAATTTCTAAGGAATTTTATTATTTGGGACATATGAACAGCAATGGAAATGCGAAAGAATTTATGATGCCTAATACTGATAAGAGTGCCGTCGAAATTGAATGGATTCTTGAAGAACCTGTAAGAGAAGATATTTACGAATATATCGTTAATGCATAATTTTTTGGAGTTTATCATGGAGATTTTTACAGTTGAACAAATAACAGAAGCTGATTACGGTTGTGAGGAAACAGATAGAAAAGAGCCGACAGCACTTCTTAAATTAAGTTCAAAAGAAAGCGAAAAGTTTGTTGAGGTTTCAGAAGCTGAACTTGAGAAGAAAGGTATTGCTGAAGGAAAGAAAGTTATCATAACAAGTGATGGCAAAGTATTAAAGTATGTTCGTGTAGTAGCAGCAGTTATCAAGGATGGAGATAAGATATTTGCTACGGCAAGAGGATATGGCGAATTTAAAGGCTGGTGGGAATTCCCCGGAGGAAAAATTGAAAAAGGAGAGACACCTCAGCAGGCACTTGTTCGTGAGATTAAAGAAGAACTTTCTGCAACTATAGAAGTAGACGAATTAATTTACACTATTGAGTATGATTACCCCACGTTCCATCTTTCGATGGATTGCTTCTGGGCAAAGCTTGTTGAAGGCGAATTAATTTTGAAAGAGGCTGAAGCAGCCAAGTGGTTATCTAAGGACGAACTGCTTTCGGTAAATTGGTTGCCGGCCGATAAAGATTTGATTCAATTTCTTTTATGAGGAAAAAAACATGTGCTTAATTTGCGACAGAATTGAAATGATTAAGAACGTAACTAATCCGTATTTTGTGAAAGAGCTTGAAACGGGTTATGTTGTCATTGGCGACAACCAGCATTTCTATGGTTATGCGCTCTTTTTATATAAGAATCATAATTATACCGAATTGTTCCAGTTAGATATGCCTGAACGTCTCAAATTTATGGAGGAAATGTCCATTGTGGCTGAGGCTGCATCGAAGGCTTTCGGACCGGAGAAAATGAACTATGAATTGCTGGGAATGGACGATGCTCATCTTCACTGGCATTTGTATCCCAGAAGAAAAGGCGATATAGGAAATTACGGCAATAATGGCGTGGGACCTGTATGGTGTCTTCCTTTTGATAAGATTTATGATGATTCAAACCGTCCTTCACCCGAAGAACTTGAGAAGATGAAAGATGCTTTAAGAACTGAACTGGAGAAGCTTTTATAAGCGTAGTGAATATATGTATCCGACTAGAGAAGAAGCTGAAATTTTATTAATAGATGCGGCAAAATGCAATCCCGGCGCTTGGGTTGGGCACAGCAAAACTGCTGCGCACTGTGCGGAGAGAATAGCGTTTTACACAGGGATGGATTCTGAGAAAGCTTATGTATTAGGACTCCTGCATGATATAGGACGAAAGTTCGGAGTAAGCTACATGAGGCATATTTCCGACGGCTATACTTATATGATGTCCTTGGGCTTCGATGACGCAGCGCGAATCTGTCTTACGCATTCCTTTTACGGCACAGATATAGGAACCTATGTGGGAAAGACTGACACGAGCGAAGAAGAAACGGAAATGATCCGTACGAAACTTGCGGAAACCGTGCAGGATGAATATGATGAACTGATTCAGTTCGTGGATTCAATCGCGGGCACGGAAGGCGTGATGGATATTATCGATCGCATGGATGACGTTAAGAGTCGCTACGGTTCATACAATCCCGGAATGCGGGAAAACAATTTAAGACTCAAAGACTTTTATGAGCAAAAGATGGGAATGGATTTGTACGTGGCAGTTGATAAAGATAATTACAGACCGTGAGTAGTACAATAAGTTAAAAATACCTAACCTAATTCATCTAAACTTTGTCAAAAATGTCCTTTGAAACGACCTCTTAAAAAGTGTTACCATAACCTTAGAAAGGTTTATTTCAAAGGTGATATGATGACATTGACTGAGATAAAGATTAAAATCCAAAAGCTTTATAATACCAATCCCGAGATACACATTAACATCCATTGCAACCATCCCAAGATGTATTACGACAATGAACCGGCGATTATCAGAGGTGTGTATCCGCATATATTCCAGCTTGAGGTTAAGGAAGACAACCAGATTAAGAGCTTTTATATGCAGTATGAAGACGTGCTGATTAAGCGCGTGGAGATAATTGAATTGACGGGGTCAACCCAACCAAGTATTTAATAATGTGAAGAGTTATAAATGTAAAAATAGCCAATGTGCAAAAAGATGTACATTGGTTATTTTATTATGATATCATAAATACAGGTTAATTATATTTCTTTTAGGAGATATTGTAATCGTTTCCTTTTATCATTTTATCTATTACCGGATGGATCAAATTTGTGTCCAAGATAGCATTAATAGCACACAGTTTTTTTCCTGCATCCTTACTGGATGCTCCGCAATGGAATACCTTTTCTGATTTGCACCCATAATCCAAAACTATTAATCTGTCATGACAATCTGTATTATGTTTAAGTTTCATTGACGGATACTGATTTTGAAAATCATCTACCACCGCTTTTGTCAAAAAGCCTTGGTTTCCAAATCCGTTTTCTGTAAATAGTATTACATTTACTCCCTTTTTCTTTTGTGAAAGCAATTGTAAAGTTTTCGTATTTACATAATCATCAACAACATAAATACTCTTCTTTGCTTTTTGATAAATGTCTATATATGCTGCATCTGCTTCAAATTTCTGACCTTTATAAATAACAAAATTCTTATAATCATCCTTTAAAACAAAATTCTCATTTATTGAATCAATTTGTTTTTGTATTTTATCTAAAGCCACTTCTGTTTTTGTTTTATGATCATCAAGGCCGGCAACTTGAATCGAAAGTTCGGTTATTCTAACATCCAAAAGATTTAAGTCCGCATTGGAGATAAACTGTTGGTTCCTCCTGATGTAATGACGCATTTCTTTAAATGCACGCATAATATAAATGCTTTGTTGAACAGCCAAATCACCTTTTAATACCGACGCGAGCATATAGATACCCTGTTCGGAAAAAGCATACGGATTATATTTTATATTTTTACCTTTAATATTTTCCTCATACAAAGTCACAAATTGTGACCTTGTAGTTATGCCTTGTTTTTCTTGATATGAAATCTGCTCCCGAATCATTCGGATATCTTCTTTTGTGGTTTTAAATCTGAAATCTTCAGGAAACCTTTCTATATTTCGTTTAACTTGCTGATTTAATGCTTTGACCTCGTATCCGTAAAAAATTGCCAAATCACAATCAAGCATTACAGGTTTACCCTGTAAAATAAAAACGCATTTTCTTATATCTTCTGAAGATAATGATAGAATAATCTGATTTTTTTCTGTTTCATCTCTCATATTTCTTCACGCTTTCCTTTTACAATTCTTCAAGCTTTTCCAATTTAATAAGTGTATCCATATACGCACGCAATCTTTTCTTCTGACCTTCCTGCATTCCATGATAATCCTCCAATAATTTCTTGTCGGATTTATCAATATGAAATCTGTCTACAGAAACTTCTACATTATCCATGTCATCTATACCTTTTCCTGTCAGTAATTGTTCTGGTGTTACATCAAGTGCATAACAGATGTCCATGATTTTATCAGCGGAAGGATTAGTTTTCTTTCTTTTCCAATCACTGATGGTACTGTTGGATATCCCGGTTCTTTTACCGAATTCCTTCTGTGTGATATTTTTTTCTTCTAATAATTTAAATATTCTTTCGCTGATAATCATATAAATATCATCCTTTCGTATATGCGGATTATAATTTTTCGTCTATACGGTTATTCTAACATGCTTCACCCTGAACTTCAACAGAATTGTAATTTCCCGGTTTGTTTTTTCTGTATTTTATATACAGAGCATACTGCAATTTTATTGTCCGTATTTTCAGATAATAATCCGGATCAGGTAATTGATCGAAGTCGATTTCCTTTGCATACTTGGCAATCAGATTGGCAAGCCGAACATCATGTTGTTCAAATCATAAATAAAAATACCTCTTGACTCTAACGTTACGTAATAGTTTATGGTATTATTATCACGGAGGGAAAAGAGATGATGACAGTAAATGAAGTTAGCAAACTCGCGGGTGTTAGTATACGAACCCTGATATAATATTTTTAAGTTATTATTGTTTGCTTTATTATATATATGCAAATCATTTCGTAACAACTCAACTGTATTAGGGGAAATTGAGTATGAAAAGAATCATCAAATTAACATCATTTCTGTCTTTGTTAGTATCGTGTTTTATGATGCTTAGTGCCTGCTTTTCGACAAATCAGAATCCGACACCGACAGGCAACAAAGATTCCAATGAAGCACAAGCAGAACTTGTAAAAGGTTCTTTTATGATGACGGCTTCCAGAATAGATTGGAGCGGAGCTGTCATGACGAAGAGTTATTTTGTTTATGATTATAACGGAAATCGGGAATATGAGCTTACAGTAAATTCAAACGAATCTTGTGTAATTTATTCTTTGACAAAAAGCGTATATGATGAAAACAATTTAGAGATTATTACTCAGTTTTATACACTTTATGATTATGATGAAGAGACAGAAAAGCTTGGCATGAAAGATGATTTGATTTCGTATTATGAGACGAGATTATACGATGGTGACAAAGTAATTTGGAAACGTAACCCGGTATTAAAATACGAAAAAGAATATATTTATGACGAAAACGATCAGCTCGTTCAGGTAAATCATATTTCATCAGGCGATAGCGATTCCTATACAGTATTGTATGAATATGATGAATATGGAAATATAATCAAAGAAACAAAGGTTTATGCTGACTCTTCAAAAGACCGTACCGTAGAATTTGCATATCAATATGACAGCGAGGGCAGAATCATAAAAGAGGATGATATGGAATATGTGTATGATGACGAAGGCCGAGTGGTTGAAAAATCCGATCTCAACTATATTGAGCAATACACATATGTTTCTACTCCCACGGAAAGCAGAAAAAATATGGAAAAAATAGAAAAGAAATTTGATCTTACGCAAATAGATGCAGAGACCGATGAACTGGTTGATGAATTATTGGGAGATAAATAAATATATTTAATTATTTAGAAAAGAATCAATGAATTAAAAAACTGGGTAGGAACCGACGTTCCTACCCATTAATTCTTTTATAATCTACAACTGCGAATATCCGAAGCCGTTTACCAGGGCTTCGAGCTTCTGCCCTTTGGCGCACATAGGGCAGTTTTCTCTCGAATAATAGCCGTAGTTTGGAAGGTCGGAGGAAGTGAAGATTGATTTTACTTCGATGCCGGCACATTTGGAGACTGCAGAGAATATTGCTGCGATGCCGCCTACGGTTCCACCGTAGTAAACTACCGAGTCGATTGCCTGGAGAATGGTCTTACCGGATGTGATGGAGTCGGTCAGAATCAGTACGTTCATGCCTTCCACCATACGGATTTTGTTGTCACGGAAAATCATCTGTCCCATCGAGTTTACTTCGGGAGTGATGACCGAAATATTGTTACCAAAACTAAGACATGTTTTATAACTGTGCGAGAGCTCCTCAGCGAGGAAAGCTCCGATTACTTCCGTTTCATCGAGGCATACAATGGTATCCACAGCGAAGGATAGCATATAGTCTTCTGCGAGAGCCTTTGCGGAAACGGATGCGTTGTTCTGTCTGCATTTTACAGTGGACATATCGATATAAGTATTGATGTGTGAGTTCTGGGTGGCGAAATGCCCCTGCATGATTTTGATTCGTGCTTCTCTGTAGTTGGAAGAGCGCAAATCCACTAGTCTTTCATCCATAATGAAATACCCCCTGTCATAATAATTTAAACGAATTAGAATTCGTTTATAACCCCATAAAATAATTATACCTTATCTTCCACCGATGTCTATGAGGAAAAAGGGACAAATTTCCTAAAAAATGTAAAAATTCCGTGTTGATTTGGATAAAATACTGTAACCCTCGACTCTTTGTGGTACAATATATCTAATATTTCTTTTATATAAATTCTGTAAAAGGGGGCTTGTACATGAAGAGATATATTACTTTTAAAGATTACGAAGAAGTTCTCAGAATCGGCAAATTCTGGCTGGATAAATGCAGCGACGATTTTTATGATGATGGCTCTATATTCCATCATCTTCCTCTAAAAGACATTTTCGGCGATCCGCTCGATTACAAGAATTTCTACATGGATGACAAATACATTAAAGAATTCCGCAAGAGCATGAAAACTCTTGAAAAATATATTAAGCAGGTTGAGGCAGCAGACAAAAAGGCCATCGTTATTAACTACGAAATCATGGATATTAGACAGATATTACCGCCCTGGATTGTATATCCTCACTATCCTGCACAGAATGTGTATTTGACACAGTATTATTCGATCTTTGACGACTTTGTAAGTCGTATGACGAAGATGGAATTAAGCGTATACAGAAACCTGTATCCGACACCCAAATACATCGAGCAGATATTCCAGTACAAGGATATTCAGTAAACATATAAAAGAGGGGGATTAAAAATGGAATATGAACTTCGCATATCGACCGCTATGCCTGTTCCTTTTCAGGATGCGGCAACAGGACGAAATGTTTACGTAGAGTGTCAGGCGAGCGCAATGGTTGTGCCCATTGATGAGGCAAAATATCCTGACAGGGATGCGATTAACCGCCTTGGCGTTATGACGGCACAGTCACTTATCGCACAGGTTTTAATGGACTTAAGCGGCAAAGCAGACGCCCTAAAATTAGGCGATCATAAAAGAGAAGTCGAGAAGAATATGACGGATGCCTTAAAGGGCGCAGGACTTCAGGTAACAGGCATGGAGTTTTTCAAACTCGGACCTGACAAAGATTCTGAAGAAAGATTAAAAACGATGTCTGCTGTAAGCCAGCCAATCGATGCTGCTACGGCAAGTATTCTTAATGATCCTGACAAACTGGCAGAAGCAATGAGGCAGGCAACTGCTTTGGCTGCAGCTGCAAAGGCTGCTGCAGGGGAGAAATTCTGCAAGTACTGCGGTACAAAAGCAATAGGCAAATTCTGTTCCAATTGTGGAGCACAGATAGAATAAAATGAAAGAATTGCGCAGTAAATCAAACAAAAAGTTTATGGTGTTATCGGCAATCGGTATCTTTATGGTTGTCGATCACCATACATGGATTACATTCAATCTTTTTGGTGATTTTATTCCGTACAATTCTTTTTTTATGCCCATGTTTGTCTTCATTTCGGGCTACTTTAACAAGGTTGATTCATCGACTAATCTCATAAAATATACAGGCAAGAAAGTTAAGACACTTCTGGTGCCTTATATAGGTGTTTCTTTCCTGGCATTCGTATTACAGTTTTTCATCAACTGGTTTAAACTCGGACACATCGAGCCCGTTCCTTCGGGATATCTTTTATATCTGCTTGAAAGAATTGTGACGATAGGTTCGTCTATATCCATCGCAGAGCCGATGTGGTTTGTTATATCGCTGTTCGCTGTTCTGATGGTGTATGCGATTTGTAAAAAACTCTTAGGCAAAATCTGGAACAGCTATGTTGCGCTCGCGGTTTTTGTGGCGCTTCACATCCTTTCGGTATATCTTGCCAAGAACGTTTTGCCGGTTGCCACACCCTACATTCTCTTACCGCTTAAAATCATGTTTTTCTTACCCTTCCTTGAGATGGGAATTATCTACAGGGATAAGCTGGAAGGTAAGCACAGCAGCATGTCGGGCGGCCTTAAATTAGGACTTATGGCAATTCTTTTACTCGTCAATGCAGTCCGTACAACTTATCTTCCGTATGCGTATGATGTTGCGTTTGATGCGCTCGGCGAAATGGAAGGTTTTACGAGCCCTTTTATCGTAACGCCTTTGATATCTTCGATAGTCGGAATTCTTTTCTGGCTGACCGTGGTTGAGCTGATTGCAAAGCCTGTGGGCGAGAGTAAGTTCGTAAATTACATGTCCTGCAATACCTTCTGGATCATGGGTCTTCACGTCGCATTTTTTAACATCGTCAACTGCGTGCTGATGTTTATAAGCAGGTTTATTGTATGGGTTCCTTACTTTGACATTGAGGCCTTTCAGGAGTCGGAGTGGTACATGTGGGAGATTTCTCCGACCATAAAACTTATATATCTTTTAGCAGGCGTTTTCGGACCGCTGTTACTTAAATTGATTTATGATAAAATATGCATTCTGTTAGGGAAAGCATTTAGGAAAAAAGAGAAAGAATAAATGATAAAAAAGAGGAGGGGGCTATGAAAAATATTGTATTGGGGAACACAGGCATTGTGACTCCGCAGAATGCTTTTGGTGCTCTGCCCGTTCAGCGTGTGGACATGGCAACGGCAGTGAAGCTTCTTAGAAAAAATCTGGCGGATTATAAAGATATTATTTCAGGCAAAACCAAAATATAATTACTGGAAAAGGAGACTTGAAAATGAAAATACTGGTGCTTAACGGAAGTCCCAAAAAGAAGAGCGACACCTTCCGCTTAACGGAAGCTTTTCTTCGCGGAATGAACAAAGCCGGCGATCACGAAGTTAATGTGATCAACGTAATCGAAAAGAATATTGCGCCCTGCATGGGATGTTTTGGCTGCTGGGAACAGGGCAAAGGCCACTGCGTGATTGAAGACGATCAGAACGCAATACTTGATCTGTATGTTAAGGCAGACCTTATTATCTGGAGCTTTCCGCTCTACTGTTACTCCATGCCTTCACACTTAAAGGCACTTCTCGACAGAACGATTCCGCTTGTAAAAATGGATATGGTTGAAGAGGCTGATGGTACTGTTCGTCACGAAGCTCTCGCAGACTTTTCGAAGATGCATACACTCGTTATCTGCGGCTGCGGTTTCCCTGACTGGGACGGCAATTTTGATGCCTTAAGAACCATGTGCGACAGATGTTTCTGCGGACCTGATATCCTCTGCGTTCCCGAGACTCCGATGCTTAATATTCCTGCGGCTGCACCTGTTGCAGATCCGCTCCTTGCGAAGTTTGAAAAGGCAGGAGAAGAGTACTCTTCATCTCTTCATTTATCGCCTGAAACAATTGCGGAACTTGAGACTCCGATGATTCCCAAGGAAATGTATATTCAGAATGTAAATGGTGGTTGAGAAACTACTGCCAAACAGATATAATTGTCTTTCGGTGAAGTGGGGGATGGCTTTACCTTAATGTCAAAATTAAGGAGGAATGAATAATGGCTAAACAAAACATTTTTGACAACGAGGTTTTCTTTGAGGGTTACAAAGATTTAAGAAACAGAGAAAAAAATGCGAATAATCTTTTTGAAATTCCGGCATTATTTTCGCTCTTACCGGACCTTAAAGGATTAAGAATTCTCGACCTTGGATGCGGCTTCGGCGAGCACTGCAAAGATTACATCAGAATGGGTGCTGAGAAAGTAGTTGGCATCGATATTTCAGAGAAGATGCTTGAGGTAGCGAAGGCTGAAAACTCAGATCCTAAGATCACTTACTTAAACCTTGCGATGGAAGATTTAAACGAGATCGACGGAGAGTTCGATCTTGTCATCAGCTCACTCGCACTTCACTACATCGAGGACTTCGACGGAGTTCTTAAAAACTTAAATAACCTGCTCGTAAAAGACGGTTACTTCATTTTCTCACAAGAGAGCCCTCTTTCCACATGCTTTTCAGGCGGTGAGAGATGGACCAGAGACGAGAACGGCAACAAGCTTCACTTAAATCTGACCAATTACGGCAGAGAAAAAGAAGCAAGCTCCGAATGGTTCGTAGAAGACGTTAAGAGATACCACAGAATGTTCTCAACCATAGTTAATTCACTCGTGGATGCAGGCTTCTCGGTAGAGCGCATGATCGAGCCGCTTCCTAACGAAGAAATACTTGCGAAATATCCGGACTACGAGGACCTTTTCCACAAGCCCGATTTCCTTTTGGTGAAGGCGAAAAAGAGAGCGTAAGGGGATACGCTTTAATTAGATTTTAAAGAATAAAAATATTAAATGTATTTAAAGAGGATTTATGCAAGAAGTATTTAGATTATCCGATATAGTTCTGGCAAGCTGTGTAGATATTTTTCTGTTTGTCATAATGTTTCTTTCGCTAAAGAAATGTTTTATTAAAGAAGAAAGAAGAAAGATTGGAAGTTTCTTTCTGACACTTGTTTTATTTCCTGTCCAATGGTTTTTTGTTTCGATGCTTTGTTCTTTGACTTTTGTTGGACTCTTTTTCTATCAGGAAGAAAATCAAGAAGCTCTTTTACAAAACAGATTATATTTACTTATTGGCACAGGTGTTTGTTCTATCCTGTTTTTCCTGATATTATTTGTATGTGTATTGATAGGGATTAAATGGTTGAGATTAAAGAAAGTTGCGCCATTTATATTTCTGTATACGATGTTTTTAACAATTTATATATCAACCACCTTTTATAGCTTTGGATATGGAACACTTTATTCAATTCCGCATCTTGGAGGTATTTTAAGTTTACTTGGTAAAATTTTGAGCGCAGTAATAATTTGGTGCTTTTATCGTTTAATTGTCTTAAAATTCAGCGAACTGATTACAGATAATTCAAATATTAATTGGAAACTCTTTATTATTCCACCATTATTATTCTCTATATTTTACAGTTTCTTTGGATTTTTAATAATCACGGATAGTATGAATGAAGATATATTAGTATTTGGCTCAATATTTTCATTTATTGCTGTTGCCCTATTAATCTGGGCCTTCTATGTAATCCTAAAAAACATGGCAGCCGCCAACGAAATCAAAACCCTTTCTGTAGAAGTCATGGAAGCTTTGGCGCACACCATAGATGCAAAGGACGAATATACGAAAGGTCATTCGGTACGTGTGGCGAAGTATTCGAGGATGCTTGCAGAGAAACTTGGACTGAATGAAGGCGATTGCGAAAGTGTTTACTACATGGCGCTTTTGCATGATATCGGAAAGATCGGTGTTCCGAATGAAATCATCAACAGCAAATCAAAAATGACCGATGAAGAATACGCCATAATGAAAACGCATCCCGGTATAGGTTCCGATATTCTTGAAGAAATCAAAAGCCGTCCGGATTTAATGATTGGTGCAAGATGGCATCATGAAAGATACGACGGAAAAGGCTATCCCGACCAAAAAGCCGGCGAAGATATACCGTACTTTGCAAGAATTATTTCTGTAGCCGACAGCTATGATGCAATGACTTCCAACCGAAGCTACCGTAAGTTCCTTCCGCAGGATGTTGTGCGTGGAGAAATCGAGAAAAACAGCGGTACACAGTTCGATCCAAACGTCGCAAAATGCATGCTGTCCATCATAGATGAAGATGTAAATTACGAGTATCACGAATAAATATGCAAAAAATGCTTAAAAAGCCCGAAGAATACTATATCTTCGGGGCTTTTTTATGGTAAAATAGTAAAGTATGGTTCAAAAGACGTTAAATTCGTATCTTAAGAGCAGGTACGGTAAGAAAATATATAAGGTTTCGATAGACGCAGGATTCACTTGTCCGAACCGTGACGGCACGTTAGGAACAAAGGGTTGTATCTTTTGTTCTGCAGGTGGCTCGGGTGATTTTGCAGAAGATTCTAAATTATCAATCACAGAACAGATTGAAAAGGGAAAGAAGCGAATTGCGTCAAAGCTTCCTGATGGCGACTACGGACTTATAGCATACTTCCAGGCTTTCACGAATACGTATGCGCCGATCGAAAAACTTGAGAAAGTTTACATGGAAGCGGTCGCACATCCTGAGGTTGAAATCATATCGATTGCAACGCGTCCCGACTGCCTTAGCGAAGAGGTTTTGAATCTTTTAGGAAGAGTAAATGAAATCAAGCCCGTCTGGGTTGAACTCGGGCTTCAGACGATACATGAAAAAACCGCCGAGTACATCCGAAGAGGATATCCGCTAAACACCTACGATGAGGCTGTAAGAAACTTAAAAGCATGTGGCATTGAAACAATAGTGCATGTGATATTAGGCCTCCCTTACGAAACTAGAGAAGAAATGCTTGAAACCGTGCGTTACGTAGGAGAGAGTGGCGTAGAGGGAATAAAGCTTCAGCTTTTACACGTGCTGGAAAACACAGACTTGGCTGATGATTACCGCGCAGGCAAATTCGAGTGTTTATCACTTGATGAATACGCATCGCTTGTAAAAGATGCGCTTGATGTACTTCCGGAAAACATCATCATTCACCGAATGACGGGCGACGGCGATAAGAAAATCTTAATCGCACCCAAGTGGAGCGAAGATAAGAAAAATGTTTTAAACACACTGCACCGCGTATGCGACATCAGAGATTAATATAAAAATATTTTGTTGGAAGAGAGTTTTTGAAAAATGAAGAGTTTGAGAACCAGAATGACAATTATGATTGTTCTGCTCGTCCTGGGCAGTTCCGTCTTCTTGTCTTTTATCAGTTACCAGAGAGCAAGGAAAAGTCTGGTAGCACAGCTCGAGGATAATTATGGAGTAGCTGCTCAAAAATACGCGCTTGAACTTACTTCATGGATTAATACCAACGCAACAATCATCGATACAATGGCTGCGGAGATAGCCGTAAACGACATCACGCTCGAAGACTATGATGCGTTTCACAGCTACCTTAAACACAGCAACGAACTTTTAAATAAAAACGGATATGTTTATGATGTTTATTTTACATATCCGAATAATACTATGGTCTGCGCATCGGACTTTATCGCTGACGGAACGGTTGACTTCGTGCATGAAAGAGAGTGGTACACAACATCCGCATTAACCGGCGAGACGTTTTTCTCCACGCCCTACCTTGACTCCGATACGCAGCGCTCTGTTATCACGATTTCCAAAGCGGTTTACAAGGACGACGAACTTTTAGGAGTTCTTGCTGCGGATATATTCGTAGACGTTTTGGTAGATATGATTGAAGACGCAAATGTCGCTGAAGACAGCTATGCGTTTCTGATAGATCAGAATATGCGAATGGTCGTTCATCCCAACAGCGCATACGATTATGAGGATGTTCCCTTAACCGTCATGGGTGTCGAGGGCTCACCTTACGGACCGCTCATCGAAGCGATTAACACCGGTTCCGATGAAATGGTTTATGTTACAGACTACGACGGTGTGAAAAGAGGTATCGTTTATTCAAGGATGACCAACACCGGCTGGTATGTATGTATCGCAACGAGCAAGAATGAAGTCGAAGAAGGTGTTGTAAACTTAGTGCTCGGCTTTATCATCGCAACGGTTATTTCAATCGTTATCTCTGTTGCGGTAGCGATTTTCCTTGCGAGAGTTTTGGACAGATTAAATAAGCAGGAGCAGGAATACAAACAGCAGATGCTTCGCCTTGAGAAGCAGGCAGCAGACGAAGCGAGCGAAGCAAAGAGCCGTTTCCTCGCAGATATGTCTCACGAAATCCGTACGCCGATTAATGCCATCATCGGTATGAACGAAATGATTATCCGCGAGACTGATAATAAGGACATCCTTGGCTATTCACAGAACATCAAGCAGTCCGGACATAACCTCTTACAGCTTATAAACGGTATACTTGATTTTTCCAAGATTGAAGACGGCAAGATGGATATCGTACCTGTACGTTACAGCGTCGGTTCCCAGATTGCATACCTCATAAATTCTATTTCCGACAGGGCAAATTCGAAGAAGCTTGAGTTTAATGTTTCGGTTGATGAAAACATCCCTTCGGAATTATTTGGTGATGATACACGTATCAATCAGGTCATCATCAATCTTTTGACCAATGCCGTAAAATACACCGAAAAAGGTTCGGTTAATTTTACGGTCAAAGAGCGTGAGAGAAATACCGAAGAAGGCAAGATTAAACTTTACTACGAAGTAAAGGATACCGGCATCGGCATAAAAGAAACAGACATGGAGCGTCTCTTCGAATCTTTCGAACGTCTTGATGTGGTTAAAAACCGCAACATCGAAGGAACGGGCCTTGGCATGACCATCACTGTTAAATTGCTTGAACTCATGGACAGTGAACTTAAGGTTGAAAGTGTCTATGGCGAGGGCAGCAAGTTCTCATTCGAACTTTGGCAAAAGATTGAGAACGAAGAACCTCTAGGCGACTACAAAGAAGCCATTTCAAAGCCTGAGAAGGCTGAAACATACCGCGAATCCTTCCGCGCTCCCGATGCACGCATCCTCGTGGTAGACGATACGAAGATGAACCTGCTCGTAGTAGAGAACCTCCTAAAGAAAACAGGCATCAAAATCGATACCGCGATTAACGGTCCCGACTCCATTGAACTTGCGAAGAACAATGCATACGATGTTATCTTAATGGATCAGCGTATGCCGGGCATGGACGGAACCGAAGCCATGAACGAGATTAGGAATCTCGACAATAAACTTAATGCAAATACACCGGTTATCTGTCTTACCGCCGACGTTGTCAGAGGCGCAAAGGAAAGATATATTCAGATGGGCTTTAACGATTATCTGACCAAGCCCATTGACAGTGCGGCACTTGAAAAGATGCTCATAAGTTACCTTCCCGCAGACAAGACCGAGATAGTTGAAAAAGATAAAAAGATTGAAAGCGCAGAGCCTGAGAGTGAACTTAAAAAAGCACTTAAGGATAACGGCGTTGATGTAAATATCGGCAAATCTTTTACGGGCGATGATGAAAATATGTATATGTCTCTTTTAGCGGCTTATGCAGCTGAGGAAGACGAAAAGGCCTCAAACTTAAAAGAGTTTTACCGCTTAAGAGACTGGAAGAATTACGGAATTTACGTTCATTCGCTTAAGAGTTCTTCGAAGATGATTGGTGCATTGGCACTCTCAGAACTTGCTGCAGAGTCCGAAGCCGCATCGAACACTGAAGACACCGTTGTGATAGACAACAATCACGACAAGATGATGGAAATGTATGCAACCCTTGCTTCTGTTATCAGAGACAACATCGGTTCGGATACAGTTTCCGTTTCCAAAAATGATGATGAAATATTGGAGTTTATGCCCGAAGAATGAATAAGACAGTATCAGGAATAGTTTCATACATATCGATTATAATCGGAGCACTGCTTGCGAGCTTTTCCGTAGCATGCATCCTCTTACCAAACGATGCCATCGACTACGGTACCGCAGGTATTTCGATTATCATTAGCAAACTGACGGGATTTAACTTATCAATCTGCGTTGCGCTTATTTTCGCACCTTTTGTAATCGCGGGAGCATTTTTCCTTGGTATGAAATTTACGCTTAAAGCTGTTACAGGCTCACTTGCATATACCTTGGGTCTTGCCTTTTTTGAGCGAATTCCTTTCGAACTTAACACCGAGCATTTCCTCGCTGTTGCATTCGGTGGAGCTGTTTTAGGATTTGGACTTTCCATCATACTTCGAAGCGGCGGATGTATCGACGGTTCGGAGATTTTGGCCAACATCATTCTTAAAAAGATTACCGATAAGACCGGCAAGAACTACAGTATGATGCCAATCTTAATCGCATTTAACTCGGTGGTTTATCTGGCTGTGTTTATTTTGATAGACAGAAATGCGGCTCTTTTAAGCCTTCTTGTATACGTTGTGGCTTCACTCGTGATTGACCGTTATACAGATCATTTCGAAGCCATCAAACAGGTTACGATTATTACAAAGGACGAAGATCTTCTTATCAATGCGATTAAGACAGAGCTTAACAAGACCTGTACCATCATTGAATCCAAGGGCGCGATTGCGGGCGAGAACAAAACGCTTATCTGCTACGTCAACTATTTCGAACTGCAAAAGCTTCGCGACATTATTCAGAAAAACAAAGGTACCTTCTCTACGGTACAAACTATAGATGAAATCATAAGATAATACTAAAAGAGGTTTGTTTCGTGATAAAAAACAGTCTTTCAACTAAAATCGTTATAATGGTGGTGGTTATTCTATTAATCTCCAGTTCTTTATTCTGTACGGTTTCCATTACAAGGGCCAGATCCAGTATCAGAAAATCCATTCAACAGAGAATGCTCGATATCGCAAACTGCGCCGCTGCTTCCGTTGACGGAGATATCCTAAAACAACTCTCAAGCGACAATGTCGGCGGTGAAGCATCACATGAAGTATATAAGACACTTGCAGTTTTCAGAGACAATGTTGAACTCACATATGTTTACTGTATCAAAGAAGAATCCGAAGGCCATTATATTTTCACACTCGACCTTGATCCCTTAACTCCCGCGAGCTACGGTGAAGAAGTTGAATATACTCTTGCGCTTGACAGTGCTGGGCACGGAAAGGCAGCAGTCGATGAAGTTCCTTATACGGATAAATGGGGCGAGTTTTACTCGGCATACAGTCCCGTATTTGATTCGGCAGGAAATGTCGCAGGTGTTGTTGCGGTAGACTTTGCGGTTGACTGGTTTGACGGTCAGCTTAAAGCCCAGACTCGCCAAACGATTTCAAGTTACTTAATCATTCTTATTTTCTGTCTTTTAGTCGGCGGTATTTTGGCAATGCTTACCGTACGTCCTTATATTCGTCAGCAGGGAGAACTCTTGGAAGAAAAGGTTCGAGCAGAGAGTGCCAACCATGCGAAGAGTGACTTCCTTGCGAATATGTCCCACGAAATCAGAACACCTATCAATGCAGTGCTCGGCATGAACGAAATGATCCTTCGTGAAGACCGTCGTGCACTTAAATCCGACGACAAGGATATAGATGTTGACACTGCCAAAGATGCTCTTAAAAACATCGGTGTTTATGCTGCGGATGTTGAAAATGCCGGTCACAATCTTTTAGCATTGGTAAACGATATTTTGGACTTCTCCAAGATTGAAGCAGGCCGTCTTGACCTCGTGGAAGGCCCTTACAAGCTCACATCGATTTTAAACAACATAAGCAACATGGTTCTTTTCAAAGCACAGGATAAAGGCCTTAACTTTATCATCGATGTGGATGAGAATATTCCCAACGAACTTCTCGGCGATGAAATGCGCGTAAAACAGATACTTACGAACATTTTAAACAACGCCGTAAAATATACCGAAAAGGGCTACGTAAAACTCACATTAAAGGGTGAGAAACAAGGTGATGATAAAATTCTTTTAACCGTCAAAGTGGAAGATACCGGTATCGGTATCAAAGAAGAGGACCGTGCGAAGCTTTTCACACAGTTCCAGCGTCTTGAGATGGAAAAGAATTCTACCGTTGAAGGTACGGGCCTCGGACTTGTAATCACGCAGCGTCTTCTTGAAATGATGGGCGGAAGTATATCTGTTGAGAGTGAATACGGCAAGGGCTCTACTTTTACGGTCATTATTCCTCAGAAGATTTTAAGCGAAGATGCAGTCGGAGATTTCCAGGCCCGCTTTAAAGCAAACGTCATCGAAGCGAAGACCTACAGAGAATCCTTCCGTGCGCCTTCGGCTCATATTCTGATTGTAGACGATACGAGGATTAACTTAACCGTTGCGACGAATCTGCTTAAGAATACAGGCATTCAGATTGATACCGCTACAGGCGGCGCACAGGCCGTAAATATGGCCGAAAAGAATGAATACGACTTAATCCTCATGGACCAGCGTATGCCTGAAATGGACGGCACAGAAGCGCTTCACCGCATACGTGCTACCGAGGGTGGCAAGAGCAGCGACAGACCTGTTATATGTCTTACCGCAGATGCAGTAGTAGGTGCCAAGGAAAGATATCTCGCAGAAGGCTTCTCCGATTATCTTACCAAGCCCATTGATAGCTACGAACTTGAAAAGATGCTCATCAAACATCTGCCTGTTAAGAAGGTTGAGCTTGTGCGTGATGAAAATGCAAAGACATCCGCGACTTCAACTCCTGCCAAAGAGAACGATTTCTCGGCTCTTACAAACGCAGGTGTGGATATAAAGACAGGACTTAAATTCTGTCAGAATGAAGAGAGTTTTTACCATACCGTACTTGTTGAATTTGCTCATGTTTCAAAGGAAAAGAGCGCAGATTTACAAAAGGCTTTTGATGCGAAGGACTGGAAGAATTACGAAGTACATGTTCATTCGCTTAAGAGTACGTCTAAGATGATCGGTGCCAAGGATTTATCGTCTCTTGCGGCATCGCTTGAAGCGGCAGCAGTATCTTCGGATGCAGGCGCCATCGAAGCAAATCATGACGGTATGATGAAAAAATATAAAGATTTAACAGAGGCAATTTATATTTGTATACCCGCAGAGCAGATAGAAGAAAAAGAAGCTGACGCTGCGAAGAAAACTTTAGAGGAAGAAGGAATCATGGAATTCCTGCCGGAAGAAAATTAACATTTGGTAGCACAGGACTTAGAATTTTTGACTGATTAGTGAGGCTAATATGAATGTGTTTGAGGGGAAAACAATTTATCCGGGAACCGCGATAGGACGGGCATCGATTTCATCATTTGTGAAATGCAAACAGACCGACGATTCGCAGGATGCGTATACGCAAAAAGAGCGCTACTTTAAAGCCAAAGAAAACGTTAAAAACGATTTGGTTTCTATTTGCGCGACAGACTTTGACAGTGAAGTATACGACATCTTAAAATCTTATATTTTAATCCTCGAAGACGAGGAGTTTGATTCGCTTGTTTTAAACATCATCAAAGTGGAAAAAACAAGCGCAGAATGCGCTGTCAAAAAAGCATCGGAACATTTTGCATCAATGCTTAAAAAAAGCGGTGATGCTTACATAAAAGGTCGCGTAAGCGATGTGTACGATTTATCGGACAGAATAAGAGAAACGTTAAAAGAAATTTCCGGTGCGAAAGAAGCTTCGGTAAAAACTGATGACTCTGTTAAAGAGGCGGTAATCTTAGTTTCGGAATATATGTCCGTTACAGAGATTATAAAGCGCGGCAAAGAAAACATCGCAGGCCTTATCTCTACGAAGAATACATTACACTCACACGCATCCATAGTTGCGAGATCTCTTGGAATTCCTGCAATCATTGTGAGTGAATTAAAAGATATCTTCTTGCTCTCGGGAAAGAGAATTCTTATCGATGGTTTTGAGGGAAAGATTTACATCGACCCTTCGGAAGAAATCGTCAGTGAGAAGAAAAGAGAAAAAGAGGTATATGCGCACAGTGCTGACGGAATTACGGTTTATGCCAATGTAACAAGCGCAAGAGATGTGGAAGATGCGATTAAATTTGGCGCTGAAGGAATAGGTTTATTCAGAACCGAAATGTTCTTCCTGGAGAATGATTATTTTCCTACAGAAGAAGAGCAGTTTGAGATTTATAAAACTTCAGCAATAAATGCTGCAGGAAAAGAATTAGTTTTAAGAACAATAGATTTGGGCGATGACAAAACGCCCGCATATCTTAACTTAAAGGATAAAGAACTTCGCGGAATTAAGCTTTGTCTTTCAATGCCTGAGATATTTAAAACGCAGCTTAAAGCACTTCTTCGTGCATCGGTGTTTGGCAATATTTCAATTATGTTTCCGATGATTTCTTCGATGGATGAAGTCGAAGAAGTTAAAAGATTTTTGGAAGAAGTTAAGGCTGAACTTAAAACTAAAAACATCGCCTTTAACGAAGCCATTAAATTAGGCGCTATGATAGAAACACCCGAAGCTGTAGTGATTGCAGATGCACTTGCAAAAGAGTTTGATTTCTTCTCCGTAGGAAGCAATGATTTAACGCAGTATGCGCTTGGCGTTAACAGATTAAACAGCGAAGAAGAGAAGAATTACAACCAGAAAGATCCGAAGGTTTTATCTCTTATCAAAGCCACTGTAGAAGCCGCACATAACGCAAAGATAACGGTTGGCATATGCGGTGAACTTGCGTCGGATATATCTTTTATGAGCAATTTAAAAGAGATCGGATTTGACTATATTTCGGTGTCGATTCCGGTGCTTGAAAAAATAAAGTGTAAATAATTTTATAGGAGGAATTCATATATGGAACCCATTCAAAGTATTGATGCTGAAGACGATCAGTTCGCGTATCGTTATGATACACAGCTTTTGATTGACAGAAGAGACAAGGATTTAGATGAGGATGAAATCTCGGATTACATCACATCACATTTCGAAGGCAATTCTCTTATTGCCGCAGGTGACGAGGATCTTATTAAGATTCATTTTCACACCAACGAGCCCTGGAAAGTTCTTGAATACTGCAACACAATCGGTGAGATTTACGACATCGTTGTTGAAGATATGATCAGGCAGTCTAACGGACTTCAGGGATAGTTCTTTTTAGAGATTTAGGGGTAAATTTTTAGGGGATTCAAGGAATGAAAAAATACCGTTTTCTTTTATGGATTGCAATTGCGGTTGCTTTGATTTTTGTCGCATCGACGTATGATATTCTTTATACGGCTGATATGTTTGTTACGGACCATCTTTATGCTCATTATGATGGTCCCGAACCTAATATAGTCGTAATCGGCATCGACGAAGAAACGCTTTCCAAATACGGCAATCTTACTCTGTGGTCCAGGGATAAGACCGCGGATTTAATCAACAAGCTCTACGAAAACGAAGAAAATGCTCCTGCAGTTGTCGGTCTCGATATTATGTTCGTGGACCATTTTGACGAAGAGGCTGATGCGAAACTCGTTGAAGCCTGCGAGGGAAGAAATGTCGTCGTTGCAACCAATATTGTTAACCGCGGAGAGCTCGAAGAAATAGACGGTAAAAAATTCTTTAACAAAAATCATATTTATGATATCGAAATGCCCTTTGAAGAATTAAGGGCAGTTACAACCAGCGGTTTTTCCGATCCGCAGATAGCACCCGACGGATATGTTCGTTATGCAAAGAACTCCGTCAATGTGCCGGCTGTATTACAGGATAAAGCAGGAAAAACGCAGGACAGTTTTGCATTCAGCATTTACAAAAAATACATGGAAGTAACCGGCGGTACGGTAGTTGCACCTGATACCAACGGTCTCTTCCAGTTTATGTATTCAGGTACCGCGGGAGAGTATTCCCAGGCTTCGTTTGAGAGAGTTTTAGACGGTGATACTGTTGATCCGCGTATGTTTAAGGATGCGATAGTTATCGTCGGTGCATATGCTCCCGGTACTCAGGATTCTTATCAGCCCACATCCGACCGTGATACGGTTATGTACGGATGTGAAATTCATGCGAATATTGTTCAGGCCTATATGAACGGCAGAACAATGCTTTTGGCAAACAAATATCTGATGGCTGCCATCACTTCGCTTATCTTTGTATTGTTCATACTTCTTTTCAGAAAGAAAGTACTTTATATTACGATACCTGTTTCATTCGTTATAGCAGGCGCTTATGCACTGACGGGCAGAATTTTATCCGGCAACGGAATCTGCATTCCCTGCATATATCTCTTTGTCGCGCTTGCTCTGGCAGACCTTTATTTTATATTCGAAAAATACATTCTCGAACTCCTCGAGAATTTAAGATATCAGGAAGAAATCAAAGAGCAGATGTGGTCCTTCACAGAGGCCATGGCTGCTGCGATTGACGAAAGAACCCCTTACAATGCATCGCATACAAGAAATGTCGCAAAGTACTCGGGTATGATTGCAGACTATATAAACAAGCTTCACGAAGCGGGCGAGGAAGAAGAAGTCTTCTCCACTCAGCGTAAGGAACAGCTTGTCATGGGTGCTCTTTTACACGATATCGGCAAACTTGCGATTCCGCTTGAAGTCATGAACAAGGAGACCAGACTCGCAGGCAGAGAAAAGGTCATCGAAGACAGATTAAATACCTTCAGACTTAAAAAGAAAATAGAGCAGCTTGAAGGCAAGATTTCCGAGGAAGCATATAATGAATTTGAAGAAAAATCCAAAGGCGCCGTAGAGCTTATCAATAAGATCAACGGAATGGGCTTTGTAAACGATGAACTTCGCGCAGAGTTAAAGAATGTATTGGAGTACGAATACGAGGACTCTGAAGGCAACAAAGAGCCGTTCTTTACTGACGAGGAAAAAGAATGCTTAAGCATCGTAAAAGGAACGCTCACCGATGAAGAACGTAAGATAATGCAAAGCCACGTAGAGATTACCGGCCGTATCTTAAGTAAGGTTCACTTTAACAAATACTTTGCAGACTCGCCGGTTCTCGCTGTAAAGCACCACGAATGCTTAAACGGTAAGGGTTATCCTAACGGCCTTACCGCAGATGATTTAAATACCGATGCGAGAATCATCGCCGTTGCGGATATTTATGATGCGCTCGTAGCCGACGACAGACCTTACAAGAGACCTATTCCTCGTGAAAAGGCTTTTGACATCATGCGTGGTATGGTAAAGGATGGCAACATCGATGGTAAGCTCGTAGAGTATCTTTACAAAGCTACGGAAGAGGCACTTCCAAAGCCTGAAGAAAAATAAATATTATAAATTGCTGTAGTAGTGCAATAAAGTGCTTATAATTCGAGACTAAAGATATTTTTTCCTTAGAAAATAAACTTTATCATAATATCATGGATAGGATGTTTTTTACGAATCCATACATGCTGTGTAAAAAGGATATTTTTTAGGAGGATGAAAAAATGAAAAAAAGCTTGTACATTTCTTTAATCGGAATTGTCGGATTAAGTCTTGCAGGATGTGCTTCGCCTGTGAGTACTGTAACAAAAGAAGAAGTAACAACTCAGATCATTGAAACGCCACCTCTTCCTACAGGTGTAGATGATGAGGAAGAAGAGGATGTAAAAGAACAGCCCATTATAGTGGTTGTGGACGAAGATGAAGACGAAGAGTTTGATTTTGAACCGATTGCAATCGATGAAGAACATTTCCCTGATGAAGTATTAAGAACAGCTGTCGCTGATTGCTTCGATGATGATGAGGACGGAGTTCTTTCTTCTGAAGAAATCGGATATGCGGAAATCCTCGATGTACACGGTTCAAGAGGATACGGAGCAGAGCCTTCGGACGCTGACTGTAAGTCTCTTGAAGGAATAGAATATTTACCTAATCTGTTGGAAATTTATGCTACAAGCAATGCCATCGAAGAAGTAGATTTAAGCAAAAACGAAAAACTGGTAAACTTTCATATATCAAACAACAATCTGAAAGAACTGGATTTGTCGGTATGCCCTTCACTTGAAAAAGTGTCCTGTGATTATAATAAGAATTTAAAGTCAATAAAGCTTGATAATCCTAATCTGGCAATTTTTAACTGCTTTACATGTTCGATAGAAGAACTGGATTTAAGTTCATTGGAAAGCCTGGATTATCTTCATTGCGGAAACAACCTGCTTACCGAAATTGATTTAAGCCACAATCCTAATCTACGAATTGCTTATCTTCGCGGAAATTATATAAACGAACTTGATGTAAGCAAAAACATCAATCTCGAAGATTTGGGAATTGGTGATAATCCTATTGAATCAATAGATGTAAGTGCAAATGAAAATCTTAAAGCTTTAACATGCGGATGGTCTAAAATTAAGGCGCTTGATTTAAGCCATAACCCTAATCTGGATCGTTTGGCTATAGATGAAACTCCGATTGAGACAATAGATGTAAGCGCTAATCCTAAACTTAATTTCTTCTCCTGTCAGGGCGGAGAAATCACAGAACTTGATTTTAGCAACAATCCTGAAATGCAGTATCTTGATATCCAGTTTTTGGATCTCAAAGAACTTGATATAAGCAATTGTCCGATGTTAATTGACGTCATTGAAAACGGCGAAAAGAATCCTATCAGTGACAGACAGGTTTGGGACGGCGTTGAAGGTCATGAAGGCCAGATTCAGGTTCCGCTTAACTGCAAACTGATCTATTAATTTAAAATAGGTGCCTGGCACGTGTAGCGTGCCTGGCACCGTTTTTTCTTTTAAGAGATATAATTCTTCGCCTGCCTGTCGAACATCTCACGATATCGACCGTTATATCCCATCAGTTCTTCGTGCGTTCCCTGCTCGATGATTGAGCCATTCTCAAAGAGATAAATTCGATCGGCCATCCTGGTGGTTGAGAGACGATGCGAGATAAAGATAACCGTATCGTTTTGTGCGTGATCAATCAGGTTTTTGTTAAGCTTGTATTCTGATACAGGATCGAGTGCGCTTGACGGTTCGTCAAGGATTGAAATCGCACGGTCCTCGTCGTTTAAGAATACTCTTGAGATTGCAATCTTCTGGCTTTCACCGCCTGAGAGATTGACACCGTCCTCGGAAAATTCCCGCGTAAGATTTGTAAATATTCCGTCGGGAAGCTTTGAAAGTTTCTTTGAAAAGTCCGCTTTCTTAAGTGCTGCGATTACGTCTTTTTCATCCTCTTTTTTATACGTTCTTAAGAGTACGTTTTCAGCGAGTGTTGCTGCGTAAATATTGTAGTCCTGGAATACCGCGCTTATCTTCTTACGATACTCTTTTGTTTTGTATTCTCTGATATCGTGACCGTTGTATTTAATGCTTCCGTCCGTTACATCGTAGAGGCGCATTAAGAGCTTAACGAAGGTTGTTTTGCCCGCGCCGTTTTCGCCTACGATGGCAATCTTTTCGCCGGGCTTAATCTCGATGGATATATCTTTTAGGGTGTCTTTTTCAGTGTTCGGATAGCGGAAGCTTACATTCGAAAGTATGAGTGAGCCTGCGCCTTTATCCGGTGTCAGACCGTCCGCAACTTCAATCACGGGTTCGTAATCAAGGAGTTTTCTGAACTTCTCCGCATACTGTCCGATTATCTGAAAATCCACGAGACAGTAATTGATTTCGTTTAAGTTTCCTCTGACGTAGTTGGCCGCGTTGTTGGCCGATGCAACTTCGCCGAGTGCAATTTTATGAAGCACGAGCGCAAGGTATCCTAAGTATGCCGGTACCGCAAAGAACGAGAGTACCGTAAATACCGTTATCCAGTTTAAAAGAGATATCCATGTAAGAAGAGGAGTGTATTTTCTGCCTGCGGCGCTTGCAGCATCGAGTGCTTCGTCAAACTGAAGGCGCAGCGGTTCTTTTACGTTGGTTAACTTGCATTCCTTTGCGTACTCGGGCTGATAGAATACACGCTTTGAATAATCGGCTTTTCTTAAATGCTTTTTAAATTCGAGCCACCATGTGTATTCGATTTCCTCCATCTTAAATCTCGTGATTAAGTTGACTATAAAGCCGACGATGGGGAATACCGCAAGGAACGGATTGATGGTCATGATTAATGATGCTGCGACCAATAGTGCCACGATTCCGCCGAATATCTTACTTGATATTACAACGGCGCCTTCTATCATATGGTCCGCGTTGTTTGCGACGAAAACGTAGGTATCGTAGTAGTCCGGATTGTCGTAGTAGATTAAATCCATTTTGGAATTCTTCTCTACGAGATCTCTCTGGATTTTGCCGTCGAGCTTGATGATTTTCGCTTTGGCCCATTCTTCGAGTAACTGGCTTATCCATTCGATGCAGACAACGAGGGCCAGCGAAATCAAAAGGATGATAGCTATATCTCCGAATGATGCCTTGCCTGTCAGGCCGTCGATAATCATCTTTAGGATAAATGTACCGTTTAGCGACAGAGCAGCTTTTAAAATAACGTTCATCAGGAATATTTTAATGATTAAAGGCTTGTCGTATTTGGCAGCGTATTTAATCATAAATGCCGTGTTGCTGATTAAACGTTTGATTGAGATTTTGTCTTCTTTGTTTTTAGCCATAAAACGCCTCAGCTCCTTTCAGCATTTCTTCAGGCAGACTTTCCTGATAGTTTTCGGCCTGGAGCGTGAACATTTCGTGATAGTACTTGTTCAAGGCTATCAGCTCTTCATGTGTTCCGCTTTCAACGACCTCCCCGTCTTTTATAAGGTATATTTTATCTGCCATTCTCGCAGAGGAGAGTCTGTGGGATATAAAAATCACACCACGTCCCTCGGAGAGTTTCATCATATTGTTGTACATATTGTATTCGGCCAGAGGATCGAGAGCGCTCGAGGGCTCATCGAGGATGACCATGTCGGGCTCTGCCGCAAAGACTCTGGCGATTGCAATCTTCTGAGCCTGACCGCCCGAAGGAACGAATCCCTCTTCGTCAAATTCGCGGCTTACAACCGTATCAAGCCCTTTTATAAGGCCCTTGTGATTTACTTCAAACTGCGCGTTAATAAGGGCCTTCTCAGCCTTCTTATAATCTTCCTCGCCATTTGGTCTTCTCATAAGTACGTTTTCGATAAGAGGCATTGCAAATACCTGCAGATCCTGGAAAACCGTTCCGAATCTTTCTCTGTACGAATTGCCGTCGATTTCCTGGATATTTATGCCGTTTACGAGGATTTCGCCGGACTGGATATCATAAAGCCCCATCAAAAGCTTAATAAGTGTAGTCTTGCCCGCACCGTTATAACCGACGATTGCAAGCTTGTCGCCCTTATTCCATTTAAAGCTAATATTCTTAAGCGTTTCGCTCTTTGCACCGGGATAGGTAAAAGAAACGTTCTTAAGTTCGATGCTTTCTATTTCTTTTATGAGCGTTTTTTCTTCAGTCTCTTTTACGGGTCTCTCAAGGAATTCCTCGAGGTTTTTAAAGAGCCTGCTTTCGTTGCTTAAGAATATTCTGTTTTCAACCGCCTGCTTAAGCTGGTTGGTTGAAAAGGCCATCGCGGTAATCATTGCAACGTAGCTTGAAATATCGGACACGTTTCCGAATTTAACTCTTGCAACAACATAAAAGTAAGCGATGATGCCTGCGAATATCGAATAGGAGCCCTTCATGATAAAAGAGAAGAGTGCGGACTTCATACGGTACTTCATCGATACTTTTTCCATCTTATCGACTGCTTCTTCCTGCTTTTCAAGCATGATGGAATTGATGTCAAAGAGGCGCACCTCTGCGGCGTATTTTTTCTCGTAGTAGACACGTTTTACGTAGTCTGCGATTCTTTTATCCCTTGTAATGGCGTTTTCTCTGTCAAAATTGCATTTGCCGTTTTTGTTGCCAAAATAGAGGCTCACAAACATCGGAACTATCATAAATACGAGAAGTACCGGGTCAACCATTACGATGATTACAAGCGATGCGATAGTGGAGACCACATTACCGAAGTAAACGCCGAATTTAATGGCCAAATCGATGGCTGAATCAACCACACGGTCGAGGGCTCTGGCGTATTTATCATAGAATTCGGGGGTTTCGTAGTCTTTTAATTCGAGCGAATCCGACAAATCCATCACGCGGTGGAATATATATCTGTAGACTTCGGGGGTTTTGACCTTTCTGTACGCCTCGTACCAGCCACACGTAAAATGCACGCAGATATGGCCCAAGCAGGCTATGATAAGGAACCAGAAAAGCCTGCTGTATTCGATGTTTCTCTCGATACAGTTGAAGATATATTTGGTCAGATATACGAAGAAAAATACGTAGAATATCTGCTCAATCGAGTTTTTGAATATAGAAAAAACAAGAAGCAGTTTGTCGGCTTCCCATACGAGTTTTAACGCATATGCTGTTCTCTTAAAGGTATTGTTCTTTTTAGCTTTCTTTTCCTTCATGTCAAAATACCGCAAAAAAATTATAATAAGCGACATTATATATGTATTTTGACTATTAAGTCAATAAAATAATTTGCCGAAAAAAAATTCAGTGGTAAATTATACTTGAGGGAGTAGTTTCTCATTGTTTTAAATACGATAATATGCTACTTTATAAGAGAAGGACAAAAAGTGCCCTTCTCTTATTTGTTGGTGTCTGGCTCCCGAAGGGTGCCTGACTCCGATTGGGAGTGGAGATACAGTGAGGAAGAGAAAATGAAAAAGACAGAAAATACGAGACACAAAAGAAATTTCAAAAGGGGTATTTCTTTGCTTTTATCTTTTATGATGTCATTTGCATTTTTAATGGCAAACGGCTGTGACAAAGCAAAGACAATTGACGATTATCCTGAAGTTCAGGTGCCGGTAGAGGAAATCACAGATGTCGAAGTGACTCCGGTAGTCGACGAGGACGAAGAAGTTGTTGTGGCAAAGGAAACTATTAATCGTGGGTACGATTCAATATACGATACAGGTACTTTTGTATTTAATCCCGAAGCCGTCAACCCTGCAATTAAGGAAGAAATGAAAAACAAAGAGAATTCTTACAAAGTTGGCATAGATATTCTCAATGCAATTCATGAACACAAAACCGAATTTGAACTTTCAGGCGATGACGAAGTTGATGAATTGGATTTTAACCGTGGTTTCAAACTCGCCAGAATTACAAGTCCGATGGCAACATGTGTTGATATAACGATGGTGGATACCAATAAATACAAAATAAATTATTTTCCTGCAGTTTCTGCAGACGGCAGTATAAACTTTGAAGAAGATCAAGATATGTCGGAAGTGGAAAACAGATTAAACGCATTCGAAGAATATGTTACAGAAATGATTAACAACAATATAACCGCCGATGACGATTATATGCAACGCGCAAAGAAGATATACAAAGCTCTTATTGAAGACATCGAACTGGTTCATGATACAGAAATACTGGAAAAAGCAAACCTGTCCAATCCGATGTACGATATCAGAGACTCATATGATACGGATATAATTGATGTGCCGGAAACCAAAAAACTGAATCACTATCAATTCTTATTCCTATATGATTATTTTTTGAGCGAACTTAATGTTGAGCACTATGTTGTACTTGGCCGTACCTTAGAAGAAGAATACGCCTTCGACTGGCTTAATGAAGACATGGAATCGTCAGGCGGCATTTGGGCCTGGATTATAGTCAATGATGAAGACAATAATTCTTACAATTGCGATATTCTGATGGATGAATTGTTATTGGATGAGCAGAGAAAAACAAAAGAAGATTATGAGTCTGATATGGCATTCTTTGGAATGAGCGACAAAACAAGAAATGAATCTTTTAATTATGTCGGAGGTTATCTTGCTGTTACAATGAACAGTAATAATTCCACGGGAAATGGCAGCTCCGGTGTTCCCAAATGTGATAAAGATTATAATAAATAGATGGTGCCTGCCCTAACCGGGTTTATTGAGGATATAGAGAGATTGCGAAAATGAAAACGAGAATAATTAATCATAAAAGAAGTATATCTTTGATTTTATCTTTTGTGATGTCGTTTGTATTTTTAATGGCAAACGGCTGCGATAAAGCGAAGACAATTGAAGATTATCCTGAGGTTCAGGTTATCGTGGATGATGAAACAGAGGATGTCGATGTACCTGAGGTAATCGAAGATGAAGAAATTGTAGTGGATAAAGATACCGTTACTCGCGGATACGATTCGATTTACGAGACAGGTTCTTTTGTATTTAATCCCGAAGCAATCAGCATACAGTATACCGAGGAGATGAAAAACAAAGAGGCTTCCTATAAGGCAGCCAAAATAATTTTAAAAGCCCTGGATAAATGTGAAGAGCAGATTGAACTTACGGAAGAAGACGGAATTGATGATATGGAGTTTAACCGCGGTTTAAAGCTCGCAAGAATAAACTCGCCGATGGCTGCCTGCGTAGATATAAATATGACGGAGCCAAATATATATAAAATCAGTTATTTCCCGACAATTTCCGAAGATCACAGAGAGATTTATGAGAGTGATACGGATATCGCGGAAGTTGAGAGAAAATACACTGCATTCAAAGAATATGTTACCGATGCAATCAACAATAATATAACTGCCGATGACGATTATATGGAGCGTGCGGCCAAGATTTACAAATTTATGATTGAAAACATTGAACTTGAGCAGGATAATGAATTTCTTGAAACGGCAGCCCTGACAAATCCCATGACCTTAATGCTGGAATCATATGATACCGATATCATTGATGTACCGGAAACTCAAAAACTGGATTACGGGCATTTTTTACTTCTTTATGATTACTTTTTAACACAGCTTAATGTTGAGCATGTGATTGATGTGGGCGGCGGCCGTGAGTATGATGTACCGACCGATTCAATAAAAGAAGCTATGGATACTATAAATGGCAACTGGCTTTGGATTGTTGTAACGGATGAAGAACAATACAGTTACCACTGCGATATTCTGATGGATAAAATGCTCCTTGATGAGCAGAGAAAATCAAAATCGGATTATGAATCCGATATGGTGTTCTTCGGAATGAGTGATGATACCAGAAACAAATCCATTAAGATGCTCGGATCTTATATCGCTCTTACGATGAATTCCAACCTGAACAATAACGGCGGCAGTACCATAAAATGTGAAAAAGATTATAAATATAATAAATAGGATTCAGCGAACTGACAGAGGAAGTCCCTCGTATGGGGCTTCCTTTTTTTGTCATTTTTCAGACGGTTTTTTATGATTTTTTTGATTTTTATTTAATCTTGCAAAATTAAGAGTATAATTTTCTTAGGTATGTATTTTTGGGAGAGAGATACAAAATGCTTTTGGAGTTTATTGCCAAACATCAATTGAATGCGATGCTGGTTTTAAGCGGAATCTGCGCAGTACTTGCTATATTTGTGCTCTTCATTAAGACCATGTCAACCCATAGAAAAGCGATACTTATTATCATGGATATAAGTGCCGGGCTTCTCTTGGTATTTGACAGATATGCATATATTTTCAGAGGGGATGTGAGCGAACTCGGATTTGTGATGGTTCGTGTCAGCAATTTCCTCGTTTTTTTCCTTACGCTTCTTTGTATCCTGATGTTTAATGAGTCTTCCGACCGCAAGACTTATCTGGCACTGCCCTTATATCGAGCTTTTCTATGCGGATGATAAGCTTGTAAACGGTGAGAATTTCCACCAGTTTGCACTGATTAGACTTGATGGTGAAGCGTGGGATACACACGACGGTGTCGAGAGCAAAACCTTTATCAATAAGGACGATACTTTCGAAGGCTGGGATGTCTGGAAAGAGAACAACCGTAAGGGCATTGATGTCACGGTTACTTTTAAGAGAAGCAAGAACAAGATTACGGTCATCACCGAAAACTTCGGTATCTACATTAAGAGCGTGGTTACAATCATCGATGATGTTCCCGATGTCTACGTGGCGTTAACCGGCGATCAGGTAGCGATTTCAAACATCAGAATTGTCGAATGATTCTTTTATGAGCAATAAAAAAGGCGCCCTCGAAAGAGAGCGCCAAATTTATTTATAACAACTATTTCTCAGCAATCTTGCCGTCCTTAGCATTCTTCTGTACGGAAGCGATTCCCTTCATACAGCCGTCAAGCTTTGCATAGCCTTCGCCGGTAGCGATAATCTGTCCGTTTTTAGCTTTAAGACGGAATCTGAATTCGCCTTTTTTATCCTTGTAAACTTCGAATTTAGGATTCTTTTCTACCTGAAAATCTTTTACGGTCTGATTTTCAATTGCTGCTATCGGAGCGTTAGCTGCAACTGATGCAACGCCTTTCTTTGCGGTAGCTGCCGATTTGTAAACCTGGCTGGATGCGATAACTTCCCCGTTTCCTGCAACCAGATTAAACTTAAATCCCTTTTTTGCTTCTGAAATAACAAATTTGCCCATATGAAAACCTCCTCCTTATGTAAAAGGTAACACGCCCCAAAGCAAAAGAAAAACAATTTGGGGAAAACAATAATTTATCACCTATATTATATCGCAATAAAATCAGGATGAAAACTAGTATTTGCCAAGAAAAAGGTTTATGTTTTTTAAAAGAGAAGGTATAATAAAATATAAATATAAAATATAATTATGGAGGAGAGAAAAATGATTATCTGCCCGCATTGCAATTTAATGGATCTTCCCGACAATACAGAAATATGTCCTAAGTGCCATCAGAGAATTATTATCGCAAGATGCAAGGACTGTAACAGACAGTTGTTCGGTGCGGAAACAAAACGCTGCCCCGAATGTAAGAGAGCGCATCATGAGAAGATGAAGAAGATTCTTATCGCTGCCGGAGTAGTTGTATTCGTAGCGGCAGGCGGATATACGATTCTTCCTCTTGATGTTATACCCGATGCAATTCCCGTTGCAGGTTTCTTGGATGATATCGCAGTTTTAACCACGGGCTCCACACTCGGTATCGCTGCACTTATCTCGGGATTTGTAAACGGCTCTAAAGCTAAAAATGTAGAGGATACACAGTATAAGGCAAACGCTAATGCCTATACCAATCCGAATCCTACGCAGGAAGTAATTAAGCCGGAGACCGAGACTGTAAATACTCAGAACGATACGGAATAGATTTTTTCTAATAGGGGCAGGGGGATATTTTCTTAGATGAATCCTTTTTCATTCGTTTTATATGATATAAAAAGGTTATTTGGACACGGGAAAACTGCTTTTATTGCTATGCTTTCCCCTATCCCTGTTCTTTTGCTGTTCGGACTTTTTTTCGCGCCCTTGTTGCTTGACAGGGGCGAAACTTTTTATTCGATTGCAACTTTAAATGATGACAATAGCAAAATCGGCTATCTGATGAATCTGATCATCGGTTACGAGAACACTACCGGCAACATCACCATATACCCCGTAAAAGAAAAAGAAACGGGAATAAAGCTGGTAGACGAAGGCAAAGTTGCAATCTTCATTTATGTTCCCCCTAAAACATATTTTGATACGATGACCGGAAGTAAAGCTGTCGTGGAATATTATTATTCACCGACGCATTCTTTTGATGCACTGTTGTTATATAACGGATTAAACAGCGCGATTTCGGTTTTCGGACAGGGTGTCTGCATCGTAAATGAAGGTATTGAAATAGCTCAGAGGCTTGGGGTAAGCGATGAAGAAATTATCACTATCTGGAATGCGGGAATCGAGGACTTGTTTGAAATTTTCTTCCATCGTGGCAGAATAATCGGCAAAAACGGAATGTTTAATTTTGGCTACGATTATCATTTAAGGCTCTTCTTGGCTCTTCTTTGTGCGACTTGCGCATATTTATCTTCATTTCCCGTTATATATCTTACGAGTCTTGACTTGTCCGAAACATTCAGTCAGAAAAGTATTCCTTCGGGGAAACTCTTTGGTTTTTATGTTGCGAGAATTATTTCCGGAGCGGTCTTAAATTTTTGTTCTTTTATGGTAATGTATCCTGTTGCAAGAGTAATCAGAAATCTAAAGATTAAATTCGCATTATCCGTAATCCCCGGTATTATATTAACTTCACTTGCATTCTCTGCTCTTGGGGTGTTGATTGGCTCATTGTTTAAGCGCGGACAATCGGCTCTTTGGGCAGGACTTTACTTTGGTGCCGCTTCCGTTTCCGCGGTTGCATTTTTATCCGACAAAACCGGTCTTCCTAAGATCATATCTTTTATGATGCGTATTTCTCCGTTTAGGGCGAGTGTAAGTATTATTTCAAATGCCATGTTTAATTTTGTGGCAGAACGTTATGTGTTTGATTTGTTTGTTCTGTTCGGCTCATTTGTGATTTTTTCCGTTGTCGGATTTTTGATATATCGTAAAAGGAGTGCCGTATGAATTATTTAGCTTTATTAAAAGGCCGAACAAGGGCACTGCTTACGGACTTTTCTTCACTGGCCGTCATAATCATTGCCATGGCCGTTTCAATTTATATTTCTGTATACAGCGGCGTCGAAAATACCGAGGGAATTATGATAGAAATCGTCAATAATGATACCGGTATGTGCGGAGAGAGGCTGGCGGAAATACTTAGCAAAGAAAAAGACTATATATTTGAGGTTACAACACATGATGAGGCGATAAACAATCTCGCCTTCGACAAAGCTCAGGGCATAATTGAAATAAAACCCGATTTTTCCGACAAAATCAAGGCAGGTGAATATGAATCAATCATAAAAATCACCATGACGGCGGATTCGTATAAGATGAAAACATTCCAGGAAATAGTACTTAATGATGTAGTTAAAGTCTGGGCTGAAGAACTTATAAAAAACCGAATCAGTGAAGTGGAAGGTGCAAGCCAAGCTGATCTTGATGAGTTTATGGAGAATACAAAAAATACGTGGAGTGAAGAAGGCATGTTGTCGATAGATGCCATTATGGCCAAAGGAGAAGAACCCGAAAAGGAAGAAACCTTCTACGGTATCAGATGGTATGCGGCTTTGGCCATGTTTTATCTATGTATCTCCGGAACCTGGATGTGCAGTTATTCAAGCACGGGACTTTTAAGAAGAGTAACGGGAAAAGGCGGAAAAATATCATTGCTTTTTGCATTTCAGTCCTTGCCCGGAATAGTTGTTACGTTGCTTGGATTTATTCCCGTACTTATTTCCAGCGGACATCCGAATCCTTTGAAGGTGTTTGTATCTTTTATGATTTATATCTGTTCATCGGCGGCCGTGGCCTTGGTAATATGCTGTGCATCGGGCAAGTTCTCTAATCTTGTTTTGATTTCACCGGTAGCGACGATGGCCGTATCGCTCTTCGCGGGATTACTCTGCGAACTGCCTGACTGGGCGACGGTATGGGATATAACATCCGTGGTTGTACCGGGACACTGGTTTTATAATGCAATATTTGATCAAAGGTTTTTCCTCGGATCCGTCTTGGTATTTGCCGGATGGCTTGCTATAGGGTTATTTATTTCATGGCTTTTCAGCAAAAAGAAAAGGAAAGAATAGATGAAACAAGAGATAAAAGAGGATGGAAACAGCCTGTTCGTTTATATACTCAGTCTGTTGGCTATTCTTATCCTCGTTGTGACCAACAAGCTTTGTGAAATGTTCTTGCCCGGATATTCGGTTCCGGAAAACGCAAATTTACTGATAAAAATTTTTATGGTCATAGTATCCGTGATTGCGTTGATTTTGGTGTTATGTGGGAAACTGTCTTTTTCTTTTTCGTTTCTTAAGATTTCAAAGGAATGCAATCTTAAACGCGAGATCATAGAAGTTGCTGTGGTAATTATTTTATTCACACTCGTCATGCTTGGATATAGATTTTATTTGAACACTAAAGATGCGACTGTTGCGGCCCACCCTTTATTTGCACTTTACCTTGGTAAGAATATGCGCTGGTCATATCCGCTTATTTCATTTTGGCAGGAAATATTAATCAAACCTTTGTGGCAGGATAATGTCAAAAAAGCCATGGGTGGAAGGAAATGGATTACGCTAATTTTCATAGGATTGTTGTTTAGTGTTTTACATATGCACTACAGAATATACACCGTGATTGGCGCAGGAATAATGTGCTTTGTGACGGGAATACTTTATGAAAGAGATAAAAATATTTGGGGTGTATGGCTCCTCCATTTTTATCTCGGATTTGTACCGACATGCTTCGGGTTATGATTTATTTTATGATATTAAGGTCGGGAAAAGCTAATGAACAACCTTTCTCAAAGGCTTAAAAACCGAAAAGGTAAAACGATATATTTACTTGTCTTTGAAACGATTTTGCTATTGTTTATAATTTACTATCTTTTTGTAGCAAAAGAGCCGATAAATGTAGTAAGAGTTGCGATATCTTTTATAGCTGCTGCGATTCCGCTTTTATTGGAATTACTTTTAAAGATGAGTATTCCGTGGCCGATTTACGCATTCTTAATTGTTTATGCCTGCGAGCATATGATGGGAGCCTGCTTTAATCTGTATCTGTATTTTCCCTGGTGGGACAATATGATGCATGTCACAGAAGGTTTTATGCTTGCACTGTTCGGATATTATTATCTGTCCTATGAAGAGGAAAAGAACCTAAAAAAGCGAATTAAATATTTGCTTTTTGCAATTTCGCTGGCTGTTTTTATAGGCTTTTTATGGGAGATATTAGAGTATCTGATGGATACGGTATGTATGTTTGATATGCAAAAAGATGTCTACGTTACAAGAATCAACTCATACCTTCTTTCCGATACGATAGGGCAGATAGGAAAGATTGACAACATAGAGGAAGTTGTAGTAAACGGACAGGTTTTACCCGGCTATATCGATATAGGCCTCATCGACACGATGGATGATATGATTATGGCCTTAATCGGGGCAGCAGTTTTTTCGATATATGCATTAATAGATTGTGATAAACATCCGCTTTTGAGATTTGAAAAATAGGTGCAAAATATATGGATTTTTGTGCAAGAGAACGCGGGTTTTATGGTATAATAAAAAAATAAACAGGTGTAGTTAAAAATGTTGGGTAAATATATAAGGGGGTAAATTTATGTTTTGTTCTCAGTGTGGCTCACAAATAGCAGATAACAGCGTATTCTGTCCGACTTGCGGAAACCAAGTTATGCGCGCACAGGCACAGCCTCAGGCACAGGTCGTTCAGCCAAATCCACAGCCTCAATATCAGCAGCCGGTTCCTCCCGTGCAGCCTCAGCCGCAGTATCAGGGCCAGCCGCAATATCAGGGTCAGCCGCAGTATCAGGGTCAGCCCCAATACCAGGGCCAGCCTCAATACCAGGGCCAGCCTCAATACCAGGGCCAGCCGCAGTATCAGCAGCCCAGACCTCAAATGCAGGGACAGCCGCAGTATCAGCAGCCCAGACCTCAAATGCAGGGACAGCCTCAAATGCAGCAGCCCAGACCGCAGATGCAGGGTCAAATTCCGCCTCAGGGACCCAGACCACAGATGCCGCCTCAGCAGCAGAAGCCTCCCAAGAAAAAGAAAAAGGGAGTTGTCGGAATTATTATTCTTGTAATAGTTCTTGTTCTGCTTTTGCTTGCGCTTATTATTGGTGCGGTAGCAATAGTTATTTTCAGTGGCGTTTTAAAGAATCCTAAAAAGATGTTTGCTGAAAATGTGGTTAGTATAACGGAGAATATTAACGGAGAAATTCCGAGTATCGGATCGATTCCTCTTGAAGCTCTGTTCCATTTGGGTGTTGATGATACACAGAATTCTCATACATCTATCAGAACTACGGAAATCATGTCTGATGCGATGAGCCAGTATGATCTGGAACTCGTACAGACCTACAGCTATAACAAAGACAACGGTGATGCCGCATATGATTTTACAGTTAATGTAAACGGCAATCCTACCGGAAACGGATCGATTTATTTTACGGACGATGAATTCTTATATGTTCCGATGAACCCGGATTCTCCGATGGTAAAATATGACATTGATTCAGACACCGTAAACAGTCTTAAAGATCTCGGTGCTATGGAGCGTTTCTCTCTTATGGTAATGGAAAAAGAAAGAGGAAGCGGAATAAACTGGAATCAGGAAAAGAAAGACTTTGCCAACGATGTGCTTGGTGATATTCCCAAAAGTTCATTCAAGAAATCAAAGGATACATACACGATTCTCGGTGTGGAGCAGAAGTGTAAGACTGTAACGGTAACAGTATCCGACGATGAAGCAGTTGATTTGATGGAAGGCATCAGTAAACTGATGTACAAAGGAATCGAAACAGACGAAGAAATAAGCGCATTTGAATCCGTGCTTTCAGCTTATGAAAGAAAAGGCGGAATGCTTGATTTGACCATGACGACTTACCAGTACAAGAAAACTCCCGTTGCCGTTACAATGGAAGTGGATTTAAACGGTGAAGTATCTACTTTCGATATCAGCTACTACAAGAAAGGCAGCGAAAAGCAGTTTATTATTGACACCGGTGATTCTTACTACGAGGAGAGTGTTGTTTCCAAGGGAATCGGACAGACTCACATGACAAATAAAATTGATTTCGGCAGTGCATTCCTTGCAATCGAGCAGGATTCAACCGGTATCGGCAATTCTAAAGAGTTAAAGGGAACATTTGAAATCTGTCCTGCAGGAGACTCGGATACAGACAGTATGGCAACGATTGCAGGTAAAACAATTACCGGTACTATCGAAGAAACTTCAATCCTCGGAAACGGAGTTAAAACAACCGAGATTTCGAGTGAAAAAGGAAGTGTTTCAATTGTCACCACAATGGAGAGAAGTACTCTGGATACAAGCAAGATTACTCCTCCGACATTCCTTTCGGAGTCCGGAATTGACTGCGGATCAAGTCTTGAAGATTTAAAAGAAACACTTAATGTCTTCAACAAAGATGATTCATTCAAAGTAGACAATTCGCTTGTTCATATTGCACAGGTATACTACCTGATATTCAAACAGAGCGGAATAAGATAAACCGGAGTGAACTATGATTGAGGCAAAAGGTCTTGTAAAAAAATATGGTAAATTCGTTGCGGTAGACAATTTGTCTATGACCTTAAACGTCGGCGAAAGCGTAGTGCTGCTCGGTGCAAACGGCAGCGGAAAAAGTACGCTTATGAGTATGCTCGCCCTGGTACTTAAACCAACTGAAGGCGAAGTACTCATCGACGGGCAAAAAGGTAAAAAGGCAAAGTCTAAGATTGCTTATGCTCCGCAAAATATCGTATTGTTTGAAGAATTAACGGTTACGGAAAATCTTTATGCATGGTCTTCTCTTAAAGGCAAAGAAAATGTTGAAAGAGCAGAGTATTTGATTTCCGAACTGGATATGGGCAGTTTTAAAAAGAAACGCGTTGACCGTCTTTCGGGCGGTCAGCGCAGAAGAGTAAATATAGCAGTAGCAATGATGGGAAATTACGATTATCTCTTTTTTGATGAACCCCTTGCAGGAATAGATGAACGTGGTGCAGAATGCATTGAGGCTATTTTACGAAAAGAGAAAGAAAGCGGACGCGGTATTTTACTCACGGAGCACAATCCAACTATTTTGCTCCCGCTAATGGACAGACAGTTAAAATTGGACGGCGGACATTTTAAGGAGAGTTAAATATGAACAAGAATGTAAAGAAATCCGTTATTATGGGTGCAATTTTCACAGCGGCATTGAATATGAACGGCTGTGTATATGGTCCGCCTCAGGAATCAAATCTGTTGAATGATTTGATTGACAATAAGACCACAATAGTTGAAAACACAGATATTGAGACCGATTCGATATCTTTGGATTTGATGATTTGATAAGATAGATATATGCGTTCCTTTCAAAAGAATAATGCATTTTACCGCCCGAAAATGCATCTTACCTTTGAAACTCTTGATGCCCCAAAGTTTTAAATATATATTCGCCTTAAGATAAAGAAAGGCGGATATTGAAATGACAGTTTTATTATTTATCATATTAATTCTTACAGAGGTTGTCTTTGGCATTATGGGACTTAGCCGAACCATTTTGAAAAAAGAATGGACGGTTAAGCGCCTGATAGTAAATGTCATAGAGATGGCTCTGTATTTTTTTATGATTCTTTTTCCCGGCATAGATTTCAGTTTTAGGTTCAAGGCGCTCTTCCTGTTACTGGTTATCAGAGTCGTATTTGGGATTTTAATATACTTCATTTGCCGTAAGAGTGAAGCTAACAAGAGAAAATTGAACATCGTATTGAGCACAGTATTAAGCGTTATTTTGGTAGTAATGAGTTTGTTACCTGCATTTGTTTTTGCCGACTATAAAGGACGACCGCTCACGGGCGAATTTGAAGTGGCAGAAAGTGAAGCAATACTAATTGATAGTTCGAGAATTGAAACGTTTGAAGACGATGGGTCATTTCGTGAAATTCCCGTGCATTTTTATTACCCTTCTGAAATTAATGAAATAGAGCCAAATTCGTTGCCACTCGTGATTTTCAGCCATGGTGCATTTGGATATTATCAGAGCAATGTTTCTACGTTTATGGAACTTGCCAGCCACGGATATGTTGTTGCAAGCCTTGACCATCCGTATCACGCATTTTTTACGAGGGATTCAAGTGGCAAGACTATAATTGTAAATCCTGATTTTTTTAGCACGGCTTTAGCGGTTGGCAACAATGACGATTCGATGAGCGAGGAAGAACTGTTTGAGATTACATCAAAATGGATGGAACTTCGCGAAGCTGATATGAACTTTGTGATAAATATGCTCAAAGCAGGTGATATTGATGATGCTTGGTTTTATGATGATGCGGATCAGGAAACAATCGTGGCCATCATTAATTCTATTGATACCACAAAGATTGGTCTTATGGGTCATTCGCTTGGCGGTGCAACTGCAGTCAGTGTAGGCAGACGCGATGATATTTCAGCAGTCATTGATCTCGACGGAACTATGCTCGGCGAGCAGATTGGTGTTGATAACGGATATCCGGTTATAAACGAAGAGATATATACAACACCGATTCTTTCAATAAACAATGAAAATCATAATAATGAGTGTCTTAATGCACGAGAAATGGGGTATAATTATACCAATAATGTGATTCTTGATAATGCAGTGACCGGTTACAGCACTTATTTTAGGGGTTCAGAACACATGAACTTTACCGACCTTCCTCTCTTTTCACCTTTTTTAGCAAAAATGCTTGGAACAGGAAGTGTCGATCCTAAAAGATGTATAGACCAGGTTAACGAAATCGTAGTAGATTTTATGGATTGTTATCTGAAGGGCGAAGGCAGCTTCTCGATAGAAGAATGCTATTAAGGAAAAAATGAAACTTGAAATAAAAACAATTAGTGAAAGTGAAAAAGAATATATTGAAATAGGCTGTCATAAAGTTGATGACCGAGTCAATGAGATAGTTCAGTTTGTTAAGATGCGGCAGGGAAGTGTTGACGCATTTAAAGATGAGAAGATGTATCAGATTCTAATCGCCGACATATTGTATGTTGAATCTGTGGATGATCGCACTTTTATTTATCTTGCAGATGAATGCTACGAATCTCGTAAAAGACTTTATGAATTTGAGACAGTGCTTCCCAAGCGCCAGTTTGCGCGAATATCGAAGGCCGTAATTGTAAATCTGATGAAGATATCGTATATAAAACCCGCACTTAACGGACGTTTTATGTGTCAGCTAAAAAACGGTGAACAGGTGATAATCTCTCGTAAATACGTCCCTGAGATAAAAGAATGTCTCAAACGATAGGATGTTAAACAGAACGGAGTAAAGTATGAAAGAACGTATCAAAAATATAGCAGGCAGTTTTTTTATAAGTGTCACACTGATAAATCTGGCCATTTTGATATTGGGTAAAATCCTAAGACCGGAACAGCAATTTGGATACGAAGTATTTGCGTATCCGCTGATTTACGGAGTTATTGGTATAATCCCTGCACTGTTTGTAAGAAGCGATAAAGAACTGACAGTAAAGCAGGCTATCATAAAAGAAATTGTGCAGATGATTATGACTGTTGTTGCAATCGTTGTATTTATATTTGTCGGCCAGCCGTTAACACGCGATATTCTGATAACTGCATCTGCAGTCGCTTTAAGCATTGTGATTATTTATTGCCTGGTTGTTCTGATTGGATGGCTCATGGACCTTAGAACCGCCAGGGTTATGACCGAAGACCTCAAACGCTTTCAAGAAGAGAGTACGGAAAGAGAAAGTGCTTAAACTTGATTTATGATATGAATAATTGAACAGGCGTTGATTTACTACCTAAAAAATGATAAAATTTAGGTAGTAAATTTTATTTTGAGGATATTTATATGCACATATATGATTATTCGTTTTTAAAGAAAGAAATACCTGGGAATATTGTAGGGCTAACGGGTGTTATTGCCGATTTGAAATCTAAAGAGATATTTAGAAAGCTGCAATATGAAGAGACTTTCAATAGTTTACAGAAAAAAGCTGTGATTGATTCAGTCAAAGGCAGTAATGCAATTGAAGGTATTGTAACAACGGATTCAAGAATAAAGGATATTGTTTCCGGCTCTGAACCCATTACACATGCTGAAATGGAAATAGCAGGCTATAAAGAAGCCTTAAATTTAATACATTCCAACCATTCGGATATGGATATCTCAGAAGAGACCATATGCTTGTTGCATAAGTTGATTGAAGAGCAAACGAATAGATCCGAAGCTGGGAAATATAAGAAAACAAATAATTTCATTATGGAATACGGATCTGATGGAAGCAGACGAGTCAGATTTAAGCCGGTCGCAGCGAAAGATGTTAGAGATGATATGGAGCAGTTGATATTGGCTTATTATGATGCAAGACAAGATTTTGAAATATCCCCGTTATTATTGATTCCGTGCTTTGTGTTGGATTTTCTCTGCATACATCCTTTTACTGATGGTAATGGTCGTGTTTCGAGATTGTTAACAGTGCTGTTATTATATATTTCGGGATATGACATAGTTAGATATATATCATTTGAAGGCCAGGTAAATAATTATAAAGCAAATTATTACGAGGCGTTAGCGGAGTCTTCCTATATGTGGCATGAGAATAAAAATGATTACGTCCCGGTGATAATATATTTCCTTCAGATTCTATATAAGTGTTTCAGCGAACTGGACGATTCTTTTATGGAGATTTCTTTGAAAAAAGCAAAGAAATCTGAAAGAGTCGAGAACATCTTGCTTTCAGCATATGTTCCCATATCAAAACAGGATATAATAAAAAAAGTACCGGATATTAGCGTTAAAACAGTAGAACTTGTGCTAAGTAAAATGATCAAAGAAAACAAAATAAAAAAAATCGGAACTTATAAAGATGCAAGATATATGAGAAATGATTGATTTATACGAAAAACCTGCCAACTGCAAATATACGCGGTTGCAAATGATTCTGGCGCAATACAGACATTCAATGTTTCATTGCGGAATGTCGGAAATGGCGACTTATAACAGTACAGATGAATGGCTGGGATATACAGGTTTGGCATATATACCATAAAATGACACTACACCCCCGTCCCCCAGTGTCAAAATTATGCGATGACCCCATAAAAAACGTCATGTGATTTCGTATCTTAGGTACAGGAGGACGAAATTATGATGAAGGCAATTATATTAATCGCAACTGCAATTTGTTTATTAAATACAGCTTGTTTGGGCAAGGGGAATACTACATATACGAAAGAGTATGTTCTTCAGACAGCTGGGCTTGGGGGTTATTACAGAGAATCGGATCTGAACGAAGTGCCCTGTATATATATATTTCTCAGAGAACATCAACGGTTGACAAGCATTTCGATTATATGAATTTTTATATTTTTGATTCGGCAAGCGACGCTAAGTCTGCATATCGAAAAACGGCAAAATGGTTTTCCGATATCGAGGAAGAAGGAACTGATTATCGAAAGGGCTGGCTTGGAGGTGTCTGCGATGCAGAGGTTGAGGAATATGTTTATATTACAGGCAATATGATTATTATCGTTGAGATGCAGGTTGTTTCTTGCTGGGCTGACGATTATATTTATGCAGATGAGCCGTACGTTGAACCGGATCTAACGTATTATGAGTGGAGTCCTGAGTTTCGCCAGGAGATTATTGATTTGATGAGACAAACGTTTTAAACATTTAGATAGCCCGAACCAGAGTTTGATCTTTGCTTTTATAATTGGATAGGCAGGGATGACTGGGAAACAATTTTGAACGAAATCGAAAAACATCTGGACGAGCATGAGACTAAAGAAAAAGAGTTTCTTTTAGGATTTATCGAATGGACGAAGAAAGCGTTGAAATACACAAGCATAATTGTGGTTGAAGGAAATTTATAATATGCCTAATGATACTTATAATGACACAGGGGGACGGGGTTTTGTGTCAAAAGGTGAGAAACAATAAAAAAGGACTCCAGAAAACCTGAAGTCCACTCGCAGCGCCACAAGGATTCGAACCTTGAGATGACGGAGTCAGAGTCCGTTGCCTTACCGTTTGGCGATGGCGCTATTTTTTAGACACTAATGTATTGTACACGATATCAATTGAAAACGCAACAAATATTTTTAAAAATGATAATTTGGTTTTTTATTGATTATACGGGGCTGCTGTGATATAGTGTATGTAGTTTTCAAAACTACATCTGGAATCGATAAATACCACAGGAGTTTAACGATGGGAAAATACTTACTTACTTGCGATACTGCAGTCGATTTAAACCGTGAATATTTAAAAGAAAAAAATGTTCCTTTTGTCAGTTTCCATTACAATCTGGACGGTACGGATTATAAGGACGATCTTGGCGAAACCCTTTCTTATGAAGATTTTTACAAGAAAATTGATGGCGGATCAATGCCTGTCACCTCTCAGGTGAACATAGCGGATGCTCTTGAATTTTTTGAGTCGTTCCTAAAAGAAGGCTACGACATTCTGCACCTTGCATTTTCATCAGGACTTTCCGGAACATACAACAGTGTTCACACTGCAGCAGAAGAACTTAAAAGCGAATATCCCGACAGAAAGATAATTGTAATCGATTCGCTTGCTGCATCCTCGGGATACGGACTTCTTTTAGACGCTATGATTGAAAGAAAAGAAGACGGTGCATCTCTCGAAGAACTGGCTGCATTTGCGGAGGCCGAGAAACTGAATGTTCAGCACTGGTTTTACACCACGGATCTTACACATTTTAAGAGAGGCGGTCGAATATCGGCCACAGCGTGTGCGATAGGAAACTTCTTAAATCTCTGCCCGATTATGAATGTAGATGCCGAAGGCAAGCTCGCTGTTCAGTACAAGGTTAAGGGCAAGAAAAAGGCTGCAAAAGAAGCGGCTGAAAAGATGCTTGAAAACTGTGAGTTCGGCAAAGAATATTCCAAGCGTTGTTTCATCTCAAATTCGGGCTGCAGAGAAGATGCAGAATATCTGGCTGAGATTTTAAACGAGATGTTCCCGAATATTAAGGACGGTGTTCAGATATTTGATATAGGAACCATCATCGGTACACATACAGGCAGAGGAACGGTTGCGCTGTTCTTCTTCGGCAACAAGAGAGAGAACTAACCCATCCAAGTTCATACTAAATAAACCGACATGTTTTCGTCAAAAGATTGCGTGTCGGTTTTTTGTTTTGATATAATATCAGATATCAATTAATGGTTGGCTTAAATGAAAAAGACTTTAACTAACATTGTAAAAATTGCATATATCGTGCTGGCCCTGCTTACTTTAATCGGTATTGTAAAGGCCTTGTTTGTGAGCATTGACGTGGATGAATCCTATGCGGTGGCGCAGGCGTACCGTTTGGTAACCGGCGACAAGCTCATGTATGATATGTGGGAGCCGCACCAGTTTTCGGCGTTTCTCCCCGCAATCTTTTTATATCCATTTGTAAAGATTTTTAAGAGCACGGATTACTGTGTGATTTATTTAAGAATGGCAGGGCTTTTGATTCACCTGGCTCTCGGAGTTTTTCTTTTCTTTGTTTCTAAAAGAAAAACAAATTCTCTGGTGGCCGCCTTTGCGTTTTTGCTCCACATGAATTTCCTGCCCAAATGGGTTGCAATGCCTGAGTTCGAGGTGATGCATTACTGGAGTATGCTTGCGGTTTTTCTTCTTTTGCTATCTGCAGAAGAAGGCAAGAAGATAATTCTTTATCTGCTCGCAGGACTATTCTTTGGAGTAAGCGTCCTTTGCTATCCTTCGATGATTCCGATTTTCTTTGTCTTTGTAATCGCTATGGCGGTAAGAAAGAAAAAAGAAGGCATCCTTCCGTTTTTCGCAGGAACCATTTTGGTCGGCCTTATCAATGTGGCTGTGATTCTCATAAATGTTTCACCCAAGGAACTGCCGTTTTTCATAAGCTACATCCTGATGGATTCGTCGCATACTTCGAGCGGCTTAACTTACAAACTCGCCACATATCCCGCGCAGCTAAAAGAGCAGGGAATCGAGATAGCAATCGGTCTTGGTGTCGGAATTGTACTTGCGCTTATTTATCGAATCGTTCAGAAAATTGTTTGGAAGAGAAAAATCGAAGTTTTTTCTTTTATGATAAATATTTTGGCATTCGCGACGATATGGCTCTCGCTTAAGACGCTGTTCGGTTATGTTTTCGGAAACGAAAATCAGTTCTACCTTCAGTCGAGATATATCGTATACGCCGTACTCTTCATGCTCATCGGCATTAAGGAATACAAGCGCTTCTCCGCAGAGTTGTGGTATGCAATCATTCCTTCGATACTCACACTCCCGGCGGTTTTTGCGATTACGAACATGGATTCCAATTCGCTTTACTCCAAGCTTTTCATAGCAGTCATTGCGGGAATTTTTATCTTCGGACAAAAATACATCATAAAAGAAGAAAAAGAAAATCTCGGCAAATCAGACCTGATTCTTTCCGTCTGCTGCATGGTTTTCTGCCTGTTTGTTCTTTTTGGATGTCGCCTGTTTCTTTTACGAGTTAACGGATGTATGCCCGTCACGATTAAAGCTAAACTTGAAAAAGTGGAATACGGTCCGGCAAAAGGAATTTTCGTATTAAAAAACCAGGCGGACGCATGGAACAGCTCGTATAAAGAATTTAGGGAAGTGATAGACTCCGGCAAAAATGTTCTTTTCATCGGACAGGAACAGCTTTTTTACGTGACATTTGTCGACCGCGTTACTACGCCTTCCGTACAGGGAACGACGGCGTTTAACGAAATGTACGGAAAGTATTACGAGGTATTTCCGGAGAAATATCCCGAGATTGTGGTGCGCGATGCATCGTTTGACGTTAACCCCGCATACTATTACTCAGAGGAGAATGAATATATTTTCAAGTGGCTCGAGGATAACAATGAGACATCTGTTTTACTGAACAACGGATACTATGAAATTGTATCAGTAAACAAAAAATAATCACGAGTAATTATTTGCAAAATAATATCTTTCCATTATAATAGTATAGGTCTGCAGAAGACCAAAAGGGTTTTAAGGGTTGTTTTTATAAAAAATAAGGGGAAAATATGGAAAGCAATATTGGTTTATTCGGACAATTTAAGTATGTATTTAAAGGTATAATCAAACCTCGTTTTTTCAACAGACTGGCCAACCAGTCCACATTCAAGGTTGTAGTTTATACCATCATTGCGGTTATTGTGTCAGCAGCTGTTTACTGGGGCATTATTTATTTAAGATGCTTAGGCGGTAACGGTTTTATTACGCAGACCGTTGAAACAATAAAGACAGTTCCTCAGTTTACTTACACCGGGGGACAGGTTAGATTTGAAGAAAATTCGTATATTCAGGTAAACGAGAATCAGTACGTTGTATTTAACTCTGATATTGACAATGCTGACAAGGCATATATTGACAAGGTTGAAATTTTAACAGACTGGTCCAACGGCAAATCTGTTTTTGCATTTAACGGCAAATCTCTTACCAGCATCAACATGGTTGGTATGACCTCTACTCTCAAATATTCTGACATCGCCAACATGGTAGGTCTTCCCAACAACTTCAACAGAGAAGGTTTCATCAATATTTTCAAAGAAAAATTTATTGTATTCTATCTTATAATCGCAGGCATTTCGCTTATCTGGTTCGGCATTAAAGCGGTTGTTGTCGGTTTTATTTTCGGCGGAATCGGCTTTGGTATCAACAAGATTATCAAGCAGCCTTACAACTTCAAGGAAATGGTAAGAATTTCCCTTTTTATCACGGGATTTACCAACATCTTAAGAAATGCTATCAATGCATCACCGGTTAAGCCGCCATGGATGCTTCTTAATGTTGCATTCCTTCTTATCGGAGGTATTTATTTATTCTTTGCACTTGCAGGTTCTACCGAAGAGACAGGACCTTCGAGTACTATCGTATTCAACAAACCTTCATCCAAGAAGTTTGAAGATATCCCTGCTCCCGATCCTTTTGCTAAGAAGAATTACGATGCGCCCAAGTCATCCACTATTTCTTTGTCAAGAAAATCCGAGAGTCCCGCACCCGAACCTGTCAAGACGGTTGCTACTGTTGACAGCGCACCTTCGGCCGGAATGGGCGGAGCTTTATATAACAGAGGAGGCGCTTCGGCTTCATCGGTTTCGACCAACACTCCTTTTACGAAGAAAGGCGTTGCAACCGAAGCCACTTCCACAGAGAATTTGTCTTTCAGTTCAGGCATAACTGAGAGCGCTCCCGATACATCTTCGTATGAAAGCGTTTCTTACAGCGAACCTGCAACCACATATGCAGAGCCTGAAACAACTTATACAACTTATACAGAGCCCGAACCTGCTCCTGCGCCCGCACCCGAACCTGTTTCTGCAATAGTTAAGAGCGATATAGGTACGTTCGGAGGCTTAGGCGGAATTTCTTCAAGCGGCTCAAGCGAGAAGAAGAGTAAACCCAAATGGGACAGACCGATTACTGCTCCCGATGCATACAACGGACTTTATTACAGCGGTTCCGATTCTGAAGAAAGCTACGAGAGCAATTACGGCTCAGGTACTCTTGTTGACAGAGGAAGCTCGTACGGCAAGACACTCGGTGCACCCGCATCAAGTTCTTCGTCAAATCCTTTCGCATCTGTTTTAGGCGTACCTACAGCAGCAGCTACAACAGCATCTGCCGGCACATCAGCTCCTTCGGGACTCGGCGGAAGCCTTTACGTAAATCATCATGATGATGCTCCTTCACAGCCCAGCGAGCATGTATCATTTACAACTAAGGATGGCAGCAATCCTTTCGGAAACAACGGATTTTATCTTTCCGCTCCTCCCAAGAAAGGTGCTTCCACTCCTCATCCCAATACCGTTAAAAAAGGCGGTAAGACGGTTAACAGATATTCTGATGACGACTTTGCGGCATGGGAAAGAGAAACTTATGCCGAAGATTTTAAACCCAGAGGTGGCTTTGGCAACAATATATTCTAGGACGGATAAACATGTTTTTAATTGGTAACAGACAGGCCTTAAAGGCCGTTAAAAGAGTGGACTTCGGGATGTACTTTTCTGAAGACGGTCACGAGGATGAAAGAGTGCTTCTTCCTAAAAAAGAAGTTCCCGAAGACCTTAAAACCGGTGATACACTTGAACTGTTTCTTTACAAGGATTCACAGGACAGACCGATAGCGACCAGAAGAAATCCGAAGATTACGGTCGGAAGCATTGCACTTTTAAAAGTTAGCCAGGTTTCCAAAATCGGAGCATTTCTTGACTGGGGTCTCGAAAAAGATTTGTTCCTCCCCTTTAAGGAGCAGACGACTAAGCTTAATGTCGGAGACGAAGTTCTTGTCAGGGCTTACATAGACAAGTCCTCAAGAATCTGCGCTTCAATGAAAATCTATAAATACCTTGATACCGGCAGCGGTTATGAAAAGGATGACTGGGTAAACGCCAGAGTATACGAGATATCCGAGAGATTCGGCGCTTTCTGTGCCGTGGATGACAAGTACTCGGCGCTTATTCCCGCCAAGGAAATGACGAAGGAAATTCACGTGCTCGATACCTTCGAAGCGCGAGTAACCTCGGTACTTGAAGACGGCAGATTAAATCTTGCACTTCGTGACAAAGCGTATGCAACGATTGACAAGGACGCCGACTACGTAATGTATTTAATCAGACAGTACGACGGAGTACTTCCTTTCAACGACAAGGTTTCACCCGAGATCATAAAGCGTGAATGCAATATGAGCAAAAACCAGTTTAAGAGAGCCGTAGGGCATCTTTTAAAGCAGGGAGAGATAGAAATCGGGGAAAAAGTTATATATTCGAAAGAAAGAAGACAGTAATGCACAAAGGCTCAAAATTCGGGCTTTTGTGCATTTTTACTATATTTCGCCGAGACTGTTATAAAAAAAACAAAGATTTAACAGACAAAATATATAAAAAAGGTGGAAATTTTTTGGTAAATATATTACACTATGATAGTAGGCATGTAAAAATATATAATTGCCGTTACGGCATATTGTGAGTTTTGTATAGGGGTGGAGAGAAGATATGGTATCTAACCAAATTTTACAACAGTCAATCGAAGGCATTAAGAGTATATCCAGAGTGGATTTGTGCGTGACCGACGCAGAAGGAAAAACCATAGCAAGTACCATGAGTTCATCTGTCAATTATCAGTCACAGGTGAGAGAGTTCGTTAAGTCTTCCGCAGACAGCCAGGAGATTCAGGGCAGTCAGTTTTTTAAGATTTATGACGAACAGACACTCGAATATATAGTAATCTGCGCATCAAACGGAGATAATTCCTATCTTGTCGGCAAAATGGCGGCATTCCAGATTCAGAGTCTTGCTGTTGCATACAAAGAGAGATTTGATAAAGACAATTTTATTAAAAACCTCCTTTTGGACAACCTCTTACTCGTGGATATATACGGCTACGCCAAGAGACTTCATATTCCTCTCGACGCATCGAGAGTGGTTATTTTAATTGACAATACACGCAACAAAGACATGGATATTCTTTCCATCGTAAAAGAAGCCATGCTCGCTGAGAAGCGCGATTTTGTCAGTGCTGTAGACGAAAAGAACGTAGTAGTCATAAAAGAAATCCAGGGCGACAACGCACAGAAGGAAATCGATGTTGCAATCGCAGGACTTCACAAGCTTCTTGCAAAAGAAAACGCGAAGAATATCCGTATTTCCTATGGTACCGTAGTCAACGAAATCAAGGATGTTTCCCGTTCATACAAGGAAGCTAAGATGGCACTCGATGTAGGCGGTATTTTCTTTGAAGACAGAAACGTTGTTGCATACAGCGAACTCGGTATAGGAAGACTGATTTATCAGTTGCCGATTCCTCTTTGCAAGATGTTTATCAAAGAGATTTTCGACAATGTCAATCCCGAGGAATTTGACGAAGAAACAATCACAACCATCAAGAAGTTTTTCGAAAACAGCTTAAACGTTTCAGAGACTTCAAGACAGTTGTTTATTCACAGAAATACTCTTGTTTACAGACTTGACAAGATCCAGAAAACCACAGGCCTTGATTTAAGAGTATTTGAAGATGCGATTACATTCAGAATTGCCCTTATGGTAGTTAAGTACATGAAGTACATGGAGTCGCTTGAATATTAATTTAGGAGTTAAATTTAATGGCAGAAAAAAAGAGAAGAAGACGCGATCCGGCACTTGATGAAATAGCCGAGTACGCCATCTATCTTGATGATGTAAGCAAAACATTTTCCGACGGTGTTCCCGCACTTTCAAACATCAATCTGAAAGTTAAGCAGGGCGAATTCGTATTTATCGTCGGAGTTTCCGGCGCCGGTAAGTCCACCCTTATCAAACTTCTTTTAAGAGAACTTAAAGCAGACAGCGGTACCGCATATGTTAACGGATACAATCTTATGACAATAAAGCACGGTAAGATTCCGAAGTTCAGAAGAACTCTCGGAGTCGTTTTTCAGGACTTCAGACTCCTAAAAGACAGAAACGTGTATGAGAACGTCGCATTCGCGCAAAGAATCGCCCAGAAATCCGAAAGAGAAATCAGAACCAATGTTCCGAGCATGCTTTCCCTCGTAGGACTTGCAGGAAAATATAAGGCTAAACCCAAGCAGCTTGCCGGAGGTGAGCAGCAGAGGGTTGCTATTGCACGTGCTTTGGTTAACCAGCCCAAGCTCCTTCTTGCAGATGAGCCTACCGGAAATTTGGACCTTTACAATACACAGGAAATCATGCGTCTCTTGGAGACTATAAATGAAAACGGCACCACTGTTGTTGTAGTTACTCACAACGAAAAACTCGTCAACGAGATGAAGAAGAGAGTAGTTACAATCAGACAGGGTATGATTGTTTCCGACGCCGAGAACGGAGGTTATTTCGATGAAGATTAGAACTTTCTTTTATACCATCGAACAGGGTGTCGCAGGCGTATTTAAAAACAAATGGTTTACCTTTGCGACAGTAGCCACCATTTCGGCTTGTCTCTTTGTGTTCGGTATCTTTTATGCGATAGCATTCAATGTTTTAAATATAGTTCAAAACGCAGAGCAGAGCGTTTCCATCACGGTATTCTTCGATGAGGGAATAACAGAAGAACGTATCGATGAAATCGGAGATATGATCGGACGTCGTCCCGAGGTTGCCAGATATGAACTTATCACCGCAGAAGAAGCGTGGGAAGAGTTTTCTAAACAGCTCGGCGAATATGCGGAAGGCTTCACGGAGAACCCCCTTGAAAACTGTGCGAACTATCAGATTTACTTAAGCGATGTTACCAAACAGAGCCAGCTTGTAAACTATCTTGAAGGCGTTGACGGTGTCAGAAAAATCAACAAATCCGATTTTACCGCAGACACGCTGTCAGGCATCAACATGGTTTTAATTTATGTATTTATAGGAATTATAATTGTACTCTTTGCAGTAAGTATATTCCTTATCAACAATACGGTTACGATGGGTATTTCTGTTCGTAAGGAAGAGATTACGATCATGAAATACGTGGGCGCCACCGACTTCTTCGTACGTGCCCCCTTCGTATTCGAGGGAATGATAATAGGACTTATCGGTGCGGCAATCCCCATGGGACTTTTGTATTATCTCTACGGAGTAGCCACCAATCTTATCACGGAAAAGTTTGCATTTCTTTCATTCCTGACATTTATGCCCGCATATGAAATATTCACCTACCTGATTCCTTTCTCACTTGCAATAGGTGTCGGAATCGGTTTTGTGGGAAGTTTCTTCACGGTTCGCAAACATTTGAAAGTGTAATTTCGGAGTTTTTTATGAGTCGAATTAACGTTAACAGACTGGTTAGTATAATAATTATTCCGGTTTTGATAATGGGACTTTTGTTTTCGACTCCGCTTTCCGCTTTAGTTCTTGCAGCTCCTACCGATTCATCCGAGACAACGACGGATAAAACCGAAGACTCGAAGGAAGATGAAGAGAAAAAGGAAAAAGAGGAAAAGCAGAAAAAAGAAGCTGAAAAGAGTGCTCTTGAATCCTCCATAAAAGAAAAAGAAGCGCAAATAAACAACGCAAAGAACGAAAAGAACGCTCTCGCAAAAGGCAAAACGGATGTTGAGAAAATAAAACAGTCACTTGAAAAAAGCAAGGCAGATTTATCTCAGTATGTTTCTGAACTGGATGCCCAGGTTGTTTCCATAGAAGAAAAAATCGAAGACTTAAAAGGCCAGATTACGGTAAAAGAAGCAGAAATCGAACAGGCCAAGGAAGATTTGGCGGAAGCAATCGCTATCAAAGACCATCAGTATGAGTGTATGAAAAAGAGAGTTCAGGCACTCTACGAACAGGGCGATAGTTTCTATCTTGAACTTCTTTTAAAATCCAAAGGTCTTGGTGATTTCCTCAATCAGATGGATTATATCGAGGATCTCTCGAAATATGATGACAGAATGTTTAAGGAATATGAGGAAACCGTTGAATATGTAACAATCTGCGAAGCAGAGCTTGAAGAGGAAGAAGAACTTTTACAGGCCACGAAGAAAGCTGCAGAGGATGAGCAGGCAGCAGTGGAAGAGCTCATCGCTCAGAAAGAGGCCGAAATTGCGGCAGTTCAGGATGAGATAGTCGATCAGGAAAGAGCCATCAGAGAATACGAGGCAGAAATCGCGGAGCAGAACGCTACGATTTCCGAACTCGAAAGAATAGTAGCCGAAGAAAAGAAAGCACTTGAGAACATGCGTGTATACGACGGCGGTGCATTCTGCTGGCCTTGTCCCGCATATACCAGAGTTTCTTCGGATTTCGGCAACAGAGTTCATCCTACGCTTAAAATCAATTTGTTCCATAACGGTGTCGATCTTGCGGCTCCCGCAGGCTCGAATATCTTGGCGGCATATGACGGAGAAGTTGTATCCGCTTCATATACCGGTGCAATGGGCAACTACGTCATGATTGATCACGGCGGCGGATTGTATACGGTTTATATGCATGCTTCCAAGCTCAATGTAAAAGAAGGTCAGGAAGTTAAGCGTGGCGATGTAATTGCTTTCGTAGGTTCTACAGGAAGAAGTACAGGTAACCATCTCCATTTCAGTGTCAGAGTAAACGGCGAATACGTATCGCCTTGGAATTATATAGTAAAACCTTAATTATCGGAGGCCCGTTGTGGACAACACCAATTTAAACACACAGACAAAGCCTAAGAAAAAAGGCAAAGCCTGGTCAGTAATCAGAACAATTTTAGTATTTATTTTAGGACTGGTAATCGGTTCGGGATCTATTCTTTTAATAGTTCTTTTAATAGTAGGACTGACAATCGGTTTAAACAAAGAAAAGTATGAAAAGCTTACCGCAAACAGTGATTTCATAAATGCGGAAACTCTTAGCAAAATAGATCAGCTCGAAAAATACATCAGAGCATATTATTATGAGGACGTAGATGAAGAAGACCTTGAAAACGGTCTTTACTACGGCATTATGAACGGTGTCGGCGATCCTTATACCGTTTACTATTCACCCGAAGAATACAAGGATATGACCGCCAGCTGGAACGGCAATTATGAAGGTGTCGGTGCTTATCTTAAGATGGATACCGATGTCGGATATGCACAGATTGAAAGCTTTATCGAAGGCGGTTCCGCAAAGGAATGCGGAGAGTTAAATGTCGGCGATTATGTAGTGGCTGTTGACGGCATTGAGATGTACGGTAAGACATTAAACGAAGTTGTATCCTACATCAGAGGCGAAGAAGGAACATATGTTACCTTAACTGTTGAAGGTGCCTCAGGAAAGCATGACGTTACTCTTGAGAGAAGAAAGATTGATACACCTACCGTTGAGTACAGCGAAAAGGATAACGGTATCTGGTACATCAAGATTTCAGAGTTTGATGCAATTACCACAAGCCAGTTTAAAGAAGCAATCGATGCTGCAAGAGCAGCAGGCATGAAGGGCCTTATTATCGACTTACGAGGCAACCCCGGCGGAAACCTTGATGTAGTAGTTGATATCTGCCGTGAAATTCTTCCTCAGGGACTTATCGTTTATACAGAAGATAAGTATGGCAACCGCAATGAATTTTCATGCGACGGTAAGAATGAAATAGATGTTCCTTTAGTTGTTTTAATAGACGGCGGTTCAGCTTCAGCTTCCGAGATTATGGCAGGTGCCATCAAGGATTACGGAATCGGTACGCTTATCGGAACCACCACTTACGGCAAAGGTATCGTTCAGAGTATTTTACCTTTGGGCGACGGCTCGGCCATCAAGATTACAACCAGCAAGTACTATACTCCTAACGGTAACAATATTCATAAAATCGGTATTGATCCCGACGAAGAAGTTACATTTGATTCGGAGAAATATCTCGAGGACGAAACCGACAATCAGTTGGATTACGCAATGGATTACCTGAAGGATAAAATTAACTAAGATGAGTGTTTTTCAAGTGATTTACTCGGTCTTAATAAGACCGCTTCAGATCTTTTTCGAATACGTTTTTTCAGTAGCACAAAAAGGGCTTAACAATCCCGGTCTTTCGATCATTGCGTTAAGCCTTTCAATGAACCTTTTGGTTCTTCCTTTATACAACAGAGCGGATGCGGTTCAGGAAGAAGAAAGGAATATCGAAAACAAATTAAGAAAAGGTGTTGCGCACATCAGAAAAACTTTTAAAGGCGACGAAAGAATGATGATGTTGCAAACATATTACAGACAGAACGGATACAAGCCTACGGATGTATTCAAAAGTTCTGTCTCTCTTCTTTTGGAGATACCTTTTTTCATTGCCGCATATCAGTTTTTATCCCATCTGGATGCAATTCAAAATGTATCATTCGGTCCGATTGCAAATCTCGGGGCTCCCGATGCCCTGATTACAATCGGTGCTTTTTCAATTAATCTTTTACCGATTGTTATGACATCGCTGAACCTTATATCCTGCATCGTATTTACGAAAGGATATCCTCTTAAGAACAAGATTCAGCTTTATGCCATGGCTGTATTTTTCTTTTTCTTCCTGTATAAGTCTCCCGCGGGACTTGTATTCTACTGGACTTTAAATAACCTTTTCTCGCTGGTTAAAACCATATATTACAAATCTAAGACCGCTAAGAAAGTGCTTAACATTGCATTTTCGGTTGTGGGCGTATGTTTACTTGGTTCGCTTCCTTTTGCCATGAAGAAAACAGGCAGTAAATCATTTCTTTTAATACTCATTCTGCTTGCATTTATCTGCTTCGTTCCTCTTGCAATTTCGATTGTTTCAAAAAAGGAATTATTCAAGAAAAAAGAAATCAAAGAAACCGACGGAAAGCTTTTCCTACTCGGCGGAATTTATATGACGATATTGACGGGTATTTTAATTCCCTCGGCCGTTATCAAATCTTCGCCGCAGGAATTCGTGGATATCTATCATTTCTTAAATCCGCTCTGGTTTGTATTAAGTGCAACCTGCATTGCGGCTGGCGTATTTCTGGTATGGTTTTCGGTCTTTTACGGACTGCTTGATAAAAAGATAAAGAGCATATTAAATGTTGTGATGTGCGTGGTCTGCTTTGTGGCTACGGTCAACTATATGTTCTTTGGAAAAAACAATGTGATACTAAACAGTGCTTTGGCTTACACAGAGGAATATACGGCTCCGCACAAACTGATATTAATTAATCTGTTAGTCATTGTTGCTGTGATTGCCGCAAGCGTTGCAATTACTCTTTTGCTGGGCAAGAAATTAAGAGTGTTTATTATCGCAGGAACCTTGGCGATACTCGGCATGTCGGTTATTAACTGCACCGCCATTCAAAAAGAAATCAAAGGACTTAAATCCGTTATCGAATCCGTTAATACCGAAAAGCCTTCTTTTAATCTAAGCAAAAACGGCAAAAACGTAATCGTGTTTATGCTTGATAGAGGAATGAACGAATACATCCCCTACTTTGTCAACGAAAAGCCCGAACTAAAAGAAATTTATGACGGCTTCTGCTATTATCCCAACACCATTTCCTACGGTCTTTGCACCAATTACGGAGCACCCGCAATATTTGGCGGATATGAATATACACCCGAAGAAATGAATGCGAGGGATACCGAGCTTTTACGAGACAAGCACGACGAAGCGCTGAAAGTTATGCCTGCACTCTTTTATGATGAGGGCTATAATGTCACGGTTTGCGATCCTCCTTACGCAGGATACAGCACGGTTCCGGACCTTTCGATATACAACGATTATCCGAATATCAGAACATTTATCACCAAGGGGTATTACTGGAATGCTCAGAAGGTAAACGTTTCCGATCGTAACTTCAGAAACTTCTTCTGCTATTCGATTACAAAGATTGCACCGCTTGCAATTCAGGATCATCTTTACAACCACGGCTCGTACAACGAGAGTATCGGAAATAAGAGATTCCTTGATGAAATGAAGAATTCGACGGCCATCGTAAAAGAAGGCCTTTACAGATGTACCGGAATCAACGAAGAGGTTATGGAAGATTATCTGACAATTGCAAACCTCGTCGATATGACCGAGATAAGCGATGATGCCTCGGATAACTTCTTAATGATAGACAACGAGCTCACGCACTGGCCGATTTATTTTAAGGAACCCGAATACGAAGTCGCATATTTTGTCGACAATGAAGCTTACGAAAAAGAGCATGCCGACAGATACACAGTAGACGGTGTTACGCTTGAAATGAATAACGATGTTCAAATCGGCAGTTATCAGGTAAATATGTGCGCCATCCTTAAAATCGGCGCATGGCTTGAATACTTAAAGGAACAGGGCGTATACGACAACACCAGAATCATCATCGTATCGGACCACGGCAAGTGGGTTTACCACAATGAAATGTTTGATTTAGACGGCAGCGGCGACGATGAGACCGATATCGAAAGCTATTATCCTCTTTTGATGATAAAAGATTTCGACAGCCACGGCTTTACTGTGGATGAGCGGTTTATGACCAATGCAGACGTTCCCGTATATGCGCTTGACGGAATCATTGAAAACCCTGTCAATCCTTTTACGGGCAATGCCATTACAAACGATGCCAAAGAAGGACCTCAGAAGATTTTGGGATCGCATAATCCTGATGTAATTACCAACAACGGAACTGTTTTCGTCGACGGAATATGGTATTCCGTAGAAGGCGATATGAGAGATAAAAACAACTGGAAACTTTTAGAAGACAACAGATAGAAAGAGAAAAAAATGTCTACTGAAAATTTGCTGCTTTACATAGACCCCGGAACGGGAAGCATGCTATTTGCAGTGCTAATCGGTGTATTCGGCGCAATCGGATACATAGTTAGAGTGGCCTGGGTAAAGATACGCTTTAAACTGACAAGCGGAAAAAAAGAAGAAATAAAGAGTGATAAGATCCCTTACGTTATCTTTTCGGATGATAAAAGATACTGGAACACATTCGAGCCAATCTGCCGTGAATTCAACGAGAGAGGTATAGATGTTGAGTATCTTACCGCCTCCGAGGACGATCCCGGACTTAATTCCGGCTTCGAGCACGTCAAGGCCAGATTCTTAGGCGAGGGAAATAAGGCATTTTCGAAGCTTAATTTCCTTAATGCCTCGGTTGTTCTTGCGACAACACCGGGCCTTGAAGTCTATCAGTGGAAGCGCTCGAGAGATGTGGATTATTATATTCACATTCCTCATGCCGCAGGTGAAATCAATTTCTACAGAATGTTCGGCCTCGATTATTACGATGCTGTTTTAATCGCAGGTGATTTTCACGAAAGACAAATCAGAAAACTCGAAGAGATGCGTGGCCTTCCCAACAAAGATTTGCATATGTGCGGCATCCCCTATATGGATGAAATGGTTAAAAGAATAAAGGCTAGCGGCGAGACTCCTGCGCACGAGAGGACAGTTCTTATCGCACCCACATGGGGCGAGACATCGCTCTTTAATAAATTCAAAGGCGAGATCATAAAAGCTTTGCTTGATACCGGATATCACGTTATAGTAAGACCTCATCCGCAGTCTTTTACGGCGGAAAAAGAACTGATGGATTCGCTGATGAAGGAATTCCCCGAATCCGAAAGACTTGAATGGAACAGGGACCGCGACAATTTTGAGGTTCTTAAAAGATCCGATATTTTAATCTCTGATTTCTCGGGCGTTGTATTTGATTTTGCGCTTGTTTACGACAAGCCCGTCATTTATACGGATACCGAGTTCGATACTTCGGCTTACGACCTCTGGTGGCTTGACGAAGATATCTGGACGCTTTCCGCACTGCCTAAACTCGGCAAGATGATTACTGCGGATAATCTGTCGGATATTAAGAATCTTATTGATTCCTGCATAGAGAGTGACGAGTTCGCAAAGGGTAGGGAGGAAGTAAGAAACGAATGCTGGCAGGAGTACGGTAACGGCACCAAAAATACAGTTGATTATATGGTTGCAAAGTACAACGAACTTAATGCAAAAGAAAGCAAATAAAAGTTGTAAAAACACGAACAAATGTTCTGAATAATATAGACATATGATGAAAAAAATGATATGCTTAACTTCGGCATATCATTTTTATTTGGGTAAAAGAAATGGATTTTAAACTTCATTCAGAATATAAACCGACTGGCGATCAGCCACAGGCCATAAAAGACCTGGTGGAGGGCTTTAAAAAGGGCAATCAGTGCCAAACACTGCTTGGCGTTACAGGCTCCGGTAAGACATTTACAATGGCTAATGTCATCGAAGCTTTAAACAAGCCCACGCTTATTATATCGCACAACAAAACGCTTGCAGGCCAGCTTTACTCGGAGATGAAAGAGTTTTTCCCCGAGAATGCCGTTGAGTATTTTGTTTCATACTACGATTATTACCAGCCTGAGGCTTATGTTCCTTCGACAGATACTTACATCGAAAAAGATTCGTCGGTAAACGAAGAAATAGACAAGTTAAGACTTTCCGCCACTGCATCCCTTACGGAAAGAAGGGATGTTATTGTTGTGGCTTCCGTTTCGTGTATATACGGTCTGGGCAGCCCCGAAGATTACGAGAGCATGATAATGTCACTTCGCCCGGGAATGCAGATTGACCGCGATGAAATCATCGCCAGACTCGTTGATATGCAGTATGAGCGTAACGATATGGACCTTACGCGTTCTTCTTTTAGGGTAAGGGGCGATACGCTTGAGATAGCCAAGGCTGAAGGCGGCGAAGGTGTGGTACGTCTTTCATTCTGGGGCGATGAGATTGAAGAGATAGCGGAGATTGACCCTGTGACCGGCAAAAAGAAAGCGATTCTTTCGTATGTCGCAATCTTCCCTGCTTCGCACTACGTTATTTCCAAGGAAAAAATAGATATCGCGTGTGACAAACTCGAACAGGAAATGCGAGAGAGGGTTGAATATTTTAAGAGCGAGGATCGTTTCGTGGAGGCGCAGAGAATACTTGAGCGTACCACATTTGATTTAGAGATGCTCAAAGAAACCGGTACCTGCTCGGGCATTGAAAACTATGCACCCGTGCTCGCAGGATTAAAGCCCGGAGATCCGCCCCACTGTCTGATGGATTATTTTAAGGACGATTTTCTTTTAATCATAGACGAGTCCCATATTTCGATACCTCAGATAGGCGGTATGTATGCGGGCGACAGGGCGAGAAAGAATACGCTTGTGGATTTCGGTTTCAGACTTCCGTCTGCCCTTGATAACAGACCTTTGTCCTTTGAGGAATTTGAAGACAGAATAGACCAGCTTTTATGCGTATCCGCTACTCCTTCGAAGTACGAGGAAGAACATGAAATGCTTAGAACCGAGCAGATTATAAGACCTACCGGACTGCTTGATCCGGAAATTTTCGTACGCCCTACGGAAGGTCAGATAGACGATTTAATCTCAGAGATAAATAAAGTTACGAAGGGCGGAAACAAAGTCCTCGTTACCACGCTTACAAAACGAATGGCCGAAGATTTGACCGACTATTTAAAAGAAGTCGGTATCAGGGTAAAATATCTTCACTCGGATATTGACACTTTGGAGAGAGCGGAAATAATAAGAGATATGCGTCTCGATGTATTCGATGTTTTAGTGGGTATCAATCTTTTACGAGAAGGACTGGACATTCCGGAGATTGCACTCGTGGCGATAATCGATGCAGACAAGGAAGGCTTTCTTCGTTCTGCGACATCGCTCATACAGACTGTCGGCCGTGCAGCGAGAAATTCAGAGGGCCACGTAATCATGTACGCTGACGTAATCACGGATTCGATGAAGGTTGCTATAGACGAAACCGCGAGACGTCGTGAGATTCAGATGAAGTACAATGAAGAACATGGCATCATTCCGACCACTATTAAGAAAGCGGTCAGAGACGTGATTTCAATTTCGAAGAAAGTGGCCGAGGCTGAAAACACATGGAAGATGGAGCCTGAGAGCATGACTCTCGATGAGATTAACAAGCTCATTGCTTCCGTCGAAAAACAGATGAAAAAAGCGGCAACGGATCTTGACTTCGAGAATGCGGCTGTTTACAGAGACCAGCTTACCGAGCTAAAAAAGATCAGAAATACTATAGCCGAGAGCAACGATTAGACGCCTGCTTTCGCAAAAAAATTAAAAGAGGTTTTATATGGCACAGAAAATGCTTCCGAAATCCGATGTCATCAGGATAGTAGGCGCAAAAGAACATAACTTAAAAGGACTGAATGTAGATATCCCGAGAAACAAATTCGTGGTTATCACGGGACTTTCGGGCTCGGGTAAATCATCGCTTGCATTTGATACGATTTATGCCGAAGGACAGAGAAGATACATGGAATCGCTCTCCTCATACGCGAGACAGTTCCTCGGTCAGATGGAAAAGCCCAATGTAGAGTTTATCGAGGGTCTTTCTCCCGCCATCAGTATCGATCAGAAGTCTACCAACAGAAACCCGAGATCCACCGTCGGAACCGTAACGGAAATCTATGATTACTTAAGACTTCTTTATGCAAGAATCGGTATTCCGCACTGTCCCGAATGCGGTAAGGAAATTTCAAGACAATCCGTAGACGAAATGGTTGATAGGATTTTATCCCTTCCCGAGGACACTAAGATTCAGGTTTTGTCTCCTGTTATCAGAGGTCGAAAAGGCGAGCACGAAAAGCTTTTAACCAGAGCCGCAAAGAGCGGTTATCTTCGTGCGAGAATCGACGGAAACTTATACGAGCTTGACGAAGAAATCAAACTTGATAAAAACATAAAGCACAATATTGATATCGTTATCGACCGACTCGTCGTAAAAGAAGATATCCAAAGCAGACTGACGGAATCCGTGGAAAATGCACTCGCGCTCTCCGAAGGTCTTCTTACCGTGGCTGATTCCGACGGCAAGGAATACAATTTCAGCCAGTCGTTTTCGTGTCCCGACTGTGGTGTCAGCATCGACGAAATCGAGCCGAGAAGCTTTTCGTTTAACAATCCCTTCGGCGCATGTCCTGCGTGCGACGGTCTCGGATTTAAGAGAGAATTTGACATTAATCTGATGATTCCCGACCGTTCACTTTCTTTATCAGAGGGTGCGATTCAGGTCATCGGCTGGAAAAACAGCAAGAACGACGGCTCTTTTTCAAACGGCGTTTTAACGGCACTTGCAAAGCATTTTAAGTTTTCGCTTGATACTCCTTTTGAGGAACTGCCTGCAAAGATACAGGACATTATCATCAACGGAACCAATGAATTTGTAGACGTATATTACGAGAGCTCGAGAGGAAGAGGAGTATATCCCATTCAGTTCGAAGGTCTTTATAAAAACGTCGTAGACAGATATCGTCAGACACCGTTTGAAAGCGCAAGACTCGAATATGAGAAATACATGTCAGACACAGAGTGTGCAGAGTGTAAGGGCATGAGACTTAAAAAGACTTCACTCGCAGTTACCGTCAATGATAAAAACATTTTCGAAGTTACGCAGATGCCTCTCGGCGAACTGCATAAGTTTTTCACCGATATGGAACTTACGGGTAACGCTGCCCTTATAGGAAATCAGATCCTAAAAGAAATCCGCTCACGCGTTGGCTTCCTAATGGATGTTGGGCTGGGCTACCTTGCAATGTCACGTCCGACTGCAACTCTTTCGGGCGGCGAAGCACAGAGAATCCGTCTTGCTACACAGATTGGTTCAGGACTTGTAGGCGTAACATATATTCTCGACGAGCCGAGTATCGGTCTTCATCAGAGAGACAACGACAAGCTCCTCGCATCACTTAAAAAATTAAGAGATCTGGGCAACAATCTTATAGTCGTTGAGCACGACGAAGATACTATGCTTCAGGCGGATTACATCGTGGATATCGGACCTCTGGCCGGCGAAAAGGGCGGTCAGGTCGTTGCATGCGGTACGGCAGAAGACATCATGAACTGTCCCGACTCTATTACCGGTATGTATTTAAAGGGCGACCTTTTCGTACCCGTTCCCACAGAGAGAAGAAAGCCCAAAGATTTCATTACAATCGAGGGCGCTGCGGAAAACAACTTAAAGAATATTGATGTAGATATACCGCTCGGCGTATTCACATGTGTAACCGGTGTTTCGGGCTCGGGCAAGAGTTCGCTTATCAATGAGATTTTATACAAGAGACTTGCCAGAGATTTAAACCGTGCACAGTGTGTACCGGGCAAGCATAAAAACATAAAAGGCATTAAGAAGCTCGACAAGGTCATCGACATTGACCAGTCTCCAATCGGACGTACTCCTAAGTCAAACCCTGCGACTTACACCGGAGTATTCGATCTTATCAGAACTCTTTTTGCCGAGACCAAAGATGCAAAAGCAAAAGGATATGCGAAGGGCAGATTTTCGTTTAACGTAAAAGGCGGCCGTTGTGAAGCCTGCTCGGGTGACGGTATCGTCAAGATTGAAATGCACTTCCTTCCCGACGTATACGTACCCTGCGAAGTCTGCGGCGGCAAAAAATACAACAGAGAGACTCTCGAAGTAAAATACAAGGGCAAGAGCATTTCCGATGTACTCGAAATGACCGTAGCCGAAGCACTCGATTTCTTTGATGCAATACCTTCTATCAAGAAAAAGATGAAGACATTAAACGATGTAGGTCTTTCCTACATAAGACTCGGCCAGCCTTCAACCCAGCTTTCCGGAGGTGAAGCACAGCGTATCAAACTTGCCACGGAACTTTCCCGTGCATCAACCGGCAACACTATTTACATCCTGGACGAGCCCACCACAGGTCTCCACTTTGCCGACGTCCACAAACTCGTCGACATCCTCCAGAGACTCACCGATGCCGGCAACACAGTAATTGTCATCGAGCATAACCTTGACGTCATCAAAACCGCCGACTACATCATCGACCTCGGTCCCGAAGGCGGAGACGGTGGCGGAACTGTAATCGCACAAGGCACCCCTGAAGAGGTGGCCAAGAATAAGAATTCATTTACCGGTCAGTATATAGCTAAGATGCTTAAAAAGAATAAGAACTAATATATATAAACAGCTGCGGAGCTGCCGTATGATGCTTTAGCGGGTAATATGGCGCCGTCGCCACTTAACGAGCCGAGCACGAGGTGCGAGAGCGAGTTTAGTGGTCGCTACGTGCGACATCTTAGCGAGAGCGTGCCCGCGTAGTATCGTACGGCAGTTTCGCAGCGTCGGATTTAATTACAGTTTGATTTTTTTTGTCTTTGGAGTATAATCATCATAGATTATTATGCGTTACTGCGTTAAGGAAAGGATAAAAAAATGCAGAATTCGGATTTGGGAATTGATTTAGGTACAGCGTCCGTTCTTGTGTATGTTAAGAATAAGGGCGTTGTTTTAAAAGAGCCATCAGTAGTGGCTTTTGATAAAGATACAAATAAGATTAGAGCTATCGGTGAAGAGGCCAGACTTATGATTGGTCGTACACCCGGTACTATCCAGGCGATAAGACCTCTTAGACACGGAGTTATTTCCGACTACACCGTTACAGAGAAGATGATGAAATATTTCATCCAGAAGGCAGTCGGCAGAAGAATGTTTAGAAAGCCCAGAGTAGCAGTCTGCGTTCCTTCGGGTGTTACCGAAGTTGAAAGAAAGGCTGTACTTGATGCTACATATCAGGCAGGTGCAAGAGACGTTTCCATCATCGAGGAGCCTATCGCTGCAGCTATCGGCGCAGGTATCGATATTTCAAAACCCTGTGGCAATATGATTGTCGACATCGGCGGCGGAACAACGGATATCGCAGTTATCTCACTTGGTGGTACCGTAGTATCCGAATCCATCAAGATTGCAGGCGATGATTTCGATGAAGCTATCGCAAGATACATCAAAAGAAAACACAACTTATCCATCGGTGAAAGAACAGCCGAGGATATCAAGATAAAGATCGGTTCAGCTTACAGAAGACTTGAGGAAGACTCTATGGAAGTTAAGGGTCTCAATGTTTTATCAGGTCTTCCTAACACAGTTACCGTTACATCAACGGAAATGGAAGAGGCTTTAAAGGAGACCACCACACAGATAGTTGACGCCATCCACTCCGTACTTGAAAAAACTCCGCCCGAACTTTCTGCAGATATCGCAGAACGTGGTATTGTTTTAACAGGTGGCGGTTCAATGTTAAGAGGTCTCGAGGACCTAATCGAGATCAAGACAGGTATCGAAACAAATACCGCAAACGAACCTTTGACCTGCGTTGCTATCGGTACCGGAAAATATGTTGAATATCTTGATACCAAGTATTACGAAGTTTAATACTGCTCTAAGCACAGATCCTTTACGGGCAGATGAGGTGAAATAATCTATGGTAGTTAAAGGTTCTGTCGATTCTTTTAAATATGTCAATGATATAAATCATTTTGGAATTTTTATCTTGAATACTTCTGAAGTTAAAGATGGAAGCATTGCCGTAACAGGCAATGTTTTCGGTCTTTCAGAGGGAGATTATATCGAAGTCACGGGCAACGAAGTCATTCATCCCGTGTACGGCAAACAGATAAAAATGACCTCTTACAGGGCGGTTCAGCCCACAGATACAGATGCTGTAATTAAATATCTCGCTTCGGGCGCACTAAAGGGTATCGGTCCTAAAATGGCCGTGCGTATTTTCACGACTTTTGGCGTGAATACTCTTGATATTCTCGAAAAAGAGCCTGAGCGTCTCGCCGAAGTAAAGGGCATCAGCGAAAATATGGCAAGAAACATCGCCATCGAATATGCTTCCAAGAAAAGCATGAGAGATGCGATGATGTTCCTTCAAAACTACAATATCTCCAACAGTCTCGCAGCCAAAATCTACGAGAAATATGACGAGAAAATGTATTCAATCGTAAGGGAGCATCCTTACAAAATCGCTGAAGATATATTCGGTGTCGGCTTTAAAACCGTCGACGGTATCGCTCGTGAAGTCGGCATTAAAGAAAACGATTCCGAAAGAATTATGTCCGGCATTCAATACACATTAACTCTTGCTCTCGAGGACGGCCACACGTATCTTCCAATGGATCTTCTCGTCGAAAAATCCAAAGAGATACTTGAAGTAAGCGAAGACTTAATCGAAGAAAACATCAGCAGTCTGACTATTACAGGCAAGATTACCATCAAAAATCCCGATAAGGTTTTCCTAAAATACGTATACAACGAAGAGGCATACTGCGCCTCCAAATTAAAGGCCCTAAAAGATGCATTCGCTAAGACTAAGGAAACATCCTTGGAAAAAGAATACCGCGAAGATGCGATAGAAAAAATCATGAGCAACTATTCCTTTGAACTTGATGATTCGCAAAAGGAAGCAATTCATGCAGGCATTGAAAACGGAATATTTCTTTTAACAGGCGGACCCGGTACCGGCAAAACAACCATCATAAAAGCACTTATAGAATATTTCTTTAAAGACAGAAGAGATGTTGTGCTTGCTGCCCCTACAGGCAGAGCGGCAAAGCGAATGAGTGAAGCCACGGGTTTCGAGGCCAAAACACTTCACAGACTTTTAGAAGCAAAGGCACTCGGAGACGACAGCGAGAAAGCAAGGTTTGCGAGAAACGAAGCAAATCCCCTCGAAGCGGATGTTTTTATCATTGACGAAATGTCGATGGTGGATGTTTTTCTCTTCGCGGCATTTTTAAAAGCTGTTCAGGTCGGCTCGAGAGTGATACTCGTCGGAGATATGAACCAGCTTCCGAGCGTTGGTGCGGGCAATATTTTCAGAGACCTTTTAAACTGCGGATATTTTGCAAGCGAGCGCTTAACGGAGATTCACAGACAGAGCATCGACAGCAAGATAATCGTTAATGCTCACAGCGTAAATAAGGGCGTCTGCCCTCCGCTTGATAAAAACGATGAGAGCAACGATTTCTTCTTCCTTGAGAGAGGAGAGAAGAACCGCCTTACCAACGATATTATCGAACTGGTTAAAAACAGAATTCCGAAGAAGTTTAATGTTGACCCTTCGGAGATACAGATTTTATCCCCGAGCAGAAAAGGTGATTTGGGTGTAGAGTCATTAAACAGAATACTTCAAAAACACCTTAATCCCGAGGATAAGCGAAAAAGCGAAATCACCAGAGGCGACAATATATTCCGCCTCGGAGACAAAGTAATGCAGATCAAAAACAATTACGATTTGGAGTGGGTCTGCAGAGGCTTTAACGACATCATCGTCGAGAGAGGCGAGGGTGTCTACAACGGTGATATCGGAAAGATTATAAGAATAAACGAATTTGAAAGAAGCGTTACGGTTTTGTTCGACGATGTTAGGGAGACCACATATGCCAGGGATGAAATCGAAGAACTCGAACTTGCGTATGCGATAACGATTCACAAGTCTCAGGGCAGCGAATATCCGGCCATAGTAATTCCGATACTCGATACGCCGAGAATGCTTCTTACGAGAAACCTCTTTTATACTGCGATAACCCGAGCCACAGACTGCGTGATGATTTTAGGCAGCAGCGAAAAGATAAAAGAGATGGTTTCAAACGATTCAGACAGAAGAAGATACACGGATTTTACTCAACGACTTAAAGAGGTAATGGATTGACAGGATCGCTCCTTTTCCCGCGAAGATGTCCGATGTGCGACGAGATACTCGATAAAGGGAAATTAATCTGCGACAAGTGCATACGTATTCCGAGGCGTGTCACGGGAGAGAGGTGTTTTAAGTGCTCCAAACATCTTGATTCACCTTACGCCGAATACTGTCTGGACTGCGAAAAGCACAAGAAGAGTTTTTTAAGAGGAATAGCCCTTTACGAATATGACTCCGTAAAAGATTCAATCAACTACTTTAAAAACAATTCAAGACCTGAATATGCCGTCTTTTATGCGGACGGAATCGACAGGTATCTGTCAGATATTATAAAGAGTTTTCATGCGGATGTGCTCGTTCCGATTCCGCTTCATCCCACGAAGCTTAAGAAGCGCGGATACAATCAGTCCGAGCTTCTTGCAAACGAACTTTCAAAGCGTTTTGACATCCCTGTGGATACTCATTTACTGGAGAGAACAAAAAAGACAAAAGAGCAGAAAAAACTGACCGGAAACGAACGTCTAAAGAATACCGTTGGGGCTTTTCATATGCTTTCAAATGGTGTAAAATATAATAATATTATATTAGTTGATGATGTCTATACCACGGGTGCTACTCTGGATGAAGCGAGCAGAACCCTTATTTCGGGCGGTTTAAAGAATGTTTTCTTCGTGACCGTCGCGATTGGTTCAGGCAGTTAGAAAGATTATGATTAACGATCAGGGAAAAAAGAAAATACGTCTTATGACGAGAATCGCCATATACGAAAAGACGGAGGGCAGAAAGAACGAGCCCGTAGCGAGATATTTCAGATCCGATTACATCGGTCTTAAGATTCTCAGTTCGGTCATCTGTGCTACCGTTGTTTTCTTGATGATTATCGGACTTTACGTTCTCTGTAATTCCGAGACTCTTATGGTGGATTTCTACAGAATAGATTTGCTCGGCGAGGCACGTAAACTGATACTTGCGTATATCGGTTTTGTCAGTGTGTATGTAACGATAGTAGCGATTGCTTTCTTTGTGAAATACAACAAAGCAGTCAGATATAAAAGAATTTTTTCAAGAAATCTGAAAAAACTTTTGTCTCATTACGGCAAGAAAGAAGACTTTGAGGAAGAAGACGATGATGACTAAGTTGAGAGAAATCAGACTTCAGGTAGTAACTTTTTTAAGTAAGTTTGAAGCTTATCTGGTTCCCGCAGGAAAATTCATAACGGCAATGATTGTATTTTGCATTATCAATGCAAAGTTCGGATACATGAAGAGTATCACCAAATTCCCTTTGGTGGTTATTCTTGCACTCTTCTGTTCGTTCATGCCGATGAGCATGATTATTATCATAGGCGCACTTTTAACCTTGGCTCACGCCTACGCGATATCGATTGAGTTTGCGATAGTGCTGGCCGTGGTTTATGTAATAATGTTTCTTCTGTTCTTTAGGTTTTCCCCGAAAGATTCATTTGCGGTTATACTTACGCCGATTTGTTTTATGCTGAAGATCCCATACGTCATACCGATGTCATTCGGTTTAGTCGGATCTGCATCAAGCGCGGTATCGGTAGCATGCGGAACAATAGTTTTCTATGTGCTAAGCTACATGTCCAAAGCCGCAAAGGCATTTGAGGAAAACGGAGAAACCGATTTGCTGACAAGACTTCGTGCACTGCTCGAAGGTATTATCAAATACAAAGAGATGTTAGTCTGCGCGGCAGCATTTGCTCTGATAGTAATCGTTGTTTATCTCGTAAGAAGAATGTCGATTAACTACGCATGGACGATTGCCATGATTACAGGCGCACTTACCGGAATCCTTACAATTCTTGTAGGCGACATCTTATACAAGACCGACATTTCAATCGTCGGACTTATCTTCGGCACCATCCTTGCATGCGGTGTCGTGAAGGTAATTCAATTCCTGGTATTCGACGTCGATTATTCGAAAGCCGAAAAAGTCCAGTTCGAAGACGACGATTATTACTACTACGTAAAAGCGGTTCCCAAGATTACCGCAGGAAATATCAGAGACAACGCAGATTCTCCGGACGCTCCTAAAAGAGCCAAGCCTAAAAAATCTCCCAAAGCATCCGCCAAAAAAGAAATGAGCGATGAAGAAAGAAGAGAAAAGGCGATAGCAGCTGCAAAGGAAAGAAGAAAAGCCGAGGCAGCCGAAGACAAGAAGGCAGAAGCTCCCGAAGAAGAAGTAAAGGTTGCAAGAAGTACTCCTCCTAAAAGAACTCCCAACCGTCAGAAAATGATTGACGTAGATAAAGAGTTTTCAAAGGAAAGAGCCGCTTACGAAGCAAGACAGGCAGAAATAGCAAGAAGAAGAGAAGCGGCAAGGGCGGCAAAAGAAAGACTTCGCGTTAACTTAAGCGATGACGAGCCCACCAGAGTTGTACCCGAAGCGAGTGCGGAAGAAGATTCCGAACTTGCAATGAGCCAGAGAATGGCATATCAGAGAAGAAAACTTGAGGAAAGATTAAACAGAAACGAAGACGACGAGTAAAGTAAATGGCAGTATTTCAGAGAATGTTTGATTTCATAAGTAAATATCTTACGGTATTCAGACTTCCCAGAGTGGGCATTCTGGACGTTCTAGAAATTATCATTCTTTCATTTCTTCTGTATCAGGTAATGAAATGGATGAAGAATACCAGAGCATGGGCAGTTGTAAAAGGACTGGCCGTTATTTTGGTATTCATGGCTATCGCCGAAATCCTCGATATGACCACGATTATCTGGATCGGCAAGAGCCTCTTTACTTTGGGCGCCGTTGCAATTATCGTTGCACTTCAGCCTGAAATCAGAAGGCTCATCGAAGACCTTGGCAAGAATAATCTTTTAACCACGCTTATTTTACTCGGTGACAAGCAGAACGACGGAAGATTTTCCGACAAGACTTTAAACGAAATCATTTCCGCAAGCTTTGAGATGGGACGTGCCAAAACAGGTGCCCTTATCGTAATCGAAGGAGATTCCCCTCTTGAAGAATATGAAAGAACAGGTATCACCGTTGACGGACTTGTTTCCAGTCAGCTTCTTGTAAATATATTTGAACACAATACTCCTTTGCATGACGGTGCGGTTATCATTCGTGGCAACAGAGTTCAGTCCGCTACATGTTATCTTCCGCTTTCCGACAACAGGAGTTTAAGCAAAGAGCTCGGTACCAGACATCGTGCAGGTGTAGGTATATCCGAAGTGACCGATGCTCTCGTTATTATAGTATCCGAAGAAACCGGTAAAGTCTCCGTTGCACAGAACGGAGAGCTTTTCAGATGTCTTGATGTAATCGACTTAAGAAGAAAGCTCGAGGCTATTCAGGACAAGAAGGAAGGCAAGACCAGAAAGAACGGAAAAAAGAAGGAGGAGGAGAAGAAAGATGAAGCAAAAGCTGACGCATAATCTCAATCTTAAAGTCCTTGCCGTACTTTTTTCCATTATTATATGGATAGTTGTCGTAAATATTGACGACCCTATTAAAAGTGTGCAGTTCAACGATATAACTATAGATGTTTTAAACAAGCAGATTCTCACGGAGAAAAATCTCGTGGGTGATATTGTTGACGGACAGCAAACAGTTGACGTTACGGTAAGCGGCAGAAGATCTGTCATCGAGGATCTTTCCAAAGACAATATAAGCGTTACCGTTGACTGCAAGGATTTGGACGAAACCAAAACTCTTGCATTAAAAGTTTCTTCCAATAAATATTCGGGAGACATCGATTCCATGAAACCCGAATTCGACAAGGTTGCACTTAATGTCGAGGAATTAAAGAAGATTCAGAAGGCCATCCAGGTTGAGCCTATAGGCTTCCCTGCAGACGGATATATTTTAGGAGACTATACCATCAGCCTTAACCGTGTAAACATCGAAGGACCCAAGTCGGTAATCGACAAGGTTCAGTCGGCAAAGGTTCAGGTGGATGTTGACGGTGCTTCGGGCAATATCTCCGCATCTGCTCCGATTATCCTTTATGATGCGCTGGGAGAGAGACTGGATACATCCAAGCTTAAGATGAACCTCGACAATATCAATGTAAGCCAGGAAGTTCTTTATACAAAGACTGTAGATGTTGTAGCAAATGTTTCCGGAGAACCCGAAGAAGGCTACAAGGCCAACGGCAATGTTCAGATAGTACCTTCTAAGGTTACAATCGCCGGAATGAAATCAGTGCTCGATAATATCAACCAGGTTACAATCCCCGCATCGGCTGTTAATATCAGCAACCAGGATTCTACCTACAAGACTAACGTTAATATCTTTAACTACCTTCCTTCCGGAGTTGAATCCGCAGAAGAATCCTTCAAGGGTGCGGTTAGCGTAACGGTAGAAATAGAAAAAGAAATAGAGAAAACCTACAATATATATTTTAATAAGATATCATTTGACTCCCTTCCCGACGGGCTGACTGCCGAGATAATCGAAAACACCGAGGCTGCACTTGATAACAGAGTGGAAATAGTTGCATACGGACTTGCTGAAGAGTTTGACGATGTGACCGCTTCCGATATCAAGGTTGAAGCCGATTTTGATAAATATATGGAAGAAAACAATATCACTCGGATAAATCAGGGTTACATGACGGTTCCTTTAAAGGTTACACTTCCCGAGGGACTTCGAACGAGTGATAATCTTAAAATACGAATCCGTGTTAAGGCGGACGAAACTTGAGTTTCGAGTGAAAAAGTGGTAAAATATTTAAAATAATTATTGGGGTAAAAATACGGGGGGAAAACGTATGCTTACTAAGACTGTGGTTATTAATAACCCTACGGGTCTGCACTTAAGACCTGCAGGTAATTTATGCAAAGAAGCAGTAAAGTACAAATCAAAGATTACATTTAATTACAGAAACAACAATACCAATGCCAAGAGTGTGCTTTCCGTACTGGCAGCCTGCGTAAAGCAGGGCGAGTCCATCGAACTGGTGATAGAGGGCGATGACGAAGAGGAAGCAATGGAAAACATGGTAAGGGTAATAGAGGAAGGACTCGGCGAGACCGAGGACATGAAGCCTTTGGCGTAACTATTCAAAAAAGACCAAAAAGTTGTTGACGTAGACTAAACGTTATGTTATTCTACATAAGCAAGATTGCTTTTTAGGTCTTTTTTTTATGCACTCAAAAATCAGTCAGATAGCAAAAATAACTGTGAACATACGGTTACGGAGGTAATAAATAATGCGTACAAGAATTACATTGGCATGCACTGAATGCAAGCAGAGAAATTACAATACCACAAAGGAAAAAAAGAACCATCCCGACAGAATGGAAACCAAGAAGTACTGCAGATTCTGCAAGAAACATACTTTACATAAGGAAACAAAGTAATCGGGTATTCGGCTTGATCCGGAAAGGGATAAAATATGGCAGATACACAGAAGAAGTCCAAGAGAAGTTTTTTCAAGGGCGTTAAATCTGAATTCAAGAAGATTACATGGCCGACAAAAGATGATGTATTAAAGCAGACTCTTGTTGTTACCGTTATTACGGTTGTTGTAGCCGCTTTGATTGCCGCTATCGATTTGGGCGTTCAGTACGGAATTAACTTTTTAACAGGTCTGTAGGATTGACAAACCGGCAGATTTGTTTTGATGCCGGCACGGAGGTTTAAATGGAAGAATTCATCGAAGAAGAGTATGACATTGGTCAGAGTGACAATAAATCCGGCAAGGGTATGGGATGGTATGTTGTTCATACTTATTCAGGATATGAGAATAAGGTAAAGACAAACATTGAAAAAGCTATCGAGAACAGACCCGAGCTTCGCGAGACCATTCTTGAGGTAAAGGTTCCTATGCAGGAAGTTACCGAAGTTAAGAACGGTGTCAGAAAAACATCTGAAAAGAAGATGTTCCCCGGATATGTACTTATTCATATGGATGCTGACGACAATGCAGCATGGTATGTGGTAAGAAATACAAGAGGCGTTACAGGATTCGTAGGACCCGGAAGTAAGCCCGTTCCTTTAACAGAGGACGAAATGAAGGCATTAAGCTTCGAAGGACCCGAGAAGATCCGTATCGATGTTGCCGAAGGAGATACCGTTGATGTTATCGCGGGTGTCTGGGTCGGAACAGTCGGCGTCGTTAAGAGAGTTGACGCCAACAAACAGGTTGTTACAATTAACGTCGAATTGTTCGGTCGTGAAACACCTGTTGAAATCAGCTTTGCTGATATTAAGAAAATCTAAGTTGTTTGTTCATAGGATTTCCTATATTTTATAGATGTTCTTGAACAGTGGGAGCCGAAATTGTTTCGGCGCCGAACCACATTTTATTAGGAGGTAGCCAAAATGGCAAAGAAAGTTTCAGGTTATATCAAGTTACAGATTCCTGCCGGCAAAGCAACACCGGCACCCCCTGTTGGTCCCGCATTAGGCCAGCATGGTGTTAACATCGTTGAATTCACAAAGCAGTTCAACGCAAGAACAGCAGATAAGGGTGACGTAATCATTCCTGTTGTTATCACAGTTTACGCAGACAAGAGTTTCAGTTTTATTACAAAGACTCCTCCCGCTGCAGTACTTTTAAAGAAGGCTTGTAATTTAAAGAGCGCTTCCGCCAGACCTAACAAGGATAAGGTTGCTACAATTTCAAAGGCTAAGATCAGAGAAATCGCAGAGACCAAGATGGAAGACTTAAATGCAGCAAGCATTGAAGCAGCAATGAGCATGATCGCAGGTACAGCCCGTTCAATGGGTATCGTAGTAGAAGATTAATCGGAGTAAGTGGGAGCATTAATTGCATTGACCACAAGGAGGTAATTTAAATGAAACACGGAAAAAAATACAATGAAGCTGCAAAGCAGGTAGACAGAGCAACTCTCTACGATCCCGCTGATGCAGTTGCACTCGTAAAGAAAACAGCAACAGCTAAGTTTGACGAAACAGTTGAACTTCATATCAGAACAGGTTGTGACGGACGTCATGCAGAAGAGCAGATTCGTGGCGCTGTAGTTCTTCCTCACGGAACAGGTAAGACAGTCAGAGTACTTGTTTTCGCTAAGGGCGACAAGGTAAACGAAGCTGAAGCAGCAGGCGCAGATTTCGTAGGCGGCGATGAACTCATTCCTAAGATTCAGAATGAAGGCTGGCTTGATTTCGATGTTGTAGTTGCAACTCCCGACATGATGGGTGTTGTTGGTCGTCTCGGTAAGGTACTCGGACCTAAAGGTCTCATGCCCAACCCTAAGGCCGGCACAGTTACAATGGATGTAACAAAGGCAATCAACGATATCAAAGCAGGTAAGATCGAGTACAGACTCGACAAGTCCAACATTGTTCACTGCCCTATCGGAAAGGTATCATTCAGCGAGGAACAGCTCGTTGATAACCTTAAGGCTATCATGGATGCTATCGTTAAGGCTAAACCCGCTTCACTTAAGGGTACATACTTAAAGAGCATTACAATTTCTTCAACCATGGGCCCCGGTGTCAAGGTTAACACAATTAAGTATCTGTAAGATAAAATCGAGCGCTTCGAAAGAAGCGCTCTTTTTACAAATTTATCCTTGACATTTAATATTCATAATGTTAAATTAGAAAAGGTCGTCAGACCATGCCGAAGACAGTAGGTGTCGAAAGACGTAAGTGTAATCGCCTACCGAGGAGAAAAGTTTTGGATTAAATTTTGCTCTCTCGCTTTGTCGGCGGGAGATTTTTTATTCAATAAACTCTTTCGGCAATTAAAATAAAGAAGGAGGAAAAAAGAAAATGGCAAAGATTGAATTAAAGAAACCCATTATCGAAGAAATTCAATCAAGCATCAAAGATGCAAAGTCAGTTGTTGTAGTTGACTACCGCGGACTTACCGTTGAGCAGGATACAAGACTTCGTAAGACTCTTCGTGAGAACAACATTACTTACAAAGTATACAAGAACACAATGATCAACTTTGCAATTCAGGGAACAGAGTTCGAAGGCCTTGCTCCTTATCTTGAAGGACCTACAGCTATCGCAATCTCTACTGAAGATGCTACAGCACCTGCAAGAGCTATTTGCAAATTCGCAAAAGAGGCTCCCAAGCTTGAAGTTAAAGCAGGTATCGTAGAAGGAACAGCTTATGATGCAGCTGGTATTACACAGATTGCAAGCGTACCTTCAAAGGAAGAACTTCTCGCAAAGCTGCTCGGCAGCATGAAGTCACCCATTTCAAATCTTGCTCGCGTACTCAATCAGATCGCAGAGCAGCAGCAGGGTGCATAATTAACTGTAAATTAGTATTTATTTATCAATATGGAGGAAAATTAAAATGGCTAAATTAACAACAGAAGAATTTATCGCTGCTATTAAAGAGCTCAGCGTACTTGAATTAAACGATCTTGTAAAGGCATGTGAGGAAGAATTCGGCGTATCTGCAGCAGCAGGCGTTGTAGTTGCAGCAGCAGGTGCTGGTGATGCAGGCGCAGCAGCAGAAGAGAAGACAGAGTTCGATGTAGAACTTACAGAAGTAGGACCTAACAAGGTTAAGGTTATCAAAGTAGTTCGTGAAGCTACAGGCTTAGGTCTTAAGGAAGCTAAGGATCTCGTAGATGCAGCTCCTAAGATGGTTAAGGAAGGCGCTTCTAAGGAAGAAGCTGACGACATCAAGGCTAAACTTGAAGCTGAAGGCGCTAAGGTTACTTTAAAGTAATTTTAACTTAGAAAAAAATATTCAAAACAACCGGAAAAAGTATTTGACTTCCGGTTGTTTTTTTGATATGATGGAAAATGCGCTAATGTGGGAGATGTGGCCCATTTGACTTTTTATTGCCTAAAAAAAGGGTCAAAAAAAGCCCGATTTTCTCCAAAAAATTAGTGATTATATAAAGATTGGAGCAGAATGTCAATGGAAAAGAAAAGAATTCGTCCGGTGTACAACGGTAACAGCTTACGAATCAGCTATTCAAGACAGGAAGAAGTGCTCGAAATTCCCGACCTGATTGAAGTGCAGAAAAAATCGTACGAATGGTTTCTCAAAGAAGGTCTGAAGGAAGCTTTCGCCGATATTTGTCCCATCACCAACTTCGGTGGCGACATGCGTCTTGATTTTGTTGATTTTACTCTTGCCGAGGATGAGGCTAAGCACACAATCGAAGAGTGCAAGGAAAGAGACCTTACCTATGAAGCACCTTTGAGAGTAAAGGCACGTTTGTATGTACCGGAGAAAGACAAGAACGGCAACAAGACAGGTCAGTTTGAGATTAAGGAATCCGACATTTTTATGGGTAACTTCCCTCTTATGACAGAAACCGGTACCTTCGTAATCAACGGTGCCGAGCGTGTAATCGTCTCACAGCTTGTTCGTTCCCCGGGCATTTACTATGATTATACACATGATAAATTAGGAAAGAAGCTCTTCGCATCCACAGTTATCCCTAACCGTGGTGCATGGCTTGAATATGAAACAGACTCTAATGATATCGCCAGCGTGCATGTTGACAGAAACAAAAAGATGCCCATGACCGCTTTTATTCGTGCGCTCGGAATCAGCAGCGACGAAGATATCATCAGCGTTTTCGGTGACGATCCCAAGATCATTGCCACAATTGCCAAGGACCCTTCCAAGAACTATCAGGAAGGCCTCAGAGAACTCTATGCAAGACTTCGCCCCGGCGAGCCTTTCAGCGTAGAAAACGCAGAGAACTTCATGAACTCCATGTTCTTTGATCCCAGACGTTACGACCTCGCAAAGGTTGGACGTTATACATATAATAAGAAACTCAATTTCAACAAGAGAATCGTTGGCCATGTTTTAGCCGAAGATGTTGTAAGTGAGTTTACAGGTGACGTACTTGCAAAAGCAGGCGATGTTGTAGATAAGGAAACTGCTACAAAGATCCAGAACGCTGCTGTTCCTTCCGTTCTTATTCAGACAGAAGAAAGAAACGTAAAAGTACTCTCCAATATGATGGTTGATATTTCCGAGTGGGTTGACTGCGACAAGGAAGAGCTTGGTATTACCGAACTCGTTTACTTCCCCGTACTTCAGACAATCCTCGGCGAATATGCAGAAAGACCTGAAGAACTCGGCGATGCTATTAAGAACAATATCGCTGATCTTATTCCCAAGCACATTACCAAGGAAGATATCCTTGCTAGTATTAACTACTGCTTACATCTTGAGTACGGTATCGGCAATAAGGACGATATCGACCACTTAGGCAACAGACGTATCCGTGCTGTCGGAGAACTTCTCCAGAACCAGTACAGAATCGGTCTTTCAAGAATGGAAAGAGTTGTTCGTGAAAGAATGACCACTCATGATGCAGACGATGTATCAGCTTCCAGTCTTGTTAACATCAAGCCCGTACAGGCAGCCATGAAGGAATTCGTTGGTTCATCACAGCTTTCACAGTTCATGGACCAGAACAACCCTCTTGGTGAACTTACTCATAAAAGACGTCTTTCAGCATTAGGACCCGGCGGTCTTTCAAGAGATCGTGCCGGATTCGAAGTTCGAGACGTTCACTATACACATTACGGAAGAATGTGTCCTATCGAGACACCCGAAGGTCCTAACATCGGTCTTATCAACTCACTTGCTTCCTATGCAAGAATTAATGAGTACGGATTTATCGAGGCTCCTTACAGAAAGATTGACAAATCCGATCCCGAGAATCCTCGTGTAACCGATGAAGTTGTTTACATGGCAGCTGACGAAGAAGATAACTATCATGTAGCACAGGCTAACGAAAAGCTCGATGAGGAAGGCCATTTCGTAAGAAAGATGGTTACCGGTCGTTTCAAAGAAGAAACACATGAATATCCCAAGGCTATGTTCGATTACATGGACGTATCTCCTAAGATGGTATTCTCGGTAGCTACAGCGCTCATTCCTTTCCTTGAGAACGACGATGCTAACCGTGCCCTCATGGGTTCGAACATGCAGCGTCAGGCAGTTCCCCTTCTCTTTACTGAGGCACCCGTTGTAGGTACAGGTATGGAAGCCAAGGCTGCTGTTGACTCAGGCGTATGTAAGGTAGCTAAGAAAGCCGGTACAATCGATTATGTTGCATCTGATTTAATCAAGATGACATATGATGACGGCACAAAAGAAGATATTAAGCTTTCCAAGTTCGCAAGAAGTAACCAGAGCAACTGTTACAACCAGAAGCCCATCGTATTCCAGGGCGACCATGTTGAAGCAGGTCAGGTTATCGCAGACGGTCCTTCAACCGCTAACGGCGAATTAGGTTTAGGTAAGAACCCTCTCATCGGTTTCATGACCTGGGAAGGTTACAACTACGAGGATGCTGTTCTTTTATCAGAAAGACTCGTAAAAGAAGACGTATACACATCTGTACATATCGAAGAATATGAAACAGAAGCAAGAGATACAAAGCTCGGACCCGAAGAAATCACCAGAGATCTTCCCGGTGTCGGCGAAGATGCACGTAAAGACCTCGACGAAAACGGTATCATCCGCATCGGTGCAGAGGTTCGTGCGGGCGATATCCTTGTAGGTAAAGTTACTCCTAAAGGAGAAACAGAATTAACACCCGAAGAAAGACTCTTAAGAGCAATCTTCGGCGAGAAGGCAAGAGAAGTAAGAGACACATCTCTTAAGGTACCTCACGGCGAATACGGTGTAGTAGTTGATGCCAAGGTATTCTCACGTGCTCAGGGCGATTCCGAACTTTCACCCGGAGTTAATCAGAAGGTCAGAATTTACATCGCACAGAAGAGGAAGATTTCTGTAGGTGATAAGATGGCCGGACGTCACGGTAATAAGGGTGTTGTTTCAAGAGTTCTTCCTGTAGAAGATATGCCTTATCTTCCTAACGGACGTCCTCTTGATATCGTGCTTAACCCTCTTGGCGTTCCTTCCCGTATGAATATCGGTCAGGTACTTGAAATCCACCTTTCACTTGCTGCAAAGGCTCTCGGATTTAACATTGCAACCCCCGTATTCGACGGCGCAAACGAAAATGACATCATGGATACGCTTGACATGGCTAACGACTATGTAAACGGTTCATGGGAAGATTTTGAAAAGAAATATAAAGACGTTCTTCTTCCTGAAATTCTCGAGTATCTCTATGAAAACAGAGACCACAGAGAACTCTGGAAAGGCGTTCCTATTTCAAGAGACGGTAAAGTAAGACTTCGTGACGGACGTACCGGCGAATACTTCGACGGACCCGTTACCATCGGACACATGCATTATCTTAAACTTCATCACCTTGTTGATGATAAGATCCATGCACGTTCGACCGGACCGTACTCACTCGTAACTCAGCAGCCTCTCGGCGGTAAAGCTCAGTTCGGTGGACAGCGTTTCGGTGAAATGGAAGTTTGGGCACTTGAAGCATACGGTGCATCCTATACACTTCAGGAAATCCTTACAGTTAAGTCCGATGACGTTGTAGGTCGTGTAAAGACATACGAGGCAATTATCAAGGGCGAGAACATTCCTACACCCGGTATACCCGAATCATTCAAGGTATTACTTAAGGAACTTCAGTCACTTTGTCTTGATGTTAAGGTTCTCGACGAAGACGGCAACGAAGTAGTGCTTCTTGAAAATACTGAAGTTAGTACAAATACATACCGTGCGGAAATGGGCGACGATTCGGACACCGCAGATTATGAAGGCATGAAACTGACCGAGATGGGCTTCACGGAGCACACAATCGGTGAGGAAGACAACGATGACAGATTCGAAGACGATTACTCAGAAGAGTACGTTTACGAAGATGAATCGGTAAATGATTTTGCAGGTGAAGACGAATAGTTGAACATTTAACACATTATTTTAAAAAGGAGAGCCAGGAAATGTCTGATATAAAAAGAGATGGATATGAACCGATAACATTTGATTCAATCAAAATCGGTTTGGCATCACCCGAGAAAATTCTTGAATGGTCCAGAGGTGAAGTTGAAAAGCCCGAGACCATCAACTACAGAACATTAAAGCCCGAAAAAGAAGGCTTGTTCTGCGAAAAGATTTTCGGACCGAGCAAAGACTGGGAATGTCATTGCGGTAAATATAAAAAGATTCGTTACAAAGGCGTTGTCTGCGACCGTTGTGGCGTAGAAGTTACTAAGGCCAGCGTTCGTAGAGAGAGAATGGGACATATCAAACTGTCCGCTCCCGTTTCGCACATCTGGTATTTTAAGGGCATTCCTTCAAGAATGGGTCTCATTCTTGATTTAAGCCCCAAGGCACTTGAAAAGATTCTTTACTTCGTGTCTTATGTAGTACTTGATCCCGCAGATTCAGGACTTGAATTCAAGCAGGTTCTGTCAGAGAAAGAGTACCAGACAGCCAGAGAACAGTACGGCGACGGTTTCCGCGTAGGTATGGGTGCCGAAGCTGTTAAGGAACTTCTTATGGGCGTAGATCTTGAAACAGAGTACGCAGCTATCAAAGAAGAACTTGATTCCGACAGCTCAAAGGGTCAGAAGAAATCCAAACTCATGAAGAGACTCGAGGCTATCGAGGCATTCCGTGAGTCAGGCAACAAGCCCGAATGGATGATTCTTGATGTAATCCCTGTTATCCCGCCCGATATTCGTCCTATGGTACAGCTTGACGGCGGACGTTTCGCAACCAGCGACTTAAACGATTTATACAGAAGAATTATTAACAGAAACAACAGACTTGCAAAGCTTCTTACACTCGGTGCACCTGATATCATCGTTCGTAACGAGAAGAGAATGCTTCAGGAAGCTGTTGATGCACTTATTGATAACGGCAGAAGAGGAAGACCTGTTACCGGACCTTCCAACAGAGCACTTAAGTCACTTTCCGACATGCTCAAAGGTAAATCCGGACGTTTCCGTCAGAACCTTCTTGGTAAGCGTGTTGACTACTCAGGACGTTCCGTTATCGTTGTAGGACCCGAACTTAAGATTTATCAGTGCGGTCTTCCTAAAGAAATGGCTATCGAACTCTTCAAGCCTTTCGTTATGAAAGAGCTTGTCGGCAGAGGACTTAGCCCTAACATCAAACATGCAAAGAAAATGGTTGAAAGACTCGATGTAAGAGTATGGGACGTTCTTGAAGACGTCATCTGCGAGCATCCTGTTATGTTAAACCGTGCTCCGACACTTCACAGACTCGGTATTCAGGCATTTGAGCCTATCTTAGTAGAAGGTAAGGCTATCAAGCTTCATCCCCTCGTATGTACAGCGTTCAACGCTGACTTCGACGGTGACCAGATGGCTGTTCACCTTCCTTTGAGTGTGGAAGCTCAGGCAGAATGTCGTTTCTTACTCCTTTCACCCAATAACCTTCTTAAACCTTCAGACGGTGCACCCGTTGCCGTTCCTTCACAGGATATGGTTCTCGGTATCTACTACCTCACACAGGAGAGACCCGGCTCAAGAGGAGAAGGCAAATACTTCAAGAGTGTTAACGAAGCAATCCTCGCTTACGAAAACGGTATCATTACTCTTCATGCAATGATCAAAGTCAAAATCGAAAAGAAGATGGCTGATGATGAAGTTGTTAGCGGAGTAGTTGAAACTACACTCGGTAGACTTTTATTCAACGAAATCCTTCCTCAGGACTTAGGTTATGTGGACAGAAGCATTCCCGAAAATGCAGTTCTTCCCGAAATCGACTTCCTCGTAGGAAAGAAACAGTTAAAGCAGATCCTTGAAAAAGTTATCAATACACACGGAGCTACAAAGACAGCCGAAGTACTTGACCTCGTAAAAGCAATCGGTTACAAGTACTCAACACGTGCGGCACTTACCGTATCCATTTCAGATATGGTAGTTCCCGAAAAGAAGAAAGAACTTCTTGAGGAAGCACAGGAGAAGGTAGACGTACTCCAGCTTAAGTATCGTCGTGGTCAGTGTACTGAAGAAGAAAGATACAAAGGCGTATGTAAGGTTTGGGAAGATATCGATGCCAGACTTACAAAAGAGCTTATGAACGGCCTTGATCAGTACAACAACATCAAGATGATGGCTGACTCAGGTGCCCGTGGTAGTGAACAGCAGATGAAACAGCTTGCCGGCATGCGTGGACTTATGGCTGATACAACAGGTCGTACAATCGAACTTCCCATCAAGTCCAACTTCCGTGAAGGTCTTGACGTACTCGAGTACTTCATGTCAGCTCACGGTGCTCGTAAAGGTCTTTCCGATACGGCTCTTCGTACAGCCGACTCCGGTTACCTTACACGTCGAATGGTTGACGTTTGTCAGGAACTCATTATCAGAGAAGTTGACTGCTGCGAAGGAAAAGATTTCATTCCCGGCAGAACAGTATCCGCATTCGTTGACGGCAAGAAGACAATCGAAAGCCTTCAGGACAGAATCAAAGGAAGATTTTCCTGCGAAGATGTTTATGATAAAGACGGTAACATTATCGTAAAAGCAAACCACATGATTACACCCAGCCGTGCAGAAAAGATCTGTAAGATCGGTGTAAACAAGGACGGAAATCCTGTAGAGGAAGTTAAGATCAGAAGCATCTTAACATGTAAGTCCAAGAACGGTATCTGTGCTAAGTGCTACGGTGCTAACATGGCAACCGGTGAAGCAGTTCAGGTTGGTGAAGCGGTTGGTATCATCGCCGCTCAGTCTATCGGTGAACCCGGTACACAGCTTACCATGCGTACATTCCATACCGGTGGTGTTGCTGGTAACGATATTACTCAGGGTCTTCCCAGAGTTGAAGAGCTTTTCGAAGCAAGAAAACCTAAGGGACTTGCAATCATCTCCGAATTTGGCGGTACGGTATCCATTACCGAGACCAACAACAAGAGAGAAATCGTTGTTGCTAACGATGAGCAGTCCAAGACATATCTCATTCCTTACGGTTCAAGAATCAAAGTTCAGGAAGGCGACGTTATCGAAGCCGGCGACGAACTTACCGAAGGTAGTGTAAATCCTCACGATTTACTTGAGATTAAGAAGATAGATGCGGTTGAGAATTACCTTATCTGCGAAGTACAGAAGGTTTACGGTCTCCAGGGTGTTGATCTTTCCGATAAGCACATCGAAGTTATCGTTCGCCAGATGTTAAAGAAGCAGAGAGTAGAGAGCGCCGGAGATACAGAATTACTTCCCGGAAGCCTTGTAGACAGACTTGACCTTGAAGATATCAACAACGAGCTTCTTGCAAATAATCCCGATGCGGAGCCTGCAGTAGCAAGCGATATCATCCTTGGTATTACAAAGGCTGCTCTTGCAACCAACTCATTCCTTTCGGCAGCTTCCTTCCAGGAGACCACAAAGGTTCTTACCGATGCCGCTATCAAGGGCAAGGTTGATCCTCTTATCGGTCTTAAGGAAAATGTTATCATCGGTAAACTTATTCCTGCAGGTACAGGTATGAAGAGATACCGTGACGTAGAACTTGATGTTCCCAATCTTTACAGAAGAACAATCGAGAACTACAACGAAGAAATCATCGAAGATAACGAAGAAGCAGAGACAATCGATACAGATGAAGAATAAAATCTGACAGGTGCCCGGCGCTAGGTTAGCGCCGGGTGCTATATTTTTAAAAAACAATTGACATTGACAACTTAAGTAAGTATAATAATAAGGCGCGCTTTTTGTGCGTCTTTTATACTGCGCAAAAAAATCGCGTAAAATAAGATAAGGAGGAAAATCTAATGCCGACAATTAATCAGTTAGTACGTAAGGGAAGAAAGACATCCGAAAAGAAGTCTAAGGCACCTGCTTTGCAGTCAAGCTTTAACTCTTTACACAAAAAGGCTGTCGAAGCACCTTCTCCTCAGAAGAGAGGCGTATGTACAGCTGTTAAAACTGCAACACCTAAGAAGCCTAACTCAGCTCTTCGTAAGATCGCCAGAGTTCGTCTTTCCAATGGTATTGAAGTAACCAGCTACATTCCCGGTGAAGGTCACAACCTTCAGGAACACAGCGTAGTATTGATCCGTGGCGGTAGAGTAAAGGACCTTCCCGGTACCAGATACCACATTATCCGTGGTACACTTGATACCGCAGGCGTTGCTAACCGTAAACAGGCTCGTTCAAAATACGGCGCTAAGAGACCTAAAGCAGGTAAGTAATTTTTAGGTTTGTACCACAAACAGAACTAATTTAAGTGTTGGGATTCAGATTTTGGCTTAGTGCTATAGATTGAACACAGCACGAACACATTAGAGGACACATGTGAGTACCGAAGATTTAATTTCCGCAAATTAGCCGATTTATTCGGATGAGCGGAGAAGAAAGAGCAATTTGCTCTTAATTCCATTAATAATTAAGGAGGGAAGAATCGTGCCACGTAAAGGACATATTCAGAAAAGAGATGTATTGGCAGATCCCTTATACAACGACAAGGTAGTTACCAAGCTTATCAACAACATTATGTTAGATGGTAAGAAGGGCGTAGCTCAGAAGATTGTATACGGTGCATTTGCTCAAGTAGAAGAAAAAGCCGGTAAACCTGCCCTTGAAGTATTCCAGGAAGCTATGAACAACATCATGCCCATGCTGGAAGTTAAGGCTCGTCGTATCGGTGGTGCCACATATCAGGTACCCATCGAGGTTCGCCCTGACAGACGTCAGGCACTCGGATTACGTTGGCTTACCACATACGCAAGAAAGCGTGGTGAGAAGACAATGGAAGACAGATTAGCAAACGAAATTTTAGATGCTGCAAACAATACCGGTGCTGCAGTTAAGAAGAAAGAAGATGTGCATAAGATGGCTGAGTCCAACAAGGCTTTCGCACATTATCGTTTCTAATTATAGTAGGAGGAAAAAGCATTGGCTGGAAGAGAATATCCGCTTGAGCGGACCAGAAATATCGGTATCATGGCTCACATCGATGCCGGTAAGACAACAACTACCGAGCGTATCCTTTACTATACCGGTATCAACCATAAGATTGGTGAGACTCATGATGGTGAGTCTACAATGGACTGGATGGAGCAGGAAAAGGAAAGAGGTATTACCATTACTTCCGCTGCTACAACTTGCCATTGGACATTACAGGATCATTGCAAACCCAAGGCAGGCGCTTTAGAGCATCGTATCAACATTATCGATACACCGGGCCACGTTGACTTCACTGTAGAAGTTGAGCGTTCACTCCGTGTACTTGACGGTGCTGTAGGTGTATTCTGTGCTAAGGGTGGTGTAGAACCTCAGTCTGAAAACGTTTGGAGACAGGCTGATACATACAACGTACCCAGAATGGCATTCATCAACAAGATGGATATTCTTGGTGCAAACTTCTATGCAGCAGTAGATCAGATTAAGAATCGTCTCGGAAAGAATGCAATTGTTATTCAGTTACCTATCGGTAAAGAAGACGAATTCAAGGGAATCATTGACTTATTCGAAATGCAGGCTTACATCTACAATGATGATAAGGGCGAAGACATTTCAATAGTAGATATCCCTGATGATATGAAGGAAGAAGCTGAGATTTATCATGCAGACCTCATTGAAAAGTGCGTAGAACTTGATGAGGACCTTATGATGGAGTGGATGGACAATCCTGATTCCATTACAAATGATCAGCTTAAGGCAGCTTTAAGAAAGGGTACATGTGAATGTACAGCAGTTCCCGTATGTTGCGGTACTGCTTACAGAAACAAAGGTGTACAGAAGCTTCTTGATGCAGTTATCGAATACATGCCTTCACCCCTCGATATCCCCGCTATTAAGGGTGTCGATCTTGAAGGAAATGAAATAGAGAGACATTCTTCTGATGAAGAACCTTTCTCAGCACTTGCATTCAAGATTATGGCCGATCCTTTCGTAGGTAAGCTTGCATTCTTCAGAGTATACTCAGGAACATTGAACTCAGGTTCATATGTTCTTAATGCAACAAAGAATAAGAAAGAGCGTGTAGGACGTATTTTACAGATGCACGCTAACAAGAGAGCGGAACTCGACAAGGTATATTCGGGCGACATCGCTGCCGCTGTAGGATTTAAGCTTACAGGTACCGGTGATACAATCTGTGACGAACAGCATCCCGTAATCCTTGAGAGTATGGAATTCCCCGAGCCCGTTATCGAACTTGCTATTGAGCCTAAAACAAAAGCAGGTCAGGGTAAACTCGGTGAAGCTTTGGCTAAACTTGCCGAAGAAGATCCTACATTCCGTGCTCATACAGATCAGGAAACAGGTCAGACAATCATCGCAGGTATGGGTGAACTTCACCTTGAAATCATCGTTGACAGACTTCTTCGTGAATTCAAGGTTGAGGCTAACGTAGGTGCTCCTCAGGTTGCTTACAAAGAGGCATTTACAAAGGCTGTTGAAGTTGATTCCAAATACGCTAAGCAGTCCGGTGGTCGTGGACAGTATGGTCATTGTAAAGTTAAATTCGAGCCCTGTGATCCTAACGGAGATAAGTTCGAATTTGATCCTAAGGCCAACATTCTTATCAACGAGCCGCCCACACTTCTTTTCGAATCTACCGTTGTCGGCGGTGCTATTCCTAAGGAATACATCCCTGCAGTCGGTGAAGGTATCAAGGAAGCAGCGCTTTCAGGTATCCTTGGCGGATTCCCTGTACTTGGTATTCATGCTAACGTATATGATGGTTCATACCATGAAGTCGACTCTTCAGAAATGGCATTCCACATCGCAGGTTCTATGGCGTTTAAGGATGCTATGAAGAAAGCAGATCCCGTACTTCTTGAGCCCATCATGAAGGTTGAAGTAACAATGCCTGAAGAGTACATGGGTGATGTAATCGGTGATATCAACTCACGTCGTGGCCGTATCGAAGGTATGGACGACGTCGGAGGCGGAAAGATTGTCAGAGGTTATGTGCCTCTTGCCGAAATGTTTGGTTATGCTACAGACCTTCGTTCCAGAACTCAGGGTCGTGGTAACTACTCAATGTTCTTTGAGAAGTACGAACCCGTTCCCAAGAGCGTTCAGGCAAAGGTTCTTGAAGGCAAAAGCGTGAACTAATAAGGGCATTTTCGAGCTATAAAATATACTTGAAAATGTTGTAACAATTTAATATAATTAAGGATAACGGCGGTTCGGTCAAATTAGCTGGCCGTTATCCGAAAATTAAACTAATTTTTGAAAAATTTTTAGGAGGAATTTTAGAAATGGCAAAAGCTAAGTTTGAAAGAACAAAACCCCATTGTAACATTGGTACAATCGGTCACGTAGATCATGGTAAAACAACTCTTACAGCAGCTATCACAAAGGTTCTTGCTGAGAGAGTACCAGGTAACGAAAAGGTTGATTTCGAGAACATCGATAAGGCTCCCGAAGAGAGAGAAAGAGGTATCACGATTTCTACAGCTCACGTTGAGTATCAGACAGCGAAGAGACACTATGCACACGTTGACTGCCCGGGCCATGCTGACTACGTAAAGAACATGATCACAGGTGCTGCACAGATGGATGGTGCTATCCTCGTTGTAGCTGCTACTGACGGTGTTATGGCTCAGACAAAAGAGCACATCCTTCTTTCCCGTCAGGTTGGTGTTCCTAAAATCGTTGTTTTCCTTAACAAGTGTGATATGGTTGACGATCCTGAACTCATCGAACTCGTTGAGATGGAAGTTACAGATCAGTTAGCTGAGTATGATTTCAATGACTGCCCTATCGTTAAGGGTTCAGCTCTTAAGGCTCTTGAAGATCCTTCAAGCGAGTGGGGCGACAAGGTTATGGAACTTATGGATACAGTTGATTCATACATTCCTGATCCTCAGAGAGAAACAGATAAGCCTTTCCTTATGCCTGTTGAAGACGTATTTACAATCACAGGTCGTGGTACAGTTGCTACAGGTAGAGTAGAGCGTGGTACACTTCACCTCAACGAGCCGGTTGAAATCGTTGGTATCAAGGAAGAGAACAAGCAGACAGTTGTTACCGGTATCGAAATGTTCCGTAAGATGCTTGACGAAGCTCAGGCTGGTGATAACATCGGTGCACTTCTCCGTGGTATTCAGAGAACTGAAATCGAAAGAGGACAGGTTCTTGCAAAACCCGGTTCAGTTACATGCCACAAGAAATTCACAGCTCAGGTTTACGTATTAACAAAAGATGAAGGTGGACGTCATACTCCTTTCTTCAACAACTACAGACCTCAGTTCTACTTCAGAACAACTGACGTTACAGGTGTATGTAACCTTCCTGCTGGTACAGAAATGTGCATGCCTGGTGATAACGTAGAAATGACAATCGAACTCATCCATCCCATCGCTATGGAGCAGGGTCTTACTTTCGCTATCCGTGAAGGTGGTAGAACAGTAGGTTCAGGAAGAGTTGCTTCTATTATCGAATAATCATACTTCGAACTAATTAAAATAAGGGCTTTCCGATTTTTCGGAAAGCCTTTTTTATTTTCAAAAACAAGTAAAATCTATATGTTGAAATTCGAAGTTTTTGAAAGATTTATGTTATAATATATTTGTTGTGTTTCGGAAATTACGGGTGTATTTGAACTTTTATGTATTTAGCCCGTAATATTTTAGTAAGAGCAGAGGAAAATTACGGGTGTTTTTGAACTTTTATGCATTTAGCCCGTAATTTTTTAGAAAGAGGAGATGAAAATTACGGGTGTTTTTGAACTATTATGCATTTAGCCCGTAATTTTTTAGAAAGAGGAGATGAAAATTACGGGTGTATTTGAACTTTTATGTATTTAGCCCGTAATTTTCAAAAAGGAACAAAAAACACAGGTGAAGATCAAAATGAAAGCATTGATTATGAATTGCAGCCCTGTGAAAACAGGAGCCACAGCAGAAATTGTAAACATCATAAAAGACGAAATATCCGCTCGATACGATACGAAATGTATCTGTATTGATGATTATTCGTTTGAGTTCTGTAAAGGCTGCAGGACGTGTCATAAAACAGCAAAATGCGTAATGAATGACGATGTCATAGAAATCATAAAAGAATTTGATGATGCCGATATTATTGTTTCAGTTGCCCCGTCTTACTGGGCAGATATTCCCGGTCAGTATAAAGCATTCATAGACAGGTGCACTCCATGGTGCGATACTCACGAACCTCACGCCACAATTAAAGAGGGCAAGAAAGGATTTGCAGTTGCTTTAAGAACCGGCCCCGGTATGCATGAGTGTGACAGAATCATTCAGAGCATCGAACACTTTTATGGTCATCTGCATATTGAATGCACAGGACATCTTGGCCTTACATCAATTGAGTACAAGGAAAATGTTGAGCCGAGAAAACAAGAAATAATTGATTTTTGTATGAAGATTTAAGAAAGAGAAGTTTTTATACGTAATTAGATAAATCGGGATTTGCAGAGGATTTTTGTCTTTACGGGTGTAACGAAGAAAATGATAAAACACCCGTAAAATTCAGAAATCAAACATAGGAAATTACGGGTATGATGCAGAAAATGATAATACACCCGTAAAATTCGAGAATAAAGCATGGAAAACTACGGGTGTTAGGGGAAAAACAGCAGTACACCCGTAAAATTCAGGAATCAAACATGGAATACTACGGGTGTTAGGCAAAAATCAACAATACACCCGTAAATTACAAATTC
>FNEU01000017.1 GCA_900100245.1 Lachnospiraceae bacterium G41
ACCCTTACTTATGGCCTAGCAGCCGGCTCTGTGGGTGCAACTGCTAATGGAGACGGAACATTAAGCTATGAAGTAAAATCAGGTAATTCTGTATCGGTTGATGCCACTTCCGGAGAACTTACAATTAATTCTGTTGGAGATTCAATAATTACAATTAAAGCTCCCTCTACGCTATACTATAAGGAAGCAACAAAAGATATTACAGTTAGTGTAGAAAAGGGAAGTCAGACAATTTTTTCGCCCAATGAGCTCACTTTGAAAGCCGGAAACGGCCCTAGTGCGATTGGCGCTACTACCGACGGAGATGGAACATTAAGCTACAAAGTAACATCCGGTGATGCAGTAACGGTTGATGCAAACGGCAATATTACACCTGTTGCTGTAGGTAACGCGACAGTAACTGTAACTGCTGCAGCAACGAATAATTACAAAGAAGTTACAAAAGACATATCTGTAACAGTAAGCGAAAAAAATCCTCAGGTCATTGAGGCAAACGACATCAGTCTTAAGGTTGACGAAAAAGGAACTCTAAACGCTACCCTTTCCAAAGGTGACGGAACACTAAGCTTTGATGTATTCGGCGATTCAATTAACTTTAATGATTCGACCGTCGAAATTGAAGCAATAAAAGAAGGAACATCAACGATTGTTATTACAGCTTCCGAAACAGAAGATTTTGCTGAAACCGTTAAGACTGTCACCATTACAGTGACTAAAAAAGACGAACCTGCCAACCCTGAAAACCTTGAGCCCGACCCCAACGAACCTTCCGACCCCGGTGACGAAGATTTATCCGACCCGGAAATCCCCGACAAGGATTGGCTCGACGATTTAAGACTTGCCCTTCGCATAGCGGACGAACTCGGTGGTGAAAGAACAGTAGAATACAGCGGCGATTTTGCGCTCTCATACGACATCATGAAGTACCTCGAAGAGCACCCGTTAATCACGCTGATTTACCACGTAACATACGAAGACGTTGAATACACCATCACAATCCCCGCAGGCAAGGCAATCGCCGACCCCGAGATTCCATGGTACGGCCCTCTGTGGCTGCTCGCAAACTACGGCGGCAAAACTCCCAACGCCACCCGTTAGGCGTCTTCAACATTTCTCATAAAATAAACTCAAACCGGCGGTTTATCACCGTCGGTTTATTTTTTGCGTGTTTTACGAGCCTTATTGTGCTAAAATGACACAGGGGGACGGGGGTTTAGTGTCATTTTGGTGAACATACATGAAAGATAACGACCAGACAAAAGGAATCATATGCATCATACTCGCGGCCGTGGGCTTCTCGCTCATGACCTTTTTCGTGCGCCTCTCAGGCGACCTGCCGACCATGCAAAAAGCGTTCTTCCGCAACGCATTCGCCCTCATCATCGCCGTCGCAACCCTGCTCATAAAACGAGAAAAATTCGTCATCACCAAAGACTTTGGCGCAGACATTTTCTTCCGCTGCCTCTTCGGAACGACCGGCCTCATCGCAAACTTTTACGCCATCGACAAGCTCGTGCTCGCCGACTCGAATATGCTTAACAAATTGTCGCCGTTTTTTGCGATTCTTTTATCCATACCGCTCCTAAAAGAAAAGCCCTCCAAGACCGATATCATTGCAACAATCATCGCATTTATCGGTGCGCTTTTTATCATCAGACCGACGGGCGCAAATATGGAACTCGTGCCTGCGTTGGTAGGTCTCTACGGCGGATTCGGTGCAGGCTGTGCCTATGTGTTCGTTCGCCGCGCGACCGGCAAAGGAGCCAAAACGCCTGTTATCGTCATTTGCTTTTCGCTGTTCTCATGCATGCTGACGTTTCCTTTTATGATATTTAATTTCAAACCCATGAGCGCACTGCAGTGGCTGATTCTAATCCTCGCAGGCCTCTCGGCTGCGCTCGGACAGTTTTCAATCACCTCCGCATATAAATTCGCCCCCGCGAAAAAACTTTCTGTCTTCGACTACACGCAGGTCATTTTCGCGACCCTCTGGGGCCTCATTTTCTTCCACGAAAAGCCCACGCTCTTTAGCATCATCGGATACGTGATCATCATCAGCGTGGCCTTTGTTCGCTGGCAGAAAGCCCGTATGGCAAAATGACACAGGGGGACGGGGGTTTAGTGTCATTTTTGGTAAAACGAAGAAAAATAAAAAAACGAACGTTACCGCTCGTTTCTTAGAATAGAAGAGAGTTCTGGGCCCTCCGCTAATTCCAACAGTGGGTCGAACTCCTTCTACCTTTATGATAACATCAATTTGGGGTTTGTCAATTATTATTTGGAAATCGAACTAATTCTTCTTTTTTCGTTATAACATAAATTCTTTTCAAATATTTACGAGTGATAAACTCCTTTTCTATTTGGGCTAAACATTGTTTATCTGATAACTGTATTTTCCTTAAATCAATAATAATGTATTTTGATTGTTTTACTGCTATTCGAAAGCATTTATCTATTGTTCTTCTTCCATTTCCTGTAGGAGTTTTCATTTCCCATTCAACACCATCCATAAGTATGTCAGGAGTATGAGTGTTAGGTATGCTACTAGGCTTTATAAATACAATATCTTTTCCTAGATTAGAAAAAAACTTTGCAGTTTCCAATTCGTGTTTTTCAGGCGGATTGTTTAGCTGAGATATATCTATTTTTCCGAGCTTAATATTTTTAGTTTTTTTTATAATAATACCTCCATATAGTTTCTCACTTTCCCTTCAACGTTAAATATTTTTGAATACTTAATTATCTTGTTGGTGTTACAAACCTTGTCTGTAAAATATTCACGTAAAGCCATAGAGAAAATTTGAACATCTATATATTCTTTATCTTTAATAATGTCACATATACAACGTTCTTTATCATAGACGCTTACATCATATCCAAGCGGTGTTTTAACCTTTTCAATTCCGATATCCCACAGTTCTTTCTTGCAATAATGGAATCGCGTGTTCGGGTAATCTTTTTTTATTCGGGAAATATTATCTCCCTGAGGAACGGTTATATCTAAGAGGAGAGGAACTTTGTCTGACAATCCGTGTAAAAAAAGAGCAGTGGCATGAGAGTATATGAGCTTATCAGATCTTTTCTGAATGATGGTGTACTCGTCAGGCTGATTCTCAGCCAAAGTGTAATAACCATGAGACTCTTTGTTTAAAATACCTTCCAGTTTGAGATTATAAATATTCATTCTGTTAAAACCGGCTTCTTCCAAGGCTTTGCTTGATATAACTCCACCATAAGATTCAACAAGTAATTTAAGCTTATCCGATTCAAATGAATAATCCATAGATTCCTTCTCCTTTACTTATCGTTCTTTAATTATACAACAATAAAGAACGACTTGTAAATATCTATCATAAAAGATATAATAGTTTTTACTATACCAAATATTACAAAAATACTGATAAACAAGGAGGAAAGAAAATGAGTTGTCATGATATTGGACTAGGTATGAATTCTGTAGTAAGAACTGTAATGACTTTGTTAGATGAAGGGAGAATAACAAAAGATGCTGCAAAGGTTTTAGTGAATAGTTGTCGTAATGGTGTCAACTGGTGTGATGGAAACGAGGGCGAAGCAATAGATTATATTACAGGATGTATTTGCGGTAGATGTTTTAATAAAATTCCTAAAGGAGAAAAATTGTATTATGTATATGATACATCTTTTTCGCTTAGTGATACAGATAAATTGTTTGATTACACATTAAACGGTAGGCTATGTAAAGAATGTTTTGATTTGGTAATAAACGAATTTTGTAATGATGAAAAAGCAGGCGAAAGAGAAAGAAATTATATAGAGGAACATCAAAAAGAAGAGGATTATTTAAGTACCGGAGAATACCCGGATCATAACAATAAGTACAGATGGCCAAGGGACTAAGTACAAATGTATTTTTTTAGGAGATAATTATGTTTCATAAAGCTATTGATTTGAAATTTAAAGAGGGAACAGTAGTAGAAGTAACTTTTCAGGATGGAATGGTTAAGCAGTATGATATGATGGTGCTTTCAAAAAAGTACCCTCAAGTTTCTGCACTTAAAGACAGAAAATTTTTTCTAAGCGGTCGATTAATGGGTTATTATGGTATAATTTGGAATGATGATATAGATATTGAAACTGAAGAAATTTATGAATCCGGGGAAACGGTTCATACTGAAAAGTAGAAGTTAAGTTTTTAGTGCTTTGCGAGTAATTAGACTGGAGAGCGTATGGAAGAAATCAACGGAAAATGGACATTGTACGGCATCGACTGGAACGACGAAGGATGCTTTCATGAAGTTAAGGATTTGACGGAGTATATTGAGAAAGTCGGATTTCTGCCTTTGTTTGAAGTCGGAATACCCGGTTTCTCTGTTGAAGAGCACACGGACCCCGAATACTGGTGGGGTGGGAATGCTTCGCTTGACCCTTGGGAGTGGAGAGCCGTGATTGCGCGTGAAGGCAAGATTGCGTACGGCAAGTTCTTCGGCAAAAAGGCCGGATTTATCTCAAAAAAATGGTTCCCATATTTTGCCAATATGCGCCGCGACGGATATGATTTCGATTCGCTCTGGGACGACGGCAAAGCCAACCAGAGACAAAAGAAAATAATGGACTTGTTCGAAGACGACACGAGACTTTTCTCCTACGAGATAAAAGACAAAGCAGGCTTCGGCAAAGGCGGTCTTAAAAACTTCGAAGGCACGATGGCCGATCTTCAGATGATGACGTATCTATGCATGCGCGATTTTCAAAAGAGAGTCAACAAACACGGCGAAGAGTACGGCTGGGACGTCGCCATATACTCTACGCCCGAGCAGTTATACGGATACAAGCATGTTACTTCGGCTTACAAGGAGTCTCCGGAAGAATCAAGAGAGAGGATTATAAAGCAGTTGAAGAAGCATTTCCCCGATGCGGATGAGAAGAGTCTCAAGAGGCTGATTAAATGAGCCATTCGGGGACGGTTCTATTTTGGCTTTTTTGACCACCTGAAAAATAGAGCCGGGAATCATTTGATACCCGGCTTTTTGAATCTTAATCTTAACTATTAATCGTTTACTAATTGTTTTTTCTTTAATTCTTCAATTTCTTTACGAAGCTTTTCGTTTTCTTCCAATAATGCTTTTCTTTCGGCTTCGCCCTCTTCAAGGCCTCTTTTATAAAACATTACTTCTGGAAGTTCGAGATCTTTTCCACCCATAATATCACCCACTTTCTCCTGAACATTCGGATGGTTCATGGTTAGTTTATAAAACACGCTATGTGTTACTGTTATGATAACACTATAAGAACTATCCTGCAACCGTCCGCATCGCAGTTCATCCTCAAGTTTCTTAAGGATATCGTTATACATTTTTGCAAGTTCTTCAAGTCGCTTCTCATCATTATCAATATCTTTCAATTCTTTCTCATAATTAAAGATATAGAAAGGTATTAGAAAATATAATCTTTCATCGAAAATAGCCTCGATTGAAAAATCCGATTCTCTTATGATGTTTACATGGTAAGAAGTGCTTCCTTCGGGAGTTTCGATTATTATTTCTGCTTTATCCGGAGCCTTTTTTGATTCTCTTAATAGCAATAAACCTGTCAAAGGGAACTTAACGCGTATAGTTCGCTCATCACCTTCAGCTAAATCCGCGGCAATCATGGCATCATATTCAAAAAGCCGTACAAGAATGGTTCCATCGTAGGTTCCGCTTTCGCATTCAAGATGGTACTTTTTGTCAATTCCGTTTTGTGTTATTGAAAAATGCGAATCTGTTATTCTTTTCTCTTTTGAATGATTTTCATTCTCCACAAAGTGCTCGTTTCGCATTCGCGTAATAACAGCGGTTTTGTCATAGTTTTCGCCGAATATAAAATTCACAAAATCAATAAGGATATCGTCGCAATTGCTTTCGATCATCCGAAAAGCGTCATCATACGCGATATCTGAATAAAGCGGGTTAAACAGTTTTCTTTTTTCTTCGCTCATAAAACCTCCTTTTAATTTAATACACGGTATTTACAATCAATCAGAGGAATATAAAAGACGAAAAACTGCATTGAAAAATGCATATAAGAATAATCATAAAAAACAAGAAATATGAGTAAAACTCTACGGGCTAAAACATATATTCTATTTCATTTAAGGGAAAAACGGGCGAAAGCCCAAAGGTAATTCCTCGGATAAATTGTATAGTGAGTTTATCATATGGTTTATGAATTGTAAAGATGGCTAATTAGTTTATGTTTTTTGATTTGATTATGCATAATTCAAATAAACAAACCCAAAAGGCAGGACCTAAATCCTGCCTTTTGCTATATAAATCGAAATGGGGCGGTTCGACCCCAAATCGGAAAAAATTGAGGCCTTATGCCTCATTATGCGAACCGTTTTTATTATATCAAAAAAATCTTCCAAATGTCGCATTTTCCTTTGATTTACACGCAATTTCATATATAATAAATTCTGGGTGGAAATTTGATTTATTTGAAGGGGTTCAGGATGATCGAATTACAGGAAGTGAAAACGGGAAAGCAAAGGAAAGAGTTTGTCGACTTTCCGATTAAATTATATCGGGATAATCCGAATTATATTCCCGGTGTTTTTTCAGACTCTCTGGCAGCTATAACGCCGGAGAAAAACAAAGCTTTTAATTTCAGCGAGGCCAGGTTCTGGCTTGCCAAACGTGACGGCGAAACCGTCGGACGAATCGGCGCAATTATCAATCACAAAGCAAATGAAAAATGGGATAACAATCAGATGCGTTTTTGGAACGTTGATTTTATCGATGATGCGGAAGTTTCAGCGTCTCTTTTAGGAGCGGTGGAACAATGGGCGCGTGAGAAAGGCTGCACTGAGATAGTGGGTCCCATGGGCTTCACCGATCTTGACGTTGAGGGCATGCTCATTGACGGCTTCGACGAGCGCGGAATTTTCGTGACCTATTACAACCATCCGTATTACATCACGCACCTCGAAAACCTCGGCTACGAAAAGGATGTTGACTGGGTTGAGCACATGTTAAATTGCCCCACGAAGGAAGAACTGGTTAGACTCAACGACCTGTCCAATCGATGCCTTAAAAAATACAATCTTCATCTAAAAGATATCAAGACTTCCCACGACATCGACGTCGTTGCGAAGGATGTCATGAAAATGATCAACATGGCCTACAAAGATTTGTACGGCACGTCCGAGCTCGACGCGGATCAGCAGGCTGCATACGTTAAAAGTTTTAAGCCCGTTTTGGACAAAAAAACGGTTATCGCCCTGTATGACGAAAATGAAGAAATAATAGGCTTTACTGTTGCAATCGCGGACTTTTCGAACGCTCTTAAAAGACACGACGGAAGGCTTTTCCCTTTCGGCTGGATTGACTTGCTCAAGGCCCTAAAAAAGAATGATGAATATATCGGATTGCTCATCGGCATGCATCCGGAATATCGAAATAAAGGCGTAGTCACGATTCTTATGAACGGATTACTCGAAGGCTTCGTATCGGCAGGTGCAAAGACCATCCGCATGTGTCCGATGCTCGAGGACAACGCCAAGGTTTTAAGCCTTATGAAAGTAGTAGATTCCACAATCTATAAACGCAGGAGGAGTTTTGTAAAACATCTGTAGATGTTTCAAAATAATGTAACATAGTGCAATAATTTTGCAGTGGACTTAAAAAGGAGGCAAAAGATGAAAAAAGTTATTGCGGTTTGTGAAATTGTTTTAGGCATTTTAATGCCTGTGATGGCGATTATCGGATATTTTCCCGAGCCTGAACTCGTGGTTGAGTTTTCCTGTCTCTCAAATGTTGTGACAGGTATCTGGCTCATCATTGACGGTATACTTAAATTAAAGGGCAAGAAAATTCCCGTCAGATTTTTCGGTAATTCCTGCGTTGGCCTTTTCGTGGTATTTGCGATTTGTATGGGCAGCTTGACGGGCGCATACCACATGAATTTCAAGGGCGCTTTTATGTTCCTTCATGTGATTTCGCCGATTCTTGTAATGCTTTTCTACATCATCTTCTGTGATGACAGCGAAGGAAAAGCGATTTTCAAACTTCTTTTAAACCCCGTATTTTTGATGGTTTATTTCCTGTTTGATTTTATCCTCGGCAAAGCAAGAGGCTACTTCGTGTACGGCTTTTTTGACGAGCCCGGATTCGGCATATTGCAGGCGCTTATTTTCGGCGTTGTTGTGTATATTCTTCTGTTCGGTGTCGGCGGCATTTTCCTGCTTCTTAACAGAATTATTCATCACAAGAAAAAATGACACTGGTGGACGGGGTTTTTGTGTCATAATTTCGCGTTTTGGTGTATAATAATAATTAGTAAAGAAGTTTATATCGTGGGGGAAATCCTATGAAGAAAACTAATACAAAAACTAATCATAAAACAAACGCAAAAACCGCTCCGAAGATTAATCCGAAAACTGCGAAAAAACCTCCTAAAAATGACGACTTGCTTTTCAAGGGTGAGAATCTGTATGAAGGAGTATTCGGCTTCATTGGCCTTTTGATGATAGGCATCGGAAAATTTATGATTTTTACGATCGTCCTTATGATCGGAATGGCATCGGGTATTTTAGGATTGGGATTTATCTTCAGCTTCCCGCCCATCGGTATTGTGTGCATCACACCGCTGTTGATTTTAATCTTTGGCAAAAAAGAATTTCTTAAAAGATTTGTATAAAAATGAAAGGTCGCCTCGCGAGAGACGTCCTTTTTTATTGCCCGTAATATAATTGTCTTAAAGAAAGAAAAAAGGAGGAAAAAATTATGTACGGAGCAATCATTGGTGATATTATCGGTAGCGTATTTGAATTTGACAGAGGCGGCAAGACGAAGGATTTCCCGCTGTTCGTGGATGGCTTTTATACGAGGGGGTCTCATTTTACGGACGATTCCGTAATGACGGTTGCGGTTATGGAAGCGCTGATAAAAGCGGGTCGCGACGCCGATGTAGAAACTATTAAAAAAGAATGCATCCGCTCGATGCAAAAATGGGGCCGAAAGTACCCTGACGCAGGCTATGGCGGAAGATTTATACACTGGGTTTTTGCAAACGACCCCAAGCCCTACGGCAGTTACGGCAACGGCTCGGCCATGCGCGTATCGGCAGCGGGCTGGCTCTACGACACCGTTGAGCGCACGAGAGAAGTCGCACGCGCCACAGCGGAAGTTTCGCATAATCATCCTGAAGGCATCAAAGGCGCAGAGTGCACGGCAGCAGTTATGTTCTTAGCGCGCACAGGGGCCTCTAAAGAGGAGATAAAAGAATACATCATAAAAGAGTTTGGCTACGACATTTCTCGAAGTGTGGACGAATTAAGACCGCTTCACGAGCATGTTGAAAGCTGCCAGGATTCTTTGCCGAAGGCACTCGCATCCTTCTTCGAAGGCATATCCTACGAAGACACAATCCGCAACGCAGTTTCACTCGGCGGAGACACCGACACCCTCGCAGCTATCGCAGGTGCAATGGCTGACGCAATGTACGGCGTTCCCGAGGACATTGAGGAAGAGGGCCGCGCCCGCCTCCCTGAGGATCTTCGCGAGGTAGTAGAGAAGTTCGCAGACTTCGCAAATGAAAACTTACAGACTGTGCTCACGTATGTTGAACCCGCTGAATATTTTCCCAAGGAAATAAGGGATAAGTATTTTAACTAAAATAACAATGGCACTTTAGTTTGTCGGGTTTTTTTGAATCTTTTATGTGGTAAAATATCATCATGAGGTAATATTTATGACAGGCAGGAAAACCCACAAATTAATTATATTTAATTTCATAATGCTGATTTTTCTCACACTCGTCGGCTGCAATGAGCCTGAGTTTACCGATTTTGTGCCGATTGAAAATCTCAGGGTGCCTTATGATTACGAAGAAGCGGCTGAAAAACTCGTTGAATTCACGCGCACTTTCCCGACTTCATTCGGTTCGGGATATGAAAACATTTACATATATGACGTAACGGGTGACGGGGTTGATGATCTTGGAACGTTCGTTTTCTTCGGCAGCGGAATGCCGCGTATGGATGTGGTTGTATATGACGCTGCCCGCGATGATTATTACACGCTTGACGGCTTTAATTTCAGGGGAGCTTACGGCTACGATTACAGGATTTTATCCGTGGAAGATTACGGCGTAGTCATACTCGAAAAGCAGTTTTATCCCGAGGAACATATTCCGAAATACGGCCTTCTGACGTATGAGAACGGCGAACTCGGAATGAATGAATTTGACCAAAAATCTACCGAGTATGAGCATGCAAAAGAGATTTTCGAAGAGATAGATTCAGAAGGAATCAGTATTTGGTGATTAGCGAAAATGATGCGACTTGACAAGTTTTTATCCAATATGAATATCGCTTCCAGAAGCCAGGTGAAGGGCATTCTGAAAGCCGGAAGAGTGCGCGTTAATTCGAGGGTTGAGACGAAAAGCGATGCTGAAATCGATCCCGAAGTTGACTGCATCGAATTTGATGGCGTGCGGGTCTTTTATGAGCTTTACAGATATTTTATGCTGTACAAGCCCGCTGGGTGCGTCAGCGCGACGAAAGACCGTCTGAGCGATACTGTGCTTGACATCCTAAAAGAAGAAAACACCGACGGTCTCTTCCCCGTAGGCCGCCTCGACAAAGACACCGAGGGCCTTCTTCTCATCACGAACGACGGCAAACTGGCGCATGAGTTACTTTCGCCCGCGAAGCATGTGGATAAGAAGTATTTCGTGACGTTAGATAAGGCAATCGACGACGATTCCATTGCGAAGATTGAGGGTGGCATCGACATTGGCGACGACAAGCCCTGTTTGCCTTGCGAGATTGAAAAAAACGAGGCCGACAAGGTTTTCATTACCATCCGCGAAGGCCGTTTTCATCAGGTAAAAAGAATGTTCGCTGCGGTGGGCCTGACTGTTACATATCTTAAAAGAGTCTCAATGGGTGCGGTTCTTTTAGACGAGCGTTTAAAGCCCGGCGAATACAGGCGCCTGACGGATGAGGAAGTGCAGAGTTTGAAGAAATAATATATTGTGTAGTACAATAATATAAATACATAAAAGGGGGATTATCACAATGGATAATTTGGATTCAAAAGATTTACTGCAGTACAGAAATTCGACTGATTTTGCGAAGAAGCACAAATCAATCAAAGAGGACGAGGATGTTACTCTTTTAGACGTTATCGGCAATGCCTTGAAAAGAAAGGTTGAAGATAAAATTGAGTCAATACAGATTGACTGGGATATCTGGGAGCCGGATGATGCAACGAAAGCAGAAGTTAAAAGACGCGAAACCATTATGGCTCACGATGAGACCAGACCTGCAATCACAACCCTGAAGTTTGAGCCCATACCCAAGGAAAAAGCTGATGGTTTAAAGGGCGGATTTCTTGCTATGGCATGGAACAAATTTGTGGAAGAAATCGCTGCAGGAAGAGCTGAAATCGCAGAAGTTCTCGTGCTTGATTACATGGATGCCGGATTTAATGAACCCAAATATTATTTCAAAATCGCGGATCTTGAAGGCAATGTATTTAAGAGCGGTATCAGAAAGATAGATTATAATAATCTTGGTATGGTTGATGCCAATCACACCAGCATCAAAAAGCCTGATTATGTCGCATATTTCAGATGGGAGTGGCCCGAAGACTACATGAAAAATCATCCTAACAGACCTGAGGACGAATATAAGCTTTACAATCTTGTGTTCATGGCAAATGGTCTCGCAGATAAGGTAAGCACCGAGTCGAGGGAGCATGCGTATGTAGTGCATTTCCGCAAAGGCAACAAGGATTTATACGGACTTATCACCAAGAACGAATACGAAGACTTAAAGAGAATCAAGAATTACATCACTTTTATGTCTGTCGACACATGCTTTAAGACCGATAATAATCTTAAATTGGATTTTACCTGGTAAAAGATTCTTACCCCTTCAAAGGAGGTAACAATTATGGGAAAAACATTGGTCGCATATTTTAGCGCAAGCGGAGTAACCGCAGGGGTATCTAAGAAGCTGGCAGGCGCCTGACAGACGAGGAAGTTAAGAGCCTCACGAATAAAGGGGAATAGCAATGATTAAAAAATTAAAAGGCGGAAATGATTTATACGTTACGGACGACGAGAAATATCTCGTCTGCTCCAACACGAGAAATTCGGTCTATGTGCATGATTTAAACACATTCAAAACCGTTTTCCAGACCAAAACCGTGAGCAATGTCGCATACTATGCGATTTCGCCCGACGGCAAAACTCTCGCGGCCAAAAATACGAGCGGCGAGATTGCGTTAATCAACATGGAAACCGGCGAAGAAATCCTTCGAAACAAAATGAAGAAGAGCGAAGGCTATCCTCTGACATTTACGCGTGACGGCAAGTATGTTCTGGATTTTGACTGGGGCGGTCGAACCATGCTTTTAGGCTTCGATAATACATGCAAAGTCCTGGACGATACCCTCAGAGAAGAAATGGGCGAAAGCGTTGGTTACCTGCAGTATGACCGCTTCGAAAACACTGTTTACAAACTCGTAGTAGGCGGATATGTCAGCCTCGACACGGCTTATATTTCGCCCGCGGGCAAAAACATCAGATATAAAAAACTCTGCACCCTGATTGACAGATTTCCCGACAGGGTCATAGGGCTTTCAATCTGCCGCGAAAAGATTTATTACATCACGCATGAGCGCGATTTTATGGTCGTCTGCGATAAGGAATTTAAGGAACTTGAGAGAATTCCGCTGCCGCCCGTTGTGAAAGACAGACAGAATTATTTCCAGAGAGCATGGGTTTCGCCCGAAGAGAAATATGTCTGCTTCAAAATGGCCGAGCCGTACACACTTATATACGATCTTAAAACCATGGAGCTCGTAAAAGCATTAAAGTACGATTTTGCCTGTGATTTTACGATGATTGAGAATGACACCCGTTTCATTCTCGGTACCTGGGAAGGGGCTTACGTGGGCAGGATAGAGGATTTGAAATCAGAATAAAAGGAGGGAACGATTATGGGAAAAGTATTAGTAGCGTATTTTAGCGCAAGCGGAGTAACCGCAGGGGTATCTAAGAAGCTGGCAGGCGCAATCGGCGCAGATTTGCACGAGATTGTGCCAGAGCAGGCTTACACAAATGCAGATTTAAACTGGATGGATAAAAAGAGCAGAAGTTCAGTCGAAATGAACGACCGTAACTCACGTCCTGCCATCGTCAGCAAGGTCGATAACATGGAGCAGTACAGCACCGTGTTTGTGGGCTTTCCGATTTGGTGGTACAGAGAGCCGTCCATCATCGACACATTCCTCGAGGCCTATGACTTTTCAGGCAAGACAATCGTGCCTTTTGCGACCTCCGGCGGCAGCGGAATGGGCGATTCCTCGAATATCATGCAGTCCCTCGCACAAGACGCAAAGGTAGTCGAAGGCAAGCGCTTCTCAAGATCCGCTTCGGAAAATGAACTCAAGAAGTGGGCCGAAGAGTGGATTTAATTTATTTAAAAGATGCAAAGTTTGAAATGTACGGGTTTGAATCTCCCCGTACATTTTTTATTCAATTTTTGTTGACAAAACAACTCTATTTACATATAATAACATTTGCGTCACGAAAATAGCGGTCGCAACGAGGTGTGGCTCAGTTTGGCTAGAGCACCTGGTTTGGGACCAGGGGGTCGCAGGTTCGAATCCTGTCACCTCGAGTGATAATTAATGCAGGTGTGGTTCAATGGTAGAACATCAGCCTTCCAAGCTGAATACGTGGGTTCGATTCCCATCACCTGCTCTTTTTTATTGCCCCGAAAATACAGTGTTTTCGGGGCTTTTCAAATATGATACACCAAATTTGGTGCATCGTTCAACAAAAAAAGGCCTGCGGAAAATCCGCAGGCCCGTAATAATGTCAACCTTCAATGAGTATCTGTTTCTTTTCAGGCAGTTTCTCTTTCTCTTTTTTAGGAATGATGAGATTCAAAACGCCGTGCTTGAAGCTTGCCTTGATGTCTTCTTCTGTGATCTCTTCACCGACATAGAAGCTTCTCTGCATTGATCCGGCATAACGCTCCTGTCTGATAAGTTTGCCCTTATTGTCTTTTTTGTCGTTGTCCAGACCTTTGTTTGCACTGACAATGAGGTATCCGTTGTTCAACTCCAGACCGATTTCTTCTTTCTTGAAACCGGGCAGATCGATATCCATTTCGAAGTGATCGTCATCTTCATGAACATCGGTCTTCATCATCCTGTCGGCATGTCTGCCGTACAGCTTTCTTTCGGTTCGATCCAAATCCTTGAATTCCGGGAATGCGAACCAGTCATCAAATAAATCTTCTCCAAAAATACTAGGTCTTAACATAATGATTACCTCCTTTTCACTCAATACCGTTAATAGCTACTGAGCATGGGGAAGGAGGGATTAGATCGTAGGAACATTTGGTTCTAATGGTCTTCTCTGTTCCTCTGTTCGATTATGTTATAGCACTCAAATTAGCACTCGTCAATAGAGAGTGCTAATAATTTTTGTGAAATATTTGTGAACATTTATATTGACGGTTCAGAGTAGTCCCCTTGGTAGTCCCCATCACCTGCTTATTTTTGAGTTCAACACTTGAATTTAAGTTCAGTTCGTTGTAAAATTGAACTTAAATAAGTGTACTGAACTTAATTTGCAATCAATTAGGAGCCAAATAAATGCGAAATTTCGACTATACACAATTAAGCAAAAAATCTTGGGATAACGATATTCTTTTGCTTTGCTCTAAAATCCATGAATGCAAAGGCAGGCAAGAATTATTCATCAGACAAAAACCTGCTCGGCTTACTAAATTAACTGAAATAGCACGAATACAGAGCACCGAGGCCTCCAACAGAATCGAAGGTATTGTAACAACCGATACCCGAATGAAGCAACTTTTTAAAGATAAGACAACTCCAAGAAACCGGGATGAACGTGAAATATTAGGATATAGAGATGTGTTAAATACTATTCATGAGAGTTATGAATATATTAATATTGAGCCTAACCATATACTTCAGCTTCATCGAGATTTACTTAAACATGCTGGCTTTTCTTATGGCGGAAACTTTAAAAACACCCAAAATTATATTAAAGAAACCTTACCGGATGGTAGTGAGAAAATTAGATTTACACCTCTTGCTCCGTATGAAACACCGGAAGCAATTGAAAAGATTTGTAAAAGTTATAATGAAACCAATGCCTTGGAAATTGTTGATCCTTTAATACTTATTCCTGCTTTTATATGCGATTTCTTATGCATTCATCCTTTCAACGATGGTAACGGAAGAATGAGTAGATTGTTAACTCTTCTTCTGCTTTATAAAAGCGGCTATGAGGTTGGAAAATATATCAGTATAGAAAAACAAATTGAGAAAACAAAAGATGTTTATTATGATGCCCTTCAGAATATAGATCTTGGATGGCATGAAGAACAGAATGACCCTACTCCGTTTATTAGATATATTCTTCAGATGATTCTTGCTTGTTATCTTGAGTTCGAAGAAAGAGTCGGTATTATGGACGATGCCGGTGTAAAAAGCACATCTTATGATGTTGTAAAAGCCTTCGTGGATACTAAATTGGGCAAATTCACTGCTTCCGACGTCCTTGTCGGATGCCCCACGCTTGGAAGAACTTCAGCCTTTGCCGCATTAAAGAAATTAGTCGAAGAAGAATATATAGAAAAGCAAGGCGAAAGAAGAAATGCCTTTTATGTAAAAAGAAACGATTCAATTTGGTAGTCCCCTTGTGTCATGGTGTAAAAATTTTTTCAAAAATTCTGAGTAAAATCTCCACTTTCTGCAATTAATTATATAGAAGGGGTGAAAACCCTTTATGGTATAATAAAAAAGTCGAGAGAAAAGGGGAAATGGAGATGAATAAATTACTGGAAAAGAACAAACTTGTTTATGCTATAGGCATTCTGTATACGCTTAATGCATTAATTGTCGTGCTAAGCGCCTGGGCAATAAACCTGCATCGGTTCGAACTCAATCTGACGATTTCACATTATATAGGTCTTCGCCGGTGGACTGCTTTTATGTATGTAATCGTTGCGGGAAGCATGGCGGTTTTGGCCACAATTCACGTTATAAAAATCAAGATGAGCGTATTAAAAAAGATCCTTTATATACTTGCATTTTTATGCGTATTCGGATGTGCGGTTTGCCCCATGAACAGAGGATGGAACAATACCGTTTCGGAGATACATCATATATTTGCTCACACGTTAATGTACAGCGGAGCAATCACGTTTATATGGATGCTCATAAAACCATTAAACACTGCGCAGAGAGTATTCGGTATAGTTGCAATCGGTTATTCAATACTTTTTATTGTGACCCTTGTAATCACAAGTGTGAAATTTCTCTCTGATACGCTTTTTATCTGGGAGAATGCGTTTATCTATCTGTTTATCGTAGAAATGGCGCTGGAAAAGAATAAAGAATGAATCTTTTATGATTTTTTTTGAAGGAAAAAATGAGTTCAATTTGTCACAAAATTGGGCTCATTTTGTGTTATAATAGATGCATCTTTTATGAAGAGGGGTTAACACTATGGTAGTAAAATCAAAAGCAACAGAAGTATCTGTTTACAGAAACAGCGTTTCGGTTACGCGTGTGGGTTCCGTATCACTTCCCGCAGGACGCAGCACAATCTTTATTCAGGGTATGAGCAAGACCGCGAAGAGCGACAGCTTTTCGGTTAAATTCCCAACGGAAATTCATGCCGTAAATATCCAGGTTGTAAGCTACGAAGAAACCGGCGAAGATCTTGAATCCGAGAAAATCGCGAAGGAACTTTCCGAGTTAAATTACAATGTCGAAACTTATTCGATGTTAATCGAGTTAAGAAAAAAGAACGGCGATTTCTCATCCAGAAAAGACATATCCGTAGAAGATCAGGAAAAGTATCTTGAGAGTCTTCCCGAAAAGCTTTTTTCACTTCACGAAACAATCAATAAATTAACCGCCGAAAAAGAAAAAATCGGCGAAAAACTTAAAGAAGCCGAGGCTGAGGAAGAAAAGCCCTTAATCATGGTTGAACTCGAATGCGAAAAAGAGGGCGAGTATCCTTTCATCCTGCAGTATCAGGAATCCTCAGGCAGCTGGGAACCTAAATACGAAGTACGTTTCACCGGCGAGGGAAATCCTCTCGATGTATACATGAAAGCCAAAATCGTTCAGTGTTCGGGCGAGGACTGGAAGCAGGTTAAGGTCACACTTTACACCGGCAATCCTTCCGCTTCACAGAGCATTCCGAGCCTTCCGAGCGTTAAACTTTCCATCTACGAACCGCCTGTAGAGAGAGTTCGCGGCAAAGGTGTAATGATGGATATGGCAGCAGGTTCCGCTATGGCCGGCGCACAGATGATGCAGGCAGCAGCTCCGATGATGGGCATGGGCATGATGAATATGGAAATGATGAAGACTGCAGAGGCAACCGTTTCCGAAGAAGAAACCATGACCGCTTTCGAACTGCCTGATTTAAGGGATTTGTTAAGCGATACCGACGGCAACATCGCTAGCCTTCAAAGCTTCAAAGTCGACGCAAAATACAACTCACTCTGCATTCCCTGCGTCAAAGACACGAGCTTCTTAACCGCTACCATCACATCGGCTGACTGGCCTCTTCCCGCAGCAACCGCAGCCATTTATCTTAAGGAAGTATTCGCGGGCAACGTATACGTAAATCCCGACAGCGAGGAAGAAACCTTCATCCTTTCGCTCGGTCAGGACGAGAGATTAAACGTCATCCGCAAAGAACTTCCCTGCAAGACTCAGGACGTCTTCCTTAAGAACCAGAAGAAGAAATCTCACGAGTACGCCATCAAGATTACCAACAAGTCTTCGGAGAGCATAAAAGTCCTCCTAAAAGACACCATCCCCGTTTCTACGGACAAAACCATTGTGGTTGATGCAAGCGAATTAAGCGGCGGCGTAATCAACGAAGAAAACGGCGTAATTGACTGGGAAATCACTGTTGCGGATCATGCAAGCGAAGAAATCAAACTCGCTTACACGATTACCTGGCCTAAGGACAAGCAGATCAGCAGATCCACGGATTATGTTTCTGTATCAGGCTCAGGTAAGAAATGCCCTTCATGCGGCGCTTCGGTATCCGGCAAATTCTGCCCGGTATGCGGCGCACCCGCTAAATAGATTGTAAAAGTGTCAATTATTATTTATAATTCCCTTGATGCTAAAATACCGATGTTTGATTAAATCAAATGCCCAAAATATAACTTGACAATCCGTAAAGGCGATATTATGATATCGTTTGAATAAAGAATCTTCGGGGTCGGGTGTAATTCCCTACCGGCGGTGACAGTCCGCGAACCGCTTCGGCGGCCGATTCGGTGCAATTCCGAGACCGACAGTAAAGTCTGGATGATAGAAGATGCAATTAAGATTGTTATTGCAGGCTCCGTTATTTTTGCGGAGCCTTTTTTATGCTCACAATCGCATTTTGCAGATTACATTTACAGAATGCGAGGCGCGCTTGCAATTCTTTTAGCATAGAAGATTCCTTTATTACTAAATTTTCAACCTGAAAGGAATTCAATCATGAAACTTACCGTCAAAAAAATCACCACACTTGCAATGCTTGCAGCCATGGCATACATCGTAATGGCATTCATCAGAATACCGATTATGCCTGCAGCACCCTTCCTTGAATACGATCCGAAAGACATCTTTTTTGTAATAGCCGGATTTTTATTCGGACCGCTTGAAAGTCTTGTTATTATTGTTCTTGTATGTCTCATAGAAATGGTGACCGTCAGCACATCAGGCCCCATCGGACTTTTGATGAACGTAATCGCCAGTGCCTGCTTCGTAATTCCCGCAGCACTCATCTACAAGAAAAAGAAAACACTTACCTTTGCGGTCATCGGCCTTGCAGCAGGCGTACTCTGCATGACAGGCTCAATGGTTCTCTGGAACTGGCTTATTTCTCCGCTTTACATGGGCGTACCCCGTGAAGTTATCGTACCGATGCTTCCCACAGTATTCGCACCTTTTAACCTCATAAAAGCAGGCATCAACATGGGCCTTACGCTGATCATCTACAAGCCCATCTCTACGATACTTCACAAGTCGGGAATTATTGAGGAGAAAAAATCGGAAAAAGAGGAAAATGAAGAAAAGAAACCGCACAAGTTCTCGCCTCTTTCTATCATCATAGGCGTTTTACTTCTGGCAATATGCCTTGCAGTTATATTCTTTATACTCAGATAGAATACAACACTATTTTGTTCATATTTTAACAACAAAAAGAAGAGAATTATCTCTTCTTTTTTTGTTGTTTGCGCGCCATGGGCGCGCTCTAACGGGTGCAAGTCCCGAACACGCCCAGATAGTGGGAAGTGTATAGCTGAACAGCAAGGGTGTCCATCGTGAGGTGGAATCTGAAGGAAGCTGCAAGCAAATCTCTGGTCCGACGGACAGAAATCACATATAAGGCTAGGCTACGAGAGACAAGTTGGCAACAAGCAACGAAGTCTAATAACTATCACATTTGTAGTAGCAGAGTAAATGTGGCGGATATATGGAGAGAAAGAGCGTGCACCTTAAGCGTGGAGGTCTCACAGAGGTTTCATTAGCCTAGTAACAACGAACTGTGAGAAGTCAGCCGAGCCCATAGTAGT
>FNEU01000012.1 GCA_900100245.1 Lachnospiraceae bacterium G41
GTAGAAGAAGCTTTAATTGTTATAACTGTATCACCAGCAGAATTAATTGTAAGTTCTCCAGATGCAGCATCAACTGATACAGAATTACCTGATTTCACTTCATAGCTTAATATTCCATCTCCATTAGTGGTAGCACCCACAGAGTCTGCTGTTTGATTATAAGTAAGGGTTATGTTCGAAGCAGTAATTGTCTGAATAGCTCTATTATCTTCAAGGATACCTTCTATCATCCATGCATAACCTAAATAAGCGGATGATTGCATCGATATCCAACCCTCCCCTATGTTTACTAAATCACCCTTTCCCGAATGAGTATCATCTCTAACACCTCCACCCGGATAACCATCATTTACTCCATACTCAACAACTATCCACAAATCTTTGGTTGCATCAATTTCGACCAGTTTATCCAGTTTAATTTCACGCCAACCATCGCCAGTCAGATCTCCTTTATATACCTGAGATGTAACTACATTTCCCGGATTATCACTGCTTCCACCTGTACAAATCTTTACCGTCACAGATGAAGGATTATCTCCAAAGCAAACTGCAACTTTCGAAAGAATGCATCCATTATAAGTTTTCAAATCTTCTTCATTAAATCGAATTGCAGCGCTAAATGGTTTTCCAAATGCCCCTATAAAATCATCCGCCTCATCCTTGTGTTCAACCCAAGAAAGCACATCTGTCGTTCCTTCCGCTTTTGCCGTAATCGGTGCAAACACGCCGCAAAGGCCGACAAGCAAGAACAGAGCCATGGCATACGAAATGCCCCTCTTTATCATCTTTCCATACTTGGTTTTTAGTTTCTTTCCTTTACAAATCATGAGTTTTCCTACAACCTCTCTTTCAATAGATTTAAAGCCTAGATGGTTTTATCAAACCATTTTTTAGCCCTTCTATATACTTAATTGCAGCTTTTCTCATTTTTACTCACGATTTTTGAAAATTTCTTAGAAAAAATTTTGACAATTAAAAAACTCCCGGTTTCCCGAGAGTTTTGAATCATTCGTCCTCTTCCACAACTTCCGAAATCTTGTTGTAGTGCAGGTCTTCAAACCTTTTGTCCAACTCATTTAACAGTGCCATGTCTTCGTCGGAGTACTCCTTGTATTCCCAAATGGAGTAGGTTACCCATCTGTCGCCGCCGACGGAAGTGTTGTCGTACTCGATGCCGTAGTCCCACGCGCTGTAGTCGGTGATGAAAAGATCGCTGTCCGGACGGTCTTCGAGGCCGCAGACGTTGCTGTCTTTTATGAAGGCAGCGAAATCATTTACGTCCGCTTCGGTCAGCAGATAAGTCGTGACAATCATGGGAGATTCGAAATCCTCACGTGCTCTGCGCTCGATGATCCAGTCGCCGTCATCGTTTTGGTAGAGCGACTCGTGAATGCTCGTGCCGTCCATGTCGCCGTAGCCGGGCGAGTAGTTGAAGCCCTTGAATTCGCCTACGGGAGTGGGTTTTGCAGTTGTCTGGGTTGTAACAGGCTGATTCGTATTATTCATAATAACCATCGGTATCTGAGTTAGTGAAACTATAAATATTACCGCAATCACAAGTGTAATTGCCAAGAACATCGCTATCGCAATAGCGAGAGCCAAAATCAAAATCTTAATTCCCTTTTTCATCGTTCCTCCTGTATCATTATTTCGCCGATATCTTATTATTCAAAGAAACCGATTCGAAAGACATATTTATAAACTGAATTATTGCTTTTTCAACTTCCGAATTCAAAGTTTCTCCGTCCTTCAAAGCACAAATAGCTAACTTTTTATGCAAGTCAGGAGAGATGCGTACATTAAACATTCCTTTGTATTCTTTCTCAGGTTTTTTCCCTACTTCTTTACAAAATTCAATATAATCATCTACTGCCTGATGAAACTGATTTTCGACATCAGCTATATCATCTGTTTCGAAATCGATAAAGTCGGAAACTCCTTCAATCTTCCCGCGTAAAACCTTAGACTCTGCGTCATATTCAATTTTTGAGTGGTATCCCTTATATTCGAGAATATTTCCAATCATAATTCACCAATCCCTTCCAAATAATTGGCCAAATCCTTAATAGCGCCCATACTCATCTGATCAAAGGGATGCGGCTTATGTAATAACATTACTTTGCCGTCAATTTTTCTATAATACTTTACTCTCGATCCTGATGTTTTACCTTTGTTATATTCTTCAAATCCAAGTTGGGTTAACAAATACTTCGCCTCAGAATAAGTGTAATCCTTTGGACGTGAAGATAATCTCGCTTTAGCTTTTTCTAACTTACTCATACGCCAAACCCTTTGTGACTATCTTCTAGTTACATTTTACCATTTTTACCAATTGTGTCAAGTTTATCATTTTCTCCCATCAGCAATAATTTATAGCATCATCCTTATACTCCAAAAGAATTTTCTTAGCATCTTCGCCTATGATTAGTTCTGAGAAACTCTCATGGTGCTTGTAATAATATGTATTTAACGCTTCTAACAAAACAGAATCGTCTATTCTTTTATGGGCTAAAAGTATGTCATTAAATGTACGGTTAATGTCGGTAGATCGCATACCTTTACAAAATACAAATCCAATTTCATACGCAGAATTAAACGAATGATATAAGGTATTTTCAATCTTAGCGTCATTTATGGCATAATATTCTACTACGCTGTTCTTTCCGTATCCGGAAAAGAACCCAAGTAATTCTAATGCGGTAACATGAGACAAAATAGCATCATTATCCTTTTGGGAAAGCGATAAGTATGTCTTGTATATATTGGAATCCTTCAAAAAAGACGGAGTTTTGGGAACTAGTGCTAACTCTTGTTCAAGAGCATTGGCATAAATACTCAAATCGTCAATTATAAACAACAAAAAGCCCGGCTCGTCAGAGCCGGGCCTATCTTTCGCTTGGCCTGCCAATATCTTCCTAAAGAGGCACACGTCCACTCCCAACTTCAAAGTTATACTTCACAATCCCCAAATCAAGCTTCGTCATCGCTCCGCCCTTTGTGGTAATCTTTGCTTCGTCGCCTTCGAGGGTAATCACGAATTTCTGCTGATTAAGCGCAGTGGGGGCTTTGAGCGCAGCGTCCACTCCGGCCTTAAACCAGTCGGGTGCGGCGTTTAAGTCTGCCTTTACAAGTTTCTCCGTCGGCTTTGATTTATGCTCCACGCCCTGATTCTCGCCGTATCCGATAGCTATGACGCAAACGATTTTCTCGCCCGCATTAAGCGAAATACCGCTTTTCTTCTTAGAGTATGTGCCGGCAACCCAGCATGTGTTTAAGCCCATCGTCTGCGCTTCAAGGACGATTTTCTCACCGTAGTAGCCGCATTTTTCATCGAGGTCGGCGATATTCTTGTCTCCCACTAAAGCTATATAATTAACCGCATTTTTAAACTTGCCGTAATGCGCCAGAAACACATCAAAAGCCTGCGGTTCATTTGTTATAAGTTGAAAATTCAATCCGCTCTCTTCATTTGCTGCAGCTATCAGCCCATTTAATTTTTCTACCTTCTCAGCCTCAATCGGAATATCCTTAAATTGTCTGACCGAATGTCTTTCGTTTAAAGCTTCTAAAATATCCATTTTCTGCCTCCTTTTAACTAGCATTTAATTCGTCGGCTATCCGCTCCACAGTTTCCTCTATCGAAGAGCCATCTTCCTTAACCACAACATCCGCATACATTTCATAAAGACGGCATCTTTCATCATACATTTCTTCAAGCGTCTCGCCGTCACGAAGCACCACGCCTCTTTCCCTGATGTTTTTAAGTCTTTTAAACAATTCTTCCTTACCGACCTTCAGATAAACGACTTTTCCGATTCTTTTAAGGTGGTTCATTCCCTCAACGCTATAGACGGCACTTCCGCCTGTAGCTATAACGGCATTCGTCTCATCAAGAGAGGATAATACATCTTCTTCAATCGAAAGAAATCCCGACAGTCCTTTCTCTTTTATAATATCTCTAAGGAGTTTATTTTCTCTATCCTGTATGTAAAGATCCGTATCCACAAATTTCTTCCCAAGCACCTTCGCCAAAATGACGCCCGCGGTACTTTTCCCAGAAGCCGGCATACCGATTAAAATGATATTGCTATTCATAGTTTTCCTCCTAAAAGACTCTCACCGCCTCATACACATTATAAAAGAATCCCTCATAAAAGAAAACAAAGCCCCCGCGAAAATGACACCAAACCTCCGTCCCCCAGCGTCAATAATCTTCCCAGTACTCATACGCTTCGTAGTAAACTCTCTGTATTGAATATATTATAAAAATCTGTAGATAAGCACCTGTCCGCATTTGCGACAGTAAAACTTTCCTCTGACGCCTTCTGCAGTCAATTCTCCCGAACCGTATTTTTCCTTGCAGACAGGGCATTCATAAAATGTGTCCATTTGTCCGACGTCCCAGCCCAAGTGTGTTAAGGCAACCGCAGAATCACTTGTTTCATAAACAGCGCTTTCATAAATTCCTTCATTAGCCATTTTGCATCCCCCCTGGTATCTTTTGTATTTGTTTTTCAATATTATTATTCTGAAAATATTGAGGAAATCCTTTTTCTATTGTTTCCTTTCAAGCACCTTTCAAGCATGAATTTTAAAAGAATCGCTCATAAAAGAAAACAAAGGACCTGAGATTAATTCTCAGAATCCTCATTGTTGCATATTCACACGAACCGCCCCATCTTGATTTGATATAGCAAAAGGCAGGATTAAGTCCTGCCTTTTGTGTTTGTTATTTCTCATAAAAAGCCCAAACATTTTTAAGTTATTTTTTTATTTCAGCGTTTTCTGTTTCTTCTATCTCACTCTTAACTGTTTCATTTTCTGATTTATCGTTTTTAGCTTCTCCGCCTGTTATAAAAACCATAAAATCATATAAAATACACCCAATTAATATATATTCCCACGAAGTGTACAATTTATAGATCATAAAGAATATATCTACTTCATTTTTGAAATCCACAAATATTGCCGATGCCACAAACCATGCTAATGAAACGCCTAAAACTCGAGTTAAATGAATTTTATAATTTTCTTTTTCAGCTATTTCAATTATAAATATAATAAAAATAATTATCCATCCAACAATTTGTATACAGATGAACGGCGCATACATCGTAATATGTTTTGTATATGCAATAACTGCAAGAACAAATCCTAGAAGTAATAATATTATAGAAATTGGAAATTTTAACAGAATTATAATAGATTCCTTATAGAAGTTAATCATTTCTTTTATATTATTTATCAACTTTTTCATAATCAATCTCGTAATATTCTTATATTTTTACTATTAGTTCAAAACCAGTAGTTTTATTCACCAATTATATGTTTAATAAAGGAATAAAATCCGTTTTTCTGAGCAGTATTCTGTCAAATCGAATCGGCGCGGAATACTTTTCAATATCATATATTTTGCATAATAATTTTACAGAATCATCATTTGCTGCCAATACAATGCTTTTATTCGCTTTAATATCGACACCATTAAATAAGCAATAACTTATTCCCTTTTCCTGTGCAATTTTATTTAATGCAGTCACGGTCTTTGGCATATCAATCATAGTTTCCAAATCATATGCTTCAATCTGAGAGATTCCAACTTTTCCTTCCTTTGTATTCCATAGTAAAGTTGATGTTTATTATCAATTAATTCTTTGTTTTGTTCTTTAAGTATTTTATTATATTCGGACTTGCTCATTATCTGAGAAGGATCAGCATAAAGCTCGTTCACTATATTATCATCAATAATGATACTTTTAGCATTTGTACTTTTGCCTGCGGGAGAACGATAATAAATAGTTATAAAATAGCCCTCAGTAAGAGGTAAATTCTTTTTTATTTTCTTAATCAAACGAGAATATGTTGGTCTATCCTTGAAATTATTATCCTTAAGAAAATCTGTAAGTAATTTGGCATATGTGCTACAGGCTCATGGCTCTTTAAATCCGACAATACAGAGTGTCTGAATGTATCTTTTACCTTCTGAACCTTCGCCCACTGTTTAAGTTCCACGATGACTATATGATCTGTCTCATCTTTATCTTGTCCAAGTATCATGAAGTCTACTCGCTTGGCGGTCTGAGGAATGTTATATTCTATTGCAACTCCACAGTCTCTTGGAATATTCGGAGTATCCAGCACATCTTTCATGAAATGAAGAGAATTGTTCCATGAATTGATTTCGCTGATACTTCCGCCGCTTAAATGCTTTTCCTTAAGTTTTTCGGACAATACATCTGAAATTCGGTTAAGTGTAACATCCTCTGTGAAATTGGCTATTGTGTTCTCGTATATAATCATAATTTCGCCCTTTTTATGCGCAAAAAGCACAGGCTTTCCCTGCCTGTGCTTCTAATTATTTTTCGTGTTTAATTATTCCCCAAACCATAATACTTTTCATTGCTTTTCCCCTTTGATATTATATCACATACTAGGCATTTTTGATATATTATCATGTGCTTTTCTCAAAGCAAATTTCTTTTATGAGCCTAAGATTCCATATAATACTGCAACAACTCATATTTTAACTTGCAGCCTTCATATATTTCTGCCGGCAGTAATGCTCTTGCTACCAGTTTTAAATCATCGGACTCGATGTCCGTTCTCCTTAAGTTTGCATAGTCTCCGTCGATGCTTACGACTTCATAGTACCAGGTTTCCATATAACGCTCCTTATTAATTATCTTTTATACCTATTGAGATTAAAGCCTTCTCTCTTCGCCATTTTGAGAAGTTCTGCATTGCTTGCTCTTTTTACATCAAGCATCTCACAAAACCCAAATCCGCCCGAAAATGTCGCACTTTGAATGGCGTATTCATTCTCAAGATCTTTTCTGAGTCTATTATAGTCGTATTCTCTATTGTCGTCATCGAAAAAACCAAATAACATACGAACCTCCACTTATTATTTATCGGTTATATTATCCGTGTATTTTATTTCTTTTATGCGAAAACAAGCATTGTAACCCCGGGATTTGTCTGGTCGGGAACAATCTTGTATGTGCGTGAGAATATGCCCTCGGTGCGGACTGTGTCTTTTAGGATGGTTCCGTGGTTGAAGCCGTGGATTATTCGCATTGTGAAGGACTGCCTGCATATGCAAGCTACGTTCTTAAGTAACCTGACCATTGCGCTGCGGCTAAGGCCGTGTACGTTGACGGTCACTACGTCTTCGACTGTAAAGTCCATTCTCTCAACATCAGTTTCAGATAATACAAGTTTGATTCTCTCTTCCATATGCAAGCTCCTTTCTTAAATATACTTTATTGTTTTGCTAAGTTTATTATAGATCAGGGAGGTGTCCAATAAACTGGACAGCAAAAAGCGAAACCACCCTGTCGCAAAATCTGCAACAGGGTGGTCTCATCTATATTTCCCTTTTACTCATTTTTTACACTCTTATGGAACAGGGGTTGGGCTCGCCCGGGCTTCTGATCTGGCCTCATCTATGTCTGTCTCGCCCGGGCGATAGGTTAAGGTTTCTCCATTTGTTCCTCTATATACGTTTTAACTCTAAACTGTCTATACTTACATATCCGTTTGGGCGTGATAGTAGTGCATAATTTGTCATTTTTAGAAAATTAGTAAGTTAGCGTGGTAAAGTGTAAGGCGAAAGAAAAGCCCGGCTCTAACGAGCCGGGCCTGTTTTTTTAGTAAACAATCACCTGTCCAACTATGATGTAGTCAGGATTTTTAATTCCGTTCTTCTGAGCAAGGTATTCTACTGATGTATTAAACTTAGCTGCTATACACGAAAGTGTATCGCCTGCAACTACAGTATATCTGCCACTTCCTGCTAATACTTCGGGAACTTTATCTCCGCCGTAGTTAGCAAGTAACCACAAAGGTCCATACCATGGAATGTTAGAATCTGCGATAGCCTTTCCGCCTGGAATTGTAATTGTGTAATCTACGCCTTCATAGGTTACTGTGTAGATGAGTGTGATATCCGGGTGCTCTACGAGGTAAAGCATAATATCGTATGAAAGAGCGAAATCACCGCTGTATTTGACAGTCTGCGGGCCTGTGAGTTCAGCTGCTATTTGAAGCTGAAGTCTTAAATCGTCGAGCCAGTCTCTCTCAGGGATTTCAGGGTCAGGCTCGGGGTCGGTTAAGTCTTCTGTTCCGGGTTCTGTGGGCTCTTCTGGGGTTTTAAACTCTTCCGGTGTTCCGGGTTTGGTAGGCTCCGAAGTACCTGACTGAGGCTTAGGTTCTTCTATCACTTCTTCGCTGTATTGAGCTACATATGTTGCTGCACCCTTTACCGTATCTACCTCGGGACTCCAGCCTGCGAAAGTGTATTTTATGTTGCCTGCATTGTCTCTTTTAGGAGGTTCACCGTCGTATGAAGGGGTCGAGCCGTAAGCCACATCGGTATCAGTTTCAAGTACTGTGCCGTCGTAGTCTTTCCAGGAGATTGTATATGTATTATCAGTCCAATTAGCGTAAAGCGTGATTATATCGCGGTGCGTGCTCGAAAGGTTGCCCTTTTCCTTATCCGCGTAATGTGTACCGCTTCCGTCTGGGAAAGTGCTCCATCCGTCAAAAGTTTTGCCTTCAAACGTGAATTCGTTAGGGGTCAAAGGTTCTTTATCATCATATATTCTGTTCTGATCATACATATTTCCTTCGCCGCCGTTGGCATCGTATTTTACGGTATATTTGTGTGCATTCCACTTAGCATAAATAGTTCTGTTCGAATCAAATTCTGTGTCTAAAGTTACTTCTTTTTCGCCTGATTCATCCGTAAACCATCCAAGGAAATCATATCCTTCTCTTGAGTCGGGTGTAGGAAGGGCCGAAAGTTTATGGTCAAAACCGGTTTCTTTGGATGCCTCCGAAACTGTGCCACCATTAGCATCAAATGTAATTGTATACTTCTTGGCATTCGGATCGGGATTGTATGTGTATGTATAAGTCCAGTTTTTTGAAATAACCATTTCTGCGGAAGGCACATTATCCCATTTACCTGTCATAAATCCGGGCTCGGGCTTGCTTCCTACAGAAGGGATTTGGGAGGCATCAAGTTTAAGTAATTTATCTTCGCCTTTCTGACGTGTAAGAGTGACGTTTATATCATCTTTGGTTCCGTTGTCCCACGAACCATTTTCAACTTTGAATACCACATCAAAACTCTCAACATTAGGATCAATCCACATTGCATGAAGAGTTGTGTCCGAATCTATTTTAATAGTGTCTTTATCAGCATAACTTTTCCCGGAACCATCAGCATGAGTATTCCATTCGATGAATTTATGTCCGGTATACGTAAAAGCATTCTGGCAAAGGTTTGTTTCTCTATCGCTATTTACCCATTGAGGCTTCATAGTTCCTGTACCGCCATTGGCATCAAATGTAACCTTTATTGAATTATTTACCTTTGTATTTGAAGTTACTTTACTGGTCGAATCTATATCTGCCATAGTAATCGAATCGGGGTATCCTTCGGCATCAACTATGCTTCCGTTCTCAATATTTATATCCATACCCTTTATTCCATAATTCTGTGTCGACTCAACTGTCACTGCAGAGTTATCTATTGTGATTTCATTATAAGGAGAAACGATACCTTCACTTATATTTGTTGATACATTTACAGTACTGTTTTTGATAAAGATACTACAAACGTTTGATTTTAATCCGGAATTATTCATATTACTCGAGACTGAAACTGTACTATCTCCTATATACATATTTTCTTCAGACTCTATTACACCGGAAGCAGCATAATCAGAACCACTTGCTGTTATAGTTGGTTCGCTAATCGTAAGCTCTCGTCCACTTACGATGGCCTGTCCCGTAGCATCTATATTCATACTTCCACTGCCCATTATAATCAAATTCCCATATCCGGCTATTCCGTAAAAGCCATTCTCAAGACTATTCGTTCCATGAAGAACTATGGTCAGATTAATAGGGTTGGAAGAAGTGCCGTAAATTATATTACTCTCTAAAAATTGAGCATCACTATATGTTCCTGTTATGGTCGCATTGATAAGTGTAAGAGAACCGCCATTTGCATCTCCGATGTATTTCCATCCGCTTCCTTTCTTATGGTTTTCTGTAACCCTTTCGTTTCCAACCCAAATATCATATACATCTCCCCATTGAGCATAGAGAGTTATATCTTTGTTTAACTTTATTTCTCCCTTATCAGCGTATGAAGTTCCACTTCCGTTCTGCTTTGTATTCCATCCAATAAATTCTTTACCTGAATAAATAAATTGGTTTTTAGCAAGAGCCATACTTGTATTTTCTTTATAAAACTGACTGGGCATATTGCCTGATCCGCCATTGGCATCAAATGTTACAGTGTAATAAGTATCCGGTTGAGTACGATCATCATAAATATTGTCAAATATATTTCCGCCGGTAATTTGTATAGTCGAACCTTTATAAATATATATTCCATCACCTTTTCCACTCTTAGAAGAATTACCACTAATTGTTCCACCGGATAAATCTATTTTATTGGAAACATAAATACCGCCACCTTTATTTTTGGATTTATTTCCCGTTATCTCTCCGCCGGACATGGTTAGCTCATTGGCGATTATTCCTCCACCGCTATCATTAGTTTCATTTTCTATAATCTTTCCGCCGGATAAATTTATCTTACCGGTCAGCCCATTTATTCCTCCTCCTGCTACCGTCGCTGTGTTCTTTGTAATAATCCCACCTGTCATATTTAATGTTGAATAATACAAATCTACGCCGCCACCATAACCTCCTGTATTCTCAGAGATTTCGCCTCCTGACATATTCATGGTTCCGCCATCCCAGATTTGTACTCCCCCTCCACTTTTGCTTTCCGAGGGGCTATTGCTATTCCTATTGTCATTCTTAGTGATTTTTCCACCATACATGTTAAACGTTCCACTAATTACACGTACTCCTCCGCCTCCTTCGGCTTCACCCGAAATATCATAATTCTGTTTATTTAAGGTAATATTTCCACCATACATATTGAGAGTAGATTTTTTATTTACAACTATTCCGCTACCAAGCTTATTATCATGGGTTATTTCTCCTGAATTTCCTGACTCGTCGTATAAATTCAACGCCTCTCCATTTACTGCTAAAACCTCTTTTTTGTCAGACCATTGAATTATAGCGTAACCATTGAGACACAAATCAACTGTTTTACCGGGTTCAATACTAATTACATCATTTATTTTGATGTCATTTGTAAGATATCCCTTCCCGCCTTCCGTTCCTAGCTTTTCCAAGCCCGCTTGGTCTTTTATTTCTTCCCATCCCTCATGCTCTTCGCAAGTCTTATCAGCGTGTGCACCATGTTCATGGTTGCCCGTAGGCGCATCATCAGCCTTAACAACCATCGGCTTGCTAAAAACAGGCAATAAAGCAAACACCATAACTGCCGTCAAGATAACTGATAAAATTCTTCTTCCATCTTTTTTCATTTTCGTCCCCTCCAATGATTTTACCCCATCCCCCTTTTGACACTGGGGGACGGGGGTTTAGTGTCATTTTTTTAGTAAACTATTACCTGTCCAACTATGATGTAGTTAGGATCTTTTATACCGTTCTTTTGTGCAAGGTATTCTACTGATGTATTAAACTTAGCAGCTATACCCGAAAGTGTATCGCCTGCAACTACTGTGTATTTTCCACTTCCTGCTAATACTTCGGGAACATTGTCTCCGCCGTAGTTTGCGAGAAGCCACAAAGGGCCGTACCAGCTTATGTTCGAATCCGCGATTGCGCCGCCCGCAGGGATTGTGACTGTGTATGTAACACCCTCGTATGTTACGTGGTAAACGAGCGTGATGTCAGTATGCTCTTTGAGGTATTCCATGATGTCATATGAGAGTGCAAAATCGCCGCTGTATTCCACCGTCTGCGGTCCGCCGAGTTCGTCCGCTATGCGAAGGGCCAGTCTTAAATCGTCGAGCCAGTCTTTTGCGGGGATTTCGGGGTCAGAGTCGGACTCGGAATCCGATGGTGTTGAAGGCTGTGTGGGCGCCGGTGTTTCAGGCTCTTCAGGTATTTCTTCGAATGTTGCCTTTACTACAACGTTCTCTGTACCGACTTTAAATGTCGTAGTTATTGCGGTTGCATCGTCAAGAGTAACGCCTCCCGAAACTACTTCCCAACCTGCAAATTGATAGCCGTCATTGGGGGTTGCGGAAACTGTTATGATTTCATCTTTTATGCCTGTATCAGCACTTGCCGATGCTGTTCCGTTACCGTCATTGATTGCGTTTACAGTATAAACAACATCATCCCACAGAGCATAAAGGGTTACTATAGCTCCTTCATCACTCGCCAAATCTCCATCATATCCATCTGCATATGTCGTTCCTGTTCCGTCAGACGCTGTATTCCATCCTGTAAAAGTATGTGATTCATATGAATATACATTAGCGGTAAGTTTTGCGCCGTCAGCATATGTACGATTCATATCTGACATATTTCCGGTTCCGCCGTTTGCATCGAATTTAACCGTGTATGTGTTCGGAGTCCAGCTGGCATAAAACTCTATATCACCAAACTCTGTAGCTGATATTTCCGTAAAAGGTGTTCCGGTATATTGATCATTATCATACCATCCACCGAATGTATGGCCGGTAAGAGTTATGTCTGAGGCTGTCGGAAGAGTTGCTCCCTCGCCGAATTTATAGCCTGTTATATTGCCGTTAGTAATTGTTCCTCCACATTCATGCAATGTGACCGAATAATCAATAGGTTCCCATATCGCATACAGATTAACTACTGCGTTATCTTTGTCCGTCAGATTAGCTTCGGCTTTATCGGGATAAGAATCACCGCCACCGTTAGACTCGGTATTCCAGCACTTAAATGTGCAGCCATCGTGTTTGAAAGTATTTTCTGGAAGCGGAGTCAGTGTATCATATGTTCTAGACTGATTATTCATTGTGCCGGTTCCGCCGTTGGAGTTGAAGGTGATGGTATAACTATGCGGTTGCCAATGGGCATAAATGGTGGCATTGGAGGCAAACATTGTATCTGTAGTTATTTCATTATTTCCATTTTTTTCTTTGTACCAGCCAAGGAAGTCATATCCTGTCCTAGTTAGAGTCGGAAGAGAAGCCAGTTTACGGTCACGGCCTGTTTTTACATCTGTCGTGTTTCCGGATCCATCATTCTCATCTAATGTTATGGTTAGCTCCTTGGGTTCGAATTCATATTTATAAGTAAAGGTAGTATTTTCGGATATTACCATATTTGCAGGCTTATCCCAGCTGCCTGCTTTATAACACGAATATGGGTAACTTCCCACTTTAGGTAATTTATCTGCACCAACTCTGAGCAGTTTAATTTCGCCTTTTTTTCGACTAACCTTGATAACCTTATCCTCTGTTGATACCCCATCCCAAGTTCCATTTTCAACTTTGAAAGTAACTTCATAACTAGTAACATTAGGCTCTACCCATTGAGCATAAAGGGTTATATCTTCTCCGATACTTATTTTACTTTCATCCGAATAAGAAGTACCGCTTCCATCCGCTTTTGTATTCCACTCAACAAATACTTTTCCGGAATTAATGAATGTATTTTTACCGATAGGCATCTCTATATTCTTGGGAAGATATTGTGTGGGCATATCTCCGGTACCGCCGTTTGCATTAAAATTTAAAGTATAAGGATTAATCTTTTTCCCTCTATCACTTATTGAATCATAGATGTATCCTCCTTTAAAAGAGGCATCTTTTGAATCTTCTATACTTAAATCTATTCCATTTCCCGAAATTTTGGAGATATTTCCGGATATAATCCCTCCGGACATATATAATTTTCCATCGATTAAATCTACTCCACCACCAAATTTTCCCGCTTCATTAGACGTGATTTTTCCTCCGGTTATAGTGAGATTCCCATCAAAACACATAATTCCACCGCCACCTTCTATCGAATAGTTTTTGGTTATTTCTCCGCCGGATATATTAACAGTTCCTCTATCTACATAAATTCCTCCACCCTGGTATTTTGTAGCTTCATTATTGGATATTATTCCATCAACCATATTAAATGTTCCCAAATTGTCACGTATACATACACCTCCACCAAGTGTTGCTGTATTGAAAGAAATCTCTCCTCCATACATGTTCACAGTGCCATTTTCTATTGATATTCCACACCCATTATTTCTAGTAATTTTACCGCCATACATATTAAGTGTTGCTTTAGCAGATAAAACTAAGCCCACACCATCAACATTTTCTTTATGAGTTAAAAACCCCGAGTTACCTTCAATATCATAAAGATTTAAGGTTCCTGAACTTACATACATGACCGGAAAGTCTGATGCTTCTTGAATAATACCGTATCCATTAAGACATAAATCAAACTCATAGATATTAGCCAAAGCCACACGCGAATTGAGCGTAATGGTTTTTGTCAAGTAACCCTTACCCCCTTTATTTGCAAAGAAAGCTCTTAATTCCTCTTCAGAACTTATCTTTGTCCATTCATCATGAGATTGAGATTCTGTATGTTCTTTATGCTGTTTAGGTGCAGCTTTAACGGCCATGGGTGTGCAAACTACCTGCAATAGTGCAAATACCATAACTGCCATCAAGACAAATGATAAAATTCGTTTTACATTCTTTTTCATATTCTTTCCTCCAAACGTTTTTGTTCAGTTCGTGCTCTTTTGCTTTAAAAACAAAAAAGCAACCAAACAAGATTATTCTTATCTGATTGCAGTTAAACCGCCTTCGTTTACACTTTAAGGCTTACAACTTTGCGTCCTACCCTCTCGGATAGTTTGCCCTTATTTGATTAATATTTTAGTCTTTTATGAGCGTTTTGTCAACCTTGTGTCTTGTTTTATTTTGACACTAAACCCCCGTCCCCCAGTGTCATTTGCGGGGCGAGCAACTTGGCGTCATTCGCCCAGTTTTAGCCACATTGCGGGGCGGACGCCGATGTTGGAGCTGTTGTAGCAGATCGAGTTGCCGTCTATTTCTCCTTCGGAGGTCACATAATCATTGTAGACGTTTATTTCATACGAGGATGACGACCTGAGCCACCACGGAACGTTTCCTTTGATGAATTTTGCCGTTCTGTCTCTGTCGCTCTTAAAGTATTCCCTTGCCTCATCCCTGCTTAATATAAATATTCTGCCGTTCTCGGTGTCGCAGAATAATGCTTTTTCTTCGTCATTAAAAGTCACATCAAAATATATGTCGTTAAGCCATTTCTTAAGTCCCGTGTATTTCCATCTTTCAGCGTGAAGAATCTCGGCATCCTGAGGAATATACGGGTACATCAAATAGCCCTTGCCGAGATGCGGATCATAATTTGATACAATTCCGTCCATATTCATCACACCAATGCAGTCTTCATTTATCACCAGGACACGGTCATTCTCGACTTTTAATACACGCCAGTTGTTCCAGTCATATTTGCCGAGTGTCAGGATGTCGCCTTCTTTTATGGTCTTTTTTATGAGTTTATTGTACGAAACCGCCCTCTTAACGCGAGGGGCCACAAACGTCCGGCCTACGAATATCGATACAAACAAAAAAACAACCGCCGCTATTGGAATAAGCACCTGCAGCGCTTCCCTTAGCGTGATTGTTTCATTGTCTCTGCTTTTAAGCTGATTGTATTGGTTCATATGCCCCTCCTGAAGTGCTCTGTGTATATAACACTTCAGCGAGAGTTTCGTTACAAAATTTTGACACTGGGGGACGGGGGTTGTGTGTCATTTTTTTAGATACTTACATATGTTCAATCGGAATCTCAGGAATTTCCATTCCAATTTCAGCAGCAGTTTCCAACCATGCTTTCTCATTTTCCTCTAATTCGGAAATAGCCTCTGCCTTTTCATCACCCTGTCCGACACAACCCTTTAAATATGTGCTTTTAGCTATCCAAAACACTTGACCTTCTACCTCAGTCTGTAATACAACATAAGGATATTTTACCATTATAATTACCCCCTTATTCTTTTCATTCTCAATCCTTATCAATTTTCTCCTGCATCTCAACGTAATATGAAAGCAGTCTGTACACGTACGGCGGAGCAATTCTATGGCCTAGTTCCCACTCGGTCATAGTTCTGTAAGGAATATCGAATTTTTCGCAAAATTCCTTACGATTAAAGCCCGTGGATTCCCTTAATTCCTTCATGCTTTTCTGAAATGATTGTTCGCTCATAATGTTTTCTCCGTTATTTAATTACTCATTGAGTATATTATGTCACTTCCTTTTTGTTTACGCAATGCAAATTATTTTTTATTATATTTATCCAATAATCTTTTTTTGCGTATTTCTGCGTTCTTGTTTGCTTCTTTCTTCTTTCGCTTTATCTCTTTGGTTATTTTTCCCTTATACGGTTGAGGTAAAGGATGAGTTTCTCTTTCTGTTACATTATCCATTTGACAACCCCCCTCTCTATAATTCCAATTTCAACAGCAGTTTCAAAACTTTATACTCTTTATAAACGCAAGATCTTTTTTCATCACTTCTTCTTCCGAAATATCAAGCCAGTTTTTATTTGACCTTTGTAATTCCTTTACATATTCAGGATTAGAAAACATTCCCTCAATTCTTTCAATTATCGCATTCATATTAGTGACATTTTTAAGAGTATCGTCATCAAAAATGTATTTTTTTATACAATCTTTTAAACATTCCGTTTCCGCATATTCACTTAGATAGCAGATATCAAATACATCTTTATATCGTGTATTACGGCTTCCAAAACGAACCATGGATTTCAGCTTCTCTGTAATCATTTGCGCGGGTGAGTTAATTAAGAGAATAACCTTATCTTCTTGAAAACCAACATCAAAAGCATATTCTTCCTGTTCGATTGAAAGGTCATTGTGAACCCCTATATCCATTTTTAGAGATATTGTAGTTTTATGAGCATCCGAAACTATAATATTAATTCTCTTCCCTTTATAATCCTGATGATTTAACTCAATTATTTTACCTTCAAGTTTTATTTCCAAGTCATCTATACAATTCATTTTTTCAACGAATGAACGAATTGATTCGTCTGAAATTGAATATCGGATAAAATCCATATCAAAATCATTGGTGGCGCGACGTGCATCTTTTGAAATGCTTCGCATAACAACTCCACCTTTTATTGTCGCATTTTTTGACATTCCGCTATCAGCTAGCGCTTTCAATACAATGTCTTGTCCAAGTTTAGATTTTGCATTTTCTTCATCGTAACCACAATCTATATTTCTCTCAATCTCCTCATATAGATTCACTAAAGTACCTCCATTTGTACCATATCCAAAAGATTACGGGAATTATTGAACAGATTTGCATATTTTTCAATTAGCACAAAATCCAGATCAAATGTCATATTCCTGTAATTATGTATAACCTCTTTGTAATAATCTAGTGGAATACTCGCCTTAAAACGCATTAGCTCTATTAGCATTCGCTCCCGATTATACAAACGTATTTTTGAACCGTTATACTCTTTCGTTATTATTCCGGCTTCAAAAATATCCTCCTTCAAAAAAGATTGAATAATCAGAGGATTGTTAATCCTTGTATCACTTCTTTTAGTAGCAAGATAATAATGATCAGGAATTACATCACTCAAAGAATGATAGTAAAAAGCACTCTTTCCGGTAAAAACCGCTTTGGGATATTTATGCATTATAATGTCCGTCTCGGAAACATTCTGCTTAGTAGAATAAATCCCTTTTCCTTTCATAAATAGATTGCCTTTGTATAATTCCTTTTTCAATTGATAATCACTACCATATTTATCAATACATTCCTGATAAGTTAGAAGCATATATGCGTCTCCTTAAAGTAATTATTCACACGTTTTGTGTTTGTGTGTATATTTACTACAATTATAACGCTATAATTATTTGAGTCAAGTATCCAGTTTCTCCTGCATCTCAACATAATATGAAAGCAGTCTATACACATACGGCGGAGCAACCCTATGACCAAGTTCCCACTCGGTCATAGTTCTGTAAGGAATGTCAAATTTCTCACAGAATTCCTTACGATTCAAACCTGTTGATTCCCTTAATTCCTTCATGCTTTTCTGAAATGATTGTTCGCTCATAATGCTTATCTCCTTCTCAAAATTACTCATTGAGTAAATCATAACACATTTATTTCATTTACGCAATGCATAAAAAGAGCCGGAGGCATCAATCCTCCGACTCTTTTAGAATATTTTTGACACTGTGCGTTTCTTTTATGAGTTTTACTTATTTTTTCTTCTTGGTTTTCATGTAAATCACAAACATTATCACTGCGATTATCCATGCGCAGGCTATTGTAAACACGCCTGTTTCGCTGACGAAAAACTTTTTATCGTCGCCTATTGTGATTACATCGAATACCGTCTGATCGAAAGCATTGTGTGCTGCGTGAACAAATGCAGCGGGCCATACGCTCTTGCTCCAGAATGTCAGGATGCCTGCGATGATTCCGACAGGAAATATGCAAAGAACGAATGCAATAAGCTTATACCAGACAGGTGTACCTTCCATATAGTCGCCGAATATAAGAAGCGGGAAATGCCACAGGCACCAAAAGATGCTGACTGCGGCCAGCGCGCCCTTATCGCCGAGGCGCTGCATAAATGCCGGCAGCATAAAGCCTCTCCAGCCTATCTCTTCGCCGAGCGCGGTTACAAGCGAAATGAGCACGTAAACTACTGTATATACGGCCAGATCCTTTAAAACAACCGAAAATGCCACGCCGCTGTAGCCGAAATTTTCGGGATGCATGGTCCAGTAAATCCTGTAAGGGATGAAAATATATATAAAAGGAATTACTACTCCGAGCAAAACATATAAAGGATTGCAAAATCTGATGCCGACATATCTGAAAAGTTTGATGGGGTTGAAACGGTCCTTGTTGTCCGCCATGGCTACGCCGGCTGCGATGAATGCCGAGATGGCCGGTACCCACATGACGACTGCCATCAGCATGTCATTTATGCCCGCAAGGTACAACGCTTCAAATATGCCTGAGAGCAAAATTACGAGCGACATGAAGACCGTGAGCGCTTTTTTGCTGATTCTGGGTTGTTTAAATTTAGTCTTGTTCTTTTTCATTGATTTTAAGCCTTTTCTCGTAAAAGTTAAATTTAGATTTAATGTATTATTTAGTTGACATAACTTTAATTTCTTTCTCTATCTCATCTAAAATCTGACTGTCGGGTCTGGTCATAATCCTGTACTGATACTGTGTCAGAGCCTCTTTGTAATAGTCGTTGATTTCGCAGTCCTCAATCCAGAGAGGGAGAATTTTTTTGCCAAATTTCTGCGCCGTCTCAAATTCGTAGCGAACCTCTTCGCTCTCCTGTGCGGATGATGAAAGAAGAATCAGAAACGCATCACATTTCTTAATCACTTCCGTCTCCACTTCTTTGTAATATCCGCCTATGCCGATGTCCTCAGGCGACTTCCACGTGAAAATCCCCCTGCTTTCAAGCTCCTGCTTTATCTCTGCCGCCATATTTGCATTTAACGTCCTATGGCTCATAAACACAAGTGGCGGTTTCGCCGGGCGCCAAGGTTCAGGCATTCCTGTCTCCCAGTAAAAGAAGATATTATGTGCCATCGTATCGGTTAAATCATCGTAAAACTGCGAGTTCTCAGGGTTTTTATCATAAAAGATTCGCCCAACCATCAGTTTGTGCAGGAATTTTTCATAATTTTCCATGTCTTTGCGGTCGATTACCCTGCCAAAGCCGATAATTTCATTCAAAGATCTGTTTCTCGCCTCCGCGCTTATCTCAAACTGCGGAAGCCAAAGCATTTCGTATATAAACGGTTTTATGCGGAATTTATCTTTTAGGTAATTTTCTACAGCAAGCCTGTTCTCTTTGATTCTTTTAGGAGAGAAAGTCACGTATTCGCAGGCTCTGTTTAAAAACCGAAGTTTTCCTTCCGACACTTGCATCGTGCTTCCCGGATAATAATCGAGCACAAACACGCCCATATGCGGCACAAAAAGCACCACATCGAGCTCTCTTTCGCTACCCTCGTACTCAATCTTCGGGCAAAACAGCGCATAAATATAGTCGGGCAGTGTTTTCATGATGTAATCATACATCTCCTGCTCCATCGGAAGTTTCGGTCTCTCGCCGATAAGTCTTGCCATATCTCTCCTCCCCCAATGGTCTATTCACACTTCGAAAGTGATGAACCGCCGAAGTACTTGTTGGCGTAGTCAAACTCGTCCCAGGTCTCGTAGTACTCGAGGATTGTGTCGTCGGACTCGCTTGTCAAATATGTGTACTTTATACCACTTGAGTTCATTGCCTTGATCATATATCCGCCTGAGGCAAGTTTCTCTGATGCGAATATTTTGTCTGTGTATTCCTGTACGAAATTTCCGTCTGACATATGACCGTATACGACATCCGAGCCCGTAAACTGAACATAATATTCAGGCTCCATGTTGTCATCGTCAGTCATAACAATTGAAACCGTCTGCCATGTGCCGGGAATTACTACCTGTCCTTCTATAGTAAAGTAGTCGCGGATGTTGAATTTCTGGCCGTTTTCGGTTTCTTCGTCGATGATTCCCGGAACAAGATCTGTCACATATGTCTCGCCGCTTACACGGTCAATATAATATCTGGTCTGTGAGCCTGTATATGATCTGTAAAGTACTACAATCTGCTTATTATCGCTTGATTCAACAACCCAGTACAAAGGAACTTCACCTTCTGCAAGATAATCCACAATACCGGGATTTTCTTCGAGGCATAAGTTCTGGATTGCAGAAAGTGCCTCATCATCCGTGATGTGTAAAATGTCTGCATTTACGGTTGTATTATTCTCTGTTGTGTTGTTATCGTTGTTCTCAGTCTGGCCTTCGTTTCCTTCGTTTGTTTCTACGGAAATGATGTCGGGATTGTCCGAGCTTATATTAATGTTAGTCTGTTGTTTGCCATTGTTTGTTTCCACATTTATGGTCGCAGGAGTGTTCGTGCCTGCAGTCACCTCAACATTGGTGTGGTTATGATATGAACATGCAGTGAGCGAAATTATAGATAATGCAGCAAGTGCCGCTAAAAGTTTCTTTTTCATTTTTGTCTCTCCTTTTAATCCGGTGTCAGGCGCCCTGCGGGAGCCGGCCACCTTTTTCGACTCCCCTATTTTACCACATACCGCGCAAAAACCCAAATTTAAAGGAGGAGTTTTCACCCCCTCCTTTAATCAGCTGTCTTTCCAGTTATCGTGCCTGTCCTTGTCTTTCTGCCTTTTGTTTCTTACGGACTCAGGCCTTACCGAGCTTTTTCTCGGTCTGTATTTCGAACAGTTTTTGCACTTTTTAAGATCGACATCTACAAATCCTTTTTTGCAATCTGCGCCCTTGCACACATAGTAAATGCAGGGCTCTGTTCTGTCTTTCATTGTTTTTCTCCTGTTTCTTTTATGGTTTACATAACTCTCGAATATGCCTCCAAAGTTTTAGCGTCAAAGCATACCCACTCAATTAAATCAAACGCGTCGGGATTTTCCACCACAAATCCTCTGACCGCATCCACTGCTGCCTCTGCCGCCATCTCTACGGGATATCCGTACACTCCTGTGGATATTGAAGGAAAGGCGATTTTACGAATGCCTTTTTCCACGGCAATTTTAAGCGAATTCGTGTAGCAACTTCTTAAAAGCTTCTCTTCACCTCTGGCTCCACCACGCCAGATAGGTCCTACTGTATGTATTATATATTCGCAAGGCAGATTGTAGCCTTTCGTTATCTTCGCTTCACCTGTAGGGCATCCGTGCAGCGTCCTGCACTCCTCCAAGAGTTTCGGTCCTGCAGCACGATGAATTGCACCATCCACTCCGCCTCCGCCAAGCAAGCTCTCATTCGCTGCATTAACTATTGCATCCACATCACTTTGTTTTGTTATATCTCCAAGTATTGCTTTAATTTCCATGGTTGTTCTCCTATAAAATGACACTAAACCCCCGTCCCCCTGTGTCAAGATTCATTATACACTACTGGTGCGTCATCTTCCACTCCAGATACGGCGGATTGCTGTAAAGGCGGACTCTTTTTTCCTGGCCGAAGACGACAATTTTGCACTCAAAATTAAGGGTGTTGTTTGTAACCACAAGCCCGTCGGGCATTGTCCTCGCACCCTGATGTGACACGTCTCTGTATTCTTTTATCGAATATGCCTGCAACAGACCATCTTCGTCAGCCACTCTGATTCTTAACGGCACTACATTCCCATCTTTCGTATGCAGGCATATCACATCCGCCTTCACCGGTAACATAGTCCCACCTCTTTTTGTGTATATGTATAATAGAACATTTGTTCGACTTTGTAAAGAGTATTTTTGCACGAAAAAAGAGCCTGAAATTTCAGACTCTCTGTGATTTAAAACTCTCGTAGAATAAGCTCTGTAATTCCGGGATTGCTGCCCGGTCGTACGCGCTTGACCTTCGAATTTCGACCGTTCGAGAACTCATATTCGACAGCTTCGCGTATCCTCGTGCCGCCATGATATCCGTGAATCAGGCGGATGATATATACGGAGGACGAAGCTTTCCTAACTGCGTCTTCCGCTTTTTGCACAGCATCTTCAACGCAAAGTCCGTGAAGATCCACTTCGATTATTCCTGATGTCAGTTGCATATCAATCTCCCATACCGCCGAATGTGTCATCAAATGTTGCATATTCATCTTTAGGAAGTATATATCATTTTTTCGGAAGTTTATCAAATATTTTGATATTCTTCCTAAAAATATTGATATTCTTCCGAAAACTCAGTGCACTAAAAAAACTCACACAAACCTTGGTTTGCATGAGTTTTAGCAAGCACTTATCCTAAAAGAATCATTCAGGATCGGTTTCTGATATAGGAATTTCCGGATATTCCGGCTCCTTCGCCTGCGTCTCAATTGCCTGCTCTTCCTTCATCTTTTTAATGCCTACGCCGATTCTCACTGCTCTTAAAATTGCAAATGCGATAAAAAGAACCGCAAAGATAATCCCTGCTATCAAAATAACTCTCATTTTTCTTTTATGTCTGTCACTCATGATTCACGTCCTTTCTTTTAGCAGGAGTATTATAACAGAAGTGGGCGGAAAGATAAATAGTATTATATTTTGGTTGCCGTACGAACCGTTTTTCCGCACTCATAAATTTCCTCTATTTCAATATCTATCTCTTCGTTCCAGATTATTCCATAATGGCCCATCAATTTACCGCTTAGAAACAATTCCCTGTCTTTAAGCGCAGCAACCTGAGGGTACTTCTTAGCAAGCACCATCATATCATACTGCTTAACCATTCCGTCCTGAAAAGTCACTTCAACCACAGTTCCATCTTTGAATTTTACATCAACAGCTTTATGAAACATAATACTCCTTTCATGCTTTCGAAAATGATTTATAAATACATTCTAAAAGAGACTTAATCCTTTGTCATTGTACCTGTAGTATAAAATTTCCTTCCCTCTATAGTTACATGTCAAAAATAAGGCCTCATTTTCTACATATACGCAAGTTGTTTGACAAGTCAATATATGTTACTATCAAACTAAGAAGGAAACTTCTTCCCGGTCCCTGGGTTAAAGAGGGCGCTCCTGCGAAGTGTGAGTCGCGGTGCGAAGCGGTGAACATGGAGGACTATAAAGGTGGTAACTTACCATACCGCACCTAGCTTAACAGCGAAAGAAAGTTACAAAAATTAAAGCAAAAAAGGGCTCACGTAAGTGGGCTCTTTTTAGTAAGTCTGGATAATATTATTCAGACAAATAATCCGTTTTAAACGCAGCATTGCACTCGGCAATTTCCTTCGTGCCATTAATATAATCCGCATACAAATCCCACAAATCCGGCGCGCCTTCAGCATCCATCACTTCATCGTCGGGAATCCATGATTTGATCAGGGCTATGCGCTCTTCCTTTGTGGTATCTTTTATCAGGTATGATTTATCCATTTTCGTTTTTCTCCTTATCTTCTATGAGTTATTTCAACAAAAGTATTCAGTGCAAACTGAAGCACCATAAAAGCGCCCACAAACAACATAAATACAGGCCATACCGATGCTAACATCATAAAAGATATTAATATCATTGCAGTAATCATAATTCTACACCTTATGTAAGGAAAATAACTTTAATTTCTTTTCACTTTTGAAAATATCGTAGCATCCACTTTCAAAACTTACAATATTTTTCTATTTTGAAAATAAACAAAAGCAGTTATATGTCAAAAATAAGGCCTGATTTTCTACATATACGCAGATTGATTTACAAAAATTTATATGCTATTATCACAATCAAGAAGGAAACTTCTTCCCTGGTCCCTGGGTTAGAGAGGATGCTCCTGTGAAGTGCAATCCGCGGTGCGAAGCGGTGAACAGGGAGGACTGCAAAGGTGGCAACTTACCATAGCGCACCTAGCTTAACAGCGAAAGAAAGTTGCAAAAAATTAAAATTGAATGCCCTGCACTTGTGCAGGGCATTTCTTATAAGAAACACGCATCACCATATGATGATGCGCGTTTTCAAAAATATTAATTTGCAAAAAATTCTTCCTAAAAAAACTAAATACCTTTAATCTCGCTAGCCTGCGATTTTAGCCGAGTGGATGTATTCTTTGTGGCCAACACCACTACTCTCTTGTGTCGGTCTCGAAGTTCTTTAGCAATATTCGAAAAATCTCCGTCCCTTGAGGCAATACAGAAAATGTCTATAGCTTTATTATTTTCGAGAACATTATATATATCTTTAATGATTTTTTCATCAATCTTGTTATGCCTTGCTTCACCACACATCAAAATAGGCTTTATTCCATATTCCTTCGCCACATCTTTCCAAGCTTCAGTCGATGGATCTTTCTGCCGAGCATAGTATCTGATTTCATAGATTTCACCTATATTACGACATTGCCCAATAATACGTGTGCCCCTGTTAGCAGCTACACTTTCTGCATCGATGAAAACCATGGTATTCTTTTTATAAAACCGACTATCATTAACTTCCTCATCATAATTTTCATCATAATTATCATCATAATTTTCATCATATTCTTCATCATAATTATAATTATAAAATATATTCCCAAAACCATTTATTATATTCATACTATTAACCCTCCGATTCCAATACATATTTAAGCATCTTAAATGCAGCTTTTTTCTTAGCTTCTTTTTTTGAAGATGCTTTTGCATTCATTGTTACTGAATATTCTTCTATTTGGCATTTAGCATTCCAAATAGGGTTACCATCTTTGTCATATACTTCTTTAAAAGAATATATGGGTATAGAAAAATAACCTCTCCTTGCAAGAATTTCAAGTTGATTAATAGCTTCATCTTTATTTGGATTATCAATCTCATCTCTCATGGTGGTTAATAATCCATTCTTTTTTATATAATCATAAATCTTATAGCACAAGTCCCTCCTTGCTTCGCTTTTAGAGTTACCAAAGCCCCAGAAAGATTGTCCTGGGTGCGTTACCATAATATCTGGATAAGAGCCCCACCCTTTCGTTTCATATGGTCCAAGTGTGGTTTCGCAGATATATCTTCCTGTCGTATTACCCACTGCCATCATATTTTCCCAACCAGGGTTTAGTTTGCACTCAAATTTCGGCAACTCGCCATAAAAAGAAACATACCAATCATGAACAAGAGAGACATAGTTAATTGATTCTTCATCTTTAAGTTCTTCTTTAGGATCTAGCATAAGATTGACAACTTCTTCAATTTCTTCGAAATTCCAATTTGAGTCAATTGTTACTGCCCCTATAATAGCTTCAAACAAATCTTCTTTTACAGAAGCCTTTTTTTGGATATTATTCTGTTCATCACCTTTTCCCAGGATTAAATACTTATTCCATCCCAATCTGTCAATTCGGTCTGCAAGAGTTCTTTTTTGAACTAGTCTTTTCTTCAATTCAGTCAGTTCACCTTCGGACAAATTAGAAAAAAACTCGTTATCATCTTCTCTTTGATCATAATCTTCCGTATCTTCAGTGAAATAACCATATTCATCCATCAATACTTTCGTTACGATTATATCCAGTGCACGATCACCTACGAATTCTAAAATCTCATTATCTGCCCCACCATTTTCCAGAGCATAAGTCTTTCTGGTAAATGCTTGAAAAAGCAAATCCGGTTTTTTGAACTTGTAGCCAAGTTGTGCTTGGATATCATCAAGCCACTCTTTTTTTGACATAAAAAAACCTCCTAATAATATAAAATAATTACAAGAAGGCATAATAATAGTCTGAACAATCAATATTTTCCTACGAAAATAAAGCCGTCAGACATGCTAAATTAATTTTTATACTTTGTTTTCCTTTGTTTACTAATTTCCACTTGCATAAAAACTAATAAACACTAAATTACAATGTTACAAAATTAAAATGATATGCCTTACTGCAAATTTATCTTAACATTATGAAACAAATTATTCAATAGAAAAAACGGCAGCTCTGCCGTTTTTTCTATAATCTAAGCCTCCCAATAAAACACTACTGAAACTACGGCCTCAATTTATCATAATCAGTGTGTATATGAAGAATGGTAGTTTTATCTTCGGTTATTTTTTCTTTTAACAGTATATATCTATTTCCGCCCCAATAAGCAATATCTTTCTTCGGAAAACATGAAATAATACCGAAAGTATCTTCTTCGGATCTTCTGCGAATAAAAATATAATATTCTTCATCGGTTGGATTACACTTGCTTGTTATGAGATAGTCAGCCTGAATCACAGTATAATTTTCATGTTGAAGTTTATATACTGATATTGTAAAATCCTCGGAGTCTAAGAAATCTTCTAAATGACCAGCCATTTCTATTCGTAGTTTGATGCTATAATTCAAGGATTTGTTATCGTAGTATTTACTTAGAGAAAGGTGATTATCGGTGATTTTACCGCTGTTGATATGAGAAAAGAGAACTGTTTTGTCTTTTGGAAGTTGAATATCTGTTAAATGTTGAAAGCCTAGAATATGATATAAATCATCTTCATAAAAGTTTAGAAGTATTTCTTCTAGTGGTCTTCCTCTACCGCTCGATAATATTAGTCTGTATTTAGTTTTTTTAAGTTTTTGAAAAGAAGAGAGAGTATTTTTTATAGAATCCATTTTTGAACAAAAAATGCCCTGCACACGGGCAGGGCATTCGATTTTAATTTTTTGTAACTTTCTTTCGCCGTTAAGCTAGGTGCGTTATGGTAAGTTACCACCTTTGTAGTCCTCCCTGTTCACCGCTTCGCACCGCGGATTGCACTTCATAGGAGCACCATCATTAACCCAGTGGCCAGGAAGAAGTTTCCTTCTTGATTAGAATAATAGCATATAAAATTTGGTAAAACAATATACGTATGTGTAGAAAATGAGGCCTTATTTTTGACACATAATTACATTCAAATCTGTTTATACCTTCATTAATTTCGCCTTTTGACTCTCAAAACTGCCGTAATTTATATTATCCAGCAAATCCCAGTAAGCGATGGCGTCGTTTAAATAGACGTCGTTTTCTACGCCTAAAACATCTTTTATGGTTTTAATTTTCTGTGCACTGTTGATTTTATCGACTGCGAAATCAATGGCTCTTTTCGCAATATCAGATCCTGCTTCAAATGCAAACGGAGCAACGTCTGATACAGCATCTCCGACAATATTCAAAGCCATTTCACCTAATAATTCACCTAACATAATTTATCTCCTTATAAAGCCTGATTAACATTGTCGTTCTCAAAGAATTTTTGCAATACTCCGCTAATGATGTCGTACATGGCAAGTGTATGTTTGTATTCAAAGAAGCTCTTCAGACAGCCTTCTTTGCAGGTTGCGATGTTCTTTGACAAATCAGCCTGACGCTGATGAAGCTGCAATTGCTGAGCTTTTATTTTTGCTAAGTATGCCTGCTCCAATACAACTATTGCTTTGGGTAACAGATTACGTGCCACAATTGCAGCGATGCCTGCCAAAAGCAATATAACGCCAACAGGTATCAAAACGAGAGTAATGCAGTTTAAAACTCCTAAAATAGGTAATACTATTGCGAAAATGAGTGAAAGCTTATACCACAAATAAACATTTGGATTTTCTGCCTGGGTATTCCTGGATACAGCTTCGGGAGTACATATAAGTCCCGATAATCTGTTATCTTCGTCTTTAAGTTTAACTTCTTCGCTTTTAAGTTTCTTTAATTCGCTTTCGTAGCTTGTGTTTTCTTCTTTTAGCTGAGTTATTCTTGCGTTAAGGATCGGAAGGTTTCTGTTGTAATATCCTGCAAGACAGTCTTCCTCGGGTTCGGTAAACTCGGAGAGTTTGGAATGCTCCTCCACACAGGCATTTATTTCTTCGAATGGTTTGTATCTGTCGTAATTCTTTTTGAAGTCCTCTGTGTATGCGCGAAGACGTAATGTCCAGTAGCCGTATTTGTACGAGTGATTTTCTTTATCCCTTACAAGTTCGTTGTAGATATTTGAATAATCCTGATACATTTCCATGCGTTCCTGCATATCAGCCAGGTCCGGATCGATTATTCTTTTCACACCAACAAAAGGATTTTCAAAATGAAACTCCTTCAGTATCTTCTCACCATTCTCATTATCGAGAATGTATTCTGTTCCGCAACTCGGGCAAATGAGTTTTCCGACATTTTCAATAACCGGTATAGCGGAACCACATTGTTTACAAACAATTGCTGTAGCGTCCATAAGTAAGTCCTTTTTAGTATTTTGATATTACTTATTTTATCATAAAAGATACGTTGATAATAAATATAAATGTTGAATATATTGTGGTGTAATTTTGTGTTATGAGTGGTTTTGGGTAATATATTTTTCTAAAAAAAATTTTTTCATTTCAACTTCATTTCAGGTTCGCCCTGTATCATAAAATCATCAAAAGAAAAACGAGCAAAAACTTTTTTCATTTTCATTCCCCTATAATAAAAAAATCATACAAATCGCCTCCTCGGTTTGTATGATTTTTTACGTTTATCTATATTCAGATCTATTTAATCTTTTCCACTACCTTAATCGTATCTTTTACGTTTGCGGCAAATGTTTTCGCATCGGAGAGTTTTCCGACAATGCTTCCGTAGTGTGTAGGGATTGCGACTTCGGGATTGATTTCATTTATGAGCTCTGCTGCCTTTTTCGGATCCATTGTGTAGGTTCCACCGATAGGAATGAGCGCGATATCGCAGATTACTTCCTTTGCCTCTTTGGTGGCATCGGTATCGCCCGCGATATAGATTCTTTTACCGTTTATCTTAAGGATGTATCCGACCCATCCTGCTGCCTTCGGGTGAAAAGGTTTTAAGATGTTGTACATTGGAATTGTCTCGAGTTCGAGGTTTCCAAACTCATGATATGTGCCGGGCTTGACGGTTTCTATTTCTTTTATGCCCGACTCTTTTACGGCCTTTGCTTCCATCTTTTCAGGCACCACGAGAACTGTATCGTCCTTTTTGATTTTGTCGATATCTTCTGGCGAAAAATGATCGTAGTGATCGTGCGTGATTAAGATATAGTCCGCATCATGTGTTTCGTCATCAATCTTAAAAGGATCAATATAAATCGTACCAACATCCGATTTTATGCGGATGCTGTTCTGCTTAAAAACATCAATATTGTCAATCATACATATCCTCTCCCAACAGAAATATATATCATTATAGCATATTTTAATCTAAAAAGAGACTTCAGTTAGAAAGTCTCTTTTATGAATGATTAACTGTTTATGAAGTTTTCAATTATGTTGTTTACTTCATCAGGATTGTCGGTGTTGGAATTGTGGCCCGCGCCCTCAATCCATTCGATGGGTAAGCCGGTCTCTTCGACCCATGCTTCGTTATAACGCTTCGTGTATCCCGCGTGGTCTTTGGTGCCGCAGATTAAAAGTGCAGGACATGTGATTTCGTACGGCAAGTCAGCCTTTATGGCCTGCGCTACAATATAATATCCGTGACCGACAAGCTTAGCATATCTCGCCTGATCCTTATCATATGTAAGCATCATTCTATACATGCAGCCTCTGCCGTAACGCGTGTTTGCAACACCGTCCGTACCGTGGCGCATTAAGAGCTTCCATGGATACATTCTGTACATCAGCTCAGTGTGCTCGAGGAATTTAATCTCCCAGTCTTTATAATACTTTCTCTGAAGCGGAGACGAATCAATCGAAATAAATCCTGCAATCTTTGCGGGGAAAAGCTCTGCATACATCTGCGCGATATATCCGCCCATTGACTGGCCGATTAGGATTGGATGATCGTACTCTTCTTTTATGAGAATATCATTTAACCACCTTGCCATGTCTTCGAGCGTATAATCCATCTCAAAAGGATACGAAAACGCATGGCCCGGCGCATCCCAGACAAACACAGAATAGTCATATTGGAAGTACTGAATCTGCTTTATAAAAAGTCTGTGGTCTGCCGTAAGACCTGGCAAAAATACGAGCTGCGGCGCGCCCTCTTTCTTTTCGTTGGTCCAGTAAACGATACTTCCCCCAGGTGTTTTAAATTTTTTTCTTTTCATAACATATAACCCTCATTATCCCCAAAAACATTAGTCCGTCAGGCGCATTCTATCCACGATGGGAAGCAATGATCCGTCCACGGGACTAATCACAAGCTGATGTCTGGAAGCTCTGTAGATATCGGTTTTGTTGTAATCATATCTCCAAAATTCATAGAGCTTGCCCATCTTCACAAAATACGATTCGAGCATACCGTTGATGAATTCGAACTCGTCATTGATGGTCTCAACCAGATCGCGCTTGAAATCAAGCGAATACTCATCAAAGCTTGAATCCATTCTCTCCGATGCTTCGATTATCTTGTTTAATCTTTCTTTAAATCTGCTGTAGCTTTCGGTAGCAGAATATGTTTTAAGTATATCTTTTGATGCCTCTACAGCTTTTAAAAGATCTTCTAAAATATCGTTATAAAAAGCTATGCTGTTATAATTATCCGGCAATCCATAATTCAATTTTTTAAGGTTATTAATAGTAGTATTATCCATATCAACACCCTCCTTTTTTTTATGTCAAGGCGAACCTTTTTGCCTTTATACCATTATCCGATAGAATGGGCGATAAATATATGGATAGTTGCGTGCATTATGCTCGCGTATTTGCACGTTTTCGGAAAAATAACACGCTAAATCTTCTTATGGCAATAAATACAGCCGTAAAGATTTCTCTCCTGTACTCTGCCGCAGTGAGGACATTTAACCTTGGCGCGCATCGATGACGTTGCTTCATACGCATCATTTACCGCGTCGGCTACAACATATCTTTTGTTGCAGTGTATGCAAATTGCGGTTTCATTTACAGGATTAATCTTCTGTAGCTTATTGCAGAAAGGACATTTCGCATTGACCTGTTGCGCTCCGCCGTTGGGCTTCAAATAATCGAATATATTGTTTGCAAGATTGACTATGGATTCGTCGCTCTTTAAAATCTGTGCCTGTCTTCTCGCAAATGCTTTCGGCAGATCCTCTATATCATCGCATGCGAAGAATATCTGCTTGTTCGGATCTTTTTCTCTTAATCTTAAGAATCTGCTCCACTCGTTCTTAACCCATGTAGCCTCGAAGTATTCGGGCTTTGTGCCGATTACAACCATTACGGGTGCGCTCTTAAGTGCCGCGAAAATATAGGGCTCGAATTCGATGCCGAGCTTGTCTTTTAGGGTGACTCTTGAAAAGAATACTTTATAGCCCATTGCATTGAGTCGATCATAGAGTTTCATGCCGACTTCACTGTCTTCGGTCTGCTTGCCGTTGTCGGTTTCCTTGTAGCAGATGAAGATATCGTAGGGCTTTTCGTTGCTTGCGATATTAAGATATTCTTCCTGGATTTTGTAGATTTGTTCTGCGGCAGCGGTAATTTTCTCTTTCTGCTCGTCGTCGCAAAGATCCAGCGCTTCGAGATAGTACGGAGATGCGAGGATGCTCTCGTCTTTTATTCTGTGAAGTGTCGGAAGATATTTGCCACTCACGGGATCTTCGACATATTCGATACCGTAATCGCAGAGGGTTTCGGACCATAAAATATCCGCAAAAGGAGGATTCGCTTCGAGAATCTCCTCATATATTTCAAATGCTCTGTCAAATTCGCATTGCTGTCTTAATTTGTTGGCCCTGTTCAGCGCATCGATATAGTTGCCGGTTTCGCCGCAGATGATGTTGGTTACGCCGCAAAATTCGCATGTACAGACCGAGCTGTTGACCTTAAGTACGCCTCCGCAGGATTGACAGTTGATAACTTCTACTTTCATTTTTGTTCTCCTTTTACTCATAAAAGAGTTGCTACTTGCAACCTCTCTTATTGTAACATAAAAAGTCCCAAAGAAATATAATTCTTCGGGACTTTTGTGATAGTTTTTTAAGTTTGTTATTTGGGTTTGTGAGCATTCCAGAATTTGTTTTCGCCTGCATCAATCTGGCTTAAATCCTCTATTCCGTATGCTTCCATAATTTTTTTAAGCTTCGGAATCGTTACCGTGGTCTTGCCGGTTTCCCATGCGCAGATAGTGGTAGCTCCGACTCCGATCAGTTTCCCTGCTTCAGCCTGAGTAAGATGCAGGGACTTTCTCCACTGTTTCAAAGTCAATTTTTGTTTCATAGAACATACCCTCTAAAAATAATACATTATATCTCCCACTACCTTACATTATACACCCGCTTGTCAAAAAAGTTTATTTCTTGTGTCTGTTTTCGTAGTCTTCGTTTATTTCCATGCAGCAACACGCCATTGCCTCGTCCATTTTAGCCTTGCTCTTCGCCCTTCTTGCGCCAGTTACCATCTTGCCCAGGCTTTCATAATTGCGCCTTGTTCCCTCTCCGTCACATTCGTAATTAACCGCTCTGTCCGCACTGATTCCAAATCTTCCCGCCACGTCGATTGCATCGATATTTGCACCGAGGAAAAGAAACTCCCAGCCGTATTTTTCCTTTTGCTTTTCAACCAGTTTTTTTACCTTGTCGTAGGTATATTTGCGTGAGGAATTTTCCATTCCGTCTGTTGTGATGATAAACAAAGTCTTCTCCGGTCTGTCCTCTTCTCTCGCGTATTTGTGCACATTTCCGATGTGATGGATTGCGCCGCCGATTGCATCAAGAAGCGCTGTGCATCCGCCTACAAAATACTGCTTGTCATTCATCGGCTCCACCTTTGCGATAGGCACTCTGTCATAAATAACATGCGATTCGTCGTTAAAAAGTACCACGGAGATAAGCGCCTCGCCCTCTTCCTTTTTCTGCTTTTCTATTAATGAATTGAAGCCTCCGATAGTATCCGATTCAAGTCCGCTCATGGAACCGCTCTTGTCTAAAATAAATACAACCTCTGTTAAATCTTTTTTCATAATGTATACCTCCTAAAAGAAATTTATTTTTACTTTGTGAGGTCATTATACAAAAAGAAAAATTAAAAAAGGTCGCATGGAAAGCGACCTTTTAAATGCAGTTTTTATGTGATGGAATTTACGCGATAAAGCAAGGCAATCCGTGCTCTTCGAGTATGATATCCAAATCAACTATACTGTAAATTTCGTTCTCGATAAAGAACTGGAATATAACATCCGTCATATCAGAATTAGACAATGCATATCCTGCTTTTCCAAGAAGATCCTTGGTCTGATCAATATTAAGCTTCGCTCCTATGCAAAGGCAGAGTGCAGTCTTTTTGTCAGGATGATAATTTATGTTCTTCTTTATCTTCGAGAATACTCTTTTATCCACGCATGCACCATTATAAACTTCAGGCGCTTTAAGACCTTTTTCTTCAATCAAAAACATCAGGTACTGGGAGAAAGTATCTGATAAATGTGCCAGACGTTCCTGAAGTGCTTTGGTGGCTGCAGGAGTAAGGCCATACTCATCAATCAGCGGTTCTGCTTCTTCTGCAACAACCGGAGCAGATTCCTTAGCCTTTCTGCCAATTTTTATAGGGTTGAATTCCTTCTTGGAATGTTTTTCAATGCCACTCTTCGGTCTTACCGAATCAATTCTTGAACTGCTTCCAAGATCACCAAAAAATCTTCTATCACGAATGTGATCTTCCGCAGCCTCTTCATCAAGCATACACCTGCTGCTTTCGACATATAATACATTGCTTCGAAGACCACGCGAATACTCTTCATCTATCTTTTCATCAACATAATTTTCGTCTATATATTCTTCAAGTCTTGCGGAGATTTTGGCGGAAAGTGTAGTGGATTCGGGATCGAAGGCCACGATATAAACTTCCATATCATCCTTAAGAAGAAACTTGTTTATTTCATCAAGCGCTACTCTTAATCCTGCTTCCTTAGGAAAGCCGTAACTGCCTGTGGCTATAAGCGGAAAAGCAATCGATTTGATATTGTTTTTCTTTGCAAGTTCAAGACTTTTTCTGTAGCATTCTCTGACAAGTTTTTCTGTCTCATCCTCAGTGGTAAAACGAGGGCTTACAGAATGGATAATATATTTTGCGGACAGATTAAATCCGGGCGTAATGAATACATCGCCTTCTTTTACAAAGCCGATTTTTTCTTTTCTGTAATTAAGTAGCTCATCAAACCCCGCAGCATTATAAACCGCGGTATCACAGCCCGAACCGACTGTGGGCTTTTCGTTGGCGGTGTTTACGATGGCTTCGGTATTCATTTTTGTAATGTCGTTTCTGATAATTTTCAGTGACATGTATCCCCCTCTATTCAGAGCCAGACACCCTTCGGGAGTCAGGCACTGATGCCGCGGTGTCTGGCTCCCATAGGGTGCCTGACTCCGTTACTGTGGCATAAACTCCATTATATCTTCACTTCCATCATCCGATGATTTGATTCCAAATTTCTCGGTTATTTCTTTTACGACGTCTTCATAGAGCTTGCACATCTTATCATGTGATGCATCGATAGTTGCCGTATCTTCCTTGCCTGCTGCCATCTCAAGACTTAATGCAATTTCAGAAAGATTTACTGCACCGATCATCTTTGATGTGCTCTTTAATGAATGCACATAGATGCCGTAATTATCCCAGTCTTTGTTTTCGTAAGTTTCTTTTATGAGACGTGCTTTATCCTTTGATTCGCTCACATATTCTGAAAGCAGGGTCTCGTAAAATTCCTCGTCGCCGTTACAGAAACCTACGCCAACTTTTTTATCAATAAGTTCGCCCGAAAAACCTTCTTTTATGGTACTTTCATGCTCGGGTTTTTTCTCAGAAGTCTGCTTTGCTTCCACGATTTTAATTTTGTTCTTAGGAAGGTATTTAAGCAGTGCATCAAGCAGCGCTCTGCTGTCGATGGGCTTGGTGATATAATCCTCGAAACCTTCGGATAAATACTTTTCCTTTGCACCGCTTACGGCATCGGCTGTAAGGCAGATGACGGGGGTGGCGGCGTTTATTCCGTTGCCGTCTTCTTTGATGTGATGCATGGCCGTGATACCGTCCATATTGGGCATACGCTGGTCCATTAAGATTAAGTCGTACTGCTTTTCTTTGGCAAGTTCGATTGATTCTTCGCCACTCATTGCAGTATCTATCATGACTCTGGTCTTTTTAAGAAGTCCTCTTGCAACCGTTAAATTCATCACGGTATCATCTACTATTAAAATGCTTGCGTTGGGCGCATGGAAGTTTTCCTTGGGTGCCTTAAGCTCGCTGATACTCTTTTCGAATTTCTCACGGAAGTTTCCGATGGGTTCTTCGGATACGATTTTCTGCGGAATCGAAACCGTAAATTCGGAGCCTTTGCCGTATTCACTCTCGACACTTATTTCGCCGCCCATCATTTCAAGGAGGCTTCCGGTGATTGCAAGGCCGAGACCCGTGCCTTCAACCGTACTGTTATTTTCCATATCGACTCTTTCAAATTTTCTGAAGAGCTTCGAGATATCTTCTTTCTTAATACCGATACCGGTGTCTTTTACTTTTACGATTAAGTTGGTGGATTTTTCTTCCTCGCCCTTTCTTTCGTTTACGGTTAGCCTTATGGTGCCTTTATGCGTGTATTTTACGGCGTTATTTAAAAGATTGGTGATTATCTGGCGTACACGCAGTTCATCGCCATAGAGGCCGTCAGGAAGCGTCTCATCGACATCCACGATGTATTCGATTCCCTTGCTCTTCGCCTTAAAGGAAATCATATTGGAAACATCGTTTAATACCGAACTTAGTTTGTAATTGCTCTCGGTGATTTCCATCTTGCCCGCTTCAATCTTCGAGAAGTCTAAAATATCGTTGATGATTGATAAAAGATTGTTGCCCGCACTTTCGATATTGCCCGAGTAATTGCAAATATCTGAAAAGATTTTTATGATTTCTTCTCTCTCCTCGGGTAACATATCTCTCGCTTCAAGACTTTCGCGCAGAATCATTTCGTTCATACCGAGTACAGCATTTATAGGAGTTCTGATTTCATGCGACATATTCGCAAGAAATTCGCTCTTTGCGGCATTGGATTTTTCGGCATCTTTTTTCTCTACGCGTAGCTTCCTGCTTTCATAGGACTTCTGATCCGAACTTACAACGAGAATAATGGTTGCGGTAAAAAGAATGATAACGATAGAAACCACGAAAAGCATTACCGCAATAACGCTGAAGGGGTCCGTATCTCCGACCTGACCGATGCCGGCAATCAGTGTATCTCTCATCCATATAGCAAGGACGCATCCGCCGATACAGGTAACTGTAATGAATACGATATACATCAAAATGAATATGTTTCTTGACGTCCTTCTGTTCTCGTCGGTTCTCGCTCTGCCTGAAAAGTATGTCCTTATAGCCACAATCGGTAAAAGAACATATCCTACAGCTTCTAAAGCAGACGCATATGTATACGGATCCACCCATTCCGAAGACCAGTCAAAACATGATGCGGTCCATGCTACGTACTCAAAAAACATCATACAGAGCATGACGATTTCTATATACGGTTTTCTTAAGTTTTCGATTTTTTTATGTTTGAAAATATAGCGGACGATATGATTTATGCAGACGCAGGAAATAAATGTGGTAAGACTTACCTGCCAGATGTTGTTGAAATATCCGCCGAACTGAAGATATATAAAGAGCTGTACTATATTTAATGGAATGGGAATAAGGCAGAGTGGCGTGAAAAACCATACTCTGTCTTTTCTCATCAGAAAAACAAGCATAATTGCCAGAACAAGAAAAGCCGCATTCCAGCCGACATACGACAGAAGGGATGATACATTCGGATAATCACCCATTACGGCCACGTAAACGCCCCAGTAATAGTTTGAAAGAAGCGTCGAGAGCAAATACACGATTACAAAAACTCCGGTCTTCGTAGGCCGTTTGATATAATCAAACAGACATACCATCAGTCCTATAAGATTCATTGCTATCGCGTATCCGCTTAAAAACTGTTCTAAAAGCATTTCAGTACCCTCGTCTTAAGAATTATGACTTAAGAAAACTTTCGCAAAGAGACATAATATCCGCCATGTTTTCGAGGTCCTGCTTCATATTGCCAGTTTCCAGGGAATGATTGGCATTTTCGTAAACGTTAATCGGAATATACTGTTTGTTTGCAAATTTAATTATTTTATCAAAATCGCTCCAGGAATCGTTTGTACCGATAAATCCTATCGCGTCTTTTACAGGGTATCTGAAAGTTTCTTCAAGCGGTGTGAAGAAAATCTGTTTTAGCGGCGGAAGAACGAAGGGTGATACTTCCTTGTTGTAAAATCTCGTCAGATCATATTCAAACGAAGCCGCAGCAATGGTTCCGAGACTCTTCGATATGAAAAGAATCCTGTCGTAGCTCATCCAGTCGATTCCTTTTAGGTCCTCTTCTGTGAATTTGACTACTCTGTTGCAGGCTCTGCGGTATGTTTCCCTGTCGGTCTTTATGTCGCTTTTATACGAAAAATTATATTCAAGAACGCGGCTTTCTTCGTAGCCGCATTTTTTAGCTATTTTAGAGGCATAGTATAAAAGAGGTTTGTCACTTGTATAGCCTATGCCCGGAAACACAACTACTATTTTTGACATTGTAACCCCCTAAAAGGGAACTATTCTTCCGTTCCCTGTTTGAAAATATCATCACTCGCCCATTTCTTTCTGCTGATAGAAAAGGCGAAGGACATTATCAAAAGAACAAAACCGATTGTTGTGAGTATGGATACATATGCACCCGATGAATTCATCGTAGTGTAAATCAAATATGAATCCATAGATCCCCACGTTGAAAGAAGTCTGGCGATCAAGGGTGTAGCCACAATCGATAAAATCACTCTTACAACAGGTATAACAACACCCAATAAGACAATACCGAGTATTTCAATTGCTATTCCGGTCTTTTGTGACTTCGTTGACGCAATAAGGTAAATCATAAATACCAGATAAAGCAGAGGTACAATAAGTCCGATTATTACGACGGCAAAATACATTCCCATGGATACAAGAAGTGTTTTGACTGGTTCGTTTGAATAGGAAAGAGATCTGTTGCTGTAAATAATTCCGGTTATAAGGGGAATTATGAGCCTTCCGGCAATAACATACAGAACCTCCATTGCAAACGCAATTATAGCCGTAATCTTAATAGTTCTTCCCATTTTTTTCTCCTTTTACACTAAAGAAAATTTGGAATAAATCCTGTATCAATATACCATATCTGTACTGATTTGAAAAGAAAAACCCTTTGAGATTATCAGCATTTTGTAGTAAAATAAAAGAGGTTGGGGGACCTGTTATATGAGAAAAAGAATATGTGTGCTTTTGGCGCAGCTTGAGGAAAAAACTCAAAACAGATTCATGAAGGCTTTTACCAAAGAAGCCTATGCTCATGATTACGATATATGCATTTTTTCAATGTATCAGAAATACCAGGAAACCGATTTAAGAAACGTCGGTGATTCCAATATCTACTCGCTTGCCAATTTGGCAGGCTTTGATGCCGTTGTCATTCTGCTCGACACCATTCTCACACCCGAATTTGACAAAAAACTTTTAAAGAGAGTCAAAGAAGAATTTGACGGTCCTGTTTTCGTGATTGACAGAGAGACCGAAGACTTTGAATATATACTGATTGACCACTATACTCCGATTCTTAAAATAATGAATCACCTTATAGACGATCACGGATATAAGGACATTGCGTTCCTTGGCGGCAAAGTCGGACATCCTCATTCGGTACAGCGTTTCAACGCATATTTAAACGCACTGAAGTCTCACCATATTCCTATCCGTAATGACCGTATTTTCCACGGCGATTACTGGTACAATACAGGCGATGAATTTGCAAAGAAGCTCCTTGAGAATAAGGACGATATGCCTGAGGCAGTAATGTGTGCGAACGAATACATGGCTATCGGTCTTGCTGCCACTCTATCTAAGAACGGTTTTAAGATTCCCGATGATATTGCAATCGCAGCGTATGATTTAACAAGCGAAGGTCAGACCTCTCCCGTTCCGATTACATCGGCAGAAATCCCTGCGGATAAATGCGGCGAACTCTGCTTTGCGAAGCTTCATGCGGCAGTTACCAAAGAAGCTACAAAAGAGCCTGATTTAAATACGGAGATTTTCATCGGCGGAAGCTGCGGCTGTAAGAATTTTAAATCCACATATAAATGCATCAATCGTGAAAACTGGGAGACAGACCATTCGGAAGTCAGCTTCCGCTCGGATTTCAACCATTTCAGCGAAGATCTTTTATGTCAGACGGATTACATGGAGTTTTTCAAGACCATCGCGTCCTACTCTTATCAGGTTCGTCCGTTTGAGAATTTTTATATCTGCCTAAACGACAATTTTACCGATCCCTATTCTTTTATAGGGCCGCTTGCAAGGCGCGAGGGATACGGCGATAAAATACATACCGTAATTAAGGTTGACGGCAATCCCGATGCCGACAATTCGGGCGCTGTGGATTACTCGAGGAAATTTGATTCAATCGATATGCTGCCTGAGTTAAACGAGGAAAGAGACTATCCGACCACATTTATTTTCACTCCTCTTTTCTTTGACGACAGATGCTTCGGATACGCGGTAATTAACTACGGCAAAGAAATTCGTTTTTATACCGAGATTTACCGTTCATGGCTTAAGAATGTAAACGAAGGTATCGAAGCCTTTTATCGTCAGAAAGCCCTTACGGCTTTGATTGATCAGATCAAAGCCCAGCAAATCCGTGACAGGCAGACCGGTCTTTTCAATTATCAGGGCTTCCGCGAAGGTCTATCCATTCTTTGCGAAGACAATATTAAAAACGGCCGTTCCGTTGCAATCATTGCTGTCGATATTGACAAGCTTTCAAGCATCAATGAAAAATACAACCGTTTTACCGGAGATTCTGCAATACAGGCTCTGGCTAAATTTATATCCACTCATACATACGAGCGTGAAATCTGCGCCAGACTGACAAATGATGAATTCTTAGTTGGTATCGTTCATTCGGATTGTGAGAAGAGATACAAGGAATTCCTCGCAGAAATTCCCGAAAACGGTATCGTTTTCCACGATGCGTCGGGCAAGGAACACAGGGCTTTATTACATAATGATATCGTCACTGTCCCGCTTAATAAAATGCCCGATCTTGACAGCATCATAAACAAGGTTGTAAACGCAAAGAACCACAACAAGAAATTAAAGAGTCAGAAAGAAATCGTTTTATCCGAGCTTTCCAAGGAAGATAAACAAAAGTGCAAAGAAGTTGAAAGGATATTGGACAACAATCTTTTATCATTCTTCTTCCAGCCGATTGTAAAGGTAAGCGACGGCGAAATCTTCGGCTATGAAGCTTTGATGCGTTATGAAGGCGATACGGAGTTAACTCCCAGCGAAATCCTTAAATGCGCGGCTTCTCTTGACAGACTCTATGATATTGAAAAAGCTTCGTTTAACGGCGTTATAGACTGCATGGAAAACAATCCGATGAAGTTTATCTCAAAGAAAGTCTTCATCAACAGTCTCCCTTCACATCAGCTCGAAGGAAAGGACGAAGAAGAACTTTTCGCAAGATTTAAAAGACATTTAGGAAGAATCGTAGTCGAGTATAACGAAATCTCCGAATTTAAGGATGAGGAACTTCTAAACAAGCGTAAAGAAGATTATCTAAATCTATACATCGAGATTGCACTCGATGACTACGGCAGCGGTTATTCGAATGTCAACAACCTCATCAGATACAATCCGAGATATGTCAAAATCGATTACGGTTTAATCCACGAAATCAATACAAGCGCACAGAAGCGTCACTTCGTAAAGAATATTATTTCGTACGCATCAAAGAGCAATATATCGGTTATTGCGGAGGGTGTTGAGACTGAAGAAGAACTTCGTACAGTCATTGATCTTGGTGTAAATCTCGTACAGGGATATTACACGGGCGCTCCCCAAAAAGACGCCGTTCAAAAGATTGACAACGAAGTCTCCTCCAAGATTAAACGCTTTACGTTTTCAAAGAATGCGGAAGCTTTTGATCCGGAGAAAATCGTTCAGCAATAATAAAAGAGGGTGCCTCGCACCCTCTTTTTAATTTACTTTTTTTGAGCACTGTGACATGAACCGCTCATAGGGCAGCTCCCGCAGTTACAGCCGCAGGATGACTTGCCTTTTTTCTTGTCTTTTATGAGCTTTATTATAATTAACGTCACAATTGCTATAAGGATTAGTGCAACGACTATAGTCCAAATATTGGTTAAAATCCAGGTCATGGATTATCTCCTTTAATTTCTCTTTACAGCTTCATGATACTTCTTAAAGAAGAGCATGTAAACCATAAATCCGAGTAAGAGGACTGATACGATAAGTCCGAAGATATTTAAGTTTCCAGTAAAGATGCTGCCGAACTGGTAAATCATAAGTGCGATTACATATGCGAATCCGCACTGATAACCGATTGCAAACCAGGTCCATTTAGCATTGTTCATCTCTCTCTTAATAGCACCGATTGCTGCGAAGCAGGGAGCGCAAAGGAGGTTGAATACGAGGAATGACATACCGGAGATTCCGTTAAACTTCGTAGCAAGCATCTGATATGTGCTTAACTCTCCGCCGCCGTATAAAACGCCCATTGTACCAACGATGTTTTCCTTTGCAACAAGCCCGGTTATCGAGGCAACGGCTGCCTGCCAGTTGCCCCAGCCGAGAGGAATAAATATCCATGAAACAGCACTTCCGACTTTAGCGAGGATCGAAAGGTCTACTTCTTCTTCCGATACCATAGCGAATGAACCGTCTACAAATCCGAAGTTAGATAAGAACCAGATTACAATTGTGGATAAAAGAATGATTGTTCCTGCTTTTTTGATGAACGACCATCCTCTCTCCCACATTGAACGAAGGAGGTTAGGAAGTGTAGGCATATGGTATGCGGGAAGTTCCATTACGAAAGGTGCGGGCTCGCCGGAGAACATCTTTGTTTTCTTAAGCATGATACCTGAAATGATGATTGCTGCCATACCGATGAAGTATGCGCCGACCGATACAAAGGGTGAGCCGTGGAAAAGTGCGCCTGCAATCATTGCGATAAACGGAATCTTGGCACCGCAGGGAATAAATGTTGTAGTCATAATCGTCATACGACGGTCTCTTTCGTTTTCAATTGTTCTTGAAGCCATTACACCGGGAACACCGCATCCTGTGCCGACAAGCATGGGGATGAAGGATTTACCGGATAAGCCGAATTTTCTGAAGATTCTGTCTAGTACGAATGCAATTCTTGCCATGTATCCGCAGGACTCAAGGAATGCAAGAAGGAAGAACAGTACGAGCATCTGAGGTACGAATCCGAGTACTGCACCTACACCGCCGATGATACCGTCGATGATGAGGCTCTTAAGCCAGTCTGCACAGTTAATCTTATCCAGGATTGCTTCTACAATCGCGGGAATTGAAGGAACCCATACACCGTAGTTTGCGGGATCGGGCTCTTCGCCTTCGTATGATTCAAATACATCCATTGCATCAGTTAATTCATCATATGTGTATGTAACATCTTCTGTTGCAAGTGTTTCTTCGTCTTCAAGTGTGTAATCAGCAGTTGTTCCTGCTTCTACGGCTGCGTACGCTTCTTTTAGGGCCTCTATATCAATCTCGTCTTCAAGACCGATGAATGCATCAATTACGTTTGCTGCATCAGTGTACTCTTCTGCTGCTTCATTGTATTTGCCTGAGCCGATACCGAAGAGATGCCAGCCGTCTCCAAACAGTCCGTCGTTAGCCCAGTCGGTAAGTCTGGTTCCGGGTGCGCCGGGTGCCATTGAAAGGAAGTAAACAAGGAACATGATTACTGCGAAGATAGGAAGTCCGAGCCATCTGTTGGTAATGATTTTATCAATCTTGTCAGAAGCTGTAAGTTCGCCCTGTTTGTTCTTCTTAAGGACAGCCTTGATAATTGATGCTATGTAAACATATCTCTCGTTTGTGATGATGCTTTCCGCGTCGTCGTCAAATTCTTTTTCGACAGCCTGAATATCGCCTTCGATATGTGCCTTTGTGCTGCCTTCTATGTTAAGCTGTTTTAAAACTTTTTCGTCTCTTTCAAAAATCTTGATTGCATACCATCTCTGCTGCTCTTCGGGAAGTGAATGAACCGCAGCTTCCTCGATGTGTGCAAGCGCATGTTCAACCGGTCCGCTGAAGGTATGCATCGGAACTGTTTTCTCGCCCTTGGATGCTTCGATAGCTGCTTCAGCTGCCTCGATTACGCCCTCGTTTTTAAGAGCGGATACTTCCATTACTTTGCAGCCAAGCTGACGGGAAAGTTCTTCGATATTGATTTTATCGCCGTTCTTTCTTACAACATCCATCATGTTGACGGCGATTACTACGGGAATACCGAGCTCTGTAAGCTGTGTTGTAAGATATAAGTTTCTTTCAAGGTTTGTACCGTCAACAATGTTTAAAATTGCGTCGGGTCTTTCTCCGATCAGATAATCTCTCGCAACAACTTCTTCAAGTGTGTAGGGAGAAAGTGAATAAATACCGGGAAGGTCGGTGATGACTACATCATCATGTTTTTTAAGTTTACCTTCTTTTTTCTCAACTGTTACGCCGGGCCAGTTGCCGACGAACTGATTAGAACCCGTGAGGGCATTAAACAGGGTTGTTTTACCGCTGTTGGGGTTACCTGCAAGAGCAATCTTTATACTCATTTTTAATCTCCTTTGATATCATTAATCTCTTCTAATATGACTGTCTACTCGACTTCAACCATCTGTGCATCGGCTTTTCTGATGCTTAATTCATATCCTCTAACGGTAACCTCTACAGGATCGCCAAGGGGTGCAACTTTGCGGATATAGATTTCGGTACCCTTGGTGATACCCATATCCATGATTCTTCTCTTAATCGCGCCTTCACCGTGGAGTTTAACTACTTTTACGGTTTCTTTCACTTTTGCGTCTTTCAGTGTTTTCATTTTCCTACCTCGCTATTCTTTATTTTCGAATGATTTACTTATCCTCTTCTTTTTCTTTTTAAACCATGACTTTTTGTGCAAGTTCCTTGCTTAAAGCCACTCTGCTGTCCTTGACATTTACGATTAAGTTTCCGCCGATTTCGGAAATAATCGTCACACTTCCGCCTGCTACAAATCCGAGGTTTTCCAGGTGCTGTTTTGTCTCAGGACTGCCGCCGATTCTTAAGATTGTGTTTTCCTCGCCCACATTCGCATAACCTAATGGCATCATATTCATCCTTCTTTCATATTTGATTAGATAACATTTGTCCCTTTATTTACGGGCTTTTCTGGTTATCTTCCACTAACTTCAATGCGATTATAGTTATATATCGCTAACTTGTCAACGGTTTTTGGGGGATTTTTTTCAAAAATTAGTTTTATTAGACTAACTTTAGGCGGAAATCATATCTTTTATGGTGATTTTTTATGTTGGGGAAGAGTTTTTGAACATAAAAAAACCGGCCGACAAAAATGCAACTTGGCAAATCTGTCAGCCGGGAGCAAGAAAGCAGATTAATCAATTATTGTGTGCGATGATTCATGTATCAATTCGCCTGTTTGTGCGTCAACTATTACGCTGGTATTTTCCTTCGTATCTGCTTCCCAGACGAGAAGGATTTTATCATCATATATAGATATCGAAAGTTCCGGTTCTGAATACAAATCAAAGTCTTTGTTCATCTTATCCTTCGTATATTTGGGTTTGGTATCAAATCCGTCGGGAACCTGAATCATCCAGCTGTTAAAGGAATTGCACTCGCCTTTATGATCTATTAAGAGTCTTATCATTCCGTCGGTCTTAACACCGTTATAATACTGTACAAAATCATAAGCATCGTCACCCATGCCCGAAAAAGACCCGTCAAAGCGAAGCTCATACTTTTCGTCGCAGTATATAACGGTTCTTAATGAACTTGCCGCAAGATAGGCTTCATGAACCGTCTCAACCTTAACTTCGAAGATATTTCCGACACCCGATACTCTCGGATTTATTTCATTATCCGGATCGTCAAAAAGCATTATTCTGTCCAAATCTTCCTGGAAGAAATAGAGTTGTCCGAGCTCGTCGCACCGGTAGAACCATCCGGGATAATCGCTTAATGTAATGCCTTTTTCCTCTAGCAGTTCATAGTTTCCATAGTCATCCGACAAGCCCATTATCATATCTTCGGTTACATCATCGTACATATCTCTTGCGACTTTTACGATGTATCTTGATGTAAGCTTCGAATCACCATTTGTAATAACTGCTGTAAGCATTACGTATTTGCTGTGATCATGCGGTCTTTTTACGATGACCCCTTCGTTTGAAATGATGGATTCATCGGAGCTTATCCACTCAATTTTCGTGCCGTCAACCTCCTTTGGAAGAGTAATATTCTTAGTGACATTGTAATAATAATCGCCATCCGCATAAACGGGTATGGAACGCGCGATATCATACATTTCGTGCTTTTCATTTTCTCCGACACAATTGTTGATGATGTATACATACTCTGTAGAGCTCGTAAAATCGGCCGAATTGATTATTTTATCATCATCTGTTAAAAGATCTACACTTCCGTCTTCATGTACGATGTAAAAGTCGTAGTCATCTCCTCTAACTGCATAGTCGACATCGTTGCTTTCATCCGTATCCGCATCGTCAGCATCATTGTTTTCAGCTGTATCATCGTTTTCAGCAGGATTAATTGAAAGTGTCAGTACTTCGTCTTCTTCATCGATTACCTGAGGATTTTCAACCGCAACGGTTCCTAATTCTGTATCATTCTCTTCAGTATTTTCAGGCGTATTGTTTTTACCCGTACATCCTAAAAGAAGCATCATTATTATCAGACAAGTGCAATATAATTTTCTTTTCATATCTTCTCCTGTTTCAAGTTAAAATACATCGCTACCAAACGGTTACTTTCCCCGTAAAATAAAGTGCCGAGGGGACGGTTCATCTGAATAATCAGAGCCGGTGAGAACCATCCCCTCGGTTTTAGCAACCTACTTATAAAACATATGTCAAAGAAAAACGTTACAAACTTTTTTAAAAATTTTTTTAAATTAGATTTATGCTTTGAAGATACTCTAAGGATCTTAACTGGCTTTCAATGGAATTCATTTCAATTAAGACTGTTGCTTCGGGGAAATACATCTCGCGAAGTCTGGCAAATACAGTCCAGTCTATGGTGCCGTCACCCAAAGCCCAGTGCCAGTCACCTGCCTTGTCATTATCGTTTATATGCACGTGTTTAATGTAAGGTGAAAGTACCTTTGCCCACTCGCTTAAAAATGTATTTGAAAGATAAGCGTGTGCGTAGTCAAAGCAGATTCCGAAGTTCTTTACATCTTTCATTCTCTCGCCAAGATTTGCAAGATCGTAAGGTCTTGTATCAAACATGTTTTCCATGTATACATTCATGTCGGGATATTTTTTGCAGATTTCTCGGAACACTTCTTCGTTTTTGTTGCACCAGTTTTCGCGATATGCATCGCCTGTTAAAAACGGTTCGATGTTGCTGTGGAAAATAACTGCTTTCGCGCCTGCTTTTGCGGATACTTCGATACTCTGCATGATTCTTAGTTTCGAGATTTCCGCGATTCTTTTATCCTCACTGAATACAAGTACGTCAAAAAAGTCGCCGTGGGAAGTTAATACGTTTCCGCCGCTTTTCTTGTAAAACTGTGCTATTTCGATGCATTTTTGCGTATCATCGAGCACACTTGGATACATAAACTCGTTTAACTCGAGTCCGAGATTGTATTCCTTCGCAAGCGCGAGTGTCTCCCCCATGTTTTCTCTGTCGGGAATAATTAAAAACTGACTCATTCTTCTCCCACCTTTACACCTTCTATTTCGGTCAACTGATATACGAATACACCCTTAGATTTTCCTTTAAGAGGAATCTCTCCGATGGGCTCGACTTTTACACCTTTATCTTTTACGCGTTCATAAATTGTTTCACTGATTAAAACCTGTCCGGGCTTTGCGTTCGACTCAAGTCTTGCTGCGGTATTAACCGTATCGCCGATGGCCGTATAGTCCATTCGGAAATCGCAGCCTATGTTACCTACGACCGCTTCGCCGCAGTTAACTCCGACACCGAAAGTTACTTTTCTACCGAATCTTTCCATGCAGGATTTTTCGAGTGCCTTTGCTCCCGCTACTATATCTTTTGCAGTCCTAAGCGCTCTTAATTCATAATCGTCCAAATCAAAAGGAGCGTTAAATACGGCCATTGTAGCATCGCCGATAAACTTATCGAGCGTACCGCCGTTTTTAAATATCGAATTGGTCGTAAGGTTTAAATACTCATTTAAAATTTCGACTACTTCTTCGGGCTTAAGGCTCTCGGAAAGTGGCGTAAAGCCTCTGATATCAACGAATAAAACAGCTATGTCTCTGGTCTCGCCGCCAAGTGCAATCTTGTACTGACCGGATTTCATGATGCCGTCAACAACCTGCGGTGCCACATATTTTCTGAATGCCGAAGCAATTTTTCTCTTTGCAAAAAGCTCTGTGAAATATTTTATAATCAGAGCGAAAAGGTAATCTAAGAATATGAATAACAAAAGGTAAACACCGGGCAAAATAATGTCTGCCTTTGTGAAAAGATATATGCCTGCGAAGACTGTACCGACTTCTGCTACGATAAGTAAAGGCGTTCCCCATTTAAGTCCGAGTTTCGAGAAATTAATGAAGAACAAAAATACTATTAATCCTATGATAAGTGATATGATTTCACGGCCGGCGGGGATGGGGAATGCAGAGTCAAGGTAACCCTGAATAATGTTGGCGTTTATTTCAACTCCGAACATTTCCATACCGGAATTTGGAACCGAAAACTGGTCCTGAAGGCCGTTTGTATATGCTCCGACGAGTACTATACAGTCGGTAAATACTCTCGGATCAACTTTTCCTTCTAAAAAATCTACGATGGAAACCGCCTCGTAATCGCCGGGTTTTCCTGCATAGTAAATCCACATTTCGTTCTTGGAATCAGTCTTTGCCTCCTGCGGTGTAATGCCTTTTTTCTCACAGTAGGTCTGATATATTTTATAAGAAAAACCTGTGTAGGTTTCGTTTGTACTGCTGTTGGCATATGTAGGAATGACCCTTCTTACTACACCGTCTTCATCCTGCGATACATTGACAAAACCTGTCGGCACTTCGTCACCGGAGAACGGCAGATTAAGCGCATTTACGTGGAACTTGTTTAAATAAAGTTTGCCGTTTTCGTCTTTTTCTGCGACGGTATCAAAAGCAATTCTTGAAGCAAATACGACATTGCCTTTTTCGAGGGCTTTTTCTTTTAGGAGGTTATCTCCTTCTTCGGACATCTGACTCTGGAACATAATATCAAAGCCGACTGCAGCGGGATAATCGCCCAGCGCATCGAGTACATCCGCATAAATGCTTCGATCCCACGTACCGAAGGGACCGTATTTCGCGATAGCCTTGTCATCTATTGCGATGATTTTTATGGTCTGATTAACGCCACGGGATCTCTGGTAAACCTTGTCACGATAAAGGCTGTTTAAAGAAAAAAGTATATCGGAATAGCAAAATAAAAATGCTGCCGCTCCGAGAAGGAGCGCCTGCAATACGATGAGCCATTTTCTGTTTTTGCTTTTGTTTTCTTTCATAAAGGTATTTCCCGCATTTACTAAAGGCTTAAATTTTGCTATAATTATATCGGTTTTTAAAATACAAAAATGAGTCATTCAGGGGGTGTTTTCATGGATCAGAAAAAATACTTGTCAAGCGACGAACTGCTGGAAAAAATCTTTTATTATATGTCCAGACTGTTCGAGGAAAAGGAGCTTTCAAAAACGCTCTTTCTTTTAACCGATCTCGGAAAAACCCTTGTTAATTCCGACCGTGCGAGCTTTTGGTTCTGGGACAAGAGAAAACATGTAGCATGGACTCTCGCAGCCCTCGGTATCGATACCATCACCGTTCCCGAAAACACGGGGCTTGTCGGTGCCGCAATGTCGGGTAATGAAATTCTTATAATCAACAATCCTTACGAGGATTCAAGATTCAATCCCGAGGTTGATAAAAATTCGGGATATCACACAAAGTCTATTCTTACAATGCCAGTTACCAACTCAGAAGGTGTCGTAATCGGCGCATATCAGGCTATAAACAAAATCAATACAGACGGCAGTGACGGTGTATTCACCGAGGAAGATGTAAAGCGTCTCTCACTTGCTACCGCTTTCTGTGGCAGAAGCCTTGAATCCTACGTCCTTCACAACGAAGCCATCGAAGATCCTCTGACAGGTCTTAGAAACCGCCGCGGACTTCATACATATTATGAAAGACGTATCGCGACAAATAAAAACTTTGATTCGACTGCAATCATCATGTGCGATATCGACCACTTCAAACGTGTCAACGATACTTACGGTCACAACGCGGGCGACGAAGTATTAAAGCATGTTGCAAATACACTTTCAAATTCAATCGGAATCGATGACGGCGCATTCAGATGGGGCGGCGAGGAATTCATTCTTCTCCTCTCCCACAAACATATGGCTGAAGCTGCCGAGTTTGCTGAGAACTTAAGAAAAGCTATCGAAGCCGATGTAATCACTTTTGAAGGTACGGATATTAAAATCACTATGAGCTTCGGTGTCAGTGAAATCGATCCTAATCTTACCACCGAAGAAAACGTTGAAGGAGTTGATGCCAAACTCTACTATGCAAAAGAGCACGGCCGTAACCGCGTAATCAGCGTAATGGAATAAATATTTTAGGAGCCGAGAGAATAAATCTTTCGGCTCTTTTTTTATTGCTTTTTAAAGGTATACATACCTTCTTTTACCGCATAAAAGACACTTCCGCCGAGATAAACCGTGCTGTCACCGTCGACAATCCATTTGCCCTCGGGGATAGTGAATTTCTCGCCTGCTTCGAGGTATATTTCGCCCTCTGATATTACACCATTCCGTTTCCATGAAGGAGCGGTTGTAACATCAAATTCCGTTTTGTTTCCTGCCAAATCATAGGCTGTGAATGAAACGGTTTCTTTTTTGGCACCGACAGGAATTTCAAACGATTTTCTGCCGTTCCCAAGATCATTTAATTTAACCTTATTTCCGTCTATAACAACGTGTGAAAGGTTTTCATCGCTTACAACGCAGGTTACGTTTCCTGATTCATCGGCAAAATAAACTTCACCGCTTTCCATATCCTCTACCTTGGGGGATTTAGTGTCGATTTTAAAACCTGCAATCGTAATAACGTCGGTCTGCTCGTATGTTGATGCATCTCTGACGTAGATGAATACCTGATTTACACTCTTTTCAATCTTTACACCGTTATTTGAAAAATGATTTCTGTCGCCGTAGGAAAGCTGATATCCTGCGCCTGGTGTAATAGATACTTCGGATTTATACCAGTTATCCGCACCCTTCGTACCCCTTATATAATAAGCATTATCGGGTACCGGAAGATAGCTGATTGAAAACTCTGCAGTCGCACTGCATGCGTTGTATTTATCATTAGCGGGAAGAGTTACTTTTACGATGTATTTGCCTGCTTCCGTAGGAACTGAAGGTGAGTAAGTGCTGTCTGCACTTCCTGCTGCTTTGTATGAAACTTTGGCACCTTTGACATCGTTGGTAGTTGATGTAATCACGGGCGAAGTCTGTTTTCCACCGTAATAAAAGCCTTCCATGGAAACGTTTACGCTTCCTTTTAATTTGTCTTGATCTATTACTTCTCCGTCTTTGGTGATTATAAACTGTGTCGTATTTGCGTTTGGAAGAGCATAGTTCGAATTAGACAAAGCCGAAGCTGTAGCGGTATAGGTACCTGCTTCTTTCTGTGCACCGGTTACAGTTACATCACACGAATCACCGTCTAAAAGACCTGTAGCTGTAGCACTCGGACAATGTGATGCACCGTCATATTCATACTTGGTGCCTGACCATGAAAGTCCGACTGTTTTAGGAGATATTGTAACATCAATACTTGCGGGTGAAATATCGCTTCTTCCGTCCGTACCTTTTACCATATACCATACAGTATACTTGCCGGCATCTTTTGCGGAAGGAATCGCCGATGAATACGATGATCCGTCAAGACTATAAAATAATTCTCCACCGGACACACTGCCTGATGTAATAAGCGTCTGCTCTTCGCCATTGTATGTAAGCGTATTAGCGGCAGGCTCTTCGGTAAGAACCGTATCAGTAATAATACTGAATTCGTCGCTGGCAGAAATTCCTGTAAATCCGCGTTCGAAGACTTCCATACTGCCGTATACGCCTTCAACCAATTGAGTATCGGTCTCGGGAAATACAACCGTTGCACGATAATTACCCGGTGTTTTCGGTGCGGCAGATAATTCAGTAAATGTTCCGTCTGAATTCTTGGATGCATATACAACCTTATAGGTATCAGTTCTGTTTGATTCAACAGACACTTCAATCTCATTTCCTTCAATAACATCATCTACTGTTACACTGAGTGTAGAAGGTAAATGCGCAAATATCGGATAAAGATTTAAAGCGCCATCGCTAACCTTGTCCATGCAGGCTTTAAACAGTTCATCCTCGAATAATAATACCGGACCCTCTTCAGACGTGACAAATACATCTGACGAATTCTTTTCTCTGTCAATATAATCGGGATTGGTACACCATCCAATCTGCTCACCAAGTGTTTCATCATACGCGGGAGAAATGTCTAAATCATCGGCTGTATTTGTGTTTACACCCACGTCATGATCTTCATTCATAGCTAAGAAAAAGATTTGACTTCCGCGTCCATTTATTACATTTCCGTCTTCATCATGATAAAAGACCTGAAATCCCGGATATGCATCGAGTGTTACCGTCCAGAAATAATGAGGAGCGGGGGAAGTCTCTATCACATAACCCGCGCCGGTATAATAAATATTTGAATTGTATTCAAAGCCACTCATAGTCGCCGGTATATTAAAATCGCCCTCGATAGTACCTAAGCCTGTATACGAACTTTCAGGTACGAGTGTCTTATAACTGACAGCGAATTCAGAATCGTAGTTTACTCCACCGGAAACGAAGGATTCCGCTCTTATGACATCTCCGGGAAAAATAAACATTCCACTGGAAAAGGGTGATTCATTACTTAATGTATATACATTTCCCGAAGGCGTACCTGCAGCCGCTTGTGTACCGGTAGGCAGGCATATAACGCCCATTACAAGTACACAACTTAAAACCATCGAAATTGTTTTCTTAAATTTTCTTCTAAAAATCAATTCAAATTTCTTCATACTTTACTCCATTTCATGAAGTTCGCATACTGCGTTTCCGTCTTCTTTAAGTTCAAGTATTCCGTATGTGGGTTTTCCCGAAGACTGTCTGGGAAGTGAAATACTTCCGGGGTTCATTATCTGTAATTTACCGTCGGTAGAATATGTAGGTCTGTGTGTGTGACCAAAAAGCGCGATATCGCACTCTCTGTCCTTGGCTTCGTCAATGATTCGCCATAATCCGCTCGAAACATTGTACATATGGCCGTGTGTCACGAATATTCTGTGACCGCAAAGCTCAAGTACTCGTTCTCTCGGAAGAAATGAGCACCAGTCATTATTTCCCGCAACAGCCACAAAAGGCACGTTGCATACCGATTCCATTTCATCCTCGCATCCTTCGACATCTCCGCAGTGAATTACGTAATCAATGTCATCCAGAGTTTCGAGCAGCTCATAAAAATTCCCCTGATATCTGTGAGTATCACTCACTACCAGAATTTTCATTTGTCCAAAATCCTTTTCTTATCTTTTATTCTTCCGACCAGAATCGGAATATGCTCAACTACCGGTTTAGCAAGCGGAAACATTATCAGTATGGTAATTACAGCGGTTAAAAATGTTAAAACATTGTTACTTACGAATATGGGAAGATATTTCCTAAAAACTGTCAGTACAAACCCGTGATATCCAAAAAAGAATAACGAATACTTTCCTACATAACTGAAAAGAAAATCAAATTTAGAAATCTTTTCGGATATGATAATCAATGACAGAATCGAAAGCAGCGATGAAATCAAAAACAGCAGTATGTTGTTATAATGATTATCATTCATGCTTATTCTTCCGTTGATAAAAGCTGTAAAAAAGCCCAAAGGCAAAAACACAACCGGAACAAGTATGGAAATCTTTTTATTTATAAATTTTTCAATTACGCGGATTTGATTTGTAAAATAATACCCAAGCGCAAAAAACAATAATCCTATTAATGAAGCACCTATGTGCAAAACCTTCAGAAACGAAAACGAAAAAACCGATAGTATAAATCCTGCCGCAGCCAAAAGCACAACCGATAAAACCGTGATTTTTTCATTCTTGGCAAATCTCTGTATCAGGTAAAACAAAATCTCCACGATGAAAAGTGATATCAGAAACCAGCTTTGTATGCAGGGAAGATCCTTGCCAAGCCCTATAAAAAAGCTTCCTAGAGATTTTGGGAGATTTACATTATAAAGACCCAGCGAATATTGCAGTATCAGTTTGACAATAAGAACAAATATATTAATAAAAAGATACGGCAATAATAAATTTTTACACTTTTTAAAGAAAAATTCCTTAAACTTTAACTCGCTTTTTTTATAAGTTAAACCGCTTATAAGGAAAAACAAAGGCATATGAAAACTGTATATATAGGTGCGTATAAAATTATCTTTTGAGACGAATGCATGTCCGAAAATAACGAAGAACATAGCAATTCCTCTCAATACATCTACCCATTTAACTCTCTCTTTCATAAACCCCCTGATTAATTATCGCTTTCGGTAAGTATACTCATCATTTTTCTAAGAGCTTTTCCTCTGTGGCTGATTATATTCTTCTCTTCCATGGAAATTTCTGCGGAAGTGCAGCCATACTCAGGCAGCATAAATATCGGATCGTAGCCGAAACCGTTTTCTCCGGCTTCTTTATAGCCTATATAGCCTTCCATTGTCTCTCTGACAACGGTTTCATTGCCTTCCATATCGATTGCGGCGATGGAGCAGACGAATCTTGCGGTTCTGTCTTCGTCCTTTACACCTTCAAGTCTGTCGATGATGGACTGATTCTTAATATGATAGGAAGTATCCTCTCCCATATATCTGGCTGATAAAACTCCGGGCTCTTTGTTAAGAGCATCAACCTCGAGTCCCGAGTCATCTGCGAAAATATAAACCTTATCGTAGTTTACATAATCCCCAGGTTTCTTTTTTAAATATTCTTCTCTTACAGTTCTTACCTTGATAAGTGAATTTTCTTCGAAGGTTTTGCCGTCTTCAACGATCTCCGGGTCCAGTCCTTCCTCTTTCATGGTTAAAATATCCCAATTATCAAAGTTAAATATAGATTTAATTTCTCTTATTTTTCCCTGATTCTTCGTAGCTACGATAACTTTAACGCTCATTTTTATATTATCCTTCCGTTTTTCTTGGAGGCTTGGGCCCCATGAACTGATAAAGGTAAGTTTTCATCATTCCGTTGTAAATTTTGCGATTTTTATCCGCTTTTTTGCCGATTGATGCCTCTGCATCGGGGTAAGAAGTGATCATATACATGCTCCAGGAGTCTAATTCTTTGAATCTTTCGCCTAAAGTTATGTAAACTTGTGAGACGCTATCCTTATCCATCAGTCTCTCGCCGTAAGGAGGATTGGTGATGATAAAACCATACTTTTTATGATGGCTTAAATCTTTTACGTCCCTAACCTGAAAATGTATATATTTATCCACGCCCGCTTTTCTGGCATTCTCTCTGGCGATTTCAACCATCTCGGGATCTATGTCATACCCCTGAATATCCATTTTTTCGGGAACAATGATTCGCTCCCTTGCATCAATCTTGCAGTCAGACCACATTTTAGGGTTAATTAAGTGTGTCCAGTCCATTGCAGAGAAGCGTCTGTTGATTCCGGGAGCTATATTTGCGCCTATCAATGCGGCCTCAATCGGAAATGTTCCCGAACCGCAGAACGGATCAACCAATATTCTGTCTTCTCTCCATGGTGAGAGCATAATAATAGCTGCTGCCAGGTTTTCCGCTATCGGAGCCTTGGCTGTTAAAAGCCTGTAGCCTCTTTTATGAAGGCTTGTGCCCGTCGTATCGATGCCCACGCTGACGATGTCTTTGTTAATCATCACGCGGATTCCGAATTCAATGCCTGTCTCGTCAAAATGAGTTCTGCCGTAAAATGCGCCGAGCCTGTCAACCATGGCTTTTTTCATGATTTTCTGAATGTCCGTGGGACTGAAAAGCTTGCTCTTAACGCTGGCTGCTTTTACGACGTTAAATTTCGCATCCTCGGGAATATATCTTTCCCATTCGATGGCTTTCGTCCCCTGAAACAGTTCTTCGAAAGTCTCTGCCTTAAATTCACCGACATTTATAAGAATTCTCTCTGCAGTGCGAAGAAAAACGTTTGAATAGCATATTGCTTCGATATCGCCTTCAAAGTAAACTCTGCCGTCCACTACCTTGGTGACATCGTATCCGAGGTCGAATATTTCTTTTTTTAAGACTGCTTCCATACCAAAGTGGCAGGGAGCCATCAGTTCTATTTTATCAGGCATTCTTTTGTTCCTCACTACTTGATATAGTACCATAAGCAGTGCTTTTTCTCAACAAAACGGACCGCATTAAGCGGCCCAGTTTTGTTATGTATTGCAAACCCTTTCAATGATTACATACATACTTATTCTTTCCAGTATACGATTAAATCGTCTGTTACCGGAATATCGAAATCAACGTCCCAACTGCCGGTCAGCGTAGGTTTAAATACCGGTTCAGTGGCTGTTGAGTTATAAGGAACGGTCTGTATTCCGAAGACCGTATTCTTATACATAAATGTTACTTTGTGCGGACCATTGTTGGCCGCCTGCTGGCTCTTTAAATCGTTGCCTGAGATAACCATCTTGCCGCTTCCATCTGCGATATCATTGAAGAAATCAATCGTAATCTCGGAGAATGTTGTAAGATCCAGACCCGTTATCTGTTTGAGCAAGCTACTCTGTGTGTCGTTACCGCCGATAAGAACGTCCGTGTTGACATTAAATATAATCTCATCGCCGATTTTATTGCCGTTTTCGTCGTGAAGCTGAACCTTTACCACACCGTCCGTAATGGTAAGACGCGTGATGGTGTTGTAGCCATCAATTCCCGCGCTTTCAAGTGTCTTGCCCATAAAGAGCATCGAGGGCTGAATTGCACCGCTGTCGATTACTTCTTTTATAGTGTCAACATCGGTAACTTCCATTCTGAAGCACGTTCCCATGACTGCCATAGTGGAGTTCGGAGTGTCTACTTCATATGTTGAGCCGGAACTTAAAGAATTTTGAATCTCGCAGGTTAATGCGCCTCTGACTAACTCGATTTTACTCCTTGAATCCTTGGCAGTACCTTCCGCAATGATGTTAAAATCAGTGTTCTGCTCTACATAAGCCAGCTTGTCTTCATCGAGCATTAATATCAAAGAACTGTTACCGTCGACATGAATGGAATCGCCGCTTTGAAGTGCCATTCCGTCGTAAGCTTCAAGATCCTTGATATCGCCTCTGGTGACATAGCAGTGACCTTCCGCACTCATAACCTTGATTACGCGATAAACATCCGTTTTCTTGCCCAGCAAGAATATTGCAGCTATAACTCCTGCGATAATTACCAGTGCTCCTGCTGCGACAGCTCCTATTATTATTCCAACTTTTTTACCGTTCATAAAAACCTCTTAATCCTATATTGTGTCCTTAATAAATATATAGCAGACACTGACGGTATCTTCAAGTTTAAATGGGTATGAACCCTTAAAATATGTAGTTGCCACACAGGCTGTATTATAATCGTTTTCCGGTAAAACTGCTTTTAATGTGTACTCGCCCATCTCTGTGGGAAAGCCTGCACGATATGAAGAATCGGGATTGTTAGTGTGTTTATAATAATAGGTTACTTTTGATGTTTCGTTTGTAAGGAATCTAACTATTGGCGTAGAAGCCTTTCCGCCGTAATTATATCCTTTCATTGATACCGTCGCCGGGCCGATTTTTTATCAGGATTCACTATCTCAAATTCAGTTTTATTATTTGTTGGAAGAGAATAATTTGAATTGGATAATGCCTTTGCCGTGGCGGTATACTTTCCGATCTCCTTTCCAGCTCCGGTAACTGTTACCGTACAGGTGTCTCCTTCACAGATTCCCGTTAATTTAGCAGCGGGACAATGTTCTTTGAAGTCAAATACGAATTTCGTATCCGACGGATGAGTCCTACTGTTTTGGGGATAATTGTGTTCAGTTGCTCACTTGGATATTTGCGCGCTTAAACTCTTCGTAGCAACATCTTTCCGTCCGTCTTCACATTGATTTTGTACCATACAGTGTATGTACAAATTTCACTTTCGCCTCCTACAACAGTTGCATCACAAACATCCCCTTCAATGAGCCCTGTCACCGTTACCGTCGGTACATGGCTTTTCCCGTCATACTTAAAAACCGCATCACTCCACGTGAATGCAACTGTTTTCGGAGAAGTATCCGCCTCTACACTCAAAGGTCCGATATCGCTTCTTCCTTCCGTACCGTTTAGCATATACCATACGGTATAACCCCCTGCTTCTATTGCGGTCGGAATATCCGAGGTAATAATTCCCTTTCGGATTCAAGCTGTATATATAATTTCCTCCAAAGGCTTCTCCTTCAGTAATGAGTGGCTGTTCTTTACCGTTATAGTTTAAAAGTTTTCTGAAGGACTATCAGTTATCTTTGAATCAGGACGAATAGTAAAAGTTGAAAATATTTTTTGATTTGCGTTTGCGGAAAATCGTTCCCAATCAACAGTTTGTATAATGTTTAGTATTAAGAATTAGCAACCATTCTGTCGATAACGCTTTGAAGAACGTTTAGAAATAAACCTTATTATCATATCAATACGTCCTACTATTGTCAACAATTTTTTTAAAAAATTTTAAAGAAATTTTTCACACAAAAAACAGCAGGATTTCTCCTGCTGTTTTTCGTTTATTTTATGAGTGATTAGCCCATTGTAATTACTACATTGTATTCTTTCTGACCGTCTGTAATAGGAACGATGCAACCGTCAACTGCCTGGCCGTTAACTTCCATGGATGCAACACCTTTGCACACATGATTAGGATTCTTAACGGTGATGTTGTAGGTAGCGCCACGGTAACGTCTGATAGCTGTGAAGCCGTCCCACTCGTGAGGAATGGAAGGGTTGATGCTAAGACCGTCAAAGTCAGGCTGAATACCTAAGATGTACTGAGAAATGGCAACCATGTTCCATGCTGCAGTACCTGTAAGCCATGAGTTCTTGCCCTGACCGAAGTTCTTGCCTGTCTGGCCGATATCCGAACCTGCATCCTTACCGCCGATCATCTGACCGTATACGTAAGGCTCTGTCTTGTGGATATCTGATGTCTCTTCGGTAAATGCAGGAGCGATCTCCGAATAATATTTGAATGCCTGATCACCCTGTCCTGCATATGCAGCCGCACAGATAATCCATGCATTGTTGTGTGTGAAGATACCTGCGTTCTCTTTGTATCCGCCGGGATATGTGGAGATTTCGCCGTACTGAATGTAGTACTTGGTAAATGCAGGGTTGTTAAGTACAAGACCGTACTTTGTATTAAGTCTCTCGTCGATAGCTGCAAGTGTCTTAAGGTCTGTGCCCTGTTCTTTGCCGACATCTGACATAATTGCGAATCCCTGAGGCTCGATAAAGATCTGACCTTCTTCGCATTCCTTGGAGCCCATCTTCTCACCGTTGGCATCGTAAGCTCTTAAGAACCAGTCGCCGTCCCATGCAGATTCCATGATGTTCTTCTTCATCTTGTCAATTTCTGCCTGAGCCTTGGCTGCTTCTTCGTCTTTGCCGAGATGCTTTAAGATTTCAACATAGTTAGGTCCCGAATATGTGAAGAGGGAAGCAACCATTACAGACTCTGCAACCTTGGAGTAACCGCCTTCTGCAGCAAACTTAGGGTTGGTGTATGTCTGGAATGATTCACCGGGTGTATCTGAGAAGCATGAAAGGTTGATACAGTCGTTCCAGTCTGCACGCATTGCAAGAGGAAGTCCGTGAGGTCCCAAATTGTTAACAATGTGATAGAAGGAAACTGTAAGGTGATCAAGCATAGTCTGTGCAACAGACATATCGTTGTCGTAAGGAACCATCTCGTCGAGTATGCTCCAGTCACCTGTTTCCTTAATATATGCAGAAACTGAAAGGATGAGCCATAAAGGATCGTCGGAGAAATCACCGCCGATATCCGCATTACCCTTCTTGGTAAGAGGCTGATACTGATGATAGCAGCCACCGTCGGGGAACTGTGTGGAAGCGATATCTATGATACGTTCCTTTGCTCTGTCGGGAATCTGATGTACAAATCCGAGAACGTCCTGGTTGGAATCTCTGAAGCCCATTCCACGTCCGATACCTGATTCGAAATATGAAGCAGAACGTGAAAGGTTAAACGTAACCATACACTGATACTGGTTCCAGATATTAACCATACGGTCAACCTTATCATCGGGTGTATTAACGCTTAAAATGCTGAGAAGCTTGTTCCAGTATGTCTTAAGTTCTTTCATACCTTCTTCAAACTTTTCGGGTGTTGAGTATTTGTCAATCATTGCTTTGGCTTTTACTTTGTTGATTGTCTTGCCGTCAGCTTCAAACTTCTCTGCCTGCGGCATCTCAACGTAGCCAAGAATAAATACAAGAGTCTTCGTTTCACCGGGCTTAAGAGTGATCTTCTTATAATGAGAAGCGATGGGTGACCAGCCGTCTGCAAATGAGTTTGTAGCCTTGCCTGCCAAAACTGCTTCGGGATTGTTAAATCCGTTGTAAAGGCCGATGAATGAATCTCTGTCTGTATCATAGCCGTCAATCTCATCGTTTACTGAATAGAATGCGTAATGGTTACGACGGTCTCTGTACTCTGTTTTATGATAAATAACCGAACCGTCTACCTCAACACGTCCTGTCGAGAAGTTACGCTGGAAGTTGTTGGAGTCGTCCTGTGCGTCCCAGAGACACCATTCTGCGAATGAGAAAAATGCGAATGATTTTTCAGCAGAGCCTTCGTTTGTAATAACAACCTGCTGAACTTCTCCGTCATAATCCTGAGGTACGAAGAATGTTACATTAACCTTAAGGTCGTTCTTCTTACCAGTAATCTTGGTATAACCCATACCGTGACGGCATTCGTACTCGTCAAGCTCTGTCTTAACAGGTGACCATCCGGGATTCCAGATTGTACCGTTATCATTGATGTAGAAATAACGTCCGCCCATATCGATGGGAACGTTGTTGTAACGATAACGGGTAATTCTTCTTAAACGCGCATCTTTATAAAAAGAATAGCCGCCTGCCGTATTTGAGATTAAAGAAAAGAAACCCTGTGTTCCAAGATAGTTAATCCAGGGATAGGGAGTCTTGGGAGTGGTGATGACATATTCTTTGTTGGCGTCATCGAAATAACCAAATTTCATGCTTAAATCTCCTTAAAATTTTTTTATATCATAGCCCGTCTGCTACCGGACCAAAATATCGTTACAAAAAGCACTATATTAAGCATCGGCTTTTTTAGGAAATACTTAATATGTCCTCATAAAAAAATTAAATCTCGTTTTCGTCGTCGATAACCGTAATGATGATTTCGTTGAAAAGTGCAACATAATCACTTACAAGGCCCATCATTGTTTCGAGTTCTTCCTCTGAAATTTCAAACTTTGCAGCGATTTTTTTGAGGAAATCAAATTCGGCATCACTGTATTCTCCGTCGGAGTTCATAATACCTGCTGCTTCGAAAAGAACAATCTTCTTTTCTCTTTTATCACATGAATTTGCAAGCTTATCAATTACTTCATCCAAAGACAGTGTTGCCTCAGTCTTGGGAGCAATATTCATTTCGTTTGCAAACTTTGTAAGCAACGCATCTTCTGCTTCGTCAACATATCCGTTTTCCTTTGCAGCTATTACAGCAAGCTGTAAAAACAGATCTTTTTGTTCATCCTTAAGAATTTCCAGAAACATTGTAATCACCTGCCTTTTATATTTTTTGCTTTTTTACTCGCATATATGCAATATTATACCATAAAAGAAACCATTCTTCACTCAGAACTTTTCTTGAATTTATGTATTTTTTTATTATAATTGAATATGAAGTGCCAGGCACTATCAAAAGAAAGGATTATATTCCTATGTATTATTCGAACATAATTGATTTAATCGGCAATACGCCTCTTTTATCCCTAAAAGAAAGCACAGGCTATAACATTTATGCAAAGGCCGAATTTTTAAACCCCGGCGGCTCCATAAAAGACAGAATCGCCAAAAATATGATTGAAGTTGCCGAAAAAGAAGGAAAATTAAAACCCGGCATGACAATCGTCGAGCCCACCAGCGGCAATACAGGTATCGGTCTTGCGCTCTGCGGAGTCAGAAAAGGCTATAAAGTTATCATCGTAATGCCTGAAAACATGTCTGAGGAAAGAAAGAAAATCATCAAAGCACTCGGTGCAGAGCTTGTACTCACACCTCCCGAACTTAGCGTAGACGGTGCAGTTGAAGAAGCCACAAGAATTGCTTCCTCTTCAGATGAATATTTCGTACCCCAGCAGTTTAAAAACCCTGCAAACCCCGATATTCACTACAGAACTACGGCTGTTGAGCTTTGCGAACAATTAGGTCAGAAAATTGATATTTATATTTCAGGTATCGGCTCGGGGGGAACACTTCAGGGTGTGGCAAAATATCTCCTTGAAAAGAATCCCGACACCAGAATCGTTGCAGTTGAGCCAAAGAACGTATCCGCACTTCTTGGCGACGAACCCGGACTTCATCAGATCCAGGGTATCGGCGACGGTTTCATTCCCGACATTCTCGATACATCAATTATTACCGACATTGTAACGGTAACAGATGACGATGCCATCAATACCGCAAGAAGCCTCGCACATGTACAGGGTCTCCTGGTCGGCACCAGCGCAGGCGCAAATGTCTGGACAGCTATGCAGATGGCAGAAAAATACGGCAAGGACAAAGTTATCGCAACAGTCCTTCCCGACAGAGCAGAGAGATATTTCTCTACAGCATTAATCTAAAGGCAAAAAAACAGAGGTGCCAAAACGGCACCTCTTATTTTTTTATGATCTTTTATGATTAGTTATTATTATTTGTACTTTCAGGGAAAACAGTTAACTTGTCGCCTGTATATACAATGTCCTTTGAGAATGCAAGGATTGCAAATACAATCGGTGCAAAGAAGATTGCGCATACGCACATTCCTGTATCTCTGCCGAATGCCTTTGCTACCGCATAACCGGTGAATGCTGCGATAACACCTACCACCATCGCGAAGATGAATGCTCCGAGATAGGGAATACAGATAAATACATACGTTACGCAGAATATAATGAAAAATACAATTGAGGTCGGTCTCGTAAAAGCAATTTCATTCATTGTATAAATGTTGTAAAAAGGTATGAGTGATTTCCATCCTGGCTCTCCTGCCTTCTCAAGCAGTTTCCAGTTGCAAATGATGGCAAATACACAAATTGCTGTTACAAACAAAATCATCACTAAAAAGATGATAAGATAAATGATAAAAAATGATGACGCAAAGATTACTGCAAATAAATCTGAAGGATTATAATTTGACATTTTCTTTCTCCTTAATTCTTATATTTAATGCCGGGCTAGTCCGAAGGTTTCCCTCCTAACGTAACCCGGCATTTTTTAATTATTCTTTAAGATTAGCAAATCTTTTACTGGATGTCGTTCTCGTCGAAGATGTCTCCGCATTCAGGGCAGAATTTAGGAGGATTCATCGGATCTTCGGGTTCCCATCCGCACTTGTCACACTTGTATAAAGGAGCGCCTTCGGGCTTTTTAGCTCCGCACTCTGCGCAGAATTTGCCCTGGTTAACTGCGCCGCATGAACATGTCCAGCCTGCTGCATCGGGCTTCTTAGCTCCACACTCTGCACAGAACTTGCCTGTGTTGCCGTCCTTACCGCATGAACATAACCATCCGAGGATAGGTGCTGCCTGCTGTACGGGAGCTGCCTGCGGCTGTTGCTGACCCATTGCGAAGAGGTTAGCTGCATTCATTCCGCCTGCTGCATTCTGAGCCATGTTAAGACCTGCAAATGCCATCATAGGGCCTGTAGATTCGTTTGCTGCTGCATTTTCCATAGCGTTTGCTGTAGCTGTTGTCATACGAGCAGCTGCCATGTTGACATTTGTGTATACAGCCTGATCCTGGAATGCTTTGATTCTAGCTTCGTCTTCTTCGGTAGCCTTTAATGTATTGAATGTTACATCAATGACTTCCATACCACGCATCTTACCCCACTTGTCTGAAAGTCTCTCATTGAGCTTTTCAACAAGGATGTCAGTCTTTGTGGTAATAGCTGAATATCTGATGCCTACGCCGTAATCTGAAAGTGCACCGAGAGCGGGCTGAAGAGCTGTCATAAAGTCAGATCTCATAATGCTCTGAAGTTCTTTCTTGTTGTATGAATCACCTGCAAAGTTTGCAGCGATGAATGCGTAGAAACGGATAGGATCGGAAATATGGAATGTGTATTCACCGTTAGCTATAAGTGAAATATCACCCTGGAATCCTGTAACCTGATCTGCAATGAAGAAAGGAATAGGATTGCTGGTTCCCCAGAGGTTGTTTCTTACTTCAATAACATTGATGTAGTAAACTCTCTGTGTCTTGGGAATTTCCTGTCCGAATGCCCAACGTTTGCCGACTTCCTTGAATGTATCAACGACGCTCTGGCCAAACTTGCCTGTTAAAAGTCCGCCGATGATTGAAGGCTCGGTAGATGCATCATATACATACTGTCCGGGCTCTGCGCAGAAGTCTGCGACTTTGCCTTCGTCAATAATCAAAGCTGCCTGTCCGGCATTTACTTCGACGATTGATCCGCTGCTGATTACATTATCGTTACCTTTATTAACACCTTTTTGATTTCTTTTTTTACCTTTTACTGCGAGAACGCCGTCAGCAAATGCATCACAGTAGAAGTACTCAAGATACTGATCTTCAACAGTATTTCTTGCTGAACCCATAAGGTTTCCAAACATGTTTTTGCCAGCAGCTTTTGCTTCCTGACCAATTTCTGAAGCGATTTGTTTAATAAATCCCATTAGATTTCCCTCCTGTAATTAATACGTCATGTTTTCTGACGGTTTTTATTGTAGCATAAACAGTAGTCAAAGTCCACAAAATTGACTTAAATCTCTTTGATATATATAATATATTAAGCTAAAATCAACCGAGGGGTAAAATATGAAAAAAGAAATGACCCCAAACAGAAAAATACCGGTTAAAATTATCGTCGGAATAGTAGTTTATATCGTCTCATATCTGCTTTCGATAGTGATACTTTATTCCCTTTCGGGATTATTTAAATACGATAATACTTTTATAGGAACCGTGTCTTCTTTAGTCGCCGCTATAGCCTCGTTTTTTACCATAACGAAGGACGAAAGAGGCGCTCTTTTTTATAACCCCAAAACATGTGTAGTAAATAAGAAATATATATTTCTTTATATATTATTTGTAACTCTGTCGGCTTTTTCGCTGACGGTGGTCTTTAATTTTCTCTTTTCGAAAATTCCGTGGGAAGTGTTCGGAAATAAACACGTTGTTCAGGACAGTGATTCCTTTTACGGTATTCCCTTTTATTTTAGAATAATTGCGTATGTGTTGATCGGACCGTTCGCTGAGGAAATGCTCTTTAGGGGCGTGATATTTTACCGATTAAGAAAAGTTACATTCCTTCCGCTTGCTGCACTCGGATCTGCATTTTTCTTTGCGATTTATCACGGAAATCTCATGCAGGGTTTATACGCACTTATCATGGGATTTGTAATCTGCCTCTGTATGGATGCAGGCGGAAGTTTTCTGTATGCTCTTTTATTCCATATGACTGCAAACCTTGTTTCAAACCTTTGTTACGAGTTTAAACATATAAATAATGTAGTTTATTCACCTTGGGTAATCGCAATATGCTTTGCATATCTTGTGGTTGCCATAATACTTTGTTATGTCTTCAAGGTTAAGTTGACCAAAAAAGACAAGCAATGTTGATAACTTTCCGTATTTACATAAAACTGTTGATAACTTTGTTGGAAAAGTCGCTTTTCCCCTTATTTAAGGGCATTTTTTATCAACACGATTCATTTGATAACTTTTTTTGTAAACAAACTTTCGTCGCAAATATGTTCGTTGACCGAAAGGGTTAATATAGGAGGTAACACAATATGTGGGCTTACGAGTCTGTTTTTTATCAAATATATCCGTTAGGGTTCTGTGGGGCGCCGTTTGAGAATGACGGTGTGCTTACGCACAGAATTTTAAAGGTAAATGACTGGATTCCACACATCAAAAAATTAGGAGCCGATGCAATTTATTTCTCTCCGGTATTCGAATCCGACACTCACGGATACAATACCAGGGACTATACAAAGATCGACTGCAGGCTCGGAACAAATGAAGATTTCGCAGAAGTTGTCAACAATCTTCACAAAGAAGGAATAAAGGTTGTTTTAGACGGTGTATTCAATCACGTCGGCCGTGGTTTCTGGGCTTTCCAGGACGTGCTTAAGAACAGAGAGAATTCGCCATACGTTAACTGGTTTGCACGTATTGCATTTGACGGCAATTCAAATTATAACGATGGTCTCTGGTACGAAGGCTGGGAAGACAACTATGATTTAGTTAAATTAAATCTCTACAATGAAGATGTTATAAACCATATCTTCTCTGCCGTTGAAGGATGGATAAAAGAGTTCGATATCGACGGCATTCGCCTTGATGTGGCATATTGTCTGGATAAAGGCTTTTTAAATCGTCTTAGGGGCTTTTGTGACTCTAAAAAGGCAGATTTCTTCCTCGTAGGTGAAGTTCTTCACGGCGAATACGGCCGAATGTTAAATGAAATGGGTATTCATTCGCTGACAAATTATCAGTGCTACAAAGGAATTCATTCGGCGTTTAATTCAAACAATATGTTTGAAATCGTTCATTCACTGTTGCGTCTCTTTGGTCCCGAAGACTGGTGCGTTGCAAGAGGTGCGCATCTTTTAAGCTTTGCGGACAATCACGATGTATCAAGAATCGCTACACTTATTCAAAATCCCAATCATCTTCCGCTCGTATATGCAATGGTATTCGGAATGCCGGGAATCCCCTGCGTTTACTACGGCTCCGAATGGGGAACGAAGGCTGATAAGTCACAGGGCGATCCCGCACTTCGTGTAAGTTTTGATAAGCCTGAATGGAACGAGTTGACAGACTTTATTTCAAAGCTTGCTAACGCAAAGAAAGGAAGCGAAGCTCTTAACTACGGTGGCTTTCGTTCGGTATTACTTACCAACAGACAGTGCATATTTGAAAGAAGAAGCGAACATGAAAGAGTTCTTGTATGCATCAACTGTGATGAGAATGATTATACCGCTCATTTCGATGTCGGCTGCGGTATGGCGGTTGATTTAATAACAGGCGAAAACTTCGATTTCGGAGGCGGTACACATTTACCTGCGTACAGTGCGAAATTCCTTAAATGTGAGCATTAAAAAATTTGCAATTAATTCACGGCAATAAAAAAGGCTTCGGACTTAAAAATCCGAAGCCTGATTTTTTTATGAGAATTATTAGTTGCCTAAATTGTTTGCTATATCCTGGATTGAACCAATACCGCCAAAGCAGCAAAGGAAAAGTAATATAACGATAAGAACTATAGCGATAACAAGGATAATCTTTCCAACCGAAACAGGTGTCTTGCCGTAAACCTTACCGGTCTGGCCGTTTACCATGAACTGATATACCTTGTCCTGATACTTAAATGATGAGCACCAAATAGGAAGCATCAGATATTTGTAGGTAATCTTTTCAAACTTGGTGGATACTTTTACGTCTTTTACGTGGTCAGCATTGTAATCATCTCTGATTTTATTGGTGATTTTGCTCTTAATCTTACCGGAGATGGATGCCTTTGCTTTTTCCCATGCGGCCTTAAGACCTACCGAATATCTCTCTGCTGCGAAGCCTGCAACATATTCGGGCTTGTAAGGAACATTCTTCTCTGTTTCGAAAGGCTCGAGACCTTTAAGCATTGCGCTGTCGTGACGTTCACTGCCCTGTACGAGTTCATCGTCAATGGCAAGTTTAAAGATACCTGATGTACGATGCCAGTCGGTAACTGTCTTTTCCTGTACATTACCGTCGGAATCTTTGTATCTTTCTGTTCTGTCGATACCGTATCTACCTGAGTATCTTGATGTTGTATCTGTATCGAATGTCCAGTAAGGAAGATAAATTCCCGTAAAAGCATCGGGTTCGGCCGACTGCTTTGCAAGCTTGGGACAGAAGAATTTCTTGCCGATCCACTGCTTGAAGTTAGCACTTGCCTGCTCGTTTGTAATAGCGAAAGGAACTACACCGCCGGGAGCAAGTGTGTTTTCATCGGCTGCTTCCATTACCTGGTTGGAACCGCAGTAAGGACATTCACTTGCAACGTCGAGAGCATCATAAATGGTCTCTGCGCCACAACTCTTACATATAATCTGTTTTTTCTGTGCACCCCAGTCACAGTTGTCGGTCTTTTCGGCCGATTCGAAATCAAGCTCTGCCGCACTGGCTGCTTCTTTTACAATTTCCTCTTCATATCCGCAGTAAGGACATGCCATTCCGCCGATGTTGGGATCAAAATCCATTACACCGCCGCACTGAGGACATTTCTTGTCGGTTTCTTTTAGGGTCGAAGCCTGTGAAACATTAGCATTCGCATTCATTTCGTCCATATTCATATACCTCTTGTTTCATAATTTTTAGTATAACCCATACGCATAAATTATACTAAAATACGGCTAATCTATCAAGGTATTTATCTGTGGAGCCGGGCACACTTCGTGAGCCGGGCACCGGTCTACACCTTCTTTAAAAGAAGCTGTACCGTGAAACCGTTATCGTTATAATACTCCATACCGCCAAATTGTAATTCCATATATCTTTTGACAAGATACATACCGAGTCCGTAGCCTGAGCTTTCCTTTGAATTGCTGCCTCTGAAATACTTTTGAGTAATAAGTGAAAGTTCGTCTTCTTTTACACCCTTGCCGCTGTCTTTTATGGTGATGCGGATAAAATCCTCTTTGCTTTCACCGTCGGATGAGAGTGCTGAGGTCTCGGAAAAACTTACTCTGATGTCGGTGCCTGCGTACTTATGCGAATTGCCGACCACGTTGTCGATTACCTGCTCCATACGAAGTCTGTCCATATAAACTATGCCGGCAGGAACTTCGTTTTCGATGATGATGTTGCCATAGTTCTTAAGATTGACGAAGAAATCTTTTATGATTCTCGAATCGGTCTCAACGGGATTAACCGATATTTTATCGATGTCATCCAATGTGGAATGCATAACATTCGTCATTAGCGAACTGATTAAATCTGCTTTCTGTGAGATGGTTGAAACTTTTTCGAGAGTATACTCGATATCTTTCTTTTCCTCTTCGCTGTTTTGACTTTCGTTTAATTTCTTTTTACCCTTAGCCTCCAATACTTCGCAGGCAACCTTGATAACCGATATAGGTGTCTTAATATCGTGGCTTAAGTCGGTTACCATTTCTTTTCTGGCTATTTCGGCCTTTACTTCTCTCTTGCGGGAATCTCTGAGTTCTTCCCTCATCTGATCAAATGCTTCGACGAAATTTCCGAAAAGATTGTTTTTTCTGATTGGAAGTGCTTCATCAAGATTTCCCTTGGCAATTTCCACGGAGAATTTTTGCAGTTCTTTTACGGGCTTTACAAACGATCTGTAGAAAAGAATGATAAGGATGTAGCCACATATTAACATTATGGCCCAAAGATAGATTGAGCCGCCGAAAAAGCCTCTTTTAATCAAATCGAAATTGCTTCTGTTGTCGTCCCACGCAACTTTTCCGACATACTCTCCGTTTACTGTGAGGTCGAGCACAAGCGCATTGTTTCTGTATAAATGCGCGAGCTCTCCGTCTTCGATTTCTTTGGCGTAGATTATGTGGCATTTATATTTGTTTTCGAGATTTTTCTCTTTTTCGCCGTTCTCCAAAGCGTCTTCAATGATATGAAGTTGTTCGTTGTAATGGACAATATCTCTCTCTTCAAAATGATTCTCGGAGTTAAAAATAATAAAAACTCCGAGAGCCAGAACCATTATGATTGTAAAGATAAAACCTATTCTGAATAATTGTTTCATCAAACGTATCCCTATTTCATCTCAAGATAATAACCGGTGCCCCAGACTGTCTTAATGAGCTTGGGCTCGTTTGGATTATCTTCAAGTTTTTCTCTTAATTTTCTGATATGAACATTCAGCGTACTGTCCGAAAAGAATGCATCTCCCCAGACTTCGTCAAAGAGTACTTCCTTTTTTACAATCGTATTTTTATGTCTGTAAAGGCAGTCAAGAAGTGCAAATTCCTTGGCCTTTAACTGAATTCGTTTTCCGTCTAAAAGAGCCGAAAGTGTGGATGCATCAAGGGTTAGGATTTCGCTTTCTTTGTCTTCGCTTTTTGTTTCTTTTATGGTGGGATTCATCTGCTCGAGTCTTTTAAGATTAACCTTCACCTTGGCTAAAAGAACCGACAGATTGTAAGGCTTTTTCACGTAATCGTCTCCACCGCATGAAAGCGCCACGAGAACATCATCATCACTTTGACGAGCGCTTATAAAAAGAATCGGAAGCTGCATCTCTTCTCTCAATTTCTTGCAGACTTCGAAGCCTGTTCCGTCGCCTAAATTGATATCAAGCAATATGAGATCGACATCATTTTTCTGAAGAAAATCAAAGCATTCTGCCTTGCTTGAAACTACAGCCGTAGACACATCAAACATATTGAAGTATTCGGCAGTCATTTTTGATAATTCTTCTTCATCATCAACTATCAGACAATTGTAATGCATAATAACCTCTTATATCATTTTGTTAAAATAATCTTCCGTTACCTGCAGTTGGTTTTTCAAAATTTCTTTCCACATGTGTGCATGTATTTCCCCACTGCCCCTTGAAACCTTGGTTCTTTTTATCGTTCCATCCGCCATCTTTTTTCTGTAAAAATAATGGTCTGTGCTTTTATAGCATTCCCAACCATCCGCATCACAGAATCTTTTCAGATCTTTCCATTTCGGCATACAATATCCTCCATAACAGATTCTGTGTCAAGTGTGAGAGCCTTGAATACATATGGAATATGCGACTGTCTGTTTGGGGCTTTGCTCCAGTAGGCATAGTCTGAATAAAATTCCTCTGCATACTCTTTGATGTATTCAGCGAGTCTGAGCTTTGCGGTCTTTTCATCTGCTTCGTTTACGACGATGTCTAAATCAACAGCGCTTAATGTAACTGAGCCATCCTCTTCCTTAAATTTCTTTGCATTAAAATGATAGCCTGCCAGAATCATATTGAGAGTATTTATGCTGAAAATAGCAACATTGTCATGTGTTCTTTTTATATATGCAGGCTTTTCGTGTGCCACATTGTCAAGGGTAACAGACCAGTTTTTGCGTACATCTGTAGCATTTAATAAATCCATGATAAACCTCCTTTTATGAGCTTATGTTTTATCTGATTTAATTATATGTACAAAGTGTACACTTTGTCAATGTTGTACGCAAAAGCCTTTACGCCCGAAAGTTTCCCTTCGGGCGCATGAAAAACAACATTTATTCTTCCGTAATCATCTTTACGGGTTCAAGTTTTTTGATCTTCCTGCCGTTAATGTATGATACCAGCAATGCAACACCCGTGATTACCAATACTACCGAGATGTATGCAACCGCAGAAAGTGAAAACGGTACTTTCCTGAAACCGAATATGGCAAACATTAAAAGCATTACTTTATCGCCAAGGAATGTTATCGCAACAAGACCTAACGCAATACCGAGCATTATCGCTGGTATATTGGAAAACATTACCTGCAGGATAAGTTCTTTGGATGAAAATCCGAGTGCTTTGAAAACGCCTAAGTTTCTCCAGTCCTTTGTAATCTTGGTACGTATAATCAATGCTTCGGACAGTGCCACAATAAAAGCCGTGACAAACATTATAATTGCAAGAATCGCCTGCATGGATACTTTAAGCATTGTAAAGAGTCCGCCGTTAGCTTCGACATCATCGATTAATTCCGAATCGGGATAAATATCTTTAAATTCTTTGTTTAAATCATCGAATGTATATCCTTTTTTCAGATAGATTTGTATCGAACCTATAGGCATCGAACCGCCGACTCTTCCGTATCCTTCTTCCGTCAAATAACTCATCTGACCCATGTTGTTAAAGGTCTGAACGAAACCGGTTACAATGAAAGAAGCGCTCTCTTCGCCGTTTTTGACAGTAACGGAATCACCAATCTCAATTTCCATATTGTTGGCAAGCATGGTTCCCACAGCAACTTCATTTTCATACTTGGGCCATCTTCCTTCCACTACGTAATCATCACGCATGCCTGCAGTATCCTGCATAACTCTGGCGGTCACAGATTTGGTTTTATTACCGGACTTTAAATCATATCCGGTCCATACTTCGTAAGAAACTCTGTCAACACACTCAAAATTCCTGATTGTTTCAGCCATATTCTTATCGCCTGTAACATCCGCATTCGGAAGTTCCGTGCCGGCTATTCTAAGCAGTGAATCAATATCTCTGCCCAAATTCTCATATATTCCAAAGCCCATAGCCGCAGAAAATGCAAGAACAGCCGTTATTGCTATAACACCTATTTGAGATTTGAATTTTCCAAAAGTTTCTTTCATGGCAATATTTAAAAATACCGGAAGCGAACTTTTGTCAAAAGGAAAGAAATTCTTCCTGTAACTGTGATTGTTAATTCCTCCTCTTAAAGCTTCAAGAACACTGGTTTTCTTATATTCTCTTCCAAGGAAAACGGTAAACAAACAGACCATAATACATATTCCTGCTACCACACCTATTAAGAGCAGCTTGTCTGAAGGCTGATTCCACGAAAGTCCCAACAGATAAAGCATTATAAACCCAATCTTACCCTGAAGAATTGCTCCGACTAAGGCCCCCAGGATACTTCCTATACCGGATACCAGAAGAAGCTGAACCACAAGTATGAGTGTCATTTCTTTTACGGTATATCCGCTTGCCTCCATAATTCCCGTATTCTTCATATTGTTCATAATAAAGTTCTTAATCGAGAAGTCTATTACAACAAATGCTATCGCTAAAACCACAAACGCAAACACCAAAATTATACTGATAAAAATATCCGGCAGAATCATATTGGCGGTTTTCATCATGCTTTCCGGAATAAAGTTCATATTGCATCCCAGATTTGCTTGCGGATGTGTCTTTTTATAAGATATCATCCATATATTCAAATCATTGTATAAGTCTTCGATTATCTCTTCCTCGGCAACTTTGTTTTTAATCGCCTTTTGGGACAAATTTGTATTAAAACTCTGGCTTTCTTCCACCAAATTGCGGTTTTCAAAAAGAATCTGTTCAAACATTTTATCGGACATAAAACATTTGTAAACACTGAAGTTCATTGACGAACAGATTATAAAATCCTCGTTAAAGCCTGCAACTTTAAACTCGTATATATTCTCTCCGACTTTTAATTCTATTCTGTCTCCGACTGCAAATGTTGTTGACATCGATATCGGAAGAACAATATCATTTCCCGAAAATGAAGATGTATCTATGCTGCTTGTCTGAATAGTTCTCTCATCTTCATACGAGAAAAGATAGAATACATAGTTTGACCAGTTTTCAACACCTTTTTTACGATATTTTGCCTGAGGTACCGAAAGATATCTGTCCTTGTGAAAATTCGTAAGGTTGTCGTTTCCCTCTATCAGTTCCTCGAGTTTAAAATCGCTGAGAGGCTCTACGGATTTCATGATAAGAATATCCGCGCCTTTAATCTTCTCTTTGTTGGTATCTATTACCCTGATGGTACCGACTAAAAGATTAAGGCATAGATAAATCATAAAAGAAGCAATAAACGTCATAATGAAGAAAGTAATCATATCGCCCTTTTGCTTCTTCATATTGTTTTTGGCTATAAAGAAATAACGATACATATTACCACCCCATATTCTGAAGGAAGATCTTAAGTCTGTTGTGTCTCTCCCTTGCTTCTTCGATATTAGGATTGCTCTCGTCCTTGTAATCACCCAGGTATTCGCCTAAGTAAATCTCATCGGAGATAATACCGTCCGCAAGATAGATGATTCTGTTTCCTCTCTCTGCTGCCTTGAAGGTATGTGTAACCATTACAATGCTCTGTCCGGTTGCATTAAGGTCTGATAAAATATCTAGAACGTTTTCCGTATTCTGAGAGTTTAAGGCACCTGTGGGCTCATCTGCGAATAAAACTTCAGGTGCATTGATGACACCTCTTACAACAGCAATTCTCTGCTGCTGGCCGCCCGATAACTGTGTGGGAAACTTCTTATAATCACGCTCGGTGATTTCAACTTTTTCAAGAAGTTCTTTTGCTCTTTTGGTAAGACTTCTTTTATCAGTACTTTTTAAAAGACCGCACACAAGGATATTATCCAGAGCACTCATACTGTCATTTAAGTAATTCTGCTGGAATACAAATCCTACATGATCTCTTCTGAATTTGGCGAGTCTGTCGTTGTTGTACTGTGATATTTCTATCTCCGATAATGTATCTTTTTTGCCTTCATTTACGTAGTAGCTGACCGTTCCGATACTCGGGCGGTCCATACCGGACAATGCATAAAGAAGTGTACTTTTTCCCGAACCGGAGTTACCCATTATTACCGTAAAATCACCCTTGTATATTGAGAGATTAAGGTTCTTAAGAACATGCTGCTGAACCGATTCGTTGGAAAATGTCTTTGATAAATTTTTTGCACTTATTACTGTCTGTTTACCATCCATTGTTATTACCTGCTTTTCTATGATTAGAAGCGGATTTCATCTCCGTCGCTTAATTCTTTGGAATCACTCCATACTACAATGTCGCCTTCTTTTACGCCCGATAAAACTTCTGCGTAATCATCATTCTGAATTCCGATTTCAACGCTTGTCTTAACAGCCTTTTTGTCACTGTTTGATACGAATACGAAATAATTATTGTCTTCGTTTACAAGTGCGCTCTTGGGAACGGTTACGATGTCTGTAAGGGATGCTGTGTTAAGCTTTGCTTTTACTTCAAGTCCAAGGATTAAGTCTTCGGGATTATCTATAGCTACATCAACGCCTACACCTGTTGATGCTGCTGTGTTAAGACCTGCGATTTTTTCGATTCTTGTTACCTTTCCGCTGTAATCCTTACTTAAAATATTGAAGCTTGCATTCTGGCCTTCAGCGATATTCATTATATCATATTTGTTTGCATAACATTTGACGCATATATCTTCGGAAGAATCCACACTGATAATAGGGGTTCCGAGACTCACGATACTTCCCTCTTCTGCATATACATCGGTAATAATTCCGTTAAAATTAGCCACAATACCATTTTTTGCAGCTTCAAGTTTTTCAATTTCATTTGCATTTGAAAGATCTGCTGCCGCTTTGTTGGCTTCAAGTTCAGCCTTACCGCCTTCTGTCAAAACTCCGGGATAGCTTGATGCTTTCTGTGAAGTCATTTCTGCTTTATATTCCTTAAAATCTGCAAGCTGTGTATTTAATCTTCCAAGCTCTTCCTGAAGTCTTACCAGTTCGCTGTCGTAGTTTTGAACATATGCATTGTTGTATAACTGTTTCTGATATTCTTTGGACTTATCCGCATCTGCCGAATTTTCTACGATTGCAACCTGGATTTTAGCTCCGTCATAAGCAAGATCCGAACATCTCTTGTTAATCTCTGCCTGCTTATTTATAATTGCTTCTTCTGTATCGGCTATCTGCTTGTTTAAAACACCTAAGTTTCTTGTTGCCTCAGAATAAAGTGCCGAATACTTGTCGGAAACCTGAAGTGCGTTATTGTAACTTCCTTCCTTTGCCTCGGCGTCCAATTTTAATAGTGCTATCTGATTATCAATATCAGCCTTGTCAAAGGAAACAAGAAGATCGCCCTTCTTAACTTCGTCGCCGACTTTAAAATATACTTTGTCGACTTTAAGATTCGCATCTGCAAAAAACATATCCGAATCGTTGCTTTGAACTGTTCCGTTTAATTCAATTACCTGCTGCATATCGGATTTGGCAATTGTATATGAGCTTACCTTAACTGCTGCCTTCGCATATATCGAAGCGATGCTGCCTGTAGCCACAACGATTGCAAGTGCGCCTCCGATGATTGCCATTGTTTTTTTCTTTAAGATACTCATTTTAAGTCCCTCTTTTCTTTTATGATTAACTTTCTTTTCTATTCCTCGCATTTCTTTCGTCCTGCAATCTTAATTTACCAAAAAGAAATTTAGAAGTCTTAATCTGTATCTTGTGCATTTCTTAACTGTTTCTTAAATAATGTGCTATACTGTCGGTATAAAATTTTTTATCCAAATGGTATAGTTGGTGTATTCACTCATAAAAGACAAAAGGTTATACTGAATTTGCAAACAGAACGAAGGAGGAAAAGAAATGAAGATTCTTCTCGGAGAAAATATAAAAAATAACAGAAAGCGTTTAAATCTTACGCAGGAAAAACTGGCTGAGGTTTTGGGTGTAACAATCGGAGCGGTTCACAAGTGGGAAGCCGGAATCTGTGCGCCGGAACTTTCAATGCTCATCAAAATGGCATCATTTTTCGAAGTATCCGTAGATGTATTGCTCGGATATGAGATTGAAAACAACAGCCTTTCCACAATGGTTGCCAGATTAAAGGATTACGGCGATTCCAAAGATGAAGCAGGCCTGGAAGTTGCAGATATCGCAGTTAAAAAATATCCGAACAACTTTGAGATAATTTACAAAGCAGCAGGCTTATATTTCAATTTCGGAATCGTAAAAAATGACAGGGAACTTTTCAACAAAGCTATTGAATATTATGAGAAATGCATTCCTCTTCTTTCACAGAATACGGACCCCGAAATAAACGAATCCGTAATTTGGTATTACATCGCAAGTTCGCATGATTTTCTCGGTAATCATAAAAAAGCTTTAAAAATTTTTAAAGAATACAATCCGGCCCGTGTTAATCACGCATTGATAGGTAATATTCTTTCCGGAATCATCGGCGATATGAATGAAGCCGAAGGCTATCTTTCCTGGGCTTTGACCGACAATCTGGCAACATTGTTAAAGATATGCACGGGTTACATACCCATATATATGTCAAGAAATTCCATGGAAGATTTAAGGGATATCACATTTCTGGTCATCACATATATGGAAATACTTCGAAAAGAAAACAAAGTCTTTTATCTCGATAAAATACTTTCACTCTTTTATACGATAAATGCTTATTCATACCTGGAATCCGATATGTCCGAATGCAAAAAAGTACTGAAAAAAGCAATCAAGTCCGCAAAAGCTTTTGATGCATCGCCCGATTATTCAGCAACAAATCTTAAATTTATGAAATTCGATAAAACCTATATGGGATACGATACGTTAGGCGATACTGCAGTCGGAGCAATCGAAAAATTCATTAAAGATGCGAACAATAGAAAATTTAAGGATATTTATGAAAAGGTAAAAAAAGACAAAATATAAGCGAAACCGCAAACCGAAAGGAGTTTAAAATGAAGAACAATACAATTTACAAATCATTAAATAATAAGTTCTTTTATAAAAATAAGATTGCGTTTATTTTTATGAACCTGGCTGCATTAATAACCGCATTCTTAAATATCGCAGTTTCCTGGCTCATGCAGCAGCTCGTGGATGTGGCTTCGGGTAAGAATGATTTGTTTTCTTTTAAGCAGTTGTTTTTTATAAGCTTATTTTTCTTTTTTGCATTCATTACAGTAATTATCATAAAATACTATGCCTGGCCGGGATTTATGAAAAAGGCCATGAGACAATACAAAGAATTTGCTTTCAAAGAGCTTACCGGAAAAGATATCTCATCATTCAGAAAAGAGGATACTTCGCTTTACCTCTCGGCTTTAAGCAATGACGCAGTAACAATAGAAACCGAATACCTTGAAAAGATTCCCGAGCTTATTACACACAGCGTTTCTTTTATACTTTCAATGGCACTGATGCTTTATTACTCTCCTCTTTTGACTTTAATCTCTGTCGGCCTAACCCTCCTGCCACTTTTTGCATCTGTTCTGACAGGCCAGAAAGCAGCACCCATACAAAAGAAAGTATCGGACTGCAACAGCAGTTTTACTTCTTCACTCTCGGATTTTCTTAAAGGATTTTTCGTGGTAAAAAGCTTTAAGGCGGAAAATGAAGTAAGTGATCTTTTTTCAAAAACCGATGCCGAACTTGAAGAAAACAAAAGCAGAATGAGAAAGATTACTCACGTAATCGGTTCCATCGGAGGTATGTGCGGAATCCTCGCCCAGCTCGGCGTATTCTTTGCAGGTGCAGCGATTGCTTTATCAGGCAAAGCATTGACACCCGGTATGGTTATAGTTTTCGTTCAGCTCATGAATTATATGATTGCACCCGTTGCAAATATTCCCATGATTCTTGCAAAGAAAAAGGCTGCAAATGCACTGATGGGAAAACTCGCTTCGGAACTTGAAAAAAACAGGGATGAAGAAATTAAGAGCGAATTAAACGAAATCAATGAAAGCATAAGACTCGAGGACGTATCTTTTTCCTACGAGGAAAACAAAGAAATCCTTCACAATATTTCTCTTGAATTTAAAGCCGGAAAATCTTATGCGATAGTCGGCGGTAGCGGAAGCGGAAAATCCACACTTTTAAATCTTTTACTATCTGCAGGAGGAAATAACCGCACCGGAAAAATTTATATCGATGGCAAAGATATAAACAGTGTTAGCGCAGAATCGCTATATGAAAACATATCGGTTATCGGACAGAATGTATTTTTATTCAATTCCACAATTGAAGACAATATCACAATGTTTAAGGAATTCCCCAAAACAAAAATAAACGAAGCCGTTGCAAAAGCGCATCTTTCAAAGCTTATCGCAGAACACGGCAATTCATATAACTGCGGCGAGAACGGAAAGAATTTATCGGGCGGTGAAAAACAGAGGATCTCGATTGCCAGAAGTCTTTTAAGAAAGTCATCGGTGCTGCTTGCAGATGAAGTAACCGCAGCCCTCGATGCAAAAACGGCATATGAAGTATCAAGTGAAATCCTCGATCTTGAAGGTATGACAAGAATCGTTGTAACACATGCTTTAGATGAGGCTTTGTTAAAGAGATATGACGAAATCATCGTGCTTCGTGACGGTCGTGTAGAGGAGGTTGGAAAGTTTGAAGATCTTATTGATAATCAGGGTTACTTCCACGCATTATTTACCGTAAGCAATGAAGCTGCATAAGAATAAAATCATGACCACCCGTCAAACGGGTGGTTTGCTCGCCCCTATAAGGGGGTGATACCGGCCAGCGCCTAAAGACGCTGGCTTTCTCTTTGTTCAAGCCAAACTGCCTTTGACTCGTCGCTGCCCTTGAAAGGGCAGTTGTATTACTTTGCTACCCCTTGAAGGGGTCTTCATACTCTTTCACACTCAGTTTATCCATCGCGATATCGTGGTTCTCTTGCTCCTGAATGTATTTTTTGATTGTTGCCTCGTTGAGTCCGACTGTGCTCACGTAGTATCCCTCAGCCCAGAAATGTCTATTGCCGAACTTGTACTTGAGGTTTGCGTGTTTATCGAAAAGCATCAG
>FNEU01000006.1 GCA_900100245.1 Lachnospiraceae bacterium G41
AAATCGCAATTTTTCTAAATAGATTTTCTTATAGGATAATAGGCTAAAGGAAAAACAATGAAGGACTGGAATGAAGTAAAAAAAGATAAAGAACTGCTCAGAAAAGTTGAGGACCTTGTCAACGAGGCGGGGGATTATTATGATGACCTACCAGAAGATATTTGCAATAAGCTTAATGAGTTGACAGGCAATAACTGGGAACCGATATCATATGGAGAGCGGTGTTCTGAGTGGTGGGAATCTCCCTGGAGCTTGGAACAGGTAGTTTATGCACTCTTCCATGATGGAGAGTTCCCGGATAAGAATAAAACAGAATTGTACTGATTAAGAATCGCAGTTTATCTGGATGATACGATAGTAAGTTATATTGCAAGTTAATTAACTAAGAAAATTTTGGTTTTTCTAAACAGATTAACTTACAGGATAATAAAACAAGGGCATTTGGCATTTCTTAATATAGATAATAAGCAGTATATTGGAGTAGAGAAGGACTAATGAATAGAGAAACTAATAGCAAAAAACTTCTACTGATTGGGTTGATCGGAGCGATAATAACCGTCATCGGTGGTGAGTTACCACTTGGTTGGTATACAAATCCTGACTTACCTGACCGGGTAATGGCACAGTTTGCAGGTTATGGAAGCGTTTCTGATCTACAGCTTGCACTGGGTGTTTTCTTTGGCGGAATAGGAATTGCACTTCAAGGTTTGGGCTATGAAGGAATATCAAAGATCATAGGAACTGATCCCAAATTGCGTCACCCTTCGAAAATAATTCACATTGGCGCGTTGGCATGCGGATCGTTAGGCCCCCTTGTTCATATCTTGGCAATAGCTATGATGTATGTCTGCAGGAGTGGCAATCAGGAAGAAATAATGAGATTTGCCGGATTAATGGTTGCTCCGATCACGATAGTATTCATGCCTATATATATGGCGATGATGGTAGTTATGTTCATCACGATCATCAGGGGAAAAACTGTATGGTCAAAAGGATACGCATTCGCAAACCCGATGATTATAATGATGGTTGTAAATGCAGTAACATTCTTCGGACCTAATTTCCCCGTTGTGCATTCAATACAGATGGCAAACATGGGATTGGGATCGTTTATTACTTTTGCTTGTCTCATCACTAAGAATGCTAAATGCAAGGCGTAGATTGAACGTTATTTCGGAAGATAATTAATTAAGAAACTTTTGGTTTTGCTTATTAAATCGGATACTTATATAAGAGGTGGAAAGTAATATGGATTCATATATATGTAAAATAGCAGACCTTGCATATTATGAAAATGAGAAACAAACTATTGTTGATGTAGATATTCAAGACGAAAAAATCGAGATGAATTGTGAAGTGGATGGTGTTTGCTTTTCAGCCGGTGGTGAGTATTATTTTGAAACATTTCAATTATTCCGAGATTATCTTTTGGAATTCGGGTATGGAATTAAATGTAACGGCTCAAGGCTAAATGCAATTCAATCCGGGATGATGGAATATAGTGAGAAAATTTATCTTGTGGAATTCGGAAGGCAGGCTTTAGACAAAGATTTATTCAGTATATGGGATTATGCAGATATAAAAGATTTTCCGACAACAAATGAGCAAAAGGTATTTGCAAACAAGTGGTATAAAAGTTTAGAACAAAAATAAGAGAGAAATATGACAAACAGAATCAATTTTTTCGCAACTAAAAATGATATGATTTCAATTCTTTCGAAATTAGAGGAACAGCTTTCGTATGAAATCAAATATATTCAGTGTGGAAAAAAAGACGGATCATTTTATAGAACAATAAAGGACATTCCCGGCCTTGGTACTCTGCAAAAGAACCACGGCGAAATCAGTTTTATTATAATGCCTGCAGATGCTGTAGTAACTATAAACGAATATGGACAGGTATATCAGGGAGAGAACAAATGCTCTTTAGGATTTGATCCTTCGGGAATCAGCGAAGACGGAACAGGTCTGATACATGGTATGTTCGCAATTATGGATGATAATGAGATTTCTTTTGAACTATTTAAAGCAGTGAAAAAGCTTATGAAAGCGGAGTGCAGAATTAGTAGAGGCTGGCATATCGGTAAAGAGGCAGAAGATTTATATGGGAGACTGAGATTTATCTGCATTGGTTTAAATGAGCCAGAATCATTCGATTTTAGAATTATAGAACAATAATATACAGGTGCGAAAGATTACAGTTTTTCTGAATAGACAAATAATAGTTGGAGAGGATGAATATGCTTGAAACAGAACGTTTAATTCTGCGCTGCTGGAATGAAAGCGACGCCGAAGATTTATACAAATATGCAAGTAATCCTGATGTAGGTCCGATTGCCGGATGGCCTGTTCATACCAGCGTTGAAAATAGTAAAGATATTATTAAAGGCGTGCTTTCGGAACCTGATACTTATGCTGTGGTTTTGAAAGAAACAGGGCATCCAGTAGGTAGTATTGGACTTATGCGTGGTGAAGCCAGTAATATTGGAATATCTGATATGGAAGCTGAAATAGGATACTGGATAGGAGTTCCGTATTGGGGACAAGGTCTCATTCCCGAAGCTGTAAATGAGATAATGAGATATGGTTTTGATGAACTGAAACTTGAAAAAATCTGGTGCGGTTATTTTGATGGAAATGAAAAGTCGAAACGTGTACAAGAGAAATGCGGATTTCATTATAGCCATACATCAGAAAATGTTCCTTGCGCTATAGAAGGGGATCTTCGAACAGAGCATGTAACATGTATCACGAAGGAAGAATGGCTTTTAAGTAAGCCAAAAAGAAGATAAATTGGAAAATTTCAGTTTTACTCACTAACGAAAGCGAATTATATTTTGGTATAATGCATTATGTTAAAACGTTAACTACTGTGGAAAATTAGAAGGGAATGAACTTGAATAAGAAAAAAACAATTGCTGTCTCGATTTCAATTATTTCTGTTTTTTTTATTGTTGGGCTTTTGTTGTTTTGTTTTAACTATTTTTTTCATAGGACAGTCAAAATAGAATCAGATATCGATATTTCTGAAGTAACGTGGTATTCGAGAAAAGATGCGATATATCATACAGTTACTTCAAATAAATTCAATCATATGGCATCCTATGGTGAATTTATATATGAGTTTAATATAGATGTCGATGGTCTTATTGTTCCAGTTGAAATAAGTGTATTTAAATCTAACAGTAAAAAACATGATAACGTGAAGATTATAATACTCCAAACAGAAAACGAAGCATCGCTTTTGGTAAGTGTTTATCAAAACCGAAATGAGCGGTATAAAGATACATTTGATGTTCGCGAAAACAATAATATTCAGATTAATATCGGACCGTAATATTTTTTGTTAAATATGCAAATCAAAATTTTCAGATACTAATTGAGACAAAACCTTTTATCTCGGAAGATAAATAACTAAGAATATTTCAGTTTTCTTGAATAGTTTGATTGGAGATTATGTTGAAAGTTAAAAACAGAGAATACAAAACAATTAAGTGGGAAAAAAGAAAAGACCAAATATTAGCGTATGAAAAGATGTATAAAGCCCGGGTGGAAGAATTAAAAAAATCTTTGAATTCGGAAGTGTCTTCTAATGCTAAACAATGGTGTTTGTTAAAACTTTCATATGCCAGTATTGTTGAATTGGATTATATAAATAAAAGAGAAGAAGCGTTTAAGGAACATCTTAAAGATCTGTTACAAAATGCTTCTTTATGTTGCAAGGCATATAATGATGGGGTCGATATGCATGAAGCGACAAGAAGACCTATAGCTGAAGGATTAAAGTCGGGATTCGAGGGATATTATGCATTAATTGCTCAAGATGAAGACGTATTAATGAATGTTACAAATGAAGAACATCCCCTAAGAAAATTGCTGGGGCATAAAAAAATCCAAACGGAAACTGATAAATATGATGAATTATGCGATATGATAAACGCCATAGTTGAAAATGATTCAGACGCCTTTAATGAAGCACTAAGTGCGCGTATTCGTTCAATACGAAAAATGCCGACGGATTATTTTATTTGCTTAGATGTTTGGTCGATGGGTTTAATCAGATATGCCGAAAAGCAGGGAATGATTGTAGATAGAGATAAGTATATCGAAACGGATTTAAGTAGTATAGGATTGTAATGAAGAAACATTCAGATAATCGCACAAAGGAGCTTCTGCCCAAGGAGGACAGAAGCTCATATTTTTATTCGGGAAGTTATAATCTGTCAGCAGATATCTTCTTTAAGTACGTCAACGATTGTTTCGCCCTGCATTTTTCCTGCCGATAAAAGCATACTGATTCCGACGATTGCAAATACACCGAGCGATACGAGAATGTATGTTAATATATTAATCTCGAATGCCGAATTAGGAGTCGGAACGTTTTTGTAGATAAAGAAACTTATTAACGCCGAAATCGGAAGACCGAATAAAAGTGCTCTTAATCCGTAGAGGAAAGTCTCGAGGAAAAGCATTTTCTTAAAGCAGAATTTTGTCATTCCGACCGATTTAAACATCGCAAATTCTTTACGTCTTAAATGAACTCCCGTCGTGATCGTGTTTACGATATTTGCAATTACGATAAGTGAAATCAGAGCGATAAATCCGTACATTACGGTCTTTATCAGTGTCAGCAGGGTCTTCATTATAATAAGCTGGTCTTCGACATCGGAAGAATACGAATTGGTATAGCCGTCGTAAGTTAAAATATCCGCTATTTTCGCATGCACTTCTTCATGGTTTTTACACTGAATTCCGTATGTGCAGGTAAGATCTTCTATATCAACACATTTAACATATTCGCGGTCCATTATTGAAGAAGGAACATAAACCGAAATGCTTCCTTTGGGTGAAAGTCTGTATTCCTCGATATTTTTATCCCACTTTACAAAATCTGTGATAGTGACTGCCGGCGGATTGCCTTCGGCCTTATCATAAAAGAGTTTTTGGCCGAGGATTTTGTCATTAAAGACATCTTTTCTGGAAGGCTTATGCGCGTAATTGTTTAACAAAACTCCGCGAAGTTCGTCACCGAAATATTTGGTATAATCAACACCGTTTTTCTCACAGATTTTAATAAAATCCGCATCCTCTACCGGAATAACCCAGATATCGTATGTTGAGTCAAAAAGATAATCGTAATCCTTGGTAAGAAATTCCGGGTTTCTTATTGCGGTATTGGGTATCTCGCAATCTTTTCCTTCGTTATCCTTCGGATAGTAATTAAAGGAAATCATTTCTGCGACAAATACTTTTTCCACGCCGTCGATTTTTGAAATATCCTCTTTTAATCTTTCGCGTTCGGATAAAGAAGCCGAAGCGAAAACCTGGAAAGGAATTTCAATCTCATAACTGTTCTCTTTGTTATAAAGCTCCACCAGATACATGACGGATAATAACAAAACAATCGAAACAGCCATCGAAACGGTTATTACAAAACCTTTTGCACCGTTTCTTTTTATATTCTTTGATGCAAGTTCGCCCTCGTATCCGAAGATTAGTTTTACAAAAGGAAGAACTTTCAGTTTCCATGCGCGAAGCTTTATGGTATTGCTCTGTCTGATAGCTTCGATTGCCGTAATGCGGCTGGCCCTTAAGGCGGGGATAAAGGATGAAATAAATATGGTCAGCGCGGAGAAGAAAATTATGGCAAGTACGATGACGGGATGTGTTTTAACAGGTATATATCCCATCTCGGTCGTTTTAATTCCGTAAAGCATTCTGGAATTAAGGATAAGAGATCCCGTAAAACGAAGTGTAGCCATACAGCCGAGGATTCCGATTATGTAGCCGAGAGGAATGCCTACGATTCCAAGCAGGAGACCTTCGTAATAAACGCTTGCTTTCTTCTGTCTTCTGGTCGCACCCACACTTGAGAGCATTCCGAGGTATTTCATTCTCTCTGTAAGAGACATTGCAAAAGCGTTATAAATCATAATTGAAGAAGCTATGATAACTATTACAAGTGCGGTTGCAATAAGCTTATAGATTGAGTTTACAGGGTTGGAAGGAATATCTTTTACGAACAAACTCATCAGATATTCCGTATTTATTTCGTGTAAATTAAGATTATGGGCAGCAGCTATGCCCCTTAAGGTTTTTACAGCATTTCTGTCGATTTTTTTAAGAGTAATAAAAACCATGTTTTTCTCGGGGAAGCTTTCCATTCCGCGAAGCATATCATAGGCTTTGGTAGGTTCGTTATTATGAAGAATCGCTGTAATAGTGCAGTTTTCATCGCTAAGCGAGACGAAATCTTCTGAAGATTTGTAGTTGCCTGCAATATAGATAAGTTCATCTGCTTCATAAACATAACGGTATCCCTGATGGAAAGAAAATGTGTCACCGATGTGAAGATCGAGATTATTGTCTTTTAAGTACTCTTCTTCAATAGCGATTTCACTTGCATTTTCAGGAAGTCTTCCTTCATATTCGCAGGTTACTTTCTGGGAAAGCATATCGGGATTTCCGTGGAAAACGTTTCCCAGTCTGAATCTTTTTTCCGTATCACCGTCTATATAAAAGCCTGTTTTTTCGTTGTCGGTATCTGTTACTCCGACAAATTTAAGCAGCGAATCGTTTTTTAAACTGTTGTATTCTTCTTCGGTTAAATTTTTAAAATCCGCATGCTGGTTTCCGTCAACATATACCGAAACATCACCCACGAATATAAAAGCCGAATAAATACCGGTTAACATTGCGGTAATAAGAGCGGTTGATGCAACGATTCCGAATATTGTTACAATGGTTCTTTTAAGATTGGATTTTAAATGCTGCAAGGTCAATTTCATTATAATATTCATTAGTTTCTCGCCTCATCTTTCGTAATCTGACCGTCTTCGATTGTAATAACTCTGTCCGCGCTTAAAGCAATTCGTTCGTCATGTGTGATAATGATGACTGTCTGGTTGTTTTCGCGGTTAAACTTTCTTAAAAGTGAGATTATTTCCTTGCTGTTTTTGGAGTCAAGGTTACCTGTAGGTTCATCTGCTAAAAGAAGCGCGGGATGATTAATTAAAGCACGGCCGATGGAAACTCGCTGCTGCTGTCCGCCGGAGAGCTGGTTCGGAAGATGTTTTAATCTGTCTTTAAGTCCGAGCTTTTCCACGAGATCTTTTAAAAGCTTTTTATCGGGTTTCTTACCGTCTAAAAGAATCGGAAGAGTCATGTTTTCCTCAACATTTAAGATAGGTATCAGATTGTAGAACTGATAAATCAAACCAATCTGTCTTCTTCTGAAAATCGCAAGGTTGTTTTCGTTTAGCTTTCCGATATCCGTTCCGGAGATTATTACCTCGCCCGATGTGGGGGTGTCTACACCGCCGAGTATATGTAAAAGAGTGGATTTGCCTGATCCGGAAGGACCGACGATGGCAACGAACTCGCCCTGTTCAACTTCAAAGGAAACATCCTTTAAGGCATCAACTTTGGTTTCGCCTTTTCCGTATTCCTTACAGAGATTTTTGATTTCAAGTATTTTCATTTTGTACTCCCTTCGTTTGATAAAAATCTATTTTTTCTATGCGCATTTTCTTATTTTATGAGTCCATAATAAAAAAGCCACCTTACAATCAGGTGACTTTTTTATTACAGTTTTGTAATATTTCAAAAAATTCAGAGTTATATTATTCGTTTTCTTTATTGCCCGATGTTTTAACCTTTTTTCTCTTGATAAGAAGCGTAACGGTCTGGAAAATGAATAATCCGTATATGATTATAGTCAGAACCAGACTCAGAGAATGATTTAGGGTGAACGCTTCGCTGTAACGATAAAGCAATTGTATTTTGCCCATTACAGCAATCAAAATATTAAACAAACCGGCCAAAATTATCATAATAGGCCAAATTGTCTGTTTTTTCCCAAAAAGGAAATAACAGCAGGCCGCAACTGCACCGATTAAGTTCGGAATAAGCGGAATCAGTATAACAACTATTGTATCCCAGCCGACACCTCCTAAGAATAATTCATGCCATGATGTCAAAAACGGCCAACAACTGAATGCAGAAATACTCATTGCTATAAAATCTCCCACAATCACAACACCCATTCGCTTGGGTGAAAACATACCTCTTAAAGCGTTCACCAATCCAAATATAAAACAAATTATCTTGATTACCGTTGCAATCATAAGGAGTTTCTCATTCGGAAATCTTAATAAAGGAAAAATCGGGTTGTCGGTTCCGGTTATTCTTATCAACTGATCAAATACAGGAACCATCATCGACAATACTACTGCCGCATAAAGCGCAATCATTATATTGTTTGCGACTTTATTTTCAATTACAGGGTTTCTTTCAACTACTTTCTCCATTTCTTTACCGGATAACAGGTCGTCAAGACTCACTTCCAGAATTTCAGATATTTTTTTAGTAGTAAGTAAATCGGGATAACGGTCTCCGCACTCCCACCTCGAGACAGACTGTCTCGTTACATATAACTGCTCGGCAAGGGATTGCTGGGTCATTCCTTTTTCTTCTCTCGCTCTTCTTAGTTGTTCGCCAAATTCGACCATTTCTAATCCGTTCCTTTCGTTTATTCACCTGCAGATGTGATTTTAGTATCTCCCCAAGGTGAATAAACATCAAGCACCACCCTGTAATTCTTTGTCACCAATATGGTGACATGCCTATTTTATCATAAAATTGTTTTGACCTCCTATAACCAATAACTACCAATCGGGAAAAGAAAATTATACTTTTTTAAAAAATTTATTCTGCGTCGGGAGCGTATTCTGTAAATGTCATTACATCATTTGTCTGAAGGTCTGGTTTATCCTTTATGCCTTTAAGATAAGTATCAAAGAATTCCACAAAGCACTTACAGAGGCTTTCATGCATCAAATCTGCGTCGAGCTTTCCGGTCAGGCTTTTAATGGATATCATGTGCTTCATATCTGAGAAGCCGACATGAGCCATGTCCTTAAAAATGACACTGTAAGCAGGAGCCTTGTGATCGATGAAAACTCTGGTCTCGGCTTTTAAGTTGCCCTTGCAGCTTATCTGAAGGAAAGGCTTTTCCTGAATACGTCCGTGATTGTCTCCAAAGGGAGCACCGTCTATATTGATACCGCAGACTATTTCCGGTTCATCGAAGCAGAGGGCATATGAAGCGGCACCGCCGAGTGAATGACCGCATGCGGCTATTCCGCGAGAAAAATCTATCATGTCCGACAGAGTTTCTTTTGCATATTTTATGGCATCCATAGTATCTTTTTCCCACTCGGGGATTCTGCTTCTTATAAAAACGCAGTATTTCTGTTGCAGTTCTTCAAACTTTTCTGCGAGTTCGCGATTGTCTCCCTTGTATTTTATGAGCTTGTATGCGTTATACATTCCGCCGAGCATCGGCTCATACTGTTTGTTTCCGATACCTTTCATGGCAAAAACATGGGAACCGTCGTCGAATTCTGTGCAGACGGCATCGTAAGGATGGCCAACGCTTATAACCACATATCCTTGTGAAGCAAGCTCGATGCAAAGAAACGAATTTCCCTCACGGAAAGACAAAAGTCCGTGATTAAACATAATAAGAGGGAATTTCTGCCCTTCGATTTTAGGGGCATTTTCGTAACATTCCGAAATATTATCGCCTTCGGCGTCGGCTTTTTTAAAATTCACCGGGACGTGCATTGACTTTTTAAGCCCCATAGCCATGTTTTCGGTCATATACTTTGCCTTCGGAAGGTCTTTTACGGATTCTTTTAATACGGGATAATAAACCCTGGCCGGCACTTTTCTTTTGACGCCGGGTTCAAGGGCCTCTTCTCTGTCGGTATAAACCGTATATGTAAATGTTCCGACTGCGTATTCGCCGGTGGGTGAGGGTCTTTTAGTCATTTATGCTACCTCCTAAAAGAAGAATAATTGATTTTGCCAGTGTCCTGAAAAGAACTTTCGGATCTGCTTCGGTTTGAGGCCCGTCATTTCTGTAGCAGGCATTAAGAATGCAGAATTTCTCGATTCCCGTGTATGAAGAGGATATATATAAGGCGAGTTCTTCGGGTGTGACTTTCATGTCATAGTCGTTTTTTGCAGCAGCACTAATTATTCCCGGAACACTTTTTTTAAGATAATCCATATTCCCGGGAGTCTTAATTCCCGACATGATTTTGGCTGCCCGCTCGGGTTCGTTTATGGCTATCACTCCGAGATCGAAGTTGATTTTTTGAACATCGAGAAGATGAGCTTTCATTGCTTCTGCCAAAATATCAAAGATTTTGAAAGTGATTTCCTCAAAGGAATAATCATTTTTTATCAGCTCTTCCATGGGCGTGATAATGTCGTATTCCGTCCGCATTCTTGAGACCATATCCGCAAAAATATCGTCAAGGCCATTGTAATAGCGGTAAATCGCACCCTGTGAAAGACCCGTTTCCGCTATAACATCGGAGATTGTAACCATTTCCGCGGGCTTTCTTAAGCAGACATTATAAGCTGCATCAACTATCATTTTCTTTTTGTTTTCCGTATATTCGGGAGTGACTTTCGGCATTTGGTATCCTTTCTCTTGAAAAATGAAACAACTTTCATTTAATGAAACCGGTTTCATTTTAAATCCGATGTATTGTTTTGTCAAATATGAATTTAAAGATTAGGAAGAGTTGTAGTATAATGAATTTGCATATATTTTATGAGACAAGGTGTGTCTCATTCAGTAAATATGGGCATTTGCTCGTTTTGTGTCCTGTAAAACAATCTGTGTCCGCGATAGGATGTAATCACAGACAAGCCGAAGACGAAAACCAAAATCGGCGATAAAAACAAATCGATTACAGGAGGACACAGTAATGAAAAAAGAAGTTATCTCAACAATTTTAAGAATGGTATTTGCAGCAGCAGGAATAGTATTTATTATTATTTCGATGATTATGGATCAGGCACAGCCGTATCTTACGATAGGATTGGGATTTGTGGCTTTGGCAAACATAGTCTGCTGGGTTTTAACCGGATTTAACAAAAAGAAAGGAAACTAAAATGGATCAGCAGAAAATCGGAGCATTTCTTAAAGAATTAAGAAAAGAAAAAAATATCACTCAGGAAGAACTCGCAGAGAAAATGCTTGTATCCAGAAGAACAGTTTCCAGATGGGAAACAGGAACCAATATGCCGGATATGGACATTCTGATTGATATCTCCGAATTCTACGACGTTGATCTTAGAGAGATCTTAGACGGAGAAAGGAAAAAAGAGCAAATGGATAAAGTTATGAAAGAAACCGTACTTAAAGTGGCGGATTTTGAAAATGAAGAAAAAGCTAAGCTTATGAAAAGAATGAATCTTTTATTTGTCGGAGCACTTGTACTTATGACAGTTTTGTTTGGAACCATCTTCTTAAGCCCATGGGAAGGCCCCGTTCTTGATGTCATTCAGGGGATTGCACTTGGCGTGGGCTACGGAATGATAGTCATCGGAGTAATAATGACAAGCAGATACGCTAAGCAGATCAGAGAATTCAAATTAAGACTTCTTCATAAAACAAAAGAACTTGAAGATTAATCATAAAAGATTTAAGCCAAGAGGTGCATTTACGGAAATGCACCTCTTTTTTATTTATTGTACGTTGTTTGCTTCTTTTATGATTTGAGAAAACAATTATTTGATTACGTCTACGCCGTACTTCTCGCCGAGTTCGGCAAGTTTGCCGTTTTCAACGAGCTTGTCGATTGCGTTATTGACGATTTCAACAGTCTTGGTATCTTCAAGTCTGAAGCCGATTGCGTATTCCTCGCTCTGAAGGCTTGCACCGTCAAGAATCATAAGGTCGCTGTAATCTGTATCTTCATTGATAACTGCTTTTGCAAGTGTTAAGTCAAGTACTGCTGCATCGCATGTTCCGGCCTTTACTTCAAGAAGAGCATCCTTCTGAGCGGAAACTCCTAAATAATTGCCTGTTGAAAGGTGTGCATCTGCCTCGATTGCACTCTCACCTGCGGAACCGCTCTCTGCGCATACATTGATTCCGTCCATATCTGCAAGAGATTTGAACTTGTCTGCATTGCTCTTGTTGATAACTACTACCTGCTCATTGACAACGTATGACTTTGAGAAAGCCATGTTTTCTTTTCTGTCTTCAGTAACGGTAAGACCGTTCCAGATACAGTCAATTGATCTTGACTTAAGTTCAACTTCCTTCTGATCCCATTCAATTTCCTGGAATTTAACGGGAACGCCAACAATTTCTGATACTGCCTCAGCAAATTCGGTATCAAATCCGATAAGTTTGCCGTTTTCATCATAATAGTTCATCGGCTCGTAAAGAGTCATTCCGACAACCAATTCATTTTTGTTTTTGATATAGTCCCAGTCTGTGGCAGCCTGCTTAGAGCATCCGACAAGCATGGTTCCAACCATTGCTGCCGTTAATAATACAGAAATAATTTTCTTCATTTCTATCCTCCTTATAAAACCTACTAGGTAGAGATACATACTACACGCATATTCGGATTTTGTCAAACGAGGCCCGGGTTTGATTTTTTTATGATAAAAGAAAAAAAATATAAAAAAGGTGTTGACAGGAACTGTATATTGCTGTATATATAACACATAAACAGTTGTGAGGTGAAAATATGAAATTACTCCAAAACAGCGGAATTCCGATTTATAAACAGATAAGTGAACAGTTAAAGGAAGAGATACTTTCCGGGAAAATAAAAGAAGGAGAATACCTTCCTTCCATCAGAGGCTTGGCACAGGACTTGCGAACCAGCGTCATTACGACCATAAAGGCATACGAGGAGCTTGAAAGCGAGGGCCTCGTAACGGCGGTGCAGGGCAAAGGTTTCTATGTCAATGCGCAGGACTCGGAACTTTTGCGCGAGCAGCATATAAGAAAGGTCGAGGATGACCTGACTCAGGCCATCAAGGCTTCCAAGGTTGCGGGAATGAGCGAGGAAGAACTGATTGAGACGCTCAAAGTCCTTATAAAACTTTCGAATGAAGAGTAATCATAAAAGAAACAGATTGGAGACTGACATGAATTACACAGACGTTATTACAGGAAAAAACATTAACAAGAAATTCGGAAAATTCGAACTGGATGTTCCCGAGATACATATACCCGAGGGCTTTTCGACCGCACTTGTCGGTGAAAACGGCGCAGGAAAGACCACTCTTTTAAATATTTTAAGCGGTTTAAGAAGAGACAATAAGGGTGAGGTTTCGTATTTTGGCGAAAAGAAAATAGACGACGAAGGCGTGATGGAGCGAATCGGTTTTACCGGAACCAAGAATTATTTCCTTCCTCACTGGAACGGCAATCAGATAAGAGAACTCTCGGAAACGCTCTTTGATAACTTCGACAGGGATAAGTTCGATGCAATCTGCAAATCCTTGAATATCGACAGTTCGGTATTTGGAAGCAATGCCAAAAGTGTATCAAAGCTTTCCGACGGAAATCTGATGAAGCTTATGCTTGCGACTGTTTTTGCGAGAAAGACCGATTTGCTTATTTTAGACGAGCCTGCATCGCCTCTCGATCCTTTGATGAGAGATTTGCTTGGGGATATTTTAAGAACATATATCGCTGAGGGCAACGGAAAAAGAAGCATTCTTTTCTCCACTCACAATATTTCCGATATGGAAGATGTAACGGACTATATCATCGTGATGGATGACGGAAAAATACTCGAGCAGGGATTCGTAACGGACATAAAAGAAAAGTACGTCATCGTAAAAGGCGACGGTGAAGTAACGGAAGAACTTAAGAAAAACATGATTTCCGTAACACCCGGAAAATACGGCTTCGAGGGAATGGCTCTCGCGGAAAACACCGAAAGATTTACAGGCATGAATATATCCTTCGAAACCCCTGATCTTTTCAAGATTTGCGTAGCACTTCTTAAGCAGAATTCCAAGCTCTCGATGCCTGTGTTGTAAAAGGAGAAAACTATGTTTAAAACTATCAGACAGTACAATTCATTTACTTCAAAAAAAGTGATGGCGGCAGCATATATTCTTTTTCCGACAGCAGTATTTATATTATTAGTGACTGTTTCATTTTTTAACAGGAATTCTGACTCACAAACATTCAGAACGCTTCTGACAACCTTTTCCGTGATGGTTTCCGTATGGGCGTGCGTTGTGGTTTGTCTCTCCGACCGTTTCAATTTCGGCGCACTTCTTTCGGACAAATCGAGAATCAGCGAAATGACCAAGACTTCGCCGAAGGGAGTCAGGATGATTAAGAATATCGCCGTATGGGATATTTTTTCGAGACTGTTGCTTATTTTTTTAGGCACAGTGGGAATTGTGGTGGCGGGATACATCGGCCATCCCGATAAAGGATTAAAGTTTTCCATGATGTGTATCCTTTTCGTAATATCGTGTCACTCAACAACCAGTCTGCTTGTATGGATTTGCAGGCTGATAGAAAACTCGACAATATCGACTTTAATATACAGTTTCGGTATTTTATACTTTTTCCCGGTTGCGATTTTATATATACTACCGGAAGAAATTTTTCATCCTTTATTATATGTGGGTGCAATTACAGTGGAATTAACAGCGGATGTAATTATAAACGTAATCGGAATGTGCCTTTTGAACAGATTTATTAAAAAGGAATGGTATAAAGACAAAGCGTTGAAAGGATAGAATAATGAAGATAAAAGATAGTGCAGGATTAATCAAATATATTTCTCAATACAAAGCTGTTATGTTTTTTCCAATTATATTTTTTCTGAATAGCTTTATGTATATATTTGCTCCTTTCGGAGTTTTATTACAGGGTATAATGGTAAGCTTAAGCAGTGTGTATTTTGTAAACAGTGTTATGCAGGTTTATGCATCCGATATGATTCGTTCTTCGGAAAAGGCGAATAAAGCCTATATCAAAAACCATACCATAATGCTTCTTATTTCCAATATTATTCATTTTGCTGCTTTTATTGTTCCGACATTTCTTTATATAAGATTATCATATGAAACTCCGAATGCAGCTACTTTGATGTTACTCTTAAACTATATAATTGCTAATATTGGACTGTTTGCATTTGTAGCAATAATGTATAAAAAAGAGGTGCTGGCAACATTTATACTTTCTTTGGTTTTGATAATTTTTGGAGTTCAAATTCCCTTATATTATATGAATGTACGAAATAATCACTGGAAACTCGGTGAAATCGGATTGACTGTCAATCAGAGTATTCCCAACTGGGTTTATAATACATTACTCCTTTTAGCATTTGTCGCATGTATAGCATCTCCTTTAATTTTCTTCGGTATTTCCAAACTGATGAGAAAAATACCAATGCGAAAATCTTATACGGACAGGCTGCCCTGGGGTAAATAAAGAAATAAAAACTGTCTCGAACGAGGCAGTTTTTGTTTTTTACAAATATGAAGGAATTGTGTAAAATAGAAGGGTATTGTTCCATCAACTATTTAAAGGATGAAAAATTATGTTTCTTGAAGTAACGCTGCAACTTTTAGACGGGTTTAAATTAACCCTGCTGATATTCGCCCTGACACTGATTGGGGCGCTTCCGCTTGGACTTTTAATTACCTTCGGAAGTATGTCAAAAATTAAGTTTATAAAAGCTCTGACCAAGGGATTCGTCTGGATAATAAGAGGTACGCCTCTGATGCTTCAGATAATTCTTGTCTTTTATGGTCCGGGTCTTATTCTTCAAAAAACCGGCGTCGGCAGACTTCCTGCGGTAATCATCGCTTTTATCATCAATTACGCCTGCTACTTTTCGGAGATTTACAGAGGCGGTATAGAGAGCATTTCCCAGGGACAGTACGAAGCCGGACAGGTGCTTGGTATGACCAAAACGCAGATCTTCTTTAAGATTATCCTTGCGCAGGTTATTAAGCGCATCATCCCTCCGATGGGCAACGAAATTATTACCCTCGTAAAAGATACCTCCCTCGCCAGAGTTGTTTCATGCGTTGAACTTCTTAAGGCTGCACAGGATATCGTCGGACTTAAGGCGATTATCTGGCCTATCTTTTACATTGGTGCATTCTACTTACTCTTCACCGGCGTACTTACGATTGTGTTTGGAAAGATAGAAAAGAAACTCGACTACTACAAAGGTTAATTTTATAAAGGATAAAATATGGAAACAGTTTTAAAAGTTGAGAATTTATGCAAAAGCTTCGGCAAAGAAGAAGTTTTAAAAAGCGTATCGTTCGATTTGAATAAGGGCGAAGTCCTTGCAATCATCGGTTCTTCGGGTGGCGGCAAGACGACTCTTTTACGTTGTCTTAACCAGCTTGTTATACCCGATATGGGCAAGATTACGGTCAACGGAGATGTAATATTTGATGATGAACTCGGCAAAGAAAACGAAAAAAATCTTCGTACCAAGAGACTTCATTTCGGTCTTGTGTTCCAGCAGTTTAACCTCTTCCCGCAGTACAATGTATTTAGCAATCTGACACTTGCGGCAAGACTTCTTGCAAAAGAAAACAACAAGAAAAATAAGGGAAGTGTTGAAGATTTAAAGAAGGAATATGCACGTATAGATGACGAAGCAACGAAGCTCCTCGAGAGAGTCGGACTTAAGGATAAAATGAAAGCGTACCCTTGCGAATTATCAGGAGGACAGCAGCAGAGAGTTGCTATTGCAAGAGCACTTATTTTACATCCCGACATACTTTGCTTTGACGAACCCACATCCGCACTTGATCCCGAACTTACAGGCGAAGTTCTTCGTGTAATCGAAGGCTTAAAATCATCGGACAATACCATGATTATCGTAACTCATGAAATGGAATTTGCCAGAAGAGTTGCGAGCAAAATCATATTTATTGCTGATGGTGTCATCGAGGAAATCGGAACGCCCGAGGAAGTATTTGAAAATCCCAAGAGCGAAAAATTAAAGAATTTCTTCAACAAATCCGTAGAAGTTATAGCTCAAAATTAAAGAGAAAAGAGAATAAAAATGACTGAGAAAAAAGCAAAGATAATATGCTTTATTATTGCAATACTGATTCTTATTTTTGCATATATCGAGGAAATATATATTCGACCTGAATATCTTATAAAATGCATCATCAAGGTGAGTACTTTCAGCGGAGTGATTCTTTTATACGCCGCACTTTCAAAGAAAAAGTTGTTGGATATTATCAATCTTAAAAAACCCGAGAAAATCGGCGTTTTACTGGGCGGAATAGCATTCTTTTTCGTTGGAATGTTTGCTGTATTTTTTATCTTCAAAAACCAGATTGACTGGACAGGGATTAAGGACAGTCTGGCCGGAAAAGAAGGCTTTACCAAGGAGAATTGTCTTTTCGCTTTCGCGTATATCATAATTTTCAATTCATTCTTGGAAGAGGCTTTTTTCAGAGGCTTTTTATCAGGTCTTTTTACGAAAAAATGGCTCGGATATATTATAAGCGCAGTTCTTTTTTCAGTTTATCATATCGGAATAGTCGGAGAGTGGTTTTCCATTCCTCTTGTCCTAATCGCCATTTCCGGACTGGTGCTGGTTGCGCTGTTTTTGCAGTGGTTAAACACACATTATAAAACCATCGTTGCAAACTGGCTCGTGCATGCAAGCGCCAATATTGCGATAAATGTTATAGGAACCCTGGTGATTTTTGAAATCCTAAAATAGGAGACAGTATGAAAATAACCTGCGAATTTTGCAAAGGACTCTATGACGATACCCTGGGAAACTGTCCTAACTGCGGCAGTGACTGGTAATTCTTTTATGAGCAAAAAATGGAGTAAAGTATGGACGAACGTTTACAAAAACAACTGGACTTTTCCCTTGAAATAGACAAAGAAAAAAACATATTCCGACAGACAAGCCTAAGCGGTCACGGCCGTAAGGAAAACGACGCCGAGCATGCATGGCACATGGCTATCATGGCATATATCCTAAAAGAATATGCCAACGAAGATGTGGATATTTCCAAGGTAATGATAATGTGTCTTATTCACGATATCGTGGAGATTGATGCGGGCGATACATATGCGTATGATCCCGAAGCAAAGAAGACACAGAAGGAGCGCGAAGAAAAAGCCAAGGAAAGAATTTTCTCCCTTCTTCCCGACGACCAGAAGGCGGAACTATCGGCACTTTTTGATGAGTTTGAAGCATGCGAAACTCCCGAATCAAAATTCGCGCATTCGATGGATAATTTACAGCCTCTTATCTTAAACAATTCAAACAACGGAAACGACTGGAAGGAGCACGGTGTTGCGGCCGCACAGGTTTATAAAAGACAGGGGCAGACACAGTTAGGCTCCGAAAAACTTTTTGAAGTAACGGATTCAATCATAAAAGAAAACATCGCAAAAGGAAATCTAAAGTAGATTATGGAAGAAAAAAAGGAAAGAAGAATATGGCCGATTTTTCTTATAGCAGGAATAGTTGTTGTTTTAGCAGCTATATTTCTTATTGTTGCTTTGATAGTTGGCGGAATTATCTTTTTAGTTGCCTACAACAGCAACAGTAAAAATAATTACAGCTATTCATACGCAAATACCGTTGCGACCATGAATACGAGCAATATGCCGACAACGGTCAATACTCCGATAGGAACGCCGTATGATTATACATTTGTAAACGATGGTTTGACGAAAGATTCAAGCGGTGTTGAAGCATGGATAAACAAATATTATCCCGGCAGTACCATACAGAAAAATTCATATAATTCGGAAGGAGACGGATTGTGGGTGGTTAATTCTACAACACCGATGAATTCTGTATCCATAGACGGAGTAATCGTAAATTATGATGAGATAAATATTCGTTTCAGTGATGGATATGCCGAAGTTATAATGTTCGTTTTGGACGGAAGCGATATGAGTCTTTTTAACAGTATGTACAAAGATTTTGAGGCTTTGTACGGTCCGCAGCAGGTTTACGTGGGAGAAGTTGATTTACTGACACAATTGACGGATCCCAGCTACGAGTATTTGTCGTATTCATGGTATGAAAGTGAATTTGATGGATACTATTCCCTGATTCTTACCAGATCATGTCACCAATCTCAGCCGGAGATTACCGTATCTATCGAAAAGTTTTAGGAGAAACTCATGGAAATTTGGGACGCATATGATGAAAATTACAACATAATAGAAGGCATAACACTTGTCCGCGGCGACGAGGCATTTATCCCCGAGGGCGTTTATCATCTTGTGTGCGACATAATCGTTAAACACATTGACGGAACGTATCTTTTAATGCAAAGAGATCCGAGAAAGCACTATCCGCTTATGTGGGAAGCATCGGCAGGAGGTTCGGCGCTTAAAGGGGAAAGTCCATTAGATGCTGCAACCCGTGAGCTCTTCGAGGAGACCGGCATTAAGTCATCCACCCTAAAAGAAATAGGAAGGAAGATTAGTCCTAAAAACAGGACTGCATATGCTGATTTTTATTGTGAAACAGACTGTGACAAAGAAAGCATCGTCTTACAGGAGGGCGAAACGGTTGCTTACCGCTGGGTAACAAGAGACGAACTGTTCAGTCTCAAAGATGATGAGATTGTCACCAAACGTGTAATACAGTTTCTGGAATAATGGTATTTGGGAGAGTGGATAAATGAAGGTATTTGATATTTCGCAGGAGGTTTTTTCCTGCAATGTATTTCCCGGTGATCCGAGTCCCGAGCGAGAAATAAAATTAAGTATAAGTGAAGGTGCGGTTTGCAATCTGACCGCATTTAATATGTGCGCGCATAACGGAACTCATGTTGACGCGCCCTATCATTTTTTAAATGACGGAAAGACCATAGATGAGGTATCTCTTGATAAATTCGTCGGCTACGCATATGTCTTCGAGCACGAAGGAGATGTAACAAAAGAAGATGCTTTATCATTTATAAAAACCGCAAAAAGCATCGATGAAAGAGCAGCAGAGAGAATACTTGTAAAAGGAAAAGCTACAGTCACAAAAGAGGCAGCAGAAGTTTTTGCCGCAGAAAAAATCAAACTTTTTGGCAACGAATCACAGACTGTCGGACCCGAAAATGCACCGATGGAAGTGCATTTAATAATGCTTGGTGCAGAAATAGTTTTGCTTGAAGGAATAAGGCTTGAAGGGATAGAAGAAGGCGTGTACATTCTTAACGCAGCACCTATTAATCTTGGCGGTTCGGACGGCGCACCCTGCAGAGCAACGCTTATGAAATTATGATTTTATAAAAGAAAAAATTTACCATCGGTATAAAAAAATATTTGAAAATCATAAAAGAATATGATTGACAAAAGAAATCTGATTGATATACTAAATTAACGGATTAAAAAAAAGACAAGGAAAGGAGGACGAAAAAAAATGAAGAAATTATACTCAGAAATTATTACAAGAACTATTGCGACCGTGCATGTATTTGCGTACGGCTTTGGAATATCTCGCACTGATTTTGCTTTTCGTACTCCCGGTACTTTAATATAAAGGACTACGCTGATAAGTTGTTTAAATCACTGCGAGAGCAGTGATTTTTTTTATGATTTTGAACGGCAAAATGAATATAAAAACAGGCTGACATATACTAACTTGAGGAAAACGACATGAAAGACAACAAACTAACCAAAAACATCTTAAACAAAATAAAAGAATATAAAATACACGAATCAGACATATTGTCTGTTTGTCCGATAGATTTATCTTTCGAGGGTGAATATATTTTAGGATATATCTTTTTGACTAAGGATTATTTAGGAGTCTGCGAAAGCGACATTCCGAGCGGATATACTCATTTCTTCAGAGGAACCAAGGTTCATAAAAAAGACGAGGATGAGGATCTTGCCGAATATGAAGTTAAACTTTTTGATTTAAAAAAGATTGAGCATATTCATGTAGAGAGAATGATAGGAGCGGTTCTTTTATCGGCCGAATATGACGGCAGCCCTATGAAAATCGCATCGCTTACCAACACATATCTCGAGCAGTTAAATCTCTTTGTCAGACATACCAAAAACATCAAAAACGGCAAGGATTTTGATGCGGATATCGTCGGAAAAGAAGCAGAAGAAGAGGATGAAGAACTGCTTTATTGTCCGATTTGCGGGACTATGTACCCCGACCCGGCCAAGAAAGTATGTCCGAAATGTACCAACAAAAGAACAATTTTCGCAAGAGTTCTTAAGTACTTTTTCAAATACAGATTCTCTATTGCGATTTTGTTTTTATCATACGCTCTCGGTGCTGCGATAAGCGTTGTATGGCCGTATTTAACGGGCAAAGTACTCTTTGACCATATACTCGAAAAAGACAGCGAATACTTGGCGACCTTCGGACTTGCGGGTAAATTTACACTTGCACTTGGACTTCTTGCACTGATTATGATCGGAAGCAGAATTATAGAAGAGATTACCAATGTTGTTCAGATGGCACTTATGGCGCGCGTTGCGACATCGACCGTAAATGACATCAAAACAGATGTGTTCTCAGCGATGAGCAGACTCTCGCTTAACTTTTTTACGAGCAAACAGACAGGCGGCCTGATGACCAGAGTCTTAAGCGATTCGAACAGGGTTACCGAATTTTTCATAGACGGCATACCTTCCGTATTTATTCACGGAATCACCATCATCATAACTTTCGTGGTTATGTACAGACTTAACTGGCAGATGGCACTCATCGCATGCATTCTTTTACCGTTACTCGTATTCATGACGGTTAAGCTTCGTCCGGGACTTTGGAACCTTTCGGGCAAGAGACATCGTGCGGAAAAAGCGGTTTCGTCGAAAGCGAACGACAACTTAACGGGTGCGAGAGTAGTAAAGGCTTTCGGCCAGGAAGACGCTGAAATCGAAAGATTTACTAATCCCAACAACAACTTAAAAGATGCAGAGATAAACATCGTTAAACTGAGAAACAAGTTTACGATTCTTTACAGTCTGGTACAGGAAATATCGAGTATCTGGATCTGGATTATCGGCGTATTCTTCGTACTTAAAACCGATAAAATAGACCTCGGTGTACTGCTTACTTTCGTTGGCTACGTGGCACATTTAAACGGTCCGATGAACTTCTTTTCGAGAGTGTTCAGAATGTGGTCGGAGAGCATCAATGCAGCGCAGAGACTCTTTGAAATCATCGATTCGATACCTGAAATCGTTGAAAAAGAAAATCCCGTACGTCTTATGAAGCCGAGGGGAGAGATCGAACTTTCGAATGTAACATTCGGATATACGGTCAGCAGAAATGTTTTAAAAAATATAAATCTTAAGGTCAAAGAAGGCGAAGTCCTTGGTATCGTCGGCCGTTCGGGTGCCGGCAAATCGACGCTTGTCAATCTTATTTCAAGACTCTACGACGTAAAAGAGGGCTCGATAAAAATAGACGGAGTCGACGTAAAAGATTTGTCGCTTTCTGACTTAAGAAAAAATGTAGCGATGGTTTCGCAGGATACATATATTTTCATGGGTTCGGTTGCCAAAAATATCGCATACGGCAATGAAAATGCCACGGGCGAAGAGATTATAAGGGCAGCCAAACTTGCGGGTGCACATGATTTCATATCGAAAATGCCCGACGGATACGATACTGTAATCGGCGCTTCCGGAAAGGATTTATCCGGCGGTGAGAAACAGAGAATATCCATAGCAAGAGCAATACTTGCAGACCCGAAGATTTTAATCCTTGATGAAGCCACGGCGAGTGTGGATACCGAGACCGAGAAAGCTATTCAGAATTCGCTGAAGCTTCTGGTAAAGGGAAGAACGACCCTTTCCATAGCGCACAGGCTTTCGACGCTTCGTGATGCAGACAGACTCATTGTAATAGACAACGGCCGCATCGTTGAGGAAGGAACGCATGCCGAGCTTGATAAGAATGAGGATGGCATCTTCCACAAGCTGAATGAACTGCAGAACAAATCGCTGGCAGTAACCAACTTTTAAAAAGGAGATAAAAATGGCAGAAATCAATACTTACGAAAAAGAAGCCGAAGAAATGACGAGAATGACTGTCATTACCGATAAAGACAAGTTCGAACGTACAAACGGCGGCTTTGTAAATTTAACCAAAGACGGCATATTGTTTGAGAGGGTAAAAGTCGTGAGACTCTTCCCTTTCACGGATGCCGACAAATACATATCCATCAGGGAAAACTCGGCCAAAGCCAAGGAAATAGGCATTATCGAGGACCTTGGTGCACTTGATGAAAACACGCAGGAGATCTTAAGAGAACAGTTAAGATTAAATTATTTTACTCCTGTCATAGAAAAGATTTACAACATTAAGGACGAGTACGGTTATGCATATTTTCATGTATTAACCGACAAGGGCGAGTGCAAATTCGCAATCAACATGGCATCCAATGCGGTTACCAAACTGTCCGATTCGAGGCTTATCATCATGGATCTGGATGAGAACAGATTCGAAATCCGTGATGTAAACGCACTCACTCAGAAAGAGAGACGAAAACTCGATTTGTTCTTATAACTTGGGAGATTAGACAAGATGATTTTAAAATACGACATATCGCCTAAGATACTGGAGAAGATTCCTCTTTCAGATGACGAAAGGCTTTACTATTCGATACCTTACGACATCGATGAGAAAGGGGAGTGGATAAAAGGAGCATATCTTTTTGTCACCACACGAAACATCCATATATTCGACGGCGAGACCATAAAAGAAACAATTGAAATAAAGGATTTAAGCAATGCAAAAGCCGAAGCAAAGGTAGGCGGCGGAATTCTCGTAGTTACCAAAGATGGCGAAGATACAGTGCTCGTGCATTATTCCGCCAGACATTTATCGAGATACGCTTATATCGCCAGAGGAATCAACATTCTTATCTCGGGACGTTTTGAAGAAGTTGAAAGTAAAGAATATGAGAAGATGTGCCCCAAATGCGGCAGAGCGATTCCCGGCACCAAGAACTGTCCGAAATGTTCCAAAGAAGGCGGGTTCCTAAAAGAATTCATAGGTCTTGCCAAACCTTATAAAAAGGACTTTTTCGGAGTATTCGTGCTGATGGTTCTGGTTGCGATTACCACTCTTTTAAATCCTGAGATACAAAAGCATTTGATAAACGATGTGCTGAAAGGAGACGGTGGTTTTAAAAAAGCAATGGTATTCCTTGCAATTATGTTCTCGCTTTCCATAGCAATCGTTGTAATCAACTATTTAAAAAGCAATGCTTCAACCAAACTCGGCGCGAAGATATCCGCGGATTTGAGAATGAAGCTGTTTAAAAAGTATCAGGAGCTTCCGCTCAGCTTTATAAACGACAGGCGTCCAGGAGAACTTTTAAACAGAATCACCCAGGATACCACAGCCATAAGAGAGTTTTTGGAAGATGTATTCTGCAATCTTTTCGCGGTGCTTTTTATCTTCATCTGGGACATCATTTTTATGATGGTGCTTAACTTTAAGCTCGCGATTTTAACCTTTATAACGGTTCCGCTTGTAGTGGTTCTGATTGTAGGATTCAGAAAAGCGGTTTACAGGATTTTCCATCTGCAGTTTCGTAAAAACGACGATGTATCAAGCGACCTTCAGGACGTTATATCGGGAATGAGAGTAGTTAAAACCTACGGCAGAGAAGAGGAAGAAGCCACCCGTTTTAAGGGGCTTTCGAGAGAATTTGCGAGGACGCAGAGAAGAAACGAAACCTTCTGGGCTATCTTTTATCCGATGATCTCATTCCTCATGGGAATGGGTGCGGTAATAGTAGTATATTTCGGCGGTCTGGACGTTTTTGCAGACAAGATGTCTGCGGGCGAACTGTATCAGTTTATCACATATACCACTCTTTTATTCCAGTATATCAACTGGATGAGCTGGCTACCGAGAGAGCTGACGGTCTTAACTTCAAGCATTGAGCGAATCAATGATATTCTCAATCAGGAGATTGAAGAAAAAGATCCCGCCACAATGAAGGATATGGAGATAGAAGGGGAGATTACTTTCGACCATGCAACCTTCGGTTACAAATCGTACGAGCCCGTGCTTGAGAACATCAACGTAGTCGTAAACAAAGGCGAAATGATTGGTATCGTCGGTGCATCGGGAACAGGCAAATCGACTCTTATCAACCTTTTGATGGGTCTATACCAGGTCGATGACGGAAAACTTCTTATAGACAAGACCGACATAAAAGACATCAAATCGAAGTCTTTCCATTCACAGCTTGGCGTAGTACTGCAGGAAACATTCCTTTTCTCGGGAACGATACTAGACAACATCAGATTTTCGAAACCCGATGCGACATACGAAGAGATCGTAAAAGCAGCCAAAACGGCCAATGCGCATGATTTTATCTGCAATACGCCCGACGGCTACAATACATATGTCGGCGAAAAAGGCTATACCTTATCGGGCGGCGAGAGACAGCGAATCGCTATCGCAAGAGCAATTCTTACCAACCCCAGGCTCTTAATACTTGACGAAGCGACCGCAAGTCTTGATACCGAAAACGAATTCATGATTCAAAAGGCTCTCGAGAGATTGACCGAAGGCAAGACAACATTTGCGATTGCCCACAGACTCTCGACACTTCGAAAGGCCGACAGAATTATGGTTATCGATGGTCACAATATCGCCGAAATCGGTACGCACGAAGAACTTCTCGCAAAGAAGGGAATGTACTACAACCTGTATAAAGCACAGATTGGATAATTACATATTTATCATAAAAGAAGCAAGAGCTGCACTTGAAAAAGTGTGGCTCATTTTTTTATGATTAAAAAAAGTTTTCAATTACCTATTGACATAGTAGGTAAATATTATTTTAATGAAAATAGCATACCTATACATAAATGATTATTAACCAATACATTTTTCATATTGAGTTTAAGATGAATAAAGGAGTGATTTTAAGTATGGAAGAAACTTTATACAAAAATATTACCGCTAATGATTTTATGAATATTGATTTTAAAAATGTTACGCTGGTAGATTTACGCGAGCCGGATGAAGTTCTTGTAAGCGGTATTGAAGGTGCTATAAATATACCTTTCAGCAGTTTTCCAAAGGGTATAGATGATATTCCGAAGGATAAGCCGGTATATGTGTATTGTCGCGAGGGAAATTTCAGTGAGGAGCTGGCGGATATACTTGCTGATCGAGGATATGATGTTTATAACCTTACAGGCGGATATAAAGAGTACAGAAAATTAATTACCGGCGAGGAAATAAACGGAAAGCCGGAAGTTGTTAACAAAACAATTTCCAATTCAGAAGAAGTTTATATTGATGCCAAAAACTTAAGATGCCCTGGCCCCATTGTAAAAGTTGCGGATACAATACGGAATCTGCCTGACGGAAGTACGGTTAAAGTTGAAGCGACTGAAGATGCTTTCTATTCGGATATTCGTGTATGGTGTGAAAGAACAGGCAATAAACTGTTATCGCTTGATGCTTCTGATGGTTTGATTACTGCAAAAATATTAAAAGAAACCATAAAAGAAAAAGATGAAAAAAATATTGATATAGCAAACGGAATGATCTCGGGTAAGCATATCCAGCTTGGTGATGATAAAACCTTTGTTGTTTTCAGCGGAGATCTGGATAAAACTATTGCTGCATTTATCATGGCTAATGGAGCAGCCAGTCTGGGAAGAAATGTTACTATGTTCTTTACTTTCTGGGGACTGAATATTTTAAGAAAACCCAAGAAGGTTAAAGTAGCAAAGACATTTATAGAGAATATGTTTGGAATGATGATGCCAAGAGGCACAAAGAAACTCGGATTGTCACGCATGAATATGTTTGGTGCAGGATCTAAGATGATTAGAGGTATCATGAAGAGCAAAGGAATATCATCTCTTGAGGAATTAATAGAGCAGGCTAAAGATCATGGTGTAAGACTAGTTGCATGTCAGATGAGTATGGACGTCATGGGTATTCACAAAGAAGAACTTATCGACGGTGTTGAGTTAGGAGGCGTTGCAACATTTATAGGGTCAGGTGAAACATCTGACATCAGTTTGTTTATTTAAACGATGGTTGCAAATAAAGTTTGGGACGGATATGCTATGTTAAATCAATTTTCCAGAACTCAGCTATTGTTGGGTGCTGAGGCTATGGAATTGCTATCAAATAAGAAGGTTGCTGTTTTTGGTATAGGCGGAGTCGGGGGATATGTTTGTGAGGCACTTGTAAGAAGCGGAATAGGATCATTTGATCTTATAGACGATGATAAAGTCTGTCTTACTAATCTAAACCGACAGATTATCGCTACCAGAAAGACTGTCGGCAAATATAAAGCGGAAGTCATGAGAGACAGGATGCTTGAGATTAATCCCGATGCAAAGATTGATATTTATAAGTGTTTCTTTTTGCCTGAGAATGCAGATGATTTTCCGTTTTCCGAATATGATTATATTGTTGATGCTGTTGATACTGTGTCGGCAAAGATTGAACTTATTATGAGAGCAGAAAAAGAAGGAGTTCCTATTATAAGCGCTATGGGAGCCGGTAATAAACTTGATGCCGGAAGACTAAAGGTCGCAGATATTTATGATACAAAAGTATGTCCACTTGCTCGAGTTATGAGAAGAGAATTAAAAAAACGAAATATCAAGAAACTGAAAGTTGTATATTCCGATGAACTGCCGATTCGCCCGTTAGAAGATATGTCCATCAGCTGCAGGACAAATTGTATCTGTCCTCCGGGAGCGAAGCATAAGTGTACCGAACGAAGGGATATACCGGGAAGTACGGCATTTGTGCCGGCAGTCGCAGGTCTGCTTATTGCAGGAGAAATAATAAAGGATTTGAGGATGAATAAGTGTATAAATACAGAGAAATGACAGAATCAGACAATGAAGCAGTAGCTAAACTTGTAAGAGATAATTTAAAGCAATTCGGACTTGATCTTCCCGGAACAGTTTATTTTGATGATATGCTTGATCATCTCAGCGATTTTTATGGAAATAAAGAACGAAGATATTTTGTAATGGAGAATGAGACCGGAAAAGTAATCGGTGGAATTGGTTTTGCAAAATTTGAACCTATGAAAGATACAGCAGAACTTCAGAAACTTTATCTGGATAATTCCGCCAAGGGTTACAGACTGAGCTATGATATGATAGAATTCATTGAGAATAAAATGCGTGAGGCAGGATATAAGCAGTCATACCTTGAAACGCATGATAATCTTAAGGCCGCTGTTCATATTTATGAGAAAAGCGGATATAAAGAGATAGAACGACCGAAAGAAGTTGTTCATTCAACGATGAACAGATTTTTTCTTAAGAAATTGTAGAAAAATTAAAGAGGATATTAAAATGATTACAAGAGATGAAGCTTTTACATTATTAAAAAAATATAATAAAGATCCGTTTCATATTCAGCATGCTTTGACTGTGGAAGCGGTTATGAAGTGGTATGCGAATGAACTCGGATATTCCGATGAATCCGAATACTGGGGCATCGTGGGCCTTTTGCATGATATCGATTTTGAAATTTATCCCGAGGAGCACTGCCTTAAGGCACCGGAACTTCTAAAAGAAGGCAGTGTAAGCGATGATATCATCCACGCTGTATGTTCTCACGGATACGGAATAACTGTCGGATGCGGTGTGACTATAGATGTAGAGCCTGTTCACGAGATGGAGAAAGTTCTTTTTGCTGCAGATGAGCTTACAGGCCTTATCTGGGCCGCTGCGCTTATGAGACCTTCAAAGAGCACCAAGGATATGGAACTAAAGTCTCTGAAAAAGAAATACAAGAGCAAAGGTTTTGCAGCAGGATGCTCAAGGGAAGTTATCGAACGCGGAGCTGATCAGCTTGGATGGGAACTTGATAAACTTCTTGAAATGACTTTACAGGCCATGGCTGTAAATGAGGATACCATTAACGCCGAAATGGAGGCAGAGCAGTAGGGAGGAACTATATGGAGATTAAATCCATTCTTATTAAGGACACTACTAAAGAAGAACGCGAGCAGATTATTAGGGAATCCATGGACTGTGGCGGAGGATGCGAAAACTGTTCTTCGTGCTGGCTTGGAGGCGGTTCTCCTTGGGATATTTATCAGGATTATATTGACGGAAAAAAAGAAATAAAAGAAATCAATATGGAATATAATGAAAAGTATCGTCAGGGAAGACAAATAAAATAAGTATTATTTTTAAAAAAATTTGTTCTACCTATTGACATAGTAGGTAAATGGCGATAATATAAAAAAGCAATATATGAGAAATTGGAGTTTAGGCAGAAATGTTAAACATAATCTTTAAACAAATGAATATGTTTTACTGTTGGCGAATGTTTATATCCCGGGCTATATTCTTAGATTGGGGTGTTTTGTCGTCTGCGCGCCTGCCCCGATAGTTTGTACAAGAAAAGTATGAATGTGAGAATATAGCCGGAAGCTTGAAAGCCTCCGGTTTTTTTATGCACAAAAGTGCAAGTAATCATAAAAGACGTCGTGGCCGCAGGAATGGCATAGGCTTGCAGAGCTGAAGTTGGCGGTTCGAGTCCGCCCGGGGTCGTTTAAACTAACATCCGAAGGAGGAGTTAACATGCAATTTAATACACAGTTGTTACATGGAAAATCTATAGCGAAGAACCCCTCCAGAGAGATGCTTCCGCCGATTTCACAGGTTACGGCATATCAGTATGAGAGCATGGAGGAACTTGAAAAAGTCTTTCAGCACAAAAGTATGGGATATGCATACACGAGAATCGGCAATCCTACATTAACATCTTTTGAACAAAGAATAAGTGAGCTTGAAGGTGGAAGCGGCGCGGTCTGTTGCTCAAGCGGAATGGCTGCGATAAGCGCTGCAATTCTTGCAGTCTGTGAAAGCGGAGATGAGATTATCGCACGAAGCGGTCTTTACGGCGGAACCATCGATCTTTTACACGATCTAGAAAAACTCGGAATCCATACGGTTTTTACCAAGGAAATGACCGGGGAAGCGCTAAAGCCTCTTATTAATGAAAAGACAAAACTTATTTTTGCGGAGTTTATCTCCAATCCTGCACTCCAGGTACTGGATATTCCGTCGGTGTCAAAGATAGCACATGAAAACGGCATACCGCTTTTCGTGGATTCCACAACGACAACGCCTTTTATAGCCAAGCCGTTATCACTTGGTGCGGATGTGGTGATTCACTCAACGTCTAAGTACTTAAACGGCGGAGGAAATTCCATAGGCGGAGTGATAGTGGACGGCGGAAAATTCGCATGGAATACAGACAAACACAAAGCTCTTTCGGAGTTTAAGAAATATGGAAAAGCAGCTTTTATCGTAAGACTTCGTACAGATATCTGGGAAAACCTCGGAGGCTGTATGGCGCCCGTGAATGCGTTTCTTACCTGCATAGGACTTGATACTTTGGGACTTCGCATGGAAAGAATCTGCGACAACGCGGATAAGCTTGCACGGGCATTAAATCAGTTAAAAGGAATAGAAGTCAGTTACCTGACATTGGACAATCATCCCTATCACGATTATGTGGACAGGGAATTAAACGGATACGGAGGAGGAATCCTTACATTCAGAGCAGGCTCGAAGGAAAGGGCTTTTAAAATAATCAACTCATTAAAATATGTGATGATTGCAAGCAATATCGGTGATATCAGAACGCTTGTGATACACCCGGCATCCACACTTTATATAAGGACGGAAAAGGAAGAAAGGGAAGCGGCCGGTGTATACGAGGATACGATCAGAGTCAGTGTGGGAATAGAGAATATCGAGGATTTAACGGAAGATTTTATAAAGGCGGTTTCGGAAAGTGAGTGAAGTCATATTAAGCAGGGAAATATTAAGGGAATTGGAAGAAATAGGTAAAAGAGCATATCCCGACGAAGGCTGCGCTATTTTGCTGGGAGATACCCAAAATCCCGGAATAAAGCAGGTTAAAGAACTGAAGAATACCGCAGATAAAGAATTGTCTAAGTCTTTTTTTCAGGTAAATCCCATTGAAATACTGGATATTGAAAAAGAGAAAAATGCAATAATAACAGGCTTTTTCCACACACATCCGGATCAAAGAGCGGTTCTTTCAAAGGAAGACGAAGACTATATGATTCCGGGAATTATATATGTGGTCATGTCGATTGTGAAAGGCTCGTTTGCAGACATAAGAGCATATGTCAAAGAACCCGACTGCGGGGGAATCAGAGAATTCGATATTTAAAATAAATTCAGTCTAAAAATGACGGATGAGGGAGAAGGGAAAATGAAAGTATATATCTCAGCCACATTAAGAAATTTTTTCGGGAGAAATCCGGTGATCGAGATATCCGAAAACAACATAAAAGAAATACTTGATAAGCTGACGGACGAATATCCCGAGGCTGAGAAAATTCTTTTTGACGAAGAGGGGAATTTAAGAAAATTCGTTCAGATATATGTGGGAGACGAGAACAAAACTCAAAAGGAATTCTGGAGCGATGAAATAAAAGATAATTCCGAAGTGCTGTTACTTCCCGCGGTTGCAGGCGGAGCACCAAGGGAAAGCATCATTTCCGATGACAGAAGAAAAGCGGTTTTCTTTGATGATTCGGAGGTGGAAAGATTCGGAAGACATCTTCTTTTAAAAGATATCGGTGTAAAGGGGCAAAAGAGAATAAAGGCTGCGAGAGTCGCAGTCATCGGAGCGGGAGCGCTTGGCTCACCCGTTATTCAGTATCTGGCGGCAGCAGGTGTTGGAACAATCAAAGTAATAGACTTCGATGAAGTTAAATTAGAAAATCTTCAGAGTCAGGTGATTCACACAAGCAGGGATTTAAACAGACCCAAAGTTGCAACTGCGAAGGATAAAGTCAGAAACATTAACAGAAATATTGATTTTGAAGCGGCGAATGTAAAGCTTGAAGCGGATAACATAGTATCCGAAATAGACGGATATGACCTGGTAATAGACTGTTCGGACAATTTCAAAGCAAGATATTTGATAAATGATGCCTGCGTGCTATGCAAGATTCCTCTTGTATTCGGCGCAATCTATCAGTTCGAAGGACAGGTTGGAATATTCAATTTAGACGGCGGACCGTGTTATCGGTGTCAGTTTCCCGCACCTCCCGAACCGGGACTCGTTCCCACATGTGCCGAAGGCGGTGCAATAAGCCCTCTGCCCGGAATCATCGGAAGTATCCAGGCAAACGAAGCGCTGAAACTTATTATCGGAATCGGCGAGCATTTAGACGGCAAACTTTTAACCATCGACAGTTTGTATCTTACATCGAAGATTTTAAAGATTAAAAAGAATCATTCATGTCCGATTTGTTCTGCGGGCGCAGGTATTACCGGAGTCGAAGACTTTGACTATGAGGAGTTTTGCGGACTCAAGGAAGAAGAGCAGGAAATACCGATTGAAGGATACACACCCGAAGAACTCGCGGCAAAAATCGAAAGCGGAGAACCGATTACTATCGTGGATGTCAGAGAGCCGCACGAGAGAGCAATACTTCGTTTCCCGAATGCTATTGTCATTCCCATCGGACAGCTTGCAAGAAGAAAGAACGAACTCAATCCCGAACAGGATACGGTCTTTATCTGCAAGGAAGGAAAGAGAAGTATTCTGGCAATCAATACACTTCGCGAAGCAGGTTATGCAGGTCCTTTGTACAACTTAAAGGGCGGTGTGGATGCAATGAAAGATATTGTATTCTCGCATGAAGGAGCATGGCTGTAAGAGTTAACAATGCCAAAAGGCTGTTAAATATTTTAACTAAATTTTGAGGAGGAAGAAAAATGGCTAACGAAAAAGCTAATGCGGATTCTATAGTCGCTTTGGGAGCAAAGGCGGCATATAATCTAGCGAATGTCACCAAGACAAAACCCCAGTACGGAGCATTGACTCCCAAGTGGCTCACCAAGTTCCTTGAATTCAAGGGTCTTGAAACAGGTATCTACAGAGTCAATAAAGTTGTAGAAGGAGAGACACCTCTGGATGTTCTCTGCTCACAGACCAAAAAATCGGACATTATTCCCGAAGGTTATGTTGAATATGAGACAGAACCCAGAGAGTATCGTCTTAATTCGATTTCAACAATTATCAATGTAAACACCGCAATCGAAGATGTTTACAGTGCACCTTACGATCAGGTTCAGGAGCAGCTGGGACTTGCAATCGAATCGCTTCGTGAGAGACAGGAAAGCCAGTTAATCAACAATGATGATTACGGTCTTCTTAAAAACATCGTTGATTCTCAGAGAATTCAGACGAGAAACGGTGCACCCACACCGGATGATATGGATGAACTTATTACCAAGGTATGGAAAGAGCCTTCTTTCTTCCTTGCTCATCCGCGTGCAATCGCTGCTTTTGAGAGAGAATGCACCAAGAGAGGTGTTCCGCCTGTAACCGTTAATATCGCAGGAGGCAATTTCCTTACATGGAGAGGGATTCCCATCATTCCTACAGACAAGCTTCTTGTAGACGGACTTAAAAATCCCAAGTCACAGAACGGTAAGACAAACATTCTTCTTATTCGTACAGGCGAAGCCAAGAGAGGTGTTGTAGGTCTCTTCCAGGCAGGACTTAAGAACGAGCATTCCAGAGGTTTGTCAGTTCGTTTCAGAGGAATTGATAACAAGGGAGTCGCATCTTATCTTTTATCTTTATACTGCTCAGCTGCTATTCTTGCAGACGATGCTATCGCGGTACTTGAAGATGTAGAGGTGGGTGAATACTATGACTACGATTAATCAATTCTCTGATCTCCCCAGTGCAGAGGCAATCGGAGTATTGGCTAATGAGTTGTTTCCTGATTTGACAGAAGGCGCGTACGGTGTTCCCGAGCAGGATATTCCTGTGGACGACATTCCCGAAGTGAATTCTTCAGATTTCACGCAAGGGTACGGAACATCTGCTCCTGCATACAGTTTATCGGAATCGGATCCGGTGGCATCGAACAACTACGCAAGTTCGACGCCGGGCATCGCTAATCCCGAGTTCGATTGGGAGCATCCTTTCGCTTACGGCGGCAGTTCGCAGGATTCATACTTCAGTGTGATTGATGATGCGAGTGCACCTGAGGCAAGCTTTTCAAAAGAAGTCAGCGATGTTCCTTATGTAACTTCTCAGGGCTCAACGTCTTATGCCCCTGTAGTTTTATCGCAGACTCAGGCGAAAGAACAGGGCAAGAAAATAGATGCACCTACGTCTCTTGGCGGAGATAAAACAGACAAAGTAAATTATAAAAAAGAAAATAACTCTTCACGAAACGAATCAATCAGAATCGGCAGCAAGACTCTTGCACAGATCAGAAATGATTTTCCGATTCTCTCGGAAGAAATCAACGGTCACCCTCTTGTATGGCTGGATAACGGTGCGACAACGCAGAGACCAAAGGCTGTTATCGACAGACTTTCATACTACTATGAGCATGAAAATTCAAATGTCCACAGAGGCGCTCATACACTCGCCGCAAGATCGACGGATGCTTACGAAGAAGCAAGAGATACAGTCAGACAGTTCATCGGTGCTTCGGCTTCGGAAGAAATCATTTTCGTAAGAGGCACAACGGAAGCCATTAACCTTGTAGCAAATGCTTATGTTAAGCCGACGCTGCAGCCCGGAGATGAGATAATCGTTTCCATCTTGGAACACCATGCAAATATAGTTCCATGGCAGTTAATCTCGCAGGCAACGGGAGCCGTAATTAAGGTAATTCCCTGTGACGAAACTGGACAGCTAATACTTCACGAATATGAAAAACTCTTTACGAAGAGAACGAAATTCGTTGCGGTAACACATGTTTCGAACGTTCTCGGAACCGTAACTCCCGTTGAAGAACTCGTCGCTATTGCCCACAGACACGGCGTTCGTATTTTAATCGACGGCGCTCAGTCGGTAGCACATATACCGGTTAATGTCTCGGCACTCGATACAGACTTCTTCGTATTCTCCGGACATAAGATTTTCGGTCCTACCGGAATCGGTGTCGTATACGGCAAGAAGGAACTTTTAGAAGCCGCAGAGCCTTATCACGGCGGCGGTAATATGATAGCTGACGTAACGTTTGAGCGCACCATTTACAACCCCATCCCGAATAAATTCGAAGCGGGTACGGGAAGCATAGCGGATGCGGTAGGACTCGGCGCAGCACTTAAGTATCTGACGGATATAGGCATGCCCTGTGTATATCGCTGGGAGCATGAGCTGCTGCAGTATGCAATGAAGGAAATGAAGACCGTAAAAGGACTTCATTTAATCGGCACGGCGCTTAACAAATCATCGGCACTTTCTTTTAAACTCGACGGATATTCCGACGAGGAAGTGGGAAAGAGACTCGACGGATACGGAATAGCGGTACGTACCGGTCATCACTGCGCACAGCCTGTATTAAGACATTTCGGTTATGAATCTTCTGTAAGACCGACAATCGCTTTATACAATTCGCCGGATGATATTGATGCACTTGTAAAAGTATTAAAAACATTTGCGTAAAGAAAAGGTATCGGGCATCGAAAGGTGCCCGGTACCGAAGAAAAAAAGAAAACGGGTATGGCAATGGAAGAAATCATAAAAGAAAACGAGATAAGCGAAATAGTTAAAATCGTATTGGACGATTATAAAGGCAGCAAAAACATTGATGTCATGAACCTTTATAACAACCCAAGCAAAGCGGAAGTAACGGAACTGGTCAAAAATCTTTTCAGACTGGTATATCCGGGCTATTACAAGGATAAATCTTATAAAATATACAATCCCGACAACTCACTTGCGGTTACCGTCGAGGATATCTTTTATCATCTTAACAAACAGGTAACGCTTGCTCTTGATTTTTGTAAACTGAGGGGAGAGATGACCGAGGAAGACAGGAAAATCGAAAGTTATCGTATCTGTAAGGAATTCTTTTATAAGATTCCCGGCATAAGAAGAACTATTGAAACAGATCTTCTGGCAGCTTATGACGGGGACCCCGCGGCAGGCTGCTTTGAAGAAATAATACTCGCTTATCCGGGTCTGGTGGCAATAACGGTTTACCGTCTGGCACATGAGTTATATCTTTTAAGAGTTCCCGTAATACCCAGACTTATGACCGAATATGCACATTCCAAGACAGGAGTGGATATTCATCCGGGCGCGACGATAGGAGATTATTTTTTCATAGATCATGCGACCGGAATAGTAGTCGGAGAAACTTCCGTTATAGGAAGCCATGTAAAAATATATCAGGGTGTGACCATTGGTGCGTTATCGACCAGAGGAGGCCAGAAGTTATCCGGCAAGAAGAGACATCCAACCATCGGAGATAACGTTACGATTTATGCGGGAGCCTCGATTCTCGGTGGTGAAACCGTGATAGGAAACAACTCCATTATCGGTGGCAATACATTTATCACGTCTTCCGTGCCTGAGGGAACCAGAGTGAGCATCAAAAATCCCGAAATGGAGTATCGCACAAGGGATAATGTGGTCAAAACCGAAGAAATAAAACAAAGCGACGAATGGTATTACATTATCTGATGAATTTCGGATGTTGAGTATTTATAAAAGAGGAGAATAAAAATGAACATAACAGTAGCAGGAGAAAAAAAGGACGTAAAAGAAGGGCTCACCGTAACGGAACTTATAGCATCCGAAAATGTTGAAACACCGCAGTATGTGACAGTTTCCGTCAACGAAGAATTCGTTGAATCGGGCGAATTTGATACAACGGTTTTAAAAGAAGGCGATGTGGTTGAATTCCTGTATTTTATGGGCGGAGGCAGATAATGGCTTTTACGAACGAACAGCTGGAGAGATATTCCAGACATATTATTTTAAAAGAAATCGGTGCCAAAGGGCAGAAAAAATTATTAAACGGAAAAGTCCTGATAATAGGTGCCGGCGGATTGGGTGCTCCTGCGGCTTTGTATCTTGCGGCAGCAGGTGTCGGAACAATAGGTATAGTTGATGCGGACGTGGTTGATTTGTCGAATCTTCAGCGTCAGGTAATCCATACAACCAACGACATCGGAAAGAGAAAGGTTGAATCCGCAAGGGAAACAATGAATGCCATCAATCCGGATGTTAAAGTAAATACATATCATGAATTCGTTGCAAGCGACAATATTATGGATCTGATAAAAGACTATGATTTTATCCTCGACGGAACGGATAATTTCCCGGCCAAATTCTTAATCAACGATGCATGCGTGATGGCGAAAAAACCTTTAAGTCATGCGGGAATCATCAGATTCAAAGGCCAGCTTACAACCATTATTCCAGGGGAAGGACCCTGCTACAGATGTATTTTCAAGAATCCGCCACCCAAGGATGCGGTACCTACCTGCAAGCAGGCGGGTGTAATAGGTGCGATGGGCGGAGTAATAGGTTCGCTTCAGGCTATGGAAGCCGTGAAATATTTAACCGGTGTAGGCGATTTGCTGGTAGGATATCTGCTGACATATGATGCACTTAAGATGGAGTTTCACAAGATTAAACTTCCCGCAAGAGGCGAGGGATGTGCGGTTTGTTCAGATCATCCGACAATCACTGAGCTCATTGATTATGAACAGCCTGCGTGCGATTTGAAGGCGCATTAAAAAGGAGCAGACATGACTGTTACGATAAACAAAAACGATTATGAAAGAATACTCGCTTATGCCAGGGAAAATCTTCCCGAAGAGGCGTGCGGACTGATAGCCGGAATCGACAGGGAAGACGGTGTAAGAGAGATTAAAAAAGTATATCTTCTGACAAATATCGATCATACAAACGAACATTTTTCAATTGATCCGAAGGACCAGCTTGCATCAATCAAAGATATGAGAGCTGAGGGATTAAAGCCGCTCGGTAACTGGCATTCCCATCCCGAATCACCGTCACGTCCGTCCGAAGAGGACAAGAGATTAGCGAATGATTCTAACGCAAGCTATCTTATTTTATCCCTTGAGGAAGCGGACAATCCGGTTCTGAATGCTTTTCATGTGGAGAGTGTGAACGGAGAAAAAACAGTTCGCAAAGAAGAACTTACAATTATTTGAGATAAGGAGAAAAGAAAATGGCAAATCCCGAATTTGAAGCAGATGATGTAGTTGATATTACCGATGTTAACTGCCCCGTAACGTTTGTAAAAACCAAGGTGGCACTGGAAGAACTCGATGAAGGGCAGATTCTGCAGGTACATATTAACGACGGAGAACCTATTCAGAATGTTCCCAGAAGTGTCAAGGAAGAAGGGCATGAGATATTAAAAATCGATGATAACGGCGACGGAACTTTTGAGCTTTTTATTAAAAAGGTCGGAGATTAATCATATCAGAACAGAAAATCATAAAAGGAGCAAAAATGGCAACAGTAATTGTGACAGAATCCAATTTGGAAGAAATCAAAGCAAGTGACAAAACGGTCTTACTGGACTTTTATGCCGACTGGTGTGTTCCCTGCAAAAGACTGGGACCCGTTTTGGAGGATATATCCGAAGAAAATCCCGATATTATAGTCGGAAAAATCAATGTTGAAGATGAACCTGATATTGCCGAAGAATTCGGCATTATGAGTGTTCCCACTTTAATCGTTTTAAAATACGGGGACGAAGCGGACAAAGCCGTAGGTTTCAGAACAAAAGCGCAGATACTTGATTTGCTGGATTAATTCTTTTTCTTTACGGAATATCCGAATTTTCCGATTTTTTTACCAAGACCGAAGTATTCGCCGTGAGAATATGTGACAAGTTTCGATGAGTTGAGTTCGAACTTACCGTTTTCATTCATATACTTATCATCGACCGTCACGCCTACAACCTCGGCGATGAACATATCATGACTTCCGAGTTCTTTGATTTCTTTTACCTTGCAGGCAAGATTCAAGGGACTCTCTTTTATTGCGGGCGCATTTACACCTTCGATTGCAATCGGTGTCAGATTGCATTTCTTGAATTTATCCGTATCTCTGCCGGATTTGACTCCGCAGTAGTCTGTTGCATATGTCAAATCTTCGGTCACCAGATTGATGACGAATTCGCCCGAATTTTTTATGATGTTGTGAGAATAACGTTCCTTTCTGACAGATATCGAAACCATCACGGGGTCAGAGCAGATTGTTCCCGCCCATGCGACTGTAATTATATTCGGTTTCTGATCCTTTTCCTGACAGCTTATCATAACAGCGGGAAGAGGATAAAGCATATTTCCGGGTTTCCAGTTTATTTTAGACATTTGTGCTCCTAATTTGATTCTTTTATGATAGAAAATCTTTTGTGTTTATTCAGAGATTTTCGATGCGAATTCATCGATATCGCTGTCGGTTCCGTCGTTCTTTCTTGCAAGCGGATCATTGAAAATGCCGGTTATTTCAAACTTTTCGATACCGATGAGTTTAGCCATTTTATCAAAGGATTTTTCCGCACCGCTTCCGCCCTGACATGCAAATGCAGCGAGAGATTTTTCAACAATAGCATCTTTGTTATCTTCTATAAAAGTCCTGAGCGGCGGAGTAAATGTTCCTGCCCAAACAGGGAAACCGAAGACGATTCTGTCATACAAAGAAAGGTCAACATCATACTCTTCCAGGTCGGGTTTATCTTTAAATACAGCGCTCTTTCCGCCCCAGAAAAACTTCTTAAAGCCCTTGTCGGCGTAAGCCTTTTTGGGAATTAATCTTAGCAGGTCAGCGCCTGTTTTTTCTTTTATCCTGTTTGCCGCATAATCGGTATTTCCTTCAAGTGAATAGTAAACAATCAATGTTTTCATATTTTAATTCCTCCGGATAATTGAATTATAAGACATTTGTCAATCAAATAAAATTAGAATATACTAAAAACATGAATCAGAAAGAAAGAATCGAAAAAATAATAGAGGCACTGGATGCACAGTACGGAACGGATTTTATATGTTATCTCGAGCATAAGAACGCGTTGGAACTTCTGATTGCGACTATTCTTTCCGCGCAGTGCACCGATGCGAGAGTTAATACCGTAACGCCGACTTTATTTGCAAAGTATAAAAATGCAAAAGATTTCGCAAATGCCGATTTGGCAGAACTTGAAGATATAATTCATCCGCTTGGCTTTTATCATGCGAAGGCCGTTAATATTATCGGCTGCTGCAAAAAGCTTGATGATAAGTTCGGCGGAGAAGTTCCCTCTTCCATAGAAGATTTAACTTCCCTTCCCGGAGTCGGCAGAAAAACCGCGAATGTTATCCGCGGAAATATTTATCATGAACCAAGCATTGTAGTTGATACACATGTTGGACGAATCAGTCGAAAGCTCGGAATTACAAAGAAGGAAGACCCGAAAGATGTCGAGTTTGATTTGATGAAAAAAATTCCTAGGGATCATTGGATTCTCTGGAACATACATCTTATCACTCTTGGCCGAAGTATTTGCAAGGCTCCGACACCAAAGTGCAGCGAGTGTTTTTTACGGGATTATTGTCCGACAGGACAGAAGAATAACGGGTAAAAGACTATAACTTGCAAAAACGGTAAATATCATTTATAATCCTTTTCGTACACATAATTTTGAGGTGCACATATTATGATGAATTTACATACAAAAAAAGCAAAAGTCATTATCGCGGCGGTCGCCATTGTACTTTGCCTTGCGATGATCATTCCTTTTCTGGTATCGATGTTTTAATTAAGTCGGTGCCGGTCGAATGTTTCGCGTGCAAAGATTTTTGTATGCAGTTTAATAGTTGGCGACGAACCGGTAAGCGATGATGAAAAGGAAATCCCTTTGTGGGAGCGAAATTAATAAGAACAATAATCCGGCGCGTCTTTTGAAGACAGCGCCATTTTAATTTTTATGACATCAAACAATAAAGAAAATAAGCCTTATATCAACAGGAATATCCGGCCGGGCGACTTCATAGTTGCTACCAAATGGATTGGAATCGAAGGCACGCTTGAGATTATAGATTATAAAAGAGAAGAAAATGAGAAACGCTTTTCGCCTTCTTTTATGAGGTATTTTAAAGACTACGAAGCGAGTCTTTCTACCGAAAAAGAGTGCAGCGCGGGCGATTCTTTTATGATAAAAGAAACCATATGCGCCGCGGAGGGCGGAATATTCAAGGCACTCGGAGAACTTGCAAAAATTGCGGGCAGAGGCCTGGAAGTTGATATAAAGAAAATTCCCGTCAGACAGGAAGTAATCGAAATTTGCAATTTTTTTGATATTTCACCGTATGAAATGAAGTCAAAGGGAATGGTGCTGATGGTGCTAAAAGAGCCCGAAGCGCTCGTTGAATACTTAAAAAACGAAGGAGTTCCCGCTAAGGTTATCGGAAAAATAAGAGACGATAACGACAAGTTAATCTTAAACGGCGAGGCCGTAAGATATCTTGATAAAATAAAGCAGGATTCAACCGATAAAATCTTGTGAAAAAGCAAAAACAGATTTAAATCTTTTAGAATAATTAATTTTGAAAGGACAAATAATATGCGCGAACAAATTTTAAAAGCAATTGAAAAAAACAGCAGAATCGATTTGAAGGAACTGGCGATAATGCTCGGCGAGGAAGAGATTGATGTAGTTAACGAAATAGCCGCGATGGAAGCGGAAGGCGTTATCTGTGGATACCACACTCTTATCGACTGGGAAAAGACCAGCATCGAAAAAGTCAGTGCGCTTATTGAAGTTCGTGTAACACCTCAGAGAGGTCAGGGCTTTGATACAATTGCAGAGCGTATTTACAAATATCCCGAGGTTAACAGCGTTTACCTTATCTCGGGCGGCTACGATCTTTTGGTATCTCTTGAGGGAAAATCCCTTAAAGAAGTTTCGAATTTCGTTTCCGACAAATTGTCGACGCTTGATACGGTTTTAAGTACCGCCACACATTTTATTCTTAAAAAATACAAGGATCACGGTACAATACTTGCTAAAAAATATGTGGATGAAAGGTTGAAAATGACACCATGAGAAATCCTTTGTCAGATAAAATAACCAATATAAAACCATCCGGCATCAGGAGGTTTTTTGATATAGTAAGCGAGATGGAAGATGCTATCTCTCTCGGTGTGGGCGAGCCCGATTTTGACACGCCCTGGCACATTAGAGACGAGGGTATTTACTCTCTTGAAAAGGGTAAAACATTCTACACATCAAATGCCGGAATTAAAGAATTAAGACAGGAAATCTGCAACTACTACGGCAGAAAACAGGGAGTTGTTTACAATCCCTTAACCGAAACACTGGTTACCGTGGGTGGTTCGGAGGGCATAGACCTTGCGCTTCGCTGCATGTTAGATCCCGGAGACGAAGTAATCATTCCCACACCCTGCTATGTTTCGTATGAACCCTGCACCGTAATGGCAGACGGAGTTCCCGTAATACTGCCTCTTAAGAATGAAAATCAGTTCAGATTAACCCCTGAAGAACTCGAGGGAGCAATCACGGAAAAAACAAAGGTTTTGATTCTTGCATTTCCGAACAACCCTACAGGGGCAATCATGGAAAAAGAAGATTTGGAGGCCATAGCTCCCATCATCGAAAAGCATGATTTATTCGTCATTTCCGATGAAATATATTCGGAACTTTCATATAAATCAAAGCATGTCTCAATCTGCTCGATACCCGGAATGAGAGAGAGAACCATCATCATAAACGGTTTCTCGAAAGCATATGCCATGACAGGCTGGAGACTCGGATATGCATTAGGACCCGAAGTAATCATAAAACAGATGATCAAACTTCATCAGTTCGCAATCATGTGTGCTCCCACGACGAGCCAGTATGCAGCTATCGAAGCTTTGAAAAACGGCGAAGAAGACGTAATCGAAATGACCGAGGCATACAACCAGAGAAGACGTTATCTGATGAACGAATTCAAAGAGATGGGCCTTCCCTGTTTTGAACCCTTCGGTGCATTTTATGTATTTCCCTGCATAAAAGAATTCGGCATGACAAGCGAAGAATTCGCACTTAAATTCCTCGAAGAAGAGAAGGTTGCTGTAGTTCCCGGAACCGCTTTCGGAGACTGTGGCGAAGGCTTTCTTAGAATCTCCTACGCATACTCGATAGAGGATTTGAAAGTTGCCATCGGCAGACTTAAGAGTTTTGTAGAAAAGCTTAGAAATCAGTAAAATATAAAAAGCCTCCCGTCGGGAGGCTTTTTGTAAAATATTCACATACAAACAATGCATAATTTATAATTTTATAGACAAAACACACAAACGGTGTTATAGTTCGAATATGGGCATTACCATATTCGGTAGGCGGTTGCCTTCAATCGAAGTACTGTGAACTTCGTTTACATAGAAACCTTGTTATCAAGGAATCTTCGAAAGGAGGTATTTGTTATGGATGTTATCAATATGATAGCGGTAATCGGCTTTGCCATTACCTGTTTCAGCGTAGGATATATGTTGGGACGTAATTCAAAAACAAAAAAATAACCGCCATAGTTCCAGCTAGGCGGTTATAAATCATTTTATAATCACTAACAAGAGCAACCGTCTATCGGTAATGCTCTATAAACAAATTATAATAACCCTGAAAATATATGTCAAATCGGAAATATTAACAAATAAGGACTCTCGTTTTTGTTAAGGGCAGGATCTGAAAGGATAGTTATGAATATAGTTCTACTCGAACCCGAGATACCGTTTAATACAGGCGCCATAGGTCGTACATGTGTAGCGACCGGCACAACGCTTCACTTGATAGAGCCGTTTGGGTTTATATTGAATGATAAAAGCGTTAAAAGAGCCGGTATGGATTACTGGGACAAACTGGACGTCAGAAGATATATAAATTATGCGGATTTTTTAGAAAAGAATCCTAATGCACATATATACTTTGCGACCACGAAAGCAAGGCATGTCTATACTGAGGTAGAGTATTCGGATAACGACTATATTATGTTCGGCAAAGAGAGTGCAGGCATTCCGGAAGAGATACTTGTAGAACATCCTGACGAATGTATCAGAATTCCGATGCTCCCCGAAATAAGATCGTTGAATTTATCCAATTCCGTTAATATTGTTTTATATGAAGCGCTCCGTCAGAACGGTTTTAAAGGCCTTGAAGAAAAGGGAGAACTCCACAGACTTCACTGGTAAAAGATTTATAAAACAAGAAAGGTGCCGACTTATCCCCATAGTCGGCACCTTAAACAAGAAAAGTGCCTCGCACCAGAATGATTGCCAGACACTTTTGCCAGAATTGTTTAGTTTGAATAAAGCAATTCGTATTATTTAATTTCTTCGGGAAGAACTTTATTCAGTCCTGCCAGATATGCTTTTAAGAGCTTTTTGTTGCTTTTTGAAGTCGCGCGGTATTCAACCAGAAGGTTTATTTCATCCGCTGATAAATCGACGAATTCCGGTGTTTTTTCATAAGAGAAGAAATCCGAAAGAGATATTTTAAAACCCTGACATATCTTTCTGAGGGTTGGCAGCGTTGGTTCGTTATTTCTTTTAAAAAGGGTGTTTAAACTGCTTTCGGGAATATTGGATTCCAGGGATAATCTGTATACAGACCAGCCCCGAGCGGCTAACAATTCTTTAATTCTTTGTAAAGTCTCGTTATATTCCTTCATTTTTTTGAAAATCTTCCAATGTATGATAACTGCCTGATTAAGCAGGGAATTATTTATTCTTTATAAAATTATTTTACCTTTATAAAAATATAAATTGTAGTACGACAAGGCGTGACAACAATTACTAAAAATACCACGCAAATGTGTCGTAAATTTGTTTTTAAGGATATTTTTTTCTATATTGTATTAAGCAGAGACAATAAAAAAACCGCCGAATCCGGCGGCTTTTTTAAATGCTGTAATTTAGTTCTTTTTATATACTCTCGTGTACAGGAAAATCATAACGAGCAGGCTTAATAAAGTGAAGATGCCGACGTAGATGCACATTACATTTACAGGCAGACTCTTTTCGAATACTGATGCGTTGAAGGTCATTGACTGACGGATGGCATCAACGAAAACGCCGTTATCCACACCGCCGATTGAGCGGTTCATTTCATCAAGACAGCCTGTCAAAAGCATGTTTCTAAGAAGTGCACAGATGTGGCTTGCGGGGAAGAGATTGCAAATAGTCTGAATCTTTGTGGAAAACCGTGAAAGGGGAATGTATGCACCGATTACAAAACCTGCTGCTGCGGAGAGGATTCCGAAGAATGCGCCTGCTGCCGACGAGGATTTAAAGAACAAAACCACCGTCATAAAAAGTGCACTGGATGACATACATCCTAAAAGAATCACTCCGTATCCGCCGAGAATGCTGAGTGCACTTAAGTGCATATTTCCCAAGAAACTTAAGATAATCAGCCCCATGGTTAAAAGAAGCGATGTCATCAGGAAAGAAGAAATAACTGCCGCCGAAAGATATGAGAGAATAATCTGCCATCTTTTTACGGGTGTTGCAAGGATGTCGTAATCAACTTTTCTTTCGCGGTCTTTTACGATTGTTGTTAAGCAGTTGTAAGGGATTGTGATGGTTGCTGAACCTAAGATTCCCACAAGCAGAACTCCGTTTACAAACATCTTTACATCGTCTGCGTTGATAAAAGCATCGAGTCCCTGCATGCTGCCTTCGATTGCCTCTACGAAAGTTCCCTTTAAGAAGAAAAGGTAAAGTACGAATACGATAATCGATGTAAGCATCGAAAAAATCACTGTATGAACATCCTTAAAATATATCTGTATGTTTCTTTTTGTTAATCCTATAAAGCCTTTCATTTTCATGTCTCCTTTTCTAGTTTGCTATCATTCTTCCCGTGAGGTTTAAGAATACGTCGTCCATGCTGCCTTTTATGATTTCGAAATCCTTAAATTTGTTTTTGTTTTTTGAAATCACATCCAGAATGTCTCCGTCAAAAAGAATGTTGTAGTGGTCTGCATCGTAAATGATATTGGGATTTATTGCGCCTGCTGTTTTGTCGTTTTCTTCACTTTTTCTGGCGTACCAGAGGAATTTCGAAGAAGAGTAATTGCTCTTTAGTTCTGCGGGCGTGCCGCGGGCAATGACCTTTCCTTTATCAAGGATTACGACGTGGTTTGCATCCCTTGTTTCCTCCATGTAATGTGTGGTCAAGAAGATTGTCATGCCTTTTTCTTTTCTTAAATATTCAATGTAGTCCCAGACGATTTTTCTAGATTTCGGATCAAGTCCGGTGGTCGGCTCGTCTAAGAAAAGAATCTTCGGATTGTTTAAAAGTGCTCTTACGATATCGACTCTTCTTCGCTGGCCGCCGGAGAGCTTTTCGTACTTTCTTTTCATGATTTCTTCAAGTTCGAATTTCTCATAAAAGGAGTTAAGCCTTTCCTCAATTTCCTTTTTGGTTAATCCGTAGTAGCTGCCTCTTGTGAAGAGATTTTCTTTTACGGTGAGTTTGTCGTCGAGCACCGAGTTCTGGAAAACGATTCCGATTTCTTTTCGTATAAGATCGTCCTCTCTGCCGAGTTCGTGACCGCAGATTTTTACGTCCCCCGCAGTCTTTTCAAGTATTGTGCAGAGTATGTTGATTGTGGTGGATTTGCCTGCTCCGTTTTCACCAAGGAATGCGAAGAGCTCGCCTTCTTTTACTTCAAAATTTATTCCGTCGACTGCGAGATGCTCGTTATATTTTTTTACGAGATTTTTTACTTCGATTACGTTCATTTTGTGTCCTTTCTTTCCCACGTTTTCTTTGTATGAACCCATTGTATCGGATAGGAAAAATAAAAAAAGAGCAACTCGACCAAGATGCAAAAAAGGTCTACCAAGTTGCTCATTTTTGATAAATTAAATTGTTTCAGGCGTCTATTCTTCGTCGCGGATTGAATCAAGCGCTGTGTTAATTTCTTTGTCTTCTTTTATGTAAAACCACTTCGCCATTACCCAGACGAATACATACACGAATATAAAAATCAGAATCACAAACGCATAGTCTGTAAAGCCCGTATACCATTTAAACAGCCATCCGAGCAGTGAAACCGCAGCGAAAACCAGAGTAAAGTGAAGGAGTATTTTTATGAAGAACGGCTTTATTTTTTCATTGTAAAGAATAAGTGAAGGCAGTGAACAAAGCACGCCGGCAAATATTACGCTTAAAAGAAAATACCATTCGGTAGCATATGCATTTCCAAAGAAATGCAAAACTGTCTGCGCGGTGCCGACAGCAAGGAAAATGCCGAGAGATATAAAGCTTGTCTGTAAAAACAGCATTTTAAATTTGCTCATAGGTCAAGCCTCCTTTTGATCTCTTTTACGTAGCTTCGTGAGATCACGATTTTTTCGCCGTTTAACATTGTCGCTTCCATACGACCGCTTAAATCGGATTTTACGCCTTGAATTTTTTTAAGATTTACAATCATGGATTTGGAAATTCTTAAAAAATAAGCACCGAGTGTTTCCTCGAGTTCATACAGTCTTAACTTTGTCTCGAAGCAGTCGTCCTTTGAATATACAAAAGTTTTTTTGTCCACGGACTCTATATAATAAAAAGCCGTGGTTTCCAAAAGATGTGTTTCGCCATCTTTTATGAGGGGAAGCTTACGTTTCCCGCCTTCGAGAAGCTCGATTGCCGCTTTGATATCGTCTGTATTTGTTTGTGCTTTTATGAGAGCTTCCTCTTTTTCGGGGGAATCAACCTTCTCAAATTTTACCTGCATTTTATGCTCCGCTTTTGGTCTATTCTTCTTCGTCGTTAATGTCGGATAATGTAAGCGTAAAGATAAACTCTGTTCCTTCGCCTTCGGTACTGATTACGTTTATGTTTTCGCCGTGTGCACGGATGATTTCACGGGTGATGGAAAGTCCGAGACCCGTACCTTTTTTATCTTTACCACGGGATAAATCCGTCTTGTAAAATCTGTCCCAGATCTGATTTAAGCTTTCTTTGGGAATACCGATTCCCTGGTCTTTTACGCTGACAAAAACTTTTCTGTGCTTTTCCTTGGTCTCTACAAAAATCTCGGAATTTTTATTGCTGAATTTGATTGCGTTGTCTAAAAGATTGTAAAGAACCTGCTGTATTTTTGACATATCACCCTTTACGAAAAGCTGGTCTCCGGTAAGGGTTAAATTAACGGTAATTTTCTTTTTCTGACAGGAACCTTCGAAGGTCGCGAGAGTCTTTCTTATAACCGTATTTATGTCAAAGTCGGTAAGCTCCAATATCATTCCTTCGGTATTTAAGTTGTTTAAAGTAAGAAGTGAGTTGGTGAGCTTTATAAGTCTGTCGGATTCATTGGTGACAATTTCAAGATATTTGTTGTGAAGCTCGGGTGGAATCGTACCGTCAAGCATTGCCTCGGAATATCCCTTGATACTTGTAAGAGGCGATCTGAAATCGTGTGAAACATTGGCTACAAGCTGCTTCTGATTGTCCTCTCCTTTGGAAAGTTCGCTGGCCATGTAATTAAGCGATGCCGCGAGATATCCGAGCTCGTCCTCAGAGTCAATCTGGAACTGGTATCTTAAGTTTCCGGCAGCGTATTCCTCGGTTGCCTTTGTGATTTTTCTTAACGGTCTGTAAACGTTACTCGTAAAGAAAATAAGTATTATAAGCGAGAGAACGAAGAGAATAATGAAAAGATAATACGAGAGAGTGAGTAACTTCTCGGAAAGTTTTTTAAGTTCCGAAACACTTTTATGAATTGTAACGTAACCGAGTACCTGATAACCGTCGGTAATCGGAGCGAAAACACTTAATACATCCTCATCAAACATTCCGTAAAAGTTACCGACTTTATAGTAACCGCCGATATTGTCCGCGGGGTTAAAATTGTTAACATATACGGGATTTTCGACATCAACGGGACTGTCGGAAGAAAGAACGATAAGACCTGAAGGGTTCATTATCCAAAGTGTAGAATCAAAATAAAGCGCCAGAATATCGAACTGTTTTTTAACGGATTCAAGACTTGTCTCGGAACCGTACAGATCTTTGGCGTATGTATCTGCGATAATGATTGCTTCTTTATACAGTTTGTCGGCTTCGGTCTTTGTAACCAGATTGTTAATGGCTCTGGATGAGAAGGTTGCAACAACCATAAATCCGAAGAGTGCAAACAAAAGATAAGCAAATATGAACTTTGTGTAGATGGTTTTTCTCATTTATGCTCCGTACTATTCGGACAAAGTTACTTTTATATCCATATCAATATAGGTGTCGCCGTTTAAACGCGAAACGGTAACAATCACCTCATCCTGCGGGCTGAAGGTGTTTATTTCGACTTCATAGTCTAATGCGCTTGTAATAAGCGCATCGTTCATTGCGGTGATGACATCGCCCTTGTGAATTCCGCCCTGCATCGCGGGTGAATCCATCTGGATGTCGGTAATATATGCTCCGACGGGAACCTTGTAATAACGCATTGCCGTGGAAGAAACGTTGGTCACGGAAACTCCCATGTGCGCACGGTGAACATCGTTGCACATATCTTCGATAGGCTTTGTAAGTTCTGAAATACCGACAGCCGAAATAAGATTTTTGTTTTCCGGTTTATTGTAGGTCTGATCGATGATTCCGATGACTCTGCCGTTTTTGTTTATAAGTACGCCGGAGCCGTCTTCGGAGCCGTAAATATCAGTGGTAAGCAGTGCATAATTATGGTCGATTCCGTTGATTTCATTTCCTGTGGAAGTCAACATTCCGTAGCCGATGGAAGAGCCGTATCCCAGGGGATCTCCGATGGCGATTACGATATCTCCGGGCTTGCAGGAAAGCTGCGAGCTGGCAAGTGATGCGTAAGTCATGGCACTTTTGGTGGTGTCATTAAGTTCGGAAAGCGGAATCGTAAGTATTGCATAATTCGTAAAAGGATCGATCGCCTTTAAGGTAGCCGTGCATTCCTGAGTATTCTGGAAAGATACCACGATTTCGGTTGAGTCGGACAGTATTTTGGCATTTGTCAGAATAAAAAGATCCGTTCCGTTATCTTCCATGATAAGCCCCATGGTCTGGGTCTTGTTTTCATATGAAGAATTAAGCCAGGTGGTCCTGTCCTGAATGGCCGTAACGGTTACCATGGATTTCCTGGATTCCGCCGCAAGCGCTTTCATTTTGTTAAAGATTCCCTGATAGTCGTCGATATCCGGCTGATATGCCGCGATTGCGTTTTCGATGGCTTCGGTATTGTCGGGAATTTCGATCACGGGTTCGGGCTCAACCACATCCTCGATTAGCATATCCTCGGGAAGAATTTCTTCCGTGGGCTCAAGGAGCTTTAACTCGATTTTCTCGGGCTCGGGCGTTTTGTTGAAATTCTCGAGAGTTCCCTTTTCAAAAAAGAAAAAGACAAAGCAGGCAACCAAAGCAAACGTTATTGCCAACGCAATAGTTAAGAGAGACTGCTTGAAAACCTTACGCTTGTTGATGGGGCGCTCGGTTATTTTTTCACGTAAGAATGTATAATCGTTATTTTCATGTGAACTGTTCTGTTCGCTCATTTTCTGCTAATTCCTCATAAAATAAATAAAACAATATACTGTAATAATAACACCCGCCGATTAATGCTTCAAGCGTAATGCAAAAACTGTGTTTTACCGACAAAGTATAGATAAAAACACCACAAATTATAGATGTCATTTTCAACAAAAGAAATGGAAAAAGATTTAATTTACCTATAGTTAATTTTATGTATAATAATAAGTGTGGGTTTTTGCTTAAATCTTTAGGCAACTAACCGCAATATTTTTTTCTTAGGAGACATTTATGTACAGACATATCATAAATCCCCAGATAAAAAAAGGTCACATAAATCCCGAAATTCAGGGCCATTTCAGTGAGCATCTCGGAAGATGTATCTACGAGGGTATTTTTGTTGGGGAAAATTCGGACATTCCGAATGTTAATGGTATGCGTACAGACGTTGTCGAAGCTCTTAAGGAAATGAAAATCCCCGTGTTAAGATGGCCCGGCGGATGTTTTGCCGATGAGTACCACTGGATGGACGGTATTGGTGATAAAAAAGACAGAAAGAAAATGATTAACACCAACTGGGGCGGAGTAGTCGAAGACAATTCCTTCGGCACACATGAATTCATGGAACTCTGTCGTCAGCTTAACTGTAAAACATATGTAAACGGTAACCTCGGAAGCGGTACCGTTAAAGAAATGAGCGAATGGGTTGAATACATGACCTTCGAAGGCGTGTCACCCATGGCAGACTTAAGAAGAAAAAACGGCCACGAAGAAGCGTGGAATCTTGATTATTTCGCAATAGGAAATGAGACCTGGGGCTGCGGCGGAAATATGAGTCCCGAGTATTATTCCGATCTTTACAGACACTATCAGACATTTGTCAAAAATTACAATCCTGATAAAAAAATCAAAAGACTTGCGGTTGGACCGAGCGACAAGGATTACGCATGGACCGAAACCCTTTTAAAGAAATGCTTTGAGAGGGCAGGTTCCTGGAACAACGCACACGGATTTATGGACGGCCTTACCCTCCATTATTATACTCTGCCTTACGACTGGGCTAAGAAGGGTGCGGCAACGGGATTCAATGAAAAAGAGTGGTACATGACCTTAAGAAAAACTCTTTTCATGGAAGAGTATATTGCAGGTCATTCGGCGATTATGGACAGATACGATCCCGAAAAGCAGATCGGACTCATGGTTGATGAATGGGGCACATGGTACGATGTCGAAGAAGGCACCAACCCCGGATTCCTCTATCAGCAGAACACCATCCGCGATGCACTTGTAGCCGGAATCAACTTAAATATCTTCAACAAGCATGCAGACAGAGTCAAGATGGCCAATATCGCACAGCTTGTAAACGTTCTTCAGGCAGTCATCTTAACCGAAGGCGAGAAGATGATTAAGACGCCTACATATTATGTATTCAAGATGTACTCCGCTCATCAGGACAATGATTTAATCGAGAGTTCCATCGACACCAAGAAAGTCGGTCTCGAAGATGAATATATGGTTCCGAATCTTACCGAATCCGTATCGGTTGACAGAAGCGGCAAGATAATCATTACCGTGACAAACCTTTCACTCGACGAGGAAGCAATGATTGAAAGCGTTGTCCTCGGAGCCAACATAAAAGAAGTAAAAGCCACCATCGTAAAAGGCAGGATGGACGATCACAACACCTTCGACAATCCTAATGTTGTTAAAGACGAGGAATTCAAAAACATATCTTTTAAGAACGATAAGATAAGATACACGATTCCTCCATGCAGTGTAATGTGCATCGAAGTTACCGCATAAAATATGGAATATAAAAAAATATGCAAACGCTGCCTCATATCCGAGATGGGCGAAGAAGCCTACCGTGAAATGATAAAAAAACACACGGACATCATAAAAGATGAGGACAAGAGCGACGAGGCGACATACAAGAAAAGGCTTAACGTATGTAAGGAATGCGAAAAGTTAAACGCCGGCACCTGTGCATCCTGCGGATGCTACGTAGAGATAAGGGCGGCTCTTAAAAGAAACGTATGTCCGAACAAAAAATGGTAAATAACTCTCAAAAAACGGCTATAGAGAGAAAAAAATAAAAGGAGAAAAAGCTATGGAAATCAAAAAAGTAACAGACCCGTCATTTAAGAAGTATGGCAAGATTATCGAAGGAATCGATTTTTCCGAAATCCTTAAAAACCTTGAAGCGCTTCCCATGCCCGCAGAAGGAGTTGAGTACTTCCCCGGAGTAGAAGCACTTGAGAACACACCTGCAACAAAGATTATTTCCGAGAGCCTTTACGGCGGAATGCCCATCCAGATCGGTATGTGCAACGGACATAACAAGGCACTTAATGCAGTTGAGTATCACAGAGATTCCGAAATCAATGTGGCTCTTTACGATATGGTTCTTCTTATCGGCGAATTAAAGGATGTTACCGAAGATTTCAAATACGATACATCCAAGATTGAAGCTTTCCTCGTACCTGCAGGCGTTGCAGTTGAAATGTATGCTACAACTCTTCACTATGCTCCCTGCCACGTAGAAGACAAGGGCTTCAAAGCTGTAGTAGTTCTTCCCAAGGGAACAAACTACGACCTCACATTCAAGAATTCCTACACCAAGGAAGACAGACTTCTTACAGCAGTCAACAAGTGGCTCATTGCTCACGAAGATGCTAAGATCGACGGCGCTTTCAACGGACTTGTAGGCGAAAATATTACAATCTAAAAGGAGAAGGTTTTATGTATTATATCGGAGTTGATCTCGGTACATCGGCTGTTAAGCTGATCATGATGGAAAAAGACGGTACAATCGTAAGCTCGGTATCAAAGGAATATCCTTTGTATTTCCCGAACCCCGGCTGGTCGGAGCAGAAGCCCGAAGACTGGAAAACGGCTGTACTCGAAGGTTTAAAGGAGCTCGTAAAAGATTTTGACGCAACTAAAGTTGCAGGAATCAGTTTCGGCGGACAGATGCATGGTCTTGTAGTTCTCGATGAGAACGACAATGTTATAAGACCCGCTATTCTTTGGAACGACGGACGTACACAGAAAGAAACAGATTACTTAAACAACGTAATCGGCAAAGACGTTCTTTCTGCAGAAACAGCAAACATCGCATTTGCAGGTTTCACCGCTCCCAAGATTCTCTGGATGAAGGCCAACGAGCCCGAGAACTTTGCAAAGATTAAAAAGATTATGCTTCCCAAGGACTATATCGCATATATCCTTTCAGGCGTATTCTCAACAGATTATTCTGATGCTTCAGGTATGTTGCTTCTTGACGTTAAGAATAAGAAATGGTCCAAGAAGATGTGCGATATCTGCGGCGTAGACGAATCAATGCTTCCCAAGCTCTATGAGTCTTACGAAGTTACAGGTACGGTAAAACCCGAAATCGCAAAAGAACTCGGATTTACAGATAACGTTAAGGTTTGCGCAGGTGCAGGCGACAATGCGGCAGCAGCTGTAGGTACAGGTGTTGTAGGCGACGGCGGATGCAACATTTCACTCGGTACATCCGGAACAGTATTTATTTCTTCCGCTAAATTCGGCGTAGATGAAAACAACGCACTTCATTCATTTGACCATGCAGACGGAAACTTCCATTTAATGGGATGTATGCTTTCTGCAGCTTCATGTAACAAATGGTGGATGGACGAAATCATCAAGACAAAGGATTACGCAGCAGAGCAGGCCAATATTACAAAACTCGGTGAGAATCATGTATTCTTCCTTCCTTACTTAATGGGCGAGAGATCACCTCACAACAACCCTGATGCAAGAGGAACATTCATCGGCCTTACAATGGACTCAACCAGAGAAGACATGACTCAGGCAGTTCTCGAAGGCGTAGCATTCGGTCTTCGTGATTCCATCGAAGTAGCAAGAAGCCTCGGTATTCCTCTTACCAAGACCAGAATCTGCGGCGGCGGTGCAAAGAGCCCTCTCTGGAGAAAGATGATTACCAACATTATGAATATGGAAGTTGAAAGAATTACTTCCGAAGAAGGTCCCGGACTTGGCGGCGCTATGCTTGCAGCAGTAGGATGCGGCGAATACGCATCTGTTGAAGAAGCTGCAAAGGCTATCGTAAAAGTTCTCGACGTGGAGAAGCCCGATCCCGAACTCGTTGCTAAATACGAGAAGAAGTATCAGCAGTTCAAGACCATCTATCCGGCTTGCAAGCCTATATTTGACATCATCAAATAGTCGGTTTGGTTAATAAGTTAAAAAGGTGCCCGGCTCACTTTAGTGTACCTGGCACCAATAAATAAAAAACAGGAGATTAAGTATGAACGAATTGGAACTTAAGAAAAAGGCCAATGATGTCAGAAAAGGAATCGTAACCGCGGTTCATGCCGCAAAAGCCGGACATCCCGGCGGATCGCTTTCCGCAGCTGATATCATGACATATCTCTATTTTGAGGAGATGAACATCGATCCCGCCAATCCTAAAAAGGACGACAGAGACCGTTTCGTATTGTCAAAGGGACATGTTGCTCCCGCACTTTATTCAACACTTGCCAACAGAGGATACTTCCCCGTTGAAGAACTCGAGACATTAAGAAAACTCGGCTCCAGACTTCAGGGACATCCCTGTATGCAGGAAACACCCGGCGTTGATATGTCTTCAGGTTCACTCGGACAGGGACTTTCCGCAGCAGTTGGTATGGCTCTTTCCGCAAGACTTTTAAACAAGGATTACAGAGTATACGCTCTTTGTGGCGACGGTGAAATCCAGGAAGGTCAGATTTGGGAAGCAGCTATGTTTGCCGGTCACAGAAAACTCGACAATCTCTGCGTTATCGTTGACAACAACGGACTTCAGATTGACGGTAAGATTGAAGACGTATGTTCTCCTTATCCCATCACCGACAAGTTCAAAGCATTCAATTTTAATGTAATCGAAATCGACGGTCATGATTTCTCACAGATTGCAGACGCTTTCAAGAAAGCAAGAGAATGCAAGGGTATGCCTACAGCAATTATTGCAAAGACCACCAAGGGTAAGGGAGTATCATTTATGGAGAATCAGGCTTCATGGCACGGCACAGCTCCTAACGACGAGCAATATGCAATAGCTATGGAAGATTTGGAAAGGATTGGTAAAGAGTATGTCTGATGTTGTAAAAATAGCAACAAGAGAGAGTTACGGTAACGCTCTTGTTGAATTAGGAAAAATCAATGATAAAGTATATGTACTGGATGCCGATCTTGCAGGTGCCACAAAAACAGGTACTTTCAAGAAAGCCTTTCCCGAAAGACATATCGACTGCGGTATCGCTGAATGTAACATGACAGGCATCGCAGCAGGTCTTTCAACAACAGGAATCATTCCTTTCTGCTCATCCTTCGCAATGTTCGCAGCAGGACGTGCTTTCGAGCAGGTAAGAAACTCAATCGGTTATCCTCATCTTAATGTTAAGATCGGTGCCACACATGCAGGCGTTACAGTCGGCGAAGACGGTGCTACACATCAGTGTAACGAGGACATTGCTCTTATGAGAACAATTCCCGGTATGGTAGTTATAGTTCCTTCAGACGATGTTGAAGCAAAGGCAGCAGTTAAGGCTGCAGCTGAATATGTAGGTCCCGTTTACATGAGATTCGGCAGGAGTGCGGTTCCCGTAATCAACGACAATGCAGATTACAAATTCGAAATCGGCAAAGGAATCACACTTAAGGAAGGCAAAGATGTAACAATTATCGCTACAGGCGTTTGCGTATGCGAAGCATTAAAGGCAGCAGAAGCACTTGCAGCTGACGGAATCGATGCAGAAGTTATCAACATCCACACAATCAAGCCTCTTGACAAAGACCTTGTAATCGCAAGTGCAAAGAAGACAGGCAAGGTTGTAACCGTTGAAGAGCATTCCGTTATCGGGGGCTTAGGCAGCGCAGTAGCAGATGTCCTTGCAGAGACAGGTGTTGCAACTCTTAAAAAGATTGGGGTACAGGATGTATTCGGTGAGTCCGGTACAGCCGCACAGCTTCTTCACAAGTTCGGTCTTGATGCAGAAGGCATTGCAGCCGGCGTAAAAGATTTCGTAAAATAATCAAGCGAAGAAGATTAAATCAGTTTATAAACTTACTTTCCCTTATTCCTTATCAACGGTTATGATTAGGAATAAAGGGCAAAGTTTGTAATATAAAAATAAAAAGAAAAATATATAATGGGAGGCTAACATTATGAACAACATTCCTAAGATTAAACTTGGTATCGTGGCTGTAAGCCGTGACTGTTTCCCCGAATCACTTTCGGTTAACAGAAGAAAAGCATTAGTTGATGCTTACAAGGCTAAATATGATGCAGCAGATATCTATGAATGCCCTATCTGTATCGTAGAGAGCGAAATCCACATGGTTCAGGCTCTTGAAGATATCAAGAAGGCTGGATGTAACGCACTTTGCGTATACCTTGGAAACTTCGGTCCCGAAATTTCCGAAACACTTCTTGCTAAGCACTTTGACGGACCTAAGATGTTCTGTGCAGCAGCAGAAGAAACACAGAACGACCTTTGCGGCGGCAGAGGCGATGCATACTGCGGTATGCTTAACGCAAGCTACAACTTAAAGCTTCGTAACGTTGGCGCATACATTCCTGAGTATCCCGTAGGTGATGCAGAGGACTGCGCTAAGATGATCAATGATTTCATCCCCGTTGCAAGAGCACTCGTTGGTTTAAGCAAACTTAAAATTATATCATTCGGTCCCAGACCTCTTAACTTCCTTGCTTGTAACGCTCCTATTAAGCAGCTTTACAACCTTGGCGTTGAAATTGAAGAGAACTCTGAGCTCGATCTTTTCGAATCCTTTAACAAGCATGCAGGCGATGAAAGAATTCCCGCAAAGGTTAAAGAGATGGAAGAAGAACTCGGCGCAGGCAACAAGAAGCCCGAAGTACTTGCTAAGTTAGCTCAGTACGAATTAACACTTCTTGACTGGGTTGAAGGACACAAGGGTTACAGAGAATACGTTGCAATCGCAGGTAAGTGCTGGCCCGCATTCCAGACACAGTTCGGATTCGTTCCCTGCTATGTTAACTCTCGTTTAACAGGTATGGGTATTCCCGTATCCTGTGAAGTTGATATTTACGGATGCCTTTCCGAGTTCATCGGTACATGCGTATCTGATGATATCGTAACACTCCTTGATATCAACAACTCAGTTCCCAAGGATATGTACAAAGAGTCTATCGAAGGCAAATTCGATTACAAGCATACAGATACATTCATGGGATTCCACTGCGGTAATACATGCTCCAAGAAGCTTGCATTCCATGAGATGAAGTATCAGATGATCATGGCAAGAGCACTTCCTATCGAAGTTACAAACGGTACTCTTGAAGGCGACATCGTTCCCGGAGATATCACATTCTTCAGACTTCAGTCAACAGCTGATGCTAAGATCAGAGCATATCTTGCAGAAGGTGAAGTACTTCCCGTTGCAACCAAGTCATTCGGTGGTATCGGTGTATTCGCAATCAAGGAAATGGGACGTTTCTATCGTCACGTACTTATTGAGAAGAATTATCCTCATCACGGTGCTGTTACATTCGGACATCACGGCAAGGCACTCTACGAAGTATTCAAATACATCGGAGTTCCCATCGAGGATATCAACTACAATCAGCCCGCTTCACTTCCTTATCCTACAGAGAATCCTTTCAAGTAAGATAAATTGTGAAATAAATGAAAACAATGAAAAGAACCCAATGCCGTTTGGCATCGGGTTCTTTTTTAATGAGATGAAAGGAAGTGAATATTAAAATCCGGAAAGAAGGATATTGTTAAATACTCCTTCGAGGTATTCCTGGTTTCCGGATATAGGCGTTTTAACATTCTTTAACTCGCTTGCTTTTTCGGCAAGTTCTGTGAGAGTGGCTTCTCCGTTTCTGATTTTCTGTCCAAGTTCAGAATTGAAGCTTTCGTATTTCTTTTCAACAAAGCCTTCGATCCTTCCGTCTTCAATGATTGCTGCTGCCTTAAGAAGTCCGAAAGCGTTCTTGCTATCAGGTCCCTCATACCTTATTTCAGGTATGTTCGTAAATATTTCACTCATTGGAAGTACCTCCTGTAATTTTAGCTTTAGGTTAGTCGCAACTAACCGAAAACATTATACTAATTTTTTTACATTCAGTCAATTGAAACAGAATTTATTAAAGATGATGAATAGTTTTAATCACGGAATATCGTTAAACAGAAAAATATGGTACAATAAAAAGGATATGAGAAAAGCGTTCAGACTTCTTGCAAAACCTATAGAAAAGATTTTTAACAATCTGAGATTTAGACACAAATTCTTTGTGCTTTATTTTACGTGCGTTTTTGTACCGCTTATCGTAACGGATTTCATCATTTTAAACGCTGTGTACAAGCAGGAAATCAACGCAATTAAATACGATATGGAATATATCGCAGGCGTTTATCAGAACTATTTTGAAAACATGCTTTCAAGCGATGTTACTTTGGCAGAAAGTTTAAATAAAAACCCTAAAATAAACGATTTTGTCATAAAAGAATTTCCCGACAGTTATGAGTACTGGATGGACTATTATGATGTTATCAATGACTCGTTTCTTGAAACAACTTCGGGCTTAAACAGAAACGTAATTGTTGTATATGCAGACAATGATTCGCTATTGGACTCCCAGTTTGTAAAGAAACTCTCCGGCGTATACACGCAGAAATGGTATAAGGATTTTATCGACAGCGAAAGAAAGGACTTAATAAGCGCATACTACGATGTGAATGAGAAAAGTGAATTCCGTTCCAAAAGAAAGTTTTACTATATAAGAAGAATGGATTATGACAGAGACTCGGGTGTGGCCAAGATTGCGGTAATCGGACATGACTCGAGTACCCTCCAAAGTACACTTAAATCCTTCAACTCAAAATACCCCGCATACGTTATTATCGACGATTACGTTGTATTTTCTACAGAGGGTGATTCGGTTATCTACAGATCTCAAGTAGATTTAACCAACAAAAACAATGTAGTGAAAAACGTAAATATTGCAGGTGCAAAGGTTGATATCATAATCGTTAACGAAACAAAAATCATTTCCACCGCCATCAGGGATCACTGGCAGATTCTTGTAATACTTTTTGTAGTTACAATTATCATTCCTCTGTTCATGTTGATGATGATTGAAAATACGGTTATAAAAAGAATCGCAATCCTCGAAAATGCTTTCGGAAGTGAGAAAACCAACACTTTCAATTCCATTCAGAATGTAGAGGGAAATGATGAGCTTGCATCCCTTATGAAAAAATACAACAAGATGGTTGATATCACGAACGAACTGGTAACAACCGTTTACAAGGATAAAATTAAGGAACAGGAAAGTGATATTGCAAGACAGAAGGCTGAACTTCTGGCTTTACAGAGTCAGATTAATCCGCACTTTATGTTTAACGCACTTGAAAGTATCAGAATGCATTCGCTCCTAAAAGGAGAGACCGAGACCGCGACCATGGTTGACAAACTGGCGGTTATGGAAAGACAGAACGTAGAGTGGGGCAAGGATTTCGTTACCGTTAAAAACGAAATCGAATCCATTGAAGCGTACCTTGCACTTCAAAGCTACAGATTCGGCGACAGACTTTCATTTGATATCGATGTTGAAGAGGAATGCGAAAACTATCTTGTTCCCAAGCTTACCATAGTTACGTTCGTAGAAAACGCCTGCGTTCACGGTATTGAATCCAAGGCTACGCAGGGTTGGATATTTGTTAGAGTATATAAATCCGAAAAGATTCTTTTTATAGAAGTAGAAGATACCGGCGAAGGCATGAGCGAAGAAAAGGTTCAGGAAATGCTTAACGATATTGAGAATGCTTCGATTGAAACAATCAAAGCCAGAAAGCATGTTGGTATCATGAATGCATGTCTAAGACTTAAGATGGTTACCGAACATGCGGTTAAATTTGATATTGAAAGCGAAGTCGGAGTCGGAATGAGCGTTATCATAAAGATTCCGCTTGATAAACTTAAAAAGCAGGAGGGCGAGTGATGTTAAAAGTCATGCTTGTCGATGACGAACCCTTTATTCTTCAGGGTTTGAAAATTCTGGTTGACTGGAACAAGGAAGGTTTTGAGATAGTAAATACCGCTTCCAACGGCAAAGAAGCACTTGAATATCTTAAAAACAACGAAGTTGATTTGATTATCTCGGATATTCAGATGCCTGTTATGACCGGACTGGAACTTCTTGAGAACATTCAGAAAACCGGCGTTTCCCATGCGAGATTCGCAATCCTTACGGGTTACGATGATTTTTCGTATGCCCAGAGAGCGATTAAATACAACAGTATGGACTATATATTAAAGCCCGTTCAGAAAAAGGATATCCTTGCTCTTTTACGAAATGTTTCCAAACTCGAAAAAGTTTCCAAGGAAAAAGAAGACGACCGTGCAAAAATGGAAGATGCATATCTTGCCAGAAACGTCATCTCACTTATTAAAGGCAAATTCGATGATTCAAATATCGAATATGTCAAAAAACACATGCAGCTTTCCGGCAAAATCAGATATGTGGATATCGAACTCGCCGATGAAACCAAAGAAAGCGACGAGGACGATTACGATGCAAGAGTGCTTCAGCATCAGCTTTTCAGCGCATGTCGTGAAGTATACAAAGACAATGAAAACCATTTTATCTTTGACGTTTCATATGACGAGTCAAGTTATGACGTAGGTTTTATTTACTGCGACAATATGGCTACAAGATACGATATGTCGGATGAAGATTTCTTTGAGAGCATGATAAAGAAAATCGAAGGAATTCTTTTAAAGCCCGTCAGAATGATCTGCGGCAAAAAGGTAGGAGACATCTCTCAGATTGCCAAGTCATACTCATCCTGCAGAATGTTAAACAGTATCAAGGGCTTCCACAACGAAAAGCGAGTATATATTTACGAGGACGAAGTTCAGATAGAACAAAAGAGTGCATATCTTTGCAAGAAGAGCCTCGACGAATGTATCGCCGCCATTGAGAAAAACGAAAAAGAACAGATTGAAAAGAGCGTGGAAAAGCTTTATGAGGAAATATCCAATGTCGGAGAGAACTACAACCTCGTAAACTTAAACATCAATTACCTTTTATTCCAGCTTATCCACCTTGCGAGCGAGCAGGACGACAATGTCAATCAGGAAGAAGTTATTCAGTACATTTCTGAAAACTCCGTAGAAGAGACATTATCGAGAGGTTCAAGTCAGCATCTTAAAAACTTTGCTCTCCAGTATGCCGACTATCTTATGAGTTTAAGAAAGAATGTTTCGAGAGGTATTTTGTCAAACATTGAAAAAGATATCGCAGAGCATTATGCGGAAAACATTTCCCTAAGAAACTTAGGCGAAAAGTATTATATGAACAGCTCTTATCTCGGACAGGTATTCAGAAAGAAATACAACGTTTCTTTTAAGGACTATCTTACAAACATCAGAATAAACGAAGCAGCCAAGCAGCTTATAATGACTGATAAAAAAATCAATCAGATAGCCGAGGAAGTAGGCTATATGGACTGCGATTATTTTATCAGAAAGTTTATCGAGATTAAGGGCTGCACACCGTCCAAATACAGAAAAAACAACAGTCATCAGTAGGATAAAAATATGAAAAGTATTGCAATCATTACCGCCAGAGGCGGCAGCAAGAGAATACCTAAGAAAAACATAAAAGATTTTTTGGGCAAACCGATAATAGCCTATTCCATAGAGGCTGCACTTGAAAGTGGAGAATTTGACGAAGTCATGGTTTCCACCGACAGTGAGGAAATCGCTGAAATTGCCAAAAAGTACGGAGCAAAGGTCCCTTTTTTTAGGAGCGAAAAAACAAGCGGAGATTTTGCGACCACAAACGATGTTATTCTTGAAGTAATAGACGAATATGAAAAAAGAGGCAAAAAGTTTGATTACGGAGTATGCATATATCCGACGGCGCCGTTTGTAACGGGAGCAAAGCTAAAGGATGCCCTAACGAAATTAAAGGAAAGCGCCGCAGACACGCTTATTCCCGTAGTTGCATTTTCATATCCTCCGAAGCGTGCTCTTGTAATAAGGGAAGGAAAGCTTATTTTCGAATATCCGGAGTTTATGGATTCGCGTTCGCAGGATCTTGAGAGCGAGTATCATGATGTCGGCCAGTTTTATTGTTTTAATATAGAAGCTTTTAATAAGAATAAAAAACTTATGAAAGGCGATATTCTTCCATATATTGTGGATGAAACCGAGGTCCAGGACATAGATAATGAATCAGACTGGAAAATCGCGGAAATCAAGTTTGAAAAATTAAAAATGAAGGACAAATAAGCCAATTTTCATAAAATAAGAAAAAGCCCTAAAAATAAGGCAAAAGAGGCTCTTTTTACCCGATAAAATGCAGGACAAAAACCACCTATATTTTATCGGGTTTTTTATTTAATTTTATCGGGTTATAAAAAAGTGATAACAAAAGTATAATTTAAAGTACGATTAGCCGTAGTGACGGCATAGTTTTATAGGAGGTAAAAAAATGAAAATGAAGAAATTCATTGCACTCGGCATGGCTGGTATGCTTAGTGCAACAACGTTGGTTGGCTGTGACAAGGGCACAGGAAATGTTACTACAACTCCTGATGACACTACTTCTACAACAACAACGACAACAACAACTACTACTCCTGATGATGGTGCAGTAGAAGAAGCAAAAGAGTATTCTGAAGACGAAATCGTTAACTGGACAATGTTCGTAGCAATGCCCGGTTCCGAAATCAACGATGGAAACGACATTCAGGAAATCATTGCTAAGAAGACCGGTGTTAGAGTTAAAGAAACTTGGCTTACAGGTCAGACAGCAGCTGAAGCTGTTGGTGCTATCCTTGCTTCAGGCGAACTTCCTACATTCATCGATGCTGGTGAAGGATTTAAGGAAATGTACGAAGCTGATACTCTTGTAGCTTGGGATCCTTACATTGAGAAGTATCCTAACCTCAAGGAAATGTATTCAGATTATGAATGGGATATGTTCCGTCAGGACGATGGAAAGATCTACTGGGCTAACGTATTCAACAACACATACGGCGAATCAAAGGCTACAGGTCATAACGACGAAGCATTCTGGATTCAGGTTAGAGTTCTTGAAGAGTTCGGTTATCCTGAAGTTAAGACACTTGACGAGTACTTCGATCTTCTTGAGAAATACTACGCAGCTCATCCTAGCTTCGTAGATCCCGAAGGCAACACAATTGACATTATCCCTTACACAATCCTTTGTGATGACTGGAGATACTTCTGTCTTGAGAACGCTGGTCAGTTCCTCGATGGTTATCCTAACGATGGTTCTGTAATCGTTGATACAAAGACAATGAAGATCGTTGACTACAATACAACTCCTACCACAAAGACATACTTCGCTAAACTTAACGAAGAGTACAACAAGGGTATGATCGACAAAGAGTTCGCTACTCAGAAGTACGATGACTATATGAACAAACTTTGTACAGGTGCTGTACTTGGTATGGTTGACCAGAACTGGGACTTCAACTACACAGTAACTCCTGCTTTCGCTTCTTCAGGCTTAGCAGATATGGGTTGTGAATATGTTCCTTTAGGACTTACAGTTGAAGGCGTAACAGAGCAGAGATGGCATACATATGGTGATACAGTTAACCAGTCATCAGGTTGTGCAGTTACAACAGCTTGTGAAGATCCCGACAGAGCATTCCAGTTCTTAAGCGATCTTCTTAACCAGGACATCCATGATCTCCGTTACTGGGGCGTTGAAGGCGTTGACTACTTAGTAGACGAAGACGGTATGTACTACAGAACTCAGGAAATGAGAGACAAACTTAACGATACATCTTACAAGGCATCTCACGTATGTAACTACTCATACATGCCTCAGTGGCTTGGAACAAGCAAAGACGGTAAGAACGCAATGCAGCCCGCAGAGCAGGCTTCAGAGTTCTATGCAGGTCTTTCAGAGCCTCTTGCAAACTGCTTCAAGGCATACAATGCAGGCGGTTATCCCGACATGATCGGTTCAGTTGAAGAAGATGTTAATGCTACACATCCTTGGTTCCCGATGTGGTCATGGTCCAACGAACTTAACAACGACACACCCGGTGGTGTTGCTTGGGGTAAGATGGGCGAGACAAAGCACAAATGGCTTCCCGCTGTAGTTATGTCCAAAGACTTCGAAGGTGAATGGGCTAAGTACATGGATGCATACAGTGCATGTAAACCTGAAGACTTCCTTAACGAAGCACAGGGCGTACTTGATGATCGTATGGCAGCATACAACGCAAGCAAGTAATTTACAAAACATTTTGTAAAAAATAATAATTAATGAAGTGGCAACCACGGTTGTATAATGCTGTGGTTGCCATTTTAAAGGAAAGGGAGGCTTAAAAATGGCAAACGAAGCGGATCAGATCGTTAATACTGAAGAAGCAGCAGTAGAAAACGAGATTAATGCCGAAGCCGAAACAATGGAAACCGCCGCAGAAGCTATAGCAGAAAATGTTGAGACGGTTACGGAAGCTGCAGAATCAACCGACGAAAATGCTATTGATGCAGCATATGAGGTTGAAAACTATGCCAAAGAGGCATATGAACACAAATCTACATTAGACGAAAAACAGATTAAGGCTTTGTCCAAAAAGAGAATATCCAAAGGTGAATTAAAGAGACAGTGGATATTACTTTTAATCGGATTCATATTTGTTTTATACGGATTGTTATTCTACTATCTTCCCCTTGGCGGATGGGTAATGGCATTCCAGAATTATAAGTTAAAAACAGGACTTCTTCACTCGAAATTTGTAGGCTTTGATAAATTCAAATTCATGTTTGAGTTCGATGTTTTCGAATGGGGTATGGAAACCACAGGAAACTTCTTCAAAGCCATGAAAATATGGATAGACAAAGTTGTATTCGTAAGAACTATCAGAAATACCATCGGTATGGGTATTCTTAACCTTGCTACAACTTTTATTATGGCAATTGTATTTGCCATCTTACTTAATGAAGTAAGAAATAAATTAGGAAAGAGACTGGTTCAGACAATTTCTTACCTGCCTCACTTCCTTTCATGGATTATCGTGTGCGGTATCGTTCATGACTCTTTATCAAGTACTGGTATCGTAAATGATATTTTAAGATTATTACACATTGTTGACGACAGTTATAACTTCTTCGCCCACCCGGCCTGGTTCTGGCCGATCGTAGCCTTTGCCAATGTTTGGAAAGAGACCGGTTGGAACGCAATCATTTATCTTGCTGCTATTACAGCTATCGATCCTTCACTTTATGAAGCAGCAGAAATCGACGGCGCAGGCAGATGGGGCAAGATCAGATACATTACTCTTCCGAGTATCGCACCCACTATCGTTATCTTACTCGTTATGAACATCGGTAACCTTCTTAACTGTGGTTTCGAAGTTCAGTACTTACTTGGTAACGGTCTTGTACAGGACGTTTCACAGACCATCGATATCTACGTTCTTAACTGGGGTGTTGGTCAGATGGACTACTCGTTAGGTACTGCCGCGGGTATATTTAAGAGTTTGGTTGCAATTCTTCTGATTGTAATATTTAATACAATCGCTAAGAAGATGGGCCAGGAAAGTTTGTTCTAGGAGGGAGAAAAGAATATGAAAATAAAAAAAGACGATTTCGCCCTCAATTATACAAACTCTCATGGCGGAGAGAGGCTGAGCGACGAAGAATTAAAAACCATAAAAAGAATGGCTCACAAGAATTCCAGAAAGATGGATGGATGGGGATGGGCATTTGTAATATGCAATACCATTTTCCTGATTGGATTTACAATCATAACCCTTTATCCTGTTTGGAATACAGTTGCGTACTCATTCAACGACGGACTTGACGCCTTAAGAGGCGGAATCTATTTCTGGCCGAGAAAATTCTCAACAGAAAGTTATGTTAAAGTATTAAATATCCAGGGATTCCTGGTTGGTGCAAAGATTACGGTTTTAAGAACCCTTCTCGGTACACTGACATCACTTATCGCAAACGCACTCCTTGCATTTGTTATAAGCCGTAAGAGATTTCTTTTCAGATCTTCTCTTTCACTCTTCTGGGTTATTACAATGTATGTTAACGGTGGTTTGATTCCCGTAATGTTACTCTTCAGATATTTACATCTTACCGGTACATTCTGGGTATACATCGTTCCCGGTATGATCAGTGCATTCAACGTAATGGTACTTAGAACATACATGGAAGACCTTCCTGACGAACTTGAGGAATCCGCTCAGCTCGACGGTGCAGGATATATTACGATTTTCATAAAAATCATATCTCCTCTGTGTAAACCCGTTTACGCAACAATCGCTTTGTTCGTAGCAGTTTGGCAGTGGAACTCATGGTTTGATGCAATGCTCTATAACCGTATGAAAACAGAATATACGACATTGCAGTACGAATTGATGAAGTTGCTCAATTCGGTAACTCAGACAAGCGGCAGTGCAAACGGAAACAACACAACAACTGCTGCAAAGCAGGTAACACCTGTATCAGTTAGATCCGCAGCTACAGTTGTTACTATGGTACCTATCATCTGTATTTACCCTTTCTTACAGAGATACTTTGTAACCGGTCTTACAATCGGTGGCGTAAAAGGTTAACCAAATTTCTAAAATATATTATTACCGCTTCGGAACTGCTTATTCCGGAGCGGTATTTTTTTCAAGACTATAAGTCTAATTGAAAAAAGATAGGGAGATATGATATAATTCCCGAAGATTTATTAAGCTTGAAGGGATTCCTTTATGAACATTTTTAAGTTTGACAGCCCTGTAATGCAGTTTATGGCTAAGGTTGCGGATATGATTATCCTCAATATCTTAACACTCGTGCTAAGTATCCCCATAGTCACATTCGGTGCGGCTTATACAGCTAAATACTATGTGTCTATGAAGATTATACGTGGGGAGGAAAGCACTGTTTTTAAACCGTATTTCAAGGCTTTTAAAGACAATTTTAAACAGGCCACACTTATCTGGATGATTCAGCTTGTAATCCTCGTGCTGCTCGGAGTTGACTGGTTCTGGATTTTCTTAGTCAAGGGTATCGGTAACGCCAATGAAATATATATAGTTGCGCTTGGACTGATTTCACTTTTCGTAGTATGCATTACGGCCACGATTTTCCCCTTCATAGCCAGATTTGAAATGACTATAAAAGAAGCGTTCAAAGGAGCCGGTCTCTTTTCGTTTCTTTATTTCATAAAACTTGTATTTATCATTGCGATCGAATTTTTTACGATTATTGCATGCTTTAAGTATGCAGCATGGCTTCCCGCAATTCTTTTATTCGGAACCACCACGGCGTTTTATTTTATGAACCTTGCGCTCATAAAAGGCTTCAAAAAGCTTGAGGCAAAGGTTGAAAAAGAAGAGGCCGAAAAGGCAGAGGAAGCAAAGGCTGAAGAAGCAGAGAGCGAAGAAGACTCTGAGAGCAAGCTCGGCGATACGCTCGTTATAAGAGAAGACGAGCATACCATAAAAGGTAAAATCGAGGCTGAAAAACAGACCTTTAAATCGCTTTCAACCAAGGAAAAAATCACTTTTATAAAAGATTATTATCTGCTTAAGATTATTCTTGGAGCACTTGCCGGATTCTTTGTACTGTGGTTTTTATACGATGCATTTATTGCAAAAAAAGAAATCATCTACTCCGGCGGACTTCTTTTATGTACGGTTAACGACGAAGGCAGAGAATATTTAACGGACGATTTGTTTGACAAGATTGCAACGAAGAAGAGAAAACAGCAGGTCAATCTATCGGAAGACCTTTCAATGACCTTTGTGGAAGGGCAGGAAGTAAAGCCCGATCCTTCACAGGACCAGTACTTATTCCCTTCAATTGTGGCCGGATATTACGATTACTTTTTCATAGATGCCAAATATATCGACCATTATATCGATCTTGACTGCTTTAAAGATATCGGTTCATACGCGGATAAATACAATATTCCTGAGGAAGACAGATATTGGTATGTTTCCGAGAGCGTGAAGGAAAGCACACCCGAAGGCGAAGAGGCCAAAGGAGATATTGAAGCGATTAAACTTTCCGATGAAGTATGCGATAAAATCGGTGTTCAGAGTTTAACGGGCGAAGGTGTTTATGTAGTGCTTATCATAAATGACAAGACTCAGGAAACCGATGACGCATTTATGGCACATATATTCGAATAAAAAGACATCATAAAATAATAAAACGATGCTTTCGGGCATCGTTTTTTATGTGCATTTCTTTTATGATATTAAACCTTTATTCTTCTTCATTCTGCAGAGGAAGAGACACCGTAAAAGTGCTTCCTTTGCCCAATGTACTGTCAACGGAAATACGTCCGTCCATCATTTCAACGATACGTTTTACGAGCGATAAGCCGAGGCCGTTTCCTGCGGTTGCATGAGAAGTGTCGCCCTGGTAGAACTTTTCGAATATATGCTTTTTGGTTTCATCATCCATACCTGCGCCGTTGTCAGATACAGCTACGAAAATCGCGTCATTGGCTCTGTGACATTGAACGGATACTGTTCCGTTTTCCTTGGTGAATTTAACGGCGTTGGAGAAGAGATTCGTCCAGACGTGATATAAAAGATCTTTGTTCTGATAATAATCTATTTCATCAAGATCCATATCAATTGTCAGATTCTTTTCACTCCACTGTTCCTCCATCATAAGCATACACGTACGAAGCTGCTCGTCGAGAGAAAAGGACTCCTTGTCGGATACGATTTCCTGTGATTCGAGCTTTGATAAAAGAAGAACGTTTGACGACATATTGGCGAGATGTTCGCTCTCATCCATTATGATCTTGGCAAATTCGCTCTGCTGCTCGGGCGTCAGATTTCCTTTGTAAAGCTGCCTAGCAAAACCTCTTATCGAAATAATCGGAGTTTTGAATTCGTGTGAAAAATTGTGTATGAAATCGTTTCTGAAAATTTCCGTCGAAGAGAGCTCCTGAGTCATATCGTCGAAAGCATTTACCAGATTACCGAGGTCGGATTTTTCGGTCAGGAAATTCGTGATTCCGTTAACATCGACGTCATAATTGCCTTTTGCGACCTGCTCAGTGAGCTTGGTCAGCTTTCTTAAGGGCTTAAAAAAGTTTCTGTTGATTACGACGGATAGGGTCGCAGACGACAGGTAACTGAATACAAGAACAATGATTGTCAGCTTAAGGGGCGTGATATTGAGCCTGTCTTTTAGGGATGTTTGATAAAGAATCATCATAATGCCGCCGGCCAACACATTTGATACCGTAAGAGCGAAAATGATAAAAAAGCTGATTCGAAAGATGATACTTTCAATCAGCTTTTGTATTAGATTTCCTATTGCTGTTGTAAGTTTCTTAAACGCCTTACGCATATTAATCCTTTTTAACGGCTTTGTATCCCAAACCTCTGACGGTAACTATTTCAAAATCGTCATTGTTCTTAAATCTGTCTCTTAAACGGTTTATATGAACGTCTACGGTTCGCTCTTCGGACTGTGTTTCCGAATCCCAAAACTCCTCCATCAGCTGTTTTCTCGTAAAAGTTTTGTTCGGATAGGAGAGGAGTTTAAACAGAAGCTGAAATTCCTTTCTCGGAAGTTCGTATTCCGTATCGCCTTCCCTGACCAAAAATGAATCGTATAAAAGAGTGGTTTTGCCGATAACAAGCTCATGCTCCGCAGCAATGTGCGCACGCCTTAAGAGCGCCTGGATACGAAGGAGAAGCTCGACTTCGTCAATCGGTTTTACCATATAATCATCGGTACCGGTTAAAAAGCCTTTTCTGATATCTTCCTGACTATCCTTGGCAGTTACCATGATAATCGGAATCTGTGAACCGGAATTTCTTAAAACTCTCGTAAAAGTTATGCCGTCCATAACGGGCATCATTATATCCACGAGTATTAAATCCACATGTGTTTCGTCGAGGATTCTTAAAGCCTGCTCACCGTCTGTGGCATGCAGAGTATGGTAGCCGTTCTGTGTGAGAACGACTTCCATCAATCTTGCGGTATTCTTATTGTCTTCAACGATGAGAATGTTAAACATGCGTTTACCGGTTTACTGTTCGCTTGAGTTTGCCTTGGGAATATTTAAGTATCTTACAATCTTCATGCTGCCGTTTTTGATGAATTCTTCTTTGCGAAGCTTTACAACGGCAATACGCTTAAACATCGGACGTTTATTGTTAATCTTTTCTTTAAGAGCGTTAAAATATTCCTGATTGTCCAAATAATCCTCTTCAGGGAAGATTTCTGCAACGATTTTTCCGTTCTCGTCATAAACAAGAACTTCCTTGACAGCGGGGTCATGTAAGAAGTCTTCTTCAAGCTCTTCGGGAGAGAGGTTTTCACCGTTTGAAAGAATGATAAGGTTTTTCTTACGTCCTGTAAGAGTGATAAAGCCTTCCTCATCCACATAACCTAAATCGCCCGTATGGTACCAGCCGTCGATAATGGCAGCATTTGTTGCTTCTTCGTCTTTGTAATAACCCTTCATAACGTGGTCGCCCTTAAAAAGGATTTCGCCCTCTTCGGAGACTCTGACTTCGGTATCGGGGATAAGTACTCCGACACTTCCGTCCTTGTGATGGAAAGGTCTGTTTACTGCGGTACAAGGAGAACATTCCGTGGTGCCGTAGCCGTTTAGGATCTCAATACCCCAGGAACGGAATTCCTTTACATACATGGGATCGAGTGCAGCACCGCCGCAGATGATATATTCAAGATTGCCGCCGAATACTTTGTGAATAGCGGAATAAGTTTTCTTTCTGACATCCACACCGGTCTTAAGAAGTAAATCTGTTGAAGCCATAAGACCTTTGGTAGCGGCTGTTTTGCCCTTTTTGTCGATTTCCGCCCAGATCTGTTTGTGGAAGAATTCAACAAACATAGGAACCATGAAAATGGTCTGGGGCTTGAAATCCTGAAGATTTTTCTTAACGTATTTCGGTGACTTGTTGATATAAACAGCCTCTTCGTAGTTAACCGCCATGAAGATACCTACGATAAGACCGAAGGCATGGTGGAAAGGAAGTATTGCCAGAACATTTCCCGAAGGCTTGTAAAGCTGGCATGTACGGTTTATCTCAAAAGCAATGTTTTTGTTTGTAAGTTCAACACCCTTGCTCTTTCCCGATGTTCCTGATGTGAAAAGAATCGCAGCGGTCTTTTCGGGATCAATCTGGTATGTGAGGAAATCGTTGTTCTTGTCGCGAAGAAGTTTTCTTCCCTCGTATAGAATTGTATCGAAAGTTCCTAAATCATATACCTTTTTGACAATCTTGGTATCAACCTTTTCGATGTACTGGTCGGTTACCAATGCACAGTCAACATCGGCGAGTTTAAGAAGTTCGGATATTTCATTTGCGGGAAGAGATTTGTCGATTGCAACCGCAACGTTTCCGCCGTTTACACATGCAAGGAAAGAAACAAGCCATTCATAAGAATTCTTTCCGATGATGGCAACGTGCTTATCCTTGATTTTGTTTTTGTACATCCATGTTCCGAATGCGTTGATATCTTCTTTTAAGTCGTGATATGTTTTACGCATTTCACCGGTTTCGCAGGGGTATACAAAAGCGATTTTATCGGGTGAGTCCGAAGCCTTTGTAAGAATAAGATCCTTTAAATCCGAGATATCTTCAAGCACGTCATAGTAAGGGTATTTTTTGTTTTTCATTTATTTTTTCCTTTCGGTAATTTTTGATAGAAAACAATGATAAAAATTTAGAATACACCGAGTACAATTATACTAAATTCGGGAGTTTATAACAAGTCAAATTCTGTTTTTCAGATAATCCCCGCATCCTTTAAAGCCTTCTTAAAATCGGTTATTTTCATGTCGTAGGAATCGATAACCGACATAAGTTTTTTGGTGTCGGCCACGGAGTGATAACTGCCTTTGCCGGACACTTTTTTCTTGATTTTTGGCCACTTCGGATAATATTCAAAAGCCTCCATGAAAAGGTCGATGGCATTTTTATCAAGATTAGCATAACTTGATGCCAGTGTTTCGCCGTCACCTTCGGTTACAAGACGCCTTGCAATCACATAACCCTTGTCGAGCGCGGCGTCCATGTAGTGAAGCGTGACACCTCTTGGCGTGTCTTCGGCGATACTCCAAAGATTGGGAGAAGCGCCGCGGTTATAAGGCAGATATGAGTTATGCAGATTAACCACATTTCCATCTAAGGCAGACAATATTTCTTCGGGCAGAATATATTTGTATGTGTAGCTTACGGCAAGATCGAAGTTTCCTTTTTCACAAAAAGAAACATCGAGCCTATCGCTCATCCTTACAACCTCATGACCTTTTTCCTCGAGTTTGTCAAAAAGAGGAATGGCGCAGTTGTTATTGTATAAACCGAGTATTTTCATCTTTTATCCTTTCCCGTAAAAGGGTTATTTTAAAAACTCTTCGGTAACGGGTTCGCCGCGTTTAAGGCTTCTTACGGCTTTTTTCCCTATTAGTTCGTTTAAATGTTTGGGAAGAATTCCGTAGCCCGGACGGATTGCCTTGATGTTTTCGTATGTAAATTCTTCGCCTTCGGCGATATCTTTTACGGCGAAAAGACTGCGTCTGAAAATCGTCGAACTCTTTTCTTTTTCAGAGAGCGAATAATCGGGGCCTTTTGCAATTCTGGTCGCATTGCGAACGTCCGAAACCATCTTTGCGAAATCCTTCATGTTCATACTGAATTTGCTGTCGGCACTCTCAATACCGGGGAGACAGACATGCTTTTCAACCACACATGCGCCCAAGGATACTCCGACTACGGCACCGAGGCTTCCTTCGGAATGATCTGAAAGACCGATAGGAAGATTGAAGCGCTTTTTCATATCAGGAATGTTGCCAAGATGCATTTCATCCCAGGGTGCGGGATAAGCAGAGCAGCATTTAAGAAGCACAATCTGTTCGTTTCCGGCTCTTTTACAAGCGGCTACGGCATCCTCGATTTCCTCGGGACTTCCCATACCTGTGGAAATTATCATAGGCTTTCCTTTTGAAGCCGCATATTCAACCAGTGCAAGATCCACCATTTCGAAGCTGGCAATTTTATAAGCCTCGACTCCGAGCTTTTCGAGGAAATCCACACCTGCATTATCAAAGGGGGTGGAAAGAAAATCTATATTGCATTTTTTACATTCGTCTTTAATAGCCTTGTGCCATTCATAGGGCGTGCAGGCATCCTTGTAAAGGTCGTAGAGCTTGTAGCCGCCCCAGAGACCGCCCTTTAATTTGAAATATTCGTTATCGCAGTCAATGGTGAGACTGTCTGCGGTATAAGTCTGGATTTTGACGCAGTCTGCACCTGCAGCGGCAGCCTGTCGCACAATCTCCAAAGCATTGAAAATATTGCCGCCGTGATTGGCACTCATTTCTGCGATTATATATACTTCCCCTTTGTTTATTCTGTCATAAATATGAAACATTTTGACACCTCGCGCGTGGCATCTTGTAACCCATTTTTCGTATGCCACATTTGATGTTATTATACCATAAATACCCCCTTATTCGCAAAAAAGGTTTCAATTGTGATTTTTTATTAAATATAATGACTTTTTGCGCATTTTCTGTTAAATTATTAAATGGTGTCTTATGTGCGGATAATAGAATTCCTAAAAGACATAACATTTATTTTGACAGGGTATTGTAATGAAAACCGGACTTATACTTGAGGGCGGCGGACTTCGCGGAAGTTTCAGCGCCGGTGTGCTGGATGTTTTTATAAGAGAAGGAATAACTTTCGATTACGCCTGTGGTGTTTCTGCAGGTGCGGGAGTACTTTACAATTTTATAGCGGGACAGGAAGGACGTACAAAGCAGGTCTTTTTATGTCCGAGAGAGCATTCTTATTACGGCTTCAGAGAATTATGCCGAAGCGGCCATTTTATGAACTTAAACAAACTCTACGGTGAAATGGCTTTTGAAGAACCTCCCTTTGAATTTGATAAATATTTCGCATCCGAAACGGAAGTTGAGGTTGTGGCAACCAACTGTGTCACGGGTAAGGCCGAATATTTAAAAGATGACGGAACCATTGACAGTCTTTTTGACTGCGGTCGTGCGACAGGGTCCTTACCTTTTATCAGTGGTCCTTATAAAATAGGCGAAAATTATTACATGGACGGCTCCGTATCGGATCCTATTCCCATCAAAAGAGCCATGGAAAAAGGGTGCGAGAGAATCGTAGTTATATCCACCAAGGCAGAGGGAATGAACCCTTCGAACATGAAAAAATACCTTCCGGCAATGAAGGTAAAATATCCGAAGTTTAAGGGCTTCAGAGAGTCCATCAGAAACAGAATACCTCTTCTTTTAGGACAGTATGAAATGATGGAAGAGATGGCCAAGGAAGGCACGGTGCTTATATTCCAGCCCGAGGGACACTGGGACGTTTCCCACATGGAAAAAGACATCGAAAAAATACATGAGCTTTATGATGAGGGCGTAAGAGAAGCAAGCGTCAGACTCGAAGAAGTTAAAAAGTTTATAAATATATAAGTGAGCAGGATATGCAGCAGTCAGGCAAAACAATCAATGTAGGTGTGGATATCGGTTCCACCACCGCTAAAATCGTAATACGCGACGGCGAGGAAGTCTTATACAAAAAGTATGAGAGACATTATTCCCAGGTAAGACAGAAAACCTTAGAGCTCCTAAAAGAAGCCGAACCGTATTTAAGCGACAAAAAAATAAAGATAGCAATTTCCGGTTCCGCGGGACTCGGTGTGGCAGAAATCGCGAGACTCCAGTTCGTGCAGGAGGTTTATGCGACATTTGCACTCGTTGAGGAAAAAGAACCCGACACAGAAGTCGTAATAGAGCTTGGCGGAGAGGATGCCAAAATCATCTTCCTAAAAGGCGGAGTCGATGAGAGAATGAACGGAACCTGTGCCGGCGGTACAGGCGCATTCATCGACCAGATGGCGTCTCTTTTAAACGTTACTCCCGATGAACTCGACAAAATGAGTCTTAAGTGCGAAAAGGTATACCCAATCGCCTCAAGATGCGGCGTTTTCGCCAAAACAGACATTCAGCCCCTTATCAACCAGGGCGTTTCAAAGAACGATATTGCAGCAAGTATCTATATGGCAGTCGTAAATCAGACGATTGCGGGTCTTGCACAGGGCAGGAAAATAAAAGGCAAGGTAATGTTCCTCGGCGGTCCGCTGTATTACAACCAGGGACTTAGAAAAGCATTTAGGGAAACATTAAAGCTTGAAGAGAATAATGCATTATTCCCCGAGTACTCACTTTATGCGGTTGCACTCGGTGCGTCGATTTTCGCAGAGAAGTCCGAAAAGACTTATGAATACGGCAAGCTCATAGAAATGATGGAAGACGCCGTAGCGCAGAGAAGAGAAGTTGCGCATATGAGCGCGCTCTTTGAAAACGACGAAGAATTAAAAGAATTTAAAGACCGTCACGGCAAGGAAACCGTTGAATTTAAGGATATCGCCGCATATTCCGGCGATGCATACCTTGGTATCGACTGCGGTTCCACGACCACAAAGCTTGTACTTATAAACGATCAAAAGGAAATCCTCTGGCATTACTACAATTCCAACAAGGGAAATCCCGTAGACGTCGTAAAAGAAAAGCTTAAAGAAGTTCGCACACTCTGCGGCGAAAGAATCAAAATCCGTGCGTCGGCAGTTACGGGCTACGGCGAGCAGCTTATATTAAACGCATTCCACGTAGACAGAGGTCTGGTTGAAACCATGGCTCATTTCATGGCTTCAAAGCAGTTCCTTCCTAATGTGGATTTCATCCTTGATATCGGCGGTCAGGATATCAAGTGTATCAAGATTAAAAACGAAGCAGTAGACAGCATTATGCTAAACGAGGCATGCTCCTCGGGCTGCGGTTCGTTCATCGAGACCTTCGCCAAATCAATGGGCTATGATTCAAAAGAATTCGCAACCCTCGGACTTAAGGGCAATGCACCCGTGGATTTGGGCTCAAGATGTACGGTATTTATGAATTCGTCCATCAAGCAGGCTCAGAAAGACGGTGTTTCCGTAGAAAACATTTCCGCCGGAATCTCCGTATCAGTCATTAAAAACGCCATCTACAAGGTAATCAGAGCAAACTCACCCACGGAGCTTGGTGAGCATATAGTCGTTCAGGGCGGTACATTCCTAAACGATGCGGTTCTTCGTGCGTTTGAAAAAGAAATCGGCCACAATGTCGTAAGACCCACAATCGCAGGCATCATGGGTGCATACGGCGCAGCTATTTATTCAATGGGACTTGGCCTTGAAGAATCAACATTAATGTCTCTTGAAAGCCTTGAAACCTTTACACATACTTCAAAAGCCGCAGTTTGTCAGGGCTGTACCAACCACTGCGCGCTTACGATAAACATCTTCTCAGACGGCGGCAAATATGTCTCCGGCAACAGATGCGAGAAGATGACGGCGAAGGGCAAAATCGACGAAAAACTCAATCTCTACGAATTCAAGAGACAGTATTTTGTTAACCTTACAGCACCTTTCGAAGAAGGAAAAAAAGTAATCGGTATGCCACTTCAGCTTGGTATGTACGATCTCGCACCGCTTTGGGTCGGAATATTCGAAAACCTCGGATTTAACGTCAAACTTTCCGGACTTTCCTCAAGAGAAACGTATCTTTTAGGACAGGACAGCATTCCTTCCGACACGGTCTGCTACCCCGCCAAGGTTATGCACGGCCATATTGAACTTCTCGTAAAAGAAAAGGTGGACGCAATCTTTGCACCCTGCCTTACCTACAATATCGACGAAAAGGTCGGAGATAACCATTACAACTGTCCCGTTGTTGCATACTATCCCGAACTTTTAAGAGTCAATATGGATATCTTAAATGAGGTTGAGTATTTGGCACCGTTCTTAAGCGTGTCCGATGAAGAAGAGCTTGCAAGAGAACTTTCAATAAGCCTTCCCGAAGATCTCATAAAAGCAGATAAAGCCCGCATGCTTGAAGCAGTAAAAGCAGGCTTTGAAAAATACAGAAAATACAAAGAAGATCTCTACTCCGAGACCGAGAGAATCATTACAAGAGCCAGAGAATTAAACAAAAAAATCATGGTTCTTGCGGGTAGACCTTATCACATCGATCCCGAAATCGGTCACGGAATAGATTTGCTTGCATGCAGCCTCGGATTTGCGGTAATTACCGAAGAATCCATCGCTCCCAGAGTCGGAAAGGTACCCACGAACGTGCTTAATCAGTGGACCTTCCACCAGAGACTTTACAGAGCCGCAAACTATGCGGTAACGCAAAAAGACATGGAACTCGTTCAGCTCGTATCCTTCGGCTGCGGTATCGACGCCATCACGACGGACGAGGTCAGATCCATTGTTGAAAATGCAGGCAGAATTTATACACAGATAAAAATAGATGAAATCAACAATCTCTCGGCAGTCAATATAAGACTTCGTTCTTTGCTTGGCGCACTTGAGATGAGAGAGGGTAAGGAATAAATGAACGACGCAGAAAGAGTGGAATTTACCGCGGAAATGAAAAAGGATTATAAGATCCTCATACCGACGATGCTTCCGCGACACTTAAAAATGCTGGCTTCCCTTATGAGAGTGTACGGCTATGATGCAGAACTCCTCGAAAACAGCGGAAGGGAAGTAATTGAAACCGGACTTAAGTACGTGCATAACGATACATGCTATCCCGCAACTCTTGTGGTGGGACAGTTTATCAATGCTTTGCAAAGCGGAAAATACGATGTTCACAAAACCGCACTTTTCTTCACGCAGACAGGCGGTGGCTGCAGAGCATCAAACTATATTTCCCTTATAAGAAAAGCGCTTAAAAAAGCCGGCTATGGATATATGCCGGTTATTTCCTTAAATTTCGTAGGCATGGAAAAGAACTCGGGCTTTAAACTGACACCTTTAATGGTTCGGAGAATGCTTTATGCCGTACTCTACGGCGATGTCATCATGACACTTTGCAATCAGGCAAAAGCCATGGAAGTTCACCGCGGAGACGCCGAAGAAAAGGCGGATTACTGGACCAAAAAACTCGTGGAACAGCTCGGCAAATCAAGCCCTCTTCCCTACAGCAGGATTAAAAAGAATTACCGTGAAATGGTTCGCGACTTTGCGTCGATTTCAATGACAAAGGAAAACAAAATTAAGGTCGGAATCGTAGGCGAGATATATGTTAAGTTTTCACCGCTTGCCAACAGAAATCTTGAAAATTACCTGATTTCCGAAGGAGCCGCTCCGGAACTTGCGGGACTTCTTGATTTCCTTCTCTTTTATGTGTACGGCCGTATCATAGAGCATGATATGTACAGGACTCACAAAAAGAGCATTGGACTTTTAAAACTTGCTTACAAGGTCTTTTTGAAAAAGCAGAAGGACATTATAAACGTCATAAAAGAAGAAAGCGATTTCGAAGCACCCACACCTTTCACGCACACGGTTGAGCTCGTAAAACCTTACATCAGCCTCGGCGTAAAAATGGGTGAAGGCTGGCTCCTTGTAGCCGAAATGATAGAGCATATCGACAACGGTACCAACAATATCATCTGTACGCAGCCTTTCGGATGCCTTCCGAACCACATTGTCGGAAAGGGCGTTATGAAAATCGTCAAGGAAAAGAACCCCGGCGTAAACATCATCGCCATCGACTACGATGCATCTGCGAGTGAAATCAACCAGCAGAACAGAATCAAGCTCCTGCTTGCGAACGCAACCAAGGATCTCTAAATCTTTTGACACTCAAAAAACCAACAATAGCAATGCTTTGCAAGGCTTTTTGGGTGTCATTTTTTATTGCTTTTCGTGATATTTCACAAACTTTGTTTTTTTATTCTTTTAGGGTTGAATAAAGCCATTTCGGATGTTACGATACAATCAAATTCAGGATTTTCTATCGTCGGGTTCCCGACGCCGATAATATAGCCCGTTTTATCGGATTTTTCCTGCTAAACAAATTGAAATTATATTAGCAGGAGAGATGCCCAATCTCCTGCAGAAGGAGGTTTAATGGCAAAAAACAAAAAGAATAGGGGTAACAGAGAATTCAAGAGCGATGTCTTTTCTATGCTTATGGAAGACAAGAGTTATGCTCTTGAAGTATTTAATGTATTGAACCAATCCGAATATACCGATCCGGAAGAAATAGTTATTATAAAATCGGATCACGGAATTTCCCTGTCAATCAGGAATGATGCATCTTTTATGATTGATGGGAATGTGAGTTATTATGAACATCAGTCGACGTACAGTATAAATATGCCATTAAGGTGTCTTATCTACTATGCCAACGATATAGAAAAGTATGTTGATTTTAATGAAAAAGACCTTTACGGAACAAGGGAGATTGCCCTTCCGACACCGCATTTCGTGGTATTTTATAACGGAATCGGGAAACGACCTGAAATTGAGACAATGAAACTGTCGACGTCGTTTTGCCATGAAACGGAAAATCCCGAGTTGGAAGTAATATGTACCGCGTATAATATTAACCCAGAATACAATAAGGAATTGAAGGAAAAATCAAGGGTTTTGTACGGATATACGATATTCGTGGAGAAGGTCAGAAGGTACGCGACAACGAGAGAAAAACTGGAAGAAGCCATAAAAAGAGCAATAGATGAATGTATCGAAGAAAACATCCTAAAAGAGTTTTTCTTAAAACGAAGGAAAGAGGTGGAGAAGATGAAAAGAATAGACTGCAGATTTGAAACCAGGGAAAAGTTGATAAAAAGAGATGCATATGAGGATGGCTTTGAAAATGGAGTTAAATCGGAGCTTATAAATACTGAGAGAGAAAAGAAAAGAGCTGACATAGAGAAGGTTCGTGCTGATGCCGCCGAGCAAGAAAACGAAAAATTAAAGAAAATCATTAAAGAAAATAATATTAAAATTGATTAATATAATAAAGTGCCTGCACCATAAAAAGAGTCGACAAAATGTCGGCTCTTTTTAAGTCTTCCGTGAACATCTTATACATTTATTCTTTCCACTCCTTTTTCTTTTTCATATCATGAGTATAATCAGCATAATGCACAAAAATCATTACTGATATTTTCGCTACATTAGTGAATATATACAAAAAATCTCTTGAAACACCCTTTCTTTTATAGTAATATATACCCAAAACCCTGTCAGAAATATCGGGGCCGACCGCACACTCGTGCAATTTTCTCAACGACACAATAATCGAAGTACTAAACGTCAGACTGAACGGGCGGTATGCGTTTATGGAAAGAAGTGTATCGTTTGGTCCCCAAATTCATGACAGACGGGTTTCAGGGAAAGAATAAGCGAAAGAAGGGGCGTTTTTACGTCCCTTTTTTCGTTGATTATAAATCAGGGATGGGTTATACTTTGTTAAGGAGGACTAACTCATGAAAAAAAGCTTTAAAGTGACGGGAATGAGTTGTGCAAACTGTGTTGCCAACGTCGAAAAAGCCGTCAGAAAAATAAACGGTATAGAAGAGGTAAATGTCAATCTGGTAGAAGAACTGATGCTTGTCTCTTTTGATGAAAATAAAACAGATACTTTAGCCATTGAAGAAGCCGTAAGAAAGGCAGGTTACGGTGCAGAACTTATCGGCGGCGAAGCAAAAAAGAAAACGAATGCCAAGCCCGAAAAAGACTATAAAATCTACGGCCTAATCGCATCCGTTATACTGATAATCATTCTCATGGTTTTGGCCATGGGCCCCAAATGGGATATTTCCACGAACGCGCTCTTACAGTTTATCCTGGTAATTCCCGTACTTATAATCAACAGACACTTCTTCATCAATGCGTTTAAAGCATTAAGATCGGGCGGAACCAATATGGACGTGCTGGTTTCTCTCGGTTCTTCGTGTGCGCTCATCTACAGCCTCTTCGGACTTTTTATGATTTTAATAAATTGCGAAAAAGGCAACTTGGAGCATGCAGAGCACTATTCGATGAACCTTTATTTCGATTCGGCCGGTATGATTTTAACGCTGGTTTCGGTCGGAAAATATCTCGAATCAAAGTCTAAAAGAAAAACAAAGGATGCCATCGAAGGTCTCCTTGATATGTGCCCTAAAAAAATCGTCAGAATCAATACCGACAAAGACGGAAACGAAACCGAAGAAACCATTGCTTTGGAAGACATCAAAAAAGGCGACGTTATTCTTATTTCAAAGGGCGAAGCGGCAAGTGTTGACGGAACGATTATTTTAGGAAGCGCCGTATTTGACGAGTCCGCGATCACGGGCGAAAGCGTAGCGGTTAAAAAAGAAGTCGGAGACGAAGTAATCTCCGCCACAATGATAAAAGACGGTTTCGTCAGGGTAAAAGCAGAAGGTGTTGGCGAAGAGTCGACACTTATGAAGATTGTCAAAATGACCAAGGAAGCCGGAGCCACCAAGGCGCCGATTGCAAGACTGGCAGATAAAATCTCGGCTGTCTTTGTACCAGTAATCATCGTCATTGCGATAATTACCTTTGTGGTCTGGCTCATAATATCCAAAGATTTTGTAACGGCTTTCTCAAACGGAATCTGCGTACTCGTTATTTCCTGCCCCTGTGCGCTCGGCCTCGCAACTCCGGTTGCAATCACGGTCGGAATGGGAATTGGCGCGAAAAAAGGTATTCTTTTTAAGAGTGCAGAAAGTCTCGAGAGACTAAAAAGCACCAATACGGTAGTATTCGACAAGACAGGAACGATTACCAAGGGAATAGTATCCGTGGAAGGCTGCGTCACCATGGACGAAGTCAGGGAAACATCGCCCCTTGCGATGAAGCTCCTAAAAGAAATGGGCCTTGAAACCGTAATGTTAACAGGCGATAAAAAAGAAAAGGCATTAAAAATCGCCGAAGAAGCGGGCGTTTCGTCAGTCAGATACGAACTTAAACCCGAAGATAAGGCAAAAATAGTAAAAGAACTTCAAAGCGAAGGCAAAAAGATACTGATGGTGGGCGATGGCATAAACGACGCGCCCGCACTTGCCACGGCAGAAGTCGGAATGGCTATGGGAGCAGGCAAGGATATTGCGATTGAATGCGCAGACGTTGTGCTGATGCATAGTGATCTTTTAGACGTAATTCGCGCCATCAGACTTTCGAAGAAAACGATACTTAACATCAAGGAAAATCTCTTCTGGGCATTCTTTTATAATGTCCTGATGATACCCGTGGCAGCAGGCGTAATGCAGCCTTTAATCGGACTTAAATTAAACCCGATGATAGGTGCGGCCTGCATGAGCTTAAGCAGTATCTGCGTATGCTTAAATGCACTAAGACTGATGAGTGTCAGACTTGATAAAAATTTAGGCGAAACAAATACAAATGATTTGCAAGAAACTGTATCAAAAAATGACGATAAGAATTATAATGGAATAGGTTGCGAATGTGATACGCAAATAACAGAAAGCGGAGAAAAAGATATGATTAGTTTTGCCGTTAACGGAATGATGTGTGCTCACTGCAAAAAGAGAGTTGAAGATACACTTAAGGCAGTAAGCGGAGTAATATCCGCCGAAGCCGATTTGGAGAAAAAGAATGTCAGCGTCGAAACCGACGGAAGTGTCAGTGAGGATGCTTTAAAGGCTGCTGTTAAGGAAGCCGGATACGAGGTTTAATTCCCATAAAAGACGGGAAAGAAAATCGTATATAAAATGAGGATGAAATGACTGATATTTGTGTAATCGGCGGTGGTCCCGCCGGTGTTTTTGCCTGCTTTTTTGCAGCGAAAGACAATAAAAAAGTTACTTTAATCGAGCGAAATGACGATGTGCTGAAGAAACTTCTTTTAACAGGAAACGGAAAGTGCAATTATTCCAATTCCGATTTAAAAAGCGAGTACTATAACTTTGGCAAAGATCATCCGTATTCGAAGATTATTGAAGAGTTTGATTCCGAAAAACTCGAAGAGTTTTTTATGGACCGCGGAATGCCCACGTACGGAAAGAACAACTGCAAATATCCGAGAAGTGAGAGAGCTGAAACGGTAAAAAACGTATTATCGGAAATGCTTTCGGAAAAAAAGGTTGAAGTATTAACGGGCAAAAAAGTTACATCCGCTGAATACCGTCCGGGCAAAAAAATCGACGAAAATGCGACGAACAAACCCATCAATGAAAAAGATTTACCGCATTTTATCTTAAAGTTTGAAGACGGCGGAAAGATTGAATGTAAGAAACTGATTATCGCGACCGGCGGAAAAGCATATCCTTCAACAGGCTCCGACGGCGGCGGTTACAGACTTGCAAGAGCATTAGGCCATAACGTGACTTTTACATATCCCGTGCTCACCAGACTTTTCACGGAAGATAAGGCCGTAAAAGAAATGGCAGGAGTCAGATTTAAGGCAAAGGTTACGGCTGTGGTTGAGGGCGAGATTATTTCCTCAGAAGAGGGCGAACTCCAGTTTACCGAGAACGGACTCTCGGGAATCTGCATTTACAATTTAAGCAGATATTTATCCAAGCCTCTTGAGGACGGCTTAAACTGCAACGTGGTTGTGGACTTTATGCCGGAGATGGCCAAAGAGAGCATGGATTATTACATCGAAAAACAGATTCAGAAAAACAATGACTGGAGAAATCTTTTAGTTAATATCTTCGGAGAAAAAACAGCCAGTCTTATTTATAAAAAAATCGTATCAGAAGCTAACGGTGCAGCGGGAAAAGATCTTATTTCCCATTTCACGAACAGCATAAAAAATTATAAAATCAAAATTTCCGGCCACGATTCATTCAGCAATGCGCAGGTTACAAAGGGCGGTGTAAGCATCGACGAGGTCGATGAAAACATGGCTTCGAAAATCTGCCCGGGTCTTTTCTTCGCGGGAGAGGTGCTCGATGTTGACGGAAAATGCGGCGGATACAATCTCCATTTTGCTTTTGCTTCAGGCAGAAGAGCCGGCTTAAGCGCAGGAGAATAAACAGGAGAGGAAAATATGATTAAGAAAAAGATTTTTGCAGTAGCGGCAGCAGTTACAATGAGCTTAACACTCGTCGGATGTACTCTTACACCTTTTCAGGTAATGGACGGTGACGGAATGGTACATGAGGATCCGACGGCCACACAGACTCCCGATCCCGTAAAACCCGTGGGAGGAGAAGACGATGGCGGTAATACAAATAACCCCGATATTAACGTGCCCGCAAATACCGTAGATAACGATGCTATTATCGATTCTTTTATAAACGGTGAAACCAAGGCTAAATTTGACCATGTCATTGCGGATGAGGATACATACTATTCTCTCGATGAAATGGTAACTGCACGCGGCGAGGAACTCTTAAACTGGTTCGCATATGATGAAGAGCATACTGTAAGTTATACCGTTACAGTCGATTATGCTTATATCGACTGCGGAAACGACGGCGAAAGAGATTTGGGAATTAATATCGATTACATAGTAGATCCCGGAGATGAAGATGCATACGATCAGTACATATACGATGATTTCATCTTAATGGTAATTGACGGCGAATTGAAATGTATCACCATGACAGAAAGTTATTACAGATCATACGGTGAAATCAATCAGTACGGATACATATCCGAAGGCGGAAGCGGCGGAGCAAACTTACATGTCTTCAGCGGACGTTTTGTCAATTCAAAAGGCGAGATAGTATATGACTATAACTGCGATTACTACATGGGTTATGCACAGCCGACGATTCACGCATACTGTGTTCCTGAAGATATAAGAGATGAAGCTCCCGAGGAAATATACGATTATGAGAGCTCAACATTTTTCAATACTTCCGTATATAATTTCAATGAAGCTCCAGACTATCCCTCCGATCTTAATTGGGTAGACGGTAAGTATGATGCGGAAAGTCAGGCGAAATACGATAAGTACGAGAAAGAATATGATGAATGGCTTTCGAAAAACATCTTCGTATTTGAAGACGAAAACGGTGATGCTCCTCAACTTCCCGAAGATTTGAAAAAGTTTATTGACGACAACAATATTACGTATTATACCCCGAAGGAATTTAATGAACTTTTAAGCAAGCATCAAGCCGAGATTGGACTTACAGATACCGTCAAGAGCGGAGATTATCCCGAATGGATTCTTTTATACGATCAGACAGGCGCATTTACCGAAGAAATTGAACAGCAGTATATCGGTGAATATGTCGACGATTTAAACGACCCTAATCTTCAGATTGCCAAGGGCGAAGACGGAAAATTCATTATACAGATAGGTATTTACAGACTTTGCTTCCTTGATGACGGTGTCGGAGAATTTCAGGATGATAAAATGGTCTTCACAATTTCCGACGATAACGGCAATCCGATGGAAGGCTATCTCATCGTTACCGAAGACGGTGAAGCAACGGTAACATTTACCAAATCCGAATGGGATTATATCGAAGACGGCGACACGTATACTTACACAAAGTCTTCCGATACACCCAACATTTTCGTATACGAATTTGACTTTGATAATTAAAGACCATAAAAGAAAGAGACTTATATGACCAAAAGACTTTATAACGCCAAGATACTTACAATGGTTCCCGGCGAAGAGATTTTCGACGGTGAAATCCAAATTGACGGAAACAAAATCACATATGTCGGAAAGACTCCCGCAGACAATGCAGGAGCAAAATTTGACGAAGAAATCGACTGCGAGGGAAACGTGCTTCTTCCCGGATTTAAGAATGCACATACGCACTCCGGAATGACGGCATTCAGATCGCTTGCGGACGATTTAAATCTTCAGGACTGGCTTTACAACGAGATTTTCCCAAGAGAAGCCAAGATGACTCCCGATGATATATACTGGCTTACACAGCTTGCATATCTTGAATATTTAACCTCTGGAATTACCGCCTGCGGAGACATGTATTTAACTCCCGAAAGCATTTATGACGCGTCCGTGGAATTCGGCATGAGATGTCAGATGGTATCGGGACTTAACAAATTCGGACCGACACTTGAAGTATTAGAGAGAAGATACAACGAGCTTAACGGCAAAAACAGCCTGGTCGGATTTCTGATGGGTGTTCACGCAGAATATACTTGCGAAAAAGAACTTCTTGAAAAAGTATCAGAACTCATTCACAAATACAAAGCACCTTTATACACGCATATGTCGGAAACGAAGACCGAGCATGATGAGTGCATTCAAAGATACGGTATGACTCCCATGGCACTCTTTGATCAACTGGGACTCTGGGACTTCGGCGGCGGTATCTATCACGGTGTATGGTGTGACGAAGCCGATATGGATATCATGAAAAAGAGGGGCCTTAAGATAGTTACAAATCCCGGCTCGAATTCAAAGCTTGCAAGCGGTATCGCACCCGTAAGCGCTTATCTTGAAAAAGGCATAGAAGTGGCAATCGGTACCGACGGACCTTCTTCCAACAACTGTCTCGATTTCTTTAGGGAAATGTTCCTTGTTACGGCACTTGCGAAGATAAAAGAAAACGATCCGAAGGCAGTTGATGCAATGGAAGTTTTAAAGATGGCCTGCGTCAACGGAGCACATGCGATGGAGCTTTACGACAACGACTGTCTGGCCGAAGGAAAGCTTGCCGACATCATTATGATTGACCTTTACCAGCCCAATATGAGACCGATTTTGAACATTTCCAAAAACATCGTTTACAGCGGTTCCAAAACAAATATAAAAATGACGATGATTGACGGAAAAGTTTTATACAAAAATGGTCAATTTAATGATACAATAGATGTTGACGAAATTTATTCAAAATGCGAAGAGATTACTAAACGACTCAAATAAAGGGGGAATACTAAAATGCAGAAGATGACTTTTACTTCAAACCAGACAGCATTTGAGTATGCAATTTACGAAATAGTAGGAAGTTACTTTAAGAAAGCAACATGCCAGTCCACAATTCAGGAGCAGAAGCTGATTGTTCATTTCAAGGAGCAGAAGCAGGATACTCAGTGCCTGATGGAAAACAAGGTGGACGGATATGTTAAAGCCGTTCTTCTTAAAAAGCTTCCGCCTGAAATATGGGATGAAGAGGTTACAGTCGAGATCAGAAAGACTCCCGAGAGCGACCTCATGAATATAATCTTTTACGGCGAGAAATATGCGCTCATCGTTAAAGGCGCATACAGAGGCAAAAACAACGCCGAATTTAATTACAGATTTTTCACTAAATAATGGACAAAAAAACTTTAGAAATATTAGAGTACAATAAATTAATAAAGTTACTCTCCGACCATGCATCAAGTGAACTCGGAAAGATTAAATGCGCCTCTCTGCATCCCTTACGGAATAGAGAGGCGATTTTAAACAATTTGGAAAATACTTCCGACGCGGTTTCACGTATCTTATCGAGCAGAAAGATATCTTTTTCGGGCAATAAAAACCTCGAAGAAATCTTCAAGGCAATGAGCGTCGAGGCAAATCTGGATGCGAAAGAGCTTTTAATGATTGCATCAAGCGCGGAGTGCGCAAAGACCGCTGCATCTTACGGACTTGAAGATGAGAGAGAAGATTCCTTAAGAGCCATGTTTGAAACACTGGTTCCTTTAAACGAGCTTTCAGGTAAGATTAGAAAAATCATTCTTTCCGAAGACGAGATTGCGGACGATGCGTCAAGCACCCTAAAAGATATCCGAAGAGAAAAGGTCAACACGACCGCAAGGATTCATTCGGATTTAAATAAAATGGTTAATTCCACCTACAGAAGTTATCTGCAGGATGCCGTTATTACAATGCGAAATGACAGGTACTGCATACCCGTCAAGGCCGAGTACAAAGGCAGCGTAAAGGGTATTGTTCACGACCAGAGTAGAGGCGGCATGACGTTCTTTATCGAGCCTGCGGGAATCGTGGAATTAAACAACCGCATTCAGGAGCTCGAGGTCGAGGAAAAGGAAGAAATCGCAAGAATTCTTCACATGCTTTCGATGGAGGCGGCTTCCCACTTAGAGGAACTTAAATCCAATCAGGAGATAATGACCGACCTTGATTTTATCTATGCGAAGGCAGCGCTTGCAATCGACGAAGAGGCTGTAATGCCCGATTACGAGTCCGGAGAATACCTTGACATCAAAAAAGCGAGACATCCTTTCATCGAAAAAGGAAGAGTCGTTCCGATAGATATAGTTCTCGGAGAAAAATATTCCTGCCTTATCGTGACGGGCCCCAACACCGGCGGCAAAACGGTATCGCTTAAAACTACGGGTCTTTTATGCGCGATGGGTCAGTCGGGACTTTTCATTCCCGCAGCACCCGGCAGCAAACTTAAAATATTCAGGGATATTTATGCCGAAATCGGAGACGAGCAGAGCATAGAGCAGAACCTTTCCACGTTCTCCGGTCATATGACGGGGATTGTAAGAATCCTAAAAGAAGCAAACCACAACAGCCTCTGTCTTTTCGACGAACTCTGTTCCGGTACCGATCCCACAGAGGGCGCGGCGCTTGCTATCGCCATAGTTTCAAGACTCATGGAAAAGCGCGCCACGATTATGCTTACGACACACTATTCGGAGCTTAAGGTATTCGCATTTAACACCGAAGGTGTTGAAAACGCATGCTGCGAATTTGATATAGAAACTCTTTCTCCCACATACAAGCTTTTCATCGGTATCGCGGGTAAAAGTAACGCCTTTGCGATATCGGAAAAACTCGGACTTGATAAAAGAATCATCGAGAGAGCGGCCAGAGAAATGGATGAGACCGAGGGCAATTTTGAAGACCTCCTAAAAGATCTCGAAGAGACCAGAAAGAATCTTGAGGCCGACAGAGAAGAGGAAGAGAGACTTAAAAAAGAAGTCGAAAAGCTCAAAGAAGAGCTCGACAAGAGCAATCAGAACGTCCGCGAGACCAAAGAAAAGATCTTAAGAGAGGCCAGAGAGGAAGCCAAGAGCATCCTTGAAGATGCCAAGGAAGAAGCGGACGAAGCCATCAGACTCTACAATTCCGGAATGACCATTCAGGAAATGGAGAAGAAGAGAGCGACTTTAAGAAAGAAGATAGACGACAATTCTTCGAAGATAAGAGCCAACGAAAAGAAGATTGACAATACCGACAAAAAGGTTGATGCTTCAAAGCTTAAAATCGGCGATACGGTTCGTTCGATTTCTCTCGGAATGACGGGCGAGGTTAAAAAACTTCCCGACGCCAAAGGCAATGTGATTATTACATCGGGCGTAATGGAGTTTAAGGTAAAAGTAACAGACCTTGTTTATGCCAAGGCAAAAGAAGAAAAGGAAGCCGTAAGGATGACTTCATATGCTTCGGGATTTTCAAAATCCGCGACGATTTCGCCCGAGATAAATCTTTTAGGATTAAACTCCGACGAAGCGATTGCCAAGCTCGACAAGTATTTGGACGATGCATATTTATCACACTTACACAGTGTTCGAATTGTGCACGGCAAAGGAACGGGAGCGTTAAGGGCAGCAATACACAAGTATTTAAAGGGTATAGATTTTGTCAGCGAATTCGCGCTCGCCGAACAGGGCGAGGGCGATGCGGGTGTTACCGTGGTTAAGTTTTAGTTTTAGAAAGGGAAAAAAATGATTTCAAAGCAGAAAATTCTGATTGTAGATGACGACAACAACATAGCTGAACTTGTTTCTTTGTATCTTACAAAGGAATGCTATGAGACCATGATTGTAAATGACGGCGAATCCGTAAAGGAAGCGCTTGAAACTTTTGCACCGAATTTGATTCTTTTAGACTTGATGCTTCCCGGCATTGACGGATATCAGGTTTGCCGCGAAGTCAGAGCAGAGAGCAAGATTCCCATCATTATGCTTTCGGCAAAGGGCGAGATTTTCGACAAGGTTTTAGGATTGGAACTTGGCGCCGACGACTATATGGAAAAGCCTTTTGATTCAAAGGAGCTTGTAGCCAGGGTCAAAGCGGTTTTACGTCGCTACAAGGAAAAGGAAGTAAAGCCTCAGGAGACAACCAAGAGCGCTCAGACCGTGGAATATCCCGATCTTCGCGTATCTCTCACCGACTACTCTGTAGTCTACAAGGGCGAGAGCGTAAATATGCCTCCGAAGGAACTCGAACTTTTATTCTTCCTTGCAAATTCACCCAACCAGGTTTTCACCAGAGAGCAGCTTCTTGACAGAATCTGGGGCTACGATTATCCCGGCGATACAAGAACCGTGGACGTACACATCAAGAGAATCAGGGAGAAAATCAGCGATCACGAAAAGTGGAAAATCGAGACAGTATGGGGTGTCGGTTACAAATTCACCACAGCTTAGAACGGAGTTTTTATGAGATATATTAAAGACATAAAAGACGGAATGGCCGTACAGGATGTGTATCTTTGTAAGACCAAAAATTCAGCCACAACCAAAAACGGCAAAGAATATTTAAACGTCATTCTCGGCGACAAAACCGGAAATGTTGACTGCAAGATCTGGAATACTGACAGTGCCGGGATAGGCGATTTCGAGCCGATGGACTATGTGTTTGTAAACGGCGAAGCCAAGACATTTAACGGCAATCTGCAGGTTGATATAAGACAGATAAGAAAAGCCGATTCTTCGGAATACAGTCTCGAGGATTTTATTCCCACGAGCAAAAAAGACGTTGAGGAAATGTATGATGCGATTTTAAAATGCGTTTCTATGGTCGAAAACAATTATCTTCATGCACTCCTTGAAGAGTTTTTCGTTAACGACAAAGAATTCATCGAGGCATTTAAAAAATCAAGCGCAGCCAAGAGCATCCATCACAATTTTGCGGGCGGTCTCGTGGAGCATACACTTTCAGTTGCAAGACTCTGCTCGTTTTATACCAAGCAGTATCCTGCATTAAACAAGGACCTTCTTTTAACAGCAGCACTCTGCCACGATATCGGAAAGATTTACGAGTACTCACCTTTCCCCGAAAACGATTACACCGACGAGGGCAATCTTTTAGGACATATCGTAATGGGAATTGAAATGATCGGCGACAAGATCAAGGAAATCCCCGGATTCCCGAAGGATCTGGCAAACGAACTCAAGCACTGCATAGCCGCACACCACGGCAAACTTGAATTCGGCTCGCCCAAAAAACCGAGCATTATTGAAGCGGTAGCCTTAAGCTATGCGGACGATACCGATGCAAAGATGCAGTCATTTATTCAGTACATCGAAGATGCCGACACATATGACTGGAGTTATTCCAAAGCATTTGAAGGCAGCATCAGAATGACAAAGGACTTTGATTAAGATTACGAAATGGAAAAAACATATCAAAAAGGCGATGTCCTTACAGTCACAATAGAAGATTTAAGCGATGAAGGACTGGGCATCGGAAAAGCCGACGGTTACGCATTGTTCATAAAAGATACGGTCGTTGGCGACGAATGCAAAGTCAAAATCATGAAAGCGAAGAAAAACTACGCTTTTGCTCATCTCGAGGAGGTCATAAAACCCTCCTCTTTTCGTATTACGCCTTTATGTAAGAACGCAAAGGCATGTGGCGGCTGTCAGCTACAGGCGATGAGCTACGAAGCCGAACTTGCTTTCAAAGAAAACAAAGTTAAAAACAACCTTATTCGAATCGGCGGATTCCACGAAGAATTCATTGAGAGCATAAAAGAACCAATCGTCGGAATGGACACTCCGTTCAGATACCGCAACAAGGCGCAGTATCCTATTGGTTACGATAAAGAAGGAAATCTGGTGGCGGGCTTTTATGCAGGCAGAACGCACGATATTATTCCGAATACCGACTGTCTTTTAGGAAGGGAAATCAACAAAAATATTCTTGAATGTATTTTATCTTTTATGAGCAAAGAAAAGATAAGTGCATACGACGAAAAGACCGGAAAGGGCTTGCTTCGTCACGTTCTCATACGCGAGGGATTTACCTCGGGCGAGATAATGGTCTGCCTTATCGTAAATGCAAAATCGCTTCCTAAGGAAGAGCAGCTTTGTGAGACGCTCATAAAAGAAGTTCCCGCGATTGCAAGCATCTGCCTTAATGTTAATCTAAAAGATACAAACGTCATAATGGGTGACGAGACCCGCGTATTGTGGGGCAAAGAGACTATTGAAGACGAACTTGACGGAGTGAAATTTAAGATTTCCGCACGTTCTTTTTATCAGATAAATCCTGTTCAGACGGAGAGACTTTACAAGAAGGCGCTGGATTATGCATCTCTATCGGGTAAAGAATCCGTATGGGATTTATACTGCGGTATCGGAACGATTTCCCTTTTCCTTGCAAGAAACGCAGGCAGAGTTTACGGCGTTGAAATTATTCCCGAAGCAATTGCGGATGCGAAAGAAAATGCCAATCATAACGGCATAAACAACGCAGATTTTTTCGTCGGAAAAGCCGAGGAAGTATTGCCTGAATTCTACGAAAAACAGAAAAAAGAAAGTGAAGCAGAAAAGTTATCGGATTCTGATAAAGATAATCAATCCATGCTTCACCCCGATGTAATCGTAGTCGATCCGCCGAGAAAAGGCTGCGACGAAAAGTGCCTTGAAACCATGCTCAAAATGGAGCCCGAGCGAATCGTATATGTCAGCTGCGATTCCGCAACTCTTGCCAGAGACTTGAAGATTTTATGCGAAGAAAAATACGAACTTAAAGCATGGCAGTGCTACGATCAGTTTTCACGAACCGTTCATGTAGAGACGGTAGTTTCGCTTTCAAGGGTTTAAAAGAAAACGGCTCGAAAAGACGAGTATAAGCAGATTGACTTCCGGGATATCTTACTTAGGAGATTGCTATGGTGATGGATAAAGATTTTAGAGGAAATGCATATATAGAAAAAAACAAAGAAGTATTACTGAATTACAGCAGTGGATTTGCAGACTTGGCAAATGAACTCCCGAATACGATTGAAACAAGATTCGCATCTGCTTCCATGAGCAAGACTTTTGTTGCTGTGGGCATCTTGCAATTAATCGAAGAAGAGAAACTTAAATTTGAAGATACTATCGGAGCAATTCTGGATTTTGATCTGAAACACATCGATCCTTACGTGACAGTAAGACAACTGTTGAATCACACTTCAGGAGTTCCGGATTATTTTGATGAATCTGTTATGGATGATTATGAGGCACTGTGGACCGATTATCCAAATTACCGAATCAGACATAACCGGGATATGCTTCCACTGTTTATAGATAAGCCAATGATGTACAAAAGAGGGGAGAAGTTTCAATACAACAATTCCGGGTATGTATTGCTTGCCATGATTATTGAGACGATAACAGGTATGGACTTCGATGTATATCTTAAGCAAAATGTTTTTGACAGATGTGGCATGTTTTCTACAGGATATTTTTCTTTTGACAAACTTCCTGCGAAATGTGCAAACAGTTATATCTATTGCTCTGATACGGATGATTACCGTACAAATATATACTCTGTTGGAGCAAAGGGTACCGGTGACGGAGGTGCATTCGTTACAGTAAGAGATATAGTGAAGTTTTGGAATGGACTTATTGAGTATAAGCTCCTTTCCAAGGAGATGGTAACGCAAATGTTTTCCAAGCAGAGCGGTGATGGGAAAGACCCTGAAGAAGGGTATTATGGCTTTGGAGTGTGGATTATCGATAATCCTAAGGGTCAGGATTATGTGTATATGCAGGGATGCGATGATGGAGTAAGCGCCATTTCCGAATATAATCCCAATAATGGAATGATAACGGTTTTGCTCAGCAACTATGGCGATAATGTATGGGCGATGATGAGAAAAATAAGGGAAGAAATATCATTTGATTAGAATTGAATTATTATCAGAAATAAATTTCTGTTTGAATTCATTAGATTCATACAACAGAAAACAGGATGTAAATAAGGTTTATCGCAGAATAGGCGGAGAATATGCATTAGTAGAATGCAAATATACCGAAGATTGGGACCTGGACAAAAAGCGTGCTATAGCAAAGAAAATATGCAGTGATGAATATATCACATACATTGCATTAGATAATGATAAAGTGGTTGGCTTTATAGGACTGTTAAGGAAGCTTAGTGGTCCGTATATGATTCTTGATATGATGCAGGTATCTTCTGAATGCAGAGGACAAGGCGTTGGCAGAAAACTATTTGAGGCAGGAAAAGAGGAAGCAAGAAAAGCCGGTGCAGAGGCTTTGTACATATCTGCCTGTTCTTCTGAGGAGACGATCGCTTTTTACAGAGCAATGGGAAGTGACCTGGCAAGTAATCCCATAAAAGAAATTGCTGAAGAAGAACCATTTGACCTTCAGATGATTTGTCCTGTGAGATAGTATATAAGCTTAAGTTTGAGAAAAGTTGTTAGAAAAATACAAGGGTGATATGAGATGAGAGATTACAGTGTTCAAAACAAAAAAGCGTGGGAATTTGATGCATATGATTTTTGGGTAAAGCAATCCGGAACTCCTGAAGAAAGGGCTGCGGAGGATGTAAAAGATCCGATTGGAATGCTCAGAAAGTATGCACGATATTTCGATTCATATGATGGGGTGAAGATTGCAAATATCTGCGGATCGTGTGGCAAAAAAGCAATCCCGTTGGCTCTCCTTGGAGCAAAAGTCACTGTGTTTGACATTTCCGAGGACAATAAAAGATATGCAATTGAAGTTGCAAAGGCGGCAAATACAGAAATAGAGTATGTTGTCGGGGATGTGCTGGAGATTGACCAAGAGAAGTATTCCGAATACTTTGATGTGGTATTCATGGAAGGAGGAATACTCCATTATTTCCATGACATAGATGAATTTATGAAGATCATGAATTCTATTTTGAAAAAAGGCGGTAAAATCATCTGCAGTGATTTTCATCCTTTTACGAAAATAAATGACAGCCTGAATTTTCAAACACCGACAATGAGTTATTTTTCTACGGGAATTTATGAAGGTGAAATGGCTCATGCGCGTTTTTACGATGAAGAAATACGAAAAAACATGCCTAAGTGCAGTTACAGAAAATATAACATCAGTGAGATTCTTAATTCGATGATCGGAAACGGATTTGTGATAAAACAATTCGACGAGCACCCTTCATGGGTCAATGAAAACCTTCCCGGTGAGTTTACGGCAATTGGAATCAAGGATTAATCAAACGGAAGATAAAAAAAGAATAAAGAGGTATATATGAGTTTAAAGTTTGAACCGGCCGGTACGGCAGATGCGCTGACACTGACCGGAATATCGAAAAGATCATTTGACAGTGATATAGAAGTCGGAGCACCTTCAAAAGAGGGACCTCCCGGATATATGTCGGTTCCGTTTCATACGAAAATGGCAAGAACTAAGAATTTGTATAAATTGACAGATAATGGGTTGATTGTCGGAGGAGCCGTTCTTTTTAGGGATAAAGAAAAACTTAACATAGGCAGAATATTTGTTGCACCGGAGCATTTTCGCAAAGGCTACGGGATATATATTATGCAGGAAATAGAAAGCCTGTTTTCTGATGTAAAAGAGTTTACCCTTGATACGCCTGTTTGGAACGTAAGGACTAATTCCTTCTACACCAAGCTGGGCTATAAGGAAGTTAAGCGTGATAAAGAATTTGTGTATTATTCGAAAAAATGGAAATAATAAAAGCAGATCAGTTATTTGAAAATGTAATGAAGGTAAAGGTTTTTTCGATAGAACGGTGTAACACCGGAATCGGAAACTATGTTTTCATTGTAACTGCCGAGAATAACAAATACATACTGAGGTGTTCGCTCGAAAAAGATGCGTATGAAAACACGGTTTACCTGTTAAAAGAACTGGAAGTATGCGATATTCCGATTCCCAAAGTTATAAAATACGGTCAATACGAAGAATACCGATATTTGATTCTTTCATATCTTTTAGGAGAAGATATTGGAAATATATACCAAGATTTGCGAGATTCAGAGAAAAGACAGATAGCAAAAGAAGTTGTTGCAATACAGAATAAAGTGTCGGCTTTAAAGATACAGGCGCCTGATGACTGGAACTGGAATTCATTTGCGGATGAAATGCTTGGAAGGGCACATGAACTGATTTCAAAAAACGGATTTTTTGATGTTTCCAAGGTGGAAGAAGTATCAAACATCCTAAAAGAAATGCAACCGTATATCAGTTCGGTTAAACCCATACCCTATCTTGATGATATCAGTACGAAGAATCTTTTGATTGAAAACGGACATGTATCGGGTGTAATAGATATTGACTGGATGGGCTTTGGAGATAAACTTACCTTCGTTGCGATGACTGAAGTTGCATTGCTCAATATGAACCTGTATACCAACTACGTCGATTATCTGCTGGAAGAAATGAATTTAAACAGTGAACAAAAGAGGGCATTCATCTTTTATTGTTTACTGTTTTGCGTGGATTTTATGGGAGAAAGAGGCACACAGTATTTGGATAAAGTTGTTCCGGTAAATCAGGAAATAATAGACAGACTTAATTCGATTTATGATTGTTTTATGAATCAATGGAAGTATTATAAAGGCGTCCCTTTTTGATATCAAAAAATTTGACATCAAGTTTGAGCGCAATTTAACCCAAGAGGGATTTGTTTTAAAGTCGAGAGAAAGAAATATATTGAAAGAATAGTTAATATTGTATGTGCATAAAATTATCAAAAGAAAAAATGGAAGAATCATTCCTGCAATATCTGGGTGAAATATTTAAACATCCTGAAATAAAAAGCGCAGTTGCAAAAGAAATTACCATTACACGTGAAACAATTATGGAAGCCGGTAAGAAGGCGTTTGAAGCATGCTTTCATGATATTTACAGCGATATAGATATGTCGGTGAAAGTATGCCTTCCGAAAGACGAATCCATCTCACCCGAAGAATATTTAAAAAGAATAGACCGATTTGGCGTATCGAAAGATACGGCACTCGGATGGATGTTTGTTCCCGAAAATCAATTATGCAGAATTATTTTCAAGAACGGAATGCGTTACGATCTATGCTTTGAATTTGAATACGATGGCGAGGAAGGTTTTGATTTAGGATCCTGTATTGCTGAGGGAGAAAACTCAAACTGGCCTCTGGAAAACATCAACCGCTTCTGGTTTATTCAGATTCAGGCCCTTGGCAAACTATATCGTAAGGACTATCTTATCAGCAACCATCTTGCACACATAAATTGTAATGATACGCTGGTAATGCAGATGGTCTTAAGAGACCTGAAATACGGAACCAATCATCACAGATATGGTTATTCCGATGAACCGGAATATATAAAAGATCTGGGAAAGAACCCATATAAAAATGATGACGAGATTTTCAATCGAATTGCGGATTATCTCTATGCAGTAGCGCTTTCTTATGACAGATTAGCGAAAATATTTTATTCCGAATATCAGGACAGAAGTGAGGTATTTTTTGCCATATGGGATCAATATGAATTGAATAGAGAATAGTATCCATATAGGGGAAATGGACTGACGGCAGCGAAGGCACATCCGTGATAGAAGAACTATAATTCTATTGTATTTGAGGAACGAAAATGATTTATGAATTAACAGATACATCAAAAGTTGCCGGTCTTTTTGAGGGCTGGGAGGAGACTCTGATTTACTCATGCCTGCAAAAAGTAATGGGTAAAATCTATGTTACCGATTTGGAGTCTCCCAAGTCTGCGATGGCTTTTGTCGGTTGCTTTGCTTTTTATGCAGGAGAGCCCAATAAGGAACTTGTTTCGAATAAGCCGGCGGGCTTTATAATTATGACTCCGCAGAATAAAGCATGGGAAGCCTGCATTGAAGAGTGCTTTCCGACGGCAAAGAAAGTCACCAGATATGCGATCAAAAAGGACACAAAGTTTGATAAAGAGTATTTAAAAAATCTGATAAAAGAAATGCCTGACGGATACGAGTTAAAAGAAATCGATGATAAGATCTATGATATGTGTCTGCCGGATCCCGTAACGAGAGATTTTGTTTCATCATTTGGAAGCAAGGAAAAATATCTCGAGATCGGAAGAGGCATGGTGATTCTCAAAGAAGGTCAGATCGTGGCCGGTGCATCCTCATACACAAGGTACAAAGAAGGAATCGAGATAGAGGTTGATACCGTAGAGTCGGAGCGTAAAAAAGGGCTTGCGACTGTCGTGTGTGCCGCACTTATCTTACGTTGCCTTGATGAAGGATTGTATCCGAGCTGGGATGCACAGAATATGAATTCGGTACGTCTTGCAGAAAAACTGGGATATGAGTTCTCGCACGAATATACCGCTTACGAAGTGTCAGGCGAGGAAAGGACACATTAAATACAGATGAAGATAATTTTGGAAACCGACAGACTTTTTTTGCGGGAAATGAGCATGGATGATTTTGATGCATTGTATAAGGTCCTTGCAGACGCTGAGATAATGCAGCATTATCCGTATACTTTCGACGAGAAAAGGGTAAGAGACTGGATAGAACGAAATATGAACCGCTACGTTAAAGATGGCTTCGGTCTTTGGGCTGTGTGCCTAAAAGATACCGGCGAAATGATCGGTGACTGCGGACTGACTTTGCAGAATATCGAAGGAGAGATGCTTCCCGAAATTGGATATCATATCCGAAGGGATAAACAGCATAATGGATACGCGAAGGAAGCAGCCAAAGGCGTACTTGAATGGGCGAAGGAAAACACAGATTATCCTGCATTTTATTCATACTGTAAATACACGAATTTGCCATCCATTAAAACCGCCGAAGCAATCGGAATGAAATTTGACAGAGAGTATCCTGATGAAGCAAACGGAATAACGCATGTGTCGGTGATAAAAATATAGATTGAATAAATGGGAGATACAACATGAATAAAGACTGGTCGGAAAAGAATAAGGAAATTCAGAAACTTTTGTCAAAAGAAGCTACATTTGGCGAAGCCATAAAGAAACTAATCGAGTTCAGAGAAGAACTGTTTCAGCAGATAACATGGATTGTTGAAGGTTATCCTGAAGAAGCTTTTTATCAGGCGCCTTTTGCAGGTGCAGACGGAGTTCACAGCACGACTCTGGCATTTTCCATATGGCATACTTTCAGGATAGAAGATATCGTGGCTCACGAGATGATTGCAGTGGATGAGCAGATTCTTTTCAAAGAAAAATATCTTAAAAAAATCGCATCTCCAATCATTACAACAGCCAATGAATTAAGAGGGGAAGAAATAACAGAGTTCTCAAAGAAACTGAATATAAAAGAACTCTATCTTTACACAAAGGCCGTAAAAGAATCGAGTGATAAGATTCTTTTAGAATTACAATACAAAGATTTAAAAAGAAAATTCGGCGAAGATACAAAAGAGAAACTGATAAAAAGCAAATGCGTCAGCGAAGATGAAGAAGCATTCTGGCTTATAGATTACTGGTGTGGAAAAGATGTAAAAGGCCTTATCCAAATGCCTTTTTCACGTCACTGGATTATGCACATTGAAGCAATGCAGCGCATAAAGAACCAACTTTGCAAGATAGCCAGAAAAGGAGCGGATCCTGTTGCAATCTGCGGATTATCATGCAATCATTGTTTCCTCGGAGCGTGGTGCGGAGGCTGCAGAACAGAGTATAATGTCTGCTCTTTTGCAACATGCTCTGAAGGCAGGATATGCCCCAACGTAAAGTGCTGCAATGAAAAGAATATAGACGGCTGTTACGAATGCAGTGAACTTGAAACATGTGAGAAAGGCTTCTTCGTGCCGTCCAATGACGGAGCAAATGCGGCTAAAGCCCAATCGCTTTATATCAGGAAGTACGGAAAGAAGGAATTCCTTAAAGTACAGACAAGACTGCATGAAAAACATGAATTTCAGAAGGTGCAGGAAGTTCTCGGCCGGGATTATAAAGAAGCGTTGAAGATTTTGGAAGAAACCTGATGGAAAGCGGTAGAAAATACCAATCTGAACATTCAAACGGAGAATTAATATGAGTTTACAGCTTTTAAAGGCAAGCGCTTCTGATGCGCTTACACTGAACGGAATATCGAAGCGTGCTTTTGACAGTGATGTTTCAGTCGGAGCACCATCGCCGGAAGGACCTCCCGGATATATGTCAGTATCTTTTCATACGAAAATGGCAAGGCAGGGGCATTTGTATAAACTTACGGATGAAGGTTTGATTGTCGGCGGAGCAATCCTTTTTTTGAAGGAAGACGAACTGAACGTTGGCAGGATATTCGTTGCTCCGGAGCATTTCAAAAAAGGGTATGGAATCTTTATGATTCAGGAAATTGAGAAAATGTTTCCTGAAGTAAAAGAAATTACGCTTGATACACCCATTTGGAATGTCAGGACAAACAGTTTTTATACTAAGCTTGGATATGAAGAAATAAAGCGAGATAACGAATTTGTATTTTATTCAAAAACGGTACATGACAAAACGGAACAATAATTGACAGTTTTTTGAGAATCTGTGTAGAAATAGAAAAGAGTCCGGAATATATTCCGGACTCTTTATTTCTCTGTAAGCCTTTATTGTTCTAGTATATCCGCGATTCTCTTGCTCGCAAATCCGTCTCCGTAGGGATTTGACGCCGTGCTCATTTTGGAATACTCCAAAGGATTATCCAGGAGCAGACTGAAAGCGTTGTAAATCGTATCTTCATCGGTTCCGACAAGCTTGAGTGTTCCGGCTTTGATACCTTCCGGACGTTCTGTCGTATCACGCATTACAAGTACCGGCTTTCCGAGTGAAGGTGCTTCCTCCTGAATTCCGCCGGAATCGGTAAGAATCATATAGCTTCTTTTCATAAAATTATGAAAATCATAAACATCAAGAGGCTCTATTATCTTGATCTGCTTATCATCCCCAAAAACCTTGTCTGCCGTAGCTCTTACCACGGGATTCATATGTATGGGGTAAATTGCCGTTACATCATCATGTTCATCAATCACTCTCTTGATTGCCTTAAACATATTCTCCATCGGCTCTCCGAGATTTTCTCTTCTGTGAGCCGTTATCAAAATCATTCTTTTTCCGTCGGTTTCATTCAGGATTTCATTGGAATAATCATCGCGTACCGTGGTTTTTAAAGCATCGATTGCAGTGTTTCCGGTAACATATATTTTCTCGGAATTCTTGCCTTCTTTAATCAGATTGGATTTGGCCGTTTCCGTCGGAGCAAAATTGTATTCGGCGATAATACCTACTGCCTGACGGTTAAATTCTTCAGGATAGGGACTGTAGATATTGTAAGTTCTGAGCCCGGCCTCGACATGTCCGACCGGAATCTGCTTATAAAAGCAAGCCAGAGTTGTCGTAAATGTCGTAGATGTATCTCCGTGAACGAGCACCACATCAGGTTTTACTTCATCAAGCACTTCGTTTATCTTAAGAAGGATATTGGTCGTAACATCGAAAAGCGTCTGCTTATCTTTCATAATCGACAATTCATAATCCGGAACGACATCAAATATATCCAGTACCTGTTTGAGCATTTCTCTGTGCTGTCCCGTTGTGCAAACCACAGTTTCAATATTTTTTCTGGTCTTAAGTTCCTTTACTAAAGGGCACATTTTAATAGCCTCCGGCCTTGTACCGAAAACCAACATAACTTTTTTCATTTTTTTCACCATCCTTACTCCGTTTCCACTTCCTTATGTTCCGTTTTGACCCATCCTTTTCGTCCTACAAGCTGCCTTAAGACCGCAGTTACAGATGCCGGAATCTGCATCAGATTATATATGGGCATAAAAAACGAAGCCAGGATAGTGTTTAGTAATCCTATTTCCGTATCTTTCTTGTATCTGAAGCAAAAAACAAATCCGGGTGCATATACGAGTACAAGAATTATAATTGCCAGAATTGCATTTTCGTACCAGCTCAGGCCGTAGAGGATATTTATCATTCCTTCCGGTGAAGACATAAACATCGTCAAAAACCAGCAGAAAAGCAATACTGCAAGCGATATAAAACTCACAAAAGGAATGAAGAGAAAATAGATAAGCTCAATCTTTCCCGATAATGACAAATACCTTGATCTTGCAATCTGAAAAAGATATTTCATACTTTGCAGACCGCCTTGTGCCCATCTGGTTCTCTGCTTGACAAATTTTCTGTAATTCGTAACACCCTGCTGATATACTCTCTCATCCTGGATAAGCCTGGTTCTCCAGCCCCTTAAAAGAAGTCTGAGTGAAAAATCGAAATCTTCAAGAAGACAATCGCTCCAGGGTTCGTCTCCAAGATCCATCATCGCGGTAAGCCTTGAAAACTGACCGTTTCCGGCTGCTCCGACTGTTCCGGTATATTCACGAACATTCTGCATCATATTGATACAGCTGAAAAATTCGATATCCTGCATTAAAGGAAGAATACTGTCTCTCGTGGAAGTTCCTATCCTTACTCTCGCCTGCAGCATAGCGCAGTTCGGTTCATCGTTCATTATCGTCGCTACCTTTTGAAGAAGCGATTTTTGAACATAAGTATCCGCATCAAAAACTCCGACATAAACTCTTGCCGGATTGAGATTGTTTTCCTTTGTGTAATCCACTATATATCTGTATGCATGATTCAGGGCGCGTCCTTTTCCCTGCTGTGCATTGGGCTTCTTCCTCTCCACAATCAAAAGCCTCTCATCTTTGATGCTTTTTAAGATTTCAAGTGTTCTGTCACTTGAAGCGTCATCGATTGCAAGGATTCTCAGATTCGGTATATTATGTCCCAACAGATTTCTTATCGTTGCTTCACATACATTTTCCTCGTTCATACAGGGTATTATCAGGAAAATATTACATTCTTCGAAGGCCTCATCGTTCGGAACATAGTCCTTTCCCGTATGAAGTACCTTCGGGAAAGCCCACAGAATGCTGACCCATATAAAATAAACAGCATTTACGATACATGCCAGTATAAAAAACACTTCAGTTGCTATTGCCATATCTACTCTCGTCCTATTCTTCTTGTTTATTTTCCAGATTACTCATTTTTTCTTCAAACTTCTTTTTTCGGTTTTTATATACCATATATCTTATATAAAATACCGTTGTACCGAATATCATCGCCAAAACCATAAATGTTATCGGAACAATATGATTTAGTCTTCCATCCAGCAGTGCTCTTAAAAGATTCATGATGCCTTCCTCTTATCTTTCTTAAACAAAAACAGTCTGATTCCCAGAATTACCCCGCATATTACCGATAAATCAAGTGTGATAAACGGCAAAAGCCAAAAGAAATAATCAAAAAATAAATTTGTATCCATCATATCTTTACCAACTCCTTTTTCTTTCCTATTTTTTTAAATACGCTCATAACCAGATCCGTAACCGCTTTCAGTATGATTGCCGTTATCAACGACAATATCAGAGCGACTCTTATTCCCATGACCGGAATCATATCAGCCACATTGAACGGATTGGGTCCCATTATGAAAAGATGATGTACTATGAACAGCGGAAATGTATAATCCGATGCAGTCTTAATAAAATTCTTCATACCCAGATAATCGCCTTTGTCGGCCTTGTCCGACATACAAACAATGATTGCAAACAATCCCACAACCATTACCATAGTCAGTGACATCAGGATCAAAGTGTAATTAAACGGAAAATCCACGGGAGAATAATCATTTAAAGTGGAAGTTATTTTACCGGATGTTATAAATGAAATCTGGAATATGATGATTGAAGGAATCGCCAGTATCCCGAATATTCCGAATCCGTACATGAGCCTGCTTTTTTTGATATCCAGCGTATTAACCAAAAATCCCATTACATATCCGATAATATAAAGCGAATAATAAAAAGCTTCGGAAAGAGAGATATTGAGTTTAAGTGCCACTACCATAAAAACAATCGGAAGCTCAAGCAGCAAAAAGATTACCGGGAATTTGAACTTAACTTTGTTTAACAGCTTTGTCAGATAATAAAGAAGGGGGGTAAAAAGATAACATAAGATAATAAGTCTTATATACCAGAAATGTCCCAATCCGGATATTTCTCCCGCAAGGAAAAGGCTTTGTATTACCGTTGTCCTCGACAGATAGCCGGGGGAGAAGATTGCATACAATCCAATTACCGGGATAAGATAAAGATAATATGGAAGGAGGATCTTTAAACAGTTTTTGAATACGAATTTAAAAGGATTTTTGATATCCCTTCCTCCATACAGATAGCCGCTTATGATGGTAAACATCATAACCGATGCAATTCCGAAGATATTATAATAATTATAAGTACCTTTATTGTAGAACTGCATAAAATGGCAGGCAACGATTATCATCATCATAATAATACGCACCACCGCAATTAAGTAACTGTAACTTCTCTGTCTCATTTTTTAACCTCATGTCAGTTTGTTTACGGTGGCTGCCTATTTTTGGCAACCACTTACCCTAACAAATCCTTTATTTTTTTGCAAGTAAAAAACACGAAATAAGCATATTTTGCCATGAAATGACAACTGAATGACACAGGGGGACGGGGTTGTTGTGTCATTTTAGTTTGAACATTAAGATGCTGCAGTGTAGAAAAGAGTCCGGATTTTATGGTAAAATTAATTCCGGATTATTTATATTCGGAAAGACAATTAATTATGATAAAACACCCCATTTCACCCGTATATGATGAGAATTCTAAAATACTGATACTCGGAAGTTTCCCTTCGGTAAAATCAAGAGAACAGGGATTCTTTTACGGGCATCCGCAGAACCGTTTCTGGAAAGTGACGGCAGCGGTTTTTGACGAAAAAGTTCCCTCCACGATTGAAGAGAAAAGAAGTTTTCTTTTACGAAACCATATTGCGGTTTGGGATGTAATCGGCTCCTGCGATATTGAAGGCTCGTCCGATTCGAGCATAAAAAACGTAACGGTCAATGATTTAAACTGTATTCTGAAAAAAGCGGATATAAAGGGAATCTATGTCAACGGCAAAACGGCTTACAGGTATTATCAAAAATACACCGAAAAACTGATTGGCCGCGAAGCGGTTGTTTTACCTTCAACCAGTCCCGCAAACGCCGCATGGAATGAAGAGCGCTTAAAAGAAGCATGGAAATGCATACTGGAACAGGTTTTTTGGAGGAACTCAGATTGAATGAAAAAAATGATTGAAACCCAAAGGCTCATGCTTCGAGAGTATACAATGGATGATTATGATGCGCTTTATGAAATAATGTCGGATCCTGAGACAATGAAACATTATCCGGCACCTTTTGATGAAGCAAGGACAAGACGATGGATTGAGTGGAATCTGGAAAACTATGCGCAGTACGGATTCGGACTATGGGCGGTTGTTCTAAAAGAGACAGGCGAGTTTATCGGAGACTGCGGCATCACCATACAGAATATTGACGGAGAAAAGCTGCCGGAGATAGGCTATCATATTCATAAAAAATATTGGAGACAGGGCTTTGCAAAAGAAGCTGCGATGGCCGTCAGAGACTGGGCTTTTGCGAATACGGATTATCCTTCGTTGTATTCATATTGCAAATATACGAACGAGGCGTCTTTCAAAACGGCAGAAGCGATAGGCATGCATTTTGATAAAGAATATCCCGACGAGGCAAACAAGATCACGCATGTTTCCGTGATTCACAGAGAAGAACAAAAGGGGACGGGGTTTTTGTGTCATTTTTGTAAGAAGGAGTTTGAGTCGTAATATGTTAATTAGATACGCTGAGTTAAATGATAAAACCGAATGGTACAGACTTGACCGCCATTTGCCTGAAGAGGGATTTGAGGAAAAAGTCAGAAACAAACAGGGTTATGTGTTAACGGAAGATGATAAGATAATCGGTGTTTTACGCTACAATCTTTTCTGGGACAATACACCTTTTTGCACAATGCTTTATATTGACAATGCTTATCAGAAAAAAGGATACGGCAGACTGTTGATGGAGCATTGGGAGAAGGAGATGAAGTCAAAAGGCTATGGAATGATTATGACTTCAACGCAGGTTGATGAAGAGGCACAGCATTTCTATCGTAAACTTGGCTTCAAGGATTGTGGCGGATTCACGGTTGATGTGCCGGGATACGAACAGCCGATGGAAATGATAATGATTAAGGCTTTATAGCAGAAAGAACGTAAGAAAAATGGAAAATATATTAATTAGAGAAGCACAAATTGAAGATGCTGAAGAGATGATTTCATATTTGAATATCGTTGGTGGAGAATCCGATAATCTGATGATAGGACCTAACGGTTTTAATGTGCCGGTTGAAGCGGTAAAACGGCGCATTCAGGCTTCTCATGACTCAGATAACAGTATTATTTTGATTGCACTCTCAGAAGATAAAATCATTGCCAGGGCGGAACTGGCCGGTTATCAGGGAGGCAGATTACATCATAATGCCAAGTTTTCAATTTCTGTCAGAAAAGATTATTGGAATATGAAAATCGGCACAAGATTAATGACAGAAATTATTGAAAGTGCGAAACAAATGAATCTTCATAATATTGATCTGGAAGTTGTTGCCGATAATAAGGCAGCCATCGCGCTTTATCATAAAATGGGCTTTTCTGATATCGGAGTATACAAGAATTATTGGTTTGCGAACAATGTCTACAAAGATGCAATTCTTATGCAGAAATGTTTGCAGGAATGATAAAGAATTAGTTTTTACAGGCGTGGAAGACGATGGATCGGTATGTTTGGAAAGAAGCAGATATTGGAAGGGAAAGTACATATGAATGAGAATTCAAAACTTGCCCATGAAACGCAGAGGTTAAGGATATGGAGTACAGTACAAAGATTTCGGAAAGAATGTGGAATCAGCTTGATAAAGGAGAACTTGAGGCTGAAAGAGAGAAAACATTTATAGATGATATTGTTCAAAAAGACTTTATAGAAAAAGAACTTTTGGCAAATACAGATGACATCGAAACTGTTTTTGACGGTGGAGCAGGGTGTGGCCGTTTTTCAATTCTTCTTGCTAAGAAAGGATTGAAGGTTACGCATTTTGACATATCCGTGCCGATGCTTGAAAAGGCTAAAGAGATTGCGGCAAAAGAAGGAGTGCTTGATAAAATTACGTTTGTTCAAGGAGCATTGGAGGATTTGTCTGCGTATAAAGACAAGTCTTTCGACCTTGTTATGTCTTTTGATGCACCGATTTCTTACACCTATCCTGCACAGGAAAAGACGATAAGCGAACTTGTAAGGATAGCACGCAAACGAATAATTATTAGTGTATCAAGCAGACTCGGAGCACTTCCGTATGCATCTAATCCGATTCAGAAGAATCAGTTTATTCTTGATAAGGACAGTAAGGACGGATGGGTCCAGTGGTGCATACAAAACCGTGAAAAAGCAATTTCTGATTTTTCTTTTTCGAAAGAATCCATAATAAAAACCTATGAAACAGGTCTTTTCGGAGATATCGAAGAGTCAAAAAAATCATATGACAGAGGAGAAGTCCCATGGAGTATTTCGTATCATTTCATGCCGGATGAACTTAAAGGAATTCTTGAGAAAAACGGAGTGAAAAATATTGAACTTGCAGGTCCCGGGGCTTTTGCAAGAACGATTCCGAACGAGATACTTGTAAAGATTATGAACGATCCCGCAGAAAGAAGAGATTTTCTCGATTTCTGCCATATTTACGACAGCAATCCCTACGTCTGTGGTATGGGAAAAGATAACCTTTTTGCAAAGGGAGAAATATAAGAATAAATAGCCATAAAGGATGAAATCAATAAAAAGATGATATATGAATTAACAGATACATCAAAAGCAGAATATCTTTTTGAAGGTTGGCAGGAAACTCTAATATATTCCTGTCTGCAAAAAGTAATGGGAAAAGTCTTCGTTACGGATTTGGAGTGCCCGAAGTCAGCAATGGCTTTTGTCGGATGCTTTGCTTTTTATGCGGGAGAACCGGACAGGGAACTTGTGATTAATAAACCGAAAGGCTTTGTCATTATGACGTCGCAGAATAAGGCTTGGGAAGAGTGTATCGAAGAGTGCTTTCCTGCGGCAAAGAAAACTACCAGATATGCCATAAAAAAAGACACACGATTTGACAGAGATTTTTTAAGAAAAATGGTATCTGAATTGCCGGACGGATATGAGTTAAAAGAAATCGATGATAAAATCTATGACATGTGTTTGCCGGATCCTGTGACGAGAGATTTTGTTTCATCATTTGAAAGCAAAGAAAAATACCTTAAGCTTGGACGAGGCATGGTGATTCTTAAATCCGGCCGGATTGTTGCCGGGGCTTCTTCCTATACCAGATACAACGAAGGAATCGAGATAGAGGTTGATACAATTGAGGAAGAACGCAGGAAAGGGCTTGCGACGATTGTATGTGCCGCGCTGATTTTGCACTGCCTTGATGAAGGATTATATCCAAGTTGGGATGCTCAGAATATGAATTCGGTTCGTCTGGCGGAAAAACTCGGATATGAATTTGATCATGAATATATCGCATATGAGGTGTCCGGAGAGGAAAGGACACATTAAGGAGGAAAACAGAACAAAATCTGTTGAAAAGAGAGATAAAAATGGAAAAAATATCATTACATGAAAATAATCCTGGAGAAATAACATACGATATTGCCAATCTGAATGATATCCCGGAACTTATACGTTTGAGAATTCTTTACATGATAGATGATTTCGGCTCCGTATCAGATGAAGAAAGAGAAGGAATGGAAAAACAGCTTCCGGACTATTTTGAGAGAGAACTCGGGAAAAAACTTGTGGCATTTGTTGCAAGAAAAGATGACAGACTTGTTGCAGCAGCATACCTTCACATTATAGAGATGCCTGCAAATTCCATTCTCTTAAACGGTATTTACGGTGAAGTGCTGAGTGTATATACGGAACCTGAATACCGCGGTAAAGGTTTATGCACAAAACTCATACAAAACCTCATTGATTACGGCAGGGAAGCAGGGCTCGGAAGAATCGACTTAAGCGCAACTTCCGAAGGTTATCCAATCTATTCAAAGCTCGGATTTAAAGACAAAGAAAAAAGATATACGGATATGAGATATAACTTTTAGTGTGCAGAAAGGTTACAGGAAAATAAAAGAGGGAACCATTTATGATTATTATAATTACGGGTGCATCCCACACGGGCAAGACATTACTGGCCCAGAGGATGCTTGAAAAATATAAGTATCCGTATCTTTCGATTGACCATCTTAAAATGGGACTTATAAGAAGCGGAAACACATCCCTTACTCCTGAAGATGATGAAGAAATGACGGTTTATATTTGGCCGATAGTCAGGGAAATGATTAAGACCGCTATCGAGAATAAACAGAATCTTATTGTCGAAGGCTGCTATATTCCTTTTGGCTGGCGAAAGGATTTTGATGACGAATACCTTAAGGATATAAAGTTTATCTGCCTTGCAATGACAGAAGAATATATTGACGCGCACTTCGAAGAAATCAGAAATCACGCTTCGGATATAGAGTCAAGAATAGACGACAGCGGTTGCTCTTTAGATTGGATAAAAGAAGAAAACAAAAGATTCTTAGATGGTTTTAAAAAGACCGGCGAAATCGTAGAACTCATAGATTCAAATTACGAAAAGGTAACAAATGCCCAATTATAATAAGACCAAAACAGCCTGTTATCTTGGCTTTATAACACAGGCTATAGCTGCGAACTTTGCGCCGCTTTTATTCTTAAAATTTCATAGAGACTATGGTATATCGCTTGGAAACATTGCTTTAATTTCCACTGTTTTCTTTTTCACACAACTTTTGGTAGACCTTTTTTGCGCCAAGTTTGTGGATAAGATCGGTTACAGAATTTCAATTGTGGCATCCGAAGTTTTGTCGGCAGCAGGTTTGATTGCACTTGCCTTTTTGCCGGATTTACTTCCGAATGCGTTCGCCGGAATTCTTATAAGTGTTACGGTATATGCAATCGGAAGCGGACTTATAGAGGTTTTGGTCAGTCCCATCGTAGAGGCATGTCCGTTTGAAAACAAAGAGGCGACCATGAGCCTTCTGCATTCATTTTACTGCTGGGGCTCGGTTGGAACCATCGTTATTTCAACCGCCTTTTTTGCAATATTCGGAATGAACGCATGGAAATGGCTGACCGTTATCTGGGCACTGGTTCCCGCAATAAACATTTATAATTTTGCGACCTGCCCCATAGTTCCCATTGTTGAAGAAGGAAAGGGAATGGGTATAAGACAGCTTGCAAAGAAGCCGCTTTTCTGGGTTTCGATATGCCTTATGGTCTGCGCGGGAGCATCGGAACTTGCGATGGCTCAGTGGGCATCTGCTTATGCAGAAGCTGCACTCGGACTTAGCAAAACATTCGGTGATCTTTTGGGACCCTGTCTCTTTGCCGTTACCATGGGAATAAGCCGTGTGATTTACGGTAAGTACGGAGATAAAATAAAACTTACATCTTTTATGATCGGAAGCGGAGCCCTGTGCGTGACGTGTTACCTGATGGCTTCGATTTCCGCTAATCCCGTCATGGGACTGATAGGATGTATTTTCTGCGGATTCTCCGTCGGAATAATGTGGCCCGGAACCATAAGCATCTCGTCAAAGACATTTCCCACCGGTGGTACTGCGATGTTTGCTCTCCTCGCGATGGCCGGAGACCTTGGAGGCAGCATAGGACCGGCAATAGTCGGCAGAGTTACTCAGTTTGCGGGTGACAACATAAGAGTCGGAATGAGAGTCGGTCTCATTTTCCCGACAGTGCTTATATTAATGCTTATTATAATAAGTATATCTGCAGCCAAAACGGAGAAGAACAGCGTATAATAGAGACTAAAAGAAAGGAGTTTTTATGAGAAAAACTAAAATAGCTTTTTATGATGCTAAAGAATACGATAAACAGTCTTTTATGGCGTCGAATATAAATGAGGAATTTGACATTGCATATTATGAAACAAGGCTTAACAAGGATACCTGCAAGCTTGCCGAAGGATGTGATGTTGTATGCATTTTTGTAAATGATGACGTTAATCCCGAAGTCATTGATCAGTTAAAAGAAAATGGCGTAAAACTTATTGCGCTTAGATGTGCGGGATATAACAATGTTGATATTGAATATGCTTACGGTAAAATTCATATTGTGAGGGTTCCGGCGTATTCACCGTATGCCGTGGCTGAGCATGCAATGGCTCTTCTTTTGACATCCATCAGAAGAATTCATAAAGGATACATCAGAACGAGAGATTTTAATTTCAGCTTAAACGGACTGACCGGATTTGATCTTCACGGCAAGACTGTAGGAGTTATCGGTACCGGTAAAATAGGAAGAGTATTTACGGATATCTGCAAGGGCTTCGGAATGAAAGTCATAGCGTATGATAAGTTTCCTGCCGCAGATTCCGGCATCGAATATGTTTCTTTGGAAGAAATCTGGGAGAGAAGCGATATTATCTCACTTCACTGCCCTTTGACCGATGAAAACCGTCATATGATAAATGCGGAAACCATCCGGAAAATGAAAAAAGGAGTTGTTTTAATCAATACCTCAAGAGGCGCTCTGATAGATTCGGAGGCTCTTTTGGAAGGAATAAAAGCAAGACAAATCGGCGCAGCGTGTCTCGATGTATACGAAGAAGAATCAAATGTGTTCTTCCATGACTATTCGAACCACATTGTAAATGATGATACTTTGGCAAGACTGATTTCCATGCCCAATGTTATCGTAACATCGCATCAGGCTTTCCTTACCAATGAGGCATTGTCGAATATCGCGGATACGACACTTGAAAACATCAGGGAGTTTTTTGAAAAAGACACATGTCCGAACGAGGTCTGTTATAAGTGTGCAAACCTGGCAAACTGCAAACAGACTCATGAGAAAAAATGCTTTTGACACTGGGGGACGGGGGTAGTGTGTCATTCTTTTATGAGGAATAAGGTATGATAACCCTAAAAGAAATAACAACAGAAAATATAGACGCTGTACTTGCTCTTAAAGTCAGAGACGATCAGAAAAGATTCGTGGTTTCGAATGCGGAATCCCTTGCAAAAGCATATGTTTATTCCAAGACCGCGTATCCTTTTGCAGTTTATGATGACGAAACGCTTGTCGGTTTTATCATGATGGGCTACTATGAAGTAAAGGAATATTACACTCTCTGGGAATTTATGATTGATGAAAGATACCAGAACAAAGGATACGGAAGACAGGCGCTGAAACTGGGAATTGATTTCGTAAAGAAACGTTTCAATCCTGACAGTATTTACACCGGTGTTGCGCCCGGAAATTCGGTGGCCAAAGGCTTATATGAGTCCGTTGGATTTGTATCAACAGGTCTCGTGGAACTCGGTATGGAAGAGATGAGAATGCAGCTATGAAGACCAGAAAAGAAGCATTAAAATACGGATTATCGTTTCCCGATGTGTATCAGGACGCCCCGTTTCACGATGAGAACTGGCAACTAATCAGATATAAGGGAAACAAAAAGGCGTTTCTTTGGACTTACGAGAAGGATGGCTTCATTAATCTCAACGTTAAAGTAGATCCCGACAAAGCATATTTCTGGCGCGGAATATACAAGTCCGTGAAGCCCGGATATCATCAGAACAAAGACCACTGGAATACGATTATTTTAGATGGTTCGATACCCGATAAAGATATTGAACTAATGATTGCCGAGAGTTATGATTTAATCAGCGATTGTCCTTCTAAAAGAATCTATGAGGCAGTCAAGAAAATTCCTTACGGCAAAGTTGCAACCTATGCTCAGGTGGCTGAGGCAGCAGGCGATAAAAAGATGGCACGCGCCGTCGGAAACGCTCTTCATAAAAATCCAGACCCCGACAACATTCCATGTTTTCGCGTGGTAAACGCCAAGGGAGAACTGGCAGGAGAGTTTGCTTTCGGCGGAAGTAACGCACAGGCAAAATTACTTGAAGCGGAAGGCGTTGAAGTCATTGACGGACGCGTCGACCTTACAAAATATCAATGGAAGAACAAATAAAAAAATGGAAAAGCAAGAAAAGAGAAAAAAAAGAATAAGTATTGTACTTGTCTGGCATTATTTCCGTCTTATCTACAGATCGGCACTTTTTGTATTGATACTCATCAGCTATATACGATTCAGGTTTCATTCCGATGCGTCGATTATTGAGAGTGTTGAAAAGATGCCGACTATAATAATCGTTACCTGGGCTGTGTTTGTAGTGGAAATGATCTTTCGTTTCTTTCCGTCCAAATTTGAAAGTCCCGGATGTCAGAAGCAGTTTGCAAGGAACTATATAAAAAGCGGCTCAACTCAAATAGTGATTCATGACAACTACGCCACAATGCTTGTTGCATTGATATGGGTTGTATTCAATGCATTCTTCGGAGCATTACACATGGTTGGGATTCTGGATGACGGAATTATGATTCTTTTATGCAGTGCCTATTCAATCTGCGACATTATCTGCATTTTGTTCTTCTGCCCTTTCCAGACAGTCTTTATGAAAAATAAATGCTGCAGTACCTGCAGAATTTATAACTGGGACTATGCTATGATGTTTACTCCGCTTTTCTTCGTAAAACAAACGTATACCTGGAGTTTGCTGGTTTTATCCATAGCATTGCTTGTACGATGGGAATTAACATTTTACCTGCATCCGGAAAGATTTTCCGAAGAGACGAACGACTATCTTCAATGCAAGAATTGTACAGAAAAACTCTGTGCTCATAAAAGACAGCTAAAATCATTGAGAAAGCATATTGAAGAATATTCCGACAAGAAAATAAAACGCCTGAAGAAATAAAATATCAATGGAATAAAAAATAATGGAATTGGAAAATAGTCCGGAATTTATGATAAAATAAATTTCGGATTATTTATTTTGAGGCGACTATGATAACGATTACCAAACAGCAGGCAAGACAATTTATATTAGCTAAACAGGGACTTATCGGTGAATACCGTTTTGACGGCAAAGATGGCGCTTACGACTATGTCTGTCAGGCCGGTTGTATTCAGTACGACCCTGTGGATGTGTGCGGAAAAAACGCCGAACTGACTTTGCAGTCCAGGGTAAAAGGATTCAAAAAATCCATGCTTTGGGACCTTTTATACGAAGACCGAAAACTCGTGGATTACGCAGATAAAGAATTATCAATATGGCCCGTAAAAGACTGGCCGTATTTTTCGTCATACAGAGAGCGAAGCCTTGAACTCGGAGCGACATTTGAGGGGCTGGAAGAACTAAAAGAAAAGGCAATCGAATTCATAAAAGAAAACGGTCCCGTTTGCAGCGATACACTTCCTATTGAAGGCGAAATCTTCTGGCATTCGTCCATGCACTGGAGCGGCAACTGGGATAAAAAATCTCAGGCGGCAAGATCTGTCTTGGAGCAGCTTTATACCGATGGAGTGCTGGTAATTCATCATAAAAGAGGCAGTCGCAAGTATTATGATTTGGCAGAAAAATACATTCCCAAATCCATCTTAAATAAACAGAATCCTTGCAAAAACGAAGATGAGTTTACAACCTGGAGAGTGCTTAGAAGAATAGGTGCAGTAGGGCTTCTCTGGGATAAAAACAGCACGGCATTTCTCGGATTGTATATTAATGCCGAAACCAGAAAAAGAATTTTGTCAGAACTTGAAAAGAAGAAAAAAATCTGTTCCGTTATGGTCGAAGGTTTTAAAATACCGTTTTATTACCGTGCGGAAGATGATGATTTGATGAAGGCCGTTATTTCAGGCGAGGCAGATATCAAGGAACGTATGTCTTTTATAGCACCGCTTGATCCGTTGATGTGGGATAAATCCCTAGTTTTCGCTTTATTCGACTTCAAATACTCGTGGGAAATTTACACACCTCAGTCTAAAAGAAAGTACGGATATTACACGCTTCCGATTCTTTTAGGAGATAAATTTGTAGGAAGAATCGAAGCCATTCCCGACAGAAAAACAGGAGTCCTTCACGTAAAAGGATTATGGTGGGAAGACGATGTTCGCGTAACGAAGAAACTTAATTTTGCGATAGATAAAACGCTTAAGAAGTTCGCCAAATTTAATGAATGCAAGAGTGTAAATTACAATGATATTTTTTGAAACCGAACATTTATCGGTAAGAAGATTTGAAAATCCGTACGGTAACGGAATGTTAGTGTATAAAATATGCAAGAGTGTATAAAAAATGTTAACAACATAAAAAAATTCCAGGCATTTGAACCCGAAAGCGTTCAAATGCTTGATTCATATTGTGTGAATGCTTTTGAAAAAGAAATCGCTTATTTGAAAAAGATTGATATCGAACGCCTGCTGGCAGGATTCTATGAAAATGCAGGGATAGCTTCCGACAAAATCCGTTACGGCGGATGGGAGAATTCACTTATCGGAGGACATACTTTGGGACATTTTCTTGCTGCAATTTCACAGGCTTATGCGAATGCTTCGTGCCCAAAGGAAGATAGAGATTTATTCTTTTCAAAGGTTAAAAGAATCGTCGATGCGCTAAATGAGTGTCAACTGAATACAAAGGGAAAACCGGGATTTATTTTCGGCGCCACGATTAACAATCCTGACAATGTTGAATATCAGTTCGACATGGTCGAAGAGAATAAAACCGATATTTTTAAGGAAGCGTGGGTGCCATGGTATACCATGCATAAAATCCTCGACGGCCTCGTAAATGCATACCGCCAGACAGGATACGAGCCAGCATTAAAAGTGGCAGATAAACTTGGAGACTGGGTTTATAATCGCGCATCCAAATGGTCCGAGGAGACGCATAAAACCGTGCTTTCCATTGAATACGGTGGAATGAACGATGCGCTTTATGATCTTTATTCATACACCCTAAAAGAAGAACACCTGATTGCGGCGCATCTTTTTGACGAGGAAGATTTGTTTAAAAAAGTGGCGTCGGGCGAGAAAAATGCATTAAACAATCTCCATGCAAATACCACGATTCCGAAGTTTGCCGGAGCACTTAACCGATACATTATCACAGGAGATGAAACATATCTTGAGTATGCAGTCAAATTCTGGGATACAGTTGTAAAGCATCACACTTATGCAACGGGCGGCAACAGCGAATGGGAACATTTCGGAGAAGACGATGTCCTTGATGCTGAGCGTACCAACTGCAACAACGAGACCTGCAACACATACAACATGCTTAAAATGACGCGCAAACTTTTTATGATAACAGGTGATAAAAAGTATGCGGATTATTACGAAAATACATTTATCAACGCAATTCTTTCTTCGCAGAATCCTGCGACCGGAATGACGATGTATTTCCAGCCCATGGCGACCGGTTATTTTAAAGTGTACAGCACTGAGTTCACCAAATTCTGGTGCTGCACGGGCAGCGGAATGGAAAACTTCACGAAGCTTGGCGACAGCATATATTTTAAGGATGAAGAAGGCATCACTGTTAATTTGTTTTTCTCGTCGGAAGCCATTTACCCCGAACTAGGAATCAAACTGGTCCAGGAGTCAGAGATTCCCGAGAAAGATACTGTCCGATTTATTGTACACCTCACGGATGATGCTCCTAAAGAAATAAAAATCCGCCTCAGAATTCCAGACTGGGCTAAGGATGCAGAAGTCTTTGTAAAAGATAAAAACATCACAAAAGAGAACGGTTACATATGCATCGACGGAAGCTGGAACGACGGCGATACTATTGTATATACATGCAAGTGCGCTGTTTTACCTAAAGGCTTGCCGGACTGTGAAAATGTATTTGCATTCTTTTATGGTCCCATTCTTTTATCCGCGGATTTGGGTACAGAAAACATGACGGATACAACTACGGGTGTCGATGTAACAATCCCGTCTGAGAAAATTGCGGGCAATGAAATGTTAAAAGTGACGGCCGGAAGTGTAAAAGATTTTATAGCCAATATAGATTCGCATATGAAAAGAAACGGCGAGACACTTTCCTTTAATCTCGAAGGAACCGACCGTTCGCTGACCTTTAGTCCGCATTATAAAAAGGCGCGTGAGAGATACGGTATTTACTGGTATTTTGAATAAAAAATGAGGAGGGAAAAATATGGAGAAAGTTAAGTGGGGAGTTTTGGGAACCGCGAATATCGCGAGAGGATGCACGATTCCGGGGATGCTTTTATCACCAAACTGCGAGCTTTATGCAATTGCGGGAAGAAGCCTTGAAAAGGCGGAGAAATTCAAAGCCGATTTTGGCTTTAAGAAAGCTTACGGAAGTTACGAAGAACTGCTCGATGATGAGGATGTTCAGGCAGTTTACATTCCTCTTCCAAACGGCCTTCATTTCAAGTGGGTAAAAGCCGCGCTTGAAAAGAAAAAGAATGTCCTTTGCGAAAAGCCGATGGCATTAAACGCAAATGATGCGAAAGAATTATTTAAAACTGCGGAAGAAAATAATGTTGTTTTAATGGAAGCGTACGCTTATCTTCACAGTCCTTATGTAAAAACCCTAAAAGAAGATGTCGCAAGCGGTATCATCGGAAAAGTGGATTATATCGAATCGGCATTTCACACGCAGGGCTACAAGGAAGACATCCGTCTTTACAAAGATCAGGGCGGCGGAGCAATGTACGATCTCGGCTGTTACTGTACGACTATGATTTTATCGCTCATCGATTCCGAGCCCGCATTTGTAAAAGCAGTAGCGGAGTTTTCGGATCTTGGAGTCGATTACAATACGGCTGCAATCATTCGTTTTGAGAACGGTGTCAGAGCTTCGTTTAACGTCGGAATGATTCTCGGCGAGAATACAAATTCAAGATTTGACAGACTTTATATTCACGGCGACAAAGGCAGCATCAGATCTGACGTTGAGTACAATCAGGCCGGCGAAGTAAGCTATAAAATCTATACAAAATACGAAGTTATCGAAAGAAAAATATCCGTTCCTCAAAACTACAGCCTTGAAATCACGCAGCTTGGAAACTGTATTTTAAACGGCGAAAAGCCCTATGTTTCACCTGAGTTTTCTTTGAGAAATTCCAAACTGATGGATCTTGTATTTGAAGAAATCGGATATTAATATCAACGAAAAAACATCATAAAAGAGCGGTTATTTTCAAAACGAAAATAACCGTTTTTTTATTTTTTAAACATGACATAATGTTGTCGTGTTTGGTATAATATACTTAATTAGGAGTTGAAAATATGAAGATAGACAGACTCATCGGAATATTGTCGATATTGTTGCAAAAAGAAATGACAACTGCGCCCGAACTGGCCGAGCATTTTGAGGTTTCGCGAAGGACCATCAACCGCGACATCGAAGCTTTGTGCAAGGCGGGAATACCGATTCAGACCACGCAGGGAGTCGGCGGCGGCATCAGCATTATGAGCGGATACAGGATGGATCGAACCATTCTTACATCCAGAGATATGCAGGTGATTATGGCAGGACTACGAAGCCTTGACAGTGTGAGCGGCAGCAGTTATTACAGTCAGTTAATGGAAAAAATCCAGGCGGGTTCATCGGAACTTGTAAGTGGCAAAGAATCCATTCTGATTGATCTTTCGTCATGGTATAAAGCAACACTGGCGCCAAAAATATCGATGATACAGGATGCAATAGAAACACGACACCTGCTTAAATTCAAATACTTTGCTCCGTCCGGAGAAAGTGTAAGGACTATCGAGCCGTATTACATAGTTTTTAAATGGAACAGCTGGTATGTGTACGGATGGTGTCGTAAAAGAAAAGACTTCAGGCTTTTTAAACTCAACCGAATGGATAATGTACAGGTATCCACTAAAGATTTCGAACTAAGAAACGTGCCACTGCCGGATATGTCGGCGGATCTTTTATATCCGAGAAACATCAAAGTTACAGCGCTGTTTGATGTGGATATGAAGTGGCGTCTGGTAGAAGAATTCGGAACAAAATGTTACAGCGAAACAAAGGACGGAAAGCTCCTTTTCACGGAATATTATTCCGACCTGGACAACCTTGTTTCGTGGATGTTAACTTTCGGTGATAAGGTAGAAGTCCTCGAACCCGAAGAAGTCAGGGAGAGACTTAAAGCGATGGCTGATAATATGATTAAAGTTTATGGAAGAAAAAAGAAATCAGGAACAGAATAAAAGAAACTGCAGACAATAAATAGGATAAAAGTGTATGGGAGGAAAAAGAAATGAGCAAAATAGAAAGATACGAAGTCAACGAAGAATGGGCACATTCCGGAATAATCAAGGCAGGTGATTTTTGCTATTTGGGGTATTGTGTCGGAAATATCGGCGGAACCATAGAAGAGCAGATAAACGGGGCATTCGACAATATGGAGGAGCGACTCGCAATGGTGGGACTTACTTTGGAGAACGTGATTCAGATGGACTGCCTTTTCAGGGATATCTGGAATATTCCCGTTATGGAAAAGATTATAAAAGAAAGATTCAACGGAAAGTACCCGGTACGCAAATCCATCCAGACGGAATTCGCACATGTCGGCGGTAAAGAGGGTCTTCAGTTTCAGGTTGATGCGGTGGCTTACTGCGGGAAGGAATAAGCTGTATGAAATACGAATGGATAGATGAATATCTTTTAGGGAAAAAGGGTGTTACCAAAGATTTGCAGGAAGAGTGGAACTGGATCCGTTACAATATCGGCGGAAAAATGTTTGCCGCAATCTGCAGGGATGACGACAATATTCCCGTGTACATTACGCTTAAGCTCGATCCGCTTGAGGGAGATTATTTTCGCAAAGAATACGAGGATATCATTCCCGGATACTATATGAATAAAACGCACTGGAACTCCGTCAAAGCGGACGGCGAAGTTCCGGATGACGTAATGAAAGATCTGCTTGATAAGGCCTATACGATAGTTTTTGAGAACCTTACCAAGAAGAAGCAGAAAGAGATTTTGGAGGGATAAATGGAATACATAAGAGTAACAAAAGATAATCTTGAAACTGAGCATATCTGTTGTGCGATTGCTAACAACAAGGATATTCAGGTATCTTCAAAGAAGTTGTGGCTTGCAGACAGATTCGATGAGGGTCTGGTATTTATAAAGAGTGCGGAGAGAGGAAAATGTTTTGTCGAATTTATTCCTGCGGAAAATGCGTGGAATCCGATTGAAGCACCTGATTATATGTATATCGACTGCCTTTGGGTATCGGGTTCATTCAAAGGACACGGTTATTCTACGGAGCTTCTTGAGGCATGCATTAAAGACAGCAAAGAAAAAGGAAAGAAGGGAATTTGCATTTTATCGGCGGCAAAGAAAATGCCCTTCTTATCGGATCCCGGGTTCTTAAAGCATAAAGGATTCGAAGTGGCGGACGAGGCGGATAACGGCATTCAGCTTTGGTACCTTCCTTTAGTTAAGGGTGCAAAGAAGCCTTCGTTTAAGGAGTGTGCGAAGCATCCTCATACCGACGAAAGGGGATATGTTTTATATTACACGAATCAGTGCCCTTATAACGGAAAATACGTACCTGTTCTCGAAGAGACTGCTAAGGCGAACGGAATAAAGTTTAAGGCAATTAAACTTTCGACAAAAGAAGAAGCACAAAACGCACCTACTCCGATTACTACCTATGCTTTCTTTAAGGACGGAGAGTATGTGACAAACGAGCAGATGAACGATAAGAGATTTCTTAAACGCGTTAACGGTTAAAGGAGACACTATGCATTTTGTTGATGCAAAAGGAATATTAAACAGGAGCGGCGGGTTTTACGGAATGAATGTATATCGCGGGTGTACTCACGGCTGCATTTATTGTGACGGAAGAAGCAATTGCTATCAGCTTAAACATAAGTTTGAAGACATAGAAGTAAAGCAAAATGCACCCGAACTTCTGGATAAGGCTCTCAAATCAAAAAGAAAAAAATGCATGATCGGAACAGGTTATATATCTGATCCCTATCTACATTGTGAGGAAGAAATAAAGCTGACGCAAAGATGTCTTAAAGTTATTTTGAAGAATGAATTCGGTCTCGCAATTCAGACAAAATCTGACAGAATTCTGCGTGATATTGATTTGCTGGATGAGATAAACAAAACCTCAAAATGTGTGGTTCAGATGACGCTCACAACATATGATGACGAGCTTTGCAAAATCATCGAACCTAATGTCTGTAACACCAAAAGAAGAATTGAAGTGCTAGAAGAAATGCAAAAGCGTGATATTCCGACAGTTGTCTGGCTTTCACCGCTTCTGCCTTTTATAAACGATACCAAAGAAAATGTTCAAGCAATACTTGAAGAATGCGCACGTGTCAAAGTAAAGGGAATAGTCAATTGCGGAATGGGTGTAACATTAAGAGAAGGCGACAGAGAATACTTTTATGAGGCACTTGATAAACATTTCCCGGGTTTGAAACAAAAGTACATAGAAACATACGGATATGCCTATGAAATTCTGAGCCCGAACGCAAAAGAACTATCAGAACTTTTCAGATATTTCTGCAAAGAAAAGGGTATAATGTATAAAGCGGATGATGTGTTTGCTTACATGAATGATTATCCCGAGAGATACAAGCAGATGAGTCTTTTTTAGGATTTATTATCCAATGCAAATGATTACTCAACAGTCCATACAACCTATATGTCGCAAATTCATCCCCTTCGATGTCAGACTGATAAGTTCCAACTCGAAAGGGCTTATTAACGATACGTTTCTTGTGAGCGCAGAGGGCAAAATGTATGTCGTTCAGCGCTTAAACCGAAATATGAATTCGGACTTTCTTGAGTTTAATTACGGACTTTATTCGAGGGCCTGCGAGGAAAACAACTGGCTTTATCCGAAGTGGATAAAAGACGCAGAAGGCGAATATTTTTATACCGATGACGATAACGACAAATGGAGAATGTATCCGTTCATAAAATGCGATATTCTGGGAAAGCCGCTTTCAAAGGAACGACTTTTTGAACTCGGCAGAGGGCTCGCGAGAATGCATAAAATTTTTGCGGAAATGGATGATAAACCAAGAGCTGTTTATCCGCATCTTCATGACCTCAAACATTATTACGATGAATACATTCGCGTACAGGGAGAAACGAAAGAAGAGCGCGACGAAGAATTGGAGAAAAAAATTGACGACAAAATCGATGCAATGCTTAATGTAAAGCTCGACACTTCATCAGTCATTCACGCAGACACCAAACTTTCAAACATTCTTTTTGACAACGGAAAAGTGGTCGGCTCAATTGATATGGATACAATAATGTCCGGCTCCGTGCTCGAAGATATTGCCGACAGCATTCGTTCTTCGTGTGTGAGCGGCGACAGATTTGACAGGGAATCCGCAGAAGAAATCATAAAAGGATATATAGGTTTTTCCTCTCAAAAAGAAATAATACAAAACAGCCTGCCGCAAGTATTCGATAAAATATGTTTTGAACTCGCACTCAGATACTATACAGATTCACTGTCCGAAGAGAAGTATTTTAAGGAAACTTACCCCGGCTATTGCAGGGAAAGAGCTATGAGTTTGTTAAATACATTATGGGGATAAGATGTAATACTTATCCCTATTTTTTTTATCCTAAAATAGGTATAATAAAAAAGATGATTTTTATGGGGACTTAAAAGAGAAAAAATGACACTAAACCCCCGTCCCCCGGTATCAAAAGCGAGGTCTAAACAACAATGAGAGACGAAGATTTTATCAGATTTGACATGCAAAAACCACCCGTTCGAACGAAGTGGTATTTACGGCCGTTGACATATATCTTAAGTGCGCCCGATGTTGCGAAACACAAATGCAAAATTACGAAGATAAACACGGAAGACTTGAAACCGCCTTTCGTTCTTCTTTGCAACCACAATGCTTTTATGGATTTTAAGGTTGCGACGAAAGCGATTTACCCGTGGAGAGCCAATTATGTCGTTGCGATTGACGGCTTTATCGGAAGAGAAAAACTGCTTCGTGATGTTGGCTGCATTTGTAAAAGAAAATTTACGAACGATATTACGCTTGTAAAGCAGCTCTCACAGACCATAAAAAACGGAGACGTTGCGGTAATCTATCCCGAGGCGAGATATTCACTTTGCGGTACGACGGCAGTACTTCCCGAGTCGCTTGGAAAACTTTGCAAGCTTCTTAAAGTTCCCGTTGTAACTTTGATATGTCACGGACATCATGTCAATTCGCCTTTCTGGAATCTGCACGATCGTGGCGTAAAGCCGACCGAGGCAGAGTTTACGCAGATTTTCACCGCCGAAGAATTGAAAAACGCTTCCGTGGAAGAAATCAATGAAAAGATAAAAGAAGCTTTTAAGTATGATGATTTCGCATGGCAGAAAGAACGTGGAATAAAGATTACTTACAAAGGTCATGCGGAAGGACTTCACAAGGTACTGTATCAGTGTGCTTCATGTGGGGCTGAATACAAAATGAGTTCCGAGGGCAGAATACTTAAGTGCAATGCCTGTGGAAAAGAGTGGAAGTTGACTGATTTAAGCGAACTGGAAGCCGTATCGGGCGAGACGGAGTTTTCGCATGTTCCCGACTGGTATGAATGGGAAAGAAGCAATGTCAGAAAAGAAGTTGAAGCGGGAACTTATTCCACGGGCGAACTGCCTGTAAGAGTCGATTCGCTTCCGAACGCACGAAAATACATTCCCATCGGCAAAGGAACGATGGTACACGATATGAACGGCTTCAGGGTAAAAGTAACGGATAAGGACGGAGATGTTCACGAGATGGTTAAGAATGTACCGTCACTTTATTCCTGTCACATAGAATATGAGTATCTCGGCAAGTTCGGCGACTGCGTGGATTTAAACACACTCAAGGACACCTGGTATACTTATCCCGATCCCGACAAATGCGAGTTTTCCGTTACCAAAATGGCCCTCGCCACCGAAGAACTCTATAATGCATACTGGAAGAACCATTCGGGGACGGTTCTATAATGGCTTTTTTGACCACTCGGTGACAGTTCTTTAATAAAAGATTGGAGAATATATGCAGTTTGGAATGCCTACATTAATAGAAAATCATACGCTTGAAGACAATGTAAACCTCTGCGAAAGTCTGGGGTTAAAATTCATTGAGCTAAACATGAATTTTCCCGAATATCAGGTTGAGAAACTTGAAGATACTGATTATCTGAAGAGTCTTGCAGATAAAGCAGGAATATATTATACAATCCATTTGGACGAAAATTTAAATATCGCAGACTTTAATCAATTAGTTACAGATGCGTATCTTGAGACCGTAAGAAGAACGATTGAAGTTGCGAAAAAGCTTTTGATTCTTCGCGACAAATACGGAGATGCCTCGCAGCCACTGACCATTAATATGCATATGCATCACGGAATTTACATTACTCTTCCGGATAAAAAAGTGCAGATGTACGAGAGAGATTTCGACACCTATATGAAGTCGTTTGAAACCTTCAGAAAAAGCTGCGAAGAATGGATTGGTGAGAGCGATATAAAAATCTGTATCGAGAATACCGACGGCTTTAAGGAGTACGAGAAAAAGGCAATTGAGTATCTTTTAGGAAGTCCAAAATTCGGACTGACATGGGATATCGGACATTCAAAAGCCGTAAAGGAAATTGACGTGCCATTCATCCTTCAGAACAAAGACAGGCTGGTTCATTTTCACATTCACGACGGCAAAGAAGAACCGCCGAAAAATCACCTGGCTCTCGGTGACGGAGAGATAAATCTTGCAGAAAGACTTAACCTCGCAAGTGAAAGAAACGCAAGATGCGTGCTTGAAACCAAGACCATTGAGGCGCTTATGAATTCAGTTAAATGGCTGAAAAACGCCGGAATAAAATGACACTAAACCCCCGTCCCCCAGTGTCAAAATGCAGGAGAATGAAACTTAATGAAACTCAGACCATTTGAAATCGATAATGATTTTAACATCATAAAAGACTGGATAACCGACGAGAGAACGCATGCCTTTTGGTGTGCAAACCATACGAATTTTCCGCTTGAGAGGGAGGATTTTTCACTCCTACTAAAAGAAATAAAAGAGATGTTTGGCGATGCGCCTTATGTTGCAACTTCCGATGAAGGCGAAGTCGAAGGATTTTTCTGCTTTGGATTTAACCAAGAGGCGAAAGAAGCCATGCTTAAATTCGTTATGCTGGACGGCTCAAAACGAGGAAAAGGCCTTGGCAAAGAAATGATTAAACTCGCCGTAAATTATATCTTTGAAAAAACCGGGGCAGAAGCGGTTCAGTTAAATGTTTTCCCCGAAAATGAAAGAGCTAAAAAGTGCTATGAGGGAGTAGGCTTTGTTGAAAGAAAACTCACACCCGGAGCGTTTAAGTTTAAGGACGAAGCCTGGGGCAGATGCAATATGATTCTTCGCAAGGAAGATTTTAAATAATTATGATTAAAAAAGATTTTATCAAAATTGAAAATCTGGATTTGCCCGAGCTTGAAATCTACAGACAAACCAACGAAGTAAAACTTCTTCGTATAAACGAACCTGCGCCCGGAATATTTATCTGCGAGAGCGCAAAGGTTATTAAAAGAGCGCTGGATGCAGGGTATGAACCCATATCTCTTTTAGCATCGGAATCAATCGACGAAGAAAGCAAAGAACTCGTTGAAAACATCAATGATGTTCCAATTTACATGGGCGAAGACAGCGTATTAAGAGAACTGGCAGGATACGCATTAACGGGCGGAATACTTTGTGCGATGAAGAGAAAACCGCTTATATCCGTTGAAGAAATCATTAGAGATAAAAGACTTATCGCAGTGCTTGAAAACGTTCAAAACCCTACCAATATAGGCGCGATTTTCCGCTCTGCGGCGGCAATGGGAGTGGAGGCTGTAATTGTTACGTCAGACTCATCAGATCCCTTATACAGAAGGGCAGAGCGCGTCAGCATGGGTACGGTATTTCAGATACCCTGGACGAAAGCGGATAAGGATTCAGATTATCTTAAGACTTTATCCGACAACGGATTTGCAACTGTTGCAATGGCATTATCAAACGACTCTGTGAACATTTCTGACAAGCGCATAAAAGAAGAAAAGAAACTCGCCGTAATACTCGGCAGCGAGGGATACGGCTTAAAAGAAGAAACAATAAAAAGAAGTGATTATGTGGCAAAGATTCCGATGAATCCTGTGGTCGATTCATTGAATGTCGCTGCCGCAAGCGCGGTTATGTTTTGGGAGCTTTCGCGAGAGAATTTTTAGGAGGGGTTATGAAAAAAAGCATTCTTGGAATTATAATATCTTTATTGGCAGTTTTTCTTTTATCAGCCTGCAAAGAAACAGGCGGTATTAAGTTACTTGATAATGCATCTCCGGAAACGTGTGCCCTGGCACTTTATTATTTTGACGGTGAAAAAACCGAAATAAAATGGATCTTCGATCAGGAGGAAGAAGAAAAAATAATTGAAGAAATAAACAAGCTTAATACTAAACAAGCGGACTCTTCCAAAATCGAAGACATAAAAGTGCCCTGCTACGGAATCGGCATCAGCGATAAAGACGGAGAGGAAATATGTCTTTCATATTGTGACGGACTCTGGCTGACAAAGGATGGAAATGTTTACAAAGCAAAATATAATTTAAAGAAACTTTATGACAAAACTTCCGATACAGGCAACAGTTATGACGGCGGACTCTTATACCCGAATGCAGCTTTGCTTGGCGAATATGATGTAAGATTTTATCAGAAAGTCGAAGATTTTCCGAGCGAAAAGAACAATATATCGATGTCGTTTGTCAGTATGGAAGATAATATAGTGACGGTCAGTTTAAAAAATGACAGTGGCGCGGATTTCTTTTATGGTGAATACTTTTCACTGCAAAAAAAGATTGACGGTGAGTGGTATGTGCTTCCGATGAAAATGACCAACTGGGGATATACGGATATCGGACTTTATCTTCCTGCGGGAGAAAGCTCGGAAGAAATCTGCAATCTGACGCCGTACGGAACACTTGAAAAAGGAACGTACAGAATAGAAAAAGAAGGCCTTGCGGCTGAATTTGAAATAAAATAAAAAACACGAACCGTAAGGAGATACTGACAGCGGCCCATTATGCTGCTAATCATAATGTAACCGCTGTTGAGCCGAATGAAGAAGAGTTTAAAAAGGTTTCGTTTTTCAACCATCTGATATTTACAAAAGCTTAGAAGTTTCCGTCAGGAAATCCTCCGTTCATAAAAGGAGGCTGCATCTGCTGTTCGCTTTGGGCAGGCTTTTCTTCCTTAGGAAGAGCGGCCTGTTTTTTGATGGAAATGGTTACTTCGATTTCGATTATTTCTCCGCTTCTGTTTACGGTAAGAGTATATGTATCGCCTTCGTTTCCTTTTGCGAGAATGTTTCTTAATTCCTCGGAATCGACGATATCTTCACCGTTAACCTTTGTGATAAGATCGTTTGGTTTTAATCCTGCTTCTTCTGCGGGACTGTTTTCTTCAACCTTCTGAACTACCGCACCGGTGAGACCGAACTTCTTGTAATCGCTTCCAAGATCATAAATATAAACACCTATATAAGGCTTTGTAATGCTGCCGTCTTCGATGATTTCGGTAATGATTTTCTTAACGCTGTTAATAGGAATTGCAAAGCCGATATTGTCGATTGATGAAGTGTTGAAACCGTTGCTTGAATATTTTGCATTTGTAATACCTATTACTTCGCCGTATGTGTTAAAGAGTGCGCCGCCTGAATTACCCGAGTTGATTGCACAGTCTGTCTGAATTAAATTCATTGATGCATTACTGAGGGTAACATTTCTGTCTAAAGCACTTACAGCTCCTGAGGTAAGCGAGAAAGTAAGTTCACCTAGAGGATTACCGATTGCAATCACATCATCGCCTACATTAAGTGCATCAGAATCTCCGAGAGTTACAGGTGCAAGGTTATTTGCATCGACCTTGATTACCGCGATATCATTACTTTCGTCGTAACCGATCAGTTTGGCATCATATTCGTCGCCGCCGTATGTTGTAACCTTGATTTCGCTTGCATCTTCAATTACGTGATAATTCGTAATAATGTATCCGTCCTCAGTCAGTATAAAACCTGAGCCTGCGGCGGGAGTTGTGGTCTGATAACCGAAGTAATTGGTCGTGATGGAGGTTGTTATTCCGACTGTTGAATTGACGTTCTTTGCATAGATTTCCGATGCACTCATTTCTTTGGAAGTATCCTTGTATGAAACGTTGAGTGCGGGATTATCTTTTATACCCTCATACACGGTGGTAGCATTAGTGTCTTCAACGGCCACCTGCTTGTTGACAGTGTATAAAGCAAATCCTGTGAGTGCGGTTCCTCCTGCGCCTACGGCACCTCCTAAAAGAGAACATCCGAGAGCCAGAGCAGCGACCTTTAAAGCTGTTTTACCTTTTCTTGTTTTTTTAGGTTCGGGTGTTTTAATTGTTTCTTCATAAGTATAGGTTTCCATATATATCACTCCTTTATTAAAAACAATAAATTGGTCATTTTTTATTTGACAAATCTGATGATAAACGCCGAACCTGAAATAGACTTGAAATCATAAAAAAATCACAATTATTGATTTGAAAATATGATGTTTTAAAGATATATGATAAAATAGATTAGATGGCTTTATGACAAGAGGTTTTATTATGAACAATCAGGATTTAATTAGGATTGCGATGGAGCAGTCCGCCGAAGATTTAGGATGCAAAGTAGAAGATTTTTTAAGCGATAAAAATGTAATTGTTCCGTTTAAACTCGGGGAACATGCCAAGAATTATTACAAGCTTCCGATTGGCTGCAACTGCATATCCTACGGCAATAATATTGTTGCATCGGTTAACGAAGAATTAAGAGACATAATTGATACATACATTAACAAATTCCATTTCTATCACTGCTTCGAAAATCCCAATATGTACTGGCTAAACAATGAGCTTGCAGCCAAGGGATACGGAGTATGTTTTATGGCGGAATATTATCTGCCGGATTTAAGACTCCTAAAAGAATTGCCCTGCGATTACGAACTCAAAGTTCTTACACAAAAGGATTTTGAGAATCTGTATTTGCCCGAATGGTCCAATGCGATTTGCAAAGACAGAAAAGAATTGGATGTGCTGGGAGTCGGGGCATATGATAACGGAAAATTGGTAGGACTTTCCGGATGTTCATCTGATGCGGATAAGATGTGGCAGATAGGCATTGATGTACTTCCCGAATACAGAAGAAAAGGAATTGCATCGGCGCTGACATCAAGGCTTGCATTGGAGATTCTTAAATGTGACAAGGTTCCTTTTTACTGTACCGCATGGTCAAATATCCGTTCCGTGCGCAACGCTTTTAAGAGCGCTTTTATCCCGACATGGGTAGAGATGACGATTAAACCGATTGCCGTTATTGATGAAATAAATGCGGAATCAAAATAGAGGTAAATTAAAATGAATTACGAGATAGTTTTGGCAAAAGAAGAAGACAGGAAAGGGTTGCTCTCACTGTATAAATCTCAGGTGGGCAGAGAAGGGTGTCCATGGACCGATGAATATCCGTCAAACGAAACAATAGATTTTGATCTTTCAAGAGATGCTTTATATGTACTAAAAACCGACGGAAAAATAGTCGGTGCAATTTCAATCGAAGAAGACGAAGAGGTCAACAAAATTCCCTATTGGAACAGTGAACTTGAACCTGAAGCGGAGTTTGCAAGAATTGCCGTAAGTCCCGATATGCAGGGGCAGGGAATAGGCAAAATCCTGGTAAAGTTTTTGATAGATGAATTAAAGAAAAAGGGCTTTAAGGGAATTCATATTATAGTTAACAGATACAATCCGAAGGCACTCAGATTATACGATTCATTTGAATTTAAAAACGTCGGAGAATGCAGTATGTACAACCAGGATTTCTTCTGCTACGAATTGGATATAAGATAGTTTTTGGAGTAAATTAAAGGGGTAAAAATGGGGAAAAACTATTTTCAGGCTATACCGATTAAACCTTCATACGAAAAGAAACTCTTGCGGTTCACATCATCTTTAGGAAAGGCAATCGGCAAAGGTGAGACAATTCCTTTCGCGGATAATGATCTGACATATACGCTTAATCTTCAGCATGAGCGAATTGAAAGCAAGAACATCGAACTCGATTACGAGGTATATGAAAGAACGAAAAATTCATCTGTCAACAATACCTTTTTTGATGTCGAGAACTGGAAAGACAAACATTACGCAAGTAAAGTAGGATTCGGTGTGCTCGGTGTTAAAAGAAGAGTCAGACAGAATGAAAAGATTCTTTACAAAGATACTTTAAGATATGTCTTTTACGGAACGGTGACCGACATTGTCTCAGGCTCACATCCCGATAATGAAATACACATATGTCCAAACTGCGGTGCAGACCAGACGATAGCCGATCTTCAAAACGGCTGTCCTTACTGCGGCACACAGTATAAAATGGACGATTTATTCCCCAAGATTACAAGCTTTTATTTCTTCGACCAGCTTCAAATGACCAAAAAGCAGGTATTTATCGGCTGGCCTATATGTTCTGTTATTTGTGCAATCGGCTTGGCTATATTTGCCTCTCTTTTTAAGAATGATCCTATATTTGCGAATACCATAAAAGAGATTTCGCGGTATGGTCCGATCTTCTTTTGTATTTTAGGAGCCATGTACGGATTCTTTTTATTCCTTTTTATGCATCTGCTTTTTAAGATTGCCAGGGCAATCGTTGATTTGCAAAGAATGGGAACCGCGGCATCCAGAGAACGTTTTGAAGCAAGGATGAAAAAAATCACTCCCGAGTTTTCTTTTGAATATTTTAAGAACAAGGCAATATCTCTGATTAAGAAGGCGGTTTATTCAAAGGACGAAAGCGAACTTTTAAGCTATCAGGGTGAAAAACTTCCCGAAGAATTTAAGGATATTATCGACTTAAACTATGCGGGAATACTTGGCCTTAAAGACTTTAGAGAAGAGGACGGATTTGTAACGGCTGAGATCAAATCGTATTTTGATGTTCTCTCCGTAAAAGATAACAAGGTTTCTTATACACATCCTGTTTACAGCGCAACTTTTAAAAGAAGAACCGACATACCGGTTGACTTAAACTTTTCAATGACGCGAATTCAGTGCCCCACATGCGGTACGAGCTTCAATGCAATGAAAAACAAATGTTGTCCGAGCTGTGGCAACGAATATGAATTAATAACCGACGACTGGGTACTGGTTGAAATAAAAAAAGCATAAGGTGAAAAATGAAAATACTGGTTATAGGCGGAACAAGATTTTTTGGAATACACATGGTAAAAGAACTGCTTGCAAAAGGGCATGAAGTTACCCTAGCCACCAGAGGACTGGCTTTAGATGATTTTGGAGATACTGTTAAAAGAATTAAGTTTGAAAGAACGGATGAACAAAGCATAAAAGATGCATTATCCGGCACACATTATGATGTCGTAATCGATAAGATTGCATACTGCTCAAATGACATTAAGTATGTAATGGATAATGTGGACTGCGATAAATACATTTATATGTCGAGCACATCCGTTTACAATCCGAAGCACATCAATACAGTCGAAACCGACTTCGACGGATTATCTCCAGAACTTATATGGTGCGACAGAGCAGCCTTTCCGTATGATGTAATTAAACGTCAGGCTGAATACGCACTGTGGCAGCAGTATCCTGACAGAAACTATATTGCGGTAAGATATCCGTTTGTAATCGGAAAAGATGACTACACGAAGAGGCTTTTATTTTATGTGGAACATGTTATCAAAGGCATTCCGATGTACATAGATAACATGGATTGTCAAATGGGTTTTATCTTTTCGGACGAAGCAGGAAAGTTTATTGCATATCTTGCGGATAAAGATTTTCGCGGAGCAATCAACGGATGCTCAAACGGTACAATTTCTGTTCGCGAAATTATTGAATATGTTGAAAGCAAAACCGGAGCAAAAGCCGTATTAAACGAAGACGGAGATGCAGCTCCTTATAATGGAGAGCCCGAGTACAGTATAAACACAGGCAAAGCATCGGCCGTAGGTTTTGAATTTTCAAATCTGAAAGACCGTATATTTGAACTGCTGGATTACTATATAGATTCCGTAAAATAGGAAAGAGAAATAAAGATATGGTACAGGATATTTCACCAAGTAAATTGAAAAACGAATACATCGACTGTTGTCCCAAGGACGGTGACCGAGTTTTTATGTTTAATAAAGACGGTAAAGTGTTACTCGGAGAGAAGGACGGAAGAATAGTTTTCACCGATGTATCAGACATAAAAGAGGGCAAATGCATTTATCTATTTGCCATAGATGATGACAGATTTTTCTTAAGTTTTTGCGATGGTGAGTACAACAAAGAAGGTTTCGAATACTACACAGTAAGAGAAGTTCGCGACAAGTTTTCTGAGATTTCCCAAAAGGAAATATATGCTGTTTTTACCGCATATCATCTTTGGAGATGGTATGCCGACAATAAATACTGCGGCAGATGCAAAGGAGAACTTATACCCGGTGAAAAGGAACGTTCACTCGTGTGTCCTGACTGCAACAATATTATTTATCCTAGAATCAATCCCGCAGTTATAGTGGGAGTTACTAAGGGCGATTGTATTTTACTTACAAGGTATCGCAGAGGTTATGGTCATAACGCACTTGTAGCAGGCTTTACGGAAATCGGTGAAACATTAGAAGAGACCGTCAAACGTGAAGTGAAGGAAGAGACCGGAGTAGAAGTTACCAATATCAGATATTACAAATCACAGCCCTGGGGAATGGCTCAGGATATGCTCGTAGGATTTTACTGTGATGCGGTAGGTGACGGAAAAATCAACATGGATGAGAACGAGTTAAAATCCGCAGAATGGGTTAAAAGAGAAGACATTGAACTTCAGCCAAACAACTTAAGTCTTACCAATGAAATGATGAGAATGTTTAAAGAAGGTAAATGCTGATCCATAGGAGTGGCATGACACAAGGCTATATTGGAAATATATAAAAGACGGTAATGAAGAATTTGGCGGATGCCATGAGTTTAATTAAATACATTTAGAAATTATGGGATTGTTTGATAAACTGCAAAAGAATAAACAAAACGAGTCGACCAACATTAATCAGGAAAACAAATATGATAATTGGAAAGACTATAACATATCTGTAAAAGAGTCGATTGACAGGGAAAAACTGTTTGACATTATAAGTGTCTTATTGGAGTATTTAACGCCTAATAAAATCGGAGCGAATCAATATAAGTCCGGCCACAGATACAGATATTTTCCCAAGAGATTACAGGAAGCCTTTGAAGAAGAAATGAGCGAATCAAATAAAAGGATTCGCTTTGTTCTTGAAGGAGATGATTTTAATTTTCTTATCAGAAAAGAAAGATTGGACAGAAACATTCGAATTCTGATTTCGCTTAGGAAGGATCTTTCAGACGAGTTATTTGAGAAAATTGAAACATTTATTGTAAAAGAAGCCATGTTCGCGTCGGAAAGTGATTATAACGACGAATTAAGACAAAATTCGAAGACTATTTACACGTTGAAGAACGGTAAAGTAACTGAAAATCCCAAGCGTGGCGAAATAATAGGATACAGCTTTGAGCCGATAGCGAGTGATTTTAAGAAATATCCAGGGTACAGATTTAAAACATATGGATATGGAATAGGCGCATTCTATCGAATGTGGTTCGGTCAAGGCGCCTATGAAATATTGGATAAGAATGCATTAAGAAGTTTTTCCTGCCATGAAAATGTTGTACTTGATAATGATGTTACCAGAATCACTTTGTACAAAAATATCTCGGATTACAACAAAAAAGCAAATCGTAACAAACAGATGGAATTTCGCAAAGCGTTAAGCATCGATGAAATTGCAGACAAATTGAAGCGGGAAGAAGACGAAGAAATAAAGCGTAATGCCAATCCGGAAATAAACATTAAAGAAGGCAATTTCGAACATGGCGGAGTCCGTCTCATACAAACATATTTAAAAGACGGAGAACTTGCACATCGTTCCGAAGCCGACAGCGTTGAAGAAAGAGAATTGGACGAAAACGGCAAGGAAGTTTTCATCATCATAAAAGAGTTGTAAGGAGACAAATAAGAATGCTCGAAAAAATGGATGATTTTTTTACTGCGCGCGTAGACGGATATGACGAGCATATGAAAAACAATATAGAGGGAGCGTCGAAATTTTATAATTTTACGGCGTCTCTTTTACCGATGGAAAAAGATAAAAGAATATTGGATTTAGGTTGCGGAACGGGTCTTGAGTTGGAAGAATTATTTCAAATGAATCGTTATGCCAAGGTTACGGGAATTGATTTGACGGAAGCGATGCTGGAGACGCTTAAAGCGAAGTTTCCGGACAAAGATATTACTACGGTTTGCGAATCATATTTTGAAGTTCCGTTTGGTGAAGAAGTATTCGATGCAGCTGTTTCTGTTGAATCGCTTCATCATTTTACGAAAGAGCAAAAAATACCCCTTTATAAAAAACTGAATAAGGCTCTCAAACCAGGCGGCTATTTTATTCTGACGGATTATTTTGCTGAGTCCGAAGAAGAGGAAGTCTTCTACGGACAGGAATTACTCAGAATCAGAAAAGAACAGGAATTACCCGACGGTGTCTTTTATCATTACGATACTCCGCTTACTGTTGAGCACGAAAAAGAAGCCTTATTAGAAGCAGGATTTACCCGCGTTGAACTGCTAAATAATTGGGAGTCAACATCTACTTTGAGGGCAATAAAATGATGTATACATGGTGAAGGTGACACTGGGAAAGGATGATATATGGCAGGAAAACAGAAGTCTGAAGGATTTGAAGATTGATACTAAATCTTTACTTTTTTAGGGTCAAAACCTCCAAATCTTTACTTTTTTATGAAAAAATGGTAAAATAAGTAAAGAATTTGGAGGTTTTTTATATGTTTTCATATGAAGGTCTTGAAAAAGCATTAAAAGAAAAAGGAATAGGAAAAACCGAGCTATCAACAGAACTGGGGCTTTCAACTCGGACAGTTGCTAAGATTGCAAAGGGGGAGAAACTTTCTAAAAGAAGTATTCAGAGAATCTCTGACTACATAGGAGTTCCTTCTGAGCAGTTAATGAGAGAAATCAGCAACAACAAAATCCTTCAGATTCTTCGCGATGAAAAGGATATGAATTTGCCGGGCGACCTTTATCACGAACTTCAGGTTAGAATGACTTATAATTCAAACCACATAGAAGGCAGCAAACTGTCCGAAGATCAGACAAGATATATATTTGAGACAAATACTGTTGATGTAGGAGACGGAATACCTGTTGATGATATTCTGGAAACAATTCATCATTTTCGTGCGGTTGATTATGTGATAGAAAACGCAGAGGAAATATTAACAGAAGATATCATAAAAGAACTCCATTATATTTTAAAGCATGATACGAAAGACTCGACTTTATCCTGGTTTGCGGTTGGAGAGTATAAGAAAAGGGCGAATGTAGTCGGCGGAAAAGGAACAACCAAACCTGCTGATGTTCATAAGGCCATGGAAGCTCTGCTTCGCGAATATAATGAAAAAGAAAAGGTAACCATAGAGGATATAATTGCATTACATGCTGAATTTGAGCTGATACATCCATTTCAGGATGGCAACGGAAGAGTTGGGCGTCTGGTAGTGTTAAAGGAATGCTTACGTCATAATTTGATTCCGTTTATCATAGAAGATTCAAAGAAGAATTATTACTATCGAGGTCTAAGCGAGTGGAGAAATGAGAAAGGCTGGTTAATTGATACCTGTCTTGATTCACAGGATTCTTTTAAGAGGATTTTAGATATGCTTGAGATACAATACGATGGAGAATAAAAAGTTTAAAATCATGTATTGACTCTCCCCTTAGGGCACCCGTTAAAGTGGAATCATCAAATAAAAGGAGGTTCCCCAAATGGAAAAGAAAATGACGTCCGGCGAGATAGCGAAAAAGGCCGGCGTATCACAAAAAGCAGTTCGCCTCTACGATGAAAAAGGATTATTAAAACCTTCAGATTACTCTGAGGGAAATTATCGTTTGTATGATAGAGAAGCACTTCAGGTTCTTGAAAAAATCGTTGCTTTAAAGCAGATAGGTTTTTCTCTCGAGGAGATAAGAGACAATCTCATAAAAGGAGAAGCAGGAAATGTTGAAGAGGCTTTGAGAATGCAGCTTAAAGCGATGGAGGAAAAGCGTTATCAGATTGATAAGGTAATAGATTCCATCAACAGAACCCTTGATCGCAAGGGCGGAAACCTTGACTGGGACGATGTTGCAGGAATAGTTCAGAATGTCAGTATTGACCAGAAAGCAGATGAGTGGCATTGGGATGCACTTAAACATACTTCTGAGGATTGGCATGTAACTTTGTTTAATGCCGTAAATGTAAAAGAGAATGAAAAGGTTTTGGATCTCGGATGCGGATATGCAAAAATCTGGAGAAACAACTGGAAGAGAATTCCCAAAGGAACCAAGGTTTTCGGATATGATGTACACGGAAGCTGGGCCGATGATTTTGCGAAATTTATTCCCGAGAATAAGAGCGAACTTGCAGACGGCGTGGAATTTAAAATCGAGTTTGAAGACCTGACCGGAGAGGCTGCTTGGAAGAAGATTAAAAAAGAAAAAGAGTATTCGCTTATCCTTGCTCACTACCTGTATTTTGAAGTTAAGAACATTGAAGATATCGTTGCACGTGCAAGCAAAGTCCTTTCAAAAGACGGAGTGTTCTCCTACAACGGTTATGCCGTAAACTGGTGGTATGTGTTCTTTAAGAATGATTTCAAAGCAATGGGGCTTGATACTTCTTTTATGGACGAAGGCATAAAGAAACAAAAGAAAGCACAGGCTGACAGCGAAGCAATGCTTAAAAAGTATTTTTCAAAAGTTGAAGCTGTCGAACTGACCAACTCCTGGCATTACAGCGATTCGGAAGAAATTATAAAAAAGATGCTTGAAAACTTTGAAGAAAACAAAAAATACATTCTCGACAACAAGAAAAAAATCAAAGATTATTACGACGCAAAAATCAAAAAAGACGGCGAAGTAGTCTGCGAGAGAATATCGGTTTTTTGGAACTGTTATAAATAACTGTTGACAAATCATTGTTTTCGGGAGTAATCTAAACACAATATTTTTAAGGAGTTTTCCCATGTGTAGATTTGTAATCGATTATACATATACTACTACCGAATCGGCTATGCACATTCATTCAGTGTATGGTCTTGGTGTTGTATGTGATAATTCGAACTACAGGGAAGAATAAAAACGGATAAAAATTTAAGTATTTTATGACCGCCTGTTTTTCGAAGCAGGCGGTTTTTATTATATAATTAACTAAGGAGGTATGATTATGGATTTGCATGATTATAAGGACGTGGCGGAGAATTACGACAGCTATCTTGAAGTAATGTATTCGGAGTTTGATGCTCATGAAAATTTCCGCGAATTTTATTATGAACTGGCAAAGAGATACGGTCAGGACGGAGTGGTTGATATAGCATGCGGAACCGGCGCCGTACTTCTTTATCTTGCAGAAAGAGGAATAGATATCGACGGAACGGATATTTCCGAAGAGATGTGCAAGGTTGCTTCTAAAAAGGCAGAGGATATGAATCTTAAGCTGAATATTTATCCTGCGGATATGACAAAATTTTCATCAGGAAGAAAGTATTCGCTGGCCATTGTTGCAAGAAGCGGATTCATGCATCTTCCTACGCAGCAGTTGCAAAAGGAAGCACTAATTAATATCAGGGAACAGCTTTTACCGGGCGGTATCTTAACGTTTAATACTTTTGATCCCTGGCCTGTGATGCAGGCAGAGCAGATTAAAACAAGCCCCGATGATTATACGTACAGACTTGAATATATTAACAATCACGGAAACAAAGAAAAGATTTACAATGCGATTTCCTATAACCCTTATACGCAGCAGCTTTTTGGCAACTGGAAATTCGAAGAGTACAACGAAAACGGAGAAGTAATCGATGTGAGAATCAGACCTCTTCTTATGAGAGAGACGTACCGCTCTGAGATATTCCTTCTCGCGGAACTATGCGGATTCGAAGTGCTCGATATTTACAGAGGCTATAAGGGAGACAAGGAAAATTTAAACGATCCTTCAACGGCCGCAAAATACAGGAGCAATTTAATCTGGATACTTAAAAAGAAAGACTGAAGGTGAAGAAAATGGATAGAAAAATAAAAGAAGATTACATCAGAGAAATGAATATGGAGGAAATTTCGGAGTGCGTAAATGTTATCAGAACAGCATTTAAAACTGTTGCCGACGAGCTTGGATTTACCAGGGAAAACGCTCCAAGATTTACAGCATTCGCTACTGATGATACAAGACTTAAATATCAGATGATGGTCGAAAAAAGACCGATGTATGTATATCTTCACGAAGGAAAAATAGTCGGCTATTATTCGTTTGGCATTACCGAAAACGGAAATATTGAACTTAACAATCTCGCCGTACTTCCTGAATTCCGACATTTGGGAATCGGAGAAAAACTTGTAAAAGATGCGTTTGAAAAGGTAAAAGCCTTCGGCAAAGATAAAATAGAAATCGGAATTGTGGAAGAAAATGTGAAGCTTCGCAAGTGGTACGAAAAGCTCGGATTCATTCACACAGGCACAAAGAAGTTTGATTTCTTCCCATTTACCTGCGGATATATGGAAAAAATTTTATGAGGAAAAAGTATGAAATATTTTAGAATACACACAGCAGATAATGCGTATTTAACAAAACAGCCCAGAGGTATTTTTACTGCAGTCTGGAAACTGGTTGAATCGGGAATCCTTAACGAAGAAGAGAAAAAAGAATATTGGCGTAACAGGGAATACTTTGAGAAAGTTCTTCCGGTCCCTCCGATTTACGATGACGGCAATCCCGCCGGTGCAATTACATGGTTTAAAGACACCGAAGAGGGCAAAGAGATTTATGCTCAGATGTCGTTTTACAGAGAGATGTTATCCAAGTACGGCGTTGAATTATTCAAGTCGGAGACCGAAGAAATTCCGGGCGAAATTATTTATGAGGATGAGTTTCAGATTGCGGTTAAAAATGTCAGAGATGATCTTGAAGTTGTCACAAAATATGAAAGTTTTGTATGGTCGGATTATAAAAACTGCATATCAAATCTGCCAAACTCGGTTCTTAATTATTTCGGTGCGAAAACCGTGGGAGATACATTACCGCTGGCAGATAAATATCTTGAGAAGGAATACAAAAATGTCGTTGTGATTCTTTTAGACGGAATGGGTAAATCAACAATCGAAAAAGAACTTAAAGAAGACGGTGCTTTTAGAACACATCTGGCAGGCATTTACAATTCGACATTTCTTTCGACAACCGTTGCTGCGACAACATCGGTTTTATCGGGCCTTGAACCCTGCGAACACGCGTGGCTCGGATGGGATAATTATTATCCCGCAGTCAACGAAAATGTTGAGGTCTTTACAAACTGTAAACAGGGTACAAAAGAACAGGCTGCCGACTACAATATTGCATGGACTTTAACACCATACGAAAACGTGATTGAAAAGATTAAAAAGTCGGGAACCGACGCTTATCTTGTAGCACCTTTCCTTGATAAAAATCTCATAAACATACAAGAGATTTGTAACAGCATCAAGAAGCTTTGCGAAAAGCCGGAGAGGAAATACATTTACGCGTATTGGAATCAACCGGATGGAGTTTTGCACAGGCATGGTTCTGATTCAGACATCGTAAAAGAAGCTTTGGCTGAAATGGAAAGTGAGATAGAAAAACTTGCAGGAGAACTTGAAGATACACTAATTTTCGTAACGGCGGATCACGGTCACATTGATAATGAAATAGTAATTTTGCAGGATTATCCCGAGCTGATTGACTGTCTTGAGAGACTTCCGTCACTCGAACCGAGAGCATTAAATCTTTTCGTAAAAAAAGAAAAAGAAGAATTCTTCATAAAAGAATTCAACAGACTTTTCGGTGAAAAATTCATACTGATTACAATTAAAGAAGCACTTAAAAGACAGCTTTTCGGAGATAAGGAATATCACAAAGAGTTCTTAGGAATGCTTGGAAATTATCTTGCGATTGCAACCGGTGATATGTCGATTTATTTTACGGATGAGAGATGGCTTTCAATGCACGGAAGTCTGACGAAAGAAGAGATGGAGATACCGCTTATCGTGTTTGAATAAGAATATATTTATTGCCGTAAAAAGATGCATAATTTATAATAATTTTGGAGTAAATATATGGACTTGATAATACTTATAGGAGCCGGCGCGGTCGGTAAAATGACCGTCGGCCAGGAACTAATGAAAATAACGGATTTCAGGCTTTTTCACAATCATATGATGATTGAGCCCGTGCTTGAAATCTTCGGAAGATTTGACGGCGAAGTCGTAAGCAGGCTTCGTGAGGATATTTTTGATGCTTTTATGAAGACCGAATATCAGGGTATGATATTTACCTTTATGTGGGGCTTTGATCTGCAGTCGGACTGGGATTACATCAAGGGCGTGAGCGAGAAATTTGAAGCCACAGGCGGAACAGTATACTATGTCGAACTTGTGGCAGATCAGGCGGTAAGGCTTGAGAGGAACAAGACCGAGAACAGGCTTAAAAACAAGGCATCAAAAAGAGATGTGGCGGTTTCCGACGAGAGAATGATCAGGGAAGAAACCAAGTATCGTTTGGTAAGCCGTGAAGGAGAAATTCCTTTCCCGAATTACATCAAAATCGACAACACAAATCTTGAGCCCGATGAGGTTGCAAGGATGATAAAAGAGCGTTTTAATCTTCCGGGGAAAAGCAATACGGAAATGATGAACAGAATGTTCCTTGAGGAAGTAAGAGAAGATGAATTGCCTCTCTTACTTGAAATGCAGGTTGAAAGTTTCATGCCTCTGTACGAGAAATACCACGATGAATGCTCACCTGCGATAGAGTCGATTGAAAGAATTAAAGCCAGGGCGGCAGTCCCCAACAGAAAGTACTATTTTATAGTTGTGGACGGCGCGAGAGTGGGCGTTATAAATGTCGGACATAACGATCCGAACGAGCATGAAGTATCTTTTATAAGCCCTATTTTCGTGCTTCCCAAATATCAGAATCAGGGCATCGCGTATGCCGCAATTAAGAAGGCTTTCGCCATGTATCCCGACGTGAAGACATGGAAACTTGATACCATCCTTCAGGAGAAGGGAAACTGTCATCTGTATGAAAAATGCGGGTTTAAGAGAGTCGGCGAAGAGAAAATAATCAATGATAAAATGACACTCATCGATTACGAATTAAAGCTGTAGAAACGTATTAATTCTAAAAGAAAAAAGAGGTTACAAACTTGAAAAGATTCGAAGAAAAAATCTGGAACGAAGGCGAATATACATACAAAGCGGCATACGGATTTGTGCCGAATATTCATGCATATCTTCATGACGATGACGAAAAAAGAGACTGCATGATAGTGCTTCCGGGCGGCGGTTACTGCATGTGCGTACCGCCCGAGGCCAATATTCCCGCGATGGAATTTTACAACCGCGGAATGAATGTATTCGTCCTTACATATACCACCGATATTACCTTTTCGGTGCCTCTTAAAAAACAGCCTCTTTTTGACGCTGCCCGTGCGGTAAGATTTATTCGTAAAAGAGATAAAGAGTACAATATCGACGGTAAGAAAATAATTCTCTGCGGCTTCTCTGCGGGTGCGCATGTATCGGGAAGTCTCGCTGTTCATTTTGATGACGTACCCGATGAAAATGCAGATTACAGAGAGATTTCCGCCAGACCCGATGGAGTAATCCTTTCATACCCCGTAATCACCATGGGCGAATTGTCGCATATTTATTCGGTATGGGCATTGCTCGGACAGAATGCGCCAAAAGAAGAACTGGATTATTTTTCGCTCGACAAACAGGTTACGGAAAACACTCCGCCCTGCTTTATCTGGCAGACCGCCAACGACAATCTCGTGCCTGTTGAAAACAGCTATATGATGGCAAATGCGCTAAAAGAAAAAGGCGTAATGTATGCGCACTACGTATTCCCCGACGGCTTCCACGGACTGAGTGTACCGAACGAAGATTTCTTCGCCGGCAGATTCGAAGACTATACAATGGACCAGGTAATGCGTGCGGTTGATGCGGTTAAAAAAGGCGAAGGTTTTAATGTAAGCGAAATAAGAGTAAATGAATTAAAAGAACAGTTCTCCGATAAAAAAGAGGATAAAAAAGAGGAACCGCCTTTATTTACAGGCGATCCCCTTAAACTATTTGCCGATGTCAGAACATGGCCCGATCTTGCTATGGAATGGATGAAAAAGATAGTTTGAAATTATTACGGCTGAGCCAGTGCGGACAGTAATTCATCCATGTCAACATTTGATTTGATATTGTATTTTTGCATGAAATCCCTCATGCCTTCGGCATATATTGTTAAATCTTCTATTGCGGCTTGCATCTGCTTTTCGCCCTGCTCCATTTTGGATTCGCTTTGTTCATTTAAGCCTTCCTGCATCAGGGCATAACCGTTTCTTAATTCTTTGATGGCTTTAACGTAATAGTCGTCAAATCCTTTTATTTCATAATCGTAAAGTCCCGCATTTCTGTTTTCCGCATTGGTTACTATGGTATCCATATATCCGATAATCGTTCCGAGATATGAAACATAGGATCTTATATCGTTTGTCTCAAGCATCTGCTTGCTGGTTAGCTGCATCGCTTCCCAGTAAACCACGTCTCCACGCAGGCTTTCAGAGTATTCGGCAAGCGCCTTCTTTTTGCTATAGGCGCAGCCTGAAAGCGTTGTGATTGTTGCAAGTGCGAGAAGCACATACATTATTTTAATGATTGTTTTCTTCATTCCCTGATTCTCCCTTGTTATTATTTAATCTATTTTGTAGAGGTAAACTCTCCAGTAACTTATATTTGAATCAAATGCCCCCATGAATTCAAGACCGTACTGTTCGCAGTCTGTAATCGGGACAGCGGAGAAAATATATTTGCAGTTCATCTCTTTCATTTTATCAAAATTAAGATGTAAATCGTCAACACTTCCCTGATAATATTTGCTTAACATATAGGAATTTGCCCACTCGTGATAGAGGAGATAACAGCGGTTGCCCCAGTCATCAAAGTAGGCTTTGTTAAATTCGCTTAATTCGAGTTCGTCTTTTATGATCTCACGGAATTCGTGCTTGTACGAAAGCGGATAGTTATTCGAGTAACCGTCGATTGTGCCGAAACCGTGTATAAGTGAAGCCACGGGACACATGCCTAAATGCGCCACGCGGTAGGTGTCGATATCTTCGCCGATGGTTTCCTCGATTTCCTGCATCACGTCTTCCGCATACAGATTTTTCATGCTCACATAGTAGGCTCTTTTTTCATTGTTTAAAGATGCCACGAGGTTCTGATGGAATATGCCGTCCGGATCTTTTACGAGGAAAGCGAGTACCGCGGTAAAAAGAATGCCGGGGATAATAAGAGATAAGGCCTCTGCCTTTTTGGGGAAGGCTTCAAATATGGCGGCCGCGGAAATGCCGAATAAAACATACCAGAGTGCAGGCAGAAAATAGTACACTCTCGAAAACTGAAAAGATGTAAACATTCCCGGGAGCAGGTTTTGTATGCGTATAAAAAATGTTGTGTTAAAGAATGCGTAAAATACGGCGGTTAAAAGTATCGCTCCTAAAAGAACCCCGAGTAAAGGAAGATATTTTCTTGCATTTTTGTTAAAGGCGGAGATGATAAGCGCGATTGCAGCGACAATGATAATCGGCTCATGCTTTGAAACCGCTTCGTATTCGGATGCGCCGTCAAGCAGGATATTTTTAAGGGATACGAAGAAATTAACGCCGACGGTTTTTAAGTCAAATTCGACCCTGTGACTGACGAAGCCTGCGCCTGTCAAAGCATTTATGATAAGGTCTTTGTTAAGCAGAGCATATAACCCTAAAAGAATTCCGAATGCGATAAAAAGCGGAGCCTGAACTTTCTTTTTTCTGATGCTTTCTTCAATGGCGAGAACAAGCATTATTCCGAGAACCGCCCAGCCTGAGAGCGAAAGGCTCGTGGTTAATGCAAGGTAAGCCAAGAGGAAAAAAGGGAAAATAAGATTTCGCTTCTTTTCCGCTTTAAGTATCTTTAAAACGCACCATAAAAGAAGAGGCATGCCCATAACGATGTTTCCGTAGATACTGTGCACGGGCAGCATCGCAAAAAGAATTGCACTTAAGAATGCAGCGAAATTGTTTTTGGAAGTCTGCTTTACGCATGCATACATTCCGAAGAAAGCAGTGATTATTACGATGATATGCTGGATTAAAAATGCGGTATACACATTGAAGATTTTATAGAGAATCACAAAGCCGGGAGCGAAGGGCGCGATGCTTGATGCGGGAATTCCGCACATCATTTTATCGTATACGTCGGCTCCGATATATCTGGCCGCGAAAACGTAGTTGATAATGGTCTCGTCGAGCTGGTCGTGCACTACGAAAATGGCGCTTCCGACCCCGTAACGGAGAGTAAGAAAAAAGACCGGTGAAAGTATTAAGATAATCGCCGGTACCCCTAAGTATTCAAATTCGAATTTCTTCAGTTTCTCGCTCATAAAAGATATTGTATCAAATGTATAAAATGTTGGAAAGAAAAGAATTTGGAATTATAATTAAACAGAAGCAGGTTATGTTTTTAAAAGTATTTTGAAAGAGGGTTATTATGTCGGTTTTGGCAGCTTTTATGGTACCGCATCCTCCGCTTATCGTGCCTGATATCGGCAGGGGAAGCGAAAAACGGGTTCAGAAAACTATAGATAGTTATGAAAAGGTGGCAAAAGAAATTGCAGAGCTTTCGCCTGATACTATCGTGATTTCAAGCCCGCATTCCGTGATGTATTACGATTATTTTCATATTTCTCCGGGAGAGGGGGCGCACGGCGATTTTGCAAGATTCGGTGCGCCGCAGGTTTCTTTTAGGGAGGAGTATGATTCGGGACTCGTAAAAGAAATAGAAAAAATCTGCGCAAACGAAAACTTTCCCGCAGGCACAAAGGCAGAAAGAGATCCCGAGCTTGACCACGGAACAATGGTACCGCTTTATTTTATCAGAAAAGCGTACAAGGGCGGAAAGATAGTCCGTATCGGACTTTCAGGGCTTCCGTACGAGTCGCACTATAGACTGGGTGAAATAGTAAAGACCGCCGCAGATAATTTAGACCGCCGAATCGTATTTGTGGCAAGCGGAGATTTGTCGCACAAATTGCAGGAGTACGGACCTTACGGGTTTGCCAAGGAAGGTCCTGAATATGATAAAAGAATAATGGATGTCTGCTCGCGTGCGGCCTTTAAAGAACTCTTTGATTTCGACGAGGATTTTTGTGCAGATGCGGCAGAGTGCGGACATCGTTCGTTCTTAATAATGGCGGGCGTTTTGGACGGTATGTCGGTTAAACCCACGGCATATTCGCATGAGGACGTTACAGGTGTCGGATACGGGATATGCAGTTTTTATCCGAAAGAAAATTAAGAAAAATACTATTTACAAATTATTATTTTAGGAGTAAAATTCGTAAAAATGGATTTATTCGGAAAATAAAGAGAAATGATAAAGCAGGTATAAAGCATTTTTATTTACAGCAATACGAAATAATGCTATACTATAAACATCTAAAGATAGATGGAGGTGTTTATAATGGCACAGGTGTTGGTAAATTTTCGACTTGAAGAAGAAGACAAAAAAGGAATGGAAGAGGTTTGTAAGGAGTTGGGAATGAGTATGTCTACAGCATTTACAATTTTTGCAAAGAAAATGAAGAGAGAGAGAAGAATACCCTTTGAGGTTTCAGTTGATCCGTTTTATTCATACGAAAACATGTCTTATTTGAAAAAAGTTATTTCCGAGATTGAATCCGGCGAGGCTGTCTTAGCAAAACACGATTTAATTGAGGAATAATATATGCAGTTGCTTTGGGATGAAAGAGCCTGGGATGATTATTTGTGGTGGCAACAACAGGATAAAAAAACACTTAAGCGAATCAATACATTGATAAAAGACATACAAAGAGATCCGTTTGATGGGATTGGTAAACCGGAGCCTCTTAAGGAAAACCTCAGAGGATGGTGGAGTCGGAGAATTGATGATGAAAACCGAATTGTTTATAAGATTGAAGGTGGATTTGCAGTAATAGGTGAATGCAGAAGTCATTATAATGATAAATAAAGGAGTATGTATGACCATCAGTGACAGAGTTTTTGAGAAATTAAAACAAAATAAAATGTCTCAAAAGGAGTTTTCCGAGGCAACGGGTATTTCGCAGAGTACCATTAGCGAGTGGAAGAGCAAAAGAACCAATCCAACATCTGAAAAAATAATGATTATTTGCAAAGTGCTTGATGTTACACCCGAGTGGCTCCTTTCCGGTATAGAGAACACAGGCGAAAGAGGAAACAATTCCGAATGGTACATTATTGATAAGAAGACAGATATGGGAATTCTTATCAAGTGTTTTCATGAAATGGATGAGTACCAAAGAGGAAGATTGATGGGATATATAGAGGCACTTAATAATTTGAAAGGGTAACAAAGAACCATATGAAAATAATATCAACAGAATCTGATGAATATGTCAATCTTGCAAGAAAAACAATAGAATCATACATAAAAGACGGAGTCACAATTCGGCTTCCGAAAGATTTACCTTCGGAAATGACTGATAAAAGGGCAGGGGCTTTTGTATCTCTTCATAAAAACGGAGAGCTTCGAGGCTGCATCGGAACGATTCTCGCAACCACTGACTGCGTGGGCGAAGAAATCATTCAAAACGCTATCAGCGCCTCAACTTGCGACCCGAGATTTATGCCTGTAAGAGAAGAAGAACTGCCTTTGCTCGACATTTCAGTGGATGTTCTCAGTGAGCCTGAGGATATTTCGTCACCCGCCGAACTTGACGTTAAAAGATACGGAGTCATTGTAACAAAAGGTTTCAGGAGAGGACTTCTTTTACCCGATCTTGACGGTGTAGACACTGTCGAAGACCAGATTTATATTGCAAAAAGAAAAGCCGGAATTATGCCGGATGAAGAAGTAAAACTTCAGAGATTTGAAGTAATAAGACATCATTAAAAAATCGCCTGCAAAAAACTGCAGGCGATAATTTTTTTATTCTTTCTCAAAAGCATCTTTGCCGATACCGCAGATGGGGCAAACCCAGTCATCGGGAATATCTTCAAAAGCTGTTCCGGGAGCGATACCTGAATCGGGATCTCCGATTTCGGGATCATAAACATAGCCACAAGGGCATACATACTTATCCATAGTGTAATCTCCTTTCCAATACAATATAAATATTATACTATATCTTACTTAACAAAGAAAGTGAAATAAAGTATAATTAAATGGTCTGTAAAAATATAAAAAAATTAAGGCGGGAGGGTATTATGACAGTAACAAACGATATAAAATATGTGGGCGTGAATGACCACGCAATAGACCTTTTTGAAGGACAGTACGATGTTCCGAACGGTATGGCATACAATTCGTATGTGATTATGGATGAAAAGATTGCCGTTATGGACACAGTCGATAAAAATTTTACTCACGAATGGCTTGATAATCTTGCTAATGCATTAAACGGCAGAAAGCCCGATTATCTTGTGGTTCAGCATATGGAGCCCGACCATTCTGCGAATATAGTTAACTTTGCCAAGAATTATCCCGATGCAACCATCGTTTCCTCGTCCAAAGCTTTTACGATGATGAAGAATTTCTTCGGACAGGAATTCGAAGACAGAAGAATCGAGGTCAAAGAAGGCGATACGCTTTCACTCGGCAAACATACACTTAACTTCGTGGCAGCACCCATGGTTCACTGGCCCGAAGTTATCATGACTTATGATTCCTGCGACAAGGTTCTTTTCTCGGCAGACGGATTCGGTAAATTCGGAGCGCTCGATGTCGAAGAAGACTGGGCCTGCGAAGCAAGACGTTATTACTTCGGTATTGTAGGCAAATACGGCGCACAGGTTCAGGCAGTGCTTAAAAAGGCGGCAGGACTTGATATTCAGATTATCTGCCCTCTTCACGGTCCCGTATTAAGCGAAAACTTAGGTTATTATCTTAACCTTTACAATATCTGGTCATCCTACGGTGTGGAAAGCGACGGCATCGTTATCGCTTATACATCGGTTTACGGTCATACCAAAAAAGCGGTTGAACTTCTGGCAGAAAAGCTTAAAGCAAACGGCTGTCCGAAGGTGGCTGTTACAGACCTTGCGAGAGACGATATGGCAGAGGCTGTTGAAGACGCATTCAGATACGGCAAAATCGTTCTTGCGACTACCACTTACAATGCTGAGATTTTCCCTTTTATGAGGGAGTTTATTAACCATCTTGTAGAGAGAGGGTTTAAGAACAAAACTGTCGGACTTATCGAAAACGGTTCATGGGCACCTCTTGCTGCCAAGACTATGAAGAGCATGTTAGAAGGCTGCAAGAACTTAACCTTTACAGACACAACGGTTAAGATTCTCTCCGCATTAAACGATGAGAGCAAGGCTCAGATTGATGCGCTCGCAGACGAACTCTGCATGGATTACAAGGCACAGAGAGACGAGACAGCCAACAAGAACGATTTAACCGCACTCTTTAAGATCGGTTACGGCTTATATGTGGTTACATCGAACGATGGTAAAAGAGACAACGGTCTCATCGTAAATACCATTTCGCAGGTAACCAGTTCACCCAATCGTGTGGCAGTCTGCATCAACAAAGACAATTATTCGCATCATGTCATCAAGCAGACGGGCATTATGAATGTTAACTGCCTCTCCGTGGAAGCTCCTTTCTCGGTGTTCGAGTGCTTCGGTTTCAGAAGCGGCAGAAATGTGGATAAATTCGAAAACGAAAAAGACTCACTCCTTCGTTCGGATAACGGACTTGTATTCCTTTCAAAATACATTAATGCATTTATGTCACTTAAGGTTGAACAGTATGTTGATCTCGATACCCACGGCATGTTTATCTGTACTGTAACCGAGGCCAGAGTTCTTTCCGACAAGGAAACAATGACCTATACATATTATCAGAGCAACGTTAAGCCCAAGCCCGAGACAGAAGGCAAGAAGGGCTATGTATGTAAGGTCTGCGGATACGTATACGAAGGCGACGAACTTCCCGAAGATTTCGTATGTCCTCTCTGCAAGCACGGCGCTGCCGATTTTGAACCAATCTCATAGATTAATTCACAATTGAGTTTAATACCATAAATTGATATAATTGAGTGCGAAAGTTAACTGCTTTCGCACTCTTTTATACAGGATATTTGATTTGAAAAAACAGATACTCAAAAACCTTATAATTCTCTTGCTTGCACCGGCGGTAGGATTCGTTCTGCTGCTTCTTGTTCATTTGCTTCCGACCGGTCCGATTAAGTCAAATGTTATTTCTTCTAAAGACTCGATTATTGCCGAAGGTCAGGACGAACTTGTAATAGATGATTACAACGCAACGCTTACGGGTAATTTTACCGACTGCATTATGCTTCAGCTATCGATTTACGACGGAGGACACTCCGCACCGGATCAGGCGATGAATCTTTACAGAAACGAAGTGGGCAACGAGGAAGAGTGGTGTCCCGGTCTTTCTCTCGTCGATTATTTAAACGGCTCACCGACCAGGCTTGAGGTAGCTTACCCGAGATACTGGCACGGCTATCTGGTATTTTTAAAACCGCTTCTTTTATTTACCTCGTTTAATTCCATAAGACTCATTAATGCCGGCCTGCAATTAATCCTTCTTGCGGCGTCGCTGATTCTTTTCTCGAAGAAAGGACATTCGAAGCTTGCGTTTTCTTTTGTGGCTTCACTTCCTTTTATGTTTTTCTTTTCATCCTTTGCATCGCTTTCCCTAAGCATCTGCATGTACATCATGCTTTTGGAAATGCTCATCATTTCGCTTTTTAACGAAAAACTGGCTGAAAAAGAAGGATATTTGACATTCTTCCTCGTGGGAGGCTCAGCGACCGCTTATTTTGATTTTCTGACATATCCGCTTGTAACACTTGCATTTCCGCTAATCGCAGTACTTGCCCTAAAAGAAGAAAAAGCTAAAAAGACATACTTATCCATTCTTAAATATTCTCTAACCTGGGGAATCGGATATGTATTTATGTGGGCATCAAAATGGGTTATCGCCCTTATCTTTACAGGACGAAATACCATATCCGACGCAGTAAATACCATTTCGGCGCGCACCTCTGCAACCGACGGCGGAAGAATAGCAGGATATTTAAAAGTACTTAAAAACAATTTATCGCCTTTTGTAAACAGAGCATTTGCTTTACTTATAATTCTTTTAGGAGCAATTGTTATAGTGCTCATCATCAAAAACGGACTTAAAAACTTCGGATTCGCGCAGAGAATCCCCGTTCTTATAATAGGTTTAATACCTTTCGTATGGTGGTTCGTGGCTTCCAATCATTCGTTTGAGCATGCCTCATTCACCTGCAGAAACTTTGCAATCTTTGTATTTGCGCTTTGTTTTGCGCTCATAAAAGATATAAACCTCGCAGATAAAAAAGAAAGCGACAGCAACAGCTAATGAAGAAGAAAAGAATTTCAACCAGAAATTTAGTATTTGTTTATTCGGTCATGATTCTGATAGTGGCCATTATTTTTGTTGCAGTTGCGTTTTATTTTTCGCGTACGATAAGAGCCGCAAGACATGCGGGCGACACCTATAGTGCAGCGAGCAGTTCGGACGTTAATTTCAGCAAATATTATGTGATGATTTCATCCGACAGAGACCTTGATTTCTGGAAATCGGTTTATAAGGGCGCATACGAGGAAGGCATCAAAAAAGGCGTATGTGTCGAAATGATGGGTGAGAATCTGTCGGAAGATTACAGCGATACGGAGCTCATGGAAATCGCCATCGCATCCAAAGTGGATGGTATCATCGTGTATGCAGATGAGAGCGTGGAAATGAGAAACCTGATAAATGAAGCGGTTTATGACGGCATTCCCGTTGTTACGGTTTACGGCGACAGCGCAAACTCGCTTCGATGCTGCTATGTTGGCGTCGGCAGTTACAATCTCGGTCGTGAGTACGGCAAGCAGATTGTTAAGATTGCAAGAGAGTACGAGCTTTCCAATACCACAGCTTCCACGCATATGAACGATACTTTAAACGTGGTCGCACTCGTTAACTCCTATTCGGACAACTCCAACCAGTCCCTTGTATGGTCCGGTATTCAAAATGTCGTATCCACCGAAAACCATTCCGACATTCAGATAGAATTATCCCAGGCGTATGTTGATAACAGAAGTACATTCACTTCGGAAGAATCCATTCGTGATATTTTCAGATCGCAGGAAACTCCCGATGTTATCGTATGTCTTAACGAAACAGACACCAACTGTGTTTATCAGTCGCTCGTAGACTACAACAAGGTTGGTAAATCGGCTATTTTAGGATATTACGATTCCGAATCGATTTTAAAAGGAATTTCCCGAAGCGTCATTTACTCGACCATTTCGGTTGATACCTATCAGATGGGCGTTTACTGTGTAGACGCCATAAAAGAATACGAAGAATACGGCAACACCAGCCAGTATATGCTCGCGGACGTTACACTGATTGATAAAAGCAATGTTTCCGATTACTTAAGCGAAAATGAGGAGGTGACTGAATGAAAGAAAAATCGTCAGCCAGACCTGCCAATTCGCTGCAGTTAAAGCTCAGTATCATCTTCATAATGGCGAGTATCCTTATCTTCATCGTTAATGCGATGCTTGTGTTCGGTATCAATACGATGACCAGGGAAATGGATTCGGTTTACCGTGATAACTTAAAGCTTAACGAGCTCGCCGAAGCAATCGAGGATGTTCAGAACAACATGACCGATTATCTTAATACCAAGACTTCGGATTCGCTTGAGCGATACTATAAGAGTGAGCAGGATTATTACAAACTCGTCAACGAGTTGAACAATTCGGTTTCAGGCGATACATACGAACTGATGGAAAGAAACATCAGAAATATGTCCAATGAATATATTCAGACTACAGGCTATGCAATCGAGGCAAAGAGAGGCCGAAACGTTGAAAGATACTCCGTGGAGTTTGACAAAGCGAGCAGACTCTACAATTATATAAACACCTACATCAACAGTCTTAACAACGAAAGATTTAAGAGTAACTCTTCAAACTTCTCAGAACTTCTTTCCGCATTCAGAATTTTCGAAACCGTTTCGATTGCATTGATGTTCGGCGCGCTCATTGGAAGTTCCGTTTTCGTTATCGGTTTTACGAGCTCAATCATCGATCCTATCAGAAAACTTGCCAAGTCTGCGGATGAAGTGGCAAAAGGTAATTTCGAAATCGAAACTCTCGAAATCAGGTCGAGCGACGAAATCGGAGTCGTTACCAAAGCTTTCAACAAGATGGTTGCGAGCATCAGAGAGTACATCGAGCAGATAAAAGAGAATATGGAACACGAACGAAAGATGCAGGAGAAGGAACTTAGAATCGAATCCACGCTTAAAGAGGCGCAGCTTAAATACCTTCAGACGCAGATTAACCCTCATTTTCTTTTTAACACTCTTAATGCCGGCGCACAGCTTGCGATGATGGAAGAGGCGGAAAAGACCTACGATTATATTCAGAATACTGCGGAATTCTTCAGATACAATGTTCGTGAAGGAAATACGACAGTTAAACTGGCCGATGAAATAAGCTTAATCGACCATTACATTTATATTTTAAACGTGCGTTTCTCAGGCGATATCAAATATGAAAAAGATATTGACGAAAGCCTGACGGAGATTCTGATGCCCAGCATGATTCTTCAGCCGATAGTGGAGAATTCCATCAACCACGGCATAAAAGAAATGGAAGGTAAGGGCAGAATTACACTCCGAGTTTATTCCGAGGACGATAATGTTTGTATCAGTGTCAGGGACAACGGCATCGGTATGACGCAGGAGATGATAGACAAAGTTTTAAGAGGTGAACTGACCGAAGAAGAAAAGGCCGCACCCGTCGGCGCTCACGGTATCGGAATGGATAATGTCATCAAGAGATTAAGACTTTTTACCGACAGAGAAGACAGTGTATCCATAAGGAGTGAGGGCGAAGGCAAGGGTACGGAAGTTATTATAAAACTGACCAACGGAGGCAGTGAGAATGTATAAGATAATGATAGCCGATGACGAAGGCATTGTAATTGATTCCTTAAAATTCGTGCTTGAAAAAGAATTTGGCAAAGAATGTACGATAGAATTCGCCAAGACCGGACGAAGCGTAATAGAGTTAGCCGAAAACTTCAGACCGGATATCTCCATCATGGATATTCAGATGCCCGGCATCAACGGTATCGATGCGATGAAGGAAATTCGCGAGAAAAACAAGGACGTGATTTTTATCGTAATGAGTGCTTACGATAAATTCGATTACGCTACAGAGGCAATTAAACTCGGAGTACTCGATTACATCACCAAGCCTATGGAAAAGAACAGAATCATTTCCGTTGTTAAACGTGCCATGGCCATCATTGATAAGGAAAGAGCCAGACGAAGCAATGACCTTATGATTATGGAAAAGATGGAGATGGTTATTCCGATGCTTGAGAGCGGACTCATCTACAGTATTTTCCTTCAGAACAAATTCTCGGAAGATGCGTACAATTACAAAAACATTCTCGGCATAAAAGAAGAGTACGGATACATGATGACGGTTGTATGCGGTGAAAGAGACGAGGATTCCAATCTTACCAATGCCGTCGGCAGCAGTGTACGACTTCAGAATCACTATCCGGAGTTACGTTCCTACATAAAAGATTTCTGCGGCGGTATCGTCGGAAACGTAATGTCCAACAAAATTGCGGTGCTTGTTCCTTATGACAAGCCCGAGATGGACTATTCCGAAAGAAATGCGCTTATCGAAAAAACAAGAGAATTTACGAGGACGCTTCAAAAGAAACTCTCCGGCGATTTTAAAATCGGTATCGGCGGCGTGAAAGAATTTGCCAAGATGAACGAGTCCTACGATGAAGCTCTTCAAGCTCTTTTAAACGCAAACGGACGAGTTGCCCATGCGGACGATCTGGACTTAAGATGCGACTATGAGGAAAACTATCCCGTTGAAACCGAGAGAAGACTGTTTGAACTCGTCGAAAAGGGTGACTATGTCGGCGCAGGCAATGCGGCAGGTCAGTTCTTTGACTGGATGAGCGCAAACTTTGCGGACAGCGTGATGGATATAAGACTTAAAGTCCTGGAATTCGTTCTTTATGCGGAAAGACTGTTATACGTAAAAGGTGGTAATACCTACGAATTTAAGAGCAGAACCGATTATCTGCCGTCTGTGATGGGCATGGATGATTTGTCTGAGATGAAGACATGGTTCGTCAATAAGATAATAGAAATAACGCAAAAGGTAGAAAACAACAGAAGCGAGAAATCCGAGAGCTTAATCGAAAAAGCGGAGAACTATATCAACAAGAATTACATGAAGGATATCTCCCTCGACGATATTTCCAGATACTGCAATATCAGTTCGTACTACTTCAGCAAACTGTTCAAGCAGGAAACCGGTGAAAACTACGTCGAGTACTTAAGCAGGGTAAGAATTGAAAATGCAAAGAAGATGCTCACTGAGTCGGAAGCTTCCATAAAAGAAATAAGCTACTCGGTCGGTTTTTCGGATCCGAACTATTTCTCGAGAGCCTTCAAAAAATACGAGGGCGTATCTCCTACGGAGTACAAGGACGCACTGTAATAAACGGTGCCCGGCTCGCTTGCGTGCCCGGCTCCGAAACGATTATTTTAGGATTAATATATGAAAAACATTTTTAAAAGAACAGCAAAGTTAATCAGTATATTTCTGACGATGGCGATGGTTTTGATGCCCTTATTATCCTGTACGGGTAAAGAGGGCGAGACCGGGGATAACACGGAAAATGTTCCGGACACAATTAATATAGGAATGTCCTTTGACTCCTTCGTTATTGAAAGATGGCAGAGAGACAGAGATGTATTTGTTTCCACAGCCAAGGAAATGGGTGCGGAAGTAAACGTCCAGAATGCCAACGGTAATATCGAAGAACAGAAAAGACAGATTATGTATTTTATAGAGCAGAATGTTGATGTCATCGTTATTATCTGTATTGATGCCGATACGCTTTCAGAAGAAGTTAAAAAAGCAAAGAATGCGGGTATAAAAGTAATCGCATATGACCGTATCATAAGAGATGCGGATATTGATCTTTATGTATCGTTTGACAATGCCAAAGTAGGAAAGATGATGGGAGAGACACTCGTTGACTCCGGTATAGGAGAGGGCAGCAATATCGTAATGATTGGAGGTTCTCCCGCAGACTACAATGTTCCCGCGCTTGAAGAAGGTTTTATAAGCGTAATGGATGAAAATAAAGTTAATATTTTGGACAGAACCCATTGCGAAGCCTGGAGAGCGGAGATTGCTTACGATTATGTATATGAAAATATGGAAACGATTTCAGGTGCCGACGCAATTATGTGCGGTAACGACAATATAGCAAGTAAGGTTGTATCCGCACTTTCCGAACAGCGTCTCGCAGGCCGTATTCCCGTGACCGGTCAGGATGCGGACCTTGAAGCCTGCCAGAGAATAGTGGAAGGCACACAGCTTATGACGGTGTACAAACCCGTGGATAATCTTGCAAAGCAGGCTGCAGAGTGTGCTATTAAACTGGCGAAGCATGAAAATCTTGGAACCGACCAGACCATGAATAACGGAGCATATGATGTTCCCTGTATTCTTTTAGAGCCGATTCCCGTTACCAAGGATAATATTGACGAAGTCATTATAAACAGCGGCTTCCATACAAGAGAGGATGTTTACCTCAACGTTACAGATTAAAGTGCCTGACTCCGTATAGCATTTTTTTGTCAAAGATAAGTGTATGCTGACAATTTTTTGATAGCATACACTTTTTTTGATTTTTAAAGTTATCAAAAAAATGCAGAATGTAACAATTTATTTTGCAGAAAGGTGTGTTAATGTGTATTTGTATTCATGAAACGAATATCATGAGAAAATAACTTATCACATTATTTAATGGGAGGTAAAGAAATGAAAAAAAGATTACTCAGTGTTCTTCTTGCATCCGGTATGGTAGCAACTACACTCGTTGGTTGTTCAGTAGGTGGTTCAGGAAATAAGAAAGTCGGCGTTGCAATGCCTACAAAGGATCTTCAGAGATGGAATCAGGATGGTTCCAACATGGAGAAGCTTCTTAAGGAAGCAGGATACGATGTAGACCTTCAGTATGCATCAAACGACATCAACACACAGGTTACACAGATTGAAAACATGATCACATCAGGTTGCGACGTTCTCGTTATCGCTTCTATCGATGGTGATTCACTCGGAACAGTTCTTGAACAGGCTAAGCAGAAAAAGATTCCCGTAATCGCTTATGACCGTTTGATCATGAACTCAGACGCTGTTTCCTACTATGCTACATTCAACAACGAACTCGTTGGTACAAAGCAGGGCCAGTACATCGAGGATCAGTTAGGACTTAAGGAAGGCAAAGGACCTTACAATCTTGAGATCTTCACAGGTGACCCCGGTGACAACAACGCCAGATTCTTCTACAAAGGTGCTATGGACGTTCTTAATCCTTACATCGACAACGGCCAGCTCGTTGTTCCTTCAGGACAGATCGATTTCGATACAGTTGCTACAGCTAACTGGGCATCAGATGCAGCACAGGCTAGAATGGAAGCTATCATTTCTTCCAACTATGCTGACGGCACACAGCTTGACGCAGTTATGTGTTCAAACGACTCAACAGCATTCGGTGTAGCAAACGCACTTGTTAACTACACAGGTTCTTATCCTATCATCACAGGTCAGGACTGCGATATCGCAAACGTTAAGAACATGATCGCAGGCAAGCAGTCAATGTCTATCTTCAAGGATACACGTACACTTGCAAAGAAGACAGTTGAAATGGTAGACGCTATCCTTAAGGGCGGCACAGCTCCTACAAACGATACTACCACATACGACAACGGTGTTAAGGTTGTTCCTTCATACCTTTGCGAGCCGGTATTTGCAGATGTTAACAACTACAAAGAACTCTTAATCGATTCCGGTTACTACACAGAGGATCAGTTAAAGTAATTCCCCTATGAGTAGATCGTTAAAAATGATTTAACTCATTCCCTACATAAAGTTAAGTCCCCTTCGAATAAAAGGGGACTTAACTATGTAAAAATGAAATTGTGACAAAGAAAAACAAAAAAATTGTAATCTAAACAGGAGGGATAAAATTGGCCAAAATATTACTTGAAATGCAAAATATTACCAAGATATTCCCGGGCGTTAAGGCACTTGACAATGTCAACCTTCAGGTAGAAGAAGGTGAAATCCATGCTCTTGTTGGTGAAAACGGAGCAGGTAAATCGACATTGATGAACGTATTAAGCGGTATTTATCCTTACGGTACTTACGAAGGAAAAATAATATACGACGGTCAAGAATGTAAATTCACTAACATAAAGGACAGTGAAGCACTGGGAATCGTCATTATCCATCAGGAGCTTGCACTTATTCCTTATATGACAATCGGAGAGAACATGTTCCTGGGTAATGAACAGGGAAAGTCCTGGAAGATTGATTGGGCTGAAACTTACGGTAAGAGCGATGAATATTTAAGAACGGTCGGATTAAAAGAATCATCGCGTACCTTGATAAAAGATATAGGCGTCGGCAAGCAGCAGCTCGTAGAAATTGCAAAAGCGCTTGCAAAGAATGCTAAACTTCTTATCCTAGATGAGCCGACATCATCACTTAACGAAAATGAATCAAAGGACCTTTTGGACTTACTTCTTAAGTTCAAAGAGAACGGTCTTACATCAATTATCATTTCTCACAAGTTAAACGAGATTTCATACGTAGCAGACAAAATTACGGTTATCCGTGACGGTGCTACAATCGAAACTCTTAACAAAGAGACGGATGATATTTCAGAAGCAAGAATCATCAAAGGAATGGTTGGTCGTGAAATTTCCGACAGATTCCCCAAGAGAGAAAAGAACATCGGAGATATCAACTTCGAGGTTAAAGACTGGAATGTATATCATCCTATTTACAGTGAGAAAAAGATTATCGATCATGTAAGTATTTATGCAAGAAAGGGAGAAATCCTCGGCATCTGCGGTCTTCAGGGTGCAGGTCGTACCGAATTTGCAATGAGCGTATTCGGCAAGAGCTACGGCGAGAAGATCAAAGGAACGATTATTAAGGACGGCAAAGAAATCCACCTTAACAATGTTCAGGAAGCCATCAAAAACAAACTTGCATATGTTACCGAAGACAGAAAAGGTAACGGACTTATCTTGAGTAACTCGATTAAGTTTAATACTACACTTGCTAATCTTGGTGAAGTAAGTAAAAATTCGGTAATTAACAAAGATAAAGAATATGCGGTAGCAGTTGAGTATAAAGAAAAACTCAAAACCAAATGTCCTACTGTAGAGCAGAACGTAGGAAACCTGAGTGGTGGTAACCAGCAGAAGGTTCTCCTTGCAAAATGGATGTTCGCAGATCCGGATATTCTGATTCTTGACGAGCCTACACGTGGTATCGACGTAGGTGCAAAGTATGAGATTTACTGTATCATGAATCAGCTTGCGACAGAAGGCAAGACAGTTATCATGATTTCATCGGAAATGCCCGAGCTTCTCGGTATGTGCGACAGACTTTACATCATGAACGAAGGCAGAATTGTCGGAGAAATGAATGCTGAAGAGGCTACTCAGGAATCAATCATGGCACGAATAATTCAGAGTGAAAGCGAATAATAAAAATAATTATTGAAAAGGAGAAGAGTGATGGAAAAAAAGAATGACAGCGCAAAAGTCATTGAATTTATCAAAAAATATGCAATGGTTATAGTGCTCGCATTGGTTTTGGTATTTTTCTCAATTACTACAGGTGGTAAAATTCTTTTACCCAATAACATAAGTAACATTATTTCACAGAACGCTTACGTGTTCGTTTTGGCAACAGGTATGTTGCTTTGTATCCTTACAGGTGGTAACATCGATCTTTCGGTTGGCTCGGTAGTTTGTTTCGTAGGTGCTGTTGGTGCAACACTTATGGAAGCAGCCGGAGTTCCCTGGCCCGTTGCAGTACTCATCATGTTCGGTGTTGGTACATTAATCGGTGCCACACAGGCTTTCTGGATTGCATACGTAAGAATCCCGCCGTTCATCGTAACACTTGCCGGAATGCTTATATTCAGAGGTTTAAGTAACGTAGTATTAAAAGGTCTTACGGTTACAATTAACGACCAGGTCGGCTTCCTTAAGTTCTTCGGCGGCGGTGCAGACTGCTACATTCCCGATTTTATCGGCAGAGCTTTCGGAGATGTATTTACAGTTAACCTTACCTGCCTTGTAGTCGGATTTGTTGCTGTAATATTATTCATCGGACTTGAAATTTACGGAAGATTAAAGAGACTTAAAAAAGGTTATGAAGTTGACAAGATGGTTCCTTGGATTATCAAACTTGTTCTTATCTCTGCAGTAGTTGTTGCAGTAACCATCCTTCTTTCAATGTTCAAGGGTCTTCCTTCGGTACTCATCATAGTAATGGTTGTAGTTCTTATTTACTCATACATTACTTCGAATACCACCACAGGACGTTACTTCTACGCAGTAGGTGGTAACGAGAAAGCAACAAGACTTTCCGGTATCAATACTAACAAGACATACTTCCTTGCATACATGAACATGGGCTTCTTAGCAGCACTTGCAGGTATGATTACAATTGCTCGTATGACATCGGCTCAGCCTACATACGGACAGAACTACGAAATGGATGCTATCGCATCATGTTTCATCGGTGGTGCATCCGCATACGGCGGAATCGGTACAGTTCCCGGCGCTATCATCGGTGCAACCCTCATGGGTGTTATCAACCTGGGCATGCTTATCATGGGTGTAGACCAGAACATGCAGAAGGTTGTTAAAGGTTTGGTTCTTCTTGCAGCCGTTATCTTCGACGTAGTTTCCAAGAGAGGCTTCAAGCTTATTGCTAAGAACTAATCATAAATAAGTAAATAGGTGTAATAACATATAGGAGCCAGGCACGCTTTGCGAGCCTGGCTTCTTTTTGCATCAGTGCCTGGCTCACGAAGTGTGCCCGGCACTGTTTCTTAGGCATTAAAAATAGAATTTGTAAGGTAGAATATGCAATTTAAATGTGTTACAATCATTTAGTGTTGTTTCCTAATCTTTTATGAGGAAAGAATTTATTAAACGGAGAAAAAGATGAAATATACAGCCGATCTTAAAAAGACCGTAGCATTTAACAACAAAGCGACTCACTGCGTAGGTACCGGCAGAATGGATTTGGCCCTTCACAAGGAGTACCTCGACCAGCTTAAACTCACACAGGATGAGATTGGTTTTTCATATATCAGAGGTCATGGCCTTTTCTCAAAATACATGGGTATTTACAGAGAGTTCAGACATATGGAAGGTAAAACGGAATACTGTTTTACATATCTTGACATGGTTATGGATTCTTATCTTGAGATGAATATCCGTCCTATATTGGAGCTCGGATTTATGCCCGACGATTTGGCTTCAGGCACGGAGACTACGTTCTTTTGGAAGGGGAAAATATCTCCTCCGAAGGATTATAAAAAATGGACCGACCTTGTTCAGGCCACACTCCGTCATTTAATCGAAAGATACGGCATTGACGAAATCAGAAACTGGCCCGTAGAAGTTTGGAATGAGCCCAATCTTCCTTCATTTTGGAAGGACGCAAATATGGAAGAGTATTTTAAACTCTACGAACTCACATCCAAGGCGGTTAAGGAAGTAGATGAGCAGATTAAAGTCGGCGGGCCCGCAATTTGTGGCGTGGATGATGAGAGATGGCTTAAGGCTTTCCTTGATTTCGTAAAAGAAAAAAATCTCCCGATGGATTTTGTTTCAAGACATCACTATACAAGCTATATGCCCAAACTCGAGGGACATTATTCATACATCGACCTTCATGAGCCCGAGAATGCATTTAAGTGGCTTGAAAGATCGAGAGATATCGTTGATTCCTACGAAGAGTTTAAGGGAATGGAAATATTCATTACCGAATTTAACACATCCTATGTTCCCAATGCTCCGATTCATGATACAGTTTTAAATGCCACATACGTAGCGCATATGCTTTCACGTCTCGGCGATAAGCATGAATCATATTCATACTGGACTTTCGGAGATCTGTTTGAGGAGTTCGGAGTTCCTTTTACTCCTTTCCACGGAGGCTTCGGTCTTGTTGCAAACGGTCTTATCAAAAAGCCCACATTTTATACTTTTGAATTTTACAAAAAACTTCAGGGCGAGTGTCTTTTACGAAGTGAAGATGCTATAGTTATAAAGTGTGCAAACGGTGATTTAAGAGGTCTTTTATGGAATGCCGACTTGTACAATGAAAACAACAACAAGGCTATTGAAATAGATATTGACAATATCAAAGACGGCGAATATTTTATGATTGAAAAATTCGTCGACGAAAACCATGCAAATCCTTTGAAGATGTGGCATGAAATGGGTGAGCCCGCTTCCCTAAACAATGAGCAGAAGGCTCTTTTACGTCAGGCAGCGGAGCCCGGAATTACCTCATCCGACAGACTGGCGAAAGACGGAAAGATAAGCCTTTCATTTAATCTTAATCCCAACGAATTAAGATATTTCGAAATAAAGAAAATTAAGAGAACACCTGATACCGGCTACAATTACGAAAATGTAATTGCACAAAAATGTGTGCCGGACGAAAATCAGGCGTAATCGGAGGATGTTATGAGCCAGAAAAAAAGAATGCTTGAGAGAAAAAGAAGAGAAGCGGCATTAAAAAAGGCTGAGCGAAATCAGGCAATCGGCAGAGTAATCGGAGTAGTTATTTTAGTACTCATAATTGCGATTATCGCAGGAGCACTTATCTTTGATTCTGCCAAGAGAGCCGAAAAGGAACTTAATTATTCCATCGGACTTGATGCGACCGGAAAGATAAAAGGAGTAAAGGCTGAAAAATATGTCGAGCTTGCGGACTTTAACAAGCTTAATATGAACAATAGCGATTATTATCCTACCGAAGAGGAAGAGCAGACATATATTAACGCAATTGTTGAGTCCTATCCCGATCTTTCGGATAAAAAGAATGTGGAAGTAAAAGAAAAAGATACCGTAAGTGTTGATTACATCGGACGCATAGACGGTGTAAAGGAATACGAGGGCGGAAACACCAACGGAATGGGTGTAAGAGTAACGCTTGGTACAGGAACCTATCCCACAGAGTTTGAAGAAGGAATCATAGGACACAAGACCGGCGAGACATTCGATGTGTCGGTTCCTTTTACGACCGATTTTGCGAACGAAGAACTCGCAGGGAAGATTGTAGTTTATACAATCACCTTAAACGGTATATATGAGCCCGCAGAGTTTAACGACGAATTTGTTAAAAAGAATTTTGGGGCGAGTGTTGATTCGGCTGAGGATTTCTTAAACAAATACAGAATGAGCAGTGCACAGACTAAATTTGACGAGTATGTTCAGGAATATGCAATAAGCGAATCCAAAGTAAAATCCTATCCTGCAAGTTATCTTTCAAAGATGAAAAAGTATATGAAAGCGAAAGATTACAAGCAGATGGAAACCACCAATTCCACATATCAGAGCCTCTACGGAAACGATGCTTACAAAGATGTGCTTGATATGAGAAAGATGACCAAAAAGGAATACAAAGAGGAAGTCTTAAATTCCGCCAAAGAGCAGGCAGAAAAGAACCTTATCATGCAGGCTCTCTTCGAAAATTTCAATCTTTCCGTATCTGAAGATGATTTGAAAGAAGTTTCCACAAGCTTAGGTTTTGGAGAGGATGAATATAATGATGCTGTTGAAAGATTCGGTGAACCTTATCTTTATCAGCAGGCTATGATTAAAGCCGTGAACAATTACCTTGCAGAAAATTACAATCTTATTGATAACTAAGCGGGTTTTGTAATATATTACTTAGAGAAGTACCTGAAAGGAGATACTAAAAATGGCAAAACAAAAAGAACCTTTGGTAACACATATTTATACCGCGGATCCCTCCGCTCACGTTTTCAACGGTAAAATATATGTTTATCCTTCACACGACCTTGAGCATGACGGAGAGGATAACGACGAAGGCGATGAATATCAGATGGAGGACTATCACATTCTTTCTATGGACAATGTGGATGCTCCCTGTATAGATAACGGCGAAGCTTTAAACATGAGAGATGTTCCCTGGGTTAGCAAGCAGATGTGGGCTCCCGACTGTGCAGAAAAGAATGGAAAATATTATCTCTATTTCCCTGCACGTGACAAAGATTTAAGATTTCATATCGGTGTAGCTGTTTCCGACAGCCCTGTAGGACCTTTCAAGCCCGAACCCGATTATATCAAGGGAAGCTTCAGTATCGATCCCGCAGTTCTTGTGGACGATGACGGAGCAGCATACATTTATTTCGGCGGACTCTGGGGCGGCCAGCTTGAGAAATGGCAGACCGGCGAATTCGTTGAAAATCCCGCAGAGATTCCCGCAGACGCAAAGGCACTCGGACCTCAGGTAGCAAAGCTTACAGACGACATGCTTCAGTTTGCCGAAGCTCCCATGGAAATCACCATTCTCGACGAGAATGGCGAACCCTTAAAAGCAGGCGACGAAGACAGAAGATATTTCGAAGGCCCTTGGATGCATAAATACAACGGAAAGTATTATCTTTCATACTCCACAGGTACAACTCATTACCTTGTTTATGCAATCGGCGATTCACCCAAAGGACCTTTCACATACGCAGGCAGAATCCTTGAGCCCGTTATCGGCTGGACCACACATCATTCAATAGTAGAAATCGACGGCAAGTGGTATCTCTTCTATCATGACTCTTCACTTTCGGGCGGAGTTAACCACAGAAGATGTGTTAAATTCAGAGAGCTTAAGTATGATGAAAACGGAAAGATCATTACAATGAAGCCTTACGAAGACTAAATAAAAAGGAGTCAGGCACCCTTCGGGAGCCAGACACCTAAAAAGGGGCGGTGCCTGGCTCACAAAGTGTGCCAGGCTCCGTCCCTTTTCTAATTGTTTTCTTCGGGCTTTAAGTGGTAGATGTCTCCGATGCTGTCGAGGACGATACCCTCTTCTTTGGAGATCATGTTTTTATATTGTGTCGGAGAACAGCCGGAGTATTTTTTAAAGCAGCGGCAGAATGTGGTTAAGTTGTTAAAGCCCACCTGGAACGCAACATCCGTTACCGGAGTGTTGGTTAAAAGAAGCTTCTTGGCTTCGAGAATTCTTTTGCTGCAAAGATAATCGTAAAAGGTTGAATCCGTGTACTGCTTAAAGAGCCTCGAAAAATGATATTTCGAAAAGCCCGCGGTCTTTGCGACACTCTCTAAATCCATATCTTCAGAATAATTGTTTTCGATATATGTGAGGACTCTGACGAATTTGTTGTAGATTTCGGAATGCGTGATTATCTTCTCATCTTCTTCATCCGTAGCTTCCGTCGAATGCGTCATCAGACTGACAACCTTCAAAAGCTCCGAATATATTTCCACTTCATTCAGTTCGCTGAAAGCAAAGTAGAGCTGGATTATTCTGTTTAATGAAGAGTAGACTAACGGATAAATATGTGTCGTACTGTTGATTCCGATGACTCTGGTTGAAGAAAAGAAATTTAAGATTTCTTTTTTGGATTTAAAATAATCAAAGAATTTAGTATCAAAGAGCATGATAAAGCGCTCTCCTGTTTCCGGAGCCGTGATAGAATGAAACGACATCGGCGGAACGAAGATAATATCTCCTTCGTGAAGCTTATATACTTCGTTTTCTACCGTAACCGAGTAAGTGTTCTGCGTACAAAGAATGATTTCTAAAGCCTTGTGCTTGTGGTCTCCGTAGTTAGCCGGCTGGTCGTTGTGCCAGATACGATAACGGTACCCCGGAAGGTAATCTATGGTCTCTTCGTCATGCTCGACTTTTCTTGAGATAAATTTTCCGAAAGGCTGCGAAAAATCCGATTGTGTATTTTTGGATGAGGGCATTTTTACCTCCAGTTTCTTTTATGAGTTCACGTACAATAATATTATATAACAGACAGACACTTTGTAGCAATATCTGTCAAAAGAGCAATATTTGTAAAACACAAAAACGACGTGAAAAATATGTGTTTTGATTGAGATAATCGAAAAAACATAGTAAAATAAATAGTGCGATTTTTTATGAGCGTTGCAAAAAAACTATAAATGAAAATGTGTGTAAAAGTACAACTGGAGAGGGATTAATGAATAGGGAAGAAGCAAGAAAAAGAGCAATCGAACTCGTGGATAAAATGACCATAGAGGAAATTGCGTCACAGTTAAGATTTGACGCACCTGCCATCGACAGACTCGGCATTCCGGAATACAACTGGTGGAATGAAGGTCTTCACGGCGTTGCAAGAGCAGGCGTGGCAACCATGTTCCCTCAGGCAATCGGAATGGGTGCAACCTTTGACGAGGAACTCCTAAAAGAAGAAGGCGACGTTATTGCAACGGAAGCCAGAGCAAAATACAATTTCCAGTCTGCGGATGGCGACAGGGATATTTACAAGGGAATCACATTGTGGTCTCCCAATGTAAATCTTTTCAGAGATCCGAGATGGGGCAGAGGACATGAAACCTACGGCGAAGATCCTTATCTTATCAGCCGCCTCGGTGTTAATTTCATAGAGGGCTTACAGGGCGATGGAGAGTATTTAAAGACTGCCGCTTGCGCCAAGCATTTTGCGGTACATTCCGGACCTGAAGCTTTAAGACATCATTTTGATGCAATTGCAAATATGAAGGATATGTGGGAAACATATCTTCCTCAGTTTGAGGCATGCGTAATTGAAGGTAAGGTTGAATCCGTAATGGGTGCTTACAACAGAACCAACGGAGAGGTTTGCTGCGCGCATTCATATCTGATGGAAGAAGTTTTGCGAGGCAAATGGGGCTTTGAAGGCCATTTCGTTTCCGACTGCTGGGCTGTAAGGGATTTCCATGAGAATCACAAGGTTACCGCAAGCCCCGAAGAGAGCGTAAAGCTTGCACTTGAAAAAGGCTGTGATGTAAACTGCGGATGTACATATCAGAAGATAATGGATGCTTATGATGAAGGCCTCATAAATGACGAGCTTATAAAGAGGGCGGCCGTTCGCCTTTTCACCACAAGATATCTTCTCGGAATGTTTGATAAAACGGAGTTTGATTCGATTCCTTTTGATGTTATTGAATGCAAGGAACACTTGGCCGTTGCTTCACGTGCGACAAAGGAAAGCCTTGTTCTTCTTAAAAACGACGGAATACTTCCGCTTGATAAAAACAAAATCAAAAAAATCGGCGTTATCGGACCCAATGCCAACAGCCGTGCATCCCTTATCGGCAATTACCACGGAACATCTTCAAGATATATTACAGTTCTTGAGGGTATTCAGGATTATGTGGGCGACGATGCGAGAGTTTACTTCTCTGAAGGCTGCCATCTGTTCTTGGAAAAGACAGAGTTTTTGGGCAAGGATTATGACAGACTCTCCGAAGCAAAGGCGGTTGCAGCAAATTCTGATGTTGTAGTGCTTTGCATCGGCCTTGACGAAACTCTCGAAGGAGAAGAAGGAGATACAGGTAACGCATACAGTTCGGGCGACAAGAAGGACTTAAAGTTCCCGCCTTCGCAGATTAAACTTCTCGAAACGCTTATCGAGACCAAGGTTCCGCTTGTTGTAATTTCGATGGCAGGAAGTGCCATGGACTTATCACTTGCAGATGCAAATGCCAATGCAGTTATCCAGGCATGGTATCCCGGCGCAAGAGGCGGTAAGGAAGTGGCAGAGCTTCTCTTCGGTGATTATTCTCCTTCGGGCAAGCTTCCCGTAACCTTCTACAGAGACGAAGATTTGAAGGATATGCCTGACTTCGAAGATTATTCAATGAAGGGCAGAACCTACAGATATATTGAAAAAGAGCCGCTTTATCCTTTCGGATACGGACTTTCTTATGCCGATGTCAATATCGCGGATGCATCGTTTAAGGATTCAAAGAGTTTTGACGCAGCATCCCAAGAAGGTATTGCAATTAACGTAAAGGCTTCAAACAAAAGTGCAGTCGATACCGAAGAAGTACTTCAGGTATATGTTCATGTAAACGGAACCAGGGATGAAGTATTAAATACCAAGCTTGCGGCATTCAAGAGAGTTAAACTTGCAGCAAACGAGGAAAAGGTATTTGAAATCACAATTCCCGCATTTGCATTTACAACCGTGGATGATGATGGTATAAGAAGTGTGACCGGAAACGGCGCAGACATTTACGTGGGCTTCAGCGCTCCCGATTCAAGAAGCGAAGCACTTACAGGCAAGAAAGCAACAGCATTAAAGCTTTAATATTTTATGAGTAATTAAGGAAAGTAACGGATGCCGTACAACCTGCGGCATCTGTTGAATGTTTTAGAAAAATGGCAAAAAAGAAAAAAAGCGAAAACGAACCGAATATTGAAGAGAAAATAACAGAGGTTGAAGAGCAGAAAGCCGACGAATACGAAGGCCTGACCGATGCCGAAAAACTTCTCCTTGCAAAAGAGGAGCGTTTCCTTGACAAGGAAGAGGAAGAAGAGGAGCCTGAAGAAGAGGATGATTCGGCACTCGGAAAAGTTAAAAAGAGCATAGGTTTCTTTATAGATTACTACAAATGGTTTGTAATCATTCCCGCCATAATCATTGTGATTACAATAATAATGATTACTTCGTATTTAAGTGAAAGCAGGGAAAGAGCACTTGAACTTAGCATTGTAAATGCGAAATTCGAAATTCCGGATCTGATGTATGCGGTAGAAAACGATTTCATCGATTATACGGGTGAAAACATCACGGGAGACGATATAAGAATCGTTTACGATCTTCAGTATCCCGATACTTCGTCAGGCTCGGAAGCCTTTTCAACAGCAGAAAACATTTCGATGCAGAAATTCAATGCCTCTGTTATCGCGGGCAGAGTTGATATCGCACTCACGGAGTCATGGGTTGTAAACGATTATTCTGTGACGAACGCCACTTTGGATTTAAGGGAATTATTTGACGAAGAGTTCCTAAAAGACCACGAAGACAAGGTTTATTACGCAAGGGATGCGTCGGGAGAGAAAATACCCGTGGCATTTTATATCGATGCAAAGATTGTAAAAGATGCTTATCCCGATGATGCCAAGCCTCTCGCGGTTTCGTTTGATTCGTCCAAACATAGAGAAGAAGCCAGACGTTTTATGGAGTGGCTTCTTTCTCAGAGTGAATAATTTCGAATTATTTAAATAATAGGAAGATCGTCATCAGGGTCTTTTTCTCCGTCGAGCAGTTCACCTGTTTCGGCGGATTCTTTTTCTTCGGGAGCATCCTTTTCGAGAACCTTCATGAATATTCTTCTGTAAAAGATGCAGAAGAACCACGCAAGGCCTGCGATGCCGAAGAACAATAATATGGAAATGACAATCATTTCAGCTTTGGCTGATAAGTCAGCCAATAAGAATATGAAGATGTGTATTACAAATACCATTCCGATGATGGGGAAGTTGACCAGTCCAAGAATGGCGGAGTTTTTAATGATCTGACGTGTGGGCGATTTAAAAAGCGCCATCTGCGGGAATACAAGTACGGTAGCCCATAAAAGAATGAAAAGTGCGATAGATACGGGATACTGCATAAATCTGTATTCTTCGGGCAGAATGTTATGCGAAATGTAAATATCTGCCACAAGGAATGCTACTATTAAAAAGTAGGGAATCCAGAAAAGGGTAGCCTGCTTGAAGTTGGCCTTGAATTCCGCAAAGTAGGTTTTACCTATTTTAAGATCTTTGCCGCGGAGCCTTTTAAACAGTACGGCGTACAAAGCGGTGGTTGAGGCGCCGATTGTAAAAATCGGAACGCTGCAGATAAGGAACAGCAAATTTAAAAACATAAGGTCACATAAAAGTGTGAGTGCCTTAATTAACAAACTGTCCGGTGAAAATATATTTTTCATAAATATATACTCCTGAATAAAATATACTTATTTATATATAGTAGAAAAACGGATTTTTTCCGACTCAAATTACGTACGAGTATATCATAAAATAAAGGACAAAACATGCTTTTGTGCGAATTTTATCTTATTTAGTGCAAAAAATATGCAAAATGAAATGCATAAAGCAATATTTGTAAAAAACGAAGCAAGATTTGTAAAGTAATAACCTTTCATAACGATTATAATTGGGTTGTTATTACAAAAGTCGACATTTTTATTGTTCGAATTGTACATTTTGCATACAAATTGAACAAAGAGAGCAATAGGATGTCTAAAACCTATTTAAGGAGGAAAAAGTAATGAAAAAATTTATGGCTTGTGCATTAAGTACATGCATGGTTGCTGCTACTTTAGTTGCTTGTGACAATGGTACAACTACAACTACCACAACTACAACAACTGATCCTGGCACAACTACAACAACAACTACAACAGCTGATCCCGGACAGACTTTCGAGCCTATCGCTGCACCTACAGATGGTACATACGGTGACTGGGCTATCACAGAGTCTCCCATCGGTTTCTTCTGGGGTGGTACATGGGTAGTATCCAGCCAGGCAGCAGTTGACGCTGGCAAGGCTGATGGCGTTAAGGCTATCATGGAATACATCACACTTGATGATTCTGAGAATGGTCTTCAGTACGCTTGGGCTAACGGTACATTCAATGTATCTGATGATGTTGATCTTGAGAACATCAAACCTGCTAACGGTGGTAGCAAGGGTACAATCGAACTTTGGAACTTCACAAACGAAATTCCTAAGATGGTTTATCAGTACGTACAGGATCATCCCGACTTTGATTACAACGTTCATGTAACAATCAAAGGTACTGGTGATGGATACCAGGATGCTCTTGACCAGGCTCTTATGAATGGTCAGGTTGACGTTTATGGTTGTGAGTCAGCTTTCGTTCTTAAGTATACACAGGGCGACATGGCTAAGTTCGCAGCTCCTTACGAATCACTCGGAATCGATGCAGCAGCAGCTACAAAGGCAGCTGACATTGCTGGTTACACAATCGATATCGGAACAAGACCTTCTGATGGCAAGTTAGTTGGTTTAGGCTATCAGGCTACAGGTGGTGTATTTATTTACAGACGTTCAATCGCTAAGGACGTTTGGGGTTCAGATGATCCCGCAGTAGTTAAAGAGAAAATCGGTGGTGGCACAGGTTCATGGGATACATACTGGGCTGCAGCTGAAGAACTTAAGGCTCATGGCTACGGCATCTGCTCAGGTGATGGTGATATGTGGCACGCTATCGAGAACAGCTCTGACAAGGGTTGGATCGTAGATGACAAGCTTTACATCGATCCTAAGAGAGAAGCATTCTTCGATATCTCCAAGAAGCTCAAAGACAACGGATATCATAACGATACTCAGGACTGGGGCGATGCTTGGTTCGCAGATATGAAGGGTCAGGGCGAGAAGCAGGTTCTTGGTTTCTTCGGTCCCGCTTGGTTAATCAACTACACAATGCTTGATAACTGTGGTAATAAGCCTGAAGGTTTAGGCTCCGCTGGTGACTGCGTTGCTTCCGGTACAGTTATGGCTAAGTCAAAATGTACACCTGATTTCTTAGCAGGTCAGAACATGTTTGATGTATTCGTTCCCGCTAACGCATTTGCAAACGGTAAGAACCTCACTCAGTACGATGAGAAGATCAACAACATCTTCCGTGATAAGGTTCGTGAATACACAGCTGGCAACCTTTCTAAGGAAGAAGCTATCGATGCATTCAAGACTGACGTTAACGAGCAGTTAGGTATTGCTATCGACTAATCACGATTCTACTATCGTAGTTAAGTTAAATTGAAATAAGAGCAGGGCGGACTTTCGTCCGACCTGCTCTTTTCAAGATTTTTATTTCACCACACTTGATTAGATTCGGCATTACGAGGTATATTACGGGTGTGTAGCACATTTATATTATTACGAGGAGGTTGGGCGTATGAAAAAGAAGAGAGCTTATGATTATGCAAGATTTGGCTACATATTCAGCATTCCCTTTGTTCTTGCCTGGTTAATTTTCCAATTATATCCTATTTTCTATACGCTCCTTTTAGGTTTTACTGACCTTAAAGGTGCTGGCAACACAGATTTTAATATCATGTGGAGCGAACCTTTTAAGAACTTTATCACTGTTCTTAAAAATAAATCATTTAAAATTGCATTCGGTAATACCGTAGTTATCTGGCTTCTAAACTTTGTTCCTCAGATTCTCCTTGCATTGTTAATCGCTGCTTGGTTTACAAACAGAAGATCCACAATCAAGGCTCAGGGTATTTTCAAAGTATTATTCTACCTTCCCAATATTATTACACAGGCAACCGTAGCTATGTTATTCGCACAGTTGTTCTTGTATCCTAAGGGAGTTGTCAACGATTTCCTTATCGCTTTAAAGATATTCAAAGGTCCTGTCGAAATGATGCGAAATGCGAATGTCACGCGAGGAGTCGTTATCTTTATTCAGACATGGATGTGGTACGGCTATACTGCTATCGTTCTTATATCCGGTGTCCTTGGTATTTCACCCGAATTGTTTGAAGCTGCCGAAGTTGACGGTGCAAACCAGTGGCAGACATTCTTCAGAGTTACAATTCCCAGTATCAAGACAATGTTGTTGTTCACATTAGTTACATCACTCATCGGTGGTTTGAATATGTTCGATATTCCCAAACTGTTCCAGGATGGTGGTCCTAACAATGCAACACTTACCACTTCATTATATATTTACAGAAAAGCTTTCCAGGGTGGTTATCTCTATGGTGAAGCTTCTGCAGCAAGTATGATAATGTTCTTTATTATCGTATTCCTTTCATGTATTGTATTCTATCTGTTAAGAGATAAGGACGAAGTAGAATTAAGAAAACTCGTCAGACAGCAGGAAAAAGAATATAAACGTAAATTGAAAATGAGTAAAATGTAGGAAAGGAGGAGAAAAAAATGTCTAATAATTCTAATTTACAATTAACTGTAGAAGGAAGAGAAAAAGGCAAAGGTGGTGTAGTACAGAAAGTCATCATCTACATCATAAGTATTTTTCTTTCGATTTTAAGTATTCTCCCTTTCTGGATGATGTTTGTTAACGCAACAAGATCAACGCCTCAGATTATGTCGACAGCGGTTTCATTCCTTCCATCGACTCATTTGTTTGACAATATTAAAATTCTTACATCCAAGAATATGTTCAAACCTTTATTAGGTTTCCTGAACTCCTTCATTTGTGCAGGCGGTTCAACTATTCTTGCTGTATACTTCTCGTCATTAACAGCATATGCACAGGTTGTATATGAGTGGAAATTGAGAAATGCATTCTTCTCATTCATTATGGCGATCATGATGCTGCCCGGTCAGCTTACATTAATCGGTTTCCTTCAGATGTGCTACAAGCTTCATCTTACAGATAACCTCTTAATGCTTATTATTCCGGCTATCGCAGCACCTTCAATGGTATTCTTCATGAAGCAGTACCTGCACCCCGCACTTCCGATTGAAATTGTTCATTCGGCACGTATCGACGGTGCAAGAGAGTTTTACATCTTTAACAAGATCGTTCTTCCCATCATGAAACCCGCTATCGCTACACAGGCTATTTTCTCATTCGTAGGCAGCTGGAACAACCTCTTCACTCCTATGGTACTTATTAACAGTACAAAGAAGTACACAATGCCCATGATGGTAAGTTTGCTTAGAGCTGATATTTACAAAACAGAGTACGGCTCAATCTACGCAGGTCTTACACTTACGATTTTACCTTTGATTATCGTTTACATCTTCTTATCAAAGTACATCGTAGCAGGTGTTGCTCTTGGTTCAGTAAAAGGTTAATAAATCTATTACATATACAAAAATACCACATACGAAAGTATGTGGTATTTTTTTGATGCTATGGTGCTCGGTTTGCGCGTCCCCCTGTGTCACTTAGTGTTCTCTATCGTATTTTCGTTTCACTATAATGTAGCACAATACATGTACTGAGAATGTTAAAATCCACGATATGGGATATGAATAATAAATGGTCTGAACGCTGTGCCATTTATCAAACTGAAAGACTGTAGCGAGCCATATAAGCCTGAAAACGCATGCACCGAGCAAAGATACTATCGCAGGCATTGTGGAGTAGCCAAGGCCACGTAAGGAGCCTACAATTACGTCCATAATTCCGCAGAGAAAATAAATGGAACAGATAATGCTTATACGAATGTAACCTGCTTCGATAATGGCGGGATTTCGTGTGTAAATTGAAAGAAGTTCACGGCCGAAGTAAGTTGCTAGAGAGCCTAAGAAAAGGCCTGTGGCACTGACTAAAAGAAGTCCGATAACGGTGATTTTGTTAATCCTGGATTTCTTTCCTGCGCCGATATTCTGGCTTACAAACGAAATTGTAGCCTGATGGAAAGCGTTCATTGCAACATATACGAAACCTTCGATATTAATGGCCGATGAATTGCCGGTGATTACGATATCTCCGAACGAGTTAACGCTCGACTGGATGAATACGTTCGAGAGAGAGAAGAGCGTACCCTGCAATCCCGCGGGAAGTCCGATCTGAAGGATTTTAAGGAGAATGTCTTTGTTGATGTATATTTTATGAATATCGAAATGTATGGTTCCCTTGTCGAGCATCAGGCAGAGGATAACCAGTATGGCGGATATTGTCTGTGAAATAACCGTAGCAATTGCAACGCCGGCAACATTTAAATGAAAGACTATTACAAAAAGAAGGTTTAATCCCACATTCACAATACCTGAAATAATCATGAACAAAAGAGGCCTTCTTGTATCTCCGACTGCACGAAGTACGGCACTTCCGAAGTTATAAATCATAACTGCAGGCATTCCGAGAAAATAAATCCGTAAGTATATGGATGCAAGTTCGAGTATCTCGCCTTCGAGTTTCATCCATCTTAAGAAAACAGGCGTGAAGATAAATCCGAATACCGCAACGACAAAACCGAGCAATGTGCTCAAAGCAACTGCGGTCTGAACAGTATCATGCAGATTATCTTTCTGACCCGAGCCGTAATATCTGGCAACAAGTACATTTACACCCACGGATAAACCTATAAAAAGGTTTGTTAAAAGGTTTATCAAAGACCCTGTGGAGCCTACGGCACCGAGTGAATTATCTCCGGCAAAATTTCCTACTACAACGATATCGGCCGCATTAAAAAGAAGCTGAAGCATGCTTGAGAGCATCAGCGGTATAGTAAATATAAGCATTTTGCCGAATATGGATCCTGTACACATATCCATTTCGTTTTTGCTTTTCATGCGGACCTCCTTCGATAATATGTGAAGCCGGGTGCACCGACGGGAACGAAGTTCCCTAGTGTGAGCCGGGCACCATCGTTTCCATTTTAAGTGAAATTAGAGAATATCATATCTCAAAAACATTTTATATTCAATAGATGTAGGACAGATACTTCACAAAAGTGCCTATTTATCATATAATCAATATGTGCGTTAACGTATTATTTTAAAAGGGGTTAGAAATGGGCAAAAAATCTATTAAAGAAAACAAAAACATTTACCAGGTTTCCAGAGAAGAAGCGGGTTTAACACGTTCTCAGGCAAGTGAAGCTCTTGTTTTCATGAGCGATTCACGAATCGAAAAAATCGAGAGTGAAAAGTGCGAACCTCATCCCGATGAAATTCTTGCGATGGCAAAGGCTTACAAGAAACCGTTTTTATGTAATTTCTACTGCTCTAACGAGTGTCCTATCGGAAAGGTCTCCGTTCCCGAATTAAAGGAAAAAGATCTCGCTCAGATTACTCTGGAGATGCTTTCGACCATAAATATTTTATCCAAGCAGAAAGACCGTCTTGTCGAAATTACTGTTGACGGAAAGATTACCAAGGATGAAATGAATGATTTCCTTTTAATCAAATCCGAACTCGACAAAATGACCGTTTCCATCGAGTCTCTCAAGCTCTGGATTGATCAGATGGTTGCCGACGGCAAATGGGTTGAATAATATTTGCCCGGAGTGATTCCTTCGTACTTTTTGAATACTTTTACAAAATAACTCTGGCTGCCGAAAGCCAGTATATTCGCTATCTGCGACAAAGAATAACCGGAATAGTCTATCATGTTACGGGCTGTTTCGGTTTTTTTGCGCATTACGTACTCGTTAAAGGTCATTCCGGTTTCCTTTTTAAAAAGCCTCGAAAGATGCCCTTCACTGATGCCTGTTTCTACTGCTGCATCGGTAATCGTTATCTTTTCATGCAGATGATCGTAAACATAGTTTATGCAAAGGACCACATGCTTTGAATAAACCTTGTCTGTCTTAAGATTAATCATACGTTTCAGGTAATCTTTTACCATTTTTTTATGAAGGGCTGAGAGCTCTTTTTTTGATGTGCAGATATCTGCCTTATTAATGTAAAGATCGCTTAAATGGTAGGCCTGCTCGTGCTCCATTCCGCCGTCGATGCAGTATCTCGAGAGCATGGCTGCGGTGATGACGAAATGATATTTAAAGCTCTGAAGAGAGTTAAGCGAGAGTTCGCCGAGGCCCTTTTTATCGCAGAAATCCACTGCCAAAGCCTTGTCGACGGTCTCTTTGTTTCCGTCCCTTACAGCCTCGTAAAACTCAACTTCCGGATTGTACGGCGCGTGAAAAGAATAATCCTCACGCATGACATATTCTTTATAGCCTAATTCCTGAGAAATAATATCCATAAAAACTCCCTTTTTAAAGCATTTTGCCGGCGTTTAAAAATTTTAATAAATTTACTGTTATTATATCATTATTTTGCTAAAAAAATCATAATATTAATATAAATCCTAAAAGATTTGTTTTATTGTTAAGTTAATGTAGCAAAAAACATTGTATTTATTTTAGGAGTGAAGATTATGAAGAATTTTAAAAGAGTTATTTCAGTTGTCTCGGTAATGACACTTTTGGCTTCCCTGTCTGCCTTTGCAGGCTGCAATAACGGTGCATATCAGCCTGACATCGATCTTGTGCCAAACCCCGATGTAGAATTGGTTGAAGCCACACCTGCGCCCGAACTCGAAGGCTACAACCTTCTCTGGCACGACGAATTCGACGGAACAGAGCTTGATTTTAATACCTGGAGTTACGATCCCCACGCTCCCGGCTGGACCAACAACGAACTTCAGGAATACACACAGTCTACGGACAATGTGTTCGTAAAAGACGGAAACCTTGTTTTAAAGGCAATTAAAAAGACCATCGACGGAAGAAATTACTACACTTCCGGTAAGGTAAAAACCAAGGATAAAGAGGACTTTATGTACGGCAAAGTTGTTGCCAGAGCAAAAGTTCCCGAAGGACAGGGACTCTGGCCCGCAATCTGGATGATGCCTACCGAAGAAATGAAGTATGGACAGTGGCCTAAATGCGGTGAAATTGATATAATGGAAGTGCTTGGAAGCGATGTAACCACAGCATACGGAACTGTTCATTACGGCGAGCCTCATGCAGAGCAGCAGGGCGTTGTAACACTTGATTCAGGTTCTTTTGCAGACTCTTTCCACGAGTACTCTGTTGAATGGGAACCCGGCGAAATGAGATGGTACATCGACGGCAATTTGTATCTTACCGTAAATGACTGGTTTACAGGTGATGCGGGTGCAGACGAAAAGCCTTATCCCGCACCTTTTGATCAGACATTCTATGTTCAGTTAAACCTTGCAGTCGGCGGAACATGGCCCGGAAATCCCGACGAAACCACTGACTTCGATAATGCAGAATTCTTAATTGACTACGTTCGTGTATATCAGAAAGACGAGTATGATACAAATGTAAAGAAACCCGAAAAGGTATTCCTGGAAGCTGACGAAACAGGCAACTTCATCAGAAACTGTGATTTCAGCGTAGCTGAAAATCTCGATGATGACGAAGACTGGAAATTCCTTTTATTCGAAGGCGGCGAAGGAAGCGCAGAAATCAAAGACAATACAATGATTATCTATACAGATGCAATGGGTACGGTTGATTATTCCGTTCAGCTCGTTCAGCCTGATCTTCCGATGATAAAAGGCAAGAGCTACCGCATTACATTTGACTGCTGGGCAGAGGCAGACAGAAATCTCATTGTATGTATTTCGGCTCCCAATGCAGGCTGGATCAGATATTTCCCGGATACACTTTTCGATGTAACCACTGAGCCTCAGACCTTTGTATACGAATTCACCATGACCGAAAAGAACGACAACAACGGCCGTCTTGAATTCAACATGGGCAACAAGGGTTCGGACGCAACAATCTATATTCAGAATGTTCGCGTGGAGGAAATCGAGGAACTCACACCCGTGGAGGAATAATTATGAAAAAATTTGAAGGATACGAACATGGCGTAAACTTCGGCGGATGGCTCTCGCAGTGCGACCATACCAAAGAAAGATACGATACTTTTATCACAGAGGCTGATTTTGAAACAGTTTCTAAAAGATTCGACCATGTCAGAATACCCACTGACTACGATCTTATTTTGAATGATGACTATTCTTTTAAGGAAGAGGGATTTTCATACATAGATTTTGCAATTGCAATGTGCCGCAAATACGGCCTTAACATGATACTCGACCTTCATCGTACTCCGGGATATTCTTTCGACCCCGCACACGGCGAAATGGGCTTTTTTGACAGCGAAGAGTATCAGAATGTGTTTTATAAAATATGGCGTGAATTTGCAAGAAGATATGGCAAAGAAAAAGATATGCTGACCTTCGAACTCCTAAACGAAGTTACCGACAAGGCATTCTGCGACAAGTGGAACGAAATTTCGGTTAACTGTATAAAGATGATTCGTGAAACAGCAAAGGACGTCAGGATTATCGTCGGCGGCTATTACAACAACAGCCTTGAAGCCATAAAAGATTTGGCAATGCCTTACGATGACAATGTAGTATACACATTCCACTGCTACGAGCCGCTTCTTTTCACACATCAGGGCGCACACTGGATTCCCACAATGGATGTGTATTTCAGATGTGATTATAAAATGCCTTATGAGAAATATGATGAATACAGCAAGATTCAAACCAAAGATGCTTACAGAGCATTCCCTCCTTTCGACAAGGATGACTGTCCCGACGAAAGATATTTCGAGTATCTTTTAAGCGAAGCCATTGAAGTGGCCAAGGAAAGAAACGTTGCCTTGTATTGCGGCGAGTACGGCGTAATTGACAGAGCAAACAAAAAAGAAGCCGTAAAATGGTTTCACGACTTCCATGCAGTAATGGATAAATATAATATCGGACGATGCGTCTGGACATACAAAGAAATGGATTTTGAAATAGACAAGGATTTTAAGAATTAATTATTCGCTTCCGCTGTTAATGTAGCGTGAATAATCAACACCTTTTATTTCAAACCAGTTAGTCCAGGTTTCGTATTCAACGGTATCATAACCGATACCGGCAGCTTCCGTTCTTGCATCAATAACCATTCCGTCCCCGACATATATACCAACGTGGCCGAAAGTGTAAACACCAAGGCCCGGTATGTCGGGGATTGTTTCTATAGGTCCGCTGAGCGGTGATTCCGCCAGCAGTTCTTCTGTGCCCCTCGCACATACCTCAACTTTGGATTTAATAAGGCCCGAACAGTCCACATAACCTTCTTCGCAGCCGCCGTAAACATATTCCCAGTCCTCGTAGTATGCCCTGTACGCCCATTTTACGAGGTCATCCGCAGTGGTGGTTAATACATCATCTTCATAGGTATAGTCTTCATCGGCGACAACATATATATCTTCACCGTCGATGGTAATTACCATCATATCTTCAGGAATTTCGGGGGTAGAGATTTCGATTTGTTCGGAAGCCTTTTTGATATTGGAAGAGCGCGTCAAAATAACGGTCTCACTCTGGTAAGACGCGGTATCCTCTTCCTCTTCTTCAATTATTTCAGGCACTTTGGGTTCAACGTTTAATGTGGCTACATCAACCCAGTCGATTTCATTTTTCTCTGCTAATTTTCCCGGAACTATCGCAACGGATAAAACAAAGATAAGCAATACCAAAACTGAGATTACGCTTATGACCCTCGATGTCTTTAATTTGAAGTTCATACATCTATTTTACAGTAAAATTCGACATTTTTCCATCAAAAACGTTTCGTGGATTTTAGTTTGTGACCGAATGTTTGTCAAACGTCTAACTTTGTTGATTTTAAAGGGGCCCTCAGATATAATAATTTTATACGTAAAAGGGGCATAAAAGATATGTCAAACACTAAGAATTTTAAGGGCTTAAACCTGTTTACTTTAAAGTTCATAGCGATATTTGCAATGACCATAGATCATGTTGCGTGGGCCTGCATTCCTTTTGATTCCGTGCTCGGTCAGATAATGCATGTGGTCGGAAGATTTACGATTCCGATTATGTGCTTTGCAATCGTGGAGGGATATATTCACACGGGTAATGTCGTAAAATATGCCCTAAGACTCCTTATATTCGGTATCATTTCCGCGACTCCTTTTTACATGTTCTTCGGCTCAATGTACGGCTACAGACAGAACATCATCATAGACCTTCTTATAGCGCTTTTGACAATCATGATTGCGGCGAGCGAGAACAATTCGCTTTCGGCCAAAATCATTGCAATCATATGCCTCGGAATCATTTCGGCGACGCTTGGCGGATGGCCGATCCTTCCGATGATTTACGTTCTTATTTTCTATTTTTTCAGAAACAAATTCGGCAAAATATGTCTGTTTTTCTCGATTGCTACGGTTGTTGCGGTCGTTGTCATTACGCTTTTCAGTATTATAAACGGCAATGCGCATATACTTAACCTTGACTGGAAATGGTATGACAAACTGTATCTTTTAGGATTTGTTCTGCCATTCGGACTCATATATTTTTACAACGGAGAAAAGGGCGGAAACCGTTTTTCATCCACGTTCTTTTATGTTTACTATCCCTCACATTTGTTGGTTTTGTCGATTGCATTTTCCACGATGACGGATATAAGAAGCATATTCATCATAGTGCAGGGAACCTCTATGTTACTCATCGCGGTTTTACTCGCAATGGCTGCTGTTCAGAGCAAAAGATCCTCCAACGCATCGGTTATCGCGACGCTTATTTTCGGACTTTTGTTTATGGTCGGATTTTTCGGAGAGATCATAAATCCTACGTATGAGACCATAAAAGAAGTAGTCAAAATCGAGTACGTTGCAGACTGCGGATTCTTAATCTGCTTCACATGGTTTGTGGCGGATTTCCTTAGAATGAAAGTTCCGGTTACGATTTATATCATAGAGGGTTGCGTGAGTGCGCTGACCATATTCGGCGTATACACGATGGAAAGCAACACGCTTTTCTACAAGAGCTTTGAGGTCGGCGGAGATCTGGCCTACCCTGTGGCGATAATTGAGCCCGGAATACTTTATATTGTCTTTTATATCTGCATTGTGCTGGTGTTCGCGGGCTTCTTAATAGCCAATTATATTTCGAGCAGGGAAACCTCGTATATCGAGCATCAGAGAAGAATGATAATCAACTACGCAGTCTTTGCGCTCTGGTTTTTCATTGCGCTTAAAGTAGTCGGAATTTCACCTTACGATCTGATTGCATTCGGCGTTATCGCCGCCATCTGCATAGTCTCGTACGGCACATTAAAATACGGCTTTAACAACAATACGAAAGTTATCGCAGCCAGTGCACTTAACCACACTTCAGAGAGCGTGGTCGTAATTGATATGACGGGCGAAGTTTTGATGATGAACGAAAACGGAAAGGCACTTTTCCCGTATGTCCAGACCGGCAAAAATGTTAAAAGATACAGAGTCTTAAAAGATATTCTCGATGATAAAAGAAGCACAATGGAAAAGGACGACCATGTATACGGCTTCAGAAAAGAGCCGTTAAATGAAAACGGTGTCGTTCAGGGATATATGGTTTGGGCTTCGGATATTACCAACCAGGTTGAAGTTTTCAACGAGATAAAGAACCTGGCTGAAACGGACGGCCTTACAGGTCTTTACAACAGAGTATATCTTGAAAAAATCGTTGACGCGGAGATTGCTGCAGGAAATATAGGAACACTCTTTATGACCGACCTTGACAATTTTAAGAGCGTAAACGATCTCTACGGACATGCTACGGGCGATGCCGTTTTAATCGCATACGGAGAACATCTGGTAAATTGTTTCAAAGACACGGACGCAATCGTATGCCGTCTCGGCGGTGATGAATTTACGGTCTATATTAAGAATGATACCGACAGGGTTACAATGGCGGAATACGCAGGCAAAATCATCTCAGGTCTTTCCGATAAAATGTCGCGTTCGAGTCTGCCTCCGATAGTCGGTTCGTCCATCGGTATAACCGTAAACGACGGTCAGATTTCAAATTTCGAAGAAATGTATGAGAAGACCGACAAAGCGCTTTATTATTCAAAGGAACACGGAAAGAACAGGTACAGGTTCAGTGAGTAGGTGACTTATGGGATTATTTAAAAGCCAGTACGAAAAAGCAATGGACGATATCATAAAACATATCGACGCCAACATGAGCAACAACTACAAAGATGCCGCACAGGCTAATTGTCGTGAGTTCGAAGAACTCTATCAAAAACTTTGCGACGAGGGTGTGCTCAAAGAAAAAGTGAAGACCGCATACGGCGAAAAGCTTGCGGAATACAGAACAAAAATGCAGGGTTTCACCCACAAAGACCAAAAGCCTTACTGGACTTGATTTGTGGGTGGGCTATGCATTTTTTAATATACTAAAAATGAGAAAAAAGAGGTTTAAAGATGGGACTTAACGACACTCCGGGTTCGGAGAGAAAACACATAGCGTTTTTTGGATGCAGAAATGCAGGAAAAAGCAGTTTATTAAATGCGGTAACAGGGCAGAATTTTGCAATAGTATCTGACGTAGCGGGGACCACTACCGATCCCGTATATAAATCAATGGAACTGCTTCCTGCAGGACCCGTAGTTGTGATTGATACACCGGGTCTTGATGATGTCGGAGAACTAGGACAACTTAGAATCGAAAAGGCCAAAGGCGTTTTAAGAAAAACTGATCTTGCAGTTCTTGTGATCGATACCGAAAAAGGATTTGCACCCGAGGATGCAGAGATTTTGTCTCTTATAGAAGAAAGAAAAGTTCCTGTTATCAAGGTGTACAATAAATCGGACATAGCATCCAATAAAGACATTCCTAAAAAAGATGATGATTCCGAACTGTCAGCCACACTTTCCGTAAGTGCTCTAACCGGTGAAGGCATCTTTGAACTGAAGGAAACAATTGCGAAACTTCTAAATGATACCAAAGACGATAAAGTTCTCGTCGGAGATATGGTTGCCCCTAACGACTTGGTAATACTCGTAGTTCCTATTGACAAGGCAGCACCCAAGGGAAGACTTATCTTACCGCAGCAACAGACCATAAGAGATTTACTTGATCATGGAGCAATTCCTATAGTCTGTCGTGACAGCGAACTGGCTGATGTTATCGCAAGATACGGAAAGGATGCAAAGCTTGTCATCACTGACAGCCAGGCATTTAAGAAGGTAGCAGCAACAGTACCCGAAGAAATTCCTCTTACATCATTTTCCATTCTTTTTGCAAGATATAAGGGCGAGCTTGATTATCAGCTCGATGGTATAAGGGCAGTCGAAAGTCTAAAAGACGGAGATTATGTGCTCATAGCAGAAGGCTGCACACACCACAGACAGTGCGGAGATATCGGTACCGAAAAAATCCCCGCCATGCTTCGCAAAAAAGCAGACGTGCAGATTGATTTTACACAGGGAACCGAATATCCCGACGACCTTGAAAAGTATAAAGTCATCATCCACTGCGGTGGCTGTATGTTAAATGAAAAAGAAATGAAAGCACGTATCGAAGCAGCGAAGAAACATAATATCGCAATTACAAATTACGGCATGACGATAGCTTATCTTACCGGCGTGCTTGAAAGAAGTATGAAACCTTTGAATAGATAAAGCTTGTTTAGAAAAATCGCAATATTCCTAAATAGTGATTCCATCAATTGATAGTATAGATTCTTTACATTGTGTCGTAATTGTGATACATTTATGATACAGAGGAGGTGGTTTTTATGCCAATGATAATTCCTATAAGAGATTTAAGAAAAACGAGTGAGATTTCGGAGTTGGCTCACAAAAATAAAGAGCCTATATTTATAACGAAAAACGGATATAGCGATCTTGTTATCATGAGCACTGAAATGTATGAACAATTTGCTCAGATTAATAGAATAGATAATGCCATTGAAGAAGCTGAGAGAGAAATCGAACAAGGAGCAAAGCCTATTTCAGCTAAAGAAGCCAGAAAGAAGCTAGACAAGAAATATTATGGCTAAAAAATACGAAGTTTTGCTATATCCGAAAGCATATCGTGATATAGAAGAAATCTATGCTTATATAGCTCTGGAAAAGTTATCTCCGGAAAATGCAAAAGGGCAGACCGATAGAATTTGGGATGCCATTTTTACTTTAGATGAATATCCTAAATCACATCAGGACAGACAAGTCGGAAGATACGCTGGAAAGGGCTATAAACAGCTACTTATAGATAATTACATTGCCATCTTTAAGATAGATGAATCTGAAAAGAAGGTTTATGTTATTACGATTCAGTATCAAGGAAGAAATATGTAATTACAGTCTTAATAGTATAGGACAAAGATTAGATGATAAAAGCCTTTTTTGTAGATTTTTATGGCACTATAGTTCATGAAGATGGAGAAGTAATTAAAGAAATATCCAAGATTATATGCGATACGGGGAAAGTGGATGAACCTAAAGATGTGGATCTTTTTTGGTGGAAGGATTTTCAGAGTATGTTCCAAAATTCTTATGGGGAAAACTTTGAAACTCAAAGAGATTTAGAAAGAAAATCTCTGGAGCATACACTCAAACGTTTTGATTCAGATGCTGATGCAATACAATTGAGTGAAAAGATGTTTGCACATTGGGTTAAGCCTCCAATATTTGAAGATTCGAAAGAATTCTTTGAACGGAGTCAGGTTCCGTTATATATTGTTTCAAATATTGATACCGATGATATTAGAAAAGCGATAGAGTATCATGGACTGAAGCCGGCGGGTGTGTTTACATCTGAAGATGCTAAGTCATACAAGCCACGAAAGGAATTATTTGAACTTGCATTAAATGATAGCGGCTTTAAGTCAGATGAAGTAATACATATTGGCGACTCCATCAGTAGTGATGTAAAAGGAGCCGGGGCGCTTGGAATTAAAACTCTTTGGCTTAATAGATTTGGAAAGGAAATTCCGGATGGAGTTGTATCTATTTCCAATTTATTAGAAGCTTTTGAATTATTGAAGAAATGATTTAGAAACTTAAAGTTTTTCTGAATAGCTGAGAAAGAAATATATATTATGATACAGATAAATGGCTGGTTGGTAATAATTCCTACATACTTAGATGAAGATTTGCATACTGAAATTGATGAGAAAGCAATTTATTCTCAAGTTGATAATATTATTTCCAATTTGAAATATAACGAGATACAGATAATATCAAAGAATGGCATTAAAACTATAAATTTCTTTTTATGCACAAACCACAAAACAGCAGAAGCTGAAGAAATGTTACAGACGTTTGAAAAAATAGCGAAAGTGGCTACAGGAAGCTATGGTTTGTTACATGTGTGGGATGACTATGACGATGCAGACAATTTCCGTGTTATAGTGGCAAGAAAAGGTGTTGTTGAGTGGACAAAAGATGAATTGTTTTCGCCAAATTCAGAAATGATATTTGATGACAGGAATTGAGTTAAAATACAAAATTACAGTTTCGTACTATATAAGTGTAGATGTTAATGATACATCTGCACTTATTTTTTATAATAAAGGGATAACGGCCTGACGTAATTACAGTAGTGACGTTTAAAATGATCACGTTCGAAAAACAGTCAGCCTTCCCTTTATTGAGTGCATTCGTTTAAGCAGGTTGTGACTTGGATTAGCCAAGATTACGTGTCACCAACGAAAATGAATTTCAATAAGTGCGGGTGGTCGCCGTTTATGAATTCATTTAAGGAGGTGTTTTTTTTGATAAGCGTAGGAATTGATGT
>FNEU01000014.1 GCA_900100245.1 Lachnospiraceae bacterium G41
TATGGGCTCGGCTGACTTCTCACAGTTCGTTGTTACTAGGCTAATGAAACCTCTGTGAGACCTCCACGCTTAAGGTGCACGCTCTTTCTCTCCATATATCCGCCACATTTACTCTGCTACTACAAATGTGATAGTTATTAGACTTCGTTGCTTGTTGCCAACTTGTCTCTCGTAGCCTAGCCTTATATGTGATTTCTGTCCGTCGGACCAGAGATTTGCTTGCAGCTTCCTTCAGATTCCACCTCACGATGGACACCCTTGCTGTTCAGCTATACACTTCCCACTATCTGGGCGTGTTCGGGACTTGCACCCGTTAGAGCGCGCCCATGGCGCGCAAACAATAAAAAGATTTGGAATGTTTTTCCAAATCTTTTCTTTTATCATATCTTAGTGAAATTTATTTTTCTTTCTTTATAATCCGCAATATACTCAAAACCTATTCCTTTTAAAATATCATAGGCTTCTTTTATGCCGTATGCTACGTCTTCAGGTTTGTGTGCATCAGAGCCGAAAGTGATTATTTCACCGCCGCATTCCTTATAAAACTTAAGAATCTCTTCGCTTGGATTGAACATATTGTAGCCTTTTCTTCTTAAGCCGCCGGAATTAATCTCGATTCCCTTGCCGTCTGCGACGAGAATTTTGAATATTGCTTCCAAAATATCCTTATAATTCTTAATGCTTCGTTCTTCTTCGGTTGTAGTGGTGTATCTTAAACAGTAATCAAGATGGCCGTATACATCGAAATCCTTAAATTCGCTTACATTTTTAAGTATTTCATTATAATAAAGCTTTACACCGTCCACAGGATTGTCGAATTCTTCCCAGTATGTGTGAAGATAAGGGTCTAATCCGTCAGCTGTATGAGATGATAAAATAATGAAATCGTAAGGATATTCTTTTACGATATCTTTGCACATATCGTATATTTTAGGATATATACCGAGTTCCATACCGACTCTGACTTTAATTCTAGACTGAATTGAGTCGTCGTTTCTTATTTTAATTGCTGCTTCATTGTAGCTTTTGGTATCAAGATCAAATATTGTATCCTCGCCCTCCTGGTAGCAGGGGAACAAAGGGTCGTAATGGTCCGTTAGGCATATAATATCAAGGCCCTTTGAAACGGCCGAATCAATTATATCCGATATTTTAGCCTGGCTGTCTCCCGAAAAAGAGGAGTGCATGTGCTGGTCTGATTTAATCATAGATTTCTCCTTATATAATATATTTTATATACGAATAAAATCATGTGTGTTGTTTTAATATCTAAAACAAGTGTAATTATATTATAATTTTTGAAATTTTTAAATTATTTGTATATTTTATGGTATAATAAATTTCGATTTTTTAAAATAACGAAAGGAATAATCCTAAAATAAGGGATTTTAAATCAAAATGACCAAGATCAGAACAAGATTTGCTCCTTCACCCACAGGCAGGATGCATGTCGGAAATTTAAGAACTGCGCTTTATGCTTACCTTATTACAAAGCATGAGGGCGGAGATTATATTTTAAGAATAGAAGACACGGACCAGGAAAGATATGTTGAAGGTGCGGTAGATATTATATACAGAACTCTTGAGAAAACAGGCCTTATCCATGACGAAGGCCCTGACAAAGACAAGGGATTCGGTCCTTATGTTCAGTCTGAAAGACAAAAGAGCGGTATTTACCTTGAATATGCCAAGAAACTCGTTGAAAAAGGCGAGGCTTATTATTGCTTCTGCGATAAGGAAAGACTTGCTACTTTAACCAGAGTTGAAGGCGACAAGGAAATTAATGTATATGACAAGCACTGTTTATCCTTATCAAAAGAAGAAGTAGAGGCTAATTTAAAGGCCGGAAAGCCTTATGTTATAAGACAGAACAATCCTAATACCGGTACTACAACTTTCCATGATGAGATTTACGGAGATATCAGCGTAGACAATGCGGAACTTGATGATATGATTCTTATCAAGTCCGACGGTTTCCCTACATATAACTTCGCAAATGTTGTTGATGACCATCTTATGGGCATTACACATGTTGTTAGAGGTAATGAATATCTTTCATCATCACCAAAATACAACAGACTTTATGAAGCTTTTGGCTGGGAAGTTCCCGTTTATGTACATTGTCCATTGATTACAGATGAAAATCATCAGAAGCTTTCAAAGCGTTGCGGTCATTCTTCATATGAAGATTTGATTGAGCAGGGATTTTTATCAGAAGCAATCGTTAACTTTGTAGCTCTTTTAGGATGGAGTCCCGAAGGCAACCAGGAGATTATGTCTTTGGATGAGCTAATAAAAGCCTTCGACTATCATCATATCAACAAATCGCCCGCCGTATTTGACTATACCAAGTTAAAATGGATGAATGGAGAATATATTAAAGCAATGGATTTCGATGCTTTTTATGAGAAAGCACTTCCTTATATTAAAAATACAATCTCAAAGGATTTAGACTTTAAGAAAATAGCCGAAATGGTTAAGACAAGAATCGAAGTTTTCCCTGATATTCCCGATCATATCGATTTCTTTGAGGCTGTGCCTGAATATACAAGCGAAATGTATGTTCATAAAAAAATGAAATCCGATAAAGCAACATCACTTGAAGCTTTAAAAGAAATACTGCCCGTACTTGAAAATCTCGATGAAAAAGGTTACAACAACAACGAATTATATGCTTTGCTCGTTGATTTTGCCGCCAAGAAGGAGATTAAGAACGGAACGATTCTCTGGCCCGTAAGATGTGCTCTTTCCGGAAAACAAATGACTCCGTGCGGTGCGACCGAGATCCTCGAGGTTCTCGGAAAGGAGGAGTCGCTTAAAAGAATTAAAGCGGCAATAGAAAAATTATCGAATGATATTTGATGAAAACCAAATAAGTGTTATCAAAGCGAGTCCCGGGTCCCTCTTAGTTACAGCGGGGCCCGGCTCCGGAAAAACTGCGGTTTTAACGCAAAGGGTTATTTATCTTAATGAGGCTTACAATATACCTTTTGATAAAATCCTGGTGATTACTTTCACCAAAGCCGCAGCCAGTCAGATGAAGTCGAGGTTTGAAAAAGAATACGCAGGTGAATCAAAAGTTACGTTCTGTACGTTTCACTCCCTGTTTTATTCGATTATAAGAGACTTTAAATCTGAAAACTTCTTAATTATTTCCCAAAAAGAAAAACTGAATATATTAAAAACGGTTCTGATAGACATGAACCTTGATATTTCGCGCCTTGATTTAAATGAAATCCTCGACGAAATATCGAAAGTTAAAAATCTAGACTTAAACGCAGATAATTATGTTTCAAAGAGCATAGAACCTGAAAAATTTAAGGATATGTTTAACTATTACCATGATGAAACCAAAGCAAGAAACCTAATTGATTATGATGATTTCGTTATATTGGCTGAAAAAATGTTTGATAAAAACCCTGATTTTTTAAAGAAATGGACTGATAAGTACGTATATTGTCTGATTGATGAGTTTCAGGACATTAATTCCAAGCAATATGATATGGTCAAAAGGCTTTTTAATGGAAAAGGAGTGTTTGCGGTAGGAGATGAAGATCAGTCAATCTATGCTTTCAGAGGCTCTTCGAGCGATATCTGCCTTAAGTTTAAAAAGGATTTTGCTGCAGATGTATTAAAACTTGAGACCAATTACAGAAGTACCAAAAGCATTGTAAAAGCAGGAATGAAATTAATAACTTTTAATTCCTTAAGATTTGATAAAAGAATTGTACCGGTTAAGGATGCCAAAGAAGGAGAGTTTAAGATTAAAAGCTTTTTTACTTATAAAGAAGAATATGAAGAACTGGTAAAAGAAGTAAAAGACGGTTTATATAAAGGGAAGAGCGTTGCGATTCTTTTACGAACAAATAATATACAGGACTCACTCCAATATTGTTTATTAAAGTATAAAGTGCCTTATATTACAGAAAAAACGAGCATTAGGATTAAAAACAATGAAATGATTGAGGATGTATTGACATATTTTAAGATTGCGTCAGGTGAAAATACTTACAATAACTTGTTGAAGATTGCGAATAAACCTAATCGTTACATATCAAGAAACTTCCTCGCAGAATGTAAATTAAATGAAAGATATAATGACGACCATTATAGTTATGTAAACTTATTTCAATGTTCAAGAAGAAAGAAATATCTTGCTATAAATATCTTTAAGTTAGAAAGAAACATTAAAGAATTATGTAAACTCGATTCGTTTGAAGGTCTAATTTTCATAATGAAAGTCATTGGATATGAGAAATATCTGTTCGAAAAAGGTATCAAATTTGAAACCGAATTCGAAGAATTAAAAGCCTTGGCCAGAGAGTTTACATCCAAAGAAGATTTTATCGATTACTTTGAACTCATAAAAGATGAAGAATCCGAAGTAAACGAACAGAAGGAAGACGACACAACAAATAAAGTCCGCATCTGTACGATTCATGCTTCAAAAGGCAGAGAGTGGGATGAGGTTTATATACCGGATGTGAACGAAGGAAACATTCCGCATAAGAAAGCCCAGAGCAAAGAAGAAACAGAAGAGGAGAGGCGTCTCTTTTATGTTGCCATGACAAGAGCGAAGGAAAAACTATGGGTTTGTTACGCAGATGATATAAAAAGAAATCTTAAACCGTCATTATTTGTGAAAGAATTGAAATAAGTAAAACTTAATATTGAATGCAAAAAACTTTGAATGTATAATAACAATGTCTGTTAAGGACACGGACTAATCCGAATGAAAATTAATTTAAAGGAGAATATAAAAATGGCATTTGTTGACAGAATCAAAGAAAAAGCAAAACTCCAGAGCAAGACAATTCTTCTTCCCGAAACAATGGATGACAGAACATACTATGCTGCTGAAGGCGCAATCAATGAAGGTATTGCAAACATCGTACTTATCGGATCAAAGGATGAAATCGATGCTCATGTAAAGGCTACAGGCGTTGATATTTCAAAGGCTAAAATCATCGATCCCGCAAACTGCGATAAACTCGAAGACTATGTAAATCTTCTTTACGAAACCAGAAAAGCAAAGGGTATGACTCCCGAGCAGGCAAGAGAAATTCTTTTGAGCGATACAATTACTTTCGGTATTGTTGCTTTAAAGGCAGGAGATGCTGACGGACTTGTTGCAGGTGCTTGCCATTCTACAGCAGACACACTTCGTCCTTCACTTCAGATTCTTAAGACAAAAGCAGGCTGCAAGCTTGTTTCCGCATTCTTTATTATGGACGTTCCCAACTGCGAATACGGCGCAAACGGAACATTTATCTTCGCTGATTCAGGTCTTAACCAGGATCCTAATCCCGAAGAACTCGCTGCAATCGCTCAGTCATCAGCAGAAAGCTTCGAAAGCCTGGTAGGAGAGAAGGCTGTATGTGCAATGCTTTCACATTCTACAGTTGGTTCTGCAAAACATCCTTTGGTTGACAAGATGGTTGAAGCTACAAGAATCGCAAAAGAGCAGTATCCCGACCTCGTTGTTGACGGCGAATTCCAACTTGATGCTGCAATCGTTCCTTCGGTTGCGAAGTCAAAAGCTCCCAATTCAGACGTTGCAGGTAAGGCTAATGTTCTTATCTTCCCTAACCTTGATGCAGGTAACATTTCTTACAAGATCGTTCAGAGACTTGCTAAGGCTGATGCTTACGGACCTATCCTTCAGGGTATCGCAAAGCCTGTTAACGACCTTTCAAGAGGCTGCTCATGGCAGGATATCGTTGGTGTTATTGCAATCACAGTTTGCCAGGCCAGCGTATAATTAAGCTCATAAAAGAAATAGGGTGCCCGGCTCGCTATGCGTGCCCGGCACCTTTTTTGATGCTTGGTGCCTGACATCCCGAAGGGTGTCTGGCTCCAAAAAGCAAATAAAAAAACCTTCCTTAACAGAAGGTTTATTATCTTTAAATCGAAAGCGAATTATTCTTCGTCTAATTTAATAATCTCTTTCTTGTTGTAGCATCCGCAAGCTTTACATACTCTGTGGGGTACGGTCAAAGCGCCGCACTTGGAACATTTAACTAATGTAGTTGCTCCCATCTTCCAGTTTGCTCTTCTTTTATCTCTATGGCTTTTGGATGATTTGTTTTTCGGACAAATAGACATATCTTTACACCTCCAATTCCCTGTATCTTTTTTATTCGTACGTTAAAGAGTATACAGTTTGAAAATAACTTTGTCAACAAAAAAGTTTATATTAAAGAATTTCTTGATTTTTCGCCCGATTTTATGTATATTTAAAGTTGTATTTTTATGGACATCTGCAATATTTTTGAGGTACAAAAATGAGTGATTTTGTTAAGGTTGCACTTGATGCTCACGGCGGTGATAATGCCCCCAAGGAAGTAGTCAAAGGAGCAATAAATGCAATTAAAGATAATCAGAATTTAATAGTTTATCTGGTAGGTATTGAAGAACTCATAAAAAAGGAACTCGAAGGCGTGGAATACGATGCAGAACGCCTTAAAATTGTTAATGCCACAGAGATTATTGCTATGTCTGAAGCTCCTGTTTCCGCTATCAGAAAGAAAAAGAATTCTTCTATAGTAATAGGATTGCAGATGGTTAAGAATAAAGAAGCTGATGCTTTTGTATCCTGCGGAAGTACCGGAGCTATTTTGGTAGGAGGTCAGGTAATCGTAGGCAGAATAAAAGGCGTAGACAGACCGCCTCTTGCTCCGCTTATCCCTACGGCAAAGGGATTTGCCCTTCTTATAGACTGCGGTGCAAATGTTGATTCGAAGCCCATCAATCTTTTACAGTTTGCAAAAATGGGCAGTATATATATGAACAAAATGATGGGAGTTGAAAATCCCAAAGTCGGTATCGTTAATATCGGAGCCGAAGAGGAGAAGGGCAATGCCCTCGTAAAAGATACATTCCCTCTGCTTAAAGGCTGCCCTGAGATTAATTTTATCGGAAGCATTGAAGCAAGAGATATTCCAAACGGAGACGTGGATGTAATTGTCTGCGATGCGTTTGTCGGAAATGTAATCCTTAAATTATATGAAGGTCTTTCCGCTACGCTTATTTCCAAGATAAAAGAATCCATGCTTTCCAATGCAAGAAGTAAGATCGGCGGTGCGCTGGTTAAACCTGCACTTCGCGGAACCGTTAAGAGTTTTTCTTCGTCAGAATACGGTGGAGCGCCTTTACTTGGTCTTAAAGGTCTTGTAGTTAAAGGTCACGGTAATTCTAAAGCAAAAGAAATAAAGAACGCACTCAATCAGTGCATCAGATTTAAACAGAGCGGTATGCTTGAATTAATGAGTGAAAGCTTTGCCATCACTCAGATCCAGGAGGATTAATTAGGAAGATGATATTTGATGTTTTAAGGGATAAGATTGTTGAAATATTAAATGTTGACCCTAAGGAAATAACCGAAGAAACTACCTTTATAGGGGATCTTTGCGCCGATTCGCTTGATGTTTATCAGATTATTATCGGCGTTGAGGATGCTCTTGACATTTCTCTTGACGGCGAAGACGTTGAAACAATTTCCAATGTCGGTGAAGCTGTATTATTGATTGAAAAGGTAATGGAACGCAAGTAATGAATATAGACGAGAGACTTGAGAAATTACAGGGACTGATCGGTTTGAAGTTTGCTGATACGGCAAACCTTAAAAGCGCTATTTCCCATTCCTCATTTGTCAATGAATTAAAAGTTAATAAATGGGAAGATTATGAAAGACTCGAATTCTTAGGTGATGCCGTTCTTGAAATAGTATCTTCAGATTTTCTTTACAGACATCATCCCGATATGCCTGAAGGCGAACTTTCAAAGCTTCGTGCTTCATTAGTTTGCGAGCCTTCTTTGGCTTTTACTGCTAAAAGAATGAATCTTTCAGAGTACATTCTTTTAGGAAAAGGCGAGGATGCCAGCGGCGGAAGAAACAGAAATTCCATCCTTTCCGACGTTTTCGAAGCCATTATCGGTGCTGTTTATCTTGAATTCGGTTATATGGCCGCAAAAGAATATATCGAAAAATTCCTTTTAAACGATATCTCGGAAAACCAGCTTTTTGTTGACTCAAAGAGCCGTATGCAGATTTATGTTCAATCTAAAGACAATATGTCTCTTGAATACAAAGTTATTGAAGAAACCGGTCCCGACCATGATAAGCATTTTGTGGTAGGTCTCTTTATTAATGATGAAATGATCTGCTCCGGAGAAGGCCATAATAAAAAGGAAGCAGAACAGCTCGCTGCCTACAACGGCATAAAAATACTCGCAAAGGAAGAATAAAATGTATTTAAAAAGCATTGAAGTCCAGGGCTTCAAGTCTTTTGCAAATAAAATATCGTTCCAGTTTACAAACGGAATCACCGGAATTGTAGGACCTAACGGTTCGGGTAAAAGTAATGTAGCCGACGCCGTAAGATGGGTTCTCGGAGAACAGAGAATCAAGCAGTTAAGAGGAGCATCCATGCAGGATGTTATTTTTTCGGGTACTCAGTTAAGAAAACCCGTAGGAAGCGCTTATGTTGCGATTACTCTTGATAATTCTGATCACGCACTGGCAATTGACTTTGATGAAGTTACGGTTGCCAGAAGAATTTACCGTTCAGGTGAGTCCGAATATCTTATTAACGGTACTGTATGCCGTCTAAAAGATGTAAACGAACTCTTTTATGATACCGGCATCGGCAAAGAAGGCTATTCCATCATCGGTCAGGGTCAGATTGATAAAATCTTAAGCTCCAAGCCCGAAGACAGAAGAGAACTCTTCGACGAGGCCGCAGGTATCGTTAAATTTAAAAGAAGAAAAGTTGAAACCTTAAAGAAACTGGAAAACGAAAGAGCAAATCTTCTTCGTGTAACGGATATTCTGTCCGAGCTCGACAGACAGATCGGACCTCTCGAAAAGCAATCCCAGAAAGCAAAAGTATATTTATCCAAGAAAGAAGACTTAAAAAAGTACGATATCAACGTATTTTTGCTTGATTCTGCAGCAATTGACAAAAAGATTGCTGATTTAACAGAAAAAGAAGGCATCGCTCAAAAGGATTATGATGATGCTGTTCTTTCTAGTGAAAAGCTTAAGAGAGATTATGAAGAAGTCGAGAACATCTTAACTCATCTTGAGGAAGAAATCGATTCAAACCGTCAAAACTTAGCGGAAGCCGATGTTTTAAGAGAAAAACTCGAAGGTGAAATTAAAGTCTTAGACGAACAGATTTCATCGGCTACCGACAATATGGGACATTTGGATTCAAGGTTAAAAGATCTTGATAACTTACTTTCGTCCAAAACCGATGAAATCAACAAGGTTGTTGAATTAAAAACTGAAATCGACAAAGAAATAAACGATAAAAAAGAAGCTTCCGACAAAGCCAAGGCAGAACTTGACGAGGTCGAAGCAATGATTGAGACTGTAAGCGCTTATATTGATAAGGGCAACAGCTACATCAGAGAACTTTTAAACGAGAGAGCAACGGTAAAGGCTGAAATCTCCGGTATTGAAACCAATATTTCCCAGAAAAACATCAGACTTTCCGAGATTAACGCAAAACTTCTTACCGCAAAGTCCGTAGAGGCAAAGCATAACGAAGAAGTTAAGAAATTCGAAGAAGAATTCAACAAAATCACTGAAGAAATCGCGGATTTAAATAAAAAGAGCAAGAAACTTGACGGCGAAACCGCCAAATTCCATGATGAATTATCAAATTGCGACGATAAATTAAAGGAAGTTCAGTCCAAATATCATCAGGAAAAATCCAAACTCGAAGCGGTTACAAACATTTCCGAGAGATATGACGGCTTTAACTCATCCATTAAAAGAGTGATGGAAGAGAAGTCTTCTGACAAGAAGATTATCGGCGTTGTGGCTGATATTATCAAAGTTGAAAAGAAATACGAAACAGCTATCGAAATAGCACTTGGCGGCAATATTCAGAACATTGTTACAAAGGATGAAGAATGCGCCAAGAGATTAATTGAAATATTAAAGAAGGAAAAAGCCGGAAGAGCTACATTCCTTCCTATAACTTCCATTACTAATCCCGAGAAGTTTAAACAGCCTGAGTCCCTAAAAGAAAAAGGCGTACTCGGCAAAGCTGATGAAATAGTAGAAATAGCAGATGAATACAAGGATGTTGCAAGAACACTTCTTGGAAAAATCCTTGTGGTTGATACTGTAGACAATGCTTTAAAGATTGCTAAGAAATACGAATACGGCATCAGAATGGTTACGCTTGAAGGCGAAATGTTAATCCCCGGCGGCGGAATCAGCGGCGGTCATTTTAAGAACAACTCGAATCTTTTAGGAAGAAGACGAGAAATCGAAGAACTTGAAAAGAATGTAAAGAAGCTTTTTGAAGAGCAGAATGCTATCTTAGAAGAGATTGAAAACATCAAGTCAAAGAGAAACGAAGTCAGAGCCGCTATCATCAAGAATAAAGATGATTTGCAGAAGGCATTCTTAAGACAGAATACCGCCAGAATGAACTGTGATAATGCCAAGGAAAAGATGGGTTCGACCATGTCTGATTATGATGCTTTAAAAGAAGAAGCAGCCATGATCAACCTTGACCTTGAGACTTTAAACAAACAGAAGAGTGAAAAAGAAAGTCTTTTCGACGAGTCAATCAAGAACGAGGAAAAAGAAAATAAGACCATAGAAGAAAAGCAGAAAGAACTTGCAACTTTAAAGACTGACGAAGGCAATAAGTCTAAGAACGTAAACGATTCCACTCTGGTAATGGAAAAACTCTATCAGAAGCAGGAATTCGAACAGTCCAATTTAAACAGACTTAAAGGTGACTTTGACAAATTAACAGCCGAAAAAGAAGAGGTAATCGAAGCAAGAACAAATACCGAAAAAGAAATCGGAATTAAGAAGGAAAATCTTGAAAGCATAAAAGAAACCATCAAGGCAAGCTTTACCTCACAGTCCGAATCACAGAAGAAATTAAGCGAAGATACAGCCAGAAAAGAAGAACTTCTTGCTAAGAGAAAGTCCTATTTTGACGAGAAAGATGCTATATCTTCAAAGATAAACGAGTTTGACAAGGAACTTTTCAGACTTCGCAGCGCAAAGGAAAAACAGCAGGAAAATCTTGCGAACTTCTCTTCATATATCTGGCAGGAATACGATATTACATTTCAGGATGCAAAGCTTCTTCGTGATGAAGAACTTACAAATCTCTCCGAGATGAAGAAGATGATTCATTCTTTGAAGGATGATATCAAGAAACTTGGCGATGTAAACGTAAATGCTATTGAAGAATACAAAGAAGTATTTGAGAGACATTCGTTCCTTTCTGCACAGCACGCAGATTTACAGCAGGCAGAAAAAGAACTTGTTAAGATAATCGATGAACTCGATGTGGCTATGAGAGTTCAGTTTAAGGAACAGTTCGGTCGTATTTCTTCAGAGTTTGACAAAGTTTTCAGAGAACTCTTCGGAGGCGGAAAAGCAGAACTCGAACTGTTGGATGAAGAAGATATTCTCGAGGCAGGCATTAAGATTATTGCTCAGCCGCCGGGAAAGAAACTTCAGAATATGATGCAGTTATCCGGTGGTGAAAAAGCTTTAACAGCGATTTCTCTGCTGTTTGCAATTCAGAATTTAAAACCTTCGCCTTTCTGTCTTTTAGACGAAATTGAGGCTGCGCTTGATGAAAGCAATGTCGACAGATTTGCCAAATATCTCTTAAAGATGACGAAGAATACACAGTTCATAGTTATCACACACAGACGAGGCACTATGAAGCAGGCAGACAGACTCTACGGTATCACAATGCAGGAGAAGGGTGTATCAGCACTCGTTTCCGTCGATCTTGTAGACAAACTGCTTGAAGACGAAGAAAAGAAAAAGGCTAAAAAATAATGGAAAAAGAAAAAAGCGGTTTCTTTGCCAAACTGAAAAGCGGTTTAAATAAAACAAGAATTAACCTTTTAGACGGTTTAGACAGCGTTTTCCACGGCTTTTCGGAGATAGACGACGATTTTTACGAGGAACTCGAAGAAGTGCTTGTAATGGCCGATATCGGCGTTACAACGACAAGCGAGATAATCGAAGAAATCAAAACTCTGGTAAAAATTGAACATATTAAGAAGCCTGAAGAGTGCAAGGATTATATTATCAATCTTTTATCAGACAGACTTAATATCGAAGGCGATCAGTATCCTTTCGAACATGAAAAATCAATTATCTTTGTGATTGGTGTAAACGGTGTTGGAAAAACCACTTCCATAGGAAAGCTTGCTTACAATTTTAAGGAAGATAAGAAAAAGGTTTTGATTGCCGCAGCAGATACATTCAGAGCCGCAGCTACGGAACAGCTTGAAACCTGGGCAGACAGGGTCGGTGTTCCGATGATTGGTGCAAAAGAAGGTACCGATCCTGCAAGTGTAATATATGATGCACTCCAGTCTGCAAGAGCCAGAGATGTTGATATTCTTTTATGCGATACCGCAGGAAGACTTCATAATAAAAAGAACCTGATGGAAGAATTAAAGAAGATGAACAGAATCATCGACCGGGAATTCCCCGGAATTCATCGTGAAAACTTCCTTGTTCTCGATGCTTCCACAGGGCAGAATGCACTTAATCAGGCCAAGGAATTCAAAGAAGCCTGTGATATTACAGGCATTATCCTTACAAAGATGGACGGAACCGCAAAGGGCGGTATTGCAATTGCCATCTGGAATGAGCTTAAAATACCGGTTAAATACATCGGTGTAGGCGAAGGAATAGAAGATTTGCAGAAATTTGATTCAAAATCCTTCGTAAAAGCTATATTTGAAGAATAATTTACAGGGTGTCAAGTAAAAAGTCTTGACACCCTTATTATTTTTTGCTATATTTAACAAGCTGCGGTTATTTTGGCCGCATTGTGTAAAGATTTGATTAAATATAAAGTCTATGGACAGAATAAAAGAAAGAGCACTCCTATTTGATATATACGGCAATCTCTTAACCGAACATCAGCAAAAGATTTATTCGGATGTTGTCGAAAATGATTTTTCACTCTCGGAAATCGGCGAAGAGATAGGAATTTCCAGACAGGGCGTGCATGATGCTGTAAAAAGAATCGATAAAATCCTTGCGGAATATGAAGAAAAGCTTCATTTCGCCGAAAATTATCAGAAAAATATCGAGACCATAGAAAAAATCAAGCACGAAATTTACATTCTTTCCGAAAAAGGTGCTGATACCGCGAATATCGGAAAGCTTATTGATAAATTATCTGAGGACCTGTAATGGCTTTTGAAAATTTAACGGATAAACTTACAAAAGTATTTAAAAATCTTCGTTCTAAGGGACGCCTCACCGAAGAAGACGTTAAGGTTGCCCTAAAAGAAGTAAAATTAGCGCTTCTTGAAGCGGACGTTAACTATAAAGTAGTTAAAAACTTTATTAAGTCTGTAGAAGAAAGAGCTGTCGGCAGCGAAGTTCTCGAAGGCTTAAATCCCGGACAGGCAGTTGTTAAAATTGTAAACGAAGAACTTACCAAGGTTTTAGGAGATGAAACCGTAGAACTTAAATTTGAGCCCGGACAGGCAACTACGGTTATTATGCTCTGCGGTTTAAACGGTGCAGGTAAAACAACCACCGCGGCAAAGCTCGCAGGACAGTTCATTAAAAAGGGCAAGAAACCTTTACTCGTAGCACTTGATGTTTATCGTCCCGCAGCTATCAAACAGTTGCAGGTAAACGGTGAAAAACAGGGCGTTGACGTATTTTCGATGGGAGATAATGTAAATCCCGTAGAAATCGCTAAAAAGAGCCTTGAATACGCAGCCAAGAACAATGAAAATGTTGTAATCTTTGATACTGCAGGACGTCTTCAGATTGATGAAGAATTAATGCAGGAGCTTATTAATATAAAAAAGAACGTAACGGTTCACAAGACTATCCTTGTAGTCGATGCCATGATCGGTCAGGATTCCGTAAATGTGGCTAAAGACTTCAACGAAAAAGTCGGAGTCGACGGACTTATCTTATCAAAGATGGACGGCGACACCAGAGGCGGTGCGGCACTTTCCATCAAAGCGGTTACCGGAGTTCCCATTCTTTATGTCGGTATGGGCGAGAAGTTATCCGATCTCGAACAGTTTTATCCCGACAGAATGGCAAACAGAATTCTCGGTATGGGTGATGTCTTAACTCTCATCGATAAAGTAATGGCTGAAAAAGACGAGATCGATGAAGAAAAAGAAAAAGACATGATGGGAAGACTCAAGAAAGGTAAATTCGATTTTAACGATTACCTTGAGAGTATGAACCAGATGAAAAAAATGGGCGGTCTTTCGTCAATGCTCGGACTTATGCCTAATATGGGCATTTCCAAGGATGACCTTGAGGGTGCCGTAGATGAAAAGCAGCTTAAACAGATGGAAGCAATTGTTCTTTCCATGACTAAGAAAGAGCGTTCAAATCCCAAGATTTTAAATCCGCAGAGAAAGCACAGAATTGCCAAGGGTGCAGGAGTTGATATCTCTGTAGTGAACAGATTCATCAAACAGTTTGAGCAGACACAGAAACTGATGAAGCAGATGCCCGGTCTTATGGGCGGTAAGAAAAGAGGTCCCTTCGGCGGTTTCGGCGGTTTCCCTAAGATGCCTTTTTAAGTCAACAACTTCTATTTGGAGTTTTGAATAAATAATGATTATATTTTTATATTTTATGGAGGACTAAAAAATGTCAGTTAAAATCAGATTAAGCAGAATGGGTTATAAGAGAAATCCTATTTACAGAATCGTTGTTTCAGATTCCAGAACAGCAAGAAACGGTGGATGCATCGAAGAAATCGGTACATATGATCCTAACAAGAATCCTTCTGAGTTCAAGGTTAACGAAGAAGCAGCTAAGAAATGGTTAAATAACGGCGCTCAGCCTACAGAAACCGTTGCTAAGATTTTCAAGATTGCAGGTATTGAAAAATAGGAGAATGATTCACAGGAGGCGCATAAGTGAAGGAATTAGTTGAAACTATCGCAAAAGCCCTCGTAGATCATCCCGAAGAAGTGACTGTAACTGAAAATATTGACGGAAAGAATGTCGAAATTAACCTTCATGTTGCTCAGAGCGATATGGGTAAGGTTATCGGCAAACAGGGCAGAATTGCTAAAGCAATAAGAGTCGTTGTAAAAGCGGCTTCCGTTAAGGATGATTTGCAGGTCGATGTTAACATCGATTAATGTTTTATTATGTTAATCGTTTTTGTTGACTTATTTGAATTAATGTGGTAATTTATTATAGTTGCGTGTAAAGAGATGGTCCGCTGAGCTTTTTAGACTTAAGAACATCCGATGAAACAAAGGAGATATACAAATGAACGAAATTATCAAAGAGATTGAAAATGCTCAGTTAAAAGAGAGCGTACCCGCTTTCGAAGTCGGTGATACCGTAAGAGTACACAACAGAATTCAGGAAGGTAACAAATCCAGAATCCAGATTTTCGAAGGAACAGTTATTAAGATTCAGGGCGGTTCAAACCGTCAGACATTTACAGTTCGTAAGATTTCTAACGGCTGTGGTGTAGAAAAGACTTGGCCCATTCATTCCCCTAACGTTGCTGACGTAGAGGTTGTTCGTAAGGGTAAGATAAGAAGAGCAAAACTTTTCTACTTAAGAGACAGAGTCGGAAAGAAAGCGAAAGTAAAAGAGAAAATCTAATCTTAAAAACGAGGCAGGATTTAATTCCTGCCTTTTTTAGAAAATATGAAAAAACGTCAGGGACTTACATTTGTAAAAAAAGAAAAGAAGATCAAGCCGCATCATTTCACGGGACTTTTTGTTTTGCTGTTCTGGATGGCGGCGGTTTCTTTTATTGCCTTTGTATTGGTCCTTGTATTCGGAACCAAAACCGCAGTTATCGGCGACGGAATGAATCCTGCACTTTATAATTCAGGCGAAGTTTTGATAAACAAATCTTCATATGTGCTTTTAAAGCCCAGAGTAGGCCAGATAATTGCCTTTTATCCTAACGGCAACAAGAATTCTTATCTTTATCTTAAAAGAGTCGTAGCAGTCGGCGGTGATGAAGTCTTAATAGAAAACGGTCATTTGTATATTAACGGTGAACTTTTTGAAGACGAAGATTTATATGACCCTATGGAATATGCCGGACTTGCGGAAAATCCCATAGTTCTTGCCAAGGACGAATATTTCGTACTGGGTGACAACAGAAACGATTCCGAAGACTCAAGATACGGTAATATTGGACCTGTTCAAAGAGACGATATTATCGGACGAGTTTGGTTTCGATATAAAGTAGATGATAAAAAAGCAAAGATTATATTTTAGTTTATGGGCGAAAACAAAAACTCAAAAATAAATATAAACTGGTACCCCGGCCATATGACCAAAGCAAGAAGAATGATGGAAGAAAACATCAAACTTGTTGATCTGGTTATTGAAATAATTGATGCCAGGGCTCCTAAGGCATCCAGAAATCCTGACATTGATATGCTTGCTAAAAACAAATTCAGACTTGTTTTGATGAACAAGTCCGATATGTCCGATAAAAGCGACAATGAAAAATGGAAAGCCTATTTTGAAGAAAAAGGGATTAAATGCATACTAATTAACTCCAGAACAGGTCAGGGCGTAAAAACTTTAGATAACGTCATAAAAGAAGTATGCAAAGAGAAGATAGAGCGCGACAGAAAAAGAGGAATTCTTAAAAGAAGCATTAAATGTATGGTTGTAGGTATTCCCAATGTCGGCAAATCTACTTTTATCAATTCTCTTGCCGGAAAAGCCAAAGCCCAGACAGGCAATAAACCAGGTGTTACAAAAGGAAAACAGTGGATTTCTGTTAAAAATGACTTTGAACTCCTCGATACACCCGGTATTTTATGGCCTAAATTCGAAGATGAAAAAACAGGAATTATACTTGCCCTTATAGGCTCAGTCAATGATGACATTCTGCCTTTTGAGGAACTTGCATATTCCCTCATTGATATATTAAAATCTAAATATCCCGGAATTCTAAATTCCAAATATGAGATTGATGAGTCTGAAGACAATATAAAAATTCTTGAGAATTATACTGTTAAAAGAAATCTCGTAAAATCAGGCGGCGATGCAGATATTGCAAGAGGCGCCAAGATGTTAATCGATGATTTCAGAAGCTGTAAAATCGGTAATCTTACTCTTGAAAATATAGAAAACTAAAGGATACCTGCTATGTCTGCTGACAAAAACAAAAAAATGAATGATACCTTAAAGGAAATATTAAAAACAGTTGTTTATTTCCTTGTTTTGCTTCTTATAGCTCTTTTTATCGTTACTTTTATCGGTCAGAGAACCGTAGTTGACGGTAGAAGTATGGAAAATACACTGATGGATAAGGATAATCTTATCGTGGATAAGATTTCCTACAGATTTAAAGATCCCAAGAGATTTGACGTTATTGTATTTCCTTATCAGAAGAGAAATTATTTTATCAAACGAATCATCGGCCTTCCCGGAGAGACTGTATACATTGACGAAGAAGGCAATATTTTCATAAATGATGTTTTGCTGACTGAAAACTTCGGCAAAGACAGAATCAATGATCCGGGTATCGCTTCAAATCCCATTGTTTTAGGAGATGATGAGTATTTTGTTTTAGGCGATAACAGAAACGATTCCTTCGATTCAAGATATTATGAAGTAGGAAACATCAAAAAAGAGAATATTATCGGCCGTGCATGGCTTAGAATATATCCTTTCAACAAAATCGGTTTTGTGAAACATTCGGAAGATTAAAATGAGAGAACTTAAGGGCGAAAAGCTTGAAGCCGAACTTAAAAGAATCGAGGCTTTAAAGCAGTATGAAAAAGAATATGAACATTTAGGATATGTATGCGGTATAGATGAGGTCGGAAGAGGCCCCTTTGCGGGTCCTGTTGTGGCCTGCGCCGTTATATTGCCTAAAGACTGCAATATTCTTTACATTAACGACTCGAAAAAACTCTCAGAGAAAAGAAGAGAAGAACTCTACGATATCATCATAAAAGAAGCCGTAGCTTACGGCATCGGCATAAAAGACAATAACAGAATCGATGAAATAAATATATTACAGGCTACTTACGAAGCAATGAGAGAAGCTATAAGCAATCTCAAGGTAAAGCCTGATGTTCTTTTAAATGATGCAGTAACAATTCCGGGAGTGGATATTAAACAGGTTCCCATCATAAAAGGTGACGCTAAAAGTATATCTATAGGCGCGGCATCAATCGTCGCAAAGGTTACCAGAGACAGAATGATGGCTGAATTTGACGAAAAATATCCGGGCTATGATTTTGCCAAAAATAAAGGCTACGGAACTGCGGCTCACATAGAAGGCCTTAAAAAATACGGTCCCTGCGAGATTCACAGAAGATCCTTTATTCATAATTATATCTAATTTCTTTAAATTTCTTATTTTTCCCCGTTATTTCAAATATCTAATGTTTGAGTGTTTTTTTGATGCAATGGAGGTGATTTTATAAACAAAAGAACTACAGGAGGAGGTTACGAAAAAACTGCCTCTGAATTCCTTGAAAAGCATAATGTAGAGATTTTAATTATGAATTTCAGGTGTAAAATCGGTGAAATTGATATTATCGGAAAAGATAAGGACACTCTTGTCTTTTATGAAGTAAAATACAGAAGTTCCGATTATATGGGAAGTCCGAAAGAGGCGATTAATACTCATAAAATACATAAAATATGCAGAGTGAGCGATTTTTACAGACTGATAAATAAAATCGATGAAAATACTAAAATCCGTTTCGATGTAATATCGATTAAGGGTGAGGAAATAGAATGGATTAAGAATGCCTTTGAGTATATTTAAAATTTGAGGGTAAAATATACAAATTTTACACACTTTAATCGTATTTTTTGTACAAAACAAATATTTCACATTGTATAATCTGTCCGTTTTTAGTAAAATATACTGAGTGGGGTTAATAGTTTCTAAAGGGGAATTTTTTTATTTAACCCCAAATAAAAACTCGGAGGTTACAACATGAACATTTACACTACTGATAAGATCAGAAACGTCTGTCTGCTCGGTCACGGAGGCGCAGGAAAGACATCACTTGCCGAAGCTATGGCATATCTTGGAGGACTTACTTCAAGAATGGGTAAAATCAGCGATGGCAATACAGTCAGCGACTACGGTAAGGAAGAGATTAAAAGACAGATTTCTATTTATACTTCTCTTATACCGATTGAGTGGAACGGAACAAAGATTAACGTTCTTGACACTCCCGGTTTCTTTGATTTCGTAGGTGAAGCTGAAGAAGCAGCATCCGCAGCTGATGCAGCTATTATCGTTGTTTCCGGTAAGGCCGGTGTTGAAGTCGGCACTGAAAGAGCATGGGAAATCTGCGAAAAATACAAACTTCCCAGAATGTTCTTTGTAACCGATATGGATATCGACAATGCTTCTTACAGACAGGTTGTTGAAGATTTAACAGCTCTTTACGGAAAGAAGATTGCTCCTTTCCATCTTCCTATCAGAGAGAATGAAAAGTTCACAGGTTACGTTAATGTAATCACAGAACAGGCTTACAAGTGGGAAGGTAAGGAAGTTAAGGAATGTGATGTTCCCGAAGCTAATAAAGAATATCTTGAGAGCTACAGAGAAACTCTTATGGAATCCGTAGCTGAGACAAGCGAAGATCTTATGGAAAGATATTTCGGCGGCGAAACATTTACCGAAAACGAAATCCGTCAGGCATTGAGAGTATCCGTAAATGATTGCAGCATCGTTCCCATTTCAATGGGTTCAAATATCCTTTGCCAGGGTATTTATACATTAATGGATGATATCGTAAAATATCTTCCCGGTCCTGATTCAAGAACAGTTGCAGGTATCGACTTAAAGACAAACGAAGTATTTGAAGCTAACTATGATTTCTCCAAGCCGAAATCAGCTTACATCTTCAAGACAATCGTCGATCCTTTCATCGGTAAGTATTCACTTATCAAGGTTATGTCAGGTGTTCTTAAGACAGATGACTTAATGTATAACGATGAGAAGCAGGTTGAAGAGAAAATCGGTAAGATTTATCTTCTTCAGGGCAACAAACCCATCGAAGTTCCCGAGCTTCACGCAGGTGATATTGGTGCTCTTGCAAAGATTACAGCAGCAAGAACAGGCAATACACTTTCAACCAAGTCCCATATCATCAGATTTGGTAAAGCTGAACTTCCTAAGCCTTATACATACAAGAGATATCATGCTGTTAACAAGGCAGACGTTGACAAGATTGCTCAGTCACTTCAGAAGATTATGCATGAAGATCAGACAATCAAGGCTGTTAACGATTCCGAGAACAAGCAGATGCTTATCTACGGTATGGGCGATTTACATATTGATGTTATTCAGTCAAGACTTGAGAACGAATACAAAGTTAAGATTGATTTAACAAAGCCGAAGGTAGCTTTCAGAGAAACAATTAAGAAGAATTCCGATGTTGAGTACAAATATAAGAAACAGTCCGGCGGACATGGTCAGTATGGTCACGTTAAGATGCGTTTCTGTGCATCGGGCGATCTTGAGACACCTTACGTATTCGAAGAAGAAGTTGTTGGTGGCGCAGTTCCCAAGAACTACTTCCCTGCAGTAGAAAAAGGTTTACAGGAATCAGTTCTTAGAGGCCCTCTTGCAGCATATCCCGTAGTTGGTGTTAAGGCTACTCTTTACGATGGTTCTTATCATCCTGTTGACTCTTCGGAAATGGCATTCAAGATGGCTACAATCCAGGCCTTCAAGAAAGGCTTTATGGAAGCAGGTCCTATTCTCCTTGAGCCTATCGCATCACTTAAGGTTACTGTTCCCAATGACTTTACAGGTGATGTAATGGGTGACCTTAATAAGAGAAGAGGTCGTGTACTTGGTATGAATCCTGCAGGAAACGGCAAGACAGTAGTTGAAGCTGATATTCCTATGATGAGCTTATACGGATACTGCACAGACCTTCGTTCCATGACAGGCGGACGTGGTGATTTCGAATATGAATTCGCTCGTTACGAACAGGCTCCTTCAGATATTCAGGAAGCTGAAGTTAAGGAAAGAGCTGACAAGGTTGCTGAAGGCAATGTTGAATAATGTCTGAAAAATTGTTTTAACAATAAACAATACGAAAGGCCGGAGCTTATTGCTTCGGCTTTTTCATTGACTTTTACGCGTAAAATTACTAAAATTATTAAGGTTATTTTTATAAAAAACGGAGATTAATTATGAACAGACCTTACAATCATCATGAAGTTGAGCCTAAGTGGCAGAAATACTGGGAGGAGAATGAGACATTTAAAACAGATGTCTGGGATTTTTCAAAGCCTAAATTTTATGCTCTTGATATGTTCCCATACCCTTCGGGTGTAGGCCTTCATGCAGGTCATCCGGAAGGATATACCGCAACTGATATTTCTTCAAGAATGAAGAGAATGCAGGGATATAATGTACTTCATCCCATGGGATACGATTCATTCGGTCTTCCCGCAGAGCAGTATGCTGTTACAACCGGTAACAATCCTAATGGTTTTACTCAGGAAAATATAAAGACATTCTCAAAGCAGTTAAAAGAACTCGGCTTTGACTACGACTGGTCTAAGATGATTGCAACAAGCGATCCTTCTTACTACAAATGGACTCAGTGGATTTTTAAGAAACTTTATGAAAAAGGTTATGCAAAACTTATAGATATGCCTGTTAACTGGTGTGAAGAACTTGGTACGGTTCTTTCAAATGACGAAGTTATCGACGGCAAATCTGAGCGTGGCGGTTATCCTGTAGTTCGTAAGAACATGAAGCAGTGGGTTATCGATCAGGTTGCTTTTGCTGATGAATTACTTGAAGGTCTTAACGAAATCGACTGGCCCGAATCCACCAAGGATATGCAGCGTCACTGGATCGGACGCTCCGAAGGTGTTGAAGTTAAATTCCAGATTGTGGGTGGCGGCGAGTTCTCAATTTATACAACCTGTATCGAAACAATTTACGGTATTACTTTTATGGTACTTGCTCCCGACGGACAGATCGTAAAAGATTTAATGCCCAGAATCCAGAATAAAGATGAGGTTCAGGCTTATATCGACGAAACATTAAAGAAGAACGATATGGACAGAACCGAACTTAATAAAACCAAGTCAGGCTGTGAACTTAAAGGCGTTACATGTATCAATCCCGTAAACGGCAAAGAAGTTCGTATGTTCATCGGTGATTTCGTACTTGCCAACTATGGTACAGGTGCAGTTATGGCAGTACCTTCACATGATCAGAGAGACTTTGAATATGCTATCGCTCACAATATCGATATGATTCAGGTTATCGACGGAAGAGATGTAAGCGAATGTGCATTTGAAAAATATGATTATCTCGGAAAAGGCTGCAAGCTTATCAATTCTGAAGAATTTACAGGTCTTGTAGTAGAAGATGCTAAAGAAGCAATTACCCAGAAACTTGAAAAGATGGGTGTTGCAAAGAGAACTGTTAACTATCACTTCCGTGAGTGGATTTTCGCGCGTCAGCGTTACTGGGGCGAGCCTGTTCCCGTATGGTATGACGAAGACGGAAACATTCATGTTCTTGATGATGACGAGCTTCCTTTAGTACTTCCTGTACTTGACGATTACAAGGGAAAGAACGGTCAGGCTCCTCTTGAAAATGCCACAGAGTGGAAAGTATATGAAAAAGATGGCGTAAAGGGTAAAAGAGAAACATCTACAATGCCCGGTTCTGCAGGTTCATCATGGTATTACATGAGATATATCGATCCTCAGAACGACAAGGCTATCGCAGATCCCGAACTTTTAAAGCACTGGCTTCCGGTTGACCTTTATATCGGCGGTCCTGAGCATGCTGTAGGCCATCTGATGTATTCAAGAATTTGGAACAGATTCCTTTACCATGAAGGTATTTCGCCTGTTAAAGAGCCTTTCAAAAAGCTTGTTCATCAGGGTATGATATTAGGTGAAAACGGTATTAAGATGGGTAAGAGATTCCCTGAATTCGTTGTTAACCCTTCGGATATCGTAAGAGATTACGGTGCTGATACATTAAGACTATATGAAATGTTTATGGGACCTCTCGAGGTTTCAAAGCCCTGGAGTTCATCAGGTGTTGAAGGTGCAAGAAAATACCTTAACAGAGTTTGGAATTATTTTACAAACGAAGAAAATATAACAGATAATAATGACGACAGACTTACCAAGGTTTACAACCAGACAGTCAAGAAAGTTACATCTGACTTTGAGTCACTTGGCTTTAATACAGCAATTGCTCAGATGATGATCTTTATGAATGAAGCAGTTAAGGGCACCTGCCCTAAGGAATACGCTGAAGGATTTATTAAGATGCTTTCATGTATATGTCCTCATATAGGTGAAGAAATCTGGTCAGAATTAGGTCATGATAAAACTATTGCTTACGAAGCATGGCCTAAATTCGATGAGGCTGCTCTTAACGAAGATACTATCGAAATAGGAGTTCAGGTTAACGGTAAGGTTAAAGGTGTTGTGGAACTTCTTAAGACAGAAGATAAGGATTCAGCACTTGCCAAAGCTAAAGCAGTTGAAGGGGTAGCGAAGGCTATAGAAGGTAAGACAGTAGTCAAGGAGATTTATGTTCCTGCCAAGATTGTAAATATTGTTGTTAAATAATTTATAATTTTGTTTGGATAAATGGTTGCTTTAAACGTGTTTAGGTATTGAGGAGGTTAAATTATGTATTATTTGATACCTGTTTTCTTGGGGATAGTTATTGCAATACTTGGAATTATTATGGCTATTTTTCCTCGTATTTCAACAAGAAGGGACAGAAGAAACGATCCTAAAGCTGTTATGAAGACCAGATTAAGTGGTTTTGCAATGATTGTGCTTGGAATTCTTCTTGCCATATTAAGATTTATTCTATTATTCAGGTGATTTGTAAAAAAATTCCCGACTCTTTTAGGAGCCGGGAGATTTTTTTTATTTCTTTTATGATTTATTCTTCCCATATAATCCAGTCGGGAACTACATAATGTTCTGTATAAGAATTAAGTAGTTCTTCATCGGTCATTCCGAGTTCATCAAGTCTTTCGGCGATTCTTGCATTTACACCTTCAAAATCTGTTACCTGGAATCCGCACTGGTCATAGATTTCCATATATTTTGCTTCGGGATAAACAATCCAGCCTTGTCTGTCGGTGAATACATAGACAAACTGGTCTAAGTAGTCATTATAATAATCTTCGTCACCATCCATAGCATAATCATATTCCATGAAACTGTAAGCATTGCATGTATATTTGCCTGCAGTATCGTGAGTTAAAGGATAGTCGTCGGGGAGATCGATGTATGAAGGGATATAATAACCTGCGATAGTTGCTTCTCCGATTTCCTGTTCGGTCGATAAACTGTAAATAAATTCGTGAACACCGTCTTTGTTGCATCTTACGTAAGAGTTATATCCTCTGTTGGCTCCACCACTTCCGTATTGCGAAAACACACCGAATATGTTTAATTCGCCCATTGAACGGTAGTATGCATTGTATGAATCGATTATGCAAAGATTTCCGTTATAGAATTTGAATATATAGTATTCCTGTAATGTATCGTAATTGCCATTATCTATAGCCATATATAAAGCCATTTCGGGATATCCGTCATTACCGCAGTCAATCATTGCGTAATCAACTTCAATAACCTTTCTGTCATCCATCCATTCATCCTGGACATTTTCATTAATGGCAGCTATCATCTTGTCGTATGTGTATGTCTTTTCAAATTCAAGATAATCTGTATTAAGATAGGTTACCATTGCATCGATTTCGCCGTTTAAGAATTTTAAATAATCCTCTTCGGTAGCAGAGTAATCAGCGGTAAATCCATTGCTGCCGTTATCGACGTTATTGTTGTCTGGTTCAATTATGTTGTTGTCGGTGTTGTTATTATCAGGCTCGATAATATCCGGTTCAACCGGGTCATCAACAGGAGTGGTAATATCAACATCGACATTATTCGTTGTTGTAGTTATATTTGCGTTGCTTTCATTGCTGTCTTTTTCTTCAGGACCGTTTACTGCCTGATGAATAGGAGGAAGTAATGAACAACTTGACATTAAAGAACCTGCTAAAAGAGTTACACCAATTAATTCGATTATTTTATTCCTCTTCATAATTAATTCCTTTCGAATTTCAGATCTATCGAGTTTTCCCCTCTCGACAAATTATTATATCATATTTTACTCTAAAAGTTCCTTTTTTTATAGCCATAAGCCATGTTATACTGTTTCTGAGGAGAAAGACAATATTTTTACGATGAGAATTAAAAATTTTAAGAGAACAATTAAATATTTAGTGTTTTCAATATTGCTTTGTGCAGTACTTTTTATTAGCTTTGGTAGAACTGTGTATGCAAATGAGTATATAAGATATCAGTCGGTTGACAGTGATGCGTTAGCTGAATGGATAAAAGATAAAAATGAACACGAAGAAAATAATTATACAACTGTATACGTTCCTCAGTCCGAAAGCAAAAATGATTCTAAGAATAAATCTAATGCTACTATCTATAGAATATTTCCTATTTTATATATTTTAGTTATTGTTGCTGCAAATATACTGTGGTTATATTTTAAGAAGGCGCCTTCAGAATCATCAGAATTATATGAAATAGATATAGATCCTACAGACGATGATTACACTATTGATCTGACAAATGATGATTATAAAATTGAAGATTCTGTGGAAGAAACTGATTTGATTGATATTTCGTTAGAGCCTGTACAGAATAAAGTTATGTCAGAACACGAAAAAATAGAATCAGCAGTAGAAGAAGAAACGTTGGAAGAATCGATAGAATTTGTACAGCCTGAAGAATTAATAGAATCTGTACAGCCTGAAGCTGTGATAGAAGTTTCACAGCCTGAAGAAATTATAGAACCTATACAGATTGAATATATTACAGAACCCGAACTGAGTTTGACAGAAAAAGAAACGATAAAGGAACTTTCTAGTCGTGAACTTAAAGAAATAGTTAAAAATCTTGATACTATTGAAAAGAGCAAATTCATAACACCTGCGAAAAACGGTAAGAAAGATGAAGCTATTGAAATCTGCAAAGTAGTGACAGGTTTGGATCAAAAAAATGCTGAAAAGATTATTAATTTAAAGCTTTATTACTAATATTGAATGAGATTACACGATTATAGGAGTATATGAGAAAAATGAACAATACATATTTAATTAGAGAAGCTCTTCCTGAAGATGCTGAAAAAATGATTTTATATCTTAATCAAGTTGGCGGTGAATCGGATAATTTGTTACACGGAGAAAATGAGTTTCATGTTCCGGTTGAAGGTGTAAAACGAAAACTTGCCATGAGTAATGACTCTGATAATAACATTATTTTGATAGCGCTTGATAATGATGAGATTATTGCAAGAGCGGAGTTGGTTGGATATTATCAAGCAAGAATTCATCATAGAGCTATTTTATCGATTTCTGTCAAGAAGGATTATTGGAATCAGGGAATAGGAACAGAAATGTTAAATAGAATTTTCGTAGAAGCAAAGAACATGAATATCAGGGTGATCGAACTTGAAGTAATATCAGACAATCTCAGGGGCATTAATTTGTACCATAAAATGGGATTTGAAGACATTGGAATATATAAAGATTATTTTTATGTAAATGATACGTATAAGGACGCTATCGTAATGCAGAAGATCTTATAGTCAAAAAGGATATTGCTTATGTTTTTAGTTTATGAGATGGAATATTTACATCCTGTTAATGATAAAACATCAATTCAAATGATTCCATTTTCTTCAAAGTATCAGGAAGAATATAAAAGAATTTACAATAAATGCTACCATGAAATGCGTCAGGCATTAAAAATTGAACCTGTTGATTATATTCAGGACGATTCTTTTTTTGAATCTTGTATGGATAAAGTATTTTTATTCGTAAGTGGAGAAGAAATAATTGGTAGTGTCGCATTTAAAGACAATGAAATTGATGACCTGATTGTAAATGCTAAGTATCAAAGCCAAGGATATGGAAAACAAATACTGTTGTGGGCTTTGGAGAATATAAAAAAAGAGAAAATCATTTTGCACGTAGCCGAATGGAATAAAAAAGCTATTGAGTTATACAGGAAAAATGGTTTTGAGATTATAAATACCATTAAAATCGATAATGAATAATTCGTTGAAGAAAATAAAAAATAAAAAACATATATTTCGCTATATCATTCTTTCTATTCTTGGATTGTTAGCTGCTTTTTTGCTATTTTCATTCATAAGACACAGAATTCTTTTGGCGAAAGAAAAAAACATTCTTACTCCGCCCGGACAAATGATTGATGTGGACGGGTATAATATGCATATTTATTCCATCGGAGAAGGAGACAAAACACTTGTGTTGATGGCTGCAAGTGGCACAGTTTGTCCAAGCCTTGATTTTAAGAATCTTTACTTAGATTTAGGCGATAATTATAGGGTGATTGTTGTTGAAAAATTCGGTTACGGATACAGCGATATTGTTAATCGGCCAAGAGGTATTGCATCTATTCTTTCTGATACAAGAGCTGCTTTAAAAGGTGCAGGGATTGAAGGTCCATATATTCTTTGTCCTCATTCTTACTCAGGACTGGAGGCATTATATTGGGCACAGACTTATCCTGAAGAAGTTGAAGCCATTATTGGTCTAGATATGGCTTTTCCTGAAGCATACAATTATACAAAAGGTGGTGCTTTGGTTAAGCCTTATTATCTTTTTCAAAATGGTTTAATTAATCTTGGTATTGGGAGATACTTCTCTGATGATACATTTCTTCCTGAAGGAGATTTTCTTTCGAAGAAAGAAGAGAAGATATATTTGGCGTTATTGAATAGGATTGGCAATAATATTGATGTTGCAAATGAAGCTTCTAAAGCAAAAGAAAACGCAGAAGTTGTATCTTCCGGCATTAAGCCGAATATTCCTATGCTTCTGTTTTTGTCCGAAAAGAAACTTGACGGAAGTAATGAACTTTGGAAAAAAGTTTCATTCAATTATACAGAAGACCTTAATTACGTATGTTATGTAGAACTTGATTGTGGCCATTATATTTTTCATTTTGAACCCGATCGAATAACAGAAGAAATTGACATATTTCTTCAAGAATTAAATTAATTATATATATATTTATGAACAGGACGATAAAGAAGTACAATAATGAATGGCGAGTTCCTAATGATGAAGAAAAAGAACTGGCTTTATATTGGATAAAAAGAAATCGAACCGGAAACATTAAGTTTCCGATTGTTTGCTTTTTGGTTCTTTTAATAGGTATTGTTGCATATATTATAGTTACTTATATATTTAAACCCGAATATAAAACAATCAATTTTAGGTTATTATTAGTTCTGTTGCCTTTTTTAGTTATAATTGGCGGTTTTAACATTTACAATATGATAACTGAAATTCAAAAAGTTCGTATGATATCTCAAGGCGAATTTCAGATTATTGACGCGAAAGTGCAATATGTTGGTCAAAAAAGAATGGCAAGGTATGCACACATGGATGTTGTGGAAGCGTCATATCATACAGGATTCGGCGCAAAGCCTACAACTTTTTCTGCTTCACGAAAGGTGCAAAAAAAGACGAAGGCTGGAGACGATGGCTATGTTATTCGTTTTTTGAACGGTAACTTATGGACGAAGAAATCATTAGTGTTTATTCCCAAAAGCAAATAAATGTATCAGCAGACTAGATTAGACTTAAACGGAGGTACAAAATTATGTGGGGTTTTATTGGATGGAGCGTAATTGCTCTTGCACTTGTAGTTATTGGTATTGTTTCATGGAATTCGAAGAAACCTGCAGGATTTTTCGCAGGTGTAAAAGCTGAGGTTAATGATATTAAAAAATACAATCATTCTGTAGGCTTGATATGGTTTGTTTATGCATTTGTTTTTGAATTATGCGGTTTGCCATTATTGTTTATCAAACAGAATTCGTCATTATTCATTATTATGGTTTTAGGTGTTGTGTTTAGTTCCATTGGCTTGGGTGTAGCATATACTATTATTACAAGCAAATATCAGAAGTAATCTTTTAGGATAAGGGGGATATAAGGTATGTATAAGGATGATGATATTATAGTTGTAGATTTTAAAACTCCTGAAGATGTTCGTGAGTTTATACTCAATGAAGGAATAATTTATAAAAGTGAAAGACAAGGTGACAGTCTTTATATACAAAATTTTGATTTGTTACTTACTCCAAATATTGAACAGATGTCAACTACCGGTATTGGTATCGAGTTTAATATGTATATAAAGAAACTGGATAAATATCTTTATGAATACAGCTCTGGTATGGGTGGTGATATTACAACCGCTGTCGGAATGTCTATGTCTTCGTTTTTGATTTCTTTTTTGAATACATTTGAAATTATGTATAACAAATGTAATCCAATTAACATTACTACCGAATTTGCGGGCAATGAACATAATTGGGATGTTTATTTGGGCAACGTTACCGGTATGGGAACCCCGGGAGAAGATGGAAAAGGTTCATCAGCAACGTATTATTGGGACATAATAAAAGATGACATTATTAAAAGACTTGGCAATCAAAAAATGGTATACGTAAAAATTTATGCTGCAAGATTACCGGAAAATTCAATAGGCGAAGTCCGTTTTGATGATGTTGCAATACCTGAATTAAGCGAGCAGGTAAGAAAACTTGCTGAAAAGTGGAATGTGGAACAATTCGGTTCTGAAAAACAGTTTATCTTTATTGAACAGAATCCTTCAACGATTACTCCAAGCCAATATGATGGCCCTGAAGGACGAAAGAAAATGCGTGATTTTGTTTTAGAATATCTTAGAATGTTTGAGAATACTACAACAGAAGAACAGTATGATAATCTCGTAAAAGATTTTGGAAATAAGATTGGTGATAAAGTTCTAGCGAATGAATGCTTTGGTTTTCTACCTGAAATTGCAACTATTCGCGCACTCGGAGACCAAATTGTTGTATCGGATCAAATACAATTCAGTTTACCCGATAACAAAACCTTAATGACTTATTCTACACAATTATCCGATTATCTTATGATGGAGAATTGCTTGATTGACATTATTCGAAGCAGAGAACTTGGTGAAGAAACCAAGAAAGTTTGGGAGGATTTAATCTGTAAAAGTGCAATTTATAACGTATTTGTACAAGCTCAGGAGGCTAAAGGTAAGATAACGCCCAAATTGACGACAGTATTGTACAATGTCAATAATGATTTTGTGTTAAGATAGATTTTAAAAAATTATTCATTGGAGGAACGACATGATACTTTCAGACAAGACTATGGACAAGATGATAAAAGAAGGAACATTGGTTGTAAAACCGATTACCGACGGGCAGATACAGCCTGCAAGTATCGATATAAGGCTTGGAAACACATTTAGTATAGTAGATGATACACCCTCAGGAATTATTACTCTGGAGAATGAAATTAAGTATAAAACAATTACAGCGGATACATATTTGATTATGCCCGGACAGTTTGTTCTTGCGACAACCATGGAATACTTTGAATTACCCGATAATCTTACTGCATTTGTTGAAGGAAGAAGTTCTCTTGGCAGAATGGGTCTTTTTATACAGAATGCGGGCTGGGTTGATCCGGGATTCAAGGGTGAAATAACCTTAGAATTGTTTAATGCCAATAAGTGCGCCATTGAGCTTAAAGCAGGCAGAAGAGTTGGCCAGTTGGTTTTTGCCAAATTGGATGATTATGCTTTGAATCCATACAGAGGCAAATATCAGGGTCAGATGGGAGCTACCGGTTCCAGAGTGTTTATGGATAAGGAAAACAACTAATAATAAATGGCTGAGTTATTGTTTTATAACGAATACGAAAAATTTTATAAAATGGCGAATGAATCCAAAGCATTCAGAAGCTTTTGCAAAGAAGCTTATGGTGAGGATTTCTCACAGGACGGTTTTAGCAATATCAATCAGATAAACCGAATACTTAAATATATTCCTCATAAAAAAGACGTTTCAATACTTGATGTTGGATGCGGGAACGGAAAGATGCTTGGATACTTACAGGAAAAGACCAATGCTTTCATTTATGGTTTTGATTATTCAAGCAATGCGATTAACGAAGCAAAGTCTTTATATCAGTACAATTCCGAATTCAAATGTGGATGCATCGGAGAAATTGATTATCCTAAATATTCTTTTGATTTAATTATTTTAATGGATTCTATATATTTCGCTCCTGATTTATCTTCCTTCATTGATCAGATGATGGAATGGCTTAAGCCTGATGGTAAAATCTTTGTCGCATATCAGGAAGGCGATGTTATTCCCAAAACAGAGAATATAAATACTACCATTCTTGGAAAAACTTTAAAAGATAAGGGCATTTCTTTTATGATGGAAGATATTACCCGCGAATCATACGATATGCTCTTAAAGAAGAGAGAAGTTGCTTTAAAATATGAGAAAATGTTTAAAGAAGAAGGCAATGAAGAATGGTATAATCTTTTGATTTGGCAGACCGATTATGCCAATGTGTCTTTTGAAGAATTCTCCAAGAAGATGGCGAGATATATTTTTATTATTGAATAAAGGTGCAAAATTGTCCCTTGCAGTATTTTTTACTTTAATCTATAATAAAAAAGCTTGTAATAAGGCAAATGTATTGTAAAGAAGGTCTTTAAATGAGTAATTTATCGTCTGATGTATACGAAAACTTTCAGAATCGTCCGGTTTCTTTGAATCCCAGAAACAATTTACTTGAGATCGAAGAACATATGTATATTCTTGAGGATGTTGACAAGCCCAACGTTTTCAGAAATATGTTTCCGTATTCTGAGGTTCCTAAGATTCCTTTTAACGATCGTATCGTGCCTCACAATATGCCAAAGGATATCTGGATTACAGATACAACATTCAGAGACGGACAGCAGTCAAGAGCTCCTTATTCGACAGAACAGATTGTAACCATATATGATTATCTTCACAGACTCGGCGGCCCGAACGGTATGATTCGTGCCAGCGAATTCTTTTTATATTCCAAAAAAGACAGAGATGCCGTTGTTAAATGTATGGAACGCGGATATAAGTTCCCTGAGGTTACAAGCTGGATAAGAGCAAGCGAAAAAGATTTTCAGCTCGTAAAAGAAATCGGCATGAAAGAAACAGGTATTCTTGTTTCATGTTCCGATTATCATATATTCCTTAAACTTAAGATGACAAGAAGACAGGCTCTGGATCATTATCTTTCGATAATCCGTCAGTGCCTCGACTGCGGTATTTCTCCGAGATGTCATCTTGAAGATATTACAAGATCTGATATTTACGGTTTCGTTGTTCCTTTTGCAATGGAATTAATGAAACTGATGGATGAATATAAAATTCCCATCAAAATTCGTCTTTGCGATACCATGGGTTACGGTGTAAACTTCCCCGGCGCAGTTATTCCTCGAAGCGTACAGGGTACAATTTATGCACTTCATGTAAATGCAGGCGTACCCCATGAACTTTTAGAGTGGCACGGACACAACGACTTTTATAAGGCTGTTGTTAACTCCACCACAGCATGGCTTTACGGTTGCTCGGGTGTTAATACATCACTGTTTGGTATCGGTGAGAGAACGGGTAATACGCCTCTTGAAGCCATGGTATTCGAATATGCTCAGCTTAAAGGCGATTTAAACGGTATGGATACAACCGTTATTACTGAACTTGCGGAGTACTATGAGAAGGAAATCGGATATCATATTCCTCCGATGACTCCTTTTGTAGGCAAGAACTTCAATGTAACCCGTGCCGGCATTCATGCTGACGGACTTTTAAAGAACGAAGAGATTTACTCAATCTTTGATACAGATAAATTCCTTAACAGACCTGTTATGTGTGCAATTTCGAACACATCGGGCCTTGCAGGTATTGCTCACTGGATGAATCATCATTATCATTTAAAGGGTGATTCCGAACTTGATAAGAAGGATGATATTGTTGTTAAGTTAAAAGAATGGGTAGATAAGCAGTACGAGGAAGGCCGTGTAACCGTTCTTACAGACAACGAACTTGAAAACCAGATTAATGTTATCTGTGAAGAATACGGCATGCCTTTGTTTATTTAATTATTTTAAGAGGTTAGAAATGGAAAAGATCAGAATGACCACTCCGCTCGTTGAAATGGACGGAGACGAAATGACAAGAATTCTCTGGAAGATGATAAAAGATGATTTGCTTCTTCCTTATATCGATTTAAAGACTGAGTACTACGATTTAGGTCTTGTAAAAAGAAACGAAACAAATGATCAGGTTACTATCGATTCCGCAAATGCGACAAAGAAATATGGCGTAGCGGTTAAATGCGCCACAATCACACCCAACGCAGCAAGAGTGGAAGAGTATAACTTAAAAGAAATGTGGAAATCTCCCAATGGTACCATTCGTGCAATGCTTGACGGAACCGTATTCAGAGCACCCATTATCGTAAAAGGCATCGAGCCCTGCGTTAAGAACTGGGAAAAGCCCATTACACTTGCACGTCACGCATACGGTGATGTTTACAAGAACACAGAGATGAAGATTCCCGGACCCGGAAAGGCAGAGCTTGTATTTACCGATGAGAACGGCAATGAAACTCGTGCCACAATCCATGAGTTTAAAGGACCCGGAATCATTCAGGGAATTCACAATATCGACAAGTCCATCGAATCTTTTGCGAGAGCTTGCTTTAATTATGCGCTTGATACGAAGCAGGAACTCTGGTTTGCGACAAAGGATACGATTTCAAAGAAGTACGATCATAATTTCAAGGATATTTTCCAGGAAATCTTTGATAATGAGTACAAAGAGAAATTCGAAGCTGCAGGAATAACTTACTTCTATACACTTATTGATGACGCTGTAGCACGTGTAATGAAATCTAAAGGTGGATTTATCTGGGCCTGCAAGAATTATGACGGCGATGTAATGAGCGATATGGTTTCATCCGCATTCGGTTCACTTGCAATGATGACTTCGGTTCTTGTATCACCCGACGGAATCTACGAATATGAAGCAGCTCATGGAACCGTACAGAGACATTATTACAAGCATCTTAAAGGTGAAGAAACAAGTACAAACTCTGTAGCAACCATCTTTGCTTGGACAGGTGCTTTAAGAAAAAGAGGCGAACTTGATAACATTCCCGAGCTCGTTAACTTCGCCAATATGCTTGAGAAGGCTACAATTCAGACAATTGAGTCCGGCAAGATGACCAAGGACCTCGCACTTATCACATCACTCAAGGATGTAACGGTTCTTAATTCAGAGGACTTCATAAAAGAAATTAAGAAGACACTTGATGAAATCATTTAATTAATCATGTGACTCTTGATAAGATTATTAGAAAATTGTTAATAGTATACGACCTGGAGATTATGCATCTTCAGGTCTTTTATTTTTTAAGGAGTTAATTATGGAAAATTATATTAAAGGCAATAAAGAAGCCTGGGAAGAGGCTTTCGATAAAAGAGACGCTTCGTGGGGAGCGGATATTACAGAAAGAATAAATAACGAAGATTATCCGTTTTTTAACGAAGATACTAAAAATGTTTTAAAAACAATTGATACGGAAGGCAAAGTGATAGGCCAGTTCTGCTGCAATAACGGCAGAGAACTTATGTCTCTGGTAAAATGCGGAAAAGCAAAGAAGGGCATCGGTTTTGATATTGCAGAGAACCAGGTTGCTTTTGCCAATGAAAAGGCTAAAGAACTTAATTTGCCCTGTGAATTTGTGGCAGTCAATATTTATGATATTGATGATACCTACAAAGACATGTTTGATGTTGTGATCATAACAATCGGTGCACTTTGCTGGTTTGATGACCTTAATAAGTTCTTTGACATTATCGGCAAATGTATGAAACCAGGAGCTGAGATTATTATCAATGAACAGCATCCCTGCACGAACATGCTTGCTTCCGAAGGTGAAGAAGTATACAGTCCCAATCATAAAAAAGAATGCCATTATTCATACTTTGAACATGAATGGAAGGGCAACGGCGGAATGTATTACATGACTCAGAAATGTTATGAGTCCAAGACATTTACCGATTATTCTCATTCAATGTCCCAGATTATTCAGGGAATGTGCAATAACGGAATGGTTATTACAGGATTAAAAGAATTTGATTATGATATCGGTGCAGGATTTTCTGCGATAGACGGATGTGAATATCCTTTATCAATGATTCTGCAGGGTAAGAAATTATAAGATAAATTTAAATCCCCGAATGTTAATTGCATTCGGGGATATTTATTATGAGTTAAGGGTTTCCCATTCTTCATATAAAGATGCGAGCTTATCGTTTATTTCGGACTGCTCTGAACACAACTTGTTTAGTTTGGCTGAATTCGTTGCGGTTTCGGGCTTGCTCATTTCTTCATCGATTTCAGATAATTTACTTTCCAGCTTTTCGATCTGTTCCTCAACTGATTTTATTTTGTTTTCAAGCTTACGTTTTTCACTCTGAACCTGTTTCTGTTCTTTCCAGTCAAGTTTGCCTGCAGAATCGGCAGGAGTATCCGGTATAACTGAACTTGAAGTTTTGTTGTTTGTATCAAACAGTAATGTATCTGCTTCGAATTCTTCACGCTTTTCGAGATAATAATCATAATTACCGAGATAATTAATGAGCTTTCCGTTATTAAGTGAAAGAATTCTGTCAGCGGTCTTGTTCATAAAATATCTGTCATGCGATACATAAAGACATGTGCCTTCGTAATTGTTGATTGCATCCTCAAGAATTGCCTTTGATGTCATATCCAGGTGGTTGGTAGGCTCATCGAGGATTAAGAAGTTTGCTTTTGAAAGCATAATCTTGGCAAGAACAACACGGCATTTTTCACCTCCGCTTAAAACTCCGATCTTTTTAAATACATCATCATCGGAAAATAAAAAGGCACCGAGAGTATTTCTTATTTCGGTCTGAGTCATATTGGGATAGGAATCCGATATTTCGTCAAACAAAGTCTTGTTATCGTCGATAACGGTTGACTGCTGGTCAAAATAGCCAATGCTTACATTGCTTCCGAACTTAATATCAGCTTTTGTATCCGAAGCAAGCAAATCATTTATTATCTTAAGGATTGTTGTCTTACCGGAACCGTTGAGACCTATAATAGCAACGTGTTCACCTTTTTTTAATTCGAAATCTACGTTAGAGAAAAGATTTCTTTCTCCGAATGATTTGGATATTCCTTTTACGCTTAAAACATCCTTGCCGCTTTCAATATCGGGAGTTAGGAAGAGTTTCATTTCGTTATCGGAATTAACAGGCTTATCCAAAACTTCGATTTTATCAAGCAGCTTCTGTCTTGAATCGGCTCTTTTAACGCTTTTTTCTCTGTTAAAGGATCTTAATTTCCGTATAACTTCCATTTGTCTTTTGATTTCACGCTGCTGATTTTCATATGCGGCAGTAAGAGAGTCGATATACTGTTCCTTTTTGGCGCAGAAATCATCATAATTTCCGTCAAAGCAGATTAGTGACGACGAAAAGATTTCAGCCACTTTATTTGCAATCTTATTAATAAAATATCTGTCGTGTGATACAAAAAGAACGGCACTTGAAACCTGATTAATGTAATTCTCAAGCCATTCAACCGATTTTATGTCCAGATAGTTGGTAGGCTCGTCTAAAAGAATCAGATCGGGCTTCTGTAAAAGAATTTTACCGAGCATAAGTCTGGTCCTTTCTCCGCCTGACAGGAGATTGACTTTCTTATCAGAGCTTTCTGTAAATGAAAGACCGTTTAATACGCCGTTTATCTCAGATTTATATGTATAGCCGCCTTTCTTTTCGAAGATTTCAAGAAGTGAATGATATTTATTCATATAATCATCCATTTCTGATTCTTTTATGATTGAAAGATTGGCCTCCATTTCACGAATATGTTCTTCTTCAGCGATTAAATCTTTTTTACAGTCCAAAAGTTCCTCATAAATGGTATTTGTGGACTCGAAATCCTGATTCTGGGCAACATATCCGATTGTAATATCTTTTTTAAAGAACAAATCACCGGAATCCTTGGAGTATTCGCCTGTGATGATTTTAAGCAAAGAAGATTTACCCGTACCGTTATCGCCGATTAGAGCACATTTGTCGCCTTCGTTTAGAAGGAGAGATATATTGTTTAAAATTGTATTTTCACCGAATGAGAGAGAAATATTATTTAAATTAAGTATCATTTTTCCTGTATCCGTTTAAAATTGCTTAAAAAAGCACTAAAAATGATTTTATCAGCAAATAAAAATATTTACAAACCCTAATAAATGTGTTTTTATATTTTTTGTTATATAAATAATGGTATTTGTGTTTTTATTATGATATCATTACTATATATGGGTATTTTTAAGAGTTATAACCCATATTTTATGGAGGAGAACTGAAAATGTGTGAAGCGTTATATAAGGAAATTAAGAGTTATAAACGGTTGTTAATCGTTTATGCTTCAATTTTGCTTTTGGTGGCAGTTTTCTGTTCACCGTTTTTTGGCATTCAGGATTTTGTTGTAAGGGCTTCTGAAGAAGGTACTGTGCCTGTAGGAGAGACTATCAGCACTTTGACTGATTTATTCATGGGCAAGTCCTTAAGAAATGTTGCCGGAGCTTATGCTTCTGTTGTCGGTGTTTCTGCTGAGCCTTTTACAGCGCTTGTTTATTTGGGACTTATTGAAAATATCAACAGACTTTGCGGCAGTCCGCTTAATATTGTATCAACACCTGCAGGAAATCCGATTGTATTTCTATTGATTGCCATATTCTTTGTAATTAGTAAACTTATGAAATCGTTCGAAACTACCAAGTTGTTTGGACTTTGTACTTTAGGCGAGCTTGAAAAGTATTTGGGCCTTGTATTTATCCTTGCACTCGGTGTTATGAACGTAGTGGGACTGACAGATAAATTTGCCGTTGCGACCGTAAAAGCTGCCGCGGACGCCCAGACGGGCTCTGCAACAAGCGTTGCAATGGGAGTAGTTGCTACATTATTTTCGGTATTTATGGCACTTGTATCGGTTATCGTTTATCTGGTTGTAAAAACTGTATTTTTCGGCCTTGATGCACTTCAGTCATGTTTCTCATTCGTTCCTTTCTCCGGAGCTTTGTTTGAGATATTCAAGACTGTATTTGTAATAGTAATTCTTTCAATAAACGTATTCTTCCCCTGGATAGGCGTGGCTTTAAATATTATCGTATTCCTTATCTGCCTCGTTCTTTTCAGATTCTTCTTAAGTGTGGAAGAATTCTTAAGAAAGATTTATATCAAACCTTTTATCGCAAGACTTCGCGGTTTCAACGACGAAATACCTTTTATCTACAAAAAGATACCTAAATTCGTCAAGAAATACTGCGAATCAGAAAACATTGTATATGATGTTGCGATTCCCGCATATGCGTTTAAGCACAAAGAAGCCAATGATTTCCGTATGAAATTCATGGAAAAGATTTGGGTTATTCATACCGAAAACGGTACGATGTTCTTAAAGAAGAGAGGCTTAAAGAAGGTTGAGAAATACGAGCTTTTCGGCAAAGAAAAGATGTATTACTTAAGAAAAGACTTCAGATTCCTTGAGATTTTCTCTAATCCCAAGGATGAAAAGCTTTCAAAGAAAGATCTTCGTGCGGTTATTTCTGTTGAATATGTATTGAGATTTGATGAGCTCTGCGATCATTTAGGATTTTACAATTATCACGTCGTAAAAGAGAATATCAAGCAGACCAAGAAAGAGCTTAAAGCTGAAAAGCGTGAAGCAAGAAAAGAAGCTATCAAATTAAGAATTTCGACATTTACCGACTCTACGGTAGCAAAATTAAAACCCGTATATGCTAAGGTTACGGCAGCGCTTCCTTTCGGTAAGGATGAAGATACGGACTATTTTGATTACGATAAATAATTAAGAAAGATGAGATAAAAAAATGGCTAAAGTTATTCCTTTTAAAGGTATCAGACCCACAGTTGAAAAATGCTGCAAAATCGCTGCGCTTCCTTACGATGTTTACAATCGAGAAGAAGCAAAAGAAGTGGTTTTAAAAAATCCAGACTCTTTTCTTGCAATAGACAGAGCCGAAACATCATTTCCGGATGATGTGGATACTTATGATGAGAGAGTATATCAGAAAGCTCATGATATGCTTTGGGAGAGAATCAACAAGGGTGATTTCGTTGAAGAAGACAAAAGAGTTTATTATATTTATGAACTTATCATGGACGGCCGTTCCCAGACCGGTATAGTAGCATGTGCTTCAATTGATGATTATATCAATAACGTAATTAAGAAACATGAGAATACCAGAGCAGACAAAGAAGTGGACCGTATCAAGCATGTAAGTGCATGTGAAGCTCAGACGGGACCTATTTTCCTTGCATACAGATCTAACGATGTTATTAACGCAATCGTGTCTAAGATTAAAGGTACACCTGCTTTATATGATTTTGTAGCAGAAGACGGTATTACACATAAAGCATGGATTATTTCCGACGAAGCTGATATTGAAACTATTGAAAAAGCCTTTGAAGGAATGGATTCAATCTATATTGCTGACGGACATCACAGATGTGCTTCCGCTTGCAAGGTTGGAATGAAAAAGAGAGAAGAAAATCCTAACTTTACAGGTGATGAAGAATTCAACTACTTCTTATCGGTACTTTTCCCCGATGATCAGCTTATGATCATGGATTACAACAGAGTCGTAAAAGATTTAAACGGCTTAAACGAAGCTGAATTCGAAGATAAGATTTATAAAGTATTTGATAAGGTTTCCGAAAGCAATGAGCCTATCAAGCCTCAGGCTAAGGGACAGGTTTCGATGCTTTTAGGAGGAAAATGGACTTTGCTTAATGTAAAGGACGAATTTAAGTCCGAAGATCCTATCAAGGGCCTCGATGTATCAATTCTACAGAACGAAATCCTTGATCCCGTACTTGGTATCAAGGATCCCAAGACTGATAAAAGAATCGACTTCGTTGGTGGTATCAGAGGTCTTAAGGAACTTGAAAGAAGATGCAATAAAGATTGCGTGCTTGCATTTGCAATGTATCCGACATCAATAGGCGAACTTTTCAATGTTGCTGATGCACATCTTTTAATGCCGCCCAAGAGCACATGGTTTGAGCCGAAGCTTCGAAGCGGAATGTTTATACATTGTATTAAATAAAAACGGAGCCGGGCACACTATGTGAGCCAGGCACCGATAAATACCCGGGGGTATATTTTATGGATCAGAAACACTACAATATGATGGATTGGGAAGCCATTGAATCGATAGTTTACGCAGACTGCAACAAGCCTTGCGATATACTGTCTGTTTCAAAGAAAGGCAAATCAAAACTTATACAGGCATTTTATCCTGATGCTGAAAGCGTTACTGCGCATTTTACAGTGAATGGAAAGAATAAAAGCCTTAAACTTGAAAAAGTTGATGAAGCAGGCTTCTTTGCTGAATTTTTTACTTTTGAATATTCATCATATTATTTCAAAGTTGAATATAAAGAAAATACTTTGGACAAGGTTTATGATCCTTACAGTTTTAAGATTACCCTAGATTCATCCGTAAAAGATGTAATTAAGGGCAAATCCGTAAAGGCCTACGAATCATTCGGCGCTACCAAGAAGAAATATGACGGAATCGAAGGCTACGAGTTCATAGTTTATGCTCCTTCGGCTGATGGCGTTTCTTTAGTCGGAGATTTTAACAACTGGAGAGAAAATGCCAACTTAATGCAGGCTGACAATTCAGTTAAAGGCGTTTTTAAGCTCTTTGTTCCCGGTCTTAAGGATTATTCAAATTATAAATATGTGATTAACTGCAAAGGTCAGAAGGTTTTCAAAAACGATCCTTTTGCTCTCGGAATAGACGGTGATAATTCGGTTTGCGTTCCTTTTAGTTTCACCGAAAAAGTTCCTAAGAAGAGCAAATGTCCCAAGGATCTTGAACTTCAGATACTTGAAGCAGACTTAAATGCTCTTTACAAAGAATATAAAGATTCCGATAAAATATGTAATTATCTTTTAAACCATGCAAAGAAGCTTGATTACACTGCGATATCTTTTATACATTTGTTTAAATCAAACAATCCTAACGATATTTACGAAATTCTCAATCCTTATTCGATTGATTTTACGAACGGATTAAACTGCGCAGAATTAAAAGATATTGTAACTAAGTTAAAGAAAGAAGGAATCATTTCCTTTATCGAACTGCCTTTGGCATATTCATCGGATTGTGAAAGCGGTCTTTTAAAATTTGACGGCATATCGCTTTTTGAAAATGCAGATGACAGACTCGGAAGACATAATTTCTATAAAGCTATGCTTTATGATTATACGAATCCTTTCACCAAGTCATATCTTTTATCAAGTGTTAATTACTTCTTAAATGAGTATGATTTTAACGGATTTGTTTGTCCGAACACAGGCGTCATTCTCTATCATGACTACAACAAGAAGGCCGGAGAGTTTATCACCGAAGAATGGGGCAGCACTTTAAATTCTAAGGGTGTTGAGTTCATAAAAGAAGTAAACAGATTTATCCATAAAGATTTTAAGAATGCCGTATCGATTGCAAGCATATATGCATATTACAAAAATGTTACCGGCAAAAATCCCGAATCGCTCTGCTTTGATTTTGTAATGAACGCCGGAACAACTAATGAAGTGCTTGATTTCCTTAAGCTTGATCCTACATTCAGAAGAGATAAGCTTGATTCTTTCCTTCTTTATGCGCATTTTACGAAGAAAGACGAAAAGTACATTTATCCGTATTCGTATAAAGAGAATACACAGGATTTTGCATCGATTTACGACAGAATGCCGGGCGATAAGAATCAGAAGTTCTCAAATCTTAAGATGGCTGTAATCTTTAAGCATCTTTTATACGGAGCTCAGCTTACAAATCTTGATATCGATGAACTTAAGGGCTGTGATGCAAAGTTAAAAGAAGTATACGAGAAATTCTATGCAGACTTCAGAAGAATCTATACGTCTCATAAAATGAGAATGAGAAACTTCAATGAAGACAAGCCTTTCAGTTATAAATGCATAGATAACCAGGTATTTACCAGAGAGTATTTCGACGGTGACAAAGATTACATTATAGTATTCAACTTCTCCAAGGATTCATATCAGAAATACAATATTCCCGTATCGCATGCCGGCGTTTACAAGGAAGTATTTAACTCAGACAACGTTATTTACGGCGGAGAAGGTGTAGAGAATAAAAAGGCTCTTCAGACTACTGAAAGTGAAAACGAAGATACACAGACGTTAACAATTAAGCTTCCCGCACTTTCTATCATGGCTTTCGAATACAGAGAGTTTACAGAAAAAGAACTCGAAGCAATCTTCCTAAAAAAGAAGAAAGCAATGATTAAATTCGTTGACGGCGAAAAGAAAAAGATTAAGAATAAACTTAACGAAGATATAGAAGTTCTTAAAAAAGACGCAGACAAGCGTATGAAAGAACTAGATGAATTACTCAAACCTTTTGAAAAATAAGGATAAATTATGGCTGAATTTTTAAAGACTGCTTTTGGCAGTGCTGTAACTGAAACATTTTGGTTAAAGGTATATTCGCTTGCATGGCGTGTTGTTTTGTGCGCTGCACTTGCAATTATCACCATTCAGGCGGTTAAAATAATCAAGAAGGCTTTAAAGAAAGCTTTTAAGAAGGTTAAGGTTGATGACGGTATCGCAGGATTCCTTACATCCTTAATCTGTGTTGGTATTTACATCGTTGTCGGATTTATCATTGCCCAGAGCATGGGTATTGATGCAGCAAGCATTGTTGCTCTTTTAGGATCTGCAGGCGTAACTGTAGGTCTTGCAATTCAGGGTTCACTTGCCAATATCGCGGGCGGTGTACTTATCCTTATATTAAAGCCTTTTAAAGTGGGAGATTATATTATTGAGAATTCCCACAGCAACGAAGGTACTGTAATTGAAATAGGCCTTATTTATACCAAATTAAATACGATAGACAACAGGACAGTCATTCTGCCAAACGGTACTTTGGCTAACTCATCCATAGTAAATGTAACACAGACACCTTACAGAATGATTGATTTAAAGCTTGATATCGCTTATTCTGCAGACTTACAACTTGCAAAGGATACTATTGCAAAGGTTTTGGAAGAAGATAAGGATGTTTTAAGCGAAAAACCCGTTGTGATCGCTATGGAATCATGGGAAGCAAGTTCGATTCGTCTTTGTGCCAGATTTTATGTGCTTAACGAGAACTTCCTTGCTACCAGATTCAGAGTCAGAGAAAGCATTAAACTTGCTTTTGATGAAAAAAATATTGAAATACCATTTACACAGGTTGTTGTGCACAAACCGGACGGAGAGTAAAATTATTTTTGCTGAATAATTAAGTCTTGATTTAACTCGATACAATGTTTATAATATAAAAATGTTTTACATTGTACGCCGGAATAGCTCAGTCGGTAGAGCACTTCACTCGTAATGAAGGGGTCGTCAGTTCAAGTCTGATTTCCGGCTTTTAGTGGAAATGGAAACAATTCTGTTTCCATTTTTTGCAAATTTATGAGAATAGGAGAATATCATGGCAATTCTTTGGGGCGGAAGATTCACAAAAGATAACGATAAAGAAATGTTTGATTTTAACGAATCGCTTTCTTTTGACAAGAGGCTGTATAAAGTAGATATTACAGGCTCTTTAGCTCATGCCGAAATGCTTGGAAAACAGGGCATTATCTCCATTGAAGAAGCCGAAGATATCACTAAAGGACTTAAATCTATTTTAGAAGATATAGAATCAGGCAGTTTAAAAATTGATTCTGCTGCTGAAGACATTCATTCGTTTGTGGAAGCCGAACTTATCAAAAGAATCGGCGATACAGGCAAAAAGCTTCATACAGGCAGAAGCCGTAACGACCAGGTTGCTCTTGATATGAAGCTTTATACAAGAGAGCAAATCGATTCTATCAGCCTTCTTCTAAAAGATTTTATAGATGTAATCATTTATAAGATGGAAGAAAATACTGATACTTATATGCCTGCTTTTACACATCTTCAGAAAGCTCAGCCTACAAATCTGGCTCATTATCTCGGAGCATATGTTGAAATGTTCTTAAGGGACAAAGACAGATTAAAAGATATAAGAAAGAGAATGAATTTATCACCACTCGGTGCCGGAGCTTTATGCGGAACCACATATAATCTTGACAGAGATTTTGTGGCAGAAAAACTTGGCTTTGATACAGCCACTTTTAACAGCATGGATTCGGTTTCCGACAGGGATTACTTAATCGAGACTCTGAGTGCTTTAAGCATTATAATGATGCATTTATCAAGATTTTCCGAAGAAATAATCATCTGGAATTCTAACGAATACAGATTTGTTGAAATCGATGATGCTTATTCGACAGGATCTTCTATAATGCCTCAGAAGAAAAATCCCGATGTGGCTGAACTTGTAAGAGGAAAGACCGGACGAACTTACGGAGCGCTTATTTCCTTACTTACAACCATGAAAGGCCTGCCTCTTGCATATAATAAAGATATGCAGGAAGACAAAGAGGTTGCATTCGATGCGATGGATACCGTTTCAAAGTGCATCAGTATCTTTACAAAAATGCTTTATACTCTTAAGTTTAACAATGATGTACTTGCAGAAAGCGCAATGAAGGGTTATACTAACGCAACCGATGCAGCAGATTACCTCGTAAAAAAGGGAATGCCTTTCAGGGATGCACATTCGGTAATCGGAAGACTAGTTCTTTTATGTCTTGAAAAAGACTGTGCAATCGAGGATTTAAGCGTAAGCGAATTAAAGGAACTTTCAGAGCTTTTTGATGAGGATGTTTACGATGCGATTTCTTTAAAGACATGCGTCGAGAGAAGAATGACCAAAGGCGCACCGGGTGAAATCAAAAAAGCAATTGAACATTATAAAGATTTAAATAAATAAAACGGTTAATCCGTTATGGAGGATAAAATAATGAGTGACAAATTACGTGTTGGTATTTTAGGCGGTACGGGTATGGTAGGCCAGAGATTTATTTCTCTTCTTGAAAATCATCCCTGGTTTGAGGTGGTTTTAATAGCAGCTTCACCCAGATCAAAGGGGAAAAGATACGAAGAAGCTGTAGGTGACAGATGGAAAATGAGTACGCCCATGCCTGAAGCCGTTAAAGATATGATTGTTTACGATGTAAACGAAGTAGAAGAGATTTCAAGCAAGGTTGATTTCTGTTTCTCAGCAGTTGATATGACGAAGGACGAAATCAGAGCAATCGAAGAAGCATATGCTAAGGCTGAAACGCCTGTTGTTTCCAACAACTCTGCTCACAGATGGACGAAGGACGTACCTATGGTAGTTCCCGAAATCAATCCCGAGCATATGAAAGTTATTGAAGACCAGAAGAAGAGATTAGGTACGAAGAGAGGCTTTATTGCTGTTAAGCCTAACTGCTCCATTCAGTCATATGCACCTGTTCTTACGGCTTGGAAAGAGTTTGAGCCCTACGAAGTAATCGTTAGTACGTATCAGGCAATTTCCGGTGCAGGCAAGACGTTTAAGGACTGGCCTGAGATGGTAGAGAATATTATCCCTTACATCGGCGGTGAGGAAGAAAAGTCTGAAAAAGAACCCTTAAGAATTTGGGGTAAAGTTGAAAACGGCGAAATCGTTCCCGCAGACAACATCAAGATTACGAGCCAGTGTATCAGAGTACCTGTTTTAAACGGACATACGGCTTCCGTATTCGTTAAGTTTAAAAAGCAGCCTACGAAAGAACAGCTCATCCAGAAACTTTGGGACTTCAAGGGACTTCCTCAGGAACTCAACCTTCCTTCAGCTCCCAAGCAGTTCATTCAGTATCTCGAAGAAGACAACAGACCTCAGGTAGCACTTGATGTCGACTACGAAAGAGGCATGGGTATCAGTGTCGGACGTATCAGGGAAGACAGTATTTATGACTGGAAATTCGTAGGTCTTTCACACAATACGGTCAGAGGTGCTGCAGGCGGAGCAATCCTTTGCGCAGAACTTCTCAAAGCTCAGGGCTATATCAGCGCTAAATAATTTATTGTAAAATAATTGTCCGAAGTGTCCGCGTGCACTTCGGACAGTGAAGTGTATATAAGGGGTTAATTGATGATTATCGGTCGAAGCAGTGAAATCGAGTATTTAAATAAGATATTTAATTCTTCCGACGGTTCTTTAGTCACTTTATACGGACGTGCAGGTGTCGGAACGTCAAGTGTATGGCATGAATTTGTCAAAGACAAAAAATATGTCTACATTAAATGCCCCAAAGCTTCCAGCAAACAGATAAGTTTTCTTATTTCCGGAGATCTTACTCTAAAAGGTTTCGAATTCAGCGATGAATTCCCTTCTTTTGATGTTATTCTTGAAACCGTTTCCAATAAATACAGATCAGATAAGTTTGTACTTGTAATCGATGATTTCGAAAACTGCTTTAAGGCAGACGATTTGTATATCGAAACTTTATTTTCCTTTGTAAAAAAGCATTCTGACAAGCTTTTATGCCTTCTTGTTTCACACGACACAAGATATGTTGAGAATACATTTGTATCCAAAATCGGCAAAAATGCACTTTCAATCAACGGTTTTTTAAAGGTACAGCCTGTATCTTTTATTGATCTTGTGATGTTTTACAATACGCAGGATACGTCAAAATGCATGGACTTTTATGCTCTTTTAGGAGGAAATATCGCTTTCTATAATTATTTTGACATTGAAAAGACCCTAAAAGAAAACATCATCAAGACATTTCTTAAGTCTGATTCCGTATTCAGAAGAGCCGGAAATGACGTAGTGCTTGAATATTTAAGAGAAGTAAACGTATACGGTACGATTCTTTACTGCCTTGCTAACGGTCACAACAAATTAAACGATATTTATCTTCATACAGGCTTTTCAAGAGCTAAAATAAGCGTTTATTTAAAGAATCTCATGAGTCTTGATACCGTTGAAAAGGTTTCAAGCTTTGATACTCCGGGTAACGAAAATACAATGAAGGGCGTTTATCGTATTTCCAATCCTATAGTTAATTTCTGGTATAAATTCATTTATCCTCATGAGTCTTATCTTGAACTTATGACTCCCGAGAGATTTTATGATACTTTTATAAACGACAATATTCCTGACTTCCTAAAAGAAGCCCTTCCTTTGATTTGCAAGGAATATCTGACATTACTTAACAAAAAGCACGGTCTGCCAATTAAGATTACCAAATCGGGCGAATGGGTAGGAAAAGCCGGTACTATTCATTTTATCGGTAAAGACGAGCACAGAAACATTCTGGCAGCATACTGTGCGCTTGGTTCCGATCCGATGAATTACTCGGAATTCGAATGGTTTGACTATTGTCTTAAAGAAGCCAAAATCAAGGCTGATTATATCTATCTTTTCTCCAAGAACGGTTTCGATGAAGATTTAAACGAAATGATCTGGGACAGAGAAGTTACATATGTCGACATTCGCAATCTTTAATTCTTAAACTAATCCACTATTTATAAAGGAGTTTTATGGCAAAAGCAGTATATATTGCCGAAAAACCGTCTGTAGCCAAGGAATTTGCCAAGGCTTTAAAAGAGAGTTTTAAAACGGGCGACGGTTATCTTGAAAGCGATAATTCTATTGTTACATGGTGCGTCGGTCATCTTGTAAATATGAGTTATCCTGAAGAATATGATGCAGCTTTAAAGAAATGGTCTTTTGATACAATTCCTTTTATTCCCGAATCTTACAAATATCAGGTTATTTCTTCGGTTTCCAAACAGTTTAATACGGTTAAAAAACTTTTGACTCGTGATGACGTTGAAAGAATATATGTATGCACCGACTCGGGACGAGAAGGTGAATATATTTATCGTTTAGTCGAACAGGAAGCACATGTCACAGGCAAAGAAAGACGTCGTGTGTGGATTGATTCGCAGACCGAAGAGGAAATACAGCGTGGTATTCGTGAGGCTAAGGATTTAAGCGAATATGACAATTTATCTGCCGCTGCATATCTTCGTGCAAAAGAAGATTACCTGATGGGTATCAATTTTTCGCGTGCAATGACGCTTAAATACGGCTATGGGATGAAAAATTTCCTTAAGGCTGATAAATGTGTCATCAGTGTAGGCCGTGTAATGACCTGCGTTCTAGGAATGGTAGTAACCAGAGAGCGTGAGATTAGAGATTTCGTCAAAACTCCGTTCTACAGGGTTCTCGCATCGCTTGATCTTGGCGGAACAGTTTATGACGGTGAATTCAGAGCCGTAGAAGGCTCTAAATACTTTGAATCGCCTCTTTTATACAAGGAAAACGGCTTCAAAAAAGAAGAAGATGCTCTTAAATTGATTGAAGAAGTCAAGGCCGGAGAAGACGAATTCTTCAATGTTTTTTCTATTGAGAAAAAGACAGAGAAAAGAAATCCGCCTCTTTTATACAATCTTGCTGATTTACAAAACGACTGTTCCAAGTATTTTAAGATAAATCCGGATCAGACTTTGAAATATGTGCAGGATTTGTATGAGAAAAAGCTTGTTACTTATCCAAGAACCGACGCTAGAGTGCTTTCATCGGCAGTTTCTAAGGAGATTTATAAGAATTTAAACGGTTTAAAGGTTCATCCTTTGTATAACGAAATCGTAAACGGAATATTTGAGTCCGGAAGCTATAAGAAGATCGGATATACCAAATATACGAATGACAAGCAAATTACGGACCACTATGCAATAATTCCTACAGGCCAGGGCTTTGATAACTTAAAAACCCTTGATAAAACAGGACTTCATATTTATGAGATTATCTGTAGAAGATTCTTAGGCATTTTCCTACCTCCTGCGGTTTATGAGAAGGTAAGCCTTGTAACCGAGAGAAACGGTGAAAAGTTTTTCTCATCTTTTAAGGTGTTAAAAGAAGAAGGTTTCCTCAAATCGACTACATTTTCTTTTATCAAGAAAAAAGAGGAAAAAGCAGGCGAAGAAACTAAAGAATCAGCCGATAATGACAAGGATGTTACCGAAGATACCGAAAAAGGCGATAAAAAGAGTGATGAGAACGAAGATGTTAAATGCTCCGAAGAGACTCTTGAGTTCTTATCCAAGCTCAAAAAAGGCGAGAAAATACCTTTTAAAGACATTTACGTTAAAGAAGGCGAGACTTCTCCTCCTAAAAGATACAATTCCGGTAGTATGATTCTTGCAATGGAAAGTGCTGGCCAGCAGATTGAAGACGAAGAGTTAAGAGCACAACTTAAAGGCTCGGGCATTGGTACATCAGCCACAAGAGCAGGCATTCTTACAAAGCTTTTCAATAACGGATATCTAAAATTAAATAAGAAAACGCAGATTATTACGCCGACACTTCTTGGCGAAATGATAAATGATGCGGTTCTTTTATCAATTCCGTCTCTTTTATACCCGAAGCTAACTGCAAGTTGGGAAAAAGGCTTGACTATGGTTGCAAACGGTGAAGTAGGCGAAAAAGAGTATATGGACAAGCTGACCAAATACGTGACCGACTACACCAATGAAGTTAAGACAAAGGATTACAGCGACAAACTGAACAACAGATATAAGTATATAGCGCAGTTTTACAGGAAATAGTTTACATAATTTTGGAGCTTATAAAATCTTTACAAAACGCAATATTTTTTGTTTAAAAATGCAAAATGTGATGATATAATAAATTGCTGTGAATTATTTAACAAACGGAGAGCAGATATGAAAAAAGTTAAAATTTCTGAACTTTACGATTTAAATGAGACCAGAGCAAAGTCTCTTCTTGAAAGCAAAACATATCCTTGGGAAGTTCTTCCGCTTATCAAAGATTTTATTCTTGAATTAGGCGCCACCTTAAGCGAAGATGAATTCGAAAAGAAGGGCGAGAATGTCTGGATTCACAAAACAGCTAAGATTTATCCCACAGCCAATATATACGGTCCCTGCATTATCGATGCAGAAACCGAAGTTCGCCCCGGAGCATTTATCAGAGGAAATGCTTTGGTTGGCAAGAAATGTGTTGTAGGAAACTCAACAGAACTTAAGAACGTTATTTTATTTAACAATGTTCAGGTTCCTCATTACAATTATGTAGGCGATTCCGTACTCGGATTTAAAGCACATATGGGCGCAGGCTCAATCACATCGAATGTTAAGAGCGACAAAACACTTGTTGTTGTTAAAGGCGATGAGAATTACGAGACAGGCCTTAAGAAATTCGGAGCTATGCTTGGCGACAGAGTAGAAGTAGGATGCAATTCCGTTCTTAATCCCGGAACAGTCATAGGCAGGGATTCAAACGTTTATCCTACAAGCTGTGTCAGAGGAGTTATTCCCGAGAAATCCATTTATAAGGACAAAGACAACATAGTTTCTAAAATAAGTGATATTTAATTTTTTAAATATATATTTAATTCTTGAAAGGAGAAATTCACATGATTTATTCAAAAGAAGTTGAAGAAATGTGTACCGTTGCTCAGGGCGTGAATCACGGTTGTGCTCCCATTCCCGAAGAAGCAAAATGGGTAAAAGCCAAAGAAGTGAAAGACATTTCCGGCTTAACACATGGTATCGGCTGGTGTGCTCCTCAGCAGGGTGCATGTAAACTTACTCTTAACGTTAAGGAAGGTATTATCCAGGAAGCATTGGTTGAGACAATCGGATGTTCAGGTATGACTCACTCAGCAGCTATGGCAGCTGAAATTCTTCCCGGAAGAACAGTACTTGAAGCTTTAAATACAGACCTTGTTTGTGATGCTATCAACACAGCAATGAGAGAACTTTTCTTACAGATCGTTTACGGCAGATCACAGTCCGCTTTCTCAGAAGACGGTCTTCCTATCGGTGCGGGTCTTGAAGACCTTGGTAAGGGACTTCGTTCTCAGGTTGGTACAATGTACGGTACTCTTAAGAAAGGCCCTCGTTACCTTGAAATGGCAGAAGGCTATGTAACAGGTATCGCACTTGATGCAGACGATCAGATTATCGGTTACAAGTTTGTTAACTTCGGTAAGATGACAGACTTTATGAAAAAAGGCGACGATGCAGCTACAGCATATGAAAAAGCAAGCGGACAGTACGGACGTGTTGCAGATGCTGTTAAGATCATCGATCCCAGAAAAGAATAATTTAAGGAGGAAAAAGAAATGGCTTTATTTGAATCATATGAAAGACGTATCCCTCAGATCGAAAAAGTTCTTGCAAGCTATGGAATTTCTTCCCTTGAAGAAGCTGAAAAGATCACAAAGGACGCAGGTCTTGATGTTTACCACATGGTAGAAAAAATTCAGCCTATTTGCTTCGAAAATGCAAAATGGGCTTATACAGTAGGCGCAGCAATCGCTATTAAGAAGAATGCTCGTCGTGCTGCTGATGCTGCTGCAGCAATCGGTGAAGGTTTACAGGCTTTCTGTATCCCCGGCTCAGTAGCAGATACACGTAAGGTTGGTCTCGGACACGGTAACTTAGGTAAGATGTTACTTGAAGAAGAGACAGAGTGCTTCGCTTTCCTTGCAGGTCACGAATCATTCGCAGCTGCTGAAGGTGCTATCGGTATCGCAGAGAAGGCTAACAAAGTTCGTCAGAAACCTCTTCGTGTTATCCTTAACGGTCTTGGAAAAGACGCAGCTCAGATCATTTCAAGAATTAATGGATTTACATTTGTTGAAACAGAGTATGATCCTTATACAAACACCGTAAAAGAAGTAAACAGAATCGCTTACTCAGAAGGTCTTCGTGCTAAGGTTAACTGCTATGGTGCAAACGATGTTTGCGAAGGCGTTGCAATCATGCACAAGGAAGGCGTTGATGTTTCCATCACAGGTAACTCAACCAACCCTACAAGATTCCAGCATCCTGTTGCAGGTACATACAAGAAAGAATGTATCGAGCAGGGTAAGAAGTACTTCTCAGTTGCATCAGGCGGCGGTACAGGACGTACACTTCATCCCGATAACATGGCTGCAGGTCCTGCTTCATACGGTATGACAGATACTATGGGACGTATGCATTCAGACGCTCAGTTCGCAGGTTCTTCTTCAGTTCCCGCTCACGTTGAGATGATGGGTCTTATCGGTGCAGGTAACAACCCTATGGTTGGTATGACTGTTGCAGTAGCTGTTGCAGTACAGGAAGCTGCTGATGCAGGCAAGTTTTAATTAGAATATTAACTTTTTGTTAATTATTTTAATAAACGTATTGACTTATAAATATATACAAGGTATAGTATTTATAGTTGTTAAACACCACAAGTAAAAATTTTATTTTTATAGTTTAAAAGGAGAAAACAAGTATGAACAAGAAGGTGACAAGTATTTTCGCTAATTTGGGTATTATTTTCTGGCTTATCGGCTTTTTAGCAGGCGATAAGGAAGGTGCTAAGCAGTTCCTTAACCAGGGTCTTATTCCTTCAATCTTAATTTGCATTCCTGTAGTTAACATCGTAGGTATCGTATTCTGCGTATGGGGACTTATCTATGCAATCCAGGATAACGAGACACCCCTTCCTTTATTTGGCGGAATCCAGGTTATCAAATAATTTTTGTTAATCAATAATTATTAAAATAATAGAAGCATTAAGCCCCTGGGTTTAATGCTTCTAATTATGTATATAATAAAAAAGAGGAGGTTATATTATGGATTCAAAGACTACAGGCATTGTAACTTATTTGACATTAATAGGTTTCATTATTGCTCTTGCGGCAGGTACAAAAGATGAGTATTCAGCTCAGCATATGAATAATGCTCTTGTAAATATGCTTTTCTGCCTTCCCGTTATTTTAGGATGGGTTCCTATTTTAGGATGGATCTTAGATTTATGGGTATTATTCGTTGGCGTATGTACAATCATCGGATTTATTCATGCATGCATGGGCAAGCCTTTCGAAACACCTTTAATCGGAAAGATTAAAATTATCAAAGCTTAATTATAAAAAATATCCCGGCTCGAAATGAACTGCACCCCGAATGTTAGACAAAGCATTCGGGGTGTTTTTATGTCTAAATATAGTTTTGAGGAAAAATACGAAGCTGTTCAACGTGTTTTGGATGGAATGTCTATTTGTGATAGCGCTCGAATAATGGGTGTGGATGAGTCTCGAGTTCGATATTGGTTTCATTTATATGAAAACCATGGTTGGGAACTACTAAGAAATGGCGGAGCATCTTATGATGGTGCTTTTAAGGTTATGGTTGTAGAATATATGCATAGTAACCATTTGTCGTGTCTAT